>CAVPPY010000044.1:0-149989 GCA_963707245.1 Pirellulaceae bacterium
TAGTCCCTAAATAAGTATATCCCGGGTTGTTGGCACGGGATTTGCGCGTAAAAAAACTCGAAATGCCCTGCTATCTGTTGGTCTGTTTGCGACGGCCCAACTGACAGCTCGTTACCTACGATGGAGATTTCGAGTGAAAATAATTAAAGCACAATTGATTCGACAACGCAAACGACGCATTCTACGACGGCTTGACGATTCAGCCGGATACGATCGTGGTGAACCAATGATTTCAGGCGGCAACACTCGCTATGAACTTGCACAAAAAGCAGGCGGAACTGCTTACGGTGGCCTGGCGGCTGTGCATGCCTTCGCGCAGAAGCTCAGACTCCCCGAACGTATTGACCAGAAACTTCATGTGTTCAAAAAGCATATGCCGTATCACGAGTCGGATCACGTTCTGAACTTGGCATACAACGCACTGTGCGGCGGAACTTGCTTGCAAGATATCGAGACACGACGCAATGACGAGTTATTCCTGGACTCGATCGGCGCAGCGCATCCCCGACCCAACGACTGCGGGCGACTTTTGCAGACGATTCACACCCTACCACATCAACCGCTTACAAGACGCGTTTGACGAAGTTCGCATGGATGTCTGGCGGCAGCAAGACGACAGCTTCTTTGAGCAAGCCACGATTGAGATGGATGGCACCATGGTCGAAACCACTGGTCAATGCAAGGCTGGGATGGATATCAGCTACAAAGGCATCTGGGGCTATCATCCATTGGTGCTGACACTAGCGGAGACTGGCGAAGTGCTACGAATCGTCAACCGCAGCGGCAACCGTCCCAGTCAGGAAGGCGCAGCCAGTGAGGCGGATCGTGCGATTGATCTTTGCCGCAAGGCCGGCTTTCGTCGAATTGTATTGCGAGGCGACACGGCCTTCACACAGACCATTCATCTGGACCGGTGGAGCGAAGCAGGTGTGAAGTTTGTGTTCGGCATGAAAGCCTACGCGGGACTGGTGGATATCGCGGAAAACGTAGCCCTTGAAGACTGGAAACGGCTGCAGCCCAGGCCGAAATATGATTCCAGAACTCCTGATCGAGCACGTCCCGAAAACGTGAAAGAGCAGATTGTGTTCGAACGCGGCTACGAGAATAAACGCCTCGCTGCGGAATGGGTTACTGAAGTTGCGTATAGCCCAACTGATTGCGATGAGACTTACCGACTGGTAATCGTGTGTAAAGAACTGGAGGTTGCCAAGCAAGGTCGATTATTCGATGACTACGTCTACTTCTTCTACCTCACCAACGAATCCAAGAAACAACTTTCAACGAGTGAAGTTATCTACGCGAGCAACGCTCGTTGCGAACAAGAAAATGTTCTGGCGCAATTGAATCAGTGCCGGCATTGCACGCGCCGGTCGACAACCTGGAATCCAATTGGGCTTTCATGGTGATGACCGCGTTGAGTTGGAGTCTGAAAGCTTGGATTGGACTTAGTATTCCCGTAGCCGGACGTTGGCGGGAAAAGCAGCAGTGTGAGCGGCGTCAAGTCATTCGAATGGAGTTCAAGCGATTCGTTGAGCAATTTGTACGCCTACCCGCAAGATTATTCGGGGTGGACGACAGTTGACTGTCCGTCTTTTGAGCTGGAACGAATCATTACATATATTCAATCGCTGGCTGCAATTCGCGCTGGAGTGACATCCCAGCTTTGAAGCCGAGGCACGTACGACTCGGTACCGCCGCCAGCCCAAACGCCCACAGGGCACCCAGTAAAGTCATGACTCAAACCTATCGCCGAAAACTCAGCCCGGCTGGCCCGGCCGCTCACGCTGCGCCGGCCAAATCAACGCAAAAGCCAGCCGGCATATACTTATTTAGGGGCTAGTGCTGTGCCCCCGGGCTGCTCTGGGCGGCTCCGCTAGCAATTGCAACTGGTTTTTCATGACATCACAACGGAGTGTGATGAGTACATTCGAGGCTTTCGCAAAGCACTGAACGGCAATAGATTTTTTTACAACCTCGTTGGAGTGCTGTGCCCACTGTGCCCCCGGGATCCCCCCATGGCTATTCCTAAGTAGGTACTATTTTTCAGCTTAAGTTTCCGCTCGCGAAATCGCGATCTCAACTAGCGTCTCGGCAATGACAGCCGGTTCGGCTAACATATGGGCAGGTGGATGATGAGGCTGTCCTTCTTAGCACTGTTGGCAAATAGACGATGCAAATCGACCTAACGACCCCTGCCTTGTTGTTTTCGACGATCTCATTGCTGTTACTTGCCTATACCAACCGCTTCCTGGCCTTAGCCAGCGTCATTCGCAAACTGCATGAAGGTTATCTTGCTTCATCCGATCGCATCTATGTTGATCAGATTGCCAATCTTCGGCGGCGCATCAAACTCATCCGCGACATGCAGACATTGGGCGTCGCTAGCCTCTTAAGCTGTACACTTTGTATGGCATCTATTTTCATCGGCTGGCAAACGGTCGGTAAACTGATCTTTGCCTTCAGCCTGTTCCTGATGGTCGCCTCGCTGACCATCTCGTTGATTGAAATTCGCATTTCGATCGGGGCGCTGGATATCCAGCTGAGGAATATGGAAGAATCTAGCTGAAGCAAGGATAGGCTCTAAAAGCTTAGGTGCTGGGCTACGGAAAACGTTGATTCCGACGAGTGGGGAGCGGTGTCTCCTTAGGCCAAGATCTGATGAATTACATTGGCCTTTTCTACGCCCGTCAAACGCACTTCGAGGCCTTGGTAGCGGACGGAGAGATTCTTATGGTCTAGGCCCAATTGATGCAACAAGGTGGCATGGATGTCGCGTACATGAGTCGGATGCGTCGACGGGTCCAAAGCCCAATTCGTCGGTTTCGCCATATACAGTCCCGGGTCGAAATCCGCCGCCGGCAAACCACATGGTAAAGGCATCGATGTGATGATTACGACCCGTTGATTCTCGCACTTCACCCATAGGAGTGCGTCCGAACTCACCTCCCCAGACCACGATCGTGTTCTCGAGCAGTCCCGTTCGTTTTAGATCGCGAATGAGGGCCGAGGTGGGTTGGTCAATCTCGCGGCAGATCTGCGGCAGGTGTTTCTCGAGATTCTCGGTCGGCCCCCCATGATGATCCCAGTTCGTGTGATAGAGCTGAATGAAACGCACGCCACGCTCTACCAAGCGCCTGGCCAATAGGCAGTTCCGCGCATAGCTAGATTCGCCGGGATCTTTGATACCGTACAGCTCCAGTGTTTCGGCGGTTTCTTGTTGGGTGTCCATCAATTCCGGAGCACTGGTCTGCATGCGGTAGGCCATTTCGTAAGCATTGATACGGGTTGCGATTTCATCATCCCCGGTTTGTTGCAAACGCTTGCTATTCAGTTCTCCCACCACATCAATCACTCGTCGCTGCTCGACCTGGCTAACATCCTTGGGCGTCGACAGATTCAGAATGGGATCACCCTGATTGCGGAGTGCAACACCTTGATAGGTTGTGGGCAGCATGCCACTTCCCCACAACACGCCGCCACCACGCGGCCCGCGCGGGCCGCTTTGCAACACGACGAAGCCCGGCAGGTTATCGCATTCGCTGCCCAATCCATAGGTCACCCAGGCTCCCATGCTGGGGCGACCAAACTGTCCGGTGCCGGCGTTCATGAAGAGTTTCGCCGGCGCATGATTGAACAGTTCGGTTTGGCAGGTCTTGAGTATCGTCAGCTCGTCGACAATCTCTGCGGTGTAGGGCAATAAATCGCTAACCGCAGTCCCACTCTCACCATAGGGCTGGAAACTCCGGCGAGACCCCAGGAGTTCGATGCGGTGGCTGCTATCCATAAAGGCAAAACGCTTGCCCTCGATATAGCTGGCAGGTATTGGCTGTCCACTGAGTGCATTGAGTTTGGGTTTGTAATCCCACATTTCCAGTTGGGAAGGTCCTCCAGCCATGAACAGGAATATCACGCTCTTGGCTTTGGCGGGAAAATCCGGTCGGCGGGGCGCCAGCGGACTTGCGAAATCGGTTCCGGCGACGGCGGATCCGTCCTTGGCGCATAAGCTGGCCAGCGCCATGGAGCCAACGCCGATCCCACAATCGCGGAAGAAATGCCGGCGAGTCTGCTCGCGTAAAAGAACTTGCTCGAGCGATGGGGAGCGGTCGGGATTCATGAATTCGGCTTTCAGTGGTTAACTTCGCGTTTGTTGGCTATGGGCCTGGGGTCGCGGGCGGTGAATGTCGGCCGGCGAGTCAAGCTGAGGAGGGTTGTTGGCCCGTATGGCTATTCGCGGGTAACGGTTTCATCTAGATTCAGCAGCACGCGGGCCATACTTTTGGTATCCAGCGTATTCAGCAATGCCAATTCATCTTCTGCAGGCACGCGCCCGGTACAATGCCGAAAGGCAGCCACAAGTCCCTGATTCTCGATTCTCTGCTGCAGCGCCTTGGCCAGTTCGAGAAAGGCGCCGTCGTTCAGCAGCGTCAGTGCTTGCAGAGGCGTATTGCTGCGCGAGCGGCGGGTACAAGTATTGAAGCCATCCGGGGCATCGAATACGTTTAGGGCCGGAGGCGGGGTCGCGCGATACAAGAAAGTATAGATACCACGTCGGTATCGGTCCTCGCCTGGGCTGACTTTCCAAGTACGACTGACTTGACCGCGGTTCATCACGCCCTCAGGGATCGGTGGAAATACCGGAGGGCCGCCCAGCTTGGTTGACAGCAGACCGCTGACTGACAAGGCCACGTCGCGAATAATCTCCGCCTCCAGTCGCAATCGATGTTGGCGACCCAGTAGCGTGTTATTGGGATCTAAACGCAGCAAGTCTTCGCGAGCCTGCGAACGCTGCTGGTAAGTGTGCGATGTTACGATCGACCGATGCAGGCTCTTCAAACTCCAGTTGTGCCGCTGGAATTCGACAGCCAACCAATCCAACAGCTCAGGATGTGTGGGGGGCGTTCCCAGGTAGCCGAAATCGTTTTCGGTTTCGACGATGCCGCGTCCGAAGTAGACTTGCCAAACCCGGTTCACTATCACCCGCGCGGTCAGCGGATTTTGCGGACTAGCAATCCAACGAGCCAAATCGAGTCGATTCAGCGGATGCGATGACGACGGGCCGTCATGTAGAACGGCTGGGGTCCCAGGAAATACCTCCTGTGCGGGCCGTGTGAAGTCGCCCTTGATGAACACCGCGGTCTTGCGTGGGCTATCTCGTTCGCTCATTACCAGAGTCGTGGCCACCCCGTTAACCTGGCTGTCCAATTCCTCAAAACGCTCTTGCAGGGCTTGAAACTGACTGTCAATTTTCCCAACTTCGATAGCGAATAGCATTCTGTTTTGTGGAGCAGTGCGACGCTGGGGATCGAGCTTGAGTATCTTCTGAACCTCCGCGGATAGCTTGGACTTTTCTTCGTCCGTCAAGCTCGATTCCCAGGCACTAAAGCTCTGCGCGTGCTGTGCGATAAAATCGTTTAACTCGCGTTCGGCTGTTTTCAATTCGCGGACTAATTCAGGGGCATTCTCAGGATCGCCATAGACCTTGATACTCGGCTCGTCTTGGTTGTTGAAAAAGGCGAAAAGTTGGTAGTACTCTTCTTGCGCTATGGGATCGAACTTATGGTCGTGACATTGGGCGCAACCGATGGTTAAGCCGAGCCATACCGTGCCTGTGGTTGCCACACGATCAAAGACGCTATCGATGCGGAACTGCTCTTTGTCGATACCACCTTCCTGATTAATCTGCGTATTGCGATGAAATCCGGTAGCCACTTGTTGACTTTGCGTGGCCTCGGGCAGTAGGTCGCCAGCCAACTGCTCAATGGTGAATTGATCAAATGGCATATCGTTATTGAGCGCATCGATTACCCAGTCGCGATATTTCCAGATCTGCCGCGGCGCGTCGATCGAGTAGCCGTTGCTGTCGGCATAGCGGGCTTGATCCAGCCACCATCGAGCCCAACGTTCGCCATAGTGCGGACTACCCAGCAAGCGGTCGACGGCATTCGCATAGGCCGCCTGTCGGTCCACTTGCGCTTCGGCCAAGAAATGGTCCAATTGCTCTACGGTAGGAGGCAGGCCGGTCAAATCCAAAGACACTCGGCGGAGCAAGACGGAGTCCTCGGCGATCGGCGAGGGTCGCAGATTTTCCTCGGCCAGTCGCGCCCAAATGAATCGATCGATCGGGTGCCCATCCCTGCTCGCCGGAAAATTCCGCGGGAATTGGTGGCGGGTTGACGGCCTGCGGCATTTCAAAAGACCAATGCGTGGCGTACACCGCGCCCTGCGCAATCCACTCGGCCAAGATCTGTTGTTGCTGTTGATTGAGCGACTTGTCTGTCTCCGGGGGCGGCATTCTCAGGTCCGGATCCCCGGTCGCTATCCGCTGAATCAATTCGCTGTCGTGTGGCTTGCCTGGTACGATTACGTGGCCAGCATCGCCAGCTGCCGGAACATCCAACCTCAAGTCGGCTTGCCGAGCCTGCTCATCGAATCCGTGACAGGCATAACAATTCTCGGAGAGGATTGGCAGCACGTCGCGGCGAAAATCGACCGCCGACTGACGACCCTCGGAAAGGGCGAGGTCCTGAGAAAAGACGGCTTGTGCGCATGGATCGCAGGCCAAGAGCGTGGCCAAAGCCGTCGACACAAGGTGGCCGAAACCAGGTATTACCGAACGAAAAACCACAGCGAAATTCTTTGCTAGACAGCGTAATCATTGTTAAGAGCTCTAGCGGGCAGCCGGGAACGCTTTAGACGAATCGCGATCTTGCGAGGTTCCGCCGATCTCTTCCGTTAATAAATTATAAACAATCCGAGGATGGCCGAGTGTTTTCTTGTTTTTAGACAGGTTGGCTGCTAGTCTGACAGTGCCGAACAGCTCGAATGGGGAGTCGGTGCTTTTATTTCGTTGGGCCGGTTTAGCTGTTGGGCGATGGCTGAGATGGTGTCTGATCCCGGCTATGCTGGCCATGTCGCTGGCCGCGTTTGGCTGGTGGACCCAGTTCACAATCGAGCGAACGCTCAAGCAGAATTTGGGATTGCAGTTGAAATCCATTCTAGCCGCCGATCAGGCAGCATTGCGAGTCTGGCTGGCTGGCAGACGGGCCAATGCCGAATCGATTGCGGCCGATGGGAGCATCCATCTGCTGGCTCTTCTGCGTTTCGCGCTCGTATTCTCGAGCTTTCTCAGCGGAAACCGGCGCTATCCAACTAGTGCAATGTCACAGCTAGGAATTAGGGTTGGAAACATCAGCCGTTTTGGCGTTAGCCACGGTTTTTTCAAATACAACAGTCTGCTAACGCCGTGCGGCTAATCCCAAAGTTAAAGTTGGACGAGGCACTAGGTTTGTTTCAGCCGCACGACCTGGGTGGCGACACGATCGTCCAGGTTGGGCCGAAAGATAGTGAGCAGGACGAAAGGCAGGAACCAAGCCATGAACAAACCGCCTCCGTCGCCATGCCAGAATTGTGCAGCCAGCATCACGGCTGCCGTGCCGCTCATGAGTGAACCAAGATTCTTGCGAGATGGCCAAACGATAAAGGAGATGCTCAGTAGGATAAATGCAACCAGCACAGGCAAGCGAAATTCTGCGGGAAAGCCCCCAGGAGCCCAAACGCCTTCCAAGCCTTCCATCCGCGGCGACCACAGGCCAAACATCCAACGCAAGTGATCCGTCAGTCCGTCCCAACCGTCAAATAACAACAGGCTGGCCATGGCCAACAGGCTGGCTGAAACGCCTAACAGCAGCCTGCCCAAGCCGCGCTTCCAATAAAAGCTAATCCACAGTGGCAATAGAAACAGTGGGTAATAAACCAAGCCGGCCGCACAACCCATCAGTCCGCCGGCCAGCAGCGGCTGTCTATAGGCCAGCAGTGCCAAGACCATGAAAGCGGCGGGCATGATGTGTTCCAAGTTGCCGGTCATTTGAGCCGAATAGGGCAGCAATAAATACATCACCGCGCATCCAATTCCGGTTTTTACGTTATCGAAATGCCAATATCCCACCCCCACGATTCCCAGCACGATAGCCAGATTTGAGAGAATAGCCAAAATGCGGGCGATATTGGGCAGAAAGCGTGCATCCTGTCCTACCTCATCCTCATTCCAAACACTGCGTTCGCTCTCCGGCGTGGTGGGTAATTGAGGCAACATGTTGAGCAGCGCATAACCGGGGCCTAGATGGGGGCCACTGGCCTGCTCGTCGCGCGGTGAACTGGTGATCACATTGGCCATGAGGAACAGGAACAAAGAGATGCCGATAAAGCTCAATCCACCGATCGTCAAGTTGGGCACCAGCAAGGGCCGGCGGACCAACGCGGAGTCGATCAACATGCGAATCATCAACAGTGAGCAGGCGCCCAGCAGGGCGACAAAACCGTAGAATTCCAGACTTTGGGCTATCGACATCGCGGGCCGGGTAGCGAGTGCATATTGCATGGTCGCCATCGGCGGAGCGATTCGCTGCGCGGGGCGATCGACCGACAGTCGCTGCTCTTCTGCAAAGTTTCCTGCACTGGGGCTTGTCACCGCCTGAGTGGTTGTTTCCGTAGTCGCCCGGGTGGATGCGAAGCGACCGACCGCTGGTTGTTGCTGGGCCAGTTGTTGCTGCTGTTGTGCCAGATTCTCCGAGACAACCGTTGCCTGGGTTGTGATTTGCATGTTCCGGCCCTCGTAGACCATCATCAAACCAGGAGCTAGCAGCACCAGCAGCAGGAGGTCCAAGTTGCGGACGCAAAAGAACCGGTGAAATACAAAATAGATACTCAGCAGCAGAAAGGACGACAGGAAGACCCATGTCGCGGGTTCAGGCCGTTGGTAATAAAGTAACAGGTGGCTCATGGGCTTCCCGTTCGCAGGTGCAGCACGCTGGACTGGTGGTAAAGGATAGACGTGCAAACCACCAATGCAAGCACACATGCAAATTGATTTGGGCGGATTCTCCAACCAAAGCCATCAGTTTGGATTGATTTTTGCGAAGCAAGGGTGGTACGGTCCACATATTCTCGACTCGCCTCGCGCCGCCCCCATTACCCAGCCCACTCCCTTCTCATCGCCCCCATTTTGAAGCCCTATTTTGGAAGCCAAGGAGTCTGCAACTCATGCAGCGTGTTCTCATCAGCGGTATCTGTGGTTTTGTTGGTTCGCATCTAGCGCTTTATTTGCAAGCCAACTGCCAGGTGCAGGTGTTGGGCATCGACAATCTGTCGCGGGATGGTAGCTGGCACCATCGAAAACCTTTGCAGCAAGCGGGCATCCGCGTTTCGCATGGCGACGTGCGTCTGCCCAGCGATATTCACAACTGCGGGCCGGTGGATTGGGTTATTGACGCTGCCGCCAATCCATCGGTGTTGGCCGGGCTGGGCTCGGACGCCTCCAGTCGTCAGCTGGTGGAATCGAACTTGTTGGGCACGCACAACTTGCTCGAACACTGTAAAGCCCATTCCGCCGGCTTTATATTGCTCAGCTCAAGCCGAGTGTATTCGATTGCAACTCTGGCGGGGCTGGCGCTGCGCAACACTGGCGAAGCCTTTGAAATCGATGACCAGGCCGGGCTGCCAAGGGGAGTCAGTGCCCACGGTATTTCTGAAGTTTGCTCGACCTCCGCACCCATATCCCTATACGGTGCCACCAAGCTTTGTTCCGAGGCATTGGCTCTGGAATACATGCATGCTTTCGATATTCCTGTGTGGATCAACCGCTGCGGTGTGCTGGCGGGCAGCGGGCAATTCGGGACCGCGGATCAGGGTATCTTCGCCTACTGGCTGAACGCTTGGCGATTGCGCAAGCCCTTGAAATACATAGGTTATGGCGGCGGTGGATGGCAAACGCGAGACTGCATGCATCCAAGCGATCTGGCGCGTCTACTGAAACTGCAGATGCAGGCGGCTGAGAAGCCCTGGGATCATCCCCGACTGTTCAATGTGGCGGGCGGTAATGCGGCCTCGTGTTCGCTGAGGCAGTTGTCGAAGTGGTGCGAGGATCGCTGGGGAAGCCACTTCGTTACTCCAGCAAATGAACATCGGCCCTATGATCTTCCGTGGATTGTCCTCGATTGCCGTTTGGCGCAAAGCTATTGGAATTGGCAGCCTAGCGTCCCTTTGTCAAGTATTCTTGATGAAATTGCCAGTTTTGTGGAGATCCGGCCCCTGGAGGGCTGAACTTTGGCGGCGATTTACCGGACAAACGTTCAGTATGCGGTCTTAGCTCTTGACCATCTCCGTAAGCAACGGGTACATTTTGAGATTCCCTAAAATGGCCGCACAGCTTTGACTTAGGTCGCCAGCGTAGCTTCAATTGGCAGAGCACCGCATTCGTAATGCGGGGGTTGCGGGTTCGACTCCCGCCGCTGGCTCTTCGCATTGTTCGCTGCCTGACAGGTATGCAGCCTCGGCAGAATTGATTGGCTGAAAGCACTTTGACATTTCCAGGAGTCATTTCAGGATGACGGAAGCTTCGGTGCTTGACGTACGTGAGATGGTGGTCTCCAACCAATCCTTTGGCCCTGGTGAGATTCAGCAGATTTGCAAGACGATCTCTGAGGACTACAGCCAGCTGGCGTGCTGCGGGACGCAGTGACCGAATTGGGGCAGGTGGCCGAGCGCAGTCCGGCCCAAGCGGTACGTTTGGGAGTCAGCCAGTATCTTGACTCGGCAAGTTTGCGGACGCAAGACAGACTTTGTCGCACGCCGACGGAAGTGCCCTGGCATTGTTTTACCTCGCCAAGTCCGCCTTTCAACTTGAGCGACTACGATGCTAGCCCTGCAGTTCGTTCGAATCCGCCAAGGCGGCTGGCTATGACGCCGATCAGTGCCAGATCGCCAGTGCGGAAGTTTTGCGTTACCAAGGCAATCTGCAACAGGCCATGGATATTCTGGACAATATCTTTGGACCAGCGGAGCAGACCGCCGAGTACAACTACCAGCGAGGTGCCACGGTCGCCACTCGCGACGGCTAACTTTGATGAAGTGTTGCGACTTTACAATCGTGCGCTGCAATACGACGATCATCATCCAGGTGCACTTGTTTGGCCTGGCTCTGGAGAACGATCGCAAGGGCAACGACGAGGAAGCATTGCGACTGTACGAGCGGGCCGCTTCTTGTTTTCCAGCGCACGTCGGAACGCTGATCAACCTGGGCGTGGTGTACGAGGATCGCAACGATTTCTGCCAAGGCTCAAGCCTGTTACAAGCGAATCCTGGATGTCTATCCCGACCATCCCCGGGCTCGGTTGTACATGAAGGATGCTTCGGCCTCGGGCAATGTCTACTACGACGAGGATTCGGCTCGCCAAACCGAGCGCATGAGTCAGTTGCTGAGCATTTCGGTCAACGACTTTGAACTGTCGGTTCGCAGCCGCAACTGCTTGCAGAAGATGGGCATCGAAACCCTGGGCGATTTGGTTCGCACCAGCGAGCAACAGCTGCTGGCCAGCAAGAACTTTGGTGAGACCAGTCTGGTCGAGATCCGCGAAATGCTGTCTTCCAAGGGCTTGTCGCTTGGGGCAGTTGGCCGATCATCAGCGCGAGCCTGATCCACCACTGGATACTTCCGGGATGACTCCCGATCAGCAAGCGGTGCTCGATCGACCAATTTCCGATCTCAACTTGTCGGTCCGTGCCCGCAAGTGCATGGTGCGATTGGGTATCAACACGATCTCCGAGTTAATTCGCAAGACTGGTGATGACCTGCTGGAATCCAAGAACTTTGGTGTGACCAGCTTGAATGAGGTGCGGGCCAAGTTGGAGATTATGGGTCTCAAACTGCGCGGCGATTGATGAACGCTGGCAACGCTTACCTCCGGTATTGATTTATTGAAGTTTCCTGCGATCAGGGACGGTTGACATATGGCAACCGGTTTTGGATTTCAATTACTCCAAACCGATGCGGAAACATCAGCTCGACTGGGTATTCTGCACACGCGGCGTGGTGGCTTAGCGACGCCGGTCTTTATGCCCGTGGGCACCTTGGGCACCGTCAAGGGCCTGACGCTCGATCAGGTCATGTCAACTGGTGCCCAAATGATCTTGGGCAACACCTATCATCTTGAATTGCGCCCAGGCAGCGAGCGGATTGCCGGGCTGGGTGGCTTGCACCAATTCATGGGTTGGAACGGCCCGATCCTGACAGACAGCGGTGGGTTCCAAATCTTCAGCCTGGCCCAGGTCAGTAAAATCACCGAGCAGGGAGCAGTCTTTCAGTCGCACATCGATGGTCGACGACTGGAGCTGACGCCGGAGAAGCTCACTAGCCATTCAAGAGCGTTTGGACAGTGATATTGCCATGGTGCTGGACCATGTCATTGCATTGCCGGCCAAGCCGCAGTTTGGTCGAGGATGCCATGGAGCGCTCGACGCGCTGGGCCGCGCGCTGTCTAGCGGCGGCGAGGGTCGAGCACCAAGCCAAGTTCGCCATCGTTCAGGGAGGCTTGGACCGTGAGCTGCGGCGCCGCAGCGCACAAGCTCTGACCGCGATGCCATTCGACGGCTATGCCATCGGTGGACTGAGCGTGGGCGAGTCGCCCGAGGAAATGCTGCGGGCATTGGAAGCCACCACGCCCCACTTGCCCGTCGACAAGCCGCGATACCTGATGGGAGTTGGCCGGCCCATCGATCTCCTGGAAGGCATCGCCCGCGGCATCGACATGTTTGATTGCGTGATGCCCACCCGCAATGGCCGCAATGCCTTGGCCTTTAGCTGGCAGGGAAAACTGCGGCTCAGGAACGCCAAGTACGCCGACGACCCGAGCCCCATCGACGAGGAGTGCCCGTGCCTGGCCTGCCGGCATAGCAAGGCCTATCTGCGGCATTTGTTCATAGCCGGTGAAATGCTGGGGCCCATTCTGCTGACCCATCACAATCTGACCTTTTACCAGTTGCTTATGGCCGAAGCCCGCCGACAAATTGCCAGCGGCGAATTCAACAGTTGGCTGGCCGCACAACGCATCCAATGGCAAGAATAATTGTTCAACAACTGCCCCAGCGTTAAGAGCCTATCCGAAAGGGGTCTGACCCTTTGGAGGCGAGTCGATTTCATTGGTTTTCTGGCTTCGCCGGAGAGGGTCAGACCCCTTTTCGGATAGGCTCTAAGTCAACATGATGACTTAGGGGTAGCGTGGTAGCCCGACTCGCCAGAGGTTGAGGAATTATGGAATGAACCGAGTTCTAGCGAACTCGGCTACCCCCAAGAATCTAATCTGAACTGAGCCCTAGCGGGCGGCTTTCTTCTTGGCTTTCTTCTTGGCAACTGTCTTGGCTGCCGCGGCTTTGGAATTCACGCCCTTGCTGGTCGTGTTCTTGGCCGCTGGCTTGCTGGCTTTCTTGGCAGCAGACTTGGTGCTTGATTTGGAGGCTGCCTTGGTAGATGACTTGGCAGCCTTTTTCTTAACGCTTCCGGCGGCGGCTTTCTTGGTGACCTTCTTACTGGTTTTCCCGAAGGCGGTATCCCATCCATTGGCATACTTGCTGGTCGATCCAACACGAGTGATTGTCATCTTTGAGTGCATCCTCAGTCATGCGATTGAATTGTTAGAAACTGTTTCAAGAAAGGATCTGACCCAATGGAGAACAAGCGAAGCCTCAAGAGCTTTTTTCTGTTCGGAGAGGGGCACAACTTTTTTTCAAACAGTTTGTAGGCTGTGCTGGTCGCACACGCGACTTGCCAACCTGTATAAGAAACTCTTTGATATCGCAGGCAGTGCGAATGGTCAAGACAATTTGCGGCCCAGCCTGCCGAATGCGCGGATGTTTGAAGCGTCCTTGGCTGTCCATGCAGGCCTACAAACGGCAGTTGCCTATCTCGGTTTCGAGGATTGCAGACGCACCGATGGCTTCCAATTGTTCCATGGCATCGATGACCTGCTTGCGGTTGACCATCACGCGGACCGAGCACCAATTCGGATCTTCCAGTGTGCTGATGGTCGGTGAGTTGAAGCCTGGCGTAATGGCTTCGGCTTGTGCCAAGTTGTTACGCGGAATGTTGTACTCGAGCAGCGAGTAATCGCGGGCGATGACCACACCCTCGAGCCGGCGGACGATACGATCGGCCATTTGCGCATGGCGCACTGCTACGGTTTTGAATGAGCACCGATTCGTAGTGCCCAATATCAGTCAGCACACGCAGACGATTGGCCGCGAGTGTACTGCCCGTTTCGACCAAATCCACAATGGCGTCAGCAACCCCCAGCGAAATCATGATTTCAACCGATCCCGACAGGTTGACCAAATGCACCTTGGCCTGCTGCTCCTGCAGAAATTTTCTAGTCACATTGGGAAAGCTGGTAGCCACGCGTTTGCCATCCAGTTGACTGCAGTGCTCAATCTTCGATGATTCGGGCACGCACAAACTCAAGCGGCAACGGCCTACGCCCAATGGCAACCGCACTTCGAGTTCGGCTTGGCTCTCTTCCAACAAATCACTGCCGGTGATGCCCAGGTCGATGGCGCCTTCGGCGCACAAAACCGGAATATCATCGGTTCGTAGAAAGATGACATCGATGGGCAATTGCTTGACCATTGCAAATAGCGTTCGCTCCTGACGCCTGAACTGCAATCCGGCTTGATTGAGCAAGGCAATGGCCAGCTCGCTGAGTCGACCCTTGCTGGGAATGCCGATACGGAGGTTTTCTGTCATGACCTGGGCGATCTGTTGAATGGTGGCTTACTTGCGTTGGCGTTTCTCTTCCAAGCCCGAAGTGCCCGTGCGGCGAGCCAATTCGTGGCGCAGGTCATCGACCGAAACGCCCCGGCTGCCGAGCAGCACCCAAAGGTGGTAGATGAGGTCGCAGGCTTCGTAAATGAGGTGCTGATTGTCGGGCAACTGGCTTTTTTCGGCAGCATCAACCACTTCCGCTGCCTCTTCGATGATCTTGGAGCCCATCAGGCTCACCCCGCCCTCGATCAGCTTGGTGGTATAGGAGTCTGCCGGGCGTTTTTGGACGCGAGCGTGAATCTCGGCCATCAGTCCATCGAGAACATCCTGGGCTGGTTGCTGGTCATTCACTTCCTGCGAGTCTCCGCCGTCGAGTTGCTTTCAATTTGGAATATGCTGCGATGGGTTACCAAATCGGCTCAATCGCTTCATAATTAAAGCGAACATCATACTCGCTGATCCTCAAATCCACGACATGTCCCTGCGGATTGCCAGCCGGAGATTCCAAGGTTCGATTGGCTGCGTTGCATTTTCAACCTCAATGGCGACTGGCGCAGGCAAGCGAAACTTCAACTATGCCTGATTCTGAACAATGGGTGGCTGGCGAGGAATTCCAGGGCTGGGTCTTACCAGCCTTGAAGCACTGCTGGTTTTTGACCGGTCCGACCGCCAGCGGCAAGACTCCCTTGGCGGTTGACCTTGCCGAGCGGTTGAACGCGGAAATCATCTCGATGGATTCGATGGCCATTTATCGCGGCATGGACATTGGCACGGCCAAGCCAACGCGTGAGCAACGAGCCCGGGTGACGCACCATCAGCTGGATATAATCGACCCGAGCGAGAGCTACAGTGTTTCGAGATACGTGGCCGAGGTACATGGCATCGCCAGCGCGATTCGAGCCCGAGGTCGTGGCGTGTTGATATGCGGGGGAACGCCCCTGTACTTAAAGAGCTTGATCCGCGGATTGTTTCTGGGCCCACCAGCGGACTGGGAATTTCGTAAATCCGTTGAAGAGGACGCGCGGGCCTTCGGCGGCCAGGCCTTGCGCGAGCGCTTGATGCAGGTTGATCCGTTGCTGGCGCACAAGTTGCACCCCAATGATCAACGGCGAATGATCCGCGCGCTGGAGGTAGCTCGGGCGACGGGCAAGCCCCTAAGTCATTGGCAGCGTCAGTTTGAAGTTCCGGCTTCACCCCTCCACTGCCCCGTGGCCGTGTTGCAGCTCGAGCGTTCCTGGTTGCATGAGCGCATTAACCATCGCGTCGAGGCTATGATTGCTGCCGGCCTGGAACAGGAACTGCGCGATCTACTGCATCGCTATGGAGAATTAGGACACACGGCACAGCAGGCGGTCGGCTACCGAGAAATGTTAAATCGCATTCGCCCAATGGGCGTGCAGCCGGGTGGGGCCGGCCAAACGGCTGAGAGCCAGCTGGAGGATGGGCAGGCAGAGGATGAACAGGCAGAGGAATCCACTGCCTGGAAGCCGCCGTCGATCGAGGCTACCGCGGAATTGATCAAGGCGCATACGCGGCAGTTTGCCCGCCGTCAGGAAATTTGGTTTCGCGGCTTGCAGGAACTGCAGCCCGTACAGGTTTCATCAACCGCATCGTCAAACGAATTGGCGGATCAAATCGCAGTCATTTTTTCAGCGCTCAATGCAGAAAGTACGGCAGACTGATGGGATTGGCGATGGAAACATGGATCGCGTTGGCTTGGCTGGCCATCATGCTGGTGGCGGCTTTAGGCTATTTTATCCATCTCATACGTCGCAGCGACTATGACCTATGGGAAAGCTGCTTGTACTTGCCAACCTACCTGATGGGTCGCTTGGTTTGGCGCGTGCACTTCACGAACGAGCCTCCTGAGGAAATAACGGGCGGGGCAGTCTTGGTTGCCAACCATCGCAGCAGCGTCGATCCCTTCTTTGTGCAGCTGGCCGCGCGACGGCGAGTGCACTGGATGGTTGCCAAGGAGTATTGCGATCACTTCATCTTTGGGAAGATCTTGAAGGCCGTGCAGGCGATTCCTACCAATCGCAGTGGCATGGATACCGCTTCCACCAAACAGGCAATGCGGATCACCGGTCAAGGTCGATTGGTGGGCATGTTTCCCGAGGGGCAGCTGAATCACACCCGTTATCCGCTGGTGCCCATCCGCAGCGGTGCGGCCGTGGTGGCTGCCAAGTCCAGGGTACCCATGATACCCTTGTATATCCAAGGCAGCCCCTACCGTCGCACGGTATGGAGTCCGCTGTTTATGCCCGCTCATGTGGCGATTACCTTTGGTTCACCCATCTTTCCGCCGCCAGCGGAGGGTCCGTTGGACACGGACGAATCCCCATCCAGCGAGCCAGCGGCAGAGCAGAACCGCCAGGCGTGGGCAGGACAGGGCCGAACTGCAGGACACCGATTTGATGATGCTCGAGTGGGGGCAACAAGTGGTTCGTCTGGGTGGCGAGCCTAACTTTCCCGGTCGAATTGGCTGCCAAACGTCGACGTCGCCAGCGCCCTCACGGCCAAGCTGATGGAATAAAACGAATGTCCAGCACTCCGCCTGACCCCCAGCGACCCCCAAACGGCAAATACTTTCCCACCCGTGGGCGATTGGCATGTATCGACTTTGGCACCGTACGCATCGGGCTGGCTACTTGCGATCCCACGCAGACGTGGGTGACGCCCTTCGAAACCTATCGCCGATTGGATGAGCGACGCGACGCGCAGTTCCTGCTCGGCATGGCGGAAAGCGAGCATATCGTCGGCTGGGTGATAGGGCTGCCCATTCATTGCGATGGCCAGGAAAGCCAGAAGTCGCGGGAGGTGCGTCTGTTTGCCGATTGGCTCGGCGGGCTCAGCCAATTGCCCATCGCATTCTTTGACGAGCGGTTTTCGACGGCAGAAGCTCGTCGCCTGCTGCGCGATACGGGCTTGAGTTCCAACAAGAAGCGGCAGAATCTCGATCGTTTGGCCGCGCATTTGATCCTGACCCATTTCCTCGAGTCACGGCAGCGGCTGCCCGGCGATGCCAGCCCTGAATCCCTGAATCGGCCGCTCGGCGACTGACGACGTCCGGCGGCAGACTGCGGCTGGCCTTGGCGTTGTGCCATAAATAACTGTCGAAATTGTCGCGATCATCACCAGGAGCGTGATGGCTACCTGAAAGCTGCGACAGTTACTTATCGAACGATGCTTATTTGGGGCAAAATTCGCCAGCCAAAGCTCACCGTTCCAAATCCAGAATCTTGTCGACTCGCAATTGGTGGCGTGGCTGCGGGCTGTACTGGGCGTTCAAGAAAGAAGCCAAAATGTCCTTGGCTAGCTCCGAGCCAATGATCCGCGCTCCGATGCACAAGACGTTCATGTCGTCGTGCTCGACACCCTGCCGACCCGAATACGAGTCATGGCAGATGGCAGCCCGGATACCGGGCATCTTATTGGCTGCCACACTGACGCCAACGCCGCTTCCACATACGAGAATGCCTCGTTGCACTCGGCCGCTCAAGACCTGTAGCCCCACCGCCTCCGCGAAATCCGGAAAATCGCAGGGGCCATCATTGCCAGGCCCGCAGTCAACGACATCCATGCCGGCGTCCCGCAGGTGTTCCACCAACAAGCACTTTAGGGAGTACCCGGCGTGGTCACCGCCAATCGCCACGCTGTGAACTGCAAATTTTGTCATGCTCTGAGCCTGTGCGAAATAACGGAATTGCATTGCGGCACGGGACTACCTCCGCCGAGCCGTGAGTTTAGCGAAAACCTCAGCCCGCGGCCACCAGTTGCAGGGCCTAGGTCTGGTGGCGCCCGAGCAAAGAAGTTTTCGCCCTTTGGGGGCCCGGCTGGCGTTGCCGTAAACTGGCATCAGTGTTAGATTTAGGCCCGTATCCATTGCGGGTTATCACGGTTCAGCTGTGTTGCTGCCCGGCTCGCGAATGTGAAATCACTTTTTTCTTTTGGGTTCCTCCGTCAGCGTGGCCTGGCGTTCTATCCGCAGCGGTTGGTTGTAGGCGTTGTTTCTGGCTCTCGAGCGGGGCAACGGAATTGGGCTTGCCGCATTAGGGTGTCGTTCAGCTGAGGCTGGTTGCTGTATTGCAGCCAAGGCTTGTGCCTGCAGGTTGGAGGTTTTTCTAGGACAAGTATGGTCAATCGCAACCTAATTCGCTCACTCGAAGACGACTCCATGACGGCGCAGGTCGATTCTGTTCTGCCGTATGAGGAGTTGGATGATCATGATTCTCGAGACGCTAGAAGGACCTCAACGAGGCCTTTGACGTCAATCAGATCGTCGATGGCAAGATCGTGGAAGTCAACGGTGAATATGTCGTCATCGATGTTGGCTTCAAGAGCGAAGGTGCAATCAATGTCAATGAATGGGACGAAACGGAAGAGCCGCCGGCCGTTGGACAGACCGTCAAGGTGCTGATCGAAGAGATGGAGGACGCACTCGGTCCTGCAAACGATATCCACGGCATGATCTCGCTGAGCAAACGCAAGGCGGAAAAGATCCTGGAGTGGGAAAAGATGATGTCCGAGGTCACCGAAGGCCAGGTCGTCACCGGTACCGTCACTCGCAAGATCAAGGGTGGCTTGCTGGTCGATATCGGCGTCAACGTCTTCTTGCCAGCCAGCCAAGTCGATATTCGACGTCCCAACGATATCGCCGACTACATCGGACGCGTCGTGCAGTGCGAAGTTCTCAAGATCGACGAAACGCGACGCAATATCGTGGTCAGCCGCCGGTCGCTGATCGAAAAGCAGCGCGAGGAAGATCGCGATCACCTGCTGGGCGAATTGGAAGTCGGACAACTCCGCAAGGGTATCGTCAAGAACATCGCCGACTTCGGTGCCTTCGTCGATCTGGGTGGTATCGACGGTCTGCTGCACATCACCGATATGAGTTGGGAACGGATCGGCCATCCCATCGGAAATGGTCTCCATCGATCAGGAGATCGAAGTCAAGGTTCTGCAGATCGACCGCGAGAAGCAAAAGATTGCCTTGGGTCTGAAGCAGAAGCAGAACAATCCTTGGGACAACATCGAAGAGAAGTATCCCGTTGGCACGACGGTCAAGGGCGAAGTTGTCAACGTCATGAGCTACGGTGCCTTCGTCAAGCTCGAACCAGGCATCGAAGGCTTGGTGCACATCAGCGAAATGTCCTGGACACGACGTATCAATCATCCCAACGAATTGGTGCAAACCGGCGACGAAATCGACGTCAAGATTCTCGGTGTCGATCCAGCCGGCCAGCAATTGTCGCTGGGCATGAAGCAAACCGTGGCCAATCCGTGGGACGAAGTCATGGACAAGTACCCCGAGGGTAGCGACAGTGACCGGCAAGGTTCGCAATCTGACCAACTACGGTGCCTTCATCGAACTGGAACAAGGCATCGACGGCTTGCTGCACGTCTCGGATATGTCCTGGACGCGCAAGGTCAGCCATCCCAGCGAAGTCGTTGAGAAGGGGCAGGAGATTCAGTTGCCGCGTGCTGTCGGTCGATCAAGAACGTCGCCGCATCGCCCTGGGACTCAAGCAACTCGACGATGATCCTTGGGCAACCACGCATTCCTGACAAGTACCAACCAGGACAATTGGTCAAAGGCAAGGTCACCAAGATCACCAACTTTGGCGTGTTCATCGGACTCGAAGATGGACTGGAAGGCTTGCTGCACATCTCCGAATTGTCGGACGACAAGGTCGAGAATCCGGAAGAGTTGGTCAAGGTTGGCGACGAATTGGAAGTCAAGGTGTTGCGAGTCGATACCGACGAACGCAAGATCGGACTGTCACGAAAACGCGTCGATTGGGCCGAAGAGCAAGAAGAAGCTGCCGCCAAGGAGGAAGCACGACAGCAGCAGATTGCCGAAGCCAAGGCTCCCCAAGATCTCAAGGGTGGCCTCGGTTCCGAAGGACCATTGATCGCTCCTCCCACTCCGACTCCCGCGAGCGACCAGGCTCCACCAGCCGAGGACAGCGAGTAGTTCGCCTAAGAGCCTATCCGAAAAGGGGTCTGACCCGGTCTCCTTCGGAGGCGAGCAATTTCAATGAAATCGACTCGCCTCCAAAGGGCAGACCCGGGTCAGACCCCTTTTCGGATAGGCTCTAAGCACCGGAAAAGCAGCACCGGAAAAGCAGCGGCGGGTTACGATCCGCTGCGGTGAAAAACGAGCAAACGCCGTGAATTGCTTCACGGCGTTTTTCTTTGGGGCTTTACCGTCATTGCGGAGTTACTGGATCAAGACCAAACATACTTTACAGGTCGACTATTTGTGCATGAGGGACCAGGGCAGAGGGCCCGGCACATCCTTTGCCGAGGCCGATGCGGCCCCGGTGACGGTTGACATGGCAGCGGAAGGCCTGAAAGGCCGACACATACTTGCTCTGCCAAGCGATTGACTGTGTTGGGGCGACCAAACCTGCTTGCGACGACGCCTTCGACAAACCAATCGCCACCGTAACTGAAGTTGCGGTTCGAACTATGACAATTGAAATGGCGGCCTAAGCCCTCACCGCCGAACCATTCGCTATCATCAGCCCGGGTTACGCTTGGCTCGCTTGGAGCTCGCCACGCTCACCCGGGGCTAAGCAAATGTCGCCACGTTGTGGCTGGACTAGTGCGTGGGAGGATTTGATGGTAGCGCCTATGTCTACGACATCGAAGATTCTGGCGACTGTCGATGAATCTTTGTTTCGGAATTAGTGGGCGCTGCAAGTCCGCAATGCGTAAACCTCAACACCACGCGAAACCTGATTGCGGGCGCGTTGCCCGATCGACTACACTGCTGCCTTCGTTGCCGGGTTCGAAAACCAGGAACCAAGCGTTGGCCCGAAGCCGCGGTAGCTGGCGTTTTGACGATAGGAAATCAATCACCGCGGCATCGGTCAACGCGGGCGTTCCGGACGCTTGCCTATTGTTCAATTCGCGCATGAACGCGATTGAATTCAATGCCACGATGAACGCGTTTTCTAGTGCTTGGACATGCTCGTGAATTCTTGATCGTAGCGGACCAGTGTTGGCGATGTTATTTGCCTAATTCCTCACCGCGCGGGCTCGTCCCGGCGGAAGGGTGACTGGTGGGCTACCGTTGACCACGACAGCATCGGCGGACGAGTGGTGGTGATGTCTATTAGATGGCGTTTGACCGAGTCCGCAATGAGTGTGAGGCTGCCCGACAAGAATGTGGTGGACTCGAACGAGACCAACGGCTGGCTGATTCAGCTGCTCGTCCACGGCGCTGGTGGGCTTTGGTGGGTAGCCAACCAGTCATGTTCCCGCCGGGACGAGCCCGGAACGGTGAGCGACAAGCGGTGAACGATGAGCGAAGGGCGTGGTAGAAAATTTGCTTGGCGAATATACTTCGTGCTAGACCACTTGCATGGTGGGTTCGTTTCGCGGCGGACTCGCTCAGTACCGTCCGCGACCGGAACCAAGCGATGACCGAGAGTTCCGGTACGTCGTTCACTTGGATGTAAAGTCAAACCCCGGAGCCGCCGTTATCGCCGCCGTTACTGGATCAAGACCAAACATACTTTACAGGTCAACTATTTGTGCATGAGGGACCAGGGCAGAGGGCCCGGCACATCCTTTGCCGAGGCCGATGCGGCCCCGGTGACGGTTGACATGGCAGCGGAAGGCCTGAAAGGCCGACACATACTTGCTCTGCCAAGCGATTGACTGTGTTGGGGCGACCAAACCTGCTTGCGACGACGCCTTCGACAAACCAATCGCCACCGTAACTGAAGTTGCGGTTCGAACTATGACAATTGAAATGGCGGCCTAAGCCCTCACCGCCGAACCATTCGCTATCATCAGCCCGGGTTACGCTTGGCTCGCTTGGAGCTCGCCACGCTCACCCGGGGCTAAGCAAATGTCGCCACGTTGTGGCTGGACTAGTGCGTGGGAGGATTTGATGGTAGCGCTATGTCTACGACATCGAAGATTCTGGCGACTGTCGATGAATCTTTGTTTCGGAATTAGTGGGCGCTGCAAGTCCGCAATGCGTAAACCTCAACACCACGCGAAACCTGATTGCGGGCGCGTTGCCCGATCGACTACACTGCTGCCTTCGTTGCCGGGTTCGAAAACCAGGAACCGAGCGTTGGCCCGAAGCCGCGGTAGCTGGCGTTTTGACGATAGGAAATCAATCACCGCGGCATCGATCAACGCCGTCGTTACTGTTGCCAGCGCAAATCGGCTGCAGGCGGTGTGCCGCTGGCGGTCGCAGGCATCCCCCCAGTACTGGGCAGCCCGCTCGAATTCGCCGGAGCAAAACTGCTGCCTGCAGTTCCGGCCTGTGCGTCGGTAAACTGTGCCGTCTGCACCGAGGGGGTGGAACCCGTCGCACTTGCCAGACTGGTTGGGGGCATCGTGTCGGCAATCGGATTGGGAGCCACCGCTGCGGCTGAATTGGCCCCGGGGGCGGCATTAACGGGAGCTGCCTGGCCAGCTGCCGGCTGAGCAGCATTGTTGTAGTAACCATTGGGCAACTGGTAGGTGCCAGTACCCGGCGGCGGTACGCGAGTAGCATTGTACAGCGAATAGTTGTCCGAGGACCAAGACTTGCATCCCGATCCCAGGATCAGCAGGGCCGCCGCGCTTCTATTAAACAGCTTTCTAGACACAATCGACTCCTTACAGAACTCGCCATGAACGGGGCTTGTGAGCTTAGAGATTTGCCAGCCACAGCCCAAGATCAATTGCATTGCTAGCGAATGCTCATGTGCAGGGACTGCAGGCCAAAACACCGACGGCCCGAGAGTGATTGCGTTATACTGAGTGTCATTCAGGGGGTAACAGCCGGATGCATTCTTCAAAACTTAGTTTACTGGTCATTGTGCTGGCCATCTTGCTGTTGCGGTTGATGGCTGGGTCGGCCCGCGCGCAAGCTCCCACCGATCCTTCCGCCGCGATGACGGCGCGGATCGATGCATTGTTGGACGAGCACTTGCAAGCGATTGGCTGGCAGGCAGCGGGCAGCTGCCCCGATGCCAGTTTCTTGCGACGTGTCTATCTGGATCTAAGCGGGATTCCGCCAACTGGGCGCGAGGTATTGGATTTTGTCGCCGACACCCAACCAGCTAAACGCCAGCAAGTCGTTGAGCGTTTGCTGCGTACGCCCGCCAGCGCTTTGCATCTTGCGGAAACCTGGTCCGGCTGGATGTTGCCCGAGCAAAGTGGACCGCAACTAGGCGAGGGGCAGAATGGCCTCAAGACATGGCTGCGTGATCGCTTTGCCGAGAATCTGCGTTACGATCGTCTTGTTTCAGACCTACTGGTGGCGACGGGCCCCGCCCAGTCTGGACCAACGGTTTTCTTCACTGCCCTGGAGGGTAAGCCAGAAAAGATCGCCGCCAAGACCGCGCGGGTCTTCATGGGGGTACAGCTTGACTGCGGAATGCCACAACCATCCATTCGACGACTGGACACAACGCGACTTTTGGGGCTTTGCCGCTTATTTTGCCCAGCTGTCGACCACTCCCGATCAGGCGATGACGGGCATTGGCGATGTGACCGATACCAACCAGGGCGATGTCACCCTGCCGGGAACGGAGGAGATCATTCCACCACAGCCGTTGGTCGACTCAGGAGTCAGTCAGGTGGCCCTGGGCACGCGACGGCAGCAGTTGACACTTTGGTTAACCACACCAGAGAATCCCTTTTTGGCGCAAGCCACCGTAAACCGAGTTTGGGCTGTGTTGATGGGTCGCGGATTGATTGAGCCCATTGATGACATGCGCAGTCTGGACTTGGCTTCACACCCGCAATTATTGCAAGAGCTGTCCGATTACTTTGCGGCCAGCGGATACGACCTGCGGGAGTTGATCCGCGTGATTTCAGCCACTCGCGCCTATTCGCGTGCCAGCTTGCATCCCAGCGGACCGGTGCCCGAAGCCAGCTATGCGGCGATGGTGGTCAAGCCCTTGACCGCGCGGCAGTTAAGCAATTCGGTAACACAAGTCGCGCGACAAATCGCCCTCGGCGATGCGGCCTCGCAGGCTATGCTAGTCACTCAACTGGGGCGTCTGCGTGGTGATGCCAGTGAGGCCAAATTAGGAATCGTCAACGCGTTGGTGACTCTGCATGGTACGGCATTCGACGATGTGTCCGGCGAGGAATCCAGCCGGCTGCTGAAAGCCCTCGAAGCTCCGCATTTGGACGCTCAACAGCGGCTACGGTGGATGTTTCTGAGCGTGCTCAACCGCCCGCCAACACAGGCCGAGCTAGCTGCCTTTTCCGAATTGATTTCCGCCCAATCTCAGCCCCCCTCGTCGAACGCCGACGAGCTGGAAAGCACGGCGACTGAGACGGGTACAAGCGCTTACGGCTGGCAGTCGGATTTACTGTGGGCTTTGATGAATTCTTCTGAGTTCGCTATGACCCCCTAGTTGGACTGTGTCATTATTGGTGGGCTATGAAACATGATCAGCGTCCCTGGGCGAAAGCAACTAGCCGCCGGTACTTGGAGCCATTATTTCCTTGCAAAAGCGGCGGCTCGCGCTTGGCCGGCGAAGGCAGTTCTGTTGGTTATGCTTGTTCCATTCGCCCTCGCCGGCTGTAGCAAGCGTTCGCCCAGCGACGCAAGCAGTCCGCAGCCGCGCGGAGTTGCGATGGACGCCACGCCAAATGTGGCCGAGGCGGCCGACGGGGCGACGCACTCGCCGCCGCAAGCGGCCTCGCCAGCGACAGACGTGGATAGGACCAGACCACCAGAGATCGATGACCAGCCAGGTGAACAGCCTGCCGGGATTGGATCGGCTGACGTGGAAATCGGCCAGACAGCATCTGCCTTGCAGCCGAACAACGATTCTTCCGTTCTTGCGGCAGGCGGCAACAAATGGCAACCCACGGGATCATGGACGACACGGCGGCTGGTGGCGTTGGCACCGAGCGGTCCTTGTTTGATTGAGTTATCGCTGAGTATAGGCGAGCAAGATATCGAGCAAGCCGCCAGCGAGATGTTAGGTGAGATTGCGAGCGAGCTGTTGGCCGAGACGCCGGAAACCATCACTTGGGAAGATCTGCTGGCTATGCCCTTAGTGCGATCGGGCTGGCTCGGGAATCTGGTTGCGGACGAGGAGCAGCAGGAAACTCTAATTTCGATGTACGATACATCGGCCGATGGGCAGGTTGACAGGGACGAGCTGCCGGCATTCCTATCACGCGGTCTATCTCGCAGCTCGGCATTGCAGCTGATCGATGCGGGCACCGCGGATGACGTAAATGTCAATGACTCGCCCTGGGGAATTGCCGATGAAAACGGGGATTTAGTTTTGGACGCTGCAGAGTTGTCCGCTCTTCCAGCTTCGATCCTGCGGCTCGATCTGAATGGTGATGCGGCCGTTGGCCTGCAGGAGGTTTCGCAGAACCGAATGCAGGATAGGGGTATGGAATCGATGTCCCGCGCCAGCATGCTTGATGAAATTCCTTCAGTTGTATTTCTCGAACAGCAGGCCGAGGAAGCCTCTCAAACCGCTGAAGAATTCGAGCAACGGCAAAGCAAGCAAGTATCCAACATCGTGAAATACTACACGTCGCATTTGGATTCGGTGTCTCGCGAGCAGTGGCCAAACTGGTCTGACGCACAGTGGAAAAGCATCGATCTCAATGAGGATCAACGCATTCAAGCAGAAGAGCTAGAAGCACTGTGGGAAATGCCCGCCCAGGGCCGCGTCTTCGTGCGATTGCCGGCCGCCGACCAGTCTAAAGAGGCCTATGTGTTGCAGGCGATTGTCGAGCCCTCCGCCGGGTTCCACTGGAAGTCGAGTTTGCAAGGCGGGCAATTGACCTTTCCAGGAGGGACGGTGAATGTACGGATCGACGATGCGTTCGGGGACCTTGCGCGAGAACAGTTGCGCAGCCGCTTGCAGTTCGCTTTGGGAAACGCGCAGCTCAAAGCCTTTTTCACCAGTCAATTGCAGTTGAGCGATGGAGCTTTTGAGGTCTTGGATGCCGACGGTGATCTGCAGTTGGACGATCAAGAGTTTGATAGCGTTTGGCGGTGGCTAAGTGCCCGTCAAGCGGCTCGGCTGGTCGCACGCTGGAGTGTGCCCGGTCAACCCTGGTTTCAGCTGGCCGATCAAAATGCAGACGGGCGCATTTCGGAGCCCGAGTTGCGTGGCTTTCCGCTGCGGCTGCGCAGTATGGACGCCAATGGCGATCAGCGGCTGACACCAGACGAGTTGCCGCTGACGGCGACACTCGAATTATCGCGTAGCGACTCGCGTCTAGCTGCGAATTTCTTGGATGCTGCGCCCCCCCAGAATGACCAGCCTGCTGCGGATTGGTTCGCCGCTATGGACACAAATCGCGACGGTGTGCTCAATAAATCCGAATTTCTCGGCAGCCAAGAGGCTTTTGCTGGCCTAGACAGCGACAAAGATGGCTTTGTAGCGCGTGATGAGGTTGTGGTCGCCCCCTAATCGGTTTAATATGTCGTGCGGCATAACCCCTTTTGGTATACGCATCCCACCTAAACGAAACCGAGAGTGGTGTTACTGGGTGGGGTCGATGGTCCAGCTAGGGGGCGAACCCGTTGTTGGTGCCGCTGGAAATGCTTTTGCCCCACGCAGCACGAGAATAGCTTTCATTTCTCGTTGATATGATCGGTGAGACAGTATGACAATTTCATTGCTGGTGGCTGACGATCATCAGGTCGTGCGCCTTGGTTTACGCAACGTTTTAGCTGGTTCTGGCATCGAGGTCACCGCGGAGGCCACCACGGGCGAAGAGGTCCTGGCCAAGGTAGCCCAGAGCAAACCCGACACGGTGCTCTTGGATGTGCGCATGCCCGGCGGAGATGGATTGCACATACTTGGGCGCTTAAAGCTGGATTATCCAGAGTTGCCGATCGTGCTGTTCTCCACCTATGACAATCCTACATACGTGGCTCGTGCGGTTGCTCTGGGAGCTGCCGCTTATGTGCTCAAGAGCGATCCCCGCGAGCGTTTGATCGAGGCCATCCAGGCGGCTGCCCGCGGCGAATCGGCCTGGACTCGTGAAGAGTTGCGGCGCGTTACCGGTGCGCTCGCCACGCCGCGAGTCGTATCCGATGTTGAGGTTCCGTTGACCCAACGTGAGAGTGAAGTGTTGCGTCAATTGGCAAATGGCCTAACCAACAAGGAAATTGCCTTGGCCCTAGGCATTAGCTACGAAACGGTCAAGGAGCATGTACAGCACATACTCCGCAAGATTGGAGTGTCTGACCGCACGCAGGCGGCAGTTTGGGCTGTCCGCAAGGGGCTGGTGTGAATTAATGGCTAATGCCTCGGATATCAACTTAAAGAAAGTGGTGAATTCCACCCACGACTTCCAATATCGCCAACCCATGAAGTTCGGCGGTCGGGTCGTGGACAACGTCTGCGTCTTGCGAACGGAAGTGACCGTAACGCTGGGAAGTGGTCGCAAGAAGATCAAGGGCATTGGCGAGATGACCATGGGCAATGCTTGGGCATGGCCCAGCAAGATCCCTGGCAAGGCAACGCTCAAGATTCTGCTGGAATTGGCCTCACGATTAGCGGTGCGTGTCGAGGCGGCCGGTTTGTCTGGCGATCCCTTGCAGATAACTCATCAAATCGCTGTGATGCGCGATGCCGTCGCCGAGGAATTGAACGACGAGTTCAAGATCACCGAGCGGATCCCCAAGCTGGCAGCCATGCTGGCGGCTAGTCCGCTGGAAGCTGCGGTACACGATGCGTTTGGCCGCGCTCAGGGCAAGAATAGTTTTGAATGCATGACGTCCGCGTACTTGAATGAGGATTTGAGTGCCTATCTGGGCCCAGATTTTGTGGGGAAATACCCCAGCGACTATTTGTCGGCCAAACCCAAACCCACCATGCCGCTCTACCACTTGGTGGGTGCGCTCGATCCCTTGAGCGATGCAGACTTAAAGCGGCGATTGAATGATGGCTACCCGGAGACGCTTGAGGCCTGGCTTAAGACCGATGGTATTACGCACTTGAAAATCAAGTTGGCAGGCAACGATGTCGACTGGGATGTTGGACGCATTGTAGAAGTCACGCGAATCTGTGAGGCTACCGCCGAAGAACGCAACTGGAAATTGTCCTTTGATTTCAACGAACAATGTCCAGACGAGGATTATGTCATCGACTTGCTCGAGCGCATCGAACGGCTCAGCAAATTGTCCTTTGATCGCTTGCAGTACATCGAACAGCCCACGCCTCGCGATCTGACAACACGTACTGAAATGACGGTGCACCGCATTGCCAGGATTCGGCCGGTGGTTATCGACGAGTCGTTGACGGACATGCAGAGTCTCAAGCTGGCCAGACAGCGCGGCTACACTGGGTTGGCGCTCAAGGCCTGCAAGGGCCAATCCGAGTGTCTGTTGATGGGGGCTGCCGGTGCGGAATACGGGATGTTTACCTGCGTGCAAGACCTGACCTGCGTGGGCGGATCCTTCCTACATTCTGCCGCGATTGCCAGTCGCTTGCCCAAGGTTGCCGCGATTGAGGGCAATGGTCGGCAGTACTGTCCGGTTGCCAATGAAGCCTACATGAAACAGTATGCGCCCATGTTCCGTGTGCGCTACGGAACCATCCCCACCGAATTGCTCAACGAACAGGGATTGGGCTTTGAGTGGCAACCCCTTTGAGTTCCCAGGCTTGCAGATCAGTTGTTTTCTGCAGGCGCCGAGCCTGGATGACTGGAGCTTGTCCAACCCGACCATCGATCGGCCTGTTTCTTCAGTTGATGGTTCAAGCACCACGCACCGTAGCGCAACTTGGGTAGAATACCTGGAGCAAACACACGAATGCGTCGGCAATCGCTGGGGACGGCTTTGAGGCGTGATTTGTAGAGTTCGTTTCCGCGCAAGTAGTCGACGAACTGCGCGCCGTGCTCGGTCGCATGTCGGATCCCCAGCAGTGTTAGCAATTGCCCCACGCGTTGGCTGTCGTATTGCGGATCACGACCGGACTGATACACAAATCGGTTTTGTCGGTGATCCTTGAGGATGAGCTGAGCGGCGATGGCTTCCCCCTGTCTTTCGAGCAGGGCCACTTCGGCTCGACCATATCCGGACAGGGCCTGTATGCCGCGATGCACGAATTGCGTGAAGCGACGGTCAGAGAAGCTTCCGCGCTGACCGACTGCATTCCACCGTAATTGATGTAATTCGGCACACCTGTCGATGGCTGCGGTCAATTCTGGACCGTTGCTGGCGATTCGAAATTGAAGCTCTGCGTTTTTCTCAAATCGATTGATGAGGTTGCGATTTTGGGCCCGTTGTGATTTGGACACATTCTTCTGAAACTCGTTCCAGCCGTTGGCAACATCCAGCCGCCAGGTGTTTTCCAGATGCGTGGTTTGCTGGATGGTCGAATCTTCCTTCAGTCGCTTCAGCAATAGCTCGATGCCCATCGCATCCGGACTGAGACCTTCCAACTCCAGGACATCCCATGTTCCCCGGCCAGGGCCGACGATCAGCCAATCAGCCACGGCGTCGGCCAGGGCCGCGGCATGTTGCGGCGCAGACAGCAATGTCTGAAAATCCGTGCAAGCGATACCGCTGCCAGCGAATTTGAGTACACGGCCAAAGCTCCAACAATTGCGCGAGACGAGGGGGAGGAGTCCAATCAGCTCCCCGGCTTGCGTAGCCAACAACAACTGAGGGCTGGCATTGTCCGATCGAAAAGCTTCCCACCAACTGATGAGCCATTCGGGTGTTTGCAAGGGAGTCTCTGCCAAGGACCGCCAGTGGTCCAGTTCGCCTGCGGACAATCCTTCGTAGCTCCGGGATGCAATGTTAATGGGGCTCATCATGGGCTTTCTGATATAATCGCGGATTGACAACGCAACGCAAACTCTTAGCTCGCGCAAACTCTGCATGCCTGTGGATGGGTTCGCCAAGTATTCAGAAGCCGGCTCGGCTTGGGGTGGCCAACGGATTGACCGTTAGAACCCACACAAGTGGCACTTGCCCCCTGCTGAGGCCTGCCCACTTGCCGGAGGTTCCAGCAGCCAGGCGAGAGGGAACTGCGAGGCCCTCAGGTCGGAACGCTGGAGAATCAGGCTGGGGAATCAGGCTGGAGAATCCAGCAAGAAGGGAAGAGATTCAGCCACTCTTCATCTGTTGTAGAAATGGCGCGGTACGTGGAGTTACTTCAGCGGCAATTTATATGGAAATCTCGACGAATCTTCATCAAAAAACTCAGTTTGAAATCGGGGAAGTGGTGGCCATGTGTGCCTGATTTCGACAATAATTGACACTGTCGTTCCTTCCCCCCAACCTCACCTGTAGTTCTCAGAATCTCGCCATGCCTAAAGCTGCTTATTCCCTGCGTTGTCTGCTGTTGCTCGCCGCCGTATTGAGCCTGCTGCCCTCCGATTCTGGTTTGGCTGAGGAAGCCGCGCCGACGAAAGCCTGGAATCGATTCCGAGGCGCCAATGGCGTCGCTAGCATCGAGCATTGCAATGTTCCGCTTCCCTGGGGTGATGAAGCGGTACGTTGGCAAATCGAATTACCTGGAAAGGGGAATAGCTCGCCTATAGTTCAAGGAGGCAGGGTATTCCTAATGAGCGCGGATGCCAATTCTGCAGAGCGCTATGTGCTGGCTTACGACTTGAAGACGGGCCAAGAGTTGTGGAGAGAAGCCTTCGCCTCCCAGCCTCATCATTTGCATGCTCGCAGCAGTTATGCATCATGCACACCTTGCGCTAACGACAAGGCGGTGTTCGTGGCTTGGGCCACTCCGGAGAATGCAACGCTCAAGGCATTCGACGTGACGAATGGTGCTGAGTTGTGGACCAAGAACTTGGGAAGCTACATCAGCCAACATGGATTCGGTGCTTCGCCGGTCCTGTTTGGTGACAAGCTGATCCTCTTCAACAGCCAGCAAGCGCAGGAGTTACCGCCCGGCGCGGCTCCTGGTCAAAGTCGTGTGCATTGTTTTGATGCCGCGACAGGAGAGCCTATTTGGGAAACGCCGTGCAAGACGACCAGGGCCTGCTACGGGGCTCCGATCAGCTTTCAAGATGGTTCTGGAAAAGAGGCTCTGCTGTTTTGCAATACTGGCGACGGTATGTTCGCGCTCGACTTGGAAACTGGCCAGCCGCTGTGGAATCGTTCGGTGCTGAGCAAACGCTCGGTTTCCAGCCCTCTGATCGTCGGCGATCTGGCGTTTTGCTCGGAGGGCTCTGGTGGCGGCGGAAATATTCTGTTTGCAGTTAGCCTCAAAGAGCATCATGAACTGCAGTTTCAGGTTGAGCGAGCGGCTCCCTATGTGCCCAGCCCTGTCGCTCGTGGAAATCTATTGTTCCTATGGAGCGATAACGGCATTGTGACCTGCCTCAAACTTCCGAACAACGAAGTGGCCTGGACCGAACGCATTGGCGGCAATGTATCCAGTTCGCCCGTGATTGCAGGCGACAAATTGATTGGCATCTCCGAGGATGGAACGCTGACGGTGCTTGCCGCTTCGACCGAATTCCGAGAGTTCGGTTCGATTCGCTTGGGCGACACCGTGCGTGCCACGCCGCTGCTCAATCAGGACTACATCCTCGTTAGAACCGATTCCAAGTTGATTTGCGTTGGCCAGCCCTAGGCACGGTATTCGACGCACGGTTTACCCTTTGCAGTATAGGCGGTATTCATGAGTTTTCAGCATCTTGGATTGTGCTGCGCGGCGGGTGCCCTGCTCGCACTATGTACTGCGCATGCGCGGACAGCCGCTGAGACGCCTCCCAACATAGTCATTATCTATGGCGATGACGTAGGCTATGCCGATGTGGGTGCCTATGGATCCAAATTGATTCCCACTCCCAACATTGATCGTCTGGCCAGCCAGGGTCTGCTGTTTACCGACGGTCATTGCTCGGCGGCAACTTGCACGCCCTCTCGTTTTTCGATGCTGACCGGGATTCACGGTTTTCGCCACGGGATCCGTGTGCTCGCACCCGATGCGCCTTTAACCATCACGCCCGAGATGTTTACTTTGCCGCAGCTTTTCAAGCAAGCTGGCTATCAAACCGCTGTGATTGGGAAGTGGCATTTGGGTATTGGCGATGGTCAGACACCGGTCGACTGGAACGCTCTGGTGAGGCCGGGACCTCTGGAGATTGGCTTCGATTATTCCTTTCTGCTGCCATCCACCAACGATCGCGTGCCTTGTGTGTATGTGCAAGACCATCGCGTTGTGAATTTAGATCCAGCGGATCCACTGTTCGTCGGCAAGAAGCCAGCCGGAGTGAACTGCACCGAGTATCCCAATGGCATGCTCATGCCTGAGGCCATGACCTACTACCCAAGCAGCCACGGTCACAACAACTCTGTCATCAATGGCATCGGTCGAATTGGATTGCAGTTTGGTGGTCAATCGGCACTGTGGAATGACGAGAGTATGGCCGATGTCTTTGTCGAGCAGGCTCGGAATTATTTGTCGACACGGGAGCAAGGCCAACCCTTTTTCTTGTTTTTCTCATCCCAGGATATCCACGTACCTCGCGCACCTCATCCACGTTTTAAAGGCCAATCGGAGTTGGGCTATCGGGGCGATGCCATGGTGCAGTTGGACTGGGCCACCGGACAAATACTCGCCGCACTGGACGAAAACGGCCTGCGCAATAACACCTTGGTTATTTTCTCCAGCGACAACGGCCCTGTGTATGACGATGGATATGAGGATGGGACGACGGTGCATACGTCTACCGCCGAGGTCGATCGTGGACATGATGCTTCAGGCCCTTATCGAGGCGGCAAGTACCAGATCTACGAGGGTGGTACGCGCGTGCCATTCATCCTCAGTTGGCCGGGGCACATTCAGCCGGGCAAGACCGACGCCATGGTGAGCCAGATCGATTTACTGGCCTCTTTCGCCGAGCTGTTAGAGATCGAACTGCAGCCAGAGCAAGCCATCGATAGCCGCAGTACTCTGGCAGCTTTGCTGGGCCACGAGTCCATGGGGAACGAACTCATGCTCGAAGAAGCCGGAGCAAAACTGGCTTTGCGTCGCGGGAATTGGAAGTACATCCAAAACAAGAGCGGACAGGATGGTGAGTTGTACGATCTGGAAAAAGATGTGGGAGAACAACACGACGTGGCTGCTGAGCATCCCCAGATCGCGCGAGACCTGAGACGATTGCTACAAGAAATTGTGGGCACTCCAGCCGGAATACGCCAACTGCTTGGCGTGGGTGAAGGCCAGCGGAATTAAGTGGTCGCGGGAGTTAGCCTATCCATATCAGTTCACCCAAGCCTGCTTCGGTGCGGTCGCCCATGCTCCTCAGGACGCGCAGGGGGGCTCGGAAATTGGGTAGCCTGTCGCCGATATAGGCTGAGAGCTCCTGCATTTGAATGGCCAGGTAGGACAATTCGCAGTCCTCGGCTGTGGTAAAGCCCGGCAAGGTTTCGGTGGGTCGCTGTTTGATGAACAGGATGCTTCCGCGGCGCATGCCAGCCCCCAAGGGACTCTCCGCCGTTCCGCAAAGCACGACGGTTCCGGCGATCATCCTCGATGCGCAACCCCCGCCAATAGCACCCGTGACAATCACTGTCCCGCGTCGCATGCGAGCAGCCAACCAGCGATGGCAACTGCCCTCGATCAACAAGACTCCGCCACGCATACCACAGGCTTGGCCCGGTACGGCACCGGCAGCATAATCTCCCACATTTCCGTGGATAGTGACCTGTCCCCCACGCAGTCCACTGGCGGCGAAACGGCCCGCATTGCCCTCGACGAAAACCTGGCCGCCGCGCATGGCCTGTGCCAGCTGATCGCCCACGTGACTCATAATCCGCATTCGGCCACTGAGCATTCCACCGGCCAGGCGATCGCAACGTTCCAGTTGCCCGCACATGCTCAACTCTTGGCTACCATCGTCGCTAGCTGTAAACCAATCGTTCAATGGCTCACGGCGCTGGTCGACACCAATTTCGATAGTTGCCAGCGATTCCAGTCCCGGAGCAAATCGGCAGGGTACAACACCATGCATATCCAGCCGCAGCGGAGGTGGAATGGGGCGTTTCAGTGCAAGCACAGTCATATTAACAATTCATGCAAATGAAAATGAAAGGGCCCCAATTTGCCGCCGTAATTGCCGCCTGTTATAGCCCGCAGCCCATGTCGACTGCCCACTTCACAAGCGGCATGAATACCCACGCGCATGGCCTTGGCGACATCCGTCTCGGTCAAGCCATCGATGACCACTTCGAGTGCCGCGCCGACACCGGGCGGCAGTAATGACTTGGTTACCGGTCGCAGGGTCGGGCAGAAAGCATCATTCGTTGAGGCGCTCAGGGCTCGATACTTTGAACCTACCTTGGATCCGCTGCGAGCCACACCGCCTGGAAATGGCATGATCACATTCGGGATTTGCTGCATGGCCGCCATGGCCGATTCGCAGGCCTGCAAAGCCCCCCGCAAAGATTCACTGAGCACGAGAAAATTCCCACCTCCAACAGCGGGCACACGATAGGTCGACTCCTCGCATACGAATTCGCCATCCATGACGGGGACGCGCCAGTAGCGACGTCCAGCGACGATCTTGGACAACTGAAATCCATCGCCGAAGTACCGCAAATGGCTGCCTAGGGCGATTTTCTTTTCGCCCTGCATGCCAGAAAACACGCTGGTGGAGGGGCAGGTGAGCACGCACTGTCCTACCCGCCTGACAATTTGTTTTTCGAGCTCCTTGCCGGATACAGCGAACACAAGCACGGCGATGCCCGGGCGATGGTCCGGCGTTGCGTCGGGATGCACTTCACCCTCGATGCCTGCCTCGCAACCACAGCCAATAACGCTGGTTGCAAAGCCCGTCATGGACTGTGCGGCACGCAGCGCCCAAAAGCGATCCGCGGCGGTAATAATCAGCCGCGTCGCCGTCATGGGAAATGCCTCGGCAAAAGCATCTTCAATCTCAACGCCATTAATTTTCATTGCTTGCACAAACTCCCATGGGCGGCGCTGGTCCAGGGCTACCCAAGCCGCGTGTCGCGGGCGATGACGCTGGCCCATTCATCGTCGCTGATCTCCAACGCATGCATGGGCATGCGCAGCGTGCGCTCCAAGTCGGGTTGGAATCTCGCGCACAAGTCGATGTCAAATTCTACTTGAGCTCGGTATGTATGGCGCGGGGCAGCAGTGCCAGCCAATACCAGCCCATCGCGGACAACTTCCACCCCTGCCTTCATTACGCAAACGGCCTGGGCGAAGGTGGCTTCCCAGTCTGCTCTCTTGCTGGTATGCGGCCAGGTCCGCTGTAGCGCCCGACGCGCAGCGTTCCCTGTCCCTCCAAACCCAAAATGCGGGCCGGTGCCGCTCGGGTCGCAATGGCAATTTCGTCCAGCGTGTATTGCCGATCCAGTTCTTTCAGTAGCGAGGCTTCAGCCGCTTGCGGGTGAATGCTCTCCAACATCGACTGGCGAAAGCTGCGATCCATCAGCAAGCGGAGCAAATGCGGGTAGCACGTAAATGGTGCACCATTGGGATGATCTGTAGTCAGAAAAACCCGCCATGGATCTTCTATCAGCAGCATCAATTCCAAGCCAATCGTCCACTGCAGACTGTGCACGTACTGGCGATCTTGGTAGCGCATGGGAACGATTCCACAACCTGCCTGGCACTCGATATCGCTCAGCATCCATCGCTTGGGCTGCGCATGCCGGGCGTTGCGATACTGAGCCATAGTATCAGCGGAGATGGTTACCGTTTGACCAAACAAGACCTGCCCAATGTCCAGGCTGACATGCGGATGCGCGTTGACATACTCGGCCAAACGCGCCGCGCCGCTGCCCATGCCAAAGGGGCCTTGGTCGGAATAGCAGTTGAACTGGGCATGGGTTAAGTGAATACGGCAGCCTTCCACGGCCTGCAAGGTCTGCAGCGTCGATTCAATATTCCCGGGCATTCCCAGGTTACTGGCATGCACATGCAGTGGATGAGGCAAACCCAGTGTATCCACGGCCCGAGCCATGCGACGTAGAACCTGCCGTGGTGTGACTCCAAATCGTGTATGGGGCTGGTCGATATCCAAAGTCCGTTGATTGAATTTGAAAGCGCTGATCCCGCCGGGATTCACAACCTTGACCGCCAGGGCTTGCGACGCCTGGACCGACCAGCCAATCATGGCCTGCAGCAGATTTTCGTCAGCCTCCGCCAGCGAAGCCAATAGCCAGTCCTCGTTCCCGAGCACAACATAGGCACCCGCATCAATCAGGCGGCGTGTCGGCCAATTCAAGATGCGTGTGCCGTGCCGTGCTGAGTAGCATGGCTGGCTCAAAGCAGGCGGTATAACCCATTTGCGCATAGCGCTCACCTGTACTGGGTGCAGGCCAGACCACGCGTTGTGCAGGCGTAAACATGTCGGCCATCAACATCCGAGCTAGATTGACCTTGCCTCCACCGATGTGCGTATGAATGTCAATTCCACCGGCCATGACCAGTCCGCCGCCCAGGTCTACCAGGCGATCCGGCAGTTCGCCAGCGGTTGGTGCTGAAACGAATTTACCATCGCGGATAAACAGACTGGTAGACTGCCCGTTTTGATCATGCAGCGGGTCAACGATCAACGCGTTGGCTAGCTCAAGCAACATCGCTGGCCCCTTTCCGCTGCTGCAGGGCACACACAGCCTGTGAAAAGATCTCGGGGGCAGTTGGCCAGGTGGACGCAGTCTGGCAGCCGACACGCAACATCGCCCCCCGATCACCGCGCAGGAAATGCGTTGGGTAGTTGACTCCGGCCGTTGCCACGCGGATCACTTCTGCTGCCGGTGGCGAATCGCCTGGAAATTGCTCCGGCAGCAACCATAGATCCGCTTGCAGTTCGGGTAACGCATGCCATGCGGGCATCGATCTCAGCACGACGATTTGTGCATATTCCTGCCGCCAATCGTGCAAGCTATTCCATGGACTTTGGGCGGGCGATTGCCAGTTCTGTCCGTTCCAGTACGCGGTGCCCGTGCAACCGGTCAGCCACAGCAGGCATTCCTCGGCCGACAATTGACCCAGGTGAGTCTCCAGATGGAGTAGTCCACACCGCGCATGTTGGGAACGCAAGCGAGCGATCATCAATAAACGCCGCACGAGCAATTCATCGAGCGGACATGAGAACTGGCTGTTGTCCCACATCCAAACTGTATTTTGGGAAGCACTCAGCGCCCGGGCCAAGCGGCGTTCATCCACATGGATTTCAGATGGGTTTCCATCGGCTTCCGTTACGGAGATGGCTTGGTCCTCGGATTGCAGTAGCTGCTGCACGTGCGTTAGCCGTGCGTACCATTGGCCTTGCGGCCACAGCAGGCTTTCGTCGGCCGGCCGGTCATCTGTTTGGGGCTGCCGGGCCGCAGGGTCGACGATGTGCCACCAACGCAGGCCGCCTGACAGCTGCCGCGCGAAGAAACGGCTGGGCAGCAACGGGGAATTACTGAAGATGCGATCGCCCAGCGTAATGACCAGATCGGCGTGGGTTGCAACCTCAGCCAAGCTGCTTCCCAGCCAGCCATCGTTGAGCATCACGCGCTTGGCGATCGCGGCACCGGCCGAACTACCCACGTGAATAACCACATTCGCGTGTTGGGCGAAAGCCACAACAGCCCGTACGCTGTCGATATCCGCAGCATCCAACCACAACAGCACGCGTTCTCCGCAGTCGACCAGTTGCAGGAGACGGGCCACGGCAGCCTCTGCGGTCGATGGCCCGTGGGGAACGGGCGGAACAGCCAACTTGGACCAGTCGCTCAGGCGGCTACATTTCTGGACGTCGCCGCAGACACTGGCATTGGATGTTGTGGCGCACATCAGGCCACATAGACAGCAGTGATGGTCAAACAAGGCAACAACCCAAATGTGACATGTCGTGGATCGCTAGAATCCCAGTACTTCACCAAAGCGATCTCGTTCGCCTTGGGTCATGCGAAACATATCATGCAACAACTGCATATCACATGGTCGCTGCTCTACTTTGCGACGCGCGAACATGCGTTGCTGCGTGGCAATCATGACTTCAGGTGGTAGCGTGGTCATTTGACCAAACAGTCTCGCGTAATTGACAAAGCTGGGCACATTTCCGGTGACAAAGCCATACATCATGCTGCATACTCCGATCACCTTGCCCGTAAAGATACCCGTATTGATGGCGGTCTTGCTATAGTCGCCCATCACACATCCCAGGAATTGCATACCGGTGGCTGCTTTGCCGTGGGGATACTCCATGTTGACCGTGCCATAGGTATTCTTTAAATCGGAATTGCAAGTTCCTGCACCCAGATTAATCCAACTTCCCAGGTAGCTGTGGCCTAAGAACCCATGATGCTGTTTGTTGCTGTAGGGTTCGACCACAGACGCCTCGACTTCGCCACCGATCTTGGTGGTGTGCCCCAGAGACACCGCATCCTTGATGGCTGCGTGCTCTAGAATTCGGCTGCGCGGGCCAATATAAATGGGTCCACGCAAGAGCGTGTAGGGGCCTACCGAAGCGTGTTGGTCGATCACAATCGGTCCATTACTAGTCTCCGTTAAGACATAGTCGCCCAAATGAGCGTTGTCGGCCACAAACACCCCATCGGCCTGCTGGTGGTAACCGCCCTGAGCGAACCGGTACTCCAGATTGCGAGAGATGTGGACCATGTTTGCCGCGATCACTTCATGCGGGTAAGACATGAGTTTCAGGGGATGGACCAGTCGCGGCAGCTCGTGCGCGGCGAGCAACAGCGATTCCACACTGGTCGCCAGCTGGGATTCGATCCACTCCCAACTCCAGCCTGGGCGGACGATGGCGGCGACCTGATCCCCGTCCCACACAATCCCCGAGAGGTCGTTTTGCTTCAGCAAGTCCAGAATCGTCGACAGTGAATCCACGCTCGGCGTTAGCCGCGCATTGAGAATCATCACCGGTCCCGGTCCGGCTGGGGCAACTCCGCTCTGATTGGCCGTCGCACTGCCGACATGCCCCACGTCGAGGTAGTCTAATTCCATCAGGTTGCGGAGATATCGCCGCAGTACGCAACGCAACGGCAGCTCCGTCATCCGCAGCAGGTCCAGCAGATGGAAGGAACCAACGCTGATACAACAGGCCGCTCGAGCTGTGGTAATCGGCGCCAGCTGAGCTACGGTTGAATCTTCAAAAACTAGAATTGCCACGGCTGCCATTTCTACCGAGAGTCAGAAGATCGTCGTCGAAAGCATGGCGTTTTATAGCACGTCCCGCGAGCTTGCAACAGTTCAACAGTTGAGCGGGTTGGCGGGCGGACAGCGGGCGTTAGAGGGCTATCGATTGCTTGGATTCTATCTCGGCTTCAACGCTCTCCGCCTCCGTAGGCATAGGATCAATAGACACACTACCATTGGAGGTCTTAATTAGCAGTTGCGCGGCTGGTGCAAGGGAGTTGCCACCCACCACAGCGTGAAAGTGTTTCTTGCTTTCTGAAATGACGCGCTGATTAGCTATCGAGCACTTGATCGACCCGTTTGAGGTGGTGGCGTCAACGTCGATCGCTTGCTCGGGGTCGGCGAGAAGCACGACCCGCCCATTGCTGGTTTGAATACGATTTCCACTTCCCGATAATTGCCCAGAGTACTCAATCCGCCCATTGCTCGTCCTCAGGTCGATAGCTCCACGTGCATGGACAACTTTGATTGCGCCGTTGCTACTCTTGGCGCGAACATCACCCACATTGGTCGTGACGATGCTCCCATTGCTGGTATCGATATGGACGGGAGCATCGATGCCCGATACTTGTACACTGCCATTGCTGGTCTGCAGCCTGAGCTCCAGATCGCGCGGAACCAGCAGTTCAAAGGCAGCCGAAGCCCGCCACTGTCCGTGGGGTTTGGTTGCGGTGATGGATAAGCTTTGGTTCTCGATGGCATACTCGCAGTGCATTGCTCTTGCGTTATGCTCGGCTTGCTCCTCGGAATCGCCATAGGCTCGATAGGTGACTTGCATGGAGACCAGGGGCAGATCATGCGGCTGGACGTCGATTGCACCGTTAAATGTCGACAAATCAATAGATGCCAAGGGAACCGCTTCCGACAGCGCATCGGCCGCCTGCGACTCGATAGAAATTTTCTCAGTCCGTTCATGGACATAATTGGGCACAGAACAGCCCGTCAAACTGAGTAGGGCGATGATCGTGCAAGCAAAACGCGGCATCTTTCGAACCTCCCAGTCACCCGTAGCGATGCGTCGAACGAACGCACCATCAGCATGATGGGTGATTCGTTGGATTCCGGACTATCTTGGCACGGCCCTGGCTGCCTTCGAGAATTTTTCATGCAAGTCGACGCATGCCACCTGCCGCGACGGCGGTCTGGACTACAGCAACGCGGCAGGGATTTCGACGGCAATGCTTGCCAAAGAGCGTTGGGAAGACAATTCTTCTTCGCTGCCTGGAGGATTGCTGTCCCGGGTGGTCAGCCCCACCAACTCGGCCCGCAATACCGCCATTTCGATGGCGGAGAATTGTTCTTCGCATACGGCCAGGCGTTCAAGCGACTCGGCATCGCGCAGTTGGAGCAGTCCTCGAGCAGAAAACTGGGCTCCATCGATGGCAAGCGACTTCAGATGCGGCAGCTGACCAAGAGTTGCCAACAGCTCATCGGTCGCACAGTCGCTGTGCAGGGTTAGACTACGTAGCGAAGTCAGTTTGGTGAGGAATTGCAAATCGCTATCACCTAGCTGGGCATTTTCAATCGTGACGGACTGAATCGTCGGCAGCCAACCCAATAGAACGCTGGCGTTTCGCTGTGCGGGATGCCGGCGTCCAGAGTTCGACAGGGTCAAACGCGACTCGCTCCACACCACGTGCCCGTTGACGCGTTCGATGGCGGCTTGGATGCTAACCAAACGGTAAAGATGCAATCCGCTGATTGTGGCCACGCACATTCCGCTCAGTAGCAGAACAGTAGCCAGGATAGCTAACGCCCGAGTCAGCACTCTGCTGGCGGGCCGGGGGTAATTATGTTCAGGCAGTTTTGGGTGGTTGCAAGTCATGGAATTTCCAATGGGTTCGCGCGTGCAAAGCTCGGCGTCGGCAATGAACAGTGCGAGATCCGTCTCGCTATCACCGATTGCAGTCGGTATTTCGTTGCCTCGAGGGGATTATTGTTGCGGAAAAGTGAACTTTGCAATTTTCCGCAGCTGGCCTCGACTGAAGTTGTACGAAGAACGCCGCTATCCTAACAAGGCTGAAAAATACAATTTCCTAGGCGCTTTCCGACCCGAAAATTCGCACTTTGCGGACAGGCTCTAAACGCTTTCAATGGGAGTCTTGCTCGGCTGTCCAGCGATTTCGCGCACCAACCTGGGGACTGCATAGCCCGGCAGCCTGGCGCGCAGCTCGGCCATGATCTCCCGCGCTCGAGCATCCTCGACTTCGAAATGCGTCGCCCCACGCACCAGATCCAATTGGTGCAGATAATAGGGCAGAATCTGGGCGTCGATCAATTGGCGACACAGATCCAATTGCGCGTCCGCCGAGTCGTTAATACCCCGCAGCAGAACGGCTTGATTCAGCAGGGTGGCCCCGGCCCGTCGCAGGCGGTTCATGGCGGCGTGAACAGCGGCATCCCATTCCGCGCTATGGTTGAAATGCAGCACAACATAGACGGCTGCGCGGGAGCGGTGAATGCTCTCGCACCATTCAGCCGTGACGCGTTGGGGAATCACGACAGGTACTCGAGTATGCACCCGAATCCTGCGGATATGCTCGATAGCATTTAATCGCTCGAACAGCCAGGTCAATTGTGGGTCGGTCAGGGTCAGCGGATCACCGCCACTGAGAATAACCTCATCGATGGTAGCGTCGTCTTGGATATCCGACAGGGCGGCCTCCCAAGCCTTGATACCTGTCTGGAATTTCTGCATAGGGGAATTGGCGGCGGAAGCAATAGCGGCAGTGGATGGCGCAAGCAGAGTGCGTGATCAGCAGCACGCGACCTTCGTATTTTTGCATCAAACCGTTGGGTAGGAGTGCCTGCAAATCGCCAACCGGGTCGTTCAGGCCAGCAGCCTGGGCAATTTCATGCTTCCCCCCCAAGACTTGCAGCAGCAAGGGGTCATGCGGATCGGCGAGTTGCATGCGACGGACGTATTCCAGCGGGGCGAAAACGGGAAAATCGTCTTCCGCCTCGGTGCAGGCCAATTCTCGGGGTAACCCCAGGTGTTCGCACAGTGCCTGACCGCTGCGGATGGCACGCTTCATGGCCTGCTGCCAACTGGTCACTGCAGCACAATTGGCTTCGACAGATTCCCCGTTTGCCGCTAGAATTTTCGCTTCGTGACGCTCCACTTGCAACGCTCCGGCACAATGCATATTGTCCGCGAACCGCGTTCGGCTTGGCCGATTCGGGAACTCGGTGTTCATGTGTGGCCCAATTGGACCTGTTTGGTAGACCAGTATAGAGTTTGGCGAGGATTTGACGTGGGCACCTACAAGACGAATGATTTCCGCAAGGGCCTGAAGATACAGATCGATGGCGAACCGTATCTGATGACCGAGATGAATTTCGTGAAGCCTGGCAAAGGCAATGCGTTGTACAAGTGCAAGATGCGAAACTTATTGCGTGGCACGATGCTCGACCGTACTTACAAAGGCGGTGATGAACTCGAATCGGCTGATGTGGAAGAGATTTCGGTGCAGTATCTTTACAAGCAGGCTGACACTTTTGTATTTATGAACGATGAGTCCTTTGAGCAGTACGAGCTGTCGGCCGAGCAGGTTGATGATGCCTGGAAATATCTCAAGGATGGGATGAAGTGCTCCATGATGCTCTTCAATGGAAATCCCATCACCATGGCTCCTCCCATCCACGTCGAGCTACTGATCACGCAATGCGAGCCAGGTGCCAAAGGCGATACGGCGACCAGCGTTACCAAGCCTGCCATGACGGAGACGGGAGCCGAATTCTCGGTGCCCGGCTTTATCAAGGAGGGCAATGTTATCAAGGTCGACACGCGGACCGGGGAATACGTCGAGCGGGTTAACAACTGATTCCCTACGGAAATTTTAGGGCGAATCCAGGAAAACCGTGCGCGACCAGCCGGCCATTGGGCTGCGGTGTTCCCTCAGCTTGCTGCCGACCGCCTGGGCTTCGCCGCTGGGGCTGGGGAACAGAAAGACCGCACCCAGCAGAATTTGCCCCTGCGGAATTCCTGCCAGCTCAAACACCGTGGCTTCGCGGAGCACTCCCCCGCTGGACCAATAATTTGAAATGCCCAGCGAGGTGGCGGCCAGCAATAAATTCTGGATCGCCGCCGCGGCCGCCGCGATGTGTTCCATATTGTTCAGCGTTGGAGCAAACAGCCCGACAGACTCAGCGGGTTGTGGATCCGGTAACCAAGTAGCCAGAATCATCGCGTCAGCGGCGGCCAACATGGCTGGGATCTTGCCAGCATTTTCGAGCGGCAAACGGTGCTGTAATCGCCGGCAATTCGCGGCGTCGAGCACATGAAATCGCCAGGGCTCAATGCCCTGCATCTGGCCCGGTCCACGATGCCCCGGGTCGCAGGCCCGGTGGAAGGGGGCCATCCCAGCCAGCCGCAACACCGACTCGAGCGTGTCGGACATTTCCACAACCGGCAAATCCTGAGTTGACATCAGCTTGGTCGTCTTGCGCTGCAAAATCGCTTCTTCGGTGGTTTTCATGGATTCAGTTGGTTTCAGGGTTAGCGGGGATGGCCCAAAGCGGGGGCGATCAGGCCTTGTTGCCCGAGCATTGGCGGGATACACTTTTGAGCTTCTAAATAGACGCCGACTGCGGCCAATAGAACGGCTCAACGGGTTAGTAAAGAGAAATTAAATTATGCCCAAGATGAAAACACACAAGGCGACTAAAAAGCGATTTCGCCTGACCGCTACCGGCAAAGCCAAGCATCGTGGCGCGGGTACTAGCCACTTGGCCGTTCGCATGTCACCCAAACGCAGGAGAAATCTGCGTGGCACGCGCGTTTTGGCTCCAGCCATGACCCGCGCCGTACAGGATTGCCTGCGGAACAATAGTTACTAACTGGGCGATATTGCCAAATTTGGGTCCTGCACCAGCGGTGGCCAAGCGTTCCAGCCCAAGCACACTGCGGCTAATTCCGACTCACAGCGGGTATTTTTCAGTCAAGGTATCTGGGTACAACGCCCATCGTATGTCGCGGCCCTCCCGCACCGGACTGGCGTTCGCAAGCACGCCAACGATGGCGACCTGAGTTACTACACGGTTAAAGGTTTCCGATGAGAACGAGAAAGGGTGCTGCACGGCGCCAAGCTAACAAGCGTTTGCTCAAGCGCGCCAGCGGATATGTTGGTGCACGGCGCAAGTTGTTGCGAACAGCCAAAGAGACATTGGTCCGAGCTGGCGTATTTGCCTATCGCGATCGACGGGTCAAGAAACGCGAGTTTCGGCGATTGTGGATCACGCGATTGACGGCCGCTTGCGGCGAACATGGTATCCGCTACAGCCAATTCATCCATGGGCTAACCAAAGCCAATATACAGCTGGATCGAAAGCAATTGTCCGAAATGGCCATCAATGATCCGGCTGGTTTTCAAGTAGTTGTCGAGCAAGTCAAGGCGGCGCTGGCCGCCTAGACGATGTCGAAAAGCTGACGACCACCTTGTTGACAACAGAATGAAAGAAGCGGCGCTGGGTAGCTGTTCCCGTCGCCGTTTTTTTTTAACTTCCAACATGCTTGTACCGGATTGCAGAACACCCACGGGGAATATTCATGGAGCTAGTTGAATTCCAGCGACAATTGGAAGAACTCGCTTCCGCGGCAGAGGTCGCCTTTCAGGCAGCTAGTACCGACGAGGCCTTTGAGGCGGCCCGCGTGGCTTTTACTGGTGCCCGCAGCGGCCAAGTGAAGAGCTTGCAGAAAGAATTGGGTGGCTTGCCCAAGGAACACAAGCCTGCCGGAGGCAAGGCACTGAATGATGCCAAGCAGCGCATTCAATCGGCTATGGACGCAGCCACCGAGCGACTAAAGACTGCCGTAGCTGCGTCCGCAAGCAGCGGGCCAGTGCTCGACCCAACGCTACCAGGCACGCGGCGGCATTTGGGCACCGTTCACCCTATTACACAGACCATCGAGCACCTGAAAAGCATTATGTCTCGCCTGGGCTTTAGTGTGGTTGAGGGGCCTGAGGTTGAGGATACGTGGCACAATTTTGTCGCCCTGAATATCCCCGAGGATCATCCCGCCCGCGATCCGCTGGACAACTTTTACCTGAGTCTAGGTGGAAAGACAGCCATCGGCTCCTCGGCTGGCCACGCGCGTTGCTGCGCAGTCAGACCAGCACCGTTCAGATTCGCGTCATGGAGAAGACGGCCCCACCCGTACGGATTATTTCACTAGGCCGCGTTTATCGCCCAGACGAAGCGGATGCGACGCACTTCCCGATGTTCCATCAGATGGAGGGCCTGTGGATTGATACGGATGTCAACATGGCCCAGCTGAAAAGCGTGCTCCGGATGTTCGCCACCAGCTACCTTGGTAGCGATGTGCACATTCGATTTCGGCCGAGTTTCTTTCCATTTACCGAGCCGAGCGTCGAGGCAGATTTCTTATGGAATGACAACTGGATCGAATTTGGAGGGGCCGGCATGGTCGATCCGAACGTCCTGCAGACCGTCGGCTACGACCCGGAACAAGTGCGCGGATTTGCGTTCGGACTGGGCGTCGAACGCTTGTGCATGCGGCGTCACGGTGTGGTAGATATTCGCGATCTGTATCGCAATGACTTGCGATTTCTGCATCAGTTTTGAAGGCTTTGAGTCATGCTTGTTTGTTGGGAATGGCTATCGCAGTACGTGGACCTGTCCTCGCAGGATCCGCGGCAGTTGGCTAATCAATTTGCCATGTCCGGCTTGAATCATGAGTCGACTGCGCAAGTCGGCAGCGATACGGTTATCGATCTGGAGGTCACCAGCAACCGCGGCGACTGTCTGGGGCACATTGGCGTTGCCCGTGAAGCCGCCGTGCTGCTTGGCAAGCCACTGTGCATTCCCAAACCCACGCCCGAGTTCGGCAGTCGCAGCAGCACGGAATTCATCCACATCGATAATCAGTTTGCCGAGGCCTGTCCGCGTTATACGGCGCGGGTTATTCGCGGAGTCAAGATTGGGCCGAGCCCAGAATGGCTTGTCCGGCGGCTGGCGGCCGTGGGGATCAACTCCATCAACAACGTGGTGGATGCCACCAACTATGTCATGCTTGAGTGCGGCCAGCCGCTTCATGCCTTTGATCTGCAAGCCATACGCGGTGGCCAGATTTTGATTCGCCCCGCCAAGGCCGGCGAGAAATTCCTGGCTATTGACCATCGTACCTATGAGCTCGATCCCCAGATGGTCGTCATTGCTGACGCCCAGCGGGCGGTGGCCCTTGGCGGTGTCATGGGGGGCGCCGATAGTGAGGTAGCCCTATCCACAAGCGACCTGTTGATCGAGGCGGCCCGTTTTTCCCCGCTGGCTGTTCGGCACGCAGCTCGAAAACTGAAATTGCACAGCCCCTCATCCTTTCGATTCGAACGCTGCCCCGATCCGGCCGGACTGGAGTGGGCTAGCTTGCGCTGTTGCCAACTCATCCTGGACATGGCGGGCGGCGAACTGTGCCGCGGAGAAGCGGCCAGTGGGTCAACGCCCCCTCCACCAGCCAGCATTGCCTTGCGCTTGACCCAAGTGCCAAAAATTCTAGGAATTGACATTCCGGCTGACCAGGCGAGCCGCATTCTGACGGCACTCGGTTGCCAGGTTAGCCCAATCCGCGACGGCGAATTGCAGGTCACGCCTCCCAGCTGGCGTGCGGATTTGTATCGGGAGATCGATCTGGTCGAAGAGGTCGCTCGCCTGCATGGTTACGAGCAGATCCCAGAGAACGTTAGCGTGCCGCTAGGTGTTGCCACGCCGAGACCCAAGGACATTATGCTGACCCGCGCACGGCATGTGCTGAGCGCCTATGGTATTGACGAAGCCATGACCCCCAGCGTCGTGGCCGAGAGCCTTGAGCGGTGTGGCAGCGTCTGGTCCGAGCAGCCCGCACTGGCGACCGAAACGCCGCTGCTGGTTGGCGCCCGCTTGCTGCGTCGCTCCCTGCTGCCCAGTTTGCTGGCAGCAAGGCACACCAACCAGGCCCAGGCAATTCGCCATGCTCAGTTGTACGAAGTGGCAAACATCTATTTACCCGCTGCCGTCGCGGCTGACCTGCCTGGCGAGCAGAGCACCTTGGGCCTGGTGGCTAACGCTGATTTGAGAGCCATCAAAGGCATCGTTGAAGAGATCTTGAGGCAGGTGGCCGGCAAACAACCGCTGGTCGAATGGAACATCGCCGAGCATCCGATGTTCGAGGCTGGTACGGCCCAACGCCTGACTCGCGGTCAGCACACCCTCGGCTGGCTTGGACTGGTTCACCCGGCGATCCTCGAGACCATGCAATTGGATCAAGCCTGTGCCGTGGCCGAGCTGAATGTAGATATGTTGACCGAGATGCTGGTCGAGGTTCGCCGGGCCGACGCAGTCAGCCCCTTTCCAGCTATCAACCGCGATTTGAATTTTGTTGTCGATGAACGCCTGAGGTGGCAGCAATTGTCAGACCTGTGTACCCAACAGGGCGGTGATGAATTACAAGATGTCAGCTACCGGGAAACGTATCGAGACACCAACAAGGATGGTGCCGGCCGAAAGAGAATCCTACTGACTCTGCAATTCCAAAGCCTGGCTCGGACGTTGACGGGAGAAGAGGTCGATGCGCGTGTCTCCGCAATTGTCGCCGCCTGTGAATCCCAGTTCCAGGCACATCTCCTAGCCTAGCTAGTTCAACCATTGGCTTGGGCTAAAGCCATGAATGCAAGACCATAAAACGATGCATGCCAAACCACTCATTGCACTGACCATGGGAGACCCAGCCGGCGTGGGTCCCGAATTGACCTTGCAAGCCTTGGCCAGCCCGGAGGTGCGCGAGCTGTGCCGTTTGGCTGTTTTCGGAGATGCCAACATCTTGCAGCGGTGTGCCGAAGTGACGAGGTTTTCTTTGGTTGACTGCCCGCACGTAACGCCCGAGGAGTTCCAAAATGGCTGGGATGGCGAAGATCCGAGTGGGCACGTTCTGATAGATCACGGACAAATGGACCTTCAGCATTTCGAGCCCTGTCGCGTGCAGGCAGCATGTGGTCGCGCAAGCTACACCTATATCCAATCGGCCATCGACGCTGCCCTGGCCGGCCGGGTCGCCGCAGTAACCACCGCACCGATCAACAAGGAGTCGACTTGGAAGAGCGGGATTCGTTACCCGGGACATACAGAAATGTTTGCTGAACGGGCCGCCGCCGGTCGCTGGTGCATGATGCAAACCTCCGAAGTGCTGACCTGCACCTTCGTCACCGTACATGTGGGCTATGCCCAAGTTCCTGGCTTGCTTTCCAAGCAGTCCGTGCTGGACACCATTGAATTGACAGCGGCCGCCATTCGACAATTGCGTAACAAAGATCCGCAGCTTGCCGTATGCGGCTTGAATCCGCATGCGGGCGAACACGGTTTGTTTGGCAATCGAGAAGAGGAGTTGCACATTTTGCCCGCCATTGAAGCCGCTCGCCAGCTTGGGATCCGGGTTGAAGGTCCGCTGCCACCTGACACAGCTTTCTTGCCTCACAAGCGAGCAACGACCGACGCCATCGTGTGCATGTACCACGACCAAGGGCATATTCCGCTCAAGGCACTTGCCTTTGATTCAGCGGTCAACACAACTCTAGGTCTCAAGATCGTGCGGACCAGCGTCGATCACGGCACTGCATTTGATATTGCCTGGCAAGGCTTGGCCCGCCCCGGCAGTCTGCTCGCGGCCCTACGCTTAGCCCGGCAGTTGAGTGCTTCGACAATTCCACAGCGAAGCACATAGCTAAGCGACGACTGTTCCCGAGTCATTATGGCACCCATTGCTGTTAAAGCGAATTGTTACACGTTCTGCCTCGGTCTATCGCTGCTGATCGTTCTGGCCGCCCACGCCGATGACAGACCGACAGTCGAAGATCTCGTCACTCCGGAAATGACCACCGAGCAGCCAGCTGCCGGTCGGCGAGTTCGCCAGGTGGCCCTGGAGTACGAGGGCACCGAGGTATACCATGCTCTGTATCTGCCAGAGGATTGGAAGCCCGACGGTAACTATCCAGTCATGGTGGAATACACCGGAAACAAGTTTGACGAATGCGGTTCAACGGGCGAAGTCAAGGACGCAAATCTGGGCTATGGTCTGACTGGTGGAAAGGGCTTTATTTGGGTCGCCATGCCCTACATCGATCAAGGTGGCACCAGGAACGCACTCACCTGGTGGGGCGATAGACAGGCGACGATTGATTACTGCAAGGTCAATGTACCCAGAATCTGCGAACAGTTTGGAGGTGATCCGAACTGCGTCTTCATCTGCGGCTTTTCACGCGGCGCGATTGGAGCCAGCTACATTGGCTTGGCTGACGACGAAATTGCATCACTGTGGAAGGGAATGTTCACTCATGACCATTTTGATGGTCAAAGAATGTGGAATTACCCCGAGAGCGATCGCCCGTCGGCGCTCGCCCGCCTGGCTCGCTTGAATGGCCGGCCGGTACTGGTTAGCGGCGAGTCCAACGAGTTCCTCCGCGATCATCTGGAATTAGCGAGGTTTACTTTCTTGCGACCGCCGGTAGCCGAAATATTCAAGATCCCGGAGGGTAAAGTCATTCACCCACATACCGATCTGTGGATGCACCGCGAAAGCCAGTACCGCGAACAAGCGCGGCGATGGCTGAACGGAAACTGATTTCACACTGGTTTTTTCTAGCGACGAGCCAGGTAGCGCAGGGCCACTTCGAAATGTTCACCAAGCACGCAACGCAAGCCAGCATAAAACTTGCGGCGACACACTCGCCCTCGCGTTTTGAAGCTGCGTTATTATCCCAACCCGACGCGTCAGCGAGGAATTCTTAGAATGATTTACTTCCTCGCTGACGCGTCGGGTTATGAAAAACGTTGGGGAAATGCTCAATGCGCAACATTAAAACTGATGCTTCGGCTTATGGAAATCCTTGGGAAAAGCTCAATGCGCAACATCAAAACTTATGGATTGGGTTATGAAAAAAACGCAACATCAAAACTTGCGCAGTCGTGCTTGGTTTTTCGACTTGTCCGTGGAAAATGCCGCTGTCCAACGAGTTGCGTAGCGCAGCTAATGCAAAGCGTGGTTTCCTACGCAAACCGCCGCGGTCCAACTGCGAAGGTAGCACCCTCGCAGGCAGGCCCGATGTTCCAGCCCTGCCCGAATCTAGTGGCGCTCGACAAACAACCAGTGACCCAATGAATTGGTCCCAGGTCCTTGGCTGATGCGATATGCTATGCCTTACCTCATCCCTTTGGCCTCGACGAGAGTTAGATCCATGCAAATTTTCAAGCTATGGCTGCTGGCGAGTTGCTGCTTCTATCTCCGCGGGCACTGTGCTCGGGCAGGAGTCGCAAGACCAGGCTCCCAATGTACCGCCCAATGTGTTGTTTCTGGCTATCGACGACCTGAATGATTGGGTGGGTTGCCTCAATGGACATCCGCAGGTGCAAACACCCAACATGGATTCTCTGGCGGCACGCGGCACGGTGTTCACCAACGCCCATTGCCAGTCGCCGTTATGCAATCCCTCGCGGACCAGCATGCTGATTGGTCTGCGTCCTAGCACAACGGGCATTTATGGTCTGGCACCCTGGTTTCGGGAGTTGCCCGAGTATGGCCAATGGGTCACGCTGCCGCAGTACTTTCAACAGCATGGTTATCGGACGCTGACCTGCGGCAAGATTTATCATGATGCCTACCCGCCAAGAAACGCCCGCGTCGATGGCTCCGAATTTGATGTGTGGGGCTATCATGGCAACGGTGGACAACCGCGACCGGACAAGAAAATAATAAACATGCAGGGTGGCCATCCGCTGATGGATTGGGGAGTCTTTCCCGAACGCGATGATCAGCAGGACGATTACCGGGTGGCCTCTTGGGCGGTTGAACAATTGCAGCAATTGGGCAAAACCGAATCTCGCCAACCCTTTATGTTGTTTTGCGGTTTCCGCCGCCCGCACGTGCCCTGCTTTGCATCGCAGCCGTGGTTTGATTTGTATCCCGAAGAGTCGTTGATGATGCCGCCTATCCTGCGCGGTGATCGTGATGACACTCCCCTGTTCTCTTGGTACCTGCACTGGAAGCTACCCGAACCGAGACTCAGCTGGCTTGAGCAAGCTGGCGAATCACGCTCCTTGGTGCGTGCCTACCTGGCATCAACCAGTTTTGTGGATGCGATGGTGGGCCGCGTATTGAAGGCCTTGGATGAGAGCCAATTGGCCGATGAGACGCTGGTCGTGCTGGTTTCGGATCATGGCTACCACTTGGGCGAAAAAGAGATCTCCGGCAAGAACTCGCTCTGGGATCGCTCCACGCGGGTTCCCCTGATCTTTGCTGGCGGCAAGCGTCTGCAGGACCGCGTGCGCCGCGGTGGACGCTGTTCACAACCAGCCGAACTGTTGGACATCTACCCGACTTTGATCGATTTGTGTGGCTTGCCATCCAACGAATTGCTCGAGGGACATTCCTTGGCACCCCAGCTGGAGTTCCCCAATACGCCGCGACCATGGCCGGCAATTACCTCGCACAATCAGGGGAACCATGCTGTGCGCACGGATCGCTGGCACTATATTCGCTACGCGGATGGTAGCCAAGAGCTGTACGACATGCGCGACGATCCTCACGAATGGCGGAATCTGGCTGGCAATTCTGATTTCGCCTCAACCCAAGCCGAGTTGGCAAAGTGGATCCCAAGTATTGACCGGCCTTTGGCCGCCAACAGCCAGCACCGCGTGTTGACTTGGGATGGGAAGCAAGCCGTGTGGGAGGGAGAAGTCATCGACCCTGCAGCTCTAGAACGCTAGACGGCAGCAGGAAAGGGAGTCTCTCACAAGTCGCCTGAGCTACAAGCTGCCACCAGGGCGGATCACGTCACCGTGAAACAAGGACGCAGTGAATCGCCGAACGACCAATTTATTGAGAAGGAGTGACTGTGTTTGACGGTCGTGTTCTTCGCCAGCCATCAACTTACCACTTACAACTTACAACTTACCGAACAGCTAACACCTAGCGACCGAGGTCTTTGCGGGTCTTTTTGCGCGCTTGAGCACGCTCCACAGCGACGACACGTCAGCCTTCCATTCGGGCAAGACGAGAGTCAGCAAGGTGGCTTCCAGATTGGTCAGCATTACCGCCAGAGGCGGCAATGCGAATGGGCCAACTGGCCCATTGCAACAGCAAGAGGATGGCGGCCAACAACACAATGCCCTGTGTCTTCTTGGCGGCCGTGGTGTGATAGCTCGGCACTTTGCCATATTTTATCAATCCTGCAGCGGTGGTCAGTGCATAGCTGGCGAGGGCGACCACAACCCACAGGCTCTCGCGCTGGAGTTCTTCGCGGCATAGGATCGTCACGCCTAGAATGAGCGATGAATACAGGGCAGCATCAGCAAAGCTATCCAGCCTCGCACCGAAATCCGAGCGCTGATGCAGCCAGCGCGCCAGCCAGCCATCGATCCAATCGGATAGCGTGAGCACCACAAATAGGCTTAAGAATGCGGTGCGATACCCACCTATGGCGACGCCCAGCATGAGCAACGAACCAGCGATCCGCAGCATGCAGATGACGTTGGGGAGCGTAAAAATCCAGTGGCGATAGGCTTCATCGCGAGGCTCCACTTCCTGCGAGGGCTGTGGCAGGTCAGCCTTGTTCGGCAGCTCGTTAGCAACCTCGCGTGGGCTGGGCTGGTCTTGATTTTCATCTTCAACTGGCAAGTGGGTCATGGCTAGGCAAGCGAAAGGGCAAAATAATAAAAAGCTGGCGCAGTGAGCGTTAGGCTATCGATGCGATCAATCATACCGCCCATGCCCGGTAGGAGCTGGCTGCTATCCTTGACGCCTGACTCGCGCTTTAGCCCGGACATATTCAAATCGCCCAGCAAGCCACACACAGAGATGATGGCACCAGCTGCCAGCGCGATGCAGTTACCTAACCATGCGGGTCGAGCAAGGGTCAGGCTGGTCAGCCAGGGTGCCAGCAGTAGTGCCAAGCCGGCGGTAACGATGAAACCGCCAGCCAGTCCCTCCCATGTCTTGCCCGGAGAAAAGGTGGGAGCCATCTTATGCCTGCCAAGTCTACGGCCGATGAGCGCCTGGGCGATATCATTGACTTCTGTCAGTAGAATCACAACCACACACCAAGCGACCGGTTCGATGGCGGGTGCTTCAGCCGCTGGCGGTAGTCGCGTTAGCACCACAACGTGCGACAGCCCGAACACGATCAACATCGAGGCCCAGAAATATCCGGCCGTCGTTCGCAAATAGTCATGAATCTGCCCGGTCAGCATTTCCAGTACAGTGACCGTAAGCATGGCCAATAACGGAAAGGCCCACAGGCTGAGCAGCGAGTCGCTTAATCCCAGCACAGCATAATGCGCGATAGCCAAACCACCCAGCGCCCGCACAAAGAGGGTCGAGTCCACGGAGCGGCGTTCGAAGAGGCGATGGAATTCAGCCAGCGCCAACAGGCTGGCCGTACAGCACAGGACAGCCATTCCCAAACGACCGAACACCAGGCCGCAGGCAAAGGCCAGGGTGAGGGCCCACCATACCGCCAAACTCTTGAGACGCTGTTCGGCAACGTGTCGCGGAGAGTTGTGCCGCGTCCACCACAGACTCAGCAGGCGGATGCTACTGCCAATCACCAGCGCAATGAACATCAGACCCAAAATTCCCATCAACCGTGGACTCACCGGTGGCATGCTTCCTCCCAGCTAGCGTCTGCTGATTGGCCATGATGTACTGCAGGATGCAGGCGTCGCGACAGCCGGTTTACCAGCAGTTTCACGCCGTAAGGCAAGCAGGCACTTGCCAACAACGCCAGGAACAAACGATGGTCGAGCAGAGCCCAAACGCCTTGCTCCGCCAACACGCTCAGCGAGGGCATGCGCGATCCGACAAAAACAAAGACGGCCGATCCGGGCAAGATACCGAGCAGGGTTGTCCAGGCAAACAAGGCCAAAGGCACGCGCGTCGCACCAGCCGTATAGTTCACCAGTGAGAAAGGCGCATGGGCGAGCCTGAGTAGCAACAGATAGGTCAGGCCGTCACGCGAAAATCGACGGCGAAAAACGCGCAGCCTGCGACGCCAGTGAGAAGTGGCAAACTGTCCAAATGCAAAGTGTCCAATGAAAAAAGAAAGGATCGCGGCCGCAGTCAACCCGATTTCGACCATCAGCAGACCTGCGAAAAACCCAAACAGCCAGCCGATAACTACCGATTTTCCAGTCAGACCAGGTATCAACGATAGAAGAAAATAAATCATCAGCCCCATGCACCAACTTGCCAGCGGCGCCTGGTCGACTTGCCGACGCAAAACTTGCTCGTGGGCCAGCAGCCATTCCCAGTTGGGCAATGTGCGTAGCAATAGCCCAGCTGCAGTGACCAAGACCACGAACACAACCAAAAACAGGATGCGTTTAAAGAGTTGGCTGGGCTGGCTGGTCAAGGTCCGACCTCGATTCCTACGTGATTGGGCCATGCATGTAACTCTATCAATTGTATCCGGACACCGAAACAAAGGCGGTTGCAGGTGGTTAAAATGGCTGGGCTGGCGGCGGAGGTGTGCCAGGACTGCGTTGCCACAGGCCAAAAGCACAATGGGTGCCCAGGCCATGGGCACTTGGGCTGACGTCAACAGTTCAGGAACCAGCAGGATAACGCGGATGGACTCGCGAGAGGTTATGAGAAACTGCCATCGGTTAAGTGCCCTTGGGCATTGTTATTACGAGAGAGCCAGCGTATGCGCATGCTGAAATGGCCGATAGTTTTGCTTTTTTGCCTTCTGTACCCGCTGTTGAGGGTTGCCGGCCAAGAGCAGCAGAGTTTGGATCAACGGGATTTCTTCGAGTCAAAAATCCGACCTGTTTTGGTCGATCACTGTTACGAATGCCACGCGCAGTCGGCTGAAGAGCCGGCTGGTGGATTGTTGTTAGATTCAGCGGCAGGCTTGTTGGAGGGGGGCGTTTCGGGGCCGGCCTTGGTGCCGGGCAAGCCGAACAGCAGCCTATTGCTGCTGGCCATGCAGTACAAAATGGATGATCTGCAAATGCCTCCGCCCGAGGCGGGCGGCAAGTTGTCCGACGAGGTACTTGCCGATTTTGCTAGCTGGATTCGTACTGGAGCGGCGGATCCGCGGGATGCTACTCAGCCCAATTCGGCCACCGGCCAGGACTGGCTGGAATCGCAGTCTTGGTGGGCTTGGCAATCGCCCAATCAGCCCGCAAAGCCTCCGGTGAAGGATACGAGTTGGCCGCGTCAAGCTGTGGATGACTTTGTGCTGGCTGGCTTGGAGCAAGCGGGTTTGCGGCCCTCGCCTGCGGCCGATCGGCTAACGCTTGTGCGTCGGCTGGCGATGGATTTAACCGGCTTGCCTCCCAGCCTGGAGGATCTACAGCGATACGCGCTGAGCGACAATCCCGCGGCTGTGGAGGAATTGGTGGAGCAGTACCTTGCGAGCGATGCGTATGGAGAGCGGATGGCTCGGCGCTGGCTGGACGTGGCCCGCTACGCGGAATCCTCCGGCAAGGATCTCAACGTGTCCTATCCTGAGGCCTGGCGATATCGTGACTATGTAATCGATGCCTTCAATGCTGACTTGCCATTTAACCAGTTTGTGATGGAGCAAATTGCGGGTGATCTGTTGCCATTTGACAGTGACGACCAGCGGGGGCGTCAGACCATTGCCACCGGTTTCTTGGCCGTGGGCGCCATGGGACTCGAATGAGCGCAATCCACTGCAATTCGCCAACAACCTTGCCGACGAACAGATTGACGCTGTTTCACAAGCCTTCCTGGCAACGACGGTGGCCTGCGCCCGTTGTCACGATCATAAGTTTGATCCGATCACACAACGCGACTATACGGCCATGGCGGGCGTGTTCCTGTCGACCGAAACGCACTATGGAACCATCGGTGGAGTGGGAGCGATCAATCGCGGGTCGTTGGTTGAGTTGCCTGACGGATTTCCTCTGGCCCGCGAATCGGCAGCTCGCAGCCCCAGTGAAATTCGGCGTCTGCAGACGCGATTGGAACAGGTCGAACGCGAACTGCAAGAGTCGCAGCGGCAGCGATTGCAAGGCAAGACGCCGGCTGCCGGCGAGACCCTGCGTCTGCGGCAGCAAGCCGCGCGGCTGAATATGGAGCTCGCAGGGCTCGACGAGCAGGGCAGGCAACTGCCGCAGGCCATGGCGGTATCTGACAAGGCAGCCCCAGCCCGCGGACCTTTGGCACGCTTTCAACGCGCACGCGCGACCGCTCCACGCAACAACCTGAGAGCCTTGGCCAGTTTGAACTCAATCGTGGACAGTCCACTTTTCATCCGTGGCGAGATTGACCAACCCGCTGACATCGTTCCACGCGGTTTGCCTGAATTTCTCGCTCGAGATTTTGAGAGTCTCGATCGCAGCGGAGCAAAGCGGCAGGTTGCAATTGGCCCAGTGGATTGCCAGCGATTCCAATGCCCTCACCGCCCGCGTCCTGGTCAACCGTGTTTGGAGCTGGACCATGGGCGCAGGCATTGTCGCGACTGTTGATAATTTTGGAACGAGTGGCCGAGAGCCCAGCAATCAAGCCTTGCTGGACTATCTGGCCATCGAATTTCAGCGCAACCATTGGTCGATCAAGTCCCTGGTGCGGCAGATCGTACTTTCGAGCACCTACCAGCAGTCGAGTGAGATCAGCGACGCTGGCTATCGCATCGACCCTGATAATCATCTGCTATGGCGTGCGAATCGCAAACCGCTCGACGCGGAAGCTCTGCGCGATACGCTCCTGGCGCCAGCGGTTTCTTGCAAGCCCAGCGTCCACTGGGTTCACTGATCGCCCAAGCGGGAGATGGTCCCATCGGCTTGCGACGCGGCATTGGGCTCAGCGAAACGGCCATTGTATCGGCCAATCCGCCGTATCGCTCGATCTACCTTCCGGTTCCGCGCAACGTCTTGCCCGAGTCCTTGGAGTTGTTCGATTTCGCGGACAATGCTGCAGTTGATGGCTCGCGTGAGCTGACGATTGTACCCTCGCAAGCCTTGTACTGGATGAATAGCCCCCAGGTGGATGAGCAATGCGCGGCGATTGCCAGGCGGCTGATGCTGGAGCAACGGCGGGACTTTCGCCAATCGAGGCCGGCTACGATAACGCCCGCAGAAGCTCGCCTACGAGCCGACCAGATGTTCGAGACCCTGAGCATGAGCCTGTTATCTCGACCTCCACTGCAGGCGGAAGAACAAGCCATGCGGAGCTTTATTCAGGAGGAACGTCGGCAGCGCACGCCATTCGAGGATATCTGGAAGGCACTCGCGCGTGGTCTGGTCTCCAGTGCCGATTTTCGCTTCCTTCGCTAACCGATCCTCTCAGAGCCTACCCGAAAAGGGGTCTGACCCTCTCCGGCGAGGCCAAAAACCAATGAAATCGACTCGCCTCCAAAGGGTCAGACCCCTTTTCGGATAGGCTCCCAGTTTGAAAAGTCCTTGCCATGCACAGCAAACTCTGCGATCGAAGGCTAACGCTAACCAGTCGCCGCACCGCGCTTCAGTCCCTGGCCTGTGGTTTCGGTTGGCTGGCGCTGAGCGAGTTGCGCAGTCGCTCGGCCGCCAGCCCCGGGCAAAACGCCACGCATTTTGCACCACATGCCAAGCGAGTTATTTTCCTGTGCATGCGTGGCGGCCCCTCGCACGTTGACACTCTCGACTACAAACCCAAGTTGTCCGCCGATAGCGGCAAACCGGGGCGACGTCGCGGTAGTCAACTACTGGGTTCACCGTGGCCCTTCACGCAACACGGTCAGAGCGGTCTGTGGATTTCGAGTCTGCTGCCCCAATTGTCCACGCAGGCTGACAAACTGTGCGTACTAAATGCCATGCATACTCAAGTGCCCGCCCATCCGCAGGCTTTCATCGCCTTGCACACCGGCACCGCTCGCTTCGTTCGACCGTCGCTCGGGCGCTTGGACGCTGTATGGCTTGGGAAGCAGCAATGAGAACCTACCTGGCTTTGTATCGATCACACCGCCATCGGCCTTTGGCGGTTCGCAAAACTATGGTTCCGGCTTTCTGCCAGCCAGTACACAAGGCACCCGCATCGGCAGTGAAGGACGAGCTGTTGCAGTCAGCCACGATTTCAAATCTGAGCAGGTCGCAGAGCATCGATGCGCAACGACGCGAAATCGACTTGTTGCAAGCCTTCAATCGTGCGCAGCTCGCCCGCGGAAATGGCTCTGCGACCGTTAAAGACCAGGAGGTCGAGGGGCTGATCGAGTCCTTTGAACTTGGGTTTCGCATGCAAGCCGAATTACCAGAAGTACTCGATATTCAAGATGAATCCCAGCAAACCCTCGAGCAATACGGTATTGGGCAGCAGGCTACCGATGACTTTGGACGCAAGTGTCTACTGGCTCGCAGAATGGTTGAGGCAGGTGTCCGATTCGTGGAGCTGACCCACGGAAACTGGGATCAACATGCTAATCTCAAATCGTCGTTGGAGGACAACTGTCGCGCGGTCGATCAGCCGGCGGCCGCGCTGTTAGCAGATTTGGATGCCCGCGGACTGTTGGCGGAAACTTTGGTCATTTGGTCTGGCGAATTTGGACGGACGCCCCACGCGCAAGGAAACGATGGACGCGACCATAACAATCAGGCATTTTCATGCTGGATGGCGGGTGGAGGTATCCGTGGTGGTATGAATTACGGTCAAAGCGACGAATACGGCTATGAGGGTATTCACAATCGGACATCCATCCATGATTGGCATGCGACCATTCTGCATCTGCTGGGCTTGGACCACGAGCGCTTGACATTTAATTATGCCGGACGCGATTTCCGGCTAACGGATGTCTATGGCAATGTCATTCACGAGATCATTTCCTAGTTTGGTATGGATTGCTGCGGGTTCCCTCGCCGGTCGCACGACGTGCGACTCCGCCTCCTTGCGTGCCCTTCGGGCTATTGATCTTATCGGAGACAGAGCCGCGTTGTGCCACAGCTGTTAGCCGTTCAGGAAGGTACGGCGCAACCATGCGTTCTTGCGCTGTTCCAGCTCCCACATTTTTTGGAATACGTTTTGTTTGGGTGCGTGATAGCTACGCGTATGATATTGTCCGCAACTTGGGCAACGCCCCGCTGCTTGAGCATCGGAACTGAGTGAACCGAGCGAGAGGATGGTGACTGTCGCAGCGATGAGTAAAGCGCGTCGCATGAACTGCTCCTTCAGTAGTTGATAGGTTTCCTGTGATTGTCAAATGACAGCCTGGCTGCCATGCCTGAGGACATCGGAAAACCTTCCCCTTTGTAGCCGGTTTCAGTTCGCAGATTGTGTCTGGGTTTAGGGTCTTTGCGAAGGCTGTAGGGATTATGCCTCGTGTATCAGAACCGGGTATTTGGCGAGCGCGCAGGTGGCTGGCGGACCAGAGTCTTGCATCATATGGACATGCACTAGGGCGACTGGCTTATTCGACCCAGGCCCCACAGCGACGCGCGATGCCGGTTCCCAAGCCTTGGGTTCAGATGCAGGGCCAAGCAGTTTCTCAAACTGAGCGGATTGGCGCTAGCCACCGGTTTTGAAAACACCGAGTGCTACGCTGCACTTTCGCTCACCAAGAGATTGTATGGTTTGAACCATTGCGTTGCCCTGGGTTCAGATGGTTGGGTGTAGGCAGGAATAGCTGGAATCTGTTAGATTTACAACTGGGCTTTTGGGACAAAGCCTAATACGTTTAAAACACTTTTTGTGAGGAGTCGATGGGGATGCACTGTTTTTCCGTCACTGGCAGGTCCATGGCATCTGGCATGACGCTGGTTGGTCTGTTGGTCTCGAGTTGCTTGATGCTTCCATCCCGCAGCCTGCGGGCACAGGATGTGCTGGTAGAGTCAGCCTTGGCAATCGCTCCTGAGGATGCGGCCTTTTTCTCGACCTCACTCAATCTGCGGCAGTCCTACGAAGAATTCGTGCAGGGGAACTTTGTCAAACGTTTGAGGGCGGTCCCCTTTGTAAGACGAATCGAAGCGGAGGTGCGCGAGAGATGGGAGCAGCCTGATGGCGAACTGGAGCAAGCCAAGCGATTCCTGGAGAGCCCTTTGGCGAAAGACCTGATGGAGCTCGGCGGCGACATGTCCAGCAGCGAGATTTTCGTCTATGGTCACGACGACTGGTGCGACGCGATTTCCAGCATCATGTCACTGCAAAATGAAATCACTGCTTTGGCCAACCGAGATGACGGGGCACAGGCCATCAATGAGTACATCATGAATCTGACCGCAGACGATTTGGTCGACCTGCGAGTACCAACCACCGTGATTGGTTTCAGACTCTCCGATGACTCAATTGCCAGAGAGCAACTCGATGCACTCGAGGGGGTGATACGCTTTGGGCTAGGTAGTGCGGATGAGTTCAAGGCCCTGGTTTCCAATTTGAGATCGCCAAGATTTCGAGCAAGGTCAATCGCTCTCATTGTCCCTGGATGCCTCATTGCTCCCGGATATCGAGCAAGAAAATGAGACCTATGACAAACTGATCGAATTGCTCGAGGGTCGTCGGATTGCAATTTCCGTAGGTGTCAATGACAACCTGCTGTTGATTGCTTTCGGCGAGGATGCGCAGCTGATTGAAAAGATTGGCAAGAACACCAGTCGGTTATTAGATGCTGCCCCGCTGCAAATATTAAAGTCGAACACTCCCGAACGTTTGCGATCGATTGGCTACGCCTCGGAGCGATTTCGTGGGAGCTACTGGAATGCGAATTTTGGGCATTATTTCGAGAATCTAGCTCAGCAGCTTGCGGGCGCGCTTTCCGACGAAGCCGAGGCGATGCCCGAGCTAGACGAATGGCGGGGCGAGATGCTGGCCGATGCGCGCTGGTTGGACGACCGGATGCGTGAGCTAACGCCTGAGTTCGGTCCGACGTTGAGCTGGTCGTATGCCGTAGAGGGCGGATTGGAGGGTTATGCGCACGACTGGACCGAAAATCTAGCTATCGAGAATGCCCAGCCCATGACCATTCTGCAACATTCCGGCGATCATACTCTGATCAACCTTGGACTCAAGCAACGTGAGTTGCCCGGCATGCAGACTCTGGTCGAGTACGTGCTGGACAAGGCCCCGGGCCATGTCCGCAGATTTATCGAGGTGGCTCAAGAAACCGCCGATGATCGCGAGAGCGCGCTGCTGGCACTCGATCGGGGCTGGCCGTTGCTGCGCGACGCGTATGCAATTCTGCGAGATAAAATTGGCCCAGCCCTGGCCGAACGCGAATCCGTATTTTCACTGGCTGCTGAGTGGACGACGACCGATGTTGGCCCCTTTCTGCCGGCCTCGGCTACTCCCCTGCCTCTGCCGGAAATGGGGCTGGCGTGCAAGCTGAACGACCGTGAGTTGTTCCTCGAGGGTTGTCGCGATCTGTATTCTGTGTTTGATGACTACCTGGAACTGGTGCGCGAAATCAATCCGCAGGGAGTCCCTCCCGGTTATAGCATTCCGCGTCCTGACGAAGAGGCTCTGGCTAACGGAACGCGTTACTACTACGCCGAGTTGTCCAATCAAGTCCCACTGGACGGCTTCGAGCCCCAGGTCTTGGTCGGCGATGATACCGTTGTGGTTACCTACAGCATGCGCCAGGCCGACGATATGCTGACCGCCAATGCTCGACTCGGCCTGCCGGCCTGGATGGATGCAGAATCCCCGGTGGCAGCTGTCAGCAAGATCGATTTTGCTGGTTTGGTGCAAATGGTTCGTCCCTGGGTGGAGTACGGTTTTGCCGTTAATGAAATGGGGCTCGACAGTCCGTTGGCTGAGGGCAATGGTCCGATTCCCACGCCCAATGATGTGTTACAAATCTGGGACACATTGACCGAATTGGGCCAGGCACAGGGCACGGCTACCATCAACGCCGACGGGGATACCATTAGTCGCTGGCGTTGGGTGAACACGCCCTGAGTTGACTCTCCGCAGCGCTGCGACTGCCACGCGCAGTCGCTGCAGCCTTCCCCTACCATGCAATCATGGGAGCTAATCGCATTCGAGTTCCAGGCAAGCCAAGTGAAGAATCTCTCATTGAACAGCTGTTGCTCAAGGATCGTGCACTAGCCGCGACGGCGGAGGGCATAACCATTGCCGACGCCCGCGCCCCGGATCGACCATTGATTTATGTGAACGAGGGATTCACGCGTCTAACCGGCTACAGTGCCGCGGAGACCATCGGTTCAAACTGTCGTTTTCTGCAGGGTGAGGCCACCGACCCGCAGACTGTAGCCAAGATTCGCGAATGCATCGCTCAGGAGCGCGACTGCGATGTGGAACTGATCAATTATCGAAAAGATGGAACAACCTTTTGGAATCGGCTGTCGATAACGCCAATCCGCGATTCTGCCGGAATCACCACCCACTTTGTTGGGGTGCAATCCGATGTCACCCGTCGACACAATGCAGAGACGACGCTGCGGGAGATCAACCGACGACTTGAGAAAGCCAATGCCAAGATGCAGGCCGATTTGCAAGCGGCTGCCAGGGTCCAGCAGGCTCTGCTGCCGACGAACATACCGGCCATTGACGGAATCAGAATTGGCTGGTCCTATCTACCCTGTGACGAGCTGGCCGGTGACATTCTGGATGTACTGGCAATTGACGAGCACCGCTTAGCCGTCTATGTCATCGATGTGTGCGGCCATGGTGTCTCAGCGGCCTTGCTGGCTACCACCCTGAATCGCTGGTTGACGCGGATGCCGGTTTCGATCCGGCAAGATCCAGTGGCTACCCTGGAACAGCTGAACGAAGCATTCCAGATGGAAGGTGAACGATCGCAGTTCTTTACCTGCTGTTATGCAGTCGTGGATGTGCATCAAAAGTCCATGCAATTCGTTTCCGCAGGACATCCACCTCCTGTACTTGTGCGAAATGCGGCGGTGCAAGAAATCAGTGCTACGGGCTTTCCGGTGGGGATTCTCGCAGAACCTAATTACGAAGTCCAACAAGTAGCTCTTGTTCCAGGCGATCGCGTTTACTTCTATAGCGATGGCGCAACCGAGCAACGTTCAGCGCAGGACCAAGCCTTTGGCGTAGAACGTCTGCTGGCCGAGTTGCTTGCCAACACCAACGTTTCGTTGCAGAGCAGCATTGACCTGACACTCGGGGCAGTACTGAATACTTGCATCCAAGGTACCAGTGATGATGACATCTCGATGCTGGGCATTGAGCTGCGTACCGACTGAATACGCATTGCGTTCCTAATTGTCCTTTAATTTGCTGCCCAGGCGGCGCAGCCGGAAGGATAGAGCGATCAAGGAAATACCGTTGATGATGGCGAACATGCCCAAAATGCGAATCATCAACATACCGAAGTAGAATGGCGCCATCAGCAGCAATACGCCATAGAGGATCATCAGGGCCCCAAACAACATCAGCCAGCCTTCCCCCTCGATTTCCTTGCGATCCTGAATTGCTGCCACGATCTCCAAAATACCGGACAAGATTGCGAGGGTGGCAATCACGACCATTACGGTCGTGGTGGTGACGCCCGCCACAATCGCTGAATGTGCGAAAACGAAGATTCCCGCCAGCACCATCAGAATACCACGCAAGGCGGTCCATAGCCGCGACGGTGTCTTGCCCATGATGGCCGCGATGATGGCCAACACTCCTTCCAGCATGATCCAAAAACCGATTACCTGAGTGAATGCGAGGGCTGTCATACCGGGAGTCAGCAGTGCGTAGCCGCCGAGGACAATCAGAATGATGCCTCTCAGCAAGGCCAGCCACCAGAATTGGCTGATGGTTTGCAGAAAGATCTTGCGGTTTGGATGAAGTTCGGATGCCAGGTCCATGTCAGTCATGTTCGTCGTCCCTTTGTTGTTTGGTCGTAGACTCAAACTGGTAATCTGTGGCTCGGCGGGCAGTCTCGTCTGGGTTTCAAACGCCACTCGAGCACTGCGGATTCAATTCATGACCATGTTAAAGCAAATTTGAGCGAGGCGTAAGCTCGCGTGATGTTTAAACTTGCCCTGTTATTGGCTTCCATATTCGCGCCGTAGGTTTACTGCTAAACTACAGAAATCTATCCGTCGACGTGCCCCAGCCACTGCGGGGTTGAAATAGAAAAGCGTATGTCCCACGAGCAATCAAGACAGAATTCCATTTACCGTCCCTCCGAACCCCAGCTGACCAGTCCCGACCCCTTTCGTGAGCAGCGGCAGCAGGTGGGGGCCATGCAATGCCCCTTTCATGGCGAGATGATTACCATGATTTTGCGGCATGCCGATGTGCGTGAGGCAGCCGCCGATTGGCGAACATACAGCTCCAATGCTCCCTTCCGCGTTCCCATTCCATCCGAGGAACAGGTCCGCACGACACGGCAACTGCCCATCGAGGTGGATCCTCCCGAGCACACGGATTATCGCGCCATAACGGATCCATTCTTCCAGCGGGCCAAGCAGCCGGAAGTAATTGCCGCCGTCAAGTCGATGGTGGACGGCGCCGTCGGTGCATTGTGCGCGAGGGATGCCTTTGATGCTGTTTCAGAATTGGCACTGCCCCTGCAATCCAGAGCACTGACCTACCTGTTAAACATGCCCGAATCTGAAGCGCATACTTGGATTGGCTGGGGCATCCACGTGTTCAAGGTCAGCGGAGGCACCTTCAAACAAGGCAACGTACTGGAGGACTACCTGCACGCACAATTTGACCGAGCCCAAATGCAACCTGGCCAGGATTTCTTCAGCGCATTAACGCAAGGCGAATTTCGCGGTCGCAAACTGACGCGTGATGAGTGCATCGGTTTTGGCAATTTAACCTTTGCCGGTGGGCGCGATACGATCATTCACAGTATCACCTCCATCATCGCCTATTTGGGCTGGCGACCGCAGGCCTTCGAGTACCTGCGCGAGGACCCGGGGCGAATCACCCTCGCCAGCGAAGAGTTTTTTCGTGTGTTCATGCCGCTGACGCAAATCGGGCGCGTATGCCCGGGCGGCGCGCAGATTCATGGCTTTCACGTTCCACCCAATGAGCGCGTGGGCTTGTGCTGGGCCTCGGCAAACCACGATGAGCAGGTGTTTGAGCAGCCTGAGGAAATTCGACTGGATCGTCGTCCCAATCCGCACGTCAGCTTCGGCTTTCGCGAACATCTTTGCCAGGGGGCGGCCCATGCCCGGCTGGTCGTAAGAGGTTTACTGGAGGTGCTCTGTCGGCGAATCGATCGAATCGAGGTGTTGGAAGCCGTTCCGCAGGTCGAACACGAGCAACGATTCGAACGTCGCGTGGGTTATGAACGCCTAAGTGTGCGTTTTCATCCGCGCCCGCACGAAAGTTGATATTGCCCGGGCGATGCCCTGAACTGAAACTCGAATATAGATGTTTATGACCTTCACCCAAGTCTGCTCGTCCCGAACCCTCCGGCTCAGGGTACCTTGAACGTTTAGACCAGGGCCCCAAAATCATTCTTGAGCGAACCCTTGTAGCAAGCGAAGAATTGAATCATGAAAACACCTGCCGTCGTTAATTTTGCACCCGAAGAATTTTCCGTAGAGCTGCGCGATGTCGAATGCCCTGAAATCGGTCCGCAGGATGTACTGCTACAAGTTGCCAACGTGGGTGTTTGCGGGAGTGACCTGCACCAGTGGACTGCGCATCACTCCTGGCCAGTTAATTATCCGGTTGTCTTGGGCCATGAGTTTGCCGGGACAATCGCCGAAGTTGGCGAAAGTGTGCAGGGGTGGACGGTGGGCGAACGCGTGGTCAGTGAAACCGCTGCCATCATTGATAGCCAAAGTCCAATGTCGCGCCGCGGTTTGTACAATCTTGATCCCAGCCGCAAGGGATTCGGCTATGGCGTGAATGGCGCCATGACCAGGTTTGTCCGCGTGCCAGCTCGCATTCTGCACCGCGTGCCCGAGCACCTCCCCTTTCCGCAGGCGTGTTTGACAGAACCCTGTTGTGTGGCCTACAGCGCCGTGGTCGCCAACGCTCGCATTTGCCCGGGTGATCGCATTATCGTGATTGGTCCCGGTACCATTGGTATCCTTTGCGCCGCCCTGGCGCGACTGTGCGGGCGCAAGTTGCTCTGGTAGGACTCCCCCAAGACACCGAACGCTTGAAAATTGCCGAGGGCTACGGCTGCGAATCCATTATCGGCGATGCCAAGGCCTGGGCCATGGAACGCGATGGATTGGGCTGCGACGGAGTGATCGATGCCGCCGGCGCCAGTATCACGCTCAAGTCTGCCTTGGAATGGGTCAGGCCTGCGGGTTGGATCAGCAAAGTGGGGTGGGGGCCACAGCCACTGGGCTTCAGCCTGGATCCCTTGGTGCAGAAAAATATTAAGTTGCAGGGCAGTTTTAGCCACAACTGGCCTATCTGGGAACGCGTCCTCGCCCTGATGAGCTCAGGACAGCTCGACGTACGTCCTATTATCGGTGGTGTGTGGCCGCTGGCCGACTGGCGCGAAGCGTTCCACAAGATGCATGTGGGTGAGGTCGTCAAATCCGTATTGCAACCTGCTTGATCAATCTCTTCATAGGCTGAGACCGATGCCCAAACTGGCCGCGTTTCCCAAGGCATATATGCAGGCTCTGTGCAAGGACGGGAGCATGTCCGTTTCGCAATGGATTGCGCTGGCTAGTACCTTGGATATCGAGGGGTTGGAATGGTACGCAGGCTTTCTGGAAATGGCCGATCGCGGTAACTGGGCACGCTTGCGGGCCGAGGTCGAGGACACGGGCAAGCGGATCCCCATGATGTGTTGCTCGCCGGATTTCACCCACCCGGATCGTGCCTTTCGTGAACAGCAAATCGCCAAGCAGAAGAGTTGGATCGATATGACCCTGGCCATGGGGGGCAGCTACTGTCGCGTTCTGAGCGGCCAGAGGCGTCCCGAATTGTCCATCGCCGAGGGGGTGAAACTGGCCTCCGACTCGATCCAGGCCTGCCTGCCCTACGCCAGCGAACGCGGAATTACGCTGATCATCGAGAATCACTACAAGGATGATTTTTGGGAGTATCCAGAGTTTGCTCAGAAAATGGATGTTTTTCAAATGTTGGTCGATTCCATTGAGCATCCTAACTTTGGAGTCAACTACGATCCCAGCAATACCATCATTGCCGGCGAAGATCCTCTGGAGCTGCTCAAGCGGGTTTCTCATCGTGTCGTCACCATGCATGCCAGTGACCGCTACCTGGCCGAGGGCACTATCGAGGATCTGCGTCGCGAAGAGGGGGGCAGTGTCGGCTACGTCAAGCGGCTCAAGCACGGAGAAATCGGACAGGGAATGAATGATTATGATGCGATCTTTAGCGAACTCAAACGCGTTGGATTCGATGGTTGGATCAGCATCGAAGACGGCGTCGATGGCATGGAGCAATTGCAGCGCAGCGTGGCGTTCTTGAAACGCAAGATGGCCAAGTACTGGTAGGTTTGGCCTGACTCATTGAACGCTCATGGATTCCATGTCTCGGTGCTTTCCCTAGTCTGGGTTCGCCTTTTGTCTCAAGCAGTTGAGACTAAGGCTGCTAGCGCTGGCTGCTGTTGCATGGGCATTCAAGAAACATGTCAACAGCTCTTGTAGAACCTCTCGCCGCCGGGCGAACACCGTCACGCTGTCCACGTCTCGCCGGTAGGTGAATTCGGAAGCAAGCTCGGGGAGTCGCGATTGCGCACACGATTCGAGCAGGATGTTTAGGATCTGCCCGCCGTCGGTGCCCTGCCAAGCGCGATACCAATTGCGGGATGCCTGGTCTGCGAACTCGACCGTCAGATCAAAGCCGACCGTATCGGGAAATAGTTCACCGATTTCGTAGTCCAGAAAACAAGTGTTGAACTTCGGCGTTTCGCAGGCGAGGGGATGTTGGCTGGCCTGCTGGTTTTCAACGGTTAGCGACTGCGCCAGCCCGTGCAGGTGTTGGTTGAGTTCCTGGAATTGGTCGCGCAAGGCTGCATGATCGTTCCGCAGGGAATCGATGGCTTCGGCCAATATCGCCAAGCCCCGCAGGATTTGAGCATTCGATGGGCTGTCTGCGTTCCCCAATTCACGTTGGAAAACCTGGCTGGTCGATTCCTGGTCGCTCATGGTTGCTCCTTTTTCGTGCGCGCCGCGGGTGCCAAGGCGTTGTGCATGTGGGTGGCAAGCAGTGGGTCGAGCATGGCGGCAGTTGCTAATTGAACGCACTCGGCTCCCGCCTGAAGGTAGGCCTGGGCACGGGGAGCAGAGCAAATTCCGCCCACTCCAATGATTTTCAGCGGTGAGCCTAGGTGGCTGATACGTTGAGAGAATAGGGCGACCTGTTGCACCGAATGTTCAAAGATGGCTGCACCGCCAATACCACGGGTTTCTCCAGCGAACAACGGTCCAGCCTCGTCAGCCACATGAGCGGCTATGCAATTGGTCATGGACAACGCATCCACATGGGGCTGCAGGCAGAGCAGCAGAGCATCGATGTCCTCGACAGCCGACAGGGCACCAATCTTGATCAGTAGAGGTGTGCCTGGCGTTGATTGGCGAACGCATTCAGCCACGATGGCTGCAGATTGCGGATGTTGATAGAGCTGGCCGTCGCATGAGGCCACATTGGGGCAGGAGAAATTCAATTCCACTGCATCGGCACCGCATTCCACAGCCCACCGGGCGCACCGCGCGTAGTCTTGGGCAACCTGTTCCAATTGCCAGTCGCTTTGTGGGCTGGCGACCACCGATACGCTCAGCAGTTTGCCTTGGGGCAAGCGTTCTTTGGTCCACTCCAGATCCTGCTGCCAGGTCTGGGGAGGCTGGGAGGGCATTCCAAAAGAGATCGCCCAGCTATCTTCCATGGTGGCCGAGACCGCCAAGGACTCATTGCTGTGCCGCAGGCTGTGTGCAGGCCACGGGAACCAAGTTAGGCAAGGCGTAACAATCTCGGGCACGGCTGCGGACTGTCTTGTAGGTCAGGACGTCGTATCCCAAGGCGGCGTAGTATAGCAGCCAGCGTCCGTTGAGTAGCGGCCCGGCACTGATGCCCAGCGGTGACGCGATGGGGCGGCCACAAAATGTCCAAGTCGTCGCTGGAGCTTCTGTCGTGTGGCGGGCTGCTTGCCCACTCACGACGCCTGCGGCAGCCAGCTGCTCGATCAACTCGACCCGCGAAATATCCGGGGCATTGGCGTAATTCCATGCATAGCTTTGGCTTCGGTCATAGCTGGGCAACTGGAGCATCAAATTTGCCAGAGCGGGCGACGAATGCAGCGGGCAATCATGATTGACCTTACCCGAATGAAAAAAACGCCAGATGCGAACATCTGGCGTGATTTTAGAGTAAGCATTGGCCGGCGGGAATCCGCTGGCGATTTAGAAGCCAGCGTTACCGCCTGAACCACTCTTGGCGGCCACACCGATAGCCCGCAGAATGCCTTCTTCGATTGTCAGGCGATAGATGCCGCCCCGCTCAATAACCGATCCCATAATCTCCAGCTCATCTTTCTCGCTGTGATCCTGGATGGTTTGTAAGGCCGCCTCCAAGATAGGGTTGGGGCTTACCGCTTGCGCAAAGCGCAACAACTCCGTCATTTCGATAACTCCAACGAAGGGAGGCGCCTTTGCCGACTGGCTGGCCGCACTTTGATCGATGGCTGCCTTGAGCGCCTGATCGCCGGCGGGGTCAAGCGACAGCATAAAGGCCTTGTCTGCTGTTCCGATGGCAAATTTCAATTCTTCACCAAAGACCCTGCGAGCTGCCGCATCGGCAATCTTGACAGGCACGGTCAGTCGATGCAGGGTCACGCCTTTATAGGTTTCATAGGCGAAATCGGCTTGTGGCTTGTTGGGGCTGCTGGGCAAACCTTCCACCAGCTTTTGCAGCTGCTGGGCGAGGGCCTTGCCGTCGGCAATCCTTCCGCCAACCAGAATTCGCAGAGTATCATCCGCAACACTAATACTGGCCGAACCATCAAACTTGCCTTCGTCAATCGTTTGTTCGGTCAGCTTGAGCAGGGCATTCATCAAATCGGACAAAAGCAATTTGGACTCTTCACCCACATTGGCATCGTCGATCCGCTTCTCGATTTGCTTCATTGAATTCCGCAGATTCTGCTTGGCCACTTCCTTGTCGGTGGCATCGTTGATCTCAGAGGTTGCACGGAAATTAGCTGAGGAGCCTGGTAGGGCAAACGCCGTGTAATCCGATGTCATTTCCTGCAATGCATCCGATTGCTCGGCATACTTGCTGCCGACAATGAATTGTGCAGCCGTGTCGATATGGGTTTTTTGATTCAATTTGTCGACTGCCCAGCCGACGATCAATTGCTCGGTATCGGACATCAACTGTTCAATTTGTGCAATTTGCGCTTCGCCGGCGGCTCGGGCTGCCTCAACCTCCTCGTCGGACTGTCCGCGTTGCTCATTCATCGTGTTCTCAAAACCAATCTTCATTTGCTCGACGGCCATATCCTTGAGATCTTGAGGCAGGGCCTGAACATTGATCTTGACGGCGATATCGTAATTCTCGTGCAGCTTCCCCAGCAGAGCACTTGGATCGAACGGAATCGACTCCAAGGTATTCTCAGACTGCGCTACGAATAGCCAGCCGCCTGAGTCCTTGGCATATAACGTCTGCCCGTTGGCGTCGATTTCGAACAGTCCGTCACCTAAGTCGTCTGGTTCAATACCCATCAATCCCAAAGCGCCGAAGAACTTGTCGCGGTCGCTCAATGGCAGAAAGATGAGGCCTACCGGCATTTGACCATCCAGGGTAACCGAGACGCCAATGGGTCGGCTCTGATCGATGCCCTGGGTGTACTGGGTTGCCATGATGTTGAACAACCCGCCAACCTCTGGCACGTTGCTAACTTGCAAGATATAAGAAATGTCCTTCAGTAGACGATCCAGCGGAGAAATCGATACGATGGCGATCGACTGTTGTTCTTGCTGGGCCCTAGCCATTGGCACCCAGCCGCTACTTGCAATGGCAAGCAACGCCAGGGCGGAAAGGGCAAGACGACGAAAACGCATGCTTAGACTCCTAGGTATCGGAACATTGATTCTGCAAATCCATTATGGTTATTGCATGTGATGCGAGGCTCTTAGGCTGACTGACGCTGCATTATGGTGGGTTCGCGGACATTCTCGCCCGCCCTACGGGAGAACGGGAACCAAGCCCTTTCCAGACGCCGAACAATGTACCCATAAGCTAACGCTTTGGGGAGATGCTGAACAGTCGCACCCAGCAGGATTCACGGGCGCTCACCCACTATTCGGTGAATTTAGTGAATTATTGTTTGGGAGCGAAGCAAGAAAGTCACGCGGTGCCCGGAGAACTCCGAGTGACATCGGCCCAGTGCGGCTCTTATCGTTCGCGAAAGACGATGCGGCCTTTGGTTAGATCATAGGGCGACAGTTCAACGCGAACCTTGTCCCCGGGTACAATTCGAATAAAGTTCTTGCGCATTCGACCGGCTACGTGAGCCAGCACCTCGCTGCCGGTGTCCAATTGGACTTTAAAGCGAGTATTGGCAAGGGCCTGCGTAACGGTGCCCTCGACTTCGAATGCTTCGTCTCTTTTTGCCATGCGTGTTCCTGTGTTTAACGTACAAAAGTGGGTAAACTAGAGCTACACGCCTGACCCACCCCATAATTGTTTGTAATGTTATAGATGATAACCCCACCACTCGTCCAGGAACCCCGGCCCGCTATGTCGGGATTCGGACAAGAAGAGTTCGTATTCCTAACCTGCCAGCACGGTGCGGAGCCAAGCATCAAAACGCATCTGCTGGGAGCAGGCAAGCCCTACCGCTTGGCGTTTTCGCGTCCGGGACTCTTAACCTTCAAACTCGAAACTGCCGGCGCTCCGATTCCGCGGCATTGGCTGATTCGCCAGTCCGGCTATGCCTTGGGTACCGTGAAGGACGAGGATGCGGAGGCTCTTGTGCAGCGGAGCCTGGCGCTAGCCGGTACCGATTGGGAATGCATGCATGTCTTCCAACGCGATCTGAGTCTGCCTGGAATTCGAGGTTTTGAACCCGGCCCGACCGAGCTGACCGAGGTTGTCAAGGGGCTGTTTCAGTCGGCAATCTCCGCACAGCATCCTCGCTCCCTGAACACTTCAGTCAGTCCCCTGGGCTCGAAAGTGCTGGATGTGGTACTCATCGAGCCAAACCAGTGGCTGATTGGCTACCATCTGGCTGAGGAACGCTTTCAGTGTTGGCCAGGGGGCAGCTTTCCGGTTGCAGCTCCTCCAGAAATGATTAGCCGAGCCTACCTGAAAATGAGTGAAGCGGTAGCCTGGAGCGGTTTACCCATCGAATCAGGCGATGCCATCGTGGAGATCGGCAGCGCCCCAGGTGGAGCTTGCCAACGCCTGTTGGACCTGGGATTGGTGGTTACCGGCGTGGACCCCGCTGAAATGGACCCCCTAATCGCCTCGCATGAGCGTTTTACACATTGGCGCAGCAAGTCTGCCGGTCTCAAACGCCGCCAGTTTGCCAAGTTTCGCTGGCTGGCCGCAGACGCCAATGTGGCTCCCAATTACACGCTCGATGCCGTCGAAGATATCGTGACCTATCCCTCGAGCGCTTTCGAAGGACTGCTGTTGACCTTCAAACTCTCGTCCTACGAACTGGCCGAAAAAATGCCTGAATACCTGGGGCGAATAGGCAGTTGGGGCTTTCCGCGCGTTGAGGTGCGGCAATTGGCCAGCAACCGTCGCGAATGTTGTGTGGTAGCCGGGCGCGGAGCGGATTGGAAGCGGCCCAGTCGTGCCCTGGCGGTGCAACAAGCCAACCGTGCCAACGCCGATAAGAGGCGTGCCCGTGCGGCCAAGAAACGAGCGGCAGCGGAAGCGGAATCACCCAATAGCTAATCAATCCATGAGAAATTATCTTACTTGCGGAGGCAGCCGATGGTCGCCAGATTCAGATTGATAACCCTGTGCCAGGTAGTGCTCATGTCTATGTCGTCCATCCACAGTTCGAACTTCTTGAATGCGGAGGAATTGGATGTGTGGCTGGGGACGGGCGGTCGCCCCAGCCAGGGCATTTATCATTGCACGCTCGATACAGCCACGGGTAAGTTGAGCGAATCGCGCTTGGTTGCAGAAATGAGTGGCCCCGGCTTTTTGGCCATGCACCCCAGTCGCTCGCATCTTTACGCGGTGGGCGGGCTGCAGGGCAAGCCGGTCGTGGCCGCTTTTCGTATTTCCAGTACCAAGGCTGAGGCTGGTCTGGAATTCGTTAATGCAGTTGAAATCGGCGATGGCGGGGCCGCACACGTGGCCGTCGACCGCGCCGGGAAAATGCTGCTCACTGCACAATATGGGGGCGGCTCCGTGGCCGCATTCAAACTGAATCCAGACGGCTCGATTCAGGAACGAACGCAAATGATCAAACACGAGGGGGCCGCGGGCGTCGTGGCTGGTCGGCAGGATAGCTCGCACGCGCATTGGGTGGGCTTCTCCCCCGATCAACGATTCGCTTTTGTTCCCGATCTAGGGCTCGATAAAGTGTTGATCTACGAAGTCGATACCGACGCAGCTAAACTCACCCCTCGCGGCTTTGGCTCCGTTCCGCCCGGCGGTGGTCCACGGCATATGAAATTTCACCCTAACGGAAAGTGGATCTATGTATTGAATGAATTAGACCTCAGTATTTCCCTTTTTGATTACGATCCAGCCAGCGGCGCGATGGTGCTCAAGCAAACCGTTCCAACGGTTTCCAAGGAAGAATTGGCTAAGGAACAGTTCAGCAGTTGCTCAGAAATTCGCGTACACCCGAGCGGCAGGTTTGTTTATGCCGCCAACCGCGGCCATGATACGATCAGCGTATTTGCCGTGGCCGACGATGGACAATTGTCACTTGTGCAGAACGAAAATGTTCGCGGCGCCACCCCCCGAAACTTCAATTTGGATCCTTCTGCAAAATGGCTTTTGGCCGCCGGTCAAGATTCGCATACCCTCGCCAGCTTTGCCGTGAACGCCGAAACAGGCCAAATTACCTTTAATCGCAGCGTGATTAGCACGCCTAGCCCGATCTGTGTGATGTTTGGTCCCGAGCCGTAATAGATCGCTTGCGGATGAGCCTACTCGTCAGCATGGTTCTCGCCTGTTTCGCTCTCGTCGTCTGATTCGGGTTCTGGCTGCGCCAGTTCTTCGGCTTGGGTAACCCCAGGCTTCTCGCTGGCTAGTTCGCCTGAGGGTGCGGCTGCCGGGCTGTCCTCCAAGTCTTCTTCCATGTCATCTTCCTTGGGAACTTTGACGATGGCGGTCAATGCATCGTCCTCGTCAATATTCATGATCCGCACGCCTTGGGTGTTACGGCTGATGATACTGATCTCTTGGGCGGCGATGCGTTGGATTTTCCCGCGAGCTGTCATCATCAGCAATTCGTCTTCATCGGTGACGGGCACGATTCCAATAACGGGGCCGTTCCGCTTGGATGTCTTGATATCCATCAGCCCACCCCCGCCACGCCGCTGTGTGCGGTAGGACTGCGTGGAATTCGGCTCTTCGGCCGCATCGCTCTGCTCTGAATCTTGGCTGACGGTTTCTGCATCCAACGCAAGTTCGTCGACTGGCTTTTCCAGTTTTTCGCCGGGGCCAAACCAGGTTCGCTTGCCAAAGCCCTGCTCGCAGACGGTCAGCAGGGTGGCATCTGGGTCGGCGACCACCATACCGATCACACTGTCTCCCTTGCGCAGTCGAATGCCCTTGACTCCCGAAGTATTGCGTCCCATCGAGCGGGCATCTGATTCGGAGAAACGAATGGCTTTGCCCTGCGCGGTCGACATCAACAATTGATCGTCAGGTCCAACCACGACCACGTCGACCAATTCGTCATCATCCGAAGTTTGATGGCGATGATGCCACCCCGCTTGGGACGGCTGTAGGCATCCAAGGGAGTCTTCTTGACCAATCCACGTTTGGTGGCCATCATCAAGAAGTGGCCGGGGAGATTGAAATCTCGAACCACCACGCATTCGGTAATTTTCTCATCCTCTTCCAGATTCAACAAATTGACCACGGCTCGGCCACGGCTTTCGCGATTGAGCTGTGGTATGTCATAGACTTTTAGCCAACGAACCTTGCCTTTATTGGTGAAGAACAGCAGGTAGGCGTGCGTGCTGGCGACGAAGAGGTGTTCGATCGGATCCTCGTCGTCGGATTTCGCACCCATGATGCCCTTGCCGCCCCGACGTTGGGCGCGGTAGGTCGTGGAGGGAATCCGCTTGATGTAACCACGATGGCTGATCGTCACCACCATCGTCTCTTCGGTGATCAAGTCCTCCAGATTGTAATTGCCGATTTCTTCGTGGCTGATTTCCGTGCGACGCTTGTCACCAAAGCGGCGAACGATTTCTTCGAGTTCCTCCTTGATGATGTTCAGAATATTTTGCTGATCGGAGAGGATGGTCAGGTAGCCATCGATCTCTTCGAGGATCTTGGCGTGCTCGTCGGACAGCTTGTCTTGCTCCAGGTTTACCAATTGTCCCAAGCGCATGGCCAGAATGGCATCCGTCTGGACGCTGGTCAAGGAAAAGGTATCCGCCTCGCCGCGATCTCGCTGGAATTCCTGAAAGCCCTTGTCACCCAACGCACGCTGCATCATGGAGGCTGGCACGGCGACCCCCATCAGTCTCTCTTTGGCTTCGGCCTGAGTACGGCTAGAGCGAATAATGCGAATGATCTGATCGATATCGGCCAGTGCCAAGCAGCAACCCTTCGACGGTGTGCTTCCGCTTGCGGGCTCTGGTCATGAGGAATTGGGTTCGGCGGCGAATCACCGACACGCGATGCCGTATGAACTCCTGCAGCATCTCCTTGATGTTCAGTTCTCGCGGCTTTCCATCGACCAATGCCAGGAAGATGATGGAGAACGTGTCCTGCAGCGGCGAGAACTTGTACAGCTGGTTCAGGACGACGTCCGCGTCGTGTCCCTGCTTGATATCGATTACCAGCCGCACTGGTTCCTTCAAATCGCTTTCGTCGCGAATTCCGGAGATGCCCTTGATCTTGCCGGTGCTGACCAGATCGGCGATGCGCTCGACCACCCGATCGCGGAACTGTTGAAAGGGAATTTCGTTGACGACGATGCGCGTACGATTCTTGATTGTCTCGATTTTGGTTCTCGCCCGAACCACGATCGTGCTACGACCGGTGCGGTAACCCTGGCGAATTCCAAAACGCCCGCAAATGATTCCTCCGGTCGGAAAATCGGGACCTGGAATAATTTCCATCAGCTCGTCGATGGAAATATCGGGATCCTCCAGCATGGCGATGGCCGCCGTACAAACCTCTTGCAAGTTGTGCGGAGGAATGCTGGTCGCCATGCCCACGGCAATACCCGTTGCGCCATTGACCAGCAGATTGGGAAAGCGAGCCGGCAAGACGACCGGCTCGGTGCGCACCTCGTCGTAGGTTGGCACAAAGTCAACCGTGTCCAGTTTGATGTCGTCCAACATCATGGCTGCCGCGGCACTCAATCGCGCTTCGGTATATCGCATGGCAGCCGGCGGCAGACCGGCAATCGAACCAAAATTTCCCTGCTTGTCGACCAACACCTGGCGCATGTTCCACTCCTGTGCCATGCGGACCAGCGTGGGATAAATCACCGCTTCACCGTGCGGGTGATAGTTTCCGCTCGTGTCGCCGGAAATCTTGGCGCACTTGACCCGCTTGGCACCCGGGCCCAAATTCAAGTCGTTCATGGCCACCAGAATTCGCCGCTGCGATGGTTTGAGCCCGTCGCGCACATCGGGCAAAGCGCGGCTCACAATGACGCTCATCGCATAGGTCAGATAGCTGTCGCGCAGCTCGGATTCAATCGGCTGTTCCACAATCCGTGTTAGATCGCCACCGTCGCCACCATCACCTCCGTTACCGCTGCCGTTGGGGGTGTCATCTGAGTCGTTTGGGGGTAGATTGGACAAGCCAGAAATCCTTGAAGACTGCGGGGGGGCGTTGACCTCCAGCCGTCAACGAAGGACACGCCAGAGAACGCTTAAACTGCGTCAAAATGCGGGGCTGAATATACCACAATGGACCCTTTCCAACAACGGCCCCAGCCCTTGAGTCGGCATTCCTAAGTTGTTTCAGGCAAACACTTTGCGTCTTAACATTTTGCCGCATGGAAGGCGCCTGGCCGCCGCGCTCGCCACTGGCCAGATTTGTGCGTTGCACAGATGCCGATAGCGGCGGTCAGCGCCCTCGGCAGCAGCCCAAATCGGCGGTGTTCACGACCGCTGTGGCGGTCCCGCCAGGCCTGACGAAAAGCGCATGAGGAGATTCGAGGCTCGAGGACTTAGATGCGACGTCGCTTGTAGGGCGCGTCGGGTCCCAGCATTTTGGGAGACTTCACGGCGGGCTGCGACGGTTCGGGCGGTTCTTCAGTCAGTTGATATTCGACTTCTGCGCGAATCCCTGGAGTGCGATGGTCGCTATGCACTGCGGCGTCGGCGTGAAATGGTTTTGTCAGAGCGGGCTCGAGCTGTGCTGTGGGCACATCGGGTCCAGAGGGGGAGGCTGAGCCGTTGCGAAAAGTAAAGATCCTGCCCAACGGACTGGCTAGCAGTGCGGGTAGGAAGATTAGGTCACCAACCAAGGCGGCAGCCAGCAGGGCCAACATCATCGTGCCAAAACGTTGGGTGGGAGTAAAGGTACTGAGCGCAAACACGCTCAAGCCCAATCCGCCGATGATGGTGGTCTGCGTCATGGCCGGTGCAACATGCTTGTAGGCTACAAAGATGGCCTCGCGTCGATCCAAACCACGCCGCAAGCCATCGCGAAACCAGGTGAGAAAGTGAATCGTATCGTCAACGGCTACACCCATCGCCACACTGGCGGTCATCATCGAACCGATATCAACCAAGGTTCCCATGTGGCCCATGATCCCAAAAATAATGACCACCGGGAAAACGTTGGGAATCATCGATATGGCACCACAGCCAATGGATTGCAGTATGTTTCGCGGCGCTAACGCACCCAGCAAGTTGCGTGCGGGGGATAGCAAGCAGGCCATCACAAAGGCGATCAAAACAAATGCCCAAGCAACGCTCTGAATCAAGCTTTCCAGCAGCGTCCGCTGCGCTTTATAGACAACGGGGATAATGCCCGTGTAGACGACGTCCATTTCACCAGTGCGTGTGCTCAACTCGACCGGCTCACCGGTGGCCACGCGGGCGGCACGCGTGGTAGCTCGGATGTCGGTCAACATCTGGCTCGCATCGATGAAACTTGCACAATGCTGGCGAATGAATTCGATGTCATAGTCTGGATGGTCTTGGACCAAGACCACACACGCAAATTTACCCAGGTAAGCGGCCCATTTGTCGGAAGTAGCTTGCTCGGCGGACAGCGGCGTTACTTGGGGATCATGCCACTTGCGTGCATCGACGGTGTCATTGATCAAGCAATCGGAGAGCGTTTCTGCCAGCACTCGCGTATCATTGATCTGGCTGCCATAGTCGGCCAATCCGGTGTTCTCTTGCTGGCTGTCGCTGGCCGATATTTCCGCTTGCAATTCCGGCGGCTTATAACCCAGCATCAGCACATTTCCGCTGATGCCATCTCCCTTGCCAGGATGTTGGTCGACAATGCTCTGCAATATCTTTTGTCGACAGCGGTAACCGGCCACTACCGGCTCGACAGCAGCCCGCAGCGAACTAACGAATTGCCCATAGTCGACGTCGTTCAATGCGCCCAGTCGCAGGCTAATGCGCCAGAGTTCTGTGCCCTTGGCGACTGTCGAAGTTTCCAAGGCCAAGTAGTCCGATTTGAGCAAATCGTCGCGAGCGCTTTCCAGCATGCGGTTGGTAGCTGAGTTCTGCGGGTGAAAGCCCGTCGATGGAGCGGGCAGCTCTTTGAGCATGGTGATGGCCGACATTCCGCGACCCACGATATCGCTGCCCTGATAACCAAACTGTTCCTGCAGTATTTGCTGCACACGCGATACGGCTTGGGCCCTCTCGAGCAAGCTCAACTGTGTGCGCGCCATTCGTAGCTGGTCGACCGTGGGTGTCTCGCTAAACTCGACGGGACGATTCAGGGATTCCGGGAAACGAACCACCAGCTCCATGGGCACCAAGCGTCCAAAGTTTTCCTCTAGCCAACCATAGTCTTTAATGATCTGCGACTGGGAATCGAATAGCTTGAGCAGTTGAACGCTGGTCTTGATCTTCAAGAGGCCAAGGCCGAGACCTACGAAGGCCAGCAGGCAGGCCGCATTGACCCACCAATGTCGCTTGAGAATAAATCCGCCGATGGTTTCCCACATATTGAGGATACCCTGAGCGGTGGCCTGGCCGGCCTGTTTAACGGTTTTCGCCTTGGGCGGAAAGATGGTGAGCGCCGACGGCAGGTAAAAGTACAGCAGTATTAGCGTGGCGATAACGCCCATCGCTGAAAAAATACCGAACTTGCGAATGGGAAGAATGTTGCTTGAGCACAGGGAGAGCAGACCGATAGCTGTGGTCACGGCCGCCAAACTGCAAGGCATGATGGCGTGGGCTATCGCCCGCTCGGGCGCGCCCTGCATGCCCTTTTCGTTGACGGCATCGCGATAGTAGTTCACGATATGTACCGCCCCGGCCATACCCAAGACGTATACCAGTGAAGGCATCGTTAGCAGAATGGCGTCCACCGAGGCGTTGCACCACCACACCAGACTCAAGCTGGCCATGGCACTCACACCGCCCACAAAGAACACCATGATCATCAAACGCATCGAACGCAGACACAGGTAGGACAGGACCAAACCCAGGAAGAGCGAGTAACCGATGAGACGCACCAGAGTGATCGTGCCCTCCTCATCAATGGCCACGTTATCGACCGGCGGTCCGCCAATGTGAATGACTGGCTCAATAGCTGGCGGAGATGCGGCGAGCCACGAAAAGGGCGGCGGCAATGTAGTGGGCTTGGGAGGCGAAGCAATGCCACATTCCTCGCCGAGTTCAAACAATCGGCCTCGGGGTTGCCCCAACATGCCTCGACCAATAACCCGACCCAGATTTCGGCGGGCTGGATCGGACAAGGTCAAGACGACGCAAGTTTGTCTGGGCGGTACTTCTACGGCCAACGCATCAAAAAACGCATACCATAATGGCGCCTGATCGATGGGATCTGCCCGACGAAAGGCCTGCAGATCGCCTCCGAAATGGCGATCTATTCCCTGCTGAATAATCAGGTCCCAACTCGCCTGCCAGTCCTCGGGCAACTCGGCAAGCTTTTCTGGGGTGAGCAAGGCGGCCACGTCCTCGCTTTTCCACGAAAAACCAGTGGGCACTGCGGGACCGAATAGCGTGCCGGTCAATCGCCCCATGGCCATCCGCTCGCCGGCTACGGGTTCTGAAGCAGTCTCCAGTGGGCCACCATTCCTCGCCAACTTGGAAACCAAGTCGGGCCCGGTTTCGATCGACTTGAATAAGGGAGCGGTCAGCAATCGCGGGTCGGACCAGAAAGGATTGGGCTTGCTTTCGGTGCTTGGGCTGCCGAAAGCAGCCACGAATTTACCATCCAGCTGAAAGCTGCCAATTGCTCGGGCTAGCCCACGCCAGGCTGCACTGACAATATTCGGGGTTCCCTCCCAGCGATAAAGTCGACCGCTGGGCGTGATGTAGAAATAGTTTCCGTTCTCGTTGACCAACCATTTTTCATCCTTGCCGCCCCAATTATGGTAGTCGTCGTCTCCCAAAAATAAGGCGTACTCAGCTCCCAACTGTCGGGCGCGATAGGCATCGCTTGTCTGGTCAGCATCGACCGCTGGCGTTAACTCACTCTCGAGCTTGCTGACCAACATTTTGAGTCGTTGCGAGTCTTCATTGCAGCCCTCCCAGGTGGCGACGATAAATTGCTCGCTGACAAATCTCTTGGCAAACCAAGCCAACTCCTCAGTTTCGCGAAAATCCGAGGGCAACCAGTCCTTGACGTTGTTCTCGGTCTTCTGCAGCGCCATCCGGGCACCACGCCCGGCGAAGGGCACGAAGAAGAAAATCAACATCAACAGAATGAGGGCGTTGGGGACGCCCAAAGCTGATTTCTTCGAATAGAAACCGTCTTTCATTCTATTTCAGCCGTTGGATTGCGTTGCTATTCTTGCTTAGGCCGCGGCTAACGCCACCGCCTAGGAAACTGGCAGTCAGCTGGCGATATCGAGCCAGATAAGTACCCTGCAGCACAAAAGGGAGTATGCATTAGGCGAACCGCCGAACGCTACCGCCTCTAAGCTATCGCGTCTAGCTCGCCAAGTCCACGCGAACTGACGATCCGCGCCACATGCTTTAGTTCGACCGTTTCTGCCTGTGGCGATTAGTAAAGATCTAACGTTTGTGGCGATTGTTGTTGCACAATTCGTCAAAGACAGGCCTTGCAGGGTTTTTCGCTGAGCTAGCTTCAGCCTTGATGATCGGTCCTCCCGCGAGTTAGTCGAGGACTTTCGAGGCGGAGATCAAACGGATGAATTCTTTGTTGGATTGAAAGCGTCCCAGTTGTTTTGTCAATTGCTCCATGGCCTCAACCGGGTGCATGGTATTTAGGGTGCGGCGGAGCATGGTGACCGCATTCAGCGTCTCTTCGTCCAGCAATAATTCTTCGCGACGGGTGCCGGACAAGGAAATATCGATAGCTGGCCAAACGCGTCGGTCGGCCAAACGCCGGTCAAGCACCAATTCCATGTTGCCCGTGCCCTTGAACTCCTGAAAGATCAGGTCGTCCATGCGGCTGTCCGTGCCGATCAAGGCAGTGCCCACGATGGTCAACGAGCCGCCTTCTGCAAATGCGCGAGCGCTGGCAAACAGCTTTTTGGGAATGTCCATAGCCTTGATATTCACGCCGCCGCTCATCGTCGGTCCATTGTTGCCCACCCATTTGTTGAAGGCACGCGCCAAGCGAGTAATGGAATCCATCAACAAGAAGACGTCCTTGCCCATTTCGGCCAATCGCTTGCAACGATCGATCACCAGTTGGCTCAGCCGCACGTGGCTGTCGACGTCCATATCCAGGCTGCTAGCAATGACTTCGCCGTTGATGACATTGCGGCGCATATCCGTCACTTCCTCCGGGCGCTCGTCGATCAGCAATACCAGCAAATGCACATCCGGGTGGTTGATCGCGATACCGCGACTGATGTGCTGAAGCATGATGGTCTTGCCACTTCTAGGCGGCGCGACGATCAGCGCTCGCTGACCTTTGCCTAGCGGCGATAGCAGGTCAATCACACGATTGGTCAGGGGCTGAGGTCCGGTCTCAAGATTCAGCCACTGATCCGGGTTGACCGCGGTCAGGGCCTTGTCGTCATCAAAGCACTTGACGTTGATGTAGTCTTCGGGTTTGAGCCCGTCCACGTCCAGGATCTCGCGAACGCGCGGCCCCTGCTGACGACGGGCTTGTTGCATCATCGCTTTGATGCACACGCCTTGACGCAAGCCAAACTTTTCGATCATGGTCCCTGGAACAAAGGGGTCGGAGCGCTCCCGCGAGTAGTTGTTGTCGGCGGCTCGCAGAAAGCCGTAGCCGTTGGGGTGCATCTCCAGAATGCCGGTGAACTCCAGCAGCGGAATGTCACCGTTTTCGTCGACCTGCGGTTCGGGATACGGCTCATTGCCCGTGTTTCGCCCGCCGGTATTGCGGTTTCGACCACCAGATGGTCGTCGCCCGCCGCGAGAGCCGCCGCCCTGTGAATTGGAATAACCCGACCCAGAGCCGTTGTTGTATCCAGACGACCCCGACGAAGAACCGGTAGAGCGGGGACGAAATCGCTTTTTCTTTGGCATGCAGTAGATCCAGCATTAAAGATGAGTTGCTTAGTGATTGGGTTGGCCCATCTGTGGGGACCGTGATAAAGCTAAGCAACAGGCCTAGAAAGACGAACAAAAAGGACTTGCACTTTCCCAAGAAATGAATTCTTGCTCTGCGTAAAACCTGCTGCGTCCTTTCCTCGGACGCTTTTGCTCCAATGAGAAATTGATCATGAACGAGGGGATGTGTTGGACTCCGACAGCTCCCGCAATCCATGGAGGCTGGCGAAATCAAAGATTTCGAATTCGACGAAGTAACAAGGCATTGCAACAGCTGCCCAGCGGGAACTGCCCGCCCGACCAGACGTAACAAGCGACAGCTTGGTGGAAGATGGAATTGCAATTCTTCGGCTGAGCAACCCTTCGCAGGTCGCAGTCGCACAGCATGATCGCCGGGCTAGCGTGACGCCCGCCGCATGACTACCAGACAGCGTGGATTGGAAGTCGCTCGCCAGAAAACGCGTTTAAGTCGCAATCCGGATGCTCACCTAGAGTCGGTAAACGGACCATCGAGAGTGAGCGGGCGAATGGAACCGACCGTTCAAATCCTGCGGCCTGATCGTTCCATGCATCTGAGCGGCTTTCGGCCGAAGAATCCTTAGTCTGAAACTCATAGGAATATTATCTCTTGCCAGCCGCCTGTCAAGCGGAACAGGCTTTGATAGCACTGAATTCTTGGATTTTTCGGAATTTTCGCTACACGCCTCTCAAGACTTAAAATCCCCCATGCCGACACTTGTTGGGAAGGTCTAAACCAATTCCTGGATTGCCCCCAGTTTCTCGCCAGACAGAGGACGTCGCCGTGACCAGCCGTTTTTTCCAAATTATTTGGCTTGCAGTCGCCTTTCTGGGTAGCACAGCCCTCGCCGAGGAGAACATTCGCTGGGCGCCGGACTTGGCCCAGGCCCGCGTGGCCGCCGCCCAGTTCAAAGTGCCGCTATTAATCCATTTCTATGGCGATCATTGCCTGCCTTGCAAGACGCTCGAAGAACGCGTTCTCAGCCAGAAGGAAGTCATTGAAACGCTGAACAAATACTTCATCTGCATCCGCGTCAATGCGAGTCTGGATCGCATGACCGCCGCGGAATTCCAGGTGCACAGCTGGCCCACGGATGTCTTTGTGAGCCCCGATGGCAAGACGCTCTACCAAGGTGTGTGTCCCCAAGACCTGCGGAACTACATCAGCACGCTTGAAAACGTGGCCGTGATGAATCGCGATCGGAATACGATGTTGGCTGCGGCACAGCCCACGCAACCCGCTGCCGGCATTGCCCAACAAGCGGCCAGCGTCGGACAGGGCTCGGCCATGAACTCAGGCTTGCCAGCCCCTGGAAGCCAAACCAGCAGTGGTTCACCCACTCCCAGTTTCTATACGGCCGCGGCCGTGTCCCAAGCCCAACAGGCGTTGCCCGTCAGTACCAGCCCGCAGCAAGGGGTCCAGAGCGGACCGCTGATCGCCAGCTCCCAGCCTGCCGGGATTACCGGCAGTACGCCGCGCTCCGAGCAACAGCTGTCCTCGCCAACTCCGCCGGACTTTAACTCCAGCCAGCAAGGACAACTGCCTGCACGCCCCGAACTGCAAGCCAGCATTCCGGCGCCCGTAGATCGTCGCTCAGAATCCGCACAGAACCCGGCCTTCGCGCACATCCCGACCCGTGAGGCGCACCAGGACGTGCAAGCCGCTGGCCCAAGTGCCACCGGCAGCACGCAGAACCATATCGCCCAGGCAGGAAGCCAGCTGTCCCGTAGCCGAACGCCGGACAATGCGCAGACGCTCAATAATCCTTATTACGTCCCGCCCATGCAGCCCAACTACGCGGGAGCGTCGCCGGCGAACGTGGCCACCGACGCTCAGCCCGGCAACACCGCTCAAGCCACCCTCGGGCCTGCTTTGCCAAGCTACTCGCCGCAGACCAACCCGCTGATTGCGACTGCCGAAGGTAGCCTGCCACCCGCCGCTGCGGTGGGCAACAACCCCTATGGCTTGGGCATGGCTGCCAGCGCAGCTTCCAAGCAGTCGAGCAGTGGACCAGCACCAGCGGCCGGCAACAGCCCGCGCGACATTCCGGCACAGTCCGTATCGTTTCAACCGCGTGGAGCGACCTTGCCTCCCTCGCTGAACCAGCAACCCGAACCACAGGCCGCCTTGCCCGGCATCGGTGGCTACTGCCCCGTGGCCCTCAAATCCTCCGGACAATGGGTCGAGGGGAAACCTCAGTTCGCTGTCAAGCATCGAGGCAGGGTCTATTGGCTGAGCAGCCAACAGGCCATGCAGGATTTCCTCAAGTCTCCCGATGCGGCCAGCCCGGTTTTGTCCGGCTACGATCCCATGATCTTTCTGACCGAGGGACGTCTCGTCGAGGGTGAGTTGAAGCACGGTTTGCACGAGGAAGATGGTGGCAAGATCCTGTTTTTTGCCAATGAGCAATCCAAGGACCAATTCGAGCGCGACTATGACAAAAACAGCCGCGCCCTGAATGTGATTCTCAGCGATGCGGGTGTTAAATAGCCAGCGCCTGCAAGAAACTAGACCGGAACGCGCTCCACTGCATGCTTGTAGGGGGCCATCGACAGGGGGTATCATCAGCCTTTGCAGCCTGCGTTTCCAAATGCGGAGTGGGCGTGATGGATGGTTATGAACAGGGTGCCCCGGAATCGGCCGAGCAGCATGCGCACAGGTTGCTCAGCGAGTTGGCCAATCCGAGCGCCTTCCGGAAGATTCTTGCGAGACAGTTGAGGTCCTCGAGACACATATCTCGTGGATCTTTCTAACAGCCAAGTTCGCCTATAAGGTCAAGAGACCAATTGCTAACGCTTTCATCGATTACTCGACTCTGGAACGCCGCAAATTTTTTTGTGAAAAAGAGCTAGAGCTGGACAGTCGGTTTGCGGCAGGGCTGTATGTCGATGTGCAGCCCATTGCCGAGTCTGCAGCTGGATTGAGGGTTGGTGGCAGCGGGCGGGTCTACGAGTATTGCCTGCGCATGATCCGCTTTTCAGCGGACGCCTTGCTCGCCGAACGGCTGGCCAAGGGACTGGTACGCTTCGAGGACATGCGACAACTGGCAGAGCACATTGCCCAGGTGCACGCCCAGGCCACAGCAGCCCCAACATCCTCAGGCTTTGGGGAGCCAAGTTCGATCTTGGCCGACGCGCTGGACAATTTGGATGCTCTGGATGCGAACGGTCCACATGCCGCCTGGTGCGATCCGCAGATGCTGGCCGAACTGCGGCACTGGACTCTGGCGAGTTTTGAATCGTTGCGGCAGAGGTTTCACCAGCGCAAGCAATCCCAACGCATCCGCGAGTGCCACGGCGACCTACATACTGGCAATATCCTGCATTGGCGGGGGAGCTATGTAGCCTTTGATGGCATCGAATTCAACGAAGAATTCCGCTGGATCGATACGATAAGTGACGTTGCATTCTTGGTGATGGACCTGACTGTTCACCAACATCCGCAGCTGGCTCGGGAGTTGCTCAATTCCTATTTGGAATTCAGTGCAGACTATGCGTCGTTGGAATTGTTGCGCTGGTATCTGCTCTATCGCGGATTGGTACGTGCCAAGGTGGCTGCCATGGTGTTGGGGCAACAAACCATGCACTCGGATGCACGCGCTGAGGCGGCTGACAAACTGAATCAGTTAATGTCCTTTGCCGGCGCCTTGATAGGCGACGATCGGCGACCGAAATTGTGGATCACGCACGGTGTCAGCGGCAGCGGAAAATCGACTCGCGCTTTGGAGTTGGTCAGGCAGCAAGCGGCAATTCGTATTCGGGCGGATGTCGAGCGGAAGCGTTTGGCAAGAATCGACCCATTTCAATCCCCCAGCCCAGCCAGGGCGGCCGAAATCTATGGCGAAGATTCGACCCTGCGCACCTACGAAAGATTGCACCAGTTAGCCAGTCAGATCCTGACGGCCGGCTACTCGGTGGTTGTCGACGCCACCTTTCTTAAACGTGCGCAGCGCGCACGCTTTCAGCAATTGGCGACAGACCTGGGGCTACCCATGGGCATACTCGACTGTCAAGCCGACGTGACCCTGCTGCAGCAGCGGATTGCTGAGCGTCAACAGGCCGGTGGCGATCCCTCGGATGCCGATGTGCATGTCCTGCACAGTCAGTTGGCCACCCAGGAACCGCTCACCAAGGACGAGCAAGCCCGCCTCTCTAAGCCACAAGGCTCGGGGATCAGATGATCGCAACGCTATCGCTGCGCCAGCAATCTGCGCGAATCGGCGTAGACCACCGTCAGCTCATTGCGAATCAATTGAACGCGTTCAATGCTGGCCACTAACGCCTGCGCTACTTGCTTTAAGTAGAACGAACTCACCTGCCCCTGCAGGACGACCGTATCGCCCTGAATTTCGCAATGTGCGTTGCGAATCTCGCGGTGTGTCGAGCTTTGTAGAACCTGACGCAATTGTTCAAGCAATCCAGGAGATGCCGGGGCTGTATGCTGGGGTAGAGCGTTACCGGAAGGACTGTCGTTGCGAAGTAGTCGGTTTTCATTTTGGTGTGACATTTGGGCGCTCCTCGGAAGGTCTCGGAACGCTTAATCTACGAACGCAATTCTTGTGCCGAAACTGGTCGCGGCGAGCGAATTGGACAGATACGGCACGGAAACAGGCGTTGACGAAAAACGCCAGGGGCCGGATTATAGCTTGCAGCTGTCTTCGAGAGAGCTTAGAGCCTATCCGAAAAGGGGTCTGACCCTCTCCGGCGAAGCCAAAAAACCAATGAAATCGTCTCGCCTCCAAAGGTTCAGACCCCTTTTCGGATAGGCTCTTCGTGCTCGAGGATCGCCCTTGGGGCGATTGCTGGGCAGGCTATAGTGTTTCGCGATTGCCTGCCGACGTGTTGCGAGGCTGGAACGTCTTTAAGATGGAGATGGTAGACCACACAATGATCGCTCAAGCAACGAAGCTCAAGGTGGGAGTGATTGGTAGCGGTTTGGCTGGCCTCAGTTCTGCCTGCGTGTTGGCCGCGCGTGGGCATCATGTCACGGTGCTGGAAAAGAACGATTGGCTGGGCGGCAAGGCGGCCGTGCATGAACGCGACGGATTTCGCTTCGATATGGGGCCGACCATCCTGACGCTCCCGGGAGTCCTCAAGCGGGTGTTCGAGGAAGCTGGGAAGAGGCTGGAAGATTATCTGGAGTTGATCGCCCTGGACCCCCAGTGGCGTTGTTTTTTTGATGACGGATCGGTGCTGGATCTGGTGGCTGACACCCAGTCCATGCAGGATAACTTGCGTCGCCTAACGGGCGATCAGCGCTCGGCGGAGGGATACGCCAAATTCATTCAAATGTCTAAGCAATTGCACGACGTTTCCGATCGCTTCTTCTTCTGGAAAAGTGTTGGTGGCATTGCCGATACCTTCGAATCGTCGGGCATGTTTAGCCTGGCCGTGCTGAAGGATGTGATGTCCTTGCAAATGGGGCGCTCGGTGGCTTCTGTTGTGCGGCGGCACGTGCCTGACGCCCGCGCGGCACAAATGATTGACCATTTTACACAGTATGTTGGTTCCTCGCCCGAGGCCTCTCCCGCGGTGCTGTGTGGTATCGCACACATGCAGACCAAAGAGGGTGTGTGGTATCCCATGGGAGGCACCCGCGCCGTTCCCGAGGCCTTGATTCAACTGGCTAGCGAGTTGGGTGTTGAATTCCGTACCAACACGGATGTGGCCGCCATCGACACGCGGGGTAATGCCGTGGTGGGGGTCAGCTTGACCACGGGGGAGAAGCTTGCCCTGGACGCAGTGGTCTCGAATTGTGATGCGGTTCGGACTCACCGTGAGCTGCTGAGAGACCACCCTCAGCCCACCAAGCTGAGCCGCAAGCAGGACATTGAGCCCGCTTGCTCGGGAGTGGTGCTGTACCTGGGGCTACGCGAGCGATACGAACACCTGTTGCATCACAATTTCGTTTTCTCAGCCGACCCCCATGAAGAGTTTGAATGGATCTATGGTCGCGGCATGCCTGCCCCAGATCCCACCTGTTATGTCTGCGCACCCTCCTGCAGCGAGCCTGGAGTTGCTCCGCCGGGCGGCGAGGCACTGTATGTCTTGGTGCACACTCCCTATTTGCGTCCCAACCATGACTGGAAACAGATGCTGCCCGAGTATCGCGATGTCATTTTGAGCAAGCTAGAACGGACGGGCGGAATGCATGGCATTCGTGAACGGATTGCAACGGAAGATGCCTTGACGCCCGAGGGTATCCACAATCGCTATCGCGTTTTGAATGGGGCCATCTATGGGCTGGCCAGCCACGGCAAATACCTGGGCGCATTCAAGCCCGCCAACCGTAGCAAGGAACTGAACGGTTTGTATCTGGCAGGCGGTGCTGCCCATCCCGGTCCGGGCATGCCGATGGTCATGATGAGCGGATGGATTGCGGCCAACGAGTTGGACCGGGATGCGAAGGCCCAAGCGGCAGGACGCGGCTGATTGATGTCTGACATACCCGCCATCAGCCAAACGATGACCAATGGCTTCTTGTGGTTCTCGCGACGCTATCTCCGCAAACACTTTCATGCCTTTGCCCTCAACCGGAGCTGCTTGCAGGGCTTTGAATTCAGCGAGCGCGATGCATTGGTGGTGTATGCGAATCATCCCTCGTGGTGGGATCCCATCTCGGCCCTGGTCTTGGCTCGGCAGGTTTTCCCCAAGCACCGGGTCTACGCGCCCATCGATGCTCGGGCCTTGCAGAAGTACAAGATGTTCTCCCGTATGGGTTTCTTTGGTGTCAGTCCATCGCGGGCTGGTGCTATCGAGTTCCTGCGGCGTAGCCAAGCAATCCTCAGTCAGCCGGGGAGTTCGATTTGGCTAACTCCCGAAGGGCGTTTTGTCGACCCTCGTGAATCGTCTGCCCCCCTGGCGGCCGGCTTATCGCACTTGGCCACCCGCCTGGCAACGCAGAATTCTCAGGTCGATACGGACAAAGCTCCGCGACAACTGTTCTTCATACCTTGCGCCGTGGAGTACGCCTTTTGGGAGGAGCGCAAGCCTGAAGCACTGTGCTGGTTTGGTAGGCCCGTGTGCGTGGCCGTGCGCGATCAAGCGTCGGATTTGGCGACCGAGCAGCGTGGTGACAAAGCAGCCTGGAACCGGCTGTTGACCGATCGCTTGCGCCGCCCAACGCGATTTAGCCCAGGCATCCATAGCCCACGATGGCGCCGCCTTTGAAGTTCTCATCAGTGGCCACAGTGGGTCGTTCTTTGTTTATGACTGGTGGCGCAAGCTGAACGCCGCTCTAACCGGCAGGGCAATTTCCGTGGAACATGGCCAAAAGCTGCGCGGTTAGCGGTTTCTCCCGCGGACTGGCCTGGCGGGTTTGAGGTGCCTTAGCAATCGTCAGGTCAGGCCAGGCCAGCCTCGCGGGGCATGCTGCCTAGCACTTGATCGACCAGCTGCTCCAGTCGCTGCGGCGACTGCTTGTAGAAGCGATGATTGAATTCGACTTCGATACCCAAATAGGCATTGCTGGCAAATTGGCTTCGGAGGGTCGTGGTCAGCCCGTCGGCGATGCCTGCATAGGGCTGATTGGGGCTGGCTCGTAGCTTGGGAACGCGGGCCGTCAGCTGTGCTAGCCAAGTACAACAAAAGGGAGCCTCCAGAGGCCGCTCTGGATCAAACAATATTCCCACGTCCAACGCACGCCAACGCCCCTTAAAACGCGGAACGAAACTATGTATCGAGAGGTGCACGGCGATGTCGCCCGCAGCGATGACGCGGCCCACTTCCCCAGCGACTTGTTCGCGATACGGCCGGTAGATTTGAGCGAAGAGCGTTTGCTTTTCGCTAGGCGACATGTCGCACACGAACTCGGAAAAAACGTCAGCTGCCTCAGGACTTCGGTTCAAATCGACCAATAATCGCGAAGTGGTTGAATAGACCAAGGGGCAGTCGAGTGCGGCGGCAAACTGTCGCGCTGCGGGTAGAGAGCCAGGGTCATAACCACGGTGACTGCGCAAAACGCGTTGGCCATGTCGCGAGTCAAAAGCCGCCTCAAACTCGGCGGGGATTAAATGCCCACCGTGTTCGCAGCTAATAATGAAGCGAGTTGCCGGCTGCATGGGGCTATTCGTCCCTCAAGGCGTCGGCCAGCCCGGACCGGTAATCCGGGAACAGGAATTCGTACCTAAGTTCATGCACGATGCGGCTGGGATCGACCCGTTTGTCGCCCGCCCTTTGCCTGCGCGATGATTCTGCCTCGGGCTCCTCGAAACGCGGTTCTGCGACTCCACAGCATCGCGCCAATTCGCGATAAAAGACCTCTCGCTGCACGGGCTGTCCGTCGGACAACACATACAGCGATCGAGCCATGTGCCGCTCCAGCAGCAAGCAGATCACGCGGGCAATGTCGGCCACATGGACCAGGTTCAAATGTCCGCTGCGCTGTACTGCCAGCGGTTGTCCGGCACGCAATGAACCAGCCAGCGGTATTCGGCCAGGTCCGTAAATTCCTGCCAAACGCAGGACGATAGCCGAGGTGTACAGGCTGCTGAGTGCGTTTTCTGCGGCCACGGCGATTTGAGGACCGATGCGCGTGGGCGCCACCGGGGAGGTTTCATCGATCTGCCCCAGCGGGTTGCTGCCGTACACGCCCGTCGTGCTGAGATAGACCAAACGCCTGGGCTGGCAGCCCAGGGATGTTCGCAGTTGTTGTAGGCCATGGAGATGGGTGTTCGCCCCCCAGGCTTCGTCGGGTCGATGAGGTACCGCGATCAACACTTGTTCGACAGGCGGCAACTTCAAGCCTGGTTCGAGCCAATTCCCAACGATGGGTTCGGTCCCCAGTTCACGCAATTCTTGGCAACGCTGTGCCGATCGGGTCAAGGCAAAAATTCGCTTGGGCTCTGCTGCTGACTGCAGGGCACGCACCACCGCCTGACCCACATAACCGCAGCCCACGATGAGTAGACTCATTCGACGGGCTCTTGGTCTTCGATGGCCAATTGTTCTTGCAGATATTCGACAACCCTTTTTAGTTGTGGGTCACCAGCAAAAACAGGCTCAGGCGGAGTTTCTGTGGCGGTGGTCAATCGCGGGTCGCCACTCCGCTGCCAGCGGCGATTGAGATAGAGATTCTGCAAGTCCGTCATGGGGACAGCCAGTTCCGGTTCGGGCACCACGCCCCACTGGTCGCCATCGGTCATCTTGTCGTCGCGATGGATATTCTTGCCGCTGGGGCGATAGAACTTGGCAGTGGTAAATTTCAGCGCGGTGGTGTCATTATCCAGCGAAAAAACTTGCTGCACGGTGCCTTTTCCATAGGTCCTTCCGCCGGCAATTTTTGCCCGTCCCAAGTCCTGCAGGCAGCCCGACATGATTTCGCTGGCGCTGGCCGACTGATCGTTGACGAGAACAATGACTGGCAGCGAAGGATCGAGTTTGAGGTTGCTTGTCGCTTTAAACTCCATACCAAAATCGGGGCGACGCCCTTGGGTACTGACGATCACCCCTCGATCCACCAGCATGTCGCACATCTTGACTGCGGTGGGCAGGATGCCTCCGGGATTGTAGCGCAGGTCGATAATCAGGGCTTTGGCGTCGGGTTGGATCTTGTCCAGCGCGTCGGCAAATTCACTCAAAGTCCGTTCGCCGAAGAGTGTTACTCGAATATAGGCGATTCGCGGATCTTCCTCGAGGAAGAAGTCCCAGCTCGAATCGCCGCGAATGTGGTCGCCATAGACAGAATCAATTTGAATGTCGGCCCGCGCAATGTCTAGGCTTAGCAGTTGGGGCAGTTGCATGCGTTTGACTTTCAACTGCAAGCGAGCGCCCACCGGTCCGCGCATCAGCTTGGTGGCATCGGTTGCCAACAATCCCTCCGTCGAGGTGCCTTCAATTTCGACAATCACGTCGCCGGGCAGCATGCCTGCCTCAAAGGCGGGAGTTCCCGGAATGGGAGTCACCACCGTCAGCTGCTTGGCGACGGGGGGACCTTCAATCAGGACGCCCAAGCCTCCAAATTGCTGTTCGATGATGGACTGGAATTCCTCGTACTGCGCCGGTGGGATGAACTCGGAAAACCGATCCAGCTTGGATACCATTCCATCCATGGCTGCCACGTACAGTTCATCTGGATCAATCTCCTCGACAAAATTGTCCTCGATCAGCTTGATGGCACTACCAATTTTGCCGGCGACCTTGAGCCGTTCGGCCTGCACATAGCAGGCTACGCACAGCACGATCGTCAGCAGCAGGATTTGGATATTTCGGATGGGCACGGTCGACCTCGCAAGAAAACAGCAGCGACGCAGGTCTTGGATTAGTTGGTTGAATTGTTTGCAATCCCGTTGCAAACCAGGTAAATCGGGCAAGCCTTAGGGGGTAGCCAGCGCTTTTCAGCAGCCCCGGGGGCGGCGGTTCCAATGGCCCTGAAAGCATTATACCTGAGAGCATTATACGAGACCGTCAGCCGAGTGTGTCACATTATCTCCAGCTTGCAATCTGCTGACTTAGCAAGTGGAGGTGGTTGCAAGCGGGAAAGGGCATGCAGGCGGAGGGGGCACGCCTCGTTGTACCACACAAATTCCACCTACGCGGAAACTCTTTGATGCAGGCGGATTCTCGCGTTTCAAGGACAGTCGTGCGCGGGTTGATTGAACAGGAGTTAACGGAGAAAACTGAGGAAATTGCTGTCCTTGTTACCTCCGCCCTCTTTGTTCATAAGGAGTCTGCCGTGCATCCACTTTATAGCCAATCTTCCGCAATGACGAGCGATGTGATCGGAGCCGCCATCGACGCACCGGGATAAAGGGCCAAAGACTAAGGCACAGGGAAAAGAGAATGCTGGCTTTGTTTCCGCTGATCGACACGCCCGGTGCTAACGATAGAGGTTGCGGGCCTGGTAGGCCGCGTTTTCGCGCTCGGTTACTGGAATGGGGACGACTGCGGCAGTACCGGCTCCACTTTTGCCAGTACCGGCGACTCGCAGTTGGGCTCGGGTGTATTGATGGCAGTTGATGCAGGTGGACAGTGTGTGCATGTAGGTATAGGCGGCCCCATCCAGGTTTTGCTCCGTGGCCTGATCCAGGAGTTTCATGGCAGCCCGACGAAGTTCGCTGCGATAGTGACCGATAACCTGATCGTCACCGCGGCGCCAGCTATTCGAGTCGCAAATTTTCTGAAGGTCCTCGGCGCCTTTGCGAATCATGTCAAAATCGCTTGAGGTCAAGCCCTCAACCACCTTTTGAGAACTCGACAGCTTGGCACGCATCAGGACCGAGACGTCGGCATCCGCCTTGGGGCTGAGCATGGGAGGCTGCTGTGCCAAGACCAGATAGCCCGCACCGCTTGCCAGGATCAGAGCCATGGCGATGGTAGCACGCACGCGTGACATAAACGCTCTCCAAACGAAACCTCAGGAAATCGCACCTCAGATGTTATCGTCCACTTGTTCGTTGACGATTGCAGCTTTTTTGAGCTTTGTGCGGATTCTGCGTTCTTTTGACCAGCGCACGGCCGGGCGGTGTAGCACGCCATGTGCGATGCTGACTCGCAATGCACGCTATTGGGGGGGCACTCAAAGGGGACACAGCTTTGTCGGCGTCATGGGGGACACAGCTTTGTGAGTCATGGGGGACACAGCTTTGTGCGTGGCCCGGGCCGCAGCTCGCGCCGCCGCGATGCAGGGAACGCGGGGCGCGATAAGCTGTGATGACAGCCGCGCGGAGCAGAATTGGCGACGGCTGTCTGAGTTTCTAACTGCACTAGTAGCGGATGATCAGATCCGCAGTCAGTCGATTTTCCATGATTCCCTGACGTGCTGTCAGTGGATATTCAAAGGCGAGGCCGGCTTCCATATTCGAGCGTGGCTTGGCTTTGATGCCAATTGCATTGGTCACCAGGTCGTTGCCAGTGATGCCCTCGGAACCCAGATTGATCAGATCGCCGCCTTCGACAGGCAGGGGAAAGGCCGTGCCGGAGCTGGTGTAATTGAACCAATTCAATTCGGTGAAGGCGTACAGGCGGTCTCCGATGCGTCGGTCCAGGTGGTTGGACCAATACCAGCTGCGATTCTCCAGATTGGTGTCCGCAGGTTCGCGAATACCGCTGGCGCTGAGCAAGTGCCAACGTTCGCCAATGCGCATGCCACCGGTCACAAAGAAATTGAATTCGCCATTGCCATTGCCCTGCAAGGATTTGGTTGAGCCCGAGGGAATCTCAAAGGTCATCCCCGCAGATAGCAAGCGCCCGCGACGTACATCCCGCAGCAGGTTGTACTTCAAACCGGCAGCAATATCAGCGAATCCGTCTTCGATCAGCGGGTTCTGCGAGGTAATGAAGCCATCCTTGGTTGCGATCAAGCTCAGTCGCTCGGTGAGTGCAGCCCGAACTTGCATAGCGTAGACCTGAATGCCATCACCGCCCAAACCGTCTGGGATCTGGTGGTTAATGAAGATAAATCTTGCTTCGGTCAGCGTTCGAGGATCTTCGAAGAAGACCGGGTTGGTCATTGGGCTGATAAAGTCGTTGAAGCACTTATCAGAGGGTTTGATCAAGCCGCAGCCGAGCAGGCCCTGGGACTTGCCGCAGCAGCCCGCCGAATCGCAGCCACCTTGGCAGCCCAAGCCAGCGCAGCGAGCCTTGCCTCTGCAGTTTTCCCAAGCACCCCAAGCCAGAGTCGCAACTGCTATCACCGCAGTTGCAAGCATGACACGGACCCGCATCGCAATTGCGGGATGAACAATCGCTAGCGTCACATGTTTGGCTGAAAGCGGCTGGCGCAATGGTCTGCATGCGCTGCTCAAAGTCGTCGGCTTGGACACTGCCTGCCGCCGACAACAAGCCCAACAGCAAGCCCGCTAAAATCGAGTTTTTTGTATCCATTCTCACTCTCCCTTACCCTCCTTGATTTGTGGTTCCGCCAAGCACTGCTTGCTCCATCCGCACTGGGGCCAGTCCGTGCCCCTGGATGAAACCAAGCATGAATGGAGCAATTGGTGAGCTTGATTCCTGACCCGATGGATCAAAGACGAGCCCATTCACCAGCCCACATGCTTCGGTTCCTTTCCGACAGAAATGCGGTATTCTCGTTCTCATCGTCCGCAGCCTTTCATTTCCAATAGGTTTCGCAGTACCGATCCACATGATGAGTGGCTGGAGGTAGTGTTACGCACGATTGGCTAAGCCTTGACGATTAGCAAATGCCAGGGCAGCGACCGAATTGAATGCATTTTTCAAAACCCAGCTAAACAGAACCAAAATGGCACCGTTTTTGCCGAGTAGCTGGTAACCCTTGTGCTCCCCACCCCATATTCCAAGAAAGCGGCATCGATGAAGAAGAACGAACCTGTTTCGAAAGTCATGACCAAACAACTGACGACCGTGCACGATCATGAGCCGTTGTCGAAGGTGCGCAAGGTCTTTGATGTGGCAGATATCCATCACATACCGGTGGTTAGCGGGGACCGTTTGGTGGGTATTCTCAGTTCGAACGACATTTTGCGGATATCCTTCGGGGATTTTGGCAACCAAGACGGCAAGGGGCTCGACAGCATGCTCGACCACAATTTCAGCTTGGCCGATGTGATGACCAAGAACCCGATCACGATCGCCTCCAACGCCACGGTTCGCGAAGCAGCGCATTCTCGGCTCGAACAATTTTCATGCACTGCCGGTGATTGAAGACGAGAAGCTGGTAGGAATTGTTACCTCGCGCGATCTCATCAACTACTTGGCGGAGCTTTGAGAGCCGCGCTGCGGTGGCCCGTCGCCGTGATGCTTATCCCACGTTGGACAATTGCATTGACTTGCCATAGCGCTGGAGAGTTTGTTTGACCAGCCTGGCCAGGCTGGGGTTGGCCAACTGGGGATCCTCCTCGAGGATCGTGCGGGCTGCGTTCCGCGCCTGCTCAACCAATGGGGAGTCGTCAATCAGATTAGCAATGCGCAGTGAGGGCAGTCCGCTTTGGGCTGTACCCAGCAAGTCACCAGGGCCGCATCCGCAAATCCATTTCAGCCAGCTCGAAGCCATCATCGCATTTCTCAAAGGCAACCAGGCGTTCGTTGTCAGCCGCTGTGCACGACTGCGAGGCAATGGCGCATACGAATCCCGGGTGGCTTCCTCGAGAAATCCGGCCCCGCAGCTGGTGCAACTGCGAGAGTCCCAAGCGGTCTGCATCCAGGATGGACATGACCGTTGCATTGGGCACGTCGATTCCCACCTCTACCACGGTCGTAGCCACCAGTAGATCCAGTTCCTGAGCGGAGAACTGAGCCAGTACCTGTTCCTTTTCTTCGCCCGCCAGTCGCCCGTGCAACAGCCCGATGCGGCGATGCGCAAAGGGGCCGGCTTGCAGTTCCTGGAAGATCCCGGTGGCGCTCATGATCTCGGCATTGTCCGTACCGTCGACGCGGGGCACGATGACATAGGCTTGCCGGCCGAGTTGCAGCTGGGCATCCACAAACTGCCACCAGGAAGGCAAGTGTTCAACGCTGGAAACATAGCTGTGCACGGGGGCGCGTCCCGGTGGTTTGGTGCGGATCGTTGACACATCCAAATCGCCAAATGCAGTCATGGCAATTGTCCGTGGAATTGGGGTTGCGCTGAGGACTAAGTAGTGTGGTTGGGCTCCTTCGGTCCTCAATCTGGCTCTCTGCATGACCCCGAATTTATGCTGCTCGTCGATAATCACCAGCGCTAATCTTTGGGAACTCGATGGCCGCCGAAAGCAGGGCCTGAGTACCGACCAGCAGATCGATCTCCGCCGCGCGGACCTGTTCCAGCAATCGCGTTCGCTGGCTGCGCGGCATGTTGCCTGTAATCAGGGCCACTCTCACGCGGCTGGTGCTGAGATTCCGCTCCAGATTTGTAGCATGCTGGCGTGCGAGCACCTCGGTAGGCGCCATCAATGCGGCCTGGCAGCCATGCGCGGTGCACAACAGCATGGCGTACTGGGCCACCAGTGTCTTGCCGCTGCCTACATCACCTTGTAATAAACGATGCATGGGTTGTTCGCGAGCCATGTCGCGGGCAATATCATCGATAGCGGTCAACTGATCGGTGGTGGGTTGCAGCCGCAATCGGTTCAGAATCCGAGCATGGATCTTTCCATTCGCCGCGCAGGGCAGACTGCGCAGGCCCTGCTGCCGCGTCTGCCGCTGCCAGGCGATGGCCAGCTGCAGTACCAGCAGCTCCTGCAACTTGAAACGTCGTTGGGCGGCCTCGGCGGCAGCCATGCAGGTGGGGAAGTGAATGTCTCTCAAGGCGGTTTGGATATCGGGCACGTCTAATTGTCGGCGGATTTCGGCGGGCAAGGCCTCTTCCACGATGCCAATTAATTCGGGCAAGGCCTCGTGCATCAACGCCCGCATGGCTGGCTGCTTTAGCCCTTCCGTCAGCGGATAGACGGGAAGCGGTTGATGCAATTCAGGCGTCTCGCTAGTCGCCAAAATCGTAATTTGTGGTTGTACCATTTCCCAATTCAGGACCGTAGATCGCAATTGGCCGCTGGCAAGCAGACGCATTCCAGCCCGCAGCTCATTCTTGCGGTACGGCTGATTGAACCACACTAGACGGACGCTTCCACCACCCTGTGGACGAACCTCGGCCCCTAGCATGTGCTTGCCAGATTGCGTCAGCCTTTCGCCCAACTCGATGAGGGTGCCGACAAACGAGACGCGTTTGTTTTCTGCGAACTCCTCGATGGAAGACAGGGGCGGCGCTTGCTCATAGCTCCGCGGAAAGAAAAACAGCAGGTCCGCGGCACGACGAATCCCCAGACGGGAAAGCGGCCCGGCCCTGAATTCTCCTACCCCTGGCAACGACTGCACGGGCGCCTGCAATTTGCCGGTCGTTTCCACTTCCTCCAACCTCCTGGAATCTACGCGGAGATTCGTTGCTACGGACACAAGCTCTCATCCAACCCACTTCCACACCTCGATAGCCGACAGCCGAACTCGCGCAATCAAGCTGTGGACTAGGAAACCAACGGTTGCGGAAGCTCGGTGCGAGGCCCTAATTTTAGTGATTCTAAGCTGGGCGAAACGTCCTGGCAGGCGGGAGGGCTGGGTAGGGGAAGAGGCAGTCAAGAAGAGAATGTAACTGAATTCAAACAGCCAAGCGAAACTTATCGAAATCTGCGAGGTTTCATCTTTGGTGGACAATCCAAATGCTCGCGAAATCTGCTAAGTTGAGGCGGTTTGGCCCATTCCGTTTGATTCTCCTCTGAAAAACCTCACTTCCGCTCTCGTGTTTAATCGAAAAGGGACCCTCCGATGAAGATGCGTTTTCTAGGCCTGGCCGGGTTGGCAATGCTTGTGTGTTTGACCACCAGCTTGATGGCTCAAGATGATCCTGCCCCTGGCCGTGGCGGCCGTGGTCAGGGTAGAGGCCCTGGGGGTCCAGGTGGATTTGGAGGGTTCGGACGCATGGGCGGTGCCATGGGCATGGCCGGTGCCGCCGAGTTGCTCGGATTGTTGCGCATGGAGGAAGTCCGCAAGGACAAAGATGTCGACATGGATGACGCGACCTACGAAGCCATCCAGGAAGGGCAGCGGAAGATCATGGGAGATATGGCTGGTTTTCGCGACATGAGCGAAGACGAGCGGGCGGCGAAAATGAAGGAAATCGCCGAGAAGTCGCAGGAGATGATGGACGAAGTTCTCGATCCAGGGCAACAAAAGCGACTGATGGGTCTGCTTGTTCAACAAAATGGAATGCGTGCCGTAATGAACTCGCTGATTGCCAAGCACATCGACCTGTCGGAAGAAGGTGCCAAGAAAGCTCAGGAAGCAGCCGCCAAGACCATGGAGGGGATGCGTGAAAAGATGCGCCCTGCCGAGGGGGAACGCCCTGACTTTGCCAAGATCATGGAAGAAATGACCAAAGAAACCAACGCTGCCATCGAGAAAACGCTGAGCAAGGAGCAAATCGCAGCCCTCGAGGCACTCAAGGGTGAGAAATTTGATTTTCCAGAGCGACGCTTTGGTCCCGGCGGACCTGGTGGTCCTGGAGGTCCTGGAGGCGGACGAGGTAATCGCCGTCCTGGAACGGACAATTAGGCTAGCGCACGCGGTAGGTTCTGTTCTTCGCTAATTTAGATTAACGCCAAGGGCACCCCTGCCGAGATTGATGTTGGCAGGGGTGTTCATCGTAGGATCAGTAACGAGGTGTAGGTGCGATGGTGTTTGTTGGAGTGAAACGCACTTTATTGGCGATTTTGCTGTGTATCGCTGTGGGGCTACCATGTATCCCCCAGCTATGCAGTCCATTGCATGCCCAGCCACCTCGTGGCGATCGCGAGCGTGAACGGGAACGCGACCCTTTCTTTATGGCCGTTCGCCACGTTCACTTGCAACTCTCGCCCGATCGTGAATTGCATGAAACACTACTGCGCTACGATACTGTGGCGGAGGCTATTGGCTTGCCCGCCGAGGATCTCAAGCAGATCCAGGACGCCATCCGCGAGAGTATCAAGACGACCTTTGCCCTCCGCGAGGAATTCAAGGACTCTAATGCGTCCCAAGACGAAATGTCTGCCAAGATCATTGCCCGGTTAGCACCGTTTGAGGAAAAGATTTCGACCATTCTGCAGCGGGCGGATTTTGATCGTTTGCTGGGGATTTATGTGCAGGATCGCAAGTATCGGGCTGCGACCAACAAGGCTGTTGCCCAGCGCATTGGCTTGGGCGGCGACGAATTGCTGGCCCTCCGCGAGTATCGATCGCGCGTGTGGCAACGCCTGATGGACGAGAGCCGAGACCAAATGCGGGATTTGATTCGTCACAACAGGGGTGAGGAGATTCCGAAGCTCTTTCAAAGCGCAGAGGAAAAGCTCAATGCCGCCATGTCGCTGAAGCTCACCGCAAGCCAACGCGAAGCCTTGGAAAAGCTAAAGGGTGAGCCCTTTGATTTTCCACCCAAGGTCGACTTTAGACCGCCGCCCCCACCCCGCGGTCCACGCCGAGGTGAAGAGCCTCGGAGTCCCAACAAAGATTGTTGCCCAGCCAAGCGCTAACAGTCTCTTGCGAGTGCTTCGTCCCTTAAGAATTAGGGTTTAGTTAAATTAGCCATTGGGCGTTAGCACCGGTTTCTGCAGAGGGAACCGCGGCTAAAGCCGTGCGGCTAATCCCAAAATTAAAATTGGAAGAAGCACTGTCTAGGCGGGTGGCTGTCCGTTGACCAGCAAAGGTGGCATGGGGCAATCCAATAGATCGGAGATGCCGCGTAGCAGTTCCGCTTCCTGCCAGGTGACATGTAGGTCAGCACAGATGGCTGCGGCGCAGGCATCGACAACGCGCAGGCGATGCTTGGCGGACACCAACGTCAGCATTTGCAGAGTCTGGCTCAATTCGTCGAGCGCAGCCCGCGGGCTATCCAACTGCTGCAAACTGAGTTCTGGCAGATGGGCAGCGCCACGCTGAAAAGCCTCAACCGCCTGGCTCTGGCCATTCCCCGCAGTCGCTACAGCCGACAGCAGTTTAGCGCATTGGTTGCTCAACGGGTAGCAAGTTGCGGTAGCGGGTCGGCGTGCTGCGGATCTCTTCAAATTGCGGTTGCACATGCCGCACGACCAACTGCGATAGCATCCATTCGAAGAGGTCGATGTGCTGGTCGGCTCGGACCAAATGGGTAAAGCATCGCTTAAACATCTGGTATTGAGAACGACTCATGGCCTTCAAGGCTGGGACCGCTAGTTCAACCAGCGGTAGCCTTGCTCGAATGTCGATCGCATCGATTGCTGGTCGCAGCTTCAATGCCAAATTCAGTACGTCGGGTGTGCTGTAGGCTTGCAGCGCTTCTATTTGTAGGGAACGAAACTGGGGTCGCTGGTCGAGCAGCAGGGCATAAACCAATGCCCTGACGCTGTAGGGCTCGCGGGCGGCGACCAGCAGTTCATCTGGCAGACGTTCCAGCAGTTCGATGGCATAGTCGCGATGACCAGTGTTTGGCTCGCCCACGTAGTCGACGGCATGATCGACGACTGCTAGCGGAACCTCGCCTGCCAGCGGGCTCAGGCCTTGCACATCAGCCAGCCCCAAGTCTGCTCCCTGCGAATCCGATGCTGTTCGCGAGGCGAGGAATTTTCCATCCCAGCGAGGGTCCAAAGCGCGAATTCGCTTGGCCAGCGGAGGGTGTGTGGCTGACAGATGAAAAAGCCCTTCCCACACACCCTGGGCGAAATACATGTGGCTGGCCTCGCTCGCCGCGGCGGTCTTCAGTTTCGAACCGGCCGAAAATCCGCCGATTCGCTTGAGAGCATTGGCGATTCCGAGTGGGTTACGGGTAAATTGTACGGCCGATGCATCCGCCAGATACTCGCGTTGTCTCGATACGGCGGCCTTGATCAGGCTACCGAAGAAAGTGCCCACGAAACCCAGGATCAGAGCCGCCAGGCCCACCGCCATGATGACGATGATGATCTGACCGCCGCCATTCTTGCCATTGTCCCGTGAACGACCAGAGCCAGAGTAAAAAAACGTGCGCAGGATTAACTGTCCGGTCAGACCGATCAGCAGAATGCCATGCAAGATTCCGATCAGATCGAATGCTCATCCGCATATCACCATTGAGAACGTGGCTGAATTCATGGGCGATGACTCCCTGCAATTCATCGCGACTCAATTGTTCGGCGCAACCGCGCGTCACACCCAAGACAGCGTCGCTGGGGGTATAACCAGCGGCAAAGGCATTGATGCCAGCTTCGTTCAGCATGAATACCGGTGGGACGGGAGTGCCCGAGGCCAACGCCATCTCTTCAACCACATTCAGCAAACGTCTTTCGACTCGATCTGTCGTGTTGGGGTAGATCCGCCTACCACCTAGACTCTCCGCCACGCGTGAGCCCCCACCGGTTTTAAGCTCCAGAACTTTGTAGGCAGTGCCACCGAGAATAATGAGCAAGGCTACGGCCCCTGCGATCATGGGGACGACAACCTGCTCCGGATGCGCGGAGATGGACGAGTTCGGTTCTCGCATTTGCGTTTGGACGACCGCAGCGGCGATAGCCATCACGATGCCCACGATCGCCAAGACGGACAGGCAGAACATGCAGATCAACCAGAAGGTGCCGCGTTGCGCATCCGCCTGGCGTTGGAAGAAATCAGTAGACATGGGCTCTCGTTAAAATGGCGCACCGACGAAATTGTCGCCTTCCGCTCTGCGAATGGTCGTTTCCGTCAATTCGCGGAGCAACTATGCACTCTTGGGCCGAGTAAGGTTTATTCGAAAGAAACCTTGGGAGCCTCTGCAATGGCGGCGCTATCGAACTGCAGCAGTTCAGCGTTCTGCGCATGTCCAAAGGGTCCGGCCAGGACGACGGGTGGAAAGGTTTCCTTGTAGGTGTTGTAGGCGGTGACGGCGTCGTTATATGCCTGTCGTGCAAAGGAAACCTTGTTTTCCGTGGAGGTGATCTCTTCGGTCAACTGGGCCATATTCTGATTCGCTTTGAGATCTGGATAGGCTTCGGCTAGGGCGAACAATTTGCCCAGCGCGCCACTTAGCCCCTGCTCGGCACCTCCCAAAGCTTGCATGGCCGCTGCGTTCGAGGGATCGGCGGCGGCCTGCTGCAGTCCACTGACCGCCTTGTTTCGGGCTTCGATCACCGCCTGCAACGTCTCGCGTTCGTGGGACATATATCCTTTGACTGTTTCGACCAGATTGGGAATTAGATCGTAGCGTCGTTTTAGTTGAACCTCGATCTGCGAAAACGCATTCTCGTACCGATTTTGTAGTTTGACGAACTGATTGTAGATACCCATCACGTAGATGACAGTAAAGAAAATCAAGCCGGCGAAAACGGCTAAAGCGATCCAGCCCATGTGCATGCTCCGTAGATTAGTCGTGCGTGGTTTGCGGCGGATCGAAGATACAACCCGAGCCACTATCCTAACAAGCCCATTGGTACCGCACACCGCCGGTGTGAAGAAACCGCACAGAGGTCGAACAGACTGCCGTATTCCGGCTACCCCTTGGGAAACGCCGACTTAGGCGAGGTGACTGTTGGCGGCAAATGTGCCAGCAAGCCAACGAGGGGGTCTGATTGCTTGGCAGTCAATTCGCAAGATCTTTGATACCTGGTCCCTCTGTCCATTCCCGAACCAAGATTTCACTCGTCTCAGCGAAGCTACGTACTCCTACGAACACTGGATTTCGAGTACGAGTACCATCGCAAGCGATTGACTACGAGTACGAATATTCGACATGTGACCCGTGAAAGCGACTATCGTGGCAGCCTGGAAAACGATCTACATGCGTGAAATGAGACCCTCGGCTGAGGTGTCGATACCCTTGAGCATTGACGACAGGGACTCGCGATTGGGGGCATAATCCATGGCGACTTTTACCGAGACATTTTCATTTTGGATCAGCTCAAGTAGCGAATGCGTAAAATCGCGCATACCTTCGTCACGGCAAACATTCAGAATGGCTGGAATGTCGTCGTCCTCCCCGCGCATGATCTTCTCTTTGACGATGGCATTGGCCAGCAGTACCTCGGTGGCTGGGAAGCGAATGCCGGGCGTGATCCCGGGCAGCAATCGCTGGCACATGATTGCCCGTAAACTGTTGGCTAGCGACGAGCGTATGAACGCGTGTTCCTCATTGGGAAAAAACTCCAAGATGTGCGCAAACGTCTGTTCGGCATCGCTGCAGTGAATCGACGCCAAGACCAAGTGACCTGTTTCGGCTGATTGCAGCGCGGCTAGAATCGTTTCTTTATCCCGCAATTCGCCAATCAAAATGCAATCTGGATCCTGTCTGACTACCGACCGCAGGGCTTGGGCGAAACTGGGTACATCGATCCCAATCTCACGCTGGGAAACGATGGACTTCTTCGACACAAAGCGGAATTCAATGGGATCCTCAATTGTGATGATGTGCATCCCACGGTGGGTGTTGATGTAATCCAGCATGGCGGCCAAAGTCGAACTCTTGCCACTGCCGGTCACGCCGCTTACCAGAATCAGGCCGGCATGCGACTTGGCTATCGTATTTTCGTAGACTTGGGGTAGGTGCAATTCCGCGAAATCGGGCAGTTTTTGTTGCACCCTGCGGAGGGCCGCGTGCATTTGCCCGTCCGAGCGAAAGACGTTGACCCGAAAGCGGTCGCCACTGTCGGCCAGGAATGCAAAGTCCATACCACCGGTGGCGCGATACTCATCCTGGCGGCCCGGCGGGACAATTTGTTCCATCATCTGTTCGATGTATTCTGACGAGGGTAACGGCGGTGTTTCGAGCGCGTGCAATAGGCCGCCCATGCGAACATAGGGCGGCAGACCAACTTTCAAATGCAGATCCGAACCGCCCTTGTCACACACAAACTTGACCAGCTTGCGAATTTCTTCCTGTGGAGTGTGTAGGTGTGACATGCTTGATTTGCCTGCAGACTTTCAGTGTAGAAGCAAGAAACGAAGTAAGGCTTTTTCTCAAGAGGGCCTATTCAAATTCCAAAATGGCTTGGTCGACGGCTAATGTTTCGCCAACGTCTGCCAAGACCTTGGCCACCCGCCCATCGCGTTCGGCCAATAGTACGTTCTCCATCTTCATGGCTTCAACCACCGCCAGATCTTGACCGGCCCGCACTTCGGATCCCAACTCGACTCGCAATTGAGTTAGCAGGCCGGGCATAGGGGACAGCAGGAACCGCGACATGTCGGGAGGTTCCTTAATAGGCATGCAGGCCAACAGCTCTGCCGCTCGAGCGGTAAGCACCATGATGTCTACCTGCGAACCCCAGTGAAACAGGCGATAGTGCATATTGCGTCGCTCGACCTGCACGCACACCGGCTGGCCATTGATCGACCCTTTGAATAGTGGTTGACCGAATTGCCAGTTGCTGATCACGCGATAGGCAAGGCCTCCATACAAGACTTCGTGGCCACCCTCGCAAGGACGCATTTCGACCGGGTCTTGCTGGCCGTCGCGGATGATCACCCAATGGTCATCCACTTTGCGTTCGTAGCCCGGAAGTTGTCCACTGATGCCGGCGGCACGATCCATGTAGCAGCGATGCACTGCCGCGGCGACTACCACCAACAGGGCCGGATGATCATGCACCAAATCGCTCGGATTGAAACCATGGGGATACTCTTCAGCAATCATGTTGGTGCTGATCTTGCCGACCGCAAAGCGTGGATGCTCAATCAAAGCAGCCAGAAAACTGATGTTATGAGAAACGCCGCGCACGTAGAACTCATTCAAGGCTTCCCGCATGTGAGCGATCGCTTGTTGGCGGGTTGGCCCATAGGTAATCAACTTGGCGATCATGGGATCGTAGTGCATGGAGACTTCCGCCCCCTCGAACACGCCAGTGTCGACGCGCACGGTATGGCTGAGGCTCGGGAGGTGCATAGCGCACCAATCGGCCGACCGAGGGTAGAAAGCCACGGAACGGATCTTCGGCGTAAACGCGAGCCTCAATCGCCCAGCCATTGAGTTGCACATCGGCTTGCGACAGCGGCAGATGCTCGCCGGCGGCCACACGAATCATGAGTTCGACCAAATCCAGCCCGGTCACGAATTCGGTAACGGGATGCTCGACTTGCAGTCGCGTATTCATCTCCAGAAAGTAGAAATTGCGGTGGCTGTCGACGATGAATTCGACGGTACCCGCCGATTGATAGTCGACCGCGCGGGCCAGCGCGACGGCCTGGCTTCCCATGGCTGCCCGGGTCTTGGCGTCCAGAAAGGGTGAGGGGGCCTCTTCAATGACCTTTTGGTGGCGGCGTTGCAAGGAGCACTCGCGTTCTCCGAGGTAGATAACGTTGCCATGTTGGTCTGCCAGCACCTGGATTTCGATATGTCGCGGCTGCTCGATGAACTTTTCCAGAAAGATGCGGTCATCGCCGAAGGACGACTTGGCCTCGCCGCGGGCACGTTCAAATCCATCCCGACACTCATCGTCATTATGGGCCACACGCATGCCCTTTCCGCCACCACCAGCGCTGGCCTTGAGCATGACCGGATAGCCGATGTCATGGGCGATCGCGACTGCATCTTCGGCCGAGTCAATGACATCCGCATGTCCTGGCACGGTATTCACACCCGCCTCTGCGGCTAATTTCTTGGAGGTGATTTTGTCACCCATGCTGCGGATGGCATGCACATTGGGGCCAATAAAGGCTATCCCCGCCTCAGCCAAGTCGCTCCGCGAAGTTGGCATTCTCGGATAGAAAGCCGTAGCCGGGGTGAACGGCCTCCGCGCCGCTATCGACACACGCCTGGACAATCTTGTCGATGACCAGATAACTCTCCGACGAAGGCGGAGGGCCAATGCGGATGGCTTCATCAGCCTGCAGCACGTGCAGCGCATCGCGGTCGGCGTCGGAGTACACCGCCACGGTCGCGATTCCCATTTGGCGGGCCGTCTTGATAACGCGGCAGGCTATTTCACCACGATTTGCAATTAATATTTTTTTAAACATAGTGTTCACTCACCGCAGCTGTTAGAGCGGAATATTGCCGTGCTTCCGCCACGGGTTCTCTAGTTTCTTGGTCCTCAGCATCGCTAGCGAGCGACAAATGCGCTTGCGGGTCGTGCGTGGCATGATCACATCGTCAATAAAACCCCGTCGGCCCGCAATAAATGGATTGGCGAACTTGAGGCGATATTCCTCGGTTAATTCGGCGATTCGCTGGGGATTCCCCAGCTCCTTGCGGAAGATGATCTCCACAGCACCTTTGGGACCCATGACCGCGATTTCCGCACTGGGCCAGGCAATATTCACATCGCCACGCAGGTGTTTGGAGGACATCACGTCATAGGCTCCGCCATAAGCCTTGCGGGTGATGAGCGTTACCTTGGGCACGGTGGCTTCGGCATAGGCATAGAGCAACTTGGCACCGTGCTTGATGATGCCACCGTACTCCTGAGCTGTGCCGGGCATAAAGCCGGGAACATCGACCAGCGTCAAGAGGGGAATATTGAATGCATCGCAAAAGCGAACGAAGCGCGCGGCCTTGATGGACGACTTGATATCCAGGCAACCGGCCAGCACCAAGGGTTGGTTGGCAACGATGCCGATGGGGTAGCCCTCCATCCGCGCCAAACCGACAATGATGTTTTTCGCATGCTCGGGCTGTATCTCAAAGAAATCGGTATCGTCGACAACCTTGAGAATCAGCTCCTTCATGTCATAAGGTTTGGTGGCGGAATCGGGAATTAACGTATCCAGCGAGGGTTCAATGCGGTCGGCTGGATCTGGAGTTGGTCGATGCGGAGGGGCCACGCGATTGTTGGCCGGCAGGTAATTGATAAAGCGGCGTAGCATGGCCAGGGCTTCAACATCGTTTTCAAATGCGCGATCCGCCACTCCCGAGATAGTGGAATGCGTTGTCGCCCCGCCCAATTCCTCATGCGTGACCTCTTCGTGGGTAACCGTTTTCACGACATCCGGGCCCGGTGACGAACATGTAGGAACTGTCCTTCACCATGAAGATGAAATCTGTCATCGCGGGCGAGTAGACAGCTCCTCCTGCACAAGGCCCCATGATCAGGGATAGTTGGGGCACGACGCCAGAGGCCAATACATTTCGCTGGAAAACATCCGCGTAACCCGCCAGCGAGGCCACCCCCTCCTGGATACGGGCTCCGCCGGAATCGTTGATACCGATAATCGGAGCGCCTACCTTGATGGCATGGTCCATGACCTTGCAAATTTTTTCCGCATGCGCCTCGGACAGTGAACCGCCCAATACGGTAAAGTCCTGACTAAATACGAATACCACGCGACCGTTCACGGTACCATAGCCGGTGACCACGCCATCGCCTGGGATACTCTGCTGGTCCATCCCAAAGTCGTGGCAGCGATGCTCGACGAACATGTCCCACTCTTCGAACATTCCAGGATCCAGCAACAACTCAATTCTTTCGCGAGCGCTGAGCTTGCCCTTCTTGTGCTGGGCGTCGATCCGGGACTGTCCACCGCCCAGTTCAGCCGCACGGCGCATCTCTTCCAGTCGTTTGACGATTTCCTGCATGATGTGCCCTTTACTCTCTCTGCCTCGGAATGATTTCCCCAAGGAACCGCGGCAAAATAACTTCGGCAAATCCAACCTCGCCTTCACGCTCTGCCGCGATGCTGGCGATGAACCTAGCGAAGTTATTTTTCCATGGACCCTAAATTTGTCTCGAAGCTAGTCGTTCCGTTGATCGTTGTGCTAACCACTGGGCGACGTCTGGCCAGAGTTTGCGATGGGCCGTCGAGCCAACCGCCAGCCCCACATGGCCCGCACTCACCGACATGCTCGCGACATCTGGCGAACCAACGTGTTGTTCCATCGCCAGCGACGAGCTGGGAGGTACCAAGTGGTCACGATTGGCAACTAGCAACAGCAGGGGACAGGTGATGGCCTCCAAGCGGATGCGTTGACCGGCCAGGTGCATGTTCCCCTGCACCAGTTGATTCTGCTGGTAGAGCATTTTTACATACTCTCGAAATGCCTGGCCGGCCACAGGGATGCTATCGTTGGCCCAACGTTCTACACTGGCAAAAATTCTCTATAAAGTCGGCATCGCCATGATTCTCCATGAGCGATACCTGTTTCTCGATCAAGTTCTGAACTGGTTTCATGAGCAGAAATACAAATTGCAAGAACTCGCCTGGGCAGTTTCCAAATGCATCGATGAAACCGTCAACATTGAATGTCTCTGGGCGAGCCCACAGGTTGAGCAGTCCTCGATCGCCTGCGAAGTCAATGGGAGTGGCCATCAACACCAGATTGGCAATCCGCGCCGGCTGTAGAGCGCGTAAACATAGTTGCCATCGTGCCTCCCATGCAATAGCCCAATAGATTCAAACGCGAGGCTTGGCCATTCGCACCTAGGCGGGCTTGGCAGATGTGCTGCACCACCTCATGCAACTGAACGCAAACATAATCTGCCAGGCCCCGATGGTGATCCTCCGCCCCAGGCACTCCCCAGTCGATCAAGTACACATCAAAGCCGCGCGCGAGCAAGTGACGCACGACGCTTCGCTTGGCATCCAGATCGAGAATGTAGGGGCGGTTGACCAAGGCAAAACAGATTAGGACCGGTTCGGCGAAACGCACTTCGGGGTTCACGTACCGCAACAGCCGCAATTTGCCGCTTTGGAAAACAACCTGGCTAGGCGTGGCTCCTGCAGGCGAAAACTGGGGCGCTCGTGACTCCCGGGCTGGCAGCTTCGGGCCGCTCGCAATAGCTTTCACAGCAGTTTCCGTGAACGCGGGTTGGCTATCGGGAGACTGACTGGCCGTCTGCTTCAAGCGACTCGCCAAGCCCTCTATTCGCTGACCCAATTGCTGCAGGCGGCTGTGCAGGACGGCGATATCCTGGCTCCATGGACCACCGCCCAATTCACTGGTTTCCTGTTGACTGGCTGGCTGGTCATCCTTGGACAGGTGGGTACCAGCTGCGACCGCGGCGCGCTGCGCGGCGATCAGCGTCTCGACGTGGTTCTTCAGTAAGTGCAGGAACGGAGGACTACGCAGAAAAACATCGGTCTCTTGCGCCAGCGATTCAAAGCACAAGCTACGCCAGGCACCTGGTTCCAGTTTTGGTCCATCATTCAGCTTGCCACAGGCATTTGCTGCAGCCTGCTCGACGCTACGGGACCAGACATCCACCAGGGAAGACCATGTCTGGTCCACGACGTAGTCCGAGCCGATGGGATCCTGCATGACGCGTCTCACGTGCTGATGTTTGGCGGTTGCCTTCACTAGGAGAGACCGATCATCCCTCATTTTCCCACGCTGGTTAGCAACTCGCTGAGCTTGCTCAACGCGACTTCGTACTCTTTCATTTGCATCTCGGTGGCCTGCTCTGACGGTTTCGAGCGACTTGCGAAAAAAGGCTCCGGTTTGCTCGCGAAACTCTTCGGGGCTACTGGCATCACCGAGGTGCAGGGCTTGCTCAAAGGAGGCCAAGGTCGCCTTGTAATGTTGATCCAGATTGGCACGGTGCCGCTGCGACAATTCGGTCAGCGACTCCAGCCACTTCTTCTGAAACTCGGCCACTTGCTCCATCCAGTTCGACGGGTTGCTGGCAACGCCTGGCCAAGCCGCGATCCAGTGTTGAATGGCGTCTTGCTGCATTTTCAGGCCAGACTCGACCGCATTGCGCATGTTTTCCAAAACCTGCTCGTAGGCTTTTACGGGTGTTTCCGCTTTCATTTTCTTACTCCAAAAGAGAGGACGATACAAAACAAACCTTGCAGTTCTCGTGCCGAAGCCCGGTCGCGGATACCTCCCACAGGGAGCAGAGGGCTTCCTTGAGGGTAAAAGACGCGTAAAAGACATTCGACCAAAGCCCGTAATCGCGTTACCATCTGAGTGGGGTTGTCATTTTTTTCACCAGACAGCACAGGAGTGCGGCGGCGATGGCTAACGAACCTGTACAGATCAAGCGTTATCCAAATCGTCGCTATTACGCCAGCAGCACCAGCAAATATGTGTCGCTGGGCGATATTGAAGCCATGGTGAAGGCGGGCCAGACCGTTGAAATTCGCGATAGCCAAAGCGGCGAGGACATGACGCAGACCGTACTTACCCAGATCATTATGGAGCAGCATCCAGAAAAAATGTCCCTGTTTCCGGCTGACATGTTGCATTTTATGCTCCGTTCGAACGATGCCATGTCGGGGCTGTTGGGTGACTATTTTCGCCAGTCGCTCGAGTATCTTCATTTCTTGCGTGGCAATCACGCGGCCGCAACCTCGCTGGCGCCGATGCAATGGTTCAATGCCTGGCTGAATAAAACGCGGCCCACCAAGGCATCTTCACCTTCCACAGCCGATGAACAGCCGGCAGCGGACCAAGCTCCGTTTGAGGCATCCCCCACTGAGCCATCCCAGCTTGAGGGATCGGATGCGGCGGCGGTAGCTCAGCGATTGAAGGAACTCGAACAACGCCTCGCCCAATTGGAATCTGGAAATCGCTAGGTTGCGTTGCCGCCGAGCTAGTCTGCGTATCCCAAACTAGTGCACGCGCGCTAGACGCAGTGCACTACATTGGCTATCCACATTATTCAACTGCAGAACTGTTAGCCTTAGGCTGGACCATGCCAGCCTGCATCGGCCCACAGTTCTCCGCTGACCGCCGAATTGGAAATCATGAAGCAGATCGCATCGGCAATTTCTTCGGGACGAATCAGGCGACGCAGTTGGGTATAGGGCAGAACATTCTTATTCAAGAAGTCCTCGCCTAAGGCGCGAGCCATGGGCGTGTCGGTAAATCCGGGGTGGATGATGCCGCAACGAACACCGTGGAAGATGGCTTCTTTGGTGAGCGTAGCGGCTGCACCTTCGAGCCCAGCTTTGGCAACGGCATAGGAAATCTGCCCTTTGTTGCCTTGCGAAGAAACCGAACCCAGGAAGACAACCACTCCCTGAACGTTTTCTTCAGGTTCCCAACGCTTCAGTCCGCGTTGACGACGATCTTCGGCAATCCGTGCGACCATCTCGATACCCCAGTAGATTGGAGCGATCAAGTTCACTTCGGTAACCTGACGAAATGTCTCCGTCGGATAAATCTCGGACTTGCCGGTTTCCTTGTTGATCACGACAGCCAATGCGTCGCGGGTGATGCCCGCAGCTGGCACGCAAATGCTGATCAGACCGTATTTCTCGGCGGCATCGTTAAAGACCCGCTTGCGAAAGGCTTCGTCTGTGGTGTCGCCGATCTTGGCTTCGGCAACATTGCGCCCGGCGGCCTGGTTGATGGACTTGGCCAAGTCGTTGACGACTTCGCTGCGATCGACCAACAGCACGGCTTTGGCCCCGCGTCGGGCCAATTCGCGGGCGACAGCCTCACCAATGCCGCTGCCAGCTCCTGTGACCACCGCCACCTTTTCGCGAATGTTGTTGTACGCTTCTACCGGGAATTCGCTTTGTTCGACACGGGCGGGTGCGGCCGCAGCCTTTGCTTTGGCCGCAGACACAGCCGACTCGGCAACCGGTACAGGTTTGGAAGCCTGAGCAACCTCAGCCTTGACGGGCGCGGTCGGAACCGTAGCAACTTCGCTTGCCGGCGTTCCCAGCTCGCATGCCAAGCTTGCCTTGGCGGCGACTTGAGGGTCGCCGGGCACAGTGGCTTTCGCCGAAACATGGATGCTCGCACCGGGCACGCTTGCCGCCCCAGGCTGGACCACACGCAGGTCGATCGGAGTCAGGCTGGACAAGACATCCAGCATCTCCGACGCAGCATCATATTGATGGGCTACAAACTTGCGTTGGGCTTCGGCAACTGCGCATGAAACCTTCGGCCCAGGGATTGCTTGCCCAGTTTACTGAGCTATCGGCTCCCACGGGGCGATCGGTAAAGCCTGGCAAGAATCGCGTCCATTGGCGCAGCCAGTCTTGTTGCAGTCTTAGGTTCGCCTCGGTGGCTTGTCGAACGCCTTGCAGCATGCCGTCGAGAACTTGAGTGTTTGGTTTTGCCGACATCTTACTACCTCCCAACAAAAAGGTGCTTGCTCTCGGCTGGGTATTCCCGCCGCAAAGCAGATTGCTGCAATTGCAGCATCGCTCCTTAGTGCAATTTCTGTTCCAATCCATGTTTATGTCGGTTCTGCAGGGCAATATGCTGTGGATGCAATATTTTGTGTGCAAGTGCACACAACTAGGCGAGCTTTCGCGCGCTTGGTGATGTGCGGTTTCCCTGCGGTCAGGCGGCTAGCCCTATGAAGGCGGACCCGGTTGAGGTTGCCGACGGAAGGGGCTGCCTTAGTTTGCGGCGGGAGGGAGGTTCGCGTGTGGTGCGAGGATGCCGGTTGTGCGGTTGGGAACACGAGTTGCTAAGGGCACTTTCACAGCTTTTCCGCGCCGTAGGTTAAAGTGTGGCCACGGAACGCGTCGAATCAACTTCTCTTTTTGCAATTTTGGATGGAGATGAGCATGCAACAGCAATTTGACTTATCGGCACATGGCATTGCCTGTGAACGCGTTTTGCGTAATCCGTCGCCGGCCACTTTGTATCAAGAAGCGATGGCTCGCGATAAGAAGACCGCTATCTCCGATACCGGCGCGTTGATCGCCTATTCCGGCGATAAAACGGGGCGTTCCCCGAATGACAAACGCGTTGTCAAGCATCCAGATTCAGAGGGGGATATTTGGTGGGGACCGGTGAATGTGCCGATCGAGGAGCACGTGTTTGCGGTCAATCGCGAGCGAGCCATCGATTACCTCAATACACGCGATACGCTGTATGTGATCGACGGCTACGCGGGTTGGGATCCGGCGCACCGCATCAAGGTGCGCGTCATTTGCGCGCGACCCTATCATGCCTTGTTCATGCACAACATGCTCATCCGCCCCAAGCGGAGCGAGTTGGCCAACTACGGCCAGCCGGATTGCGTGATCTACAATGCGGGTGCCTTTCCAGCCAATCGCTACACGACGGGCATGACCTCCAAGACCAGTATCGACCTGAGTCTCGAGAAACGCGAAGTGGTCATCCTCGGGACCCAATACGCCGGTGAGATGAAGAAGGCAGTGTTTACGCTGATGAACTATTTCATGCCCAAGGCCAATGTGCTGTCGATGCACTGTTCGGCCACGGTCGATCGCGAGTCTGGGGAGTCCAGCGTGCTGTTTGGTCTGTCCGGAACGGGTAAGACGACCCTCTCGGCGGATCCCAAGCGACTGCTGATTGGCGATGACGAACATTGCTGGACCGACGCCGGTATTTTCAATATCGAGGGTGGCTGTTACGCCAAGGCGATTTACCTCGACGCGCGAGGCTGAGCCGCAGATCTTCGATGCGTTGCGATTCGGGGCGGTGCTGGAGAACGTGGTCTACGATGAAAGCGACCATCACGTCGACTTCTGCGACGGCACCATCACCGAGAACACTCGCGGCGCTTACCCGATCGAATTCATTGAAAACGCATTGATTCCTTGTGTCAGTGGGCATCCCAAACACGTCATCTTCTTGACCTGTGATGCGTTTGGCGTATTGCCTCCGGTCAGCAAGCTGACTCCCGAGCAGGCGGAATACCATTTCATCAGCGGATACACAGCCAAGGTGGCTGGTACGGAGATCGGTGTGACCGAGCCCAAAGCCACGTTTTCGCCATGCTTTGGTGGCCCCTTCCTGGTTTGGCACCCCGGCAAATATGCTGATTTGCTCGCTAATCGGATTCGCAATCACCAAGCGTCGGTGTGGCTGGTCAATACTGGCTGGACCGGCGGGCCCTATGGAGTCGGTTCGAGGATAAAGCTCGGGAACACGCGGGCCATCATCGATGCCATCTACTCCGGAGCGCTCAGTCAAGCGGCCTGCAGCAAGGATCCCGTATTTCGGCTAGATACACTGACGACATGCCCGGGCGTACCTAACGAGATGCTGCTACCCGAGCATACTTGGGCCGACAAGGGCGAATACAGTAACATGCGGCTGAAGCTGGCGGGTTTGTTCAAGGCCAACTTTGAAAAGTATGCAGCCGGCGTTAGGAAAGAGGTCTGCGATGCGGGGCCGGTGTGTAGCTAGTCGGAGCCAATTCGGCTGTTGCGGGACGCAGCAGCACGACGACCGATTGCGATTTTACCAATACTCTCCGCGACTTAATCTGCACCTCCAGGCCAGGCTCGCAGATGTCGTGAGGGCTGGGGCGGCGGGTGTCGATCACCCGCCACCATTCGCGCGTCTTGCCCTCTTGGACGGTAAAGGTAAGCGCCTGATCTTCCGCATTGATCATCACGTACAGGTCATCATCCTCTTGCGAATCGCCATCCAAGTAAAAGGCGAGGTGCCGCGACGCATGGGACATATCGACTCCCGTGCTGCGTGCCGTACCAGCGAACGTCTTCGCGCCAGAAGCGACTGCGGCAGAGGCTGGGGTGCGCCTTGCGAAAGGCAATCATGTGCTGGAAGAAGCGAAACACTTCCTGATGCTCTTCTAAGCGGTCCCAATTCAGCCAGGTTGTCTCATTGTCTTGATTGTAGGGGTTGCTGTTGCCCGCCCTGCGTATGCAGGAATTCATCGCCGAAGTGAAACATGGGCGTGCCGTTGGACAGGAACAGCAGGCAACAAAAATTCTTGGCCTGTTGCCGTCGGCGGGCGATTACCTGGGGCGCAACCAGTTCGTCGCCCTCATGCCCACAATTGCAGCTGAAATTCTCCGCAGGACCATCCTGGTTTTGATGACCGTTGGCGAGATTGCGTCGGTGCGTGTAGGACACCAGGTCGTAGAGCGTAAAGCCGTCGTGCGAGGTGACATAATTCACCGACTGGAAGGCGTGAAAGGCATGCATCCGATCATCTGGAAATAGATCATCGCTGCCGTACAAACGGTACATGATCGACGGTACCAATCCACCATCACCGCGAACAAAACGCCGTACATCGTCCCGAAACTTACCATTCCACTGCAGCCAGCGAGTTCCTGGAAAGGTCTTGCCCAATTGGTAGGCGCCGGCCGCATCCCAGGGCTCGGCGATCAGCCGTACGTTGCCCAGGTCCGGATCCGCGCGGATCTCACCAAAAATGGGCGGATCGGACCAGTTCAACGAACCGTCTGTGTTGCGTGCGAAGGTCGAGGCCAAATCGAATCGAAACCCGTCGACATGCATGTGCTTCACCCAATAACGCAGGCTGTCGAGGATCATTCTGCGTACGTAACGGTTGGCGCAATTCAGGGTATTGCCCGTGCCCGAGTAGTTTGCAAAGGGCTGCTCCGCATCGCCAGTCACCAGGTAGTAGGTGCTGTTGTCGATGCCCTTGAAGCTATACAGCGGTCCCTCATGATTGCCTTCGGCGGTGTGGTTGAAAACGACATCCAAAATGACTTCGATACCCGCATTGTGGAGGGCCTTGACCATCGCCCGGAATTCATTGGGGTGTTCGGCGGGATCGCGGGCGGAGCTATAGAGGTGATGCGGTGAGAAAAAATTCAAGGTCATGTAGCCCCAGTAGTTGCCCTCCTGGGGATCGAATTGAAAGACGGGCATCAACTCCAGCGCGGTCACGCCCAATTGCTTGAGGTAGGGAATCTTGTCAATAACGCCTGCGAAAGTGCCTCGCCGCGATGACATCACGCCGCTGTTTGCATTGCGTGTAAAGCCGCGGACATGCATCTCGTAGATGATCAGATCCGACTCGTGGCGCGGCCGTTTTTCACCGCTCCAATCGAATTCCGATTCGTACTCGTGCAGCACCCCCAGGGGCGCCTGTCCAGCGTTGCTGCCGGAATGCATGGCGGCCCTGCGGTCGAACTCGGGTGGAAAGTAGACCGCCTGGGCATAAGGGTCCAGCAGGATCTTGTCGCCGTCAAAGGAGTGCCATTCGGGAAAGCCGTTATGGGCCGGGCCGTCGATGCACCAGCCAAAATACCGGCCCGTGCTGAGCAGGGTTTTGGGCAGGCGACAATGCCAAATTCGCCCCGATTTGTTGCGCAAGTAGTCCAGTTCCAGTCGAAAAAAGGGGACGCGTGGTTCGGCTTCGTCGTAGATGCACAGCGTCACACTCTCTGCGTGCTTGGAGTAGATCGCAAAGTTATAGGCCTGCTCTTCGGGAATCCAAGTAACTCCCAGCGGGATGGGCGCTCCCTCGTTTGACAACCAGCTATTCATGAAGCCTCATTGGTTAAATGCCTCTTTGATTCTGATTCCATTGTCCAGTCGGTCAAGTCGTGTGCGCCCGACTTTAGTGGTCCTCCGGTAGCTTCCGCGGCAAGGCGCTCGCTGGCCGCCGGCGTTTTTTGAACCCTGGAAACGGCGGCTAGCGCCCTGTGGTGTACTGAATTCAAGCATTCGCCTGCTACTCGAAGCGACCTCTTTTGCATGGGCTCGCCTCGCGCAGGAGCTAGAATAGGGTTTAAAGCAGGGGGTATTTTAACGAGGACCTGAGCCATCGAGACTGAGCCTGGTTCGCCGCAGATGCGCGCGGCCACGCACACTTGCCTGGACAACTGTCACAGCTTGGCCTTGCCCACGCGGCGGTTCCAAAGCCTGCTCAGGCCGCAGTCAGGTGGATTTCGTCAGGGGCCAGATTTCGTCAGGGGCCAGATTTCGTCAGGGGCCAGATTTTCGTCAAGGGATAGGGGCGGCCTGGCAGGTTGAGCAATCCCAGCGACATGGTATACGGTTTGCAATAGATTGACGCAGGTGAAGAATCATAACCCGCTTTGCTTCAGCGCGTGCCTTATTGCTGCGTTGGAGTCTTCTGGATCAGCCGCAATCCTGTATGGCCCACGCTGAGCTCAGGTCCGCGGTTTCCCGCTAGTTCTTATGGAGAATGAAGAAAATGAGCCGTGAAGTGGTGATACTCAGTGGCGTACGCACGCCGATCGGAGGGTATGGCGGCAGTCTCAAGGATACCCCTCCAACTGTCATGGCTGCCAAGTGTGTTCATGAAGCGGTCAAGCGGTCTGGGATCAACACCGCCGATGTAGGCCACGTGGTTTTTGGAAATATCATCCACACCGATGCGCATGACCATTATCTCGCGCGTGTGGCCGGGGTGAATGGCGGCCTGCCCCATGGGACACCCGCGCTGACCTTGAATCGCTTGTGCGGCAGCGGTCTGCAGGCGGTGATTACCGCAGCCCAGACCATCATGCTGGACGATGTCAAGTTGGCTGTGGCGGGTGGAGCGGAAAATATGAGTCGCAGCCCCTACAGTTCGGCGGCCATGCGCTTCGGTGCACGCATGAACGATACAACGATGGTCGACATGATGGTCGGCGCATTGAGCGATCCCTTTGATAATTGCCATATGGGGGTCACCGCAGAGAACGTGGCCAAGAAGTACGGCATAACCCGTCAGGACCAAGATGAATTGGCTGTTGAAAGTCATCGTCGGGCCGGTGCGGCCATCGATCACGGCTATTTTAAAGCACAGATTGTTCCCATTGAGATCCAAGTCAAACGCGACAAAGTGCCTTTTGAAGTCGACGAAACGGTGCGCTATGGCGTGACCACGGAAAAACTGGCGAGATTGCCGACGGTGTTTGACCCGCAGGGTTCGGTTACACCAGGCAACGCGTCGAGCATAAACGATGCCGCAGCCGCGCTGGTCCTGGCCGATCGCGAGTATGCGGACAGCCATGGTCTGAAACCCATGGGCCGTTTGGTGGATTACGCCTACGCTGGGGTAGATCCAAAGTACATGGGTATCGGTCCGGTCCCTGCCGTCCAGAAACTATTGGCAAAGACAGGGTTTGGGTTGGATGATATTGACGTCTTCGAGGTAAACGAAGCCTTTGCAGCGCAGGCGCTGGCGGTGGCTCGAGAATTAAAGCTGCCCATGGATCGCACCAATCCCAACGGTAGCGGCATTTCGCTTGGCCACCCCATTGGTGCAACCGGTGCAATTCTGGTTATCAAGGCACTCTACGAATTGAACCGTACTGGCAAGAAGCGGGCGTTGGTCACGATGTGCATTGGCGGCGGGCAAGGCATCGCGGCAATTTTCGAACATATTTAGCACTTGGAGCCTATCCGAAAAGGGGTCTGAACCTCTCCGGCGAGGCCAAAAAACCAATGAAATCGACTCGCCTCCAAAGGGTCAGACCCCTTTTCGGATAGGCGCTTAATGCAGCTGATCTAAAAGCTGACACACCAGATAATAAGGGGACGATGATGGGACGCGTTGAGGGTAGAACGGCACTAATCACCGGCGGCTCGCGGGGGATTGGTCGCGCCATAGCGATCGAACTGGCTCGCGAGGGAGCTCGTGTGGCTATCAACTTTGCCAGCAATGAGGCCAAGGCTCAAGAGGTTGCCGACGAAATCAGCGCTGCTGGCGGCACGTGCATTTTGGCCCAAGCCAATATCGGAGACGCCAAACAAGCGCGGGCCATGGTTAAGAAGGTTGCAGAAGAGTTCACGCACCTGGACATTTTGGTTAACAACGCTGGTATTACGCGTGACTCCTTGCTGCCGCGGATGACCGACGAGCAGTGGATGGAGGTCATTCAAACCAACTTGGGCGGTTGCTTTTTCTGTACCTCGGCGGCTATACCCATCATGACATTGCAAAGTTATGGTCGGATCGTCAATGTCAGTTCGATGAACGGCCAGTTGCCGGCGATTGGCCAAGCCAACTATAGCGCCAGCAAGGGAGGTATCATTGCCTTTACGCGGACGGCGGCGGCCGAGTTGGTGCATTCGGGTATCACGGTGAACTGCATTGCTCCCGGATACACCGAGACCGACATGTTTGATGCAGTGCCCCCGGCTCTGCAGGCCAAGATTCGCGGCGGCATCCCCATGGGGCGTTTTGCCCATCCCGAGGAGATTGCCAAAGCAGTGACCTTCCTGGTAGCCGATGGAGATTATATCACCGGCCAACAAATCAACGTCAACGGTGGGGCGTTCATGTAGCGCGATCCGGCGTTACCGTGGGCCCCCTTTCCGGGACTCACGCGCCGCGAAACCGCAAGCCCAGCGCCGGTATAACCAACCCTGAATTGGAATAAATCGATGACCCACACAAAAGACAATGCAAAGTTCGATCCTTTTGATCCGACAGGCATGATGAAGCAGTTCCGCGACGCCAATATGGATTCGTGGTCCAAGATGATGCTCGAGCTGGTCAATACCGATGCCTATGCCGAGTCCACGGGAGCCATGCTGGACGCTTGGCTGACCACTTCTGGTCCCTTTCGCAAGGTGATCGAACAGGGCGTTACGCAATCCATGGAGCAGCTGAACATGCCGACGCGCGACGACATCACGCGACTGGCCGAACGCTTGACGAATATTGAAATGCGGCTCGATGATTTAGACGCCCGCTTGGACAAATAGCCGCCTCGCGGCCTGTGGCAGCAGCAACGTTTTGGCTGGCTGCCTGGGCAGCGCGGCGACAAATGGCGGCCAGGGCAGCACCGAGCGCTTCACAAACTTAGAAAGGACAAGATCATGTCAACCACGCAAGCTCTTCCCAGCGCAAGCTTTCCAACTTTCCCTGAGCTCTGCGAGGCATGGCATCGGGCTGCCGGCAACGTCGATCGCTTTAACCGCATGTTGACCACCGATGCGGAGATCGCCAAAACACCCAAGCAATTAGTGTGGACGCTGAACAAGACCAAGCTCTATCGTTATATTCCCGTCGTCCCCGAGTCGGAGCGCAAGCGAGTGCCACTCTTGCTGGTATTCGCCATCATGAATCGTCCGCATGTGCTCGACCTGCGACCAGGGCATAGTTTTGCGGAGTACATGCTGCGGCATGGCTACGATCTGTTCCTCTTGGATTGGGGTGCCCCCGGACCGGAGGACAAGAACATGTGCTTCGACGATTACACGCTCGAGTATCTGCCGCGGGCCATTCGCAAATTCAAGAAGCTGTCCGGCGCGGAAGAATTCAGCATGTTGGGTTGGTGTTTGGGGGCATTGATTAGCACCATGTATGCCGCCCTGCGTCCCGATGACGGACTGAAGAATCTATTACTGCTGACCGCGCCGCTGGACTTTAGCGATCCTGCTGCGAGTGGTTTTTCACGCTGGTCCAGCAACCCGGCTTTTAATGCCGACACGATTGTGGAGAAGCTGGGGAATGTGCCGGGCGAGATGATTGACGGTGGAGCCAAAATGCTCAAGCCGATCGAAAACTACTTTGGCAGCTACAGTATGTTGTGGGACAAGATCGAAGATCCAGGTACGGTTGAGGCTTGGCATGCCATGAATACCTGGGTTCGCGATATTATTCCGATGGCTGGTGGAGCTTACCGCCAGTTGATCAACGAGATGTACAAAGAGAACAAACTGATGAAGGGTACCATGCAGTTGCGTGGCGAGACGATTGATCTGCAGCGCATCAAGGCCAATTTGTTGAATGTGATTGCCGAGGCCGACCACATCACGCCACCTTGCCAGTCAGAGGGCATCATGGACCGTGTGGGCAGTCAGGACAAGGAAGTTCTGCGAGTTCGCGGAGGGCACATTGGCATCATGGCTGGGCGGGGCGCTGAAAAGAATACTTGGCCACATATTGAATCGTGGCTGGCCGCCAGATCGGCATAACTCCCATGGCCAGCTGGGAATTATTGCTTCCGGAATCTGCACTGGCGGACGTACTGCCTCGCGATCTGGCCCATTTCGCCCTGCCGGTGCGGGACGCCTTGTGCGTCTTTCTTGGTGGATTGCCGCCAGCACAGCAGGCGGCGATTCTGCGGCAGCAAGCCCGATTGCCAGCCAGCGCTTCCTTTTCTCAGCGTTTGGTGCGCCTTGCGCAGGCCTCGCCGGTCCTGCACAAGCTGGGACAAATGTTGGCCCGTGATCAACGCTTGCCCTACCAGCTGCGCGTTTGCTTGCGCGACTTGGAATCGCTTCCACCGTCGGTATCGGCGGAGCAGATTGAAAGCCTGGTTGCCCAGGAGTTTGGAGACCTTGGGCGGAACGGCATTCAGCTGCGACCTGCTCTGGCGGAGGCCAGCGTGGCCGTGGTCGTTCCTTTTGAACAGAGTGCATATCCTGCAGCCCATAGCCCAGCAAGCCAGTGCCCACACGCCGCCGGCCGAGGTGTGTTGAAAATTCTCAAGCCGGGCATCGAACAGCAGCTTGAACGCGAATTGGAACTGCTGCAAAATGTCGGTCAGCATCTCGACCAACGCTGTGAAGAGTTGGGCATTCCACAGCTCGACTACGAAAATGCGTTTCAGCAAGCCAGTGAGAAACTGTTGGAGGAGGTGCGGCTTGAGTACGAGCAGCGTCACTTGGTCGAGGCCCAGCAGTTTTTTGCCGACGAGCCACGCGTCCACATCCCGCAGTTGCTGGAGTGGTGCAGCTCGCGAATAACGGCCATGGAATTCATTTCAGGAGGAAAAGTCACCGATCATGGTTCAGCGAGCTCGCGCCGCCAATTGTCTTGCCTCTTGGCTGAAGTGCTGATTGGGAAAACCCTATTTTCGCCAGCCCCGCGGGCGCTTTTCCACGCGGACCCTCACGCCGGCAATCTATTCCTCACCGACGACGGTCGGCTGGGCCTGCTGGATTGGAGCCTGGTGGGCCGACTGGGCTCGCAAGAACGCACATGGCTGGTACAGATTGGGCTGGCCGCACTGACTCTCAATGGGCAGAGCATCGAGCATGGCCTGGAGCGTTTGGCGATGGTGGAGCCCAATCGACCGCTGCTGCGGCGGGTGGTGGAGACGGCCCTGCGACGCGTGGCCCGTGGGCAGTTGCCGGGCTGGAGTTGGATGCTGAACCTGCTCGACGACGCAGCTCAGCGAGCGGGGCTGCGTGTGGCCACTGATTTACTCATGTTTCGCAAAACCGCTCAGACGCTCGATGGTTTGATAACCGAAATGGCTGGCTGCGACAGGGTGCTCGAACTGACGCTCTTTCTTGAATTCCTGCGGCACTTGGCGCTGGAGTATCCGCAACGCTGCTTGCATTGGCCAGATTCTCGCGATTTCTCAACGAGAGTTTCGAATCTCGATCTAGCGCAAGTCTGCCTTGGCTGGCCGAGTGTCGTGGCCCGGTTGACTGCTGGCCAGGCCTTCGACTGGATGTCCTCCATGATGGGTCGTCCTATCCCGGTAAGCCGGTGAATTCACACAGGAAAACCAGCCAGTGAGTGCACAGCCGAGATCGGCGAGTACCAGTGGCTATTGGAATTGGCTGGTGCTTGCGTTGCGTAATACGATGCTATGCCTGAAGATACTTCGTATGGCTCGCCGTTTGCTCGTGCTGCGTTCATCAGGCGGACCATGGTATCATCGCTGAATCCATATCGGGAATGGGAAATGTCAGTTAAGTCACTGAATCACGTTGGAATTGCAGTTAAATCGATCGAAGATCATCGCGCCTTTTATGAAGGTGCCTTGGGGCTGGAGTTTGAGGGCACCGAAGAGGTGCCGAGCCAGATGGTGCGTGTTGCCTTTTTTCGCACAGCCGATGTGCGGCTTGAGTTGCTTGAGCCAACATCGCCTGAGAGCACGATCGCCAAATTTTTGGAAAAGCGCGGTGAGGGCTTGCATCACTTGGCGTTTACCGTCGACGATATAGACGCGCGGATTGCCGAGCTGCAATCGGCTGGCCTGCGTATGATCGACCAAACGCCACGTCCAGGGGCGCATCATATGCAAATTGCATTCTTGCATCCCAAGAGTTCTTGCGGCGTGTTGACGGAGCTTTGTGAACCAGCGAAACATGAATAGAGATCGCCCTAATGAGCGCAACCTTACCTGATGAATTCAGCATCCAAGATGAATTTCCGCCGGTCGATTATGATCAGTGGCGGGCCCTCGTGGAGCAGTCGCTGGCGGGGGCTCCCTTCGAAAAGAAATTGGTCACGCACACTTACGAGGGTCTCGACATTCAGCCGGTCTACACCCGCCGCGATGAGCTGCCGGGTGAGGATCCCATGGGTTTCCCGGGGCTGGAACATTGCGTCCGCGGGGCAACACCTCTGGGAAGCGTGAGGAACGGTTGGGATTTGCGACAGGAATTCAGCGATCCCCGTCTGGCAGAATCCAATCAGGCTATTTTGAATGATCTTCGCGGGGGAGTTACCTCGTTGCAATTGCGTTTGGACCGCTCGGCCCAGTCGGGCAAGGATGCTGGTCCAACTGCCAATCAGTTCGACATGCGTCAGGCTGGACTGCTGGTTTACAGCGTGGACGATTTGGATCAGTTGCTGGCGGGGGTGCATTTGGACATGGTGCCCATCGCCCTGGAGGCTGGCGCGGCCTTCATGCCTGCAGCGAGCATGCTACTTGGCCTATGGCAGCGGCGGCAGATCGATCCCCAGCAGGCGCAGGCTGCCTTGAATGCCGATCCCTTAGGGACCTTGGCTCGCGATGGCAGTTTGCCTATTCCTTTGGACATGGCTATTTCGTTGATGGCCGATTTGTCCAAGCATATCGACGGAGGCTATCCCCAGGTCCGAGCTGTGGGTGTGGATACAGCGGTCTATCACGATGCTGGCGCGACCGCTGCACAAGATATCGCCTTTGCCGCCGCCACGGGGCTGGAATATATGCGTGCCTTGCAGAAGGCCGGCTTCACTCCAGCCCGCGCGGCCTCACAGATGCTGTTTCACTTGAGCTTGGGCACACACCATTTCATGGCCATTGCCAAACTGAGGGCTATGCGCTGGGTGTGGACTCGCATTGTCGAAGCTTGCGGTTCGCCACCTTCCAGCAACGCCATCCGCATTCATGCGCGGACCAGTCGTCGCGTGTTGACTCAGCACGACCCTTATGTGAATTTGTTGCGCAATTCGGTAGCCGTTTTTGCCGCTGGGATTGGTGGAGCGGATGCGATCACTTCTGTGCCTTTCGATGACGCGGTGGGTTTACCGGATGCTTTCAGTCGCCGCGTGGCCCGCAATTCGGTGTTAGTTCTGCAGGACGAGGCCCAGTTGCATCGCGTGCTGGATCCGGCGGGTGGCAGTTGGTTTCTCGACCGTTTGACTGACCAGCTTGCGCACGCCGCCTGGAAATTACTTCAGGAGATTGAGGCGGGCGGTGGCATGCGATCAGCGCTTTGCAGCAACTGGGTTGCCGAACAGCTTGATCAGGCGCACGCGGCTCGGGCGAAGGATATTGCCCTGCGAAAACAGGGCATTACGGGCATTAGCGAATTCCCCAACGTGCTCGAGGAGCGTGTATTGCCCGATACGCCAGATATGGCAGCTCACCGCGCTGCGGCAGCGAACCGCTTGGGGCAACGCGGGCCAATGCCTCTGCCGCAGTTGGCAGCGGCTGAAAACAAAACCATGGCCTGTCAGCAGGCGGCTGTGGCGGGAGCCACGCTTGGCGAGCTGGCCCAGGGGCTGGGCTTTGGCCAGTCAGCCAGCGATTCCATACGAGCCATACCGCCGCGGAGTTTGTCTGCGCCATTTGAGCATCTGCGAGATGCTTGCGAAGCTTGGCTGGCCGCCCGAGGCCAGCGTCCGCGGGTATTCCTGGTGACGCTTGGCCCGGTCGCCCATTACAGCGGCCGCGCGGCTTGGTCCAAGAACTTCTTTGAGGTCGGCGGTTTTGAGGTCTTGGGAGGTGAGAGCTTTGCAGATGTCGATCAAGCCGCGGACGGTTTTGGCCGCAGCGAAGCCCCGATTGCGGTGATCTGCTCCTCGGACAAGCTCTATCCAGACTTGGTACCCGCAGCGGCAGCCAAGCTGCGGGCCGCGGGGGCGCGCAGTATCGTTCTGGCGGGGCACCCTGGGGCGAACGAACAGGCATGGCGCGATGCCGGAGTGGATCGCTTTATTTTTATCAAGTGCGATGTATTCGAAACGCTGCACGAGCTATTGACCGAACTGGGCGTATTGCCCCTCGGAGGACAAACTAGATGACGCAGATTCCCAACTTTGCAAAGATAGGACTGGAATCCCCGGCGAGCGCCCAATTTGGCCTGCAGGATTGGCGGGCGAATGCCGGCGGTGACCTGGATTCCCTGGTCTGGCAAACGCCCGAGCAACTTTCGGTTCAGCCTTTGTACACAGCTGCCGATCGGCAGGGACTCGACCACCTGGATACGATGCCGGGTTTAGCACCCTTTGTGCGAGGTCCCTACGCGACGATGTACGTGCAGCGCCCATGGACGGTGCGGCAGTACGCTGGGTTTTCGACCGCCAAGGATTCCAATGCTTTCTACCGCCGCAATTTGGCAGCTGGTCAAATGGGGCTGAGCATCGCCTTTGATTTGGCAACGCATCGAGGATACGATTCCGATCACGAGCGCGTAAGTGGTGATGTGGGCATGGCGGGGGTAGCTATCGATAGCATCCTGGACATGCGCACCTTGTTCGAGGGTATTCCCCTCGATCGTATGAGTGTCTCGATGACGATGAATGGGGCGGTGCTGCCCATCATGGCGTTGTATATCGTCGCGGCCGAGGAGCAAGGCGTTCCACCGGAGCAGCTGGCGGGCACGATTCAGAACGATATCCTCAAGGAGTTCATGGTTCGCAATACGTACATTTATCCGCCCGCGCCCAGCATGCGGATCATTGCTTCGATCTTCGAATACACCAGCCAGCGGATGCCCAAGTTCAATAGCATCAGCATCAGCGGCTACCACATGCAGGAGGCTGGGGCGACTGCCGACCTGGAGCTGGCCTACACGCTCGCCGACGGTTTGGATTACGTGCGTACCGGTCGCGCGGCGGGTCTGGATGTCGACGCCTTTTGCCCTCGGCTGTCATTCTTTTGGGCCATCGGCATGAATTATTTCATGGAGGTTGCCAAATTGCGGGCGGCGCGGATGATTTGGGCCAAACTGATCAAGAAGTTTGAGCCGCAGAATCCGAAGAGTCTTTCCTTGCGCACGCACAGCCAGACCAGCGGTTGGAGTTTGACCGCACAGGATGTGTACAACAACGTGACGCGGACCTGTGTCGAGGCGATGGCGGCCGTGCATGGTCACACGCAATCCTTGCATACCAACGCACTGGACGAAGCCCTGGCGTTGCCCACCGATTTCTCGGCGCGGATCGCGCGCAATACACAGTTGTTTCTGCAGCAAGAGACGGACACCTGCGAAGTCGTCGATCCCTGGGGTGGCAGCTACTACGTCGAGCGATTGACGCACGACCTGGCCCAGCGGGCATGGAGCCACATCGTCGAGGTCGAGGAGTTGGGCGGGATGACGGCGGCGATCCAGGCAGGCATTCCCAAGATGCGAATTGAAGAGGCGGCCGCCCGCACGCAGGCGCGCATCGACTCGGGGCGGCAGACGTTAATTGGCGTCAACAAGTATCGACTGGCAGAAGAGGATGAAATGCGCGTCCTGCACGTCGATAATACCGCCGTCCGCAAGTCGCAGATCGATAGCCTGCAGCGTCTGCGTGCCGAGCGGGATGCAAGCCGGGTACAGGCTGCCCTCGATGCACTATCCGAAGCTGCGCGGTCGGAGCAGGGCAACCTGCTGGAGTTGGCCGTCCAAGCGGCGCGAGCGAGGGCTACGGTGGGGGAAATCAGCGGGGCTCTGGAAAAAGTTTACAGCCGCTATGAGGCGCCGGTGCAATCGGTGAGAGGTGTGTATGCTGCCGCCTTGGAGAGCGAGAGTATGACCCAGCAAGTACGTCAGGTTGTTGAATGTTTTGAGCGAAACGAGGGTCGGCGGCCACGGATTCTGGTCGCCAAAATGGGGCAGGATGGGCATGACCGGGGCCAAAAGGTTATTGCCAGTGCCTTTGCGGACCTGGGATTCGATGTCGATATAGGACCGCTATTTCGCACGCCCGCCGAAACCGCTCGGCAAGCCGTTGAGAACGATGTGCATATCGTTGGCGTCAGCTCGTTGGCCGCTGGTCACCTGACTCTCGTCCCCCAACTCCGACAGGCACTGGCCGAACTGGGCCGCGAAGATATCATGATCGTCGCCGGCGGCGTCATTCCTCCTGAAGACCGTGAGGCTTTGTTCGAAGCCGGCGCCGCAGAGGTCTTTGGTCCAGGAACGGTCATTGGAGAAGCCGCCATCAAACTCATTCATGACTTGGCGGATCGTCTGGGTTTTTCAGTGGATGATGCTCTCGAGGCCGATGACTCCATCGTGGCCGAGGAAGCATGACCGTGGGCAGCATGACGCGAGAGGTTATCCGCCGTCCGCAACTTACGACGCAAGACTATTTTGAGGGTGTGCGTCGTGGGGATAGGACGATCTTGCCACGCGCCTTGACTCTGATCGAGTCGAGCAAGGCAGCCCATCAACGCCAGGCAGAGCAGTTGTTGACACAGTTGATGCCCTATACCGGCCAGGCTATTCGCGTGGGAATTACTGGGCCTCCGGGCGTCGGCAAGAGTACCTTTATCGAGTCGCTGGGTCTGTATTTGACGGGGCAAGGGCGAAGGATTGCGGTTCTGACCGTCGATCCGTCCAGCGGCATTAGCGGCGGCAGTATTTTGGGGGATAAGACCCGTATGTCGCGATTGGCGGCAGAGCCACAGGCCTACATTCGACCCTCGCCCTCGGCCGGCACGCTCGGCGGTGTGGCCAGCAAGACTCGCGAAAGCATGTTGTTGTGCGAAGCAGCTGGCTACGAGATCGTATTGATTGAAACGGTCGGCGTCGGACAATCCGAGACGATGGTAGCCGAGATGACCGACTGCTTTCTGGCACTCATGTTGCCTGGCGCCGGCGACGATTTGCAAGGTATCAAACGCGGACTGCTGGAATTGGTCGACGTTATCGCGGTCAACAAGGCCGATGATGCCATGCTCAAAGCCGCCGAGTTGGCGGCACACCAATTCGAAATGGCCATTCAGTCCATCCTGGGCAAACAGGAGCATCCACCTCAGGTGCTGACCTGTAGCGCATTGCAACACAAACGCGTTGACGCCGTGTGGGAAGCCATCGAACATCGTTTCCAGCGCTTGCGCTCCAGCGGTGAACTGGCGCAGCGTCGTCGCCGCCAGCAGGTGCGCTGGCTGTGGGCCATTATCGAAGATCGCCTCAAGCAGGCGGTCCGCGAAAACCCTCGCGTGCAGAGCATTCGCCAGGAACTCGAAGCCCAAGTACTGGCTGGCAGCCTGCCTCCAGAAAGCGCAGCCCGTAGTATCCTAAATGCCTTTGGACTGCCAAACTACGAAACGGACGAACAGCGAAAGTAAATTGCTAAAGCATGACTATACAAAACAAAATGTTATTGGATCTGGAACAGCGCCGCGCAAACATACGCTTGGGTGGAGGCGAGAGTCGCCACCTGCAGAGGCGTGAAAAAGGCATGCTCTCCGCTCGAGAGCGGCTGGATCTGTTCTTTGAGCCGGATACCTTTCAGGAGTGGGGCATGCATGTCGACCACTCCTGCCACGACTTCGGCATGCACGGCAAAGCCATGCCCGGCGACGGTGTGGTGACGGGCATTGGCCGCGTGCAAGGGCGGGCTGTCGCGGCTTTTAGTCAGGATGCGACGGTGGGCGGAGGCGCCTTGGGTGAGAGGCACGCCAAGAAAATCTGTGACATTATGGATTACGCCCTGGAAAGCGGCTTACCGCTGGTGGCAGTGAATGATTCGGGAGGAGCCCGTATCCAGGAGGCTGTGAATTCGCTTTCGGGCTATGGCCAGGTCTTTCACCGCAACGTGATGCTCTCCGGTTGCGTGCCGCAGATCGGGGTCATTGCTGGAAATTGTGCGGGTGGCGCGGCTTACTCACCGGCCTTGATGGATTTTCTGATCATGACTCGTGAAAACGCGAATATGTTTATTTGCGGACCGCAGGTCATCAAGGCCGCTACCGGGGTCGAGTGCACGATGCAGGAGATCGGCAGCGCCGCGGCGAATGCCAGTATCAGTGGGAATGTACATTTCGTTGCCGAGGATGATCGGCATGCCATGCAGCTCGCTCAGCAGTTGTTGTCCTACCTGCCGTCGAACAATGTCCAAGATCCGCCGCATCGACCCAGCGAGCAGTTATGCCTCGATCCCGATCCAAGCATGAACGAGGTGGTGCCGGAAAATATTAAAGACCCAATGGACATGTACGAGGTCATTCGGCGAATTGCCGACCAGGACTGTTTTTTGGAGGTGCATCGCGACTTTGCCCCCAACATCATCGTCGGTTTTGCACGTGTGGATGGTCTGGTGGTAGGGATCGTCGCCAATCAACCCAATGTCAAGGCCGGCACTTTGGACATAGATGCCTCGGACAAGGGCGCGCGCTTTATCCGTTTTTGTAACGCCTTTAACATTCCGCTGTTGACCTTGGTTGACGTGCCGGGCTTTTTGCCCGGAGTGTCGCAGGAACAGGGCGGTATTATCCGGCATGGTGCCAAGCTACTGTTTGCGTATTCGGCGGCCACGGTGCCAAAGATCACGGTCATTACGCGCAAGGCTTATGGCGGCTCCTATTTAGCCATGTGTAGCCGCGACCTGAAAGCGGATATGGTCTTTGCATGGCCAACGGCTGAGATCGCCGTGATGGGCGCCGATGGGGCAATTAATATTCTGTACCGCAAGGAACTGGCCGAGGCCGAGGACCAGGCGGCCGCGCGGGCCAAGTATGTGCAAGAGTATCGCGAGCGATTCGCCTCGCCATACCTGGCTGCCTCGCATGGCATGATTACCGATGTGATCGCCCCCGCCCAAACGCGGGCTGTGGTATCGCTGGCACTGCGAAATACGTTGAATAAGAGTGAGACCCGTCCACCCAAGAAGCATGGTTTGATACCGCTATGAAAAAGCTGCGCATTACGATCGGCAATAAATCCTACGAGGTCACGGTCGAAGATTTGACTAGTGGAGATGCCTTTCCCGCACCCACGGGGCTACCCCTGCCACCTGCCTCGGCTGTCGCATCGACGCCACCACCTGCGGCCTTGGCCCCGCGGGCTGTGCCACAGCCTAGTCCTGCCTCCGCCGGGGCCGTGACCAGCCCCATGGCCGGCGCGATTCGCGCGGTGCAGGTCAAACCGGGCGACGGGGTGAAGCGTGGAGATGCCTTGGTGATTCTGGAAGCCATGAAAATGGAAAACCAGATTACCGCGCCCATGACCGGCAAGGTCGTGAGCGTGCATGTGGTCGAGGGAGATGCCGTCGCCGAAGGGCATGTCTTGTTGGTATTGGAGTAAGCCGCTGTGTTTGGTTTTCCCACCCTGCTCGCATTTCAAAGTAGTCCCCCGGCGATCCAATTCCGCCTTGCTCCCTTGTTCGAGGACAGTGGATTGTCGCTGGCGTTGATGGGCATCCTGGTGGTGTTTGCCGCGCTGGCGCTGGTCGTCACCTTCATTTCGTTGCTGCCACGCATGCTGGGGAATACGGCGCCACAGCCTGCGGCTGAAATACAGCCAGCAGCTGCCGGGTTGGAGCTGGATGATGAACTGCCCGAAGAAATCCAGGTGGTGATCGCCGCCGCGGTATCCGAATTCATGGACAGACCACAGCGTATCGTCAAGATTCGTGGACTGGGCAGCTCGGAACTCGGTTGGTCTCTCGAAGGCCGCATGCAGCAACATCTGTCCCATCGCATCCAACACCGAGATCGTTCATGAGTTTTATGCACTACGTGCTCGACAAGGCATACCAGCTGTACCAAACCACAGCCTTCCCCAGCTTTGCGTTTGGCAATCTGATGATGATCGTTATCGGATTGTGCTTTATCTACCTGGCTATTGCCAAGCACTATGAACCCTTGCTGCTGGTACCCATCGGATTCGGAATTATTGTGGGCAATATTCCGCCAGCCGCGGGCATGTCTTTGGGAGTATATGACGAGGGATCCGTTCTGCGTTACCTATACTTTGGCGTCGAAAAAGGTATCTACCCGCCGCTGATTTTTCTAGGAATTGGAGCCATGACGGATTTCTCCACCATGCTCTCCAATCCCAAGCTCGTTTTTCTCGGCGCAGCTGCACAAGTCGGCGTGTTTCTGACTTATCTCGGCGCTTTGTGCCTGGCTTTCACGCCGCAGGAGGCTGGGGCAATTGGCATCATTGGCGGGGCCGACGGCCCAACGGCAATTTTCTTGGCTTCGAAACTCGCTCCGGATTTGCTGGGTGCAATTGCCATTGCCGCCTACTCTTACATGGCCTTGGTGCCCGTTATTCAGCCACCTATCATGCGGCTGTTGACCAGCCACGAGGAGCGGCGGATACGTATGAAACCCACGCGAGTTGTCTCCCGGCGAGAACGCATTTTGTTTCCAGTCATCGGGTTCTTGGTTTGCGGCCTCCTCGCCCCTGGCGCCATCGTTTTGATCGGCATGCTGTTTTTTGGGAATCTGATGAAGGAGTGCACCGTCACGGACAGGTTGGCGCTGACCGCGCGTTCGTCGATGATCGATGTGGTGACGATCTTATTGGGGTTCTGCGTCGGCGCCAGCACCAGCGCACAGTATTTCTTGAAACCTCAGTCAATTTTGATCTTTGCTCTCGGTGCTTTGTCTTTTGCGGTCGCTACGGCCAGTGGCGTCCTGTTTGCCAAGTTCATGAACTTGTTCCTCAAGGAGAAGATCAATCCGTTATTGGGCGCCGCCGGAGTTTCAGCCGTGCCCGATTCGGCCCGCGTGGTACAAGTCGTTGGCCAGGAAGAGGATCCCACCAACTTCCTGCTGATGCACGCTATGGCACCCAATGTCGCCGGGGTTATCGGATCGGCCATTGCCGCCGGCGTGCTTTGGTCCCAATTGGCCAATTAATTACTACACGGCACCCGTTTTGCACTTGGATAGGAGTTGTGCAATTCAATCGCTAAATTGAGGGAGACGGCCGTGAAAAAGACTACTCTTGCGCCAATCACCCGGGTTCCGCTCATTAATACTGTGCAGCAGCACATATTGAGTGAGCAACGCAAACACTCTCCCAATGCGACGGGCAGTTTTTCGTGGCTGCTGTCGGGGATTACCTTGGCCACCAAGATGACCGAGGCGCGAATTCGGCGAGCTGGCCTGATGGATGTCCTGGGCTGTACTGGGTCCGTTAATGTTCAGGGCGAACAACAGCAGCATTTGGATGTCTATGCCGATAACGCGTTGATTCACTGCTTGGGTGTTCGCGAGAATGTGGCCATCATCGCTTCTGAGGAAAATGAACAGGCCATTACCTTTGACGGACGCTCGGGACATGGCAAATACGTGGTCGTCTTTGATCCGCTGGACGGATCATCCAATATCGATGTCAACGTGAGCGTGGGTACGATTTTTTCGATTCTGGAATTACCCTCCCACATCGGGCCGGATGACGATCCCAGCTTGGCAGTGCTGCAGCCTGGAACGCGGCAGCTGGCCGCGGGCTACGTGCTCTACGGTTCTTCTACGATCATGGTATACACCACAGGGCACGGCGTGCATGGCTTTACACTCGATCCTTCGATCGGTGCCTACTTGCTGAGCCACGAAAACATCCGCATTCCCAAACAGGGTATGTACTACTCGTCCAATGATGCCTACTGGGATTCCTTTCCGGAAAGTTTCCGCGACTATGTGAGCCATCTGCGTAGCGGAGGATTGGGGCATCCCTATAGTCTGCGCTATATCGGATCGTTAGTGGCTGACTTTCATCGCACGTTGCTCCGAGGTGGTGTGTTCTTATATCCGTCAACGGCCAGCCATCCGGAGGGTAAGTTGCGATTGCTATACGAAGCGAACCCGGTAGCCTTCATTGCCGAGCAAGCTGGCGGCGTAGCCACCGATGGTCGGCAACGAATCTTGGAAATTGAGCCTACCGACATCCATCAACGAACGCCGCTTATTGTGGGTGGTACGACGGAAATGGCTGCCTTTGAGCGATTCATGCATGCCGGCTCGCGACCACTATCCACAGCACAGAGTGCCTGAGTGACACGGCTGCATTGACTGAAGCGGAGGGGACACGCGGGCGCCTCCTTGGGCTGAACTAGATGAGGAGGCGCGCAAAATGTTTCTGGCAGGCGACCTAGGGGGGACAAAGACAGCTCTTGCGCTGTTCACTAACAGCGGCGGACCTCGTGAACCCATTGCCGAGACGGTTTACCCCAGTCGAGAACATCACAGCCTCGAGGCGATCGTTGGCAGCTTTCTCGCCAGTCATCAGGCTCGCTTGGCCGCCGACCCAATCGCGGCAGCCGCCTTTGGTGTGGCCGGGCCAGTCTTTAGCCGCACCGCCAAAATCACGAATCTCGCCTGGACCGTAGATCAGGAAAGTCTGGCCCAATTGCTGCAGCTGGACATGGGTCGGGTCGCCCTGCTCAATGACTTGGAAGCGGTTGCCTGTGCTATTCCCGAATTGTTGGAGAGCGATCTCCAGAGCTTGAATGTGGGGCAGTCGGTTGAGCACGCGCCAATTGCCGTGCTGGCACCCGGAACGGGCTTGGGCCAAGCCTATTTGACCTGGGATGGTCACAACTATCGGGCACATGCTTCTGAGGGAGGACATGTGGATTTTGCGCCCTGCAACCAGCTCCAATTGGAATTGCTGAACTATCTCTACCAACGCTATGAGCACGTTAGTTTTGAACGTGTTATTTCGGGAATGGGCATTCCGGAGATGTATCGCTTTTTGCGAGACAGTGGTCGGGCAACGGAACCACCCCAATTGGCCCAGGCGCTATCGCAGGCGGAGGACTGGGCACCGATTATCGTCTCGCAAGCGGCTCAATGGGAAATCTGTCAGCAGACCGTGGAGATGTTCGTGGCCATCCTGGCGGCCAAGGCGGGCAATGTCGCGTTGGCGCTGATGTCGCGGGGTGGCGTTTACCTGGGTGGTGGCATCCCTCCTCGGATACTACCGTTTCTGCAATCTGATATTTTCCTGCATGCTTTTCGCAGCAAAGGGCGATTCAGCGCCTTTGTCTCGGATGTACCGGTACACGTTATTATGAACCCCAAAGCTGGACTGTTGGGTACAGCTTACGCCGCACTTAAGCTGGTTGCTGCGCCGGGTTGATGCAGGTCCAGCTAGCGAGCCGGAGACCCACCCTTTGAAGTTGCGCATAGAGCATTTTCCCAACGTTTTTCATAACCCGACGCGTCAGCGAGGACGTAGATCAACGTAAGAATTCCTCGCTGACGCGTCGGGTTAGGATAATAGCGCAACTTCAAAGGCCCCACCTGCGGGCACGGTTTTCCCGCCGATTGCAATTCCGAAAGAGGCTCTAGAGCGAACCCTCCCATGCAGACATCGAATCTGCGGATTCGATGGTACCAAGGGAGGGTTCCGTAAAAATCCCGCATTGCACACAAAAGCATTCTGTCGAAGATGTGGCTAGTTGCCGAAGGGATCGTCTGTAGCGGGAGCGGGCGTACCGCCAAAAGGATCCGTTGCAGCGGGCGCGGAGCGGGCGTACCGCCAAAAGGATCGGTTGCAGCGGGCGAGCTGGAGCAGGCGGCACCGCCGAAAGGATCGGTTGCTGGAGGTTCAGCAGCTGGCGTGGTCGGAGCAGCTGGTGCTGTTGTATCATCGCCGAAAGGATTGGTGAGCGCATCGACTTCCGGAGCCGCTGGCTGGACGGCATCGGGCGTGGTGTCGGTGGAGCGCAAGCCTTCGTCGGCAGAAAAGGGATCGGTCGCAGGAGTGCTGGGTGCGGGCCGCGTCGCTGGAGGAACTGCTGCTGGCGGTACCGGCGCAGGCATACTCTCACGTGCTTCGACGCGCGCTCGCTGCAGGGCCAACTCATTTTGCTGAGCCACGATGCGAGCTTCGAGTCGTGCCTTTTCAATGGCAGCCCGCGTTTGACCTTGGATGCGGGTGAGTGCCAGCCCCACATCGTAAGCCTGCTTGCCTTCGGCTTCCAATCGGGCGGCTGTTTCAATATCGTCCTGGCCCGAAGCTCCCATGCATTCGCTGGTCAGACCACGGAAGTAGTAGACGCGTGGATCTTCCGACCCACGGGCGATAACATCCGTGAACGTCTGCTGGGCGGTCAGCAGATCTCCTGCATAGAACTGGTGCACGCCCTCTCCATAGAGTTCAACCAGTGCACTTTGTCCGAAGGAAGATGAGCCCGCCAGGCAACAGCAGAGCGTAAGGGCACTAACAGCGATGCGGGACATACCCGTCTCCTTTTTCGACTATCTTGTAGAACAGAAGGGTTAACCTGCCCGGGGCTGCGATCAGCATGGAGTCTTGGGACGACGCGACCTACAAGTACAAGCCTGCGAGAGTTCCCAGATGTGCGGGCGCACAGCCGAATCGGGAAGCGGCTCAGCCTCGGACGGCTTCGATACTAATTGCCCCATTCGGCACATGCAACTCTGACAATCTGCATAAATCCCTAATATTTTAACCTACCTCGAGTTTCACGTCGCAACGATCAGTTAAGTTTACACCACTGCCACGCGTCATTCTGTTGAGCGGAATGTGGCGACAGGGCTACCTTGTCGCAACAGGGCAAGCCCATCCAGGTGAACGTGGAATTCGTCGACGAGAGACAGAGTACGTGCGAATTCGCTCTCCAGATCCATCAACTCAGGGGGCCCGGCCATTCTGGTACTAGCCAGTTCACCCATCACCACGCGATCATCAAGCAGCGCATAAGATCCAGTCAGGCGGTTGATGCCTCCGAACACAGCCAGCCGCCCCTTCGAGAATTTCATAGTTGGCGGCTTGGTCGCTTCGATCTTCTTTCCGTTAAGTGTCGTCAGGACCCAGGTCTTGTCGGCAGCCGTGTTGACTCCTGCCATGTCACAGACGTGGCGCCGCCAAGAGACCGACAAGTTCGACTCGACCGGCGCATTGGGTTGTGCGAATCCTTCGGCCGGCATTGGGAAAACTGTACTGCCCTCCTTGATCGTCTCAATCACCTTGATGTCCTTGATCGCCATGGGATGTACCTTCAAGGGATCCTGGTCGAGGATCACGAGATCCGCCAGTTTGCCGACTTCAAGCGTTCCCTTCATCTCTTGCTCACCATACTGCTCGGCGGCCCATTGCGTCATCGCTTTGAGGCCCTCGTAAACGGACACGCACTGGTCTGCACCGACCTTCTCTCCCGCGCGAGAGATGCGGTTCACTGCCGACCAAAGCATGAACATCTGGTCGAGTGGCGCGACAACGAAATCGGTGTGATTGGTAGGACGCAAGCCCGCATCGATGGCATCTCGCATCGGACTGATGTACATCGCCTGCTCGTTGCCGCGGTTGGCGATGTGGGCGTCGGCAAAGTAGTAGGTGTGCAGCGTGTAGAAAGACGGCCGGACCTTGTATTCCACAAATTTTGGAATCTGATCCTTGCGGAGGAATTGGGTGTGGATGGTCGTCACATTCCAGGGGCGGCTAAAATCGCCGTTGCGGGCGAGTTCGTAGGCTTTGAGGAACATGTCCATGGCCGCATCCCCGTTGCAGTGCACAATCAACGGCATCTGCATGTCGTAGACCTTCTTCACCATCTGGTTAGCGAGATCCTGCGGGAACGTTGGCTCACCCCTCCAGTCCTGTTCACCATTTGGGCCGCCGGTCAGGTAGGGGGTGGTGAAAAATGCCGTGCGCCCCTGAGGAGACCCATCGAGTGTGACCTTGACGCCGCCGATCTTGAAACGATGGTCATATTTTCCCCAGGAGCTCTGTGGGATCTCAGAGAGAATCTTGTCGACGTCGGTGATAAAGGGATAAGCGACAACGTCGATAAGATTTGCGCCGCCTCGGAGGCCCGCTTGATCGTCTGGATTTGGGGTAGTTGGGTTGCGCCTTCATGGGCGGTCGTAACCCCTGCTTCCGCATAGAGCATTTGACCGGCCCGCGTCCAATCGATTTCCTGCTGGGCCGTCATGGGCTCCGACTGCTCGAAAACCGGCAGAAATGCAGTCTCCATGATCAGACCCCAGGGTTCCTGAGTTCCCGGTTTTCGCACGATGATGCCGCCGGGCGGGGTTTCGGTTTCCGCACTGAACCCATACTTCGCCAACGCCAGGCTATTCAACACGCCCCCGTGCATCGAGACATGGTCAATGCGGACCGGATTGTTTGGAAAGGCTTCATCCAGATCGTCCCGGTTGAGCAGCCGACCGTTGGGCATGACCGTGTCATCGTAGCCATAGCCCATGATCAACTCACCCTTGGGGATCTTCCGTTCTTGAGCGAACTTCTTCAGCTCAGCGATGATGCTGGGCACGTCTTTTCCCGGACCTGAGGGTGGCGCATAAAGCTTGCACTGGTTGGCAACCAGTAGCGAATTGATGTAATGGCTGTGCCCATCGAGGAAGCCAGGCAGCAAGACCTTGCCGCCGAGATCAACGATCCTGGTGGAATCCCCCTTCATTGCCAGTGCTCGGCTCTTCTCGCCGACAAACTGAATCGCTCCGTCCTTGACGACCAGCGCCTCAGCGTAGGTTGGCACGTCGCCTGCCATCGTGAGAATGGAGCCGTTGTGATAGATCGTGTCGGTGACTTGGGCCGAAGCTCTCGATGTTCCAAGCACTGCAATACAACACCCAAGTACGACACCTGCCACGCGTTGCATGAGCTCCTCCACAGATTGGTTTGAGTATTGAATCGAAACAGCCTAATGTACCGACAGCCTGCATCCCTCATCGCCTTCACCGAGCCCAATTTATTAGGCCTCAAGCGTCGGTATTGTAGCCTCGTTATTGCAGTTGGCGACCAAGCCTGTCGGAGTGGCCAGCCGAAGCGATGTTTCCGCACAAGCTGTGAGGCGAGTTACCGACAAAGCGAGAGTTGATGAGGCATTGCGTTTGCCGGTCGAAGACAAGAAATAAAGCGATACTGCTGGTCGTTTTCTCGCGCATGGGGCGTTCTCCGTCGAAATCACGCGAACAGTTTTTCCTTTGTCCGCAAACGGAATTCTCAGACTGGCATCTAGGAAACCGGTTTCCAGCCTGGGTGAAACGCCGCAAAACTTGTGTCTTTACCAGGGCTTACTTACAGCGAGGCCGGCTGGGATCGAACCCGCAGGCTCAGGATCGACAGCCTAGAGTTCGATGGTTCGCCGCAGGGAAATGCTCTCGCGGGCGGAGCGCAAGGCGTGCAGGCAGCGATAGATGTCTTCCAAGTCACCCATTTTCCTGACGAGACTTGTCACGGCACGATGAAACTGTGTCAGTAATTGCTGCCCAACCGCCATCTCGGAATCGAGCGACTCCTGGTGCCGGCCGGCCTGGTCAAACCAAATTAGGGAATTGGGAAGATCGACAAAGGCGACCCCCTTTTCGCAGCAGACTTGCACAGCTGCCGGCGGGCGAAAGGCTATCGCTTCGTGCCAAGCGGGTGGAATATACGTGCCACAGCTCAGTTGAGCGATGGTCGACCCCAATGGCGCATCAGGGGCTGACAGGTCCAGGCTGATGGATTGATAGTCGGTTTGCGCCAGCGGCTCTCCAGGCTGAAACCGTCGGTGTTCAGTGGAATGGATGGCGCGAATATCGCGGCCAACGATGAAAGAACACCAATCGATTAGTTCGATCAACTCGCGATTGGTTCGGGCTGACAGACTACGACCAGCGCGCCCGTTATTCGACTCGCAGGTCAAGCGCTTATGACAAAACAACAGTTGCGGCTGCCCGAGACGGGTGGCAATCAACTCTTTCAATCGTAGCGACGCGGGCGCATAGCGCCGCGGAAATTCTGCCACAAAGGCAATCCCAGCCTGGTCGACCGCCCGCTTGAGCTCAGCAGCCTTTTCAGGATCAAACTCAATGTCGCTACCGCAGTAGATGGCCTTGCCCATATCGCATGCCGCGGCAATCGGCAGCGTTCCATACCAATCGCACTCCAACATCAACGCCGCATCGATATCCTGGCGGCCCAAGAGCTCACGAAAACTATCGTGTTGCCGGGCGTTAAACTCGCGGGCGACAGTATCCGCAAATGCCGACACCGAGCTGTAAACGCCCGCAACCTCAAAGCGATCTTGCAGCATTCTCAACGCAGGCAAATGGCGATTCGACCAGTCGCTGGAGAGACCTATCAATCCGATTCGAAGTCTCATTGGGTGGCAATCGCCTGTAGGGATGACTCTCGCAGGGCGCAAGTCGAGCGAGCGGATAGAAGCGTTTAGAAAAGCAAAATCAGCGCATAATCCCCCCCGATGGCTTAGAGGCAATCTGCGGACTCCATTATTCTTTTAGGCATAGTTTAGCAGGAAAGGCCACGATAATTCCAGCTGTTTTTCGCCTGTCTGTCTTCGCTAAACGCCAAAAGCCGAAGATTGCAGGAGTTCTTCGGCAGTCTTTTCTCGGCAGGTGGCACCCCAGCTGAGCGCCTTAGCTAGCAAAACCGATCAATTGACCGGTGACGTCTGGTTGCCAGCTCTACTTGCTTGCGTATACTCGCTGCGAACTTTTTTCGTTAGATGATGTGCAATCGCTACAGCTTTTGCCAAGTACCCAATCACCGCATCCGAAGCTATTCACCTAGATTCTTGGGCATCTAACAGGGACACCCGCCAGAGGCTGGCAAGTTGGAGGTTGGAATCGGACGCCAAATACAGAGCTGCACCGCGAGCAAAGCTTGCTCGTACCGGCAGCCAACTCGTTGGCTATGGCAAATGCCCTCCTGTGGTTTCCGACGGGTGTCCAACGCACTGTCTTTTCAAAAAGGATGACGAGTATGGTTCATGTGGCCCTAGCATTTCTTTTGGCTGTGACCGGCGAAGCTGGAACGAACCTCGATTACGAGACCGCCTTTGCCAAAGCCGAGAAGGAAGAGAAGCCGCTCCTGATTCTGGTTGGTGCACGCTGGTGTGCCTCTTGTCAGATTATGAAGCGCGACACGATAGAGCCAATGCAAAAAGAAGGAGAACTGTCCAACGTTGTGGTGACGTACGTAGACAAAGATCAGCGTCCTGAGCTAGCTGAACAGCTCATGAAGGGCGAAACACTGCCGCAGGTTGTTATGTTTTCCAAGGACTCTGGCAAATGGAAGCGTTTCAGCCTGACCGGAATGCAGAGCCGCAAGCGGATGGTGGAATTGGTCGGCAAGGTTGTCAGTGTGGTTCCCACCCAAGTACTTCGCTAGTGGCCAATAGAATCTAACAGCATCCAATGCACTCGATCGAATTAACTGGCGATTGATCCTCCACGCGGATCGATCGCCATTTTCATTTGATTCTTCAGGCGTGCTACAATTTGCGTAAGCACTTGCGGAGTTCGCCAACCAGTCGCGATTGCTTCGCCGACCACTGCGGTCAGTACGGGTATTCGTTTCTTCTCCCATGACACCAAACCTCATGAACATTCCAGAAAATCTCCAACACCTCGTTCGCGAAGACGAAGTGCTTGCACCCTACTGCTGGCTGCGTCTGGGTGGTCCGGCCCGATATTTTGCGGAGCCAAACACGGTTGATGATTTTCGTGGTTTGATTGCCGCCGCACACGAGCAGGGCATCGCCGTGCGCCTGCTCGGAGATGGCTCCAACATCCTTGTCCGCGAAGATGGCGTGGAAGGCTTGGTCATTCGCTTGGCAACTGCCCAGTTGTGCCACATCGAAATTGTGGGGAATCGCTTGATCGCCGGTGCGGGGGCTCGACTCCATCATGTTGTCTCCGCTGCGGCCGGAGCAGGGCTGGCTGGGATTGAACAATTGGCCGGAATTCCCGGCACCATCGGAGCGGCCATCGTCTGCAACGCGGGCGTCAAAAACGATGATATCGGCAGTCGTGTGACCAGTGTGCAGGCTTTTGACCGCGGCGGCAACCTGGAGAAAATAGATCGCGAGCGACTGCAGTTCGGATTCCGCCGCAGCAATCTGGAAGATGCCTATCTGGCGGAGGTCGAGTTAAGCCTGGAACCCATGGAGATCGCCACCCTGACCCGCCGCATGCAATCGCGGTGGATCATACGCCGCGCAGCCCAACCACCTTCGGGAGCCAGAGTTGTCCAGGCCTTGATCGAGCCCGATGGCACGAACCTCGCCGACGTGCTGGAGGAAGCCGGGGTCCGCGGCGAGTGTGAGGGCGAAGTCACGCTGATGAGCCAGTATCCGGGTTTCATCTCGGTGTCTGGCCAGGCCACCAGTCAAGACGTGCTAGCATTGCTGAGCCGCGTTCATCGATCCGTGGAAGCTAGCACAGGAATTCAGTTGCAGTCGCAGCTCAAAATCTGGTAAACGAATCTGGGTTCGGTTCGATCAATGGGATAGAGCGTTCAGCGGCTAAGCAGTTTATGGCCTCCACCGAAATCAAGACGAACCTTAGGCAACGCGTGTCTGCTGCGCTGCAAAACCTGCCCGGCGGTGCTTTGCTGTTTGCCATCGTCCCAGTCGTCGTACTGGGTTACCTAGGTTGGTTTTATTATGGTGCCAGCCATCTGGACCGAGCCCTTTACTCGGTGCGGGCCGAGCACTTGCAGGTCACACCACAACCGCCGTGGATCAAGTCCAACGTGGCCGAACAAGTCTTTCGCGATCAACGCTTGGATCGTATCTCACTGTTGGATCCCCAGGCCAACGCGACGATTGCCCAAGCCTTCGAAAAGCACCCATGGGTGAAGCGGACCACGCGCGTGACCAAGTCCTCGGGTGCGAAAGTGGCGGTCGACGTGGTGTACCGCAAGCCATTGGCCATGGTTTATTGTGCACCGACCGATGCGGATCAGGGCTTTCTGCCGGTGGATGCAGAGGGTATTCGATTGCCGGAGGAGGATTTTAGTGCCCAGCAGGTTTACGACTATTTCTTGATCATTGGCCAGGGTGCCCCACCGCCGACAGGCAGCAGTGGCATGGACTACGGCAGCAGCCTGGTCAGCGATGCGCTCAAACTCTGCCGCTTCCTGGAGCAACATCGCGAGCCACTCGACTTGCAACGTGTTTACGTCGACGAGCAGCCCCCCGGCGGACGCTTTGGCCGGCCGAGCATCACGCTGCAAACAGGCGACAAGCATGTCGTCCTATGGGGTCATGTCCCCAACGCTGAAATGGCTGGCGAATTGCAAGCCCCAGAGAAACTGGCCAAAATGATCAGCTGGCTCAGCCAGCAGCGGGCCGTGCAATCCGCTCCAGGCAAACTCGACCTGTTGACTGGACCAGCGACCGAACCTGTAGCCCCAAACCCTGTATCCCGTGGCCTACCCCAGCAAGCTGACCGCTAGCGGGCTATCCATTTAGTGAGCCCCTATGCGAGATGATGCATCTTGGTCTGAGCTGAAGGCCCGCATTGAACGGATTGTGCCACTGGAGCCTCAGCCCTTGGAACTTGGGCAACGGCAATTCACCTGGTACCGCGTGGCCAATCCCGAGTCGCTGCTGGAGGCTGCCGTCTCCGACGCTAGCCGTCCCGCCGAGGAGATTGATCCTTTTTGGGCGGCTACCTGGCGCGCCGCCATTGGCTTGGACCGTTTCTTGGGTAGCCTGGTCATGGCCGACCAACGCGTGTTGGAATTGGGCTGCGGATCGGGACAGGCTGGCACGGGAGCCGCCGCTCGGGGAGCTTGGGTGACCATGAGCGACGCCGTCGGGCTGGCCTTGCAGGTAGCCCAGCTGAACGCTTGGCCCGTCAAGGAACGAATTCGCTTCTGCCAACTGCGGTGGGATATCGATCGCTTGGACGAAGCGCCCTTTCCGCTGGTGATCGGTTCGGACTTGGTGTACGACCCTCAGCTGTTTCCACGGCTCAGCGCCCTGCGCGACGACAGCACTTGGCGCCGGGCGGCAGGTTGGTCTTGAGCGAACCCTATCGACACACCGGAGACATGTTTTCCGGCTGGATCGTCGACCAGGGCTGGCGTTGCCGCGAACATCAAGTCGACCTGCAGGATGCCCGCACGCCGATACGCATTTTCGAATGTTGGCTTGACGGCTCGTAGATCGGTTGCGCACCGGAATCCATGGCTCCCGCCGGCTAAGGACTTGCGCGAAAATAAATTACCGAATCAGCCGCAACGCGTCAGCGTCCGGTTCCCGCGAACCGGGTGCTAACGCACTCCGGCTGATTTTGAATCCGGTAACATATTTAAACGCGGGGTACCAACGCCAGATTCCAGCGGACAACGCTGGGGTCCTGCGGCCTGGCCAAGGTCCGCATCAACCGCGGCGGGCGAGGATGTCGTCAAAGTCGGTTAGGTGATAGTCGATGCCGACATAGTCCAGCAGGCGACACAGTCCACGCAGGGCAACGCCAAAGCCATCGGGGCCGCTGAAGCCGCCGAATTGCCCGCCTCCCTTTACGTGTGGTTCGAGATCAAAGATAACGCCAGGCGCACCCAGTTTCTTCATCCGCTTTTCGATGCTCGGCAGGTCGCCCGCCAGATCCCGCAGGATGGCCTCATGTCCCGTGTCGCCAATATCGGCTGGAACAAAATTCTTGAGCGAAGCTTCGTCGATGTGCTTTAATCGCTGTGCCCCCGAGTTATGTCGATAATCCTTGATGTGCAGCCAACCCAGCCCTGGTTTCATCGCCAGGTACTCAGCGAATACTTCATCTGGGGTCATGCCCTGACACACCAAATTGGCACCGTCGAAGATCAACACCAAATGCGAGCTCTTGACGGCCCGATGAATCTTTGCGAGCAACTGCCCTGTTTGGCCCACCAGATTGGCCTCGACCTCCAAGCCGAATACCAGCCCCTCCGCGCGCACACCCACGGCATTTGTCCCAGTTGATCGACGACCTGAGTCAGATGTTCCTCGGGACTTGTGTCCAGAGGATGGTAAAATGAAAAACCTCGCAGAAGTTTGGTTCCCAATGTATTGGCTACCATGCAAGCGTGCTTCACATCTTTGGCCAGATATTGCTTAAAGGGCACAAAGCGATTGGGACTGTTGTCATCGGTATCCAGTAATTTGACTTTGCCGATTGGCGATCCCAAGCTGGCGACGCTCAAGCCATATTCTTTCTGCAGGGCGACGACTTGCTTCAATTCGGCCTTGCTGAGGGCCATGGCATTCTTGATGCCGTCACCCACGTCAATGAATCGCAGGGAGTAATATTGCAAGCCGGCGGCGGCCAGGGCCGCGAACTGCTGTACGGCTAGTTTCTGGTTAGCTGCTTCATCGGCAAAACCACTGAGAATGATCTGGGGTTTGGTTTTCATCTTCAGCACTCACAAGTTTGGCTTGGGCTAGGGAGCCACATAGTTGACGGTAATGACAGAACTAATCCCGCCTCGCGGACCCCAGCGGCTTTCGAGCGTCGCTCTTCGGGGCTGGCATACGGCTACGAATTCGTCGAGAATTCGATTCGTCACATTTTCGTAGAAGATGCCTTCGTTGCGAAACTTTTGCAGATAGAGTTTCAAACTCTTCAATTCAACGCATTTTTCGGCGGGTACATAACGAAAAACCAGGGTGCCGAAATCGGGTTGCCCCGTCTTGGGACACATCGAAGTGAACTCGGGACAGGTGATTTCGATCTGGTATTCTCGATTGGGGAAACTATTGTCGAAAACTTCCAACAAGTCTTGAAAGGGTGTATTCACTAGTGCAGACTCTCCCGCATTCCAAGCTATTCGAACAGCACGATCCGACTCAGTCGAACAAGCCAGCAAGTATGCAACCTACAGACGCAGAGAAAAAGGGGGGACTGCTGCGCATCAGTGAAATCTATGACAGTATTCAGGGCGAAGGCTTGCTGACGGGTACTCCCAGCGTTTTTCTGCGAACCAGCGGCTGCAACTTGCGGTGTTGGTTTTGCGACACGCCCTTTGCCTCATGGCGCCCCGAAGGACCTCACCAAACTATTTCGCAGATCTTGGGTCGTGTGCTCGAATTCCGCCTGGACCACACCGTGCTGACTGGTGGCGAACCCTTGATATTTCGGTCCGTGGTGGAACTCTGCCAACAGCTGAAGGCCTTGGGGCATCATCTGACGATCGAGACCGCGGGTACCATTTACCGTGAACTAGCATGCGACCTGATGTCGATCAGCCCAAAACTTTCGGGCTCGGCACCATCTGCTGCCAGTGGTTCATGGCGCGACGCCCATCACCGTCGTCGTGAACAATTGGATGTTGTTCGCCGGCTCATGCAACAGCCCTGATCAACTAAAATTTGTGGTGGACAGCGTAGCGGATGCGCAGGAGGTACTCGACTATCTTCAACGTCTCGGCAACGTGGATGCTCAGCGTGTGCTACTGATGCCGCAAGGCACCGAAGCCCGGGGGCTGGACCACCAAGCCGAATGGCTCATTCCCTGGTGCACACAGCATAATTTCCGCTTCTGCCCGCGGCTCGCATATTCACTGGTTCGGAAATCGACGGGGAACTTAAGGCCACCTCAGGATTGATGATGTGCTAGCAGCGGAGATGAAATGTCGCACAGCTGAAGTGCCGTGCGAGGACTCAACGCATCAAGTCGCACAGACCATCATCGACCGGCAACAGGGCGGATCGATCATGCTTGGCTGCCGCTTGCAGGAATTGGCCGGCATGCGTCCGCAGCTGTTGCACGACGTCTGGGCAACGCGTGGCGACCTCGCTGACCTCCCATCGATCGTCGGGTTTTGCGAATAGCTGGACTGGGAATCGGTTGGGTCCAAACTGGACTGGCTATCGGCCGGCGTGCATGCTTCGGCAGGCAGTACACCGCTCCAGGCCGGAGAGCGAATCCACACCCGGTTGTCTGTCGAACGGAGCATTGCCAACTCGTGCGCATTGCTCCACCGCGCGGGCGTGTCGGAGATGCACCAGGGCAGCATCGATTTTCCCCAATGACCCGCCGCTGCGGGCAGGCATCCAAGACAATCCCATAGCGTCGCTCCCACATCAGGCAATTGGCATAACTCCGCGCGTCGCCGACCGACCGCCGCCGGGGGCGGCGAGGGTCGTAGAATCACCAAACACTGCAGCTCCTCCGGCTGCAACTGTGGACGATTTCAACCTACGTGGCCATGTTTCCTAGGGGTACTCCGCCCAAGCCTACAACTCGAACCAGGCACAGTCATTGGGAGACCGCCCCGACCTCCAAGAGCGCCAACAGCGAGCCAATACCGCCGTCGAGGATCGCCGCCTGGGCAGCTGCCACCTGTCCCCAGCCCGTCACCAAATCCGGGTCCAGGCCGCTGGTCTCCAAACAGGGCGTGACCTACCTCCGCCGGTGGCCGGAGACATCCTCAGGATCGATGACATGCTTGCGCAGTAGACAGTGGTGCATCCCAGGGCAATTGAAATCCCAACGAATGCAGGCCACACCAAACTATCTCTCTGCTCCTCCTGAGGACACTGGCCGCAGCAGCGAGCAATCCCAACGCGGCGGATTCACTGGGATCCTCACGGTCGTGAGCTGTGTGCGGGTTCGATCAACAGCACCTGCTGACATCCGGCTTGCTCCGCCCAATTCGCCGCCCGAGTCGAGTCCGTGACGAAGATGCTTGGGGATATCCAGCACTGCAGTCTATGCCAGAGGTTGGGCTGTCGGATGTCGGCCGCAGCGCGTGACAGCAGGTGGCCAAGCTGGACAGCTGGGACTCTAATCCTTGAATCGAGAGAAGCACTGGTCCAAGCACCAATCCTCGCAGCCAGGAATCGATGCTGGAAGTAATGGCCGCGTTGGCGCGATAGCGCGACGAGGCCCGTCGCGAAGCCTTCGATGGTGAGCGTGATGACGTAGGCATGCATGGCAATCGTTTAAATGTGATCCAGATTAATCGGCTGAGGGTCTGGCAACCCGCTACAGATCGCCGGTAGGCATGAATGCGTCTGGAACTCCCTGCGCCTGGCTGACTGGTCCGGGGAACGCACACGTGTGCATACGGCCTACGCCGAAATAAGCCTGGCAGCCGGATTCTTGTTCCTCAAGCGTTGCGCCTGAGTTTAGCGGTGACCTGAGGGCTTACGTGAATCGGTCTATCGAGAGGCGCGAACACCGAGGGTTCCTGAGGGCAAAACATGGTTCCACCAGCAAACATGGCGTCACTGGACAGCAGTCTAGCCGCGAGCTCTGCATTTCCGTTGCTGCAGGCCGATTAACCCGCCGCCTGTTCCGCGTGGCCGCCGGAAACAACCAACATTTGGGGTACTGAGTTTGCTGTTTGACCATGCCGCAGGTTGTGACCTGGCTGATCGGGTCGATTCGCGCCGGCAAACCTGACATGGGCCGGCGCGCAGAATTCGGATTACTTAATGCTGACCGAGCAAAATCCGCGTCTGACGGAAGTCAATGCCCGCAGCATAGCGGGCTCTGGCTGATGGGCATCTCATCGTGGGCCGCAGTCGCCGTACCGCGGCCCCTGCCCGAACGCGTGGCGGGAGCGGATTTGATTGTCGAACTGGTGTCCTGGCCGCTCGTCGGGATTATCGCGTTTATTTCCTGGGCCTGTGCTGGGGGTAGCCGAAGCGGCCAGAGCCGGTCACTTGCAAACGTGTTTTCCGTTATTGCAAATCGCAGGCTGCTACGCGGCTTCTCTTCCGGCAATGGACGGCTGCCGAAACACAGCAAAATGTTGGCCGATACTCCGCGGCCCAGCCCGACATGCTGTGGGTGGCCTTCGGACAACCCAAGGGCGAGTTTGGATTTATTCGACCACCTGCACGATATTCAGGTTCCACTGAGTATCCAGCTGGGCGCCTTCTTTGACTTTCTGGCGGGCAGCTTGCGCAGGGCTCGCGGGCCTGGCAAGCAATGGGCTGCGAGTGGCTTTTTGGGCCATCTCCGATCCCTTGCGCACTTGGTCCCGCTACGCCGCGAATATCTGGTCCTTCTGTTCAAAAAGTTACTGGGTGATTTTCGGGGAGTGGCAGCGACGTGAGCAGCATCCACAATCAGAATTGTACTCGTTGAATCTGAAGAGACTTTGGCTTATTCGACAGTTATCTAATGAACGATGCCCAGGGTCGACGACGTCAATTTGCGGCCCGGCCATTCAGGTCCGGCGGCGCAGGTTGGCAGCATCGCCCAGCAACTGGCGGACAAATTCACCTTGGGATCAGTGCGCCTAGCACCTTGGCGGATTTTGGCAATCCGTCAGGCACCGCTGTACTTCAGGCTTTTCGGCACCTTGAAGCGATCGCCCTTTTGAAGGATCGGCAGGTACTCGGGCATGGAGCCGAATTTCTAGTGCCGCAACCTGGACATGGAAACGAGTACCCTACCCCGGTGGTTCGAGATAGGAACTAGGATAGCAGTGGTTTGGAATCGAAACGACGCGGGCTGGTACGCGGCGGCGCGAATAAGGCCAAAAGGTACTGGTCATTTCTTCGCAGTTGCTGGTGCGATCCTTGAGAGCTTCGCGGACAGTCTTTGATTCACCAGATTCTCTCGTAGGCGTACTTCTCGCGTACCTAGTCATACAGCATCTCCACTCGCTGCCATTGTTTCAGCGGCTTGATCGGCTTCCACTCCACGCACGATCGGCCGAATCTCTGGGTTGTCTTGCCTGCGATATAAGGCCACTGTTACCCAGGTAATTCTTTAAATCACGTGGCAGCCCCCGGGGAATGACAAAGGAGGTTGTTTCACTGGGGCCCAGTGTATGCTTCTTTTCGATTCGCAGTTTGAGGGTCGCCTCGATCGT
>CAVPPY010000045.1:0-90078 GCA_963707245.1 Pirellulaceae bacterium
GCATCGGTATCCATGGCTCCCGCCGTCCCAGCGGCTGATGCATGGCAAAGAATAGCGGCCGCCGACGTGCTATCGCCTAGCGGCTGATGGCAGGGCTGCTTCTTCATTAGCCGCACGGCGTTAGCCGCGGTTCTACTAGGTTGTGATCTAACAGCAGGATGATCGCTGATCCTACGCTAGTTCCACCAGGGAACCGTCCGTTTTGTGGTCGCAGATTCGTGGCTCGTTGTTGGTCAAACTGAGCAGGTGTTGGAAAGCGAGGCGTGCATGAACGACAACGCCTGCGAAAACCGAGGGCTAACGCCCAGCGGCTGATGCGCTGACGTGATGAACGCATGCGGCTGATTACATGCGGCTCGCGCCTCGTGGCAGCGGCGCTGTCTTCATTAGCCGCACGGCGTTAGCCTTGTCATTACCCACATTTCTACGCGAGTTTCGTGAAACATTTTTTCATTTTCCCATGTTTTTTGCGGCTCAGGCTCTTCGTGAAACGGAATGTCACTTGATTCCTCTGAGCCACTTGTGACTATTCTGCAGCGGTCGGGATTGTTTGTCCGCAGTATTTCGGTGTGGCGCAGGAAGTGTCCAAGGATTGGTCTGGGAAAAAAACGGATTGCTGATGACTGTTATAAATAATGAAGAATGGATTGAGCAGCAGTTTTCTCAATGCGACTTTGGCGATCAGCGTCGAAGGAAACGAATGAAAAAAGTCGCGACACATTTTCTAACTGAACCCGATGGCAGATTGCCTGCGCAAAACAACGAATGGAAAGATCTGAAGGCTGCCTATCGACTATTTGATAGCGATGCGGTTTCTTTCGAAGCGACTGCCTCGCCGCACTGGAAGCAGACAAGAAGCACTAAACCAGGGCGTTATCTTCTTATCAGCGACACTACGGATATAAATTTCACAGACCACAAAGCGACACAAGGACTAGGGTTTCTCGGCGACGGACGAAGCCAAGGCATCCAGCTTCACAGTTGCCTGGCATATGATAGCGAACGGGAGATTATTGTTGGACAAATGGGAGCTTTACTTCATTACCGCCAACGAAAACCGAAGAAGGAGACTGCGCGCAGCGATTAAAGCGTGGTCGAGAGAGTGAAGTTTGGGGTAAGTTGGTTGATCAGGTTGGCGTGCCTCCGGAGGACTCTCATTGGATTCACGTCTTTGATCGCGGTGGCGACGACTTTGAAGCAATGTGTCATATCAAGCAAACGGGCGCCGACTGGATCATTCGAGCCGCGAAAATGAACCGCAATGTTCTCAACTGGGAGAATAGAAAGGTCAAGCTCGCGGAAGCCTGCCAGGATGCTCAATTGCTTGGCAGCTACACACTTTCTGTTCGAGCTCGACCGGGTGTTGCGGCACGCGAGGCACAGATCGAAGTCTTAACGACACCGCTGGCTTTGCCACAGCCCCATCTAAAAACGCCGTGGGTGAAACAGTGCGGCATTTCGAGCATTCCGCTTAACGTGGTGATTGTGCAAGAAGTCGGTGCACCAAAGGGAGTCACACCGATCAGGTGGGTACTGTTGACAAGTCTACCTGTGGAAACATTTGAGGATGCCTGGCAGGTAATCGGAGATTATGAAAACCGCTGGCTGATCGAAGAGTATCACAAAGTACTCAAGTCAGGATGCGGAATTGAGGACCACGCGTTGCAGACTGCCGCTCGTATGGAGCCACTGATCGCATTAATTGCGGTAGTGGGCATTAGGCTGTTCCAGCTCAAACTGATTGGACGCAAGCTCCCAAATGTAAAAGCCAAAAGCTACATACCGCCGAGTTGGTTAACAAGCCTGACGCTATTACGTCCGAAGCTAAGCGTTTGCAATCTGACGGTCTACGAGTTTTTTCGTGAGTTAGCTAAGCTTGGAGGTTTCCTGGGACGCAAGAGCGATGGCGAACCAGGCTGGCAGACTATGTGGCGTGGATACAAAAAAATGCAGACCGCACTTGACGTCTTGCAAAAGACCGGTCAGCTATGAGCGACAAAATGTGGGTAATGACAAGCGGCGTTAGCCGCGGTTCTACTAGGTTGTGATCCAACAGCAGGATCATGGCTGATCCTACGCTAGTTCCACCAGGGAACCGTCCGTTTTGTGGTCGCAGATTCGTGGCTCGTTGTTGGTCAAACTGAGCAGGTGTTGGAAAGCGAGGCGTGCATGAACGACAACGCCTGCGAAAACCGAGGGCTAACGCCCCGCGGCTGATGCGCTGACGTGCTAATGCCTAGCGGCGATGGCAGGGCTTCTTCTTCATTAGCCGCACGGCGTTAGCCGCGGTTCTACTACGTTGAATCTAACAGCAGGATGATCGCTGACCTAACGCTAGTTCCGACCAGGGAACCGTCCGTTTCGTGGTCGCAGATTCGTGAGCGTCCTGTGAACTGCATCTTGTGTCGGGGATTTAGTTTGACCCTTTGTTTCTTCACTTTCGTGAAAGGGTCAGCTAATGACGAATCGAGTTCGGCGAGGCGAGGATTTCTGGCGACAAGCGATTGCCGCCCAGTGACTTCAGCGTTGAGCGTTGCGGATTTCTGCAAGCCGCATGAGCTGAATCAGGTCACATTCTACAATTGGCGGAGACGGCTTGGACAGCTGCCGCCTCGCGGTGTCACAACGAAACGGGAACTGGCTTGCGCTGCGTTGCCAAGGCCAACAGGGACTGTCGCCAAGGCCCGACGGAGTCAGCCCAGAACGGACTTTGTGGAGTTGGTGGTCGACTCTGCCACAGAGAGCCTCCGCGACAATCGAGTGACTCTGCCGGCTCGCCGCCAGAGCCTGATCGAAATATCGCTTGCAGGCGGCATGCTGGTTCGAGATTCATGGTCATGTCGATCCGGATGCGCTCGGCAGATGGTGGCTTCAATCCGTGATGCAACTTGCGCTCAGGAGGGGGGATAGTCATGCTGGCGATTCATTCCAACATGCGGATCTTCGTGGCAACGGAACCCACCGACATGCGGAAAGGATTCGATGGACTTCACGGTGTTGTGACAGGCGTGCTCGAGCAGGATCCGCTGTCGGGACATCTGTTTCTGTTCATCAATCGTCGTCGTGACAAACTCAAGATTCTGTACTGGGACGGCGATGGCTTGGCGATTTGGTATCGTCGACTGGAGCAAGGCAGTTTTCAACTGCCAAAGTTCGCTGAGAACCAGAGGCAAGCTGAGATTCGCAGTGATGAGTTGATGATGTTGCTGCGCGGTATCGACTTGAACAAGATCCATCGGCGCAAACGTTACTCGATCGCCAGTTGAAGTGGCGTTAGATAGCAGCGTTTCAGGGCAGTCCAACGCTTCCGAATACTACTGGTGTTCGGAAGCGTTTTTTATTGAAAAGTGATCGAAGTTTTTTGCGACCGTTGAGAACATATATCAGGGCTCAGACGTATAGAGATGTATGGACGCAAAGGACTTGCAAAAAGAGAACAAGCGACTGGCAAAGTTGCTTTCTGAATCGCTTCGCGAGGCTGCTGAGGCCAGGACGAAACTCGCAGAAGCTCGCGCTCAGCATCAAGCGGTTGCTGAGCAGTTTGCTCAGACGCTGGCAGAGAAGGATCAGCGACTCGCATCGCTTGAACATCAAGCTCAAGCTTCTCATGCAACGCGTCAAGGGCTCGCGGCAAGAGCGTATCAACCCCGATCAGTTGTTGCTGTTCTCCGTTGAAGAACTCAAGGAGATGATCGAGCAGCTGGATCAAGGCTCACCCGAAGAGGACTTGATCGAGATGATCAGCCGAAGCCAGGGCGACGTCGGCGAAAGCGTGGACGCGTTGGCCCATTGCCGAAGCACATTGAACGCGAGATCGTTCGCCACGAATTGCCCGAGTCGGAGCGAGCCTGTCCATGTTGTGGTGAAACTCGCAAGGAAATTGGCTTCGAACCGAGCGAACAGCTGGAATTCATCCCAGCCCGACTCAAAGCCATCGAGCATCGTCGCATCAAGTATGCTTGCACGACTTGCCAGGAAAACGTTGCCATTGCCGACAAGCCGCCTCAGCCTATTGAAAAAGGTTTGCCTGCTCCTGGCCTATGTGCTCAGGTTGTGCTGAGCAAGTTCGGCGACCATCAGCCAATGTATCGCCAAGAAGACATTCATGCGCGACTGGGCTACACCATTCGACGAAGCTCGTTGTGCGGGTGGCAAGCGTCGCTGGCCGAACTGGCCTTGGCGTTTGTTCTGCGGATGAAGTACTTGGTGCTGCAGTCGAAAGTCATTCACACGGATGACACGTCGATCAAAATGCTTCAACCCGGCAGCGGCACCACGCAGACTTGCAAGTTCTGGCCCTACTTGGGTGATTGGTTGCATCCTTACGCTGTTTACGATTTCACGCTCGATCGAACACGCGATGGCCCGCAGAAGTTTTTGGCTGGTTACGAAGGTTACCTGCAAGCCGACGCCTACTCGGGTTACAACTGCATCTACGCTGGCAACAAGGTGATCGAAGTTGCTTGTGGGATTCATGCGCGCCGCTATTGGCATCAGGCGGTCGACAATGATCCGATGCGTGCTAACACCGCGCTGGGCTACATTGCGCGCTTGTCGCAGATCGAGACAGCAATTGCGAGAAGCATACCCGTACAAGAACTTGCAAGGAGAACGCGACTTCGAAGCCGTCGCTGCTGGACGGCGGAGATATTCGCTGCCCATCCTTCGGGAGTTCAAGGCATGGCTTGATCAAGAGTCTTCGCATCGAAGCATTCTCCCCAAGAGCCCGATTCGCGCTGCGTTTACGTATACGCTCAATCAATGGGATGCACTCTGTCGCTACACCGAGCAAGGCTATCTCTCCTTCGATAACAACTCGGCAGAGAGACTTGTAAAACTTCCGGCCATCGGAAGACGCAACTACCTTTTCGTCGGCAGTCCTCGCGGCGGTCGCGGCGCAGCGGTGATGTATTCGCTCGTTAGTAGCGCCAAGGCCAACGGCGTCGAACCGTTTGCATGGCTCCGCGAGCTATTCACGCGCTTGCCCTACCACCGCGACGGCGAAGCCTTCCAACAGGCAGCCGAGCAAGCACCGGTGACCAGTTCGGAGTTGGACTATCTACTTCCTGACAAGTGGTTAGAGCAGAACCCAGCTCATCGCTGGACTATCGACCACATCCGTCGAGAAGAGCGCCCACGCAAGCACAGCAGGCCTAAGCGTCGCAAGTGACCATCCGTCTTGCACTCTACGCCGTCGTCATCCGCAAATATAAAACCGCCCCCGAAGCAAGATGCGGTTCACAGGACGCTCACGCTCGGCCCTTCCACCATGGACATCTCGGCGAACGATCTGATGTGGGAGTTTTTCCAGATGCATCCAATCAAGCGCTGAGAAGACAGCCCGAACAAGGCGCTCAACCCGAGCCGGCTTGAAGAAGAATTTTCGGGGTCGTTTCGCTATGTATATTCCGGCTGGTTACCGCGTCCCTCGGTGCGGTGCCGATGGGAAGTTACTTGGCATTTTTTGTATTCTGTTTCGTGGGTTCGATAGGCTGTCTGAGGAACGCGATGAGATCGGCAATATCTTGCGGACTAAGCGTTGCTTCCAGTCCTTCGGGCATTAAAGAAACACCGAGACTGCGCAACTCTTCTATTTCGTTTCTTCCAACCGTGCGAGTCATTCCGTTCGCTTGCGAGATGGTCAAGCTGTTTGCGGTCTCATTGGAGAGCAATCCAGAAAGTACCTCGCCAGTTTCGAGCAAGCACACGTAAGCTTGAAAGCCCGGCTGAATATCCGAGTTTGGATCCAGAATGTTGGTCAAAAGTTTTTCGGGGGCGTGGTTGATGACCGAAGCCAGATTGGGACCCACGTCGTGACCTTCGGTGCCTCGTCGATGGCATAGGGCACACGATTGTGAATAAACAAGTTTCCCTTTTTCGACGTCGGTTCTCAAATCTAAGGCGACGCGGTACTTTTCAATCACTTGTTTAGGAACCGTCTGCTTGATGCTGGCGAAGAGTGCATGAGCATGGCCAGCTAAATCTTGGTCCGGGTTGTTTTTTAAACGCGCTAGCTGCGTCAAATCGAGGTCGCTGCGTGCTATTTCGTTCTGATCGATACGCGTGAGCAAGTCAGCGGTCCACGATTTGCGAGACATCCAGGCGTCGATTGCCTGTGACCGCAAACTAGGGCTTAGGCGGGGCCAGGCATCAGCCAATAATTTCGGAACGGAGTCCGCAGCGCTTTGCGCAAGTGCCTCAAGGATTTGCGATTGGGTTTCGGCGGCGACTTGCGGTTGAAGCCATTGAGCCAACACGGCGGCAGCCTGATCGCGGTGGTCTTGTGTACGCGAAACTAACTTTGCGGCAGCGATACGAAGTGATTCTGAGATTTCTGGATTCGTCATATCACTAACTGCCCGGGCAATCTGAAGATCAATCGCATCAATTAACTCGGGAATTGCCGTGTTTGCTCCTTCGCTCTTGAGTCGGTCGAGTGAAGCTCCCACACGATCAAGAGCCAGCAGCAATCCGTGAAGTCTCTCCGAGTTGTAGGACGCTTGATTATCGACCGCGTCAACCAACATCGCGTGGATCGCATCCAGATCGCCACTGCCAATCGACTGACGCAGCAGCGTTTCGCGGAACTCAGCGGCGACGCGCTGCGAAGATTTTAGGATGGCCGGTACAAAAGTTTTTGAATGGCCAAGTGCTGAGCTCATGATCGCAGCCACCATCATCGGCTCGTTCGTATCCACGTTTGCGATTTCTGCAAGTGTTTGGCCTGCGATTGGGTTCGACCACTGTCCGCAGGTCAACGCCAACTGCAAACGCACTTTTGCGTCTGGATCCGTGGCAAGTTTCGCAGCTTGGGAGATGATTTCAGTGTCATCAAAGAATTCTGCCAAGCGTACAGCATGCTCGCGAACTCGCGTGTGTGGGTCGGAAAGAGCGCGAAGGATGTGCGACTTGGTAAGTGCGTTTAAACCATGCAACGTGTATAGCGATTGTACGCGAGTTTCTGGTCGCGCCGATTCCACAACCAGTCGGCTTAGCAGAGGCACGTCGTCGAGTTGGTTTCGCCACAACAGTACCTGTTGCACTTTATCGCGTTGCCAGTCATTGGCTGAATCCATCGCATCGACGAGCTGCGATGGAGTTATTTTGGTCAAATCGACAATCTTTCGGACAGTCTTGCTTTTCGGGATAACGCGATAAATGCGACCTCGATCGTCGCCTAAGCGGTAATGCGGCAACAATTCACTTTTGCCTTCATTGGGCAACCATTCAGGATGCTCGATCATGTAGCGGTACATATCGACAATCCACAGCCCGCCATCAGGTCCGGTTCTCGCCATGACGGGGCGGCACCAACGATCCTCGCTTGCAAAAAAATCGAGTTTGTCTTCTCCGTCGGCGCGAGACGCGACAAAACTAAGGCCGGCATCAGTCAAGATGTTATGCTGAACAAGGTTATGGAAGGGCTCGCAAGTGAACGCGTGCAACGAGTCGCCCGCGCCAAACAGCAAGTCATCGTTGTAAATCATCGCACTACAAGCGGAGGTGAACCTGCCCGACTGTTCGAAACTGTGGTAGCGTTTTTCGAGAGCACTCGCGGGGTAAACGATGGGGCTGCCAGGACCGACGATATGGTGAATTGGCGGAGGTGCAGGAACGTGCGGGTTGCGTGCCAAGTACCTATCCGCAATGACATAGTGCCAAAGTGGATTCGCGTTCTGAACACCGAACCAATGATCCCATGCGTCCCGATTGCGACCGTACTGCGAAGGTCCCGATTCTAATTTCAAGTTGCCAGAATCTGGTTGGAAGCAAAAATCTCGGCTTCCAATTTCATACGTTCTTTGGTTACGAGTCGAGTGGACTTTGGTACCGACGCCGTGCCCAGGATGATGGCCTCCATTTGCGCAATAGACCCATCCATCCATTCCCCACCGTAGTCCGTTTACTCTCAGTTGCTGATTGCCTTCGTTGAAACCTTGCAATAGCACTTCACGTTCGTCCGCGATGCCGTCCCCGTTCGCATCTCGCAGGAACAAGATTTCTGGCGCTGCGGTAACAAGGACTCCATCGCGCCAGGCAAGGATACCCGTCGGGAAATTCAGATTGTCGGCAAAGAGTCGGCTCGTCTCAAAAAAACCGTCGCCGTCGGAATCCGTGAGCATTCGAACGCGTCCGCCGGGTTTTCCAGTGCCATCCATACCCAGCGGATAGTCGGCCATCTCGACAACCCACAACTTGCCGGACGCATCCCAATCCATGGCGACCGGATCGATTACTTGAGGCTCACACGCCACCAATTCAACTTCGAAAGCTTCGGGGACATGGATTTTCTTAAGGGATTCCTGGGCGGAAATCGGTTCGCTGGTCGGTTTTGGTGGCCCGCGCTCAACAGGTTTTGGCGTTCCAACGGGCTGATTGGACGCCGTGTGAATAAGCTTGGCTTCATCGCTGGACAATATACGATCGAAGAGCGTGAATTGGGCCAAGTGGCCGAAAAGAGGCGCGAAGTAATCGCTTCGCGCGCGAGAAAGAACTCGTCGCTCCCGATTGCGGTTGGCGCGATTCTCACATCGATCTCCGGTTCAGTTGCGCCATTGAGGTAAGCTCGCATACGATCCAATTCCCGAATCATGACGACATGATTCCATGTGTCCGTCGGAATGACATGCGAACCCACAGCCACTTGGTCACTTTCGTTTCCGTTAAAGAATAGAAGTTTGCCGACATAAGCGGACTGAAAAGTTCCGCCAATTCCTAGATGATCGCCGGGTGCCAAATTGTTGCCGTTGGGACCACGAGAAAAGAAATACGCGGTCACGGGTTGCGCGTTGTTCGGAGTTTCACAACGAAACCAAAGCGAAACGGTGTAAGGTGCTTTGAGGCTAGTCGATCGAGCCGCAATGCGACCTCCACGAATTTGTGCGAAGGTTTTCGCTGCAAAGGTCACTTGACCATCGACATGGGATTCGCCGGGCGATGCATCGAGCGACCAATAGACGACGGGTTTGAGGCTGGTAATGGTCTCGGAATATTGCAAGGGAAAGACGGGTGGTTGGATTCGGGCTGCAAGCGCTGTGGCTTGTGCATGGCGGTAAGCTACATCTTGTGCTCTCTGGGACGGTATGCCGGAAAGCTGCCAAAAGCTTTGTATTTCGTCCTTCGATAATACGCGATCGAATACGAAAATCTCGTCCAATTTGCCTTGAAGATTTTCTCCAAACCGAAGCGTGTGGTTCTTGTCATTACCGGCCGCGATTGCCTCCACAGCTGGATTCGGGTCGCCGTTGATAAAGACGCTGAGTGCGTTTGCGTGCTTGTTAATGACGACGAAGTTCCATTCGTCCGCTTGCAGCGAAACGTCGGATTTGATCTCGCCCAAACTCAAGCGAACGGAGTGATCAACTGCATTTGTCGCGGTGAGGTTCTGTCCAGACGGCAAGGTAACGATATGGCCGCTTCGTTCGCTTGCGCCGCTTCGTTCGCCGAGCCAAAACCACAAACCTATGGAATAGGTCTGACTTAGTTCTGCCATGAACGCTTCGATATGTCCACCGGCCAAATGCACGGCGCGGTTGATTTGATTTTCTCCGGAGAATGCTGACATCGTCAATTGTTCATGCTCGCCGATGCCCGTGCCGCTTCCGACCCCTGGCAGATACCAAGCATAGCCGGGCATGAGTTGGGCGGGGTTTCCGGAACCGACAGCGTTGCGAGCCGTGGTCCCATGCGCGTCATTGAGCCGCCAGTAGGCAATGGGTTTCGCGCGGAGGATAGCTTGAGCGAATGGGCCGTGTTCATCATCCATGGTTCGGCGCGATCGTGCGGTCACTTGTTCCAAAGCGGTTAGCAAGCTCTCAACGATCTTCGGTTCGGCTTGCACTTCGAGTCCCGCCGTGCGTGCTGGCCATGTCGTGTAGCCGCCGAGTGTATGTTGTTCTGGAGTCGGAATGTACCCTTCGGCTCCATTTGCTAACTCGATGTTGAAGTGTGTGGTGAAAGGCGACTGGGCCTTCAGCTTCAAACCCGTCAGCGCGTAGACTTCGTTGGGCAAAGTTGCAATCGTCAAATCACCTATACGGATGGCTTGCAGTTTGATTTCCGTTTGCTGACGTTTATCGAGGATCAAGGCTTCCATCGCGTAAACTTCGGGAATGTTCTTGGGCAAATCGTTCTCAATTTTCGCCGCGATGGGTTTCGCCCATGCCAGGCGAGCTGGGTCGGGGACACGATACGCGAGCGACAATTTCTTCTCGACCATACCCAGTGCGACCGTATCAGCGTAAGTAATCGACTCAAGGGCTTTCGTGGCATATTGGGCGAGGGTCTCGGCATAACGATCGATCGCAATTTGTTCGGTGGGAGCACCGTAGTCCATCCACATAAGATCGCCGCTGGTACCTTGGGACATCGCGCAGATGAAGGGACCATTGCCTTCGCCCGGTTCTCCCAGCGAATCGGCAACATACTTTGCAAATCGACCAAAGTAGTCAGCGGAAACTGCGCCGGCGCCGAAATAATGTTGAGAATAATTGGCCAAGACAGCCAATGGGCGACCTGCTGCCGTCTTTACGGAGATGACCGAGAGTCCAGGATCGACTGGGCCCGAAGGTCCTATGACATCACGACTTAAATAGCCGGGGTGCATGTGAGCGAGTCCCGTTGCGTTGCCAAACGGATCGAGGATCTTGTTTTCTGGCTTGCGAATCCACCGACGGTTATGCGTGTGCTCCCAGTCGTCGATCGATGCCCAACCGATCTGGGCTGGTTGCAGGTTGGAATTGGCAGTCACGATCGCTTGAGCGATTTTCCCGGGCAGAAACTTTGCGTACTCCTTGTCCTGTCGAGTGCCGAGGCATCCCATGGCGGCAGGAGCCGAGTGCGTATGCGTCGCCGATACCATCATATGGTCAACCGCAATTCCGCATTCGTGGCTTGCGATTATCTTAGCTTGATCGATCAGTTCTTGCGTCATCATGCACGTATCGACGACCGCCATCGCAATCTTTGTCTGCCCATCGTCGAGAACAATGCAGCGTACGAACAGTCGATCGTTAATCCGATCCGATTGAGCTTCGAGAAATCCTCCGGCGATTATGCTGGATTTTTGCGTGGGGCTAATGTCGATTGCCGCCGCGCCAGCTTGAAATCGCGCGCGATGCTCGCGCTTCGGCAGCGGAACTTGTTTCAGCGAAAGTGGCCCATGAAGAGCCAAGACAAAATGCCAGTAGGACAAGGTAATTCGAACCGAAATGGCGTAACGGCGAAACAAGATTTATCATGAATACTTATTCTAAGATGGAAAAAGTTAGTGTTGGATTGATGGGCAGCGACTTCGATTTCCATCGGCAATGAATTCAAAATATCATGGTCGATGAAAGGATGCAGTGAGGCGATCATCGCGGCGTTACATGAGGACGGCATGTCCCAGGCGTTGTTGAAACTGGTGATAGTCGCGCTGGTTAGAAGGTAAGGGAAATTTCTCGGGTTAGCAAACAGTTTGTGGCTTAGGAACTCGGGGCCTTTGCCGTGGCCGGAGCCGTGGACGACGACAAAGGCCCCGTCGACTGGGCTGGGTTAGCTGTAGCTAGTTGTTCGTCAGATAAGGCTGCAACAAGGGCTGGAAGATCTTGGTAGCCACGAATGCGGTGCTTGCCCTTTTCCGCTTCGAGTAATGCGTACGCAAGCCAACGAGCCGCTTGGTCGCTCTCGGCACGAAAGCGAGTTACACGCCCTAGCTTACGCCGCGTGTTCAAGAATGTGTTCTCGATCGCATTGGCGCTCAGCAACGATCGGTGAAGCCTACTCGGGACGTTCAAACGCTGTAGGGCTAGTAGATCCTCAGCGGCTTGTTGCAAACTCTTGTAGGCTTCCGCATTGATCGGTCTTAGGAATCGCTCGAACTCTCGCAACACCTCTTGTGCTGCCTCGTGTCCCTGTAGAGCCTCCGGCTTGTCTGCCAGCGAGCGACCCAGGGTACCATAGACGGCATAGAGAATTAGTAGAACACGCGGCCCGCGTTCCACATTCCCACGTTCCACATTCCCACGTTCCACATTCCCACGTTCCACATTCCCACGTTCCACATTCCCACGTTCCACATTCCCGCGTTCCACATTCCCACGTTCCATGCATTTCCCCGCGGTGGATCCGGCGCGTATCGTTCCCACTCTTGTCCGGTGGCGGTAGAATCGTAGGCGAGGCGATTACAATTGACGCCATTGATTGATTGCGGTTCGCAGGGCGACAACCGAGGAGCATTCCAGATGAAGACAACAGCGTTCGTGAAGCTGACGTTGAGCATTCTCTCTTGCCTGGCTGGAATGGTTTCCGCCGATGAGTTTCAGCGCATCTTTGACGGCCAGTCGCTGGAAGGATGGAAAGCAGCAGACATGAGTTACTGGTCCGTGGAAGAAGGGGCCATCACCGCGGAATCGACCAAACAGCATCCCTGCACCTCGAATCAGTTTCTGGTTTGGCAGGGAGGGGACGTGGGTGACTTTGAATTGAAGTTGAAGTTTCGCGTTACCGGCAATGGCTGCAACTCGGGCGTCCAGTTTCGCAGCAAGATCAATGCGGACGGGTTGGCCATTGGCTATCAGGCGGATATCTATGAGAGTGGTCCCTACCTGGGCGGCGTCTGCGACGAGTTGCACACCCGCAAGGGACCTGAGTTGTTGACCGCCAACGGCAAGCGAACCGTCATCGATGCCGCCGGCCGGAGGACCGCGACAGATATCGAGGGACGAGCCAAGATGAAGCCTCCCGGAGAATGGAACGAGTATTTCATTCGCGCCAAGGGGAAGCACATCATCCTGGAGATCAACGGCGTCACCTGTTCCGAATTGATCGACGAGGAAGAGGGACATTTTGACTTGAAGGGCATCCTGGGATTGCAACTGCGTTCGGGTGAGCCCATGAAAGTGCAGTTCCGAGACATCTACCTCAAGCGTCTGTGAGCCGCATGACAGCCTTTTCTTATCCCGCTATGCTCGGCCAAGCTAACCGCACAGCGCACAGCGTCATCGGCAGAATACCCCAAACTGAGCACCCCTGAGACGCCGGTCACCCGCGGGACAGGGCTTTCACAAGCTCGGTAGGGGGCGTGCTCGCCGCCGACGGCGGCGAGCGGATGGGGAATTCATCGGGGCGAAAGAAAAATAGCCCCCCCTCGCCCTGCACTCGGCTGTACCCGGGGAGAGGGGGATGGGGGGGTGAGGGGCAAGATTGCGCGGCAAGCCTGAAGTTGGTGGCAAGTTTTAACAGGGGCATACCACGCCGGTGTTCCACACTGGCTGCCTTACCCTAGTGCACTGTCCCCGACTCTCTGTCCCCGACTCTCTGTCCTCAGTCCCCGACTCTTCAGTCCCCGACTTTCAGCCCCCTCATCCCCAACCCTTCTCCCCCGGAGTACCGGCGGGAGAAGGGAGCCAGATTGATAAAGGTGGAGGAAACAACCTATCGGGGACACTGCACGCCGGTGTTCTACCACCCTCGGCGCCTGGGCAAAGTGCACTGCCCCCAGAGCCTCGCCCGGGCAAAGTGCACTGCCCCCAGAGCCTCGCCCCCAAAACTTTGCGGAAGTAGTCAAACAAGTTGGGTCGATTGAAGATAGATCGAGATTTTCTTTTCGGAGCAAAGTCCCATGTCAGCTTGCCTGGCATGGGCCGAGTTTTTTCAGTTATAGAACATGGCGCAAACCTGCGACCTTCCCATCCGCTCGCCGCCGACGGCGGCGAGCGGATGGGGAATTCATCGGGGCGAAGGAAAAATAGCTCCCCCTCGCCGCGGCTGTACTCGGGGAGAGGGGGTTGGGGGGTGAGGGGCAAGATTGCGCGGCAAGCCTGAAGTTGGTGGCAAGTTTTAACAGGGGCATACCACGCCGGTGTTCCACACTGGCTGCCTTACCCTAGTGCACTGTCCCCGACTCTTCAGTCCCCGACGCTTTCAGCCCCCTCATCCCCAACCCTTCTCCCCCGGAGTACCGGCGGGAGAAGGGAGCCAGATCGATAAAGGTGGTGGTGCTTGGGAACTCAACCGCGACCACGACTTCCTTACTGCTTAACACCGTTTCGCCAAGCCACCCCGAGCCCCACCCGTAGTCCCCTCTTCAACCAAGTGCACTGTCCCCACGCGTAGCGTCTGAGTGCACTGTCCGGTAGGACTGTCCCCACGCGTAGCGTCTGTCCCCGAGCATACACCAAGGGGAAACAACATACCGGGGACACCGTGATACCGGGGACACTGCACGCCGGTGCTCTACCACGCTCGGCGCCTGGCCAAAGTGCACTGCCCCCAGAGCCTCAGAGCCTCAGCCTGATCGGCAAAGGCGGCATGGGGGATGTTTACAAAGCCCGACACCGCAAGATGGAACGCACTGTGGCACTGAAAGTCATTAATCGCGGGCTGGTTCGAAAGGCGGAAGCCATCGATCGTTTCCATCGTGAAGTGAAGACCGCTGCCCAGCTCTCTCATCCCAACATCGTAACCGCGTATGACGCCGATCAAGCTGGTGACTTCCACTTCATGGTGATGGAATACGTCGACGGAGTTGATTTGTCTAAACGGTCAAAGTCCATGGCGCACTACCAGTCGCCGAAGCTTGCGACTACATCCGACAGGCACTTGGGCTGCAACACGCTCACGAATGTGGCATGGTGCATCGCGATATCAAGCCGCATAACCTGATGGTCACTGCGGACGGCATCATCAAATCCTCGATTTCGGTCTCGCCTCACTCGCACCCGAAGCAATCCCAGCCTCCGACTCTGCTGCAACGTGCTCGGATGACTGCCGCCGGCGCCATCATGGGGACTCCGGACTTTATCTCCCCCGAACAAGCCGATGATGCTCGTAAGGCCGATATCCGTAGCGATATTTACAGCCTCGGGGCGACACTCTACTACCTGTTTTAGCAGTACTTGTTGCGGGATGCCTCGCCACTGTCTCGTACTACTCACAAGCGAACAAAACCGTGTACGTTCGGGGGATGGGCAAGGTCGTGCAGCTTGTTCCGCAAGAGGGCTACGAAGGGCCCACGATCGATCCCGGCACTTCGGAATTCGCGGTCCCAAGGCAAAGTCACGTTTAATGCCCCAAAGCTCTACATCGGATCAGTAACATTCGAAGCTCGAAAGCACGCAGGGACATGGCGGATCGAAAGATTCCATCTGCCATCGCGTCAAATCTCCATCGTGCTTGGCCAAGATGGAATCTGGCATCGCGCAGGCAAGGAGGCACAAGGGAACAAGGCTCCAGCCCCATCCGTCTCGACCCCAGATGAAACGCCGGAATCGTCGAGCAGTTGTTGAGCCTCCTGGTTCCAGTCTCGCGTCGCAATATCATCCGGCGGCCATACGATACACGCCGGCCATAAAGGAAAGCAAAGCGAAATAGGTCTGACACGCTAGGACGATCGCCAGCACGGCCTCTAGAGTGTGATCGTGGTCAAAGGTGCGCGTCTTCGACTCTACCAGGAAGCCGATTGCCGACAGGATCACCAACACGACCGCAAGCTGGGAGTATTGGAACGGCCAGAACTCTCTGACAGCCAGGGCAAGGATGATTTGTGTCAGCAAGTACGCGACGGCGGAAAGGAAGCAGTACGCGAACACAGGGGACGGAGAGTAGCGAAGCAGCCTCCTTGCGTTAAAGAGTAGGACCACAGGCAGCGTGAAACACCAGCTAATCGCAATGAAGCCTACCGCCACAATAACAATCGAGTGCAGGCCGCCCGACGGAAGATGAAGGTGCCATTCAAATAACCATTTTGAACCTTGCGCCGGTATCAGTTGTATTAGGGTCAAGAGCACAGCCCAACCAGCGATAAAGGCCAACACAGATTTCAAGCTGAACTGTGGCCGACCTTCAGTTCTGGTGAACACCGACGATGCACGGATTAGCAAGACATCAAGCGTTACGGCGTAGGCAGCACATAGTGATGCAACAAAGATTGCCCCCGTGACGCCCCGTCCCCAACCTATTAATAGCCCAAAGATTCCCCCGACCAATGCGGCGTACAAGGCCGTTCGCTCGTAGCGGCTTACGCGTCTTGGCAAGACTACATTGTGGTCTTGCCTGACCAGGCCGGGACTCCATCCACACTCTCCGCAACTGGCATTCAACGATTGGCGTGGCACATTGCAGCGTGGGCATGGATAGTTCGCCATCCTACGTCATTCTTTCCAGACCCCAAAATGGGTGTCATGTTGAATACAGGCGTCAATTCGAATTCGCTCCGTGTAGGTTAACAGATAGAGGCTGCAGGGTGCGCTTTTTGCAACGTCAGATCTGCAAGATGGCGGGCTGCCATTTGCAGGCGTGCTCTCTTTACGTTCGGTGCAATGCTTCATCTCGGTAGGCAGATGTTCCTTACTCGGGTTCGCCAGGCGCATGACAGGCGTCGGCAGAAAGATAGGCACTGGTGAGGGCCGCTTCGCTACCGAGGGGTCCAGTATAGGCGGCGAATGGCGAACGACCTTTGGATCGTATTGCGGCGCGCGGCGCGAGTCCTGGAAAATGTGGAACACGCTTAAAAACCGGCGTGTTAGAATTAGTAAACGTGTAGCGAACGCGGTGACCAGTGGGGCCGCAGTGCCCGACGATTTTGCACGCGAAAAACGCGTTGAGTCCGGTCTAAACGCTTGGGTCCCGCCACGGTGAGTGCCAAACAGCAAGACTGCCACATGCTGTTCGAAATTAGGCTGGAGTTGAAACAATTGACCGCGTTTGGGTGGGAAATATGACGGACAGCAGCAACGGCGATCGCGTCGAATCGATCTTTGTCGAGGCTCTAGCACTACCGACTTCGGCCGAACGGGACGCATACCTGGCTCTGGCCTGTGCCCAGGACTTGGAATTAATGGCAAAGGTCCAAGTCCTGCTGCGGGCCTACGAGCGAGCCACGCAAGGGCTAGACCGCACGCTGCCCGATGGCCTCGGACTCGATAAAACTCATCTAACGTCTACGGCAGAGACGGCCGGGAAGATTGTTGCCGGCCGTTACAAGCTGCTAGAGCCGATTGGCGAAGGAGGTATGGGAACAGTCTGGCTGGCCGAGCAGTCCCAGCCGGTCAAACGCAAAGTTGCGTTGAAGCTGATCAAGCCCGGAATGGATTCCAAGTCGGTCATTGCCCGCTTCGAGGCGGAGCGGCAAGTGCTGGCTGTAATGGATCACCCCAACATTGCCAAGGTGCACGATGGCGGCCTTACCGAAGCAGGGCGTCCCTACTTCGTGATGGAATATGTCAAAGGAGTTCCCATCACCGAGTACTGCGACTCCAACCGCATGAACGTTACCGAGCGGCTGACTTTGTTTGCCCAAGTTTGTCTGGCCGTCCAGCACGCGCATCAGAAAGGCATCATACATCGCGACCTCAAACCCTCGAACATCCTGGTGGCTTCCTATGACGACAAGGCCGTTCCGAAGGTCATCGACTTCGGGCTGGCCAAGGCGATGCACCAATCATTAACCAACAAGACTTTGCACACCGCCCGTGACATGGTATTGGGAACGCCCTTGTATATGTCTCCCGAACAGGCATTGCTAAACAACATCGACGTGGATACTCGCTCGGACATCTATTCCCTGGGCGTGCTGCTATATGAACTGCTGACAGGAACCACACCGCTGGAGAGTCGGCGGGTGAAGCAAGCCGCCTGGGACGAAGTGCGGCGCATCATCCGCGAGGAAGATCCGCCGAAACCTAGTCTGCGATTGAGTTCGGTGGATACATTGCCTTCACTGGCCGCCAGCCGTCATACGGAGCCGGCACGGCTGACCAAACAGGTTCGAGGCGAACTGGACTGGATCGTGATGAAGGCGCTGGAAAAGGATCGTACGCGACGGTATGAAACGGCCAACGGATTCGCTTTAGACGTGCAGCGCTACCTGGCTGGCGAACCGATCCTTGCGGCACCGCCGAGTGCAAGTTACCAGTTGCGAAAATTCGTTCGTCGCCACAAGGGACCGGTGACTGCCATGGTTGCGATTATGATGACTTTAGGCTGTGGTGTGGCGGGCACAACCTGGGGACTGTTCCAGGCGGCAGCGGCTAGTCGGGAGGCCCATCAGGAGGCGAGACGTGCAGAAGCCGCCCGCGCCAAGACACAAGCCGCCTTAGATGAAGTCAGCTCCGAAGCAATCGAGTCGCTCCTGTCTCAACAGCCAGTGTTGACGAATCGTCACAAGGCATTCCTGCGACGTGCCCTGGAACTGTACAAAGAATTCGCCGATGATTCCGCTAGTGAGCCGGGAGCGCGGGCCGAAGTGGCTCGGGCACATTTGCGGATGAGCAGCATTCGTATGAAGTTGGGTGAGCTGGCCGAAGCTGAAATTGCCTGCGAGCGGGCGATAAACCTCTGGACAGGTTTGGTCGCCGAGTTTCCCAGCGAGGCCAGCTACATAAGCGAATTGGCTACAACGCAAGAGGCCTTAGGGCAAGCCCTCAATAGTCAGGCCAAACGTGGTCCGGCTGAAGATTGCTTCCGGCACGCCGTAGGTTTGCTGGTCCAACTCCACGGTCAGTATCCACAAGAAGTTGTTTATGCGTCGGTTCTTGCCAAGTCCCAAGTTAGCTTGGCCAACCTACTGGCGGACCGCGGCGAACGACAAGAAGCGGAGCAGCGATATCGTGAAGCAATCCGCTTGCTGGAACCGCTATCCTCGACTCAATCCGATGGAGAATCGCGATCACGCTTGGCCATTGCGCGTTATAACCTCGCCCTGTTGCTTGAAGAAATGGGACAACCGCGAGCGTCGGAAGCCGAATATCAGCTTGCCATCGACTTAAACAAGACCCTTGTCAGCGACTTTCCACAAGTGCATGACTACGCCCGCCGTCTATCCAGTTGCATGATCAATCTCAGCGAGTTGCTGGCGGGGCGGGAGCAATGGGACGAGGCCGAACAACTTCACCGCCAAGGGCTGCTCATTCAGGAGCAACTGACTCGCGAGTATCCGGCGATACCAGAGTACCAGAAATTCTTGGGCCGAACGCTCGGCAGTCTTGCCGGCTTGCTCGAGGACCGCGGCAAACTCGATGATGCCCGGGAGATGTACCACCGTGCCGTCGAAGCCAGGCAGCAACTCTATCGAAAGTATCCCGACGTGCCGGAGTACCTCCGCGACCTTGCATCGATCTACAACAACGCGGCTTTTTTCGAGTTGATGGCTGGTCGCCTGCCCGAAGCCGAGGCCGGCTTTCGCCAGGCGCTTGCCATCCAGGAGCCGTTGGTACGTCAACATCCCACTATTGCCGAGTATCGTAGAGAAATTTCGAACTCATACGGCAACTTGGGAGAAGTGATGATGAGAAAGAAGTCGTTTGCCGAAGCCGAACAGAACTTCCGACTTGTGCTCCAACAAAGTCAGGAGTTGGTCGCACAGTTTCCCAAAGAGTCGCGCTACCTGCTGCAGCAGGCCGCCGATGAGGGCAACGTCGCCGAGGCTCTGTCCGCTCAGGATCGTAAGCAAGAATCGCTGGAGTGGTTCATCGCTCGTTGGAGCATATGCGAGCTGCAAGTGAAGAAACTCCGAGCCAGACGCCGTGCGCCGGCGAGTGGCGGCTGAACACCACGTCAAATCGGGCGTTAACTCTGGAGCAATTGGGGCGATTTTCCGAGGCGTTGGTCGATTGGGAACTGTGCCTAACGTTGGCTCCACCCGAGCGTCAGCCCGTGGTGCAAATGCAGCGCGCGTTGAACCTGGCGCAGAGCGGGCGCGACGAGGAAGCTGTCGTGGAAGTGGAAGCACTGGCCGCGGCTGAAGCTGACGGGAAAGCCAGTGTTGGAACTAAGCCACAGACATCCATTGGCAGTGGTGAATGGCAGCTGTGGGCGGCGCGGGTGCTGGCTCGAACGGCTGAAGCGTCAGCCGATCGCCAGGAAGAGTACGCGGTCCGCAGCATCGAGCTCTTACGAACTGCAGGGAATAGCGGATATTTCGCGACACCCGACAAGCTTCGAGAGTTGCGTGAAGACCCTCATTTAGCCAGTCTCCGTTCGCGCAGCGACTACCAAACCTGGTTGGCCAAGCTTGACAACGAGCTATCCACTACCGCTGAGTAAACCAGACGGCGAACCGCTTAGTGAAGCCCAGGCTAGCGTCGCTGGTGATGTAGGAGGACGTCGCCGCTGTAAGCTGCACTGGGTTGAACTTCACAACCTACCCAGCAGCCCGCTAGCGTCAAGAAAAACGCAAGCAGATGCCGCAGAAGCCATCCCAACTGCGCTCAGCGTCCTGCGTTCCATCGGTCCGCATGAACTTGCCGTCCAGAGTCCAGGCGTAAACATGCTGGATGGGCCCGAACGCATTGTTCTGATCCGCTGGAGTCCAGGTGCCGTTCATGAATTGGCCGAATTGTTCGAATGCTCGATGATGCTCCAGTTGAGCGTGGGCCACGTGGCCTAGGATTCCTAGTCAAAGCGAGTGCGGCAAAGGCGACGGGCAGTCGGGTAGTAATAGTCGGTTCCTCGAATGGGGCGTGAGTGAAGTAGTAGAAGCAGCGTGAGGTTTTGCAACGCAAATCGATTTGAACGGAGTTGGCGAACTGACGTCTACTGGCTAATCCCTGGTGCTCACCAACGCAGCGGAGCGTTTGAGCTTTCCGTCGATCATAAGGCTTGCATACTGAGCGTCGAATTCAGTCTCTAGGTTTGTAGATTCGACGCCAAATGACGCTATGGTCATCATTGGGCTTCCCGTCGACAGAGCTTGATCCACTCCAGGTGTGGGTATCGCCGTCGTCAGATACGGTAAGGCTTTCCTTTCTCTCAGTTGGCGTACCATCGGCCTGGTGCCCTTGAACGTACTGAGTCCATTTCCCTTGCTCCTTAACGATCTTGAATCGTTGGAAATCGCCACCCGATGAGATCGAAATGCCGACGATCATTCTTTCGCCTGGGTCGTAGTTCACGATCCATTTGCCAGACCCCTCACCGCTCTGAAAAGTGCCGATGAGCACGTTTCCGTCAGCGGCCAGCGTTGAATTGAAGTAGCTGGTCGCTTTCTCCCCCTTTTTTCCGAACACGCTATCGGCCACGCGAACCGTGGTGCCAATCCAGCGGCCCTCAATCAGCTTGCAGAACGCTTGAAACTCATCCCGCGTAGCTTGCTGTGCCTGCAGGCTTGACGCACAGCAAACCAGAATCAGAAGTGAACAGAGCGATTTCATCGATTTCTCCAGTCAAGTAGTGTTTTCTCTGGAAGGTTCAGCACAGAAGGGTAAACGCTGATACTTTGGAGTATGGAACCTCCAGGCCGTAACAGTGAAAGGCGCTCTGCGGGGAAAGAATGACGTGCGCTGCCAGGAAAACTTGTCACTTTTCTCTTTTCCGATTTTTCGCTTGCCCCCCAATAGAGAACCTATTTGGCGTGGCTGAGCACGAACGTGTCGATCCGAGTTTGAACTGCGAGCGCTTTCATGCTTCAATAGACGCACAGCTTCGAAAAGCCTGCGCACTGGTTTGATTGGAACCGTAATGGGAATGACAACCTCGACGGATCTACTACGCAAAGTCAAGTCGTTGTCGGATGGTGGCGCGTGGCGAGATTTTCTATTGACCTACGAGCCCTTTATCGAATCTTGGCTCAGAGGTCGGGGATTGGACCTACATCAAGCGGGCGACGTGCGTCAGGATGTCATGTGCGTGTTGGTGCGAGAATTGCCAAACTTTGAGCACAATGGCAATACGGGAGCATTTCGAGCTTGGTTACGGCAGATTACGGTCAATCGCCTGCGCAGTTACCGGCGCAATCAACTGCGCATGGGCATTCCCGCTTCACCTGATATCGACCTGGCATTGGACGCTTTGGAGCGAGATGATGGCGACTTGGTTTCGCAGTGGAACCGCGAACACAATTGTTTCCTGGTGTCTCACTTGCTTTCTAAGATCGCTTCTGATTTTGCGCCGCACACGATCGAAGCGTTCAAGCTGCAGGTATTTCAGGAGCGTTCGGCGGACGAGGTCGCGGCACTGCTGCAGCTTCCCAAGGCTTCAGTCATCACGGCCAAGAGTCGAGTGCTCAGACGTCTTCGGAAACATGCCATCACCTTGGAGGACCTGTGGTGAGCTGGCATCCTCGCGCTGAGCAGTTGCGGGCCTTTGCTGGGGGAGAGGGTAGCGAGGCGGAATTCGATCGCATCGATGCGCATGTACACGATTGCCCGCAGTGTCTAATGGCCCTGGAGGAACTGGGGAAATCGCGTGCGGTGCTAATGGAGATTGAAGCCATTGCAAATCCACCGACGCGTCTGCCTGCGCGTGCCGCGGCTGAGGAAACACCTACTCCACCCAGTACTCCAGACACAGCGTTAGGGTCGTTGCCTGTTCACGATACCAACGCCATGGAATCCAGCTATCCAAAGCGACTTGGCCCCTACGAACTGCAGAGCGTGATTGGCGAGGGTGGTATGGGCGTTGTCTTCCTTGCCTCGCAATTAGAACCTGTCGCGCGGCAAGTTGCTCTAAAAGTGATGAAGGCCGGCTTGGCCCAGCGTGATGCCGTGCGCCGTTTCGAATTCGAACGTCAGACGCTCGCCTCGCTCGACCACCCTGGCATCGCCAGACTGTTGGACGCGGGCGAGTCCGAGGGCTATCACTACTTTGCGATGGAGTTGATCAAAGGCCAAGCGTTGACGGCTTACTGCGACGCCCATCGACTCTCCATCAATGCTCGCCTGCAATTGTTCATTCAAGTCTGCGAGGCGATTCAGTTTGCGCATCGCAGAGCCGTCATTCACCGAGATCTAAAACCGTCGAATATTTTGGTGGCAAGTCTTGGCAACACACCTCAGTTCAAGATCATAGACTTTGGCATCGCCAAGTCTATCAATCAGGAGAACCCGCAAACTACCCTAACGCAGTACGGCCAAGTGTTGGGGACATGGCAATACATGAGTCCAGAACAATTGAGCCTTGATCCGTCTGACATCGACACGCGTTCCGACGTGTACGCGTTGGGAACGGTATTGTACGAACTGCTATGCGGGAGTCCGCCACTGGATCTGTCGCGAGCAAGTCGTTCGCAGATCGATGCTATCTATCGTGCCATACGAGAGCATGAGCCACTGCTCGTCTCTAAGCGGCTTTCTGAGTCAAACGATCTAGCTGGTTTGGCAGACTGTCGAAGTACTACCAAGAGTAGACTGGTACGCCAAATTTCGGGTGAACTCGATTGGATTACACAAACGGCTTTAGCCAAGGATCCTGATGAACGCTACCAATCAGCCAGTGAACTAGCGGAGGACTTGGATCGCTTTCTGCGTAATGTGCCCCTCAGGATTCGATCGCCATCTCGACGGGTTGCGCTACAGAAGTTTGTGCGTCGGCACCGCGGATCGTTGGCAACCACCGCCCTAGTTCTTTTCGCTGTGTTCATGGGGATCGGTTCGTACTTGTGGCAACTTCGACAGACCATCCTTGTCAATCGCGAGATGGAGCGCCGAGCCTACGTAGCCGAAATTCAGCTTGCCAACGCTTCTTACCAACAAGGCAATTTTGATAGGACCTTGTCACTCCTCGCGGGTAGCACGCCACGTTCAGGGAGGATTGATTATCGCGGTTGGGAGTGGAAGCACCTGAGTAGTCTCTGTGCACCGGAAGATCTCGCCGATTTTTCGTTTCAATACGGTGCGCACGCGATTCGTGATATCGAGTTCTCACCCGACGGAAGTTTGGTAGGAATTGCCCAAACCAGCAGCAAGTGTGCCGCAGTATTGGATGTGGAGAGCCAGGAGATCATTGCAGAATTGAATTGCAACCATCAGGGCGTTGCGGTGGAGTTTACGCCGGATGGTAGCTTGCTGGCCGTGGTTACCCACAACGGAGAAGTTTACCTTTGGAACTATCAGGCGAACGAAATCGTATTCCGCAATCAACCCAGCAAGTCTCGTTTGCGCGGCGTGGCATTTCATCCTGACGGACAACAGTTTGTCGTTTGTGGCGATACAGGCATTCACTGGTACGATCGGCAAGATCTTTCAGGAGGCCCATTCGAATTCTTCGCGTCCAAGAAGTGGGTGACGGACGTAAATTACTCATTCGATGGAAAGATGTTAGTTGCCGGTGATCGGACGAAGGCCGGCGAAAAACTCTCGGCTACAATTAGCCTTTTCGATACTGGCACACAGGAGAAAATCGGCGAATGCCCTGTCGCTGCGGACAATGGAACGACCGAAGTTCGCAGTGTTGAGTTCTTTCACAACAACGAACAAGTGTTGGTGGGACTATCTAATGGCCTGATTGCAGCATGGCAACTCGGCCAGCCAAACCCAGCAACACATAGATTTGAGTTTCCGACCCGATATATCTTTCGAGCTCAAGGCGACGGTGGAGTTTTCTCCGTCAAGCACTCGGCTGGTGGCCAGTTTGTGGCTGCTGGAGCCAGTGATAATCGGATCCTGCTATGGGACGGGCGACAGGTATTGCCGGATGGCACGCCCATTGATCATCCCTATTTGAAAACACTGCGCCCCATAGCTCGGTCATTCAAGCCTTGGACTTTTGCCTGAAGACCGGCATGTTTGTGACCGCAGACAACGACGCTTTGATTCACTTTTGGAGACCTACAACCAATCAGAATAGGATCCGGACAGGGTATGACAAACCGCAGTGTCTGGCTTTGAGCGCCGATGCTCGACTTGTGGCAATCGGCACCGACAAAGGCGACATCACATGTTGGCGAACGGATCGACTAGGAAATGCTCTCGTGGCGGGCTACGCTTCCAAGACAGCTCGCGTTCCAGATGTCGAGTTTCTGCCGATTGAGGATCCGAGCTATTACCACCTAGCGGCGATTGACCTAGCGGGGAGGTTGCTTCTTTTAAAAGTCGAAAAAGACCTGTCCAGCAAGCGCGGTGCTGCCGAGCTCCAGCCGCAGGTAATTGACGGACCTTTTGTTCGCTGTGTCTTCGATCCGCTGGAATCCTGTTTGTGGCTGAGCAGTAACGAGGGAGCCATCTGTCGTTTGCAGATTGACAAAACGATAGACCCTTACGGCGCACCAGCTCCCAAGTTCTCCGTTGATCCGAACAAACAACCTGTCCCATCACTTGAACTGCTACCCAGGAGTGGCATGTTGGCCTCGGCAAGTTGGAATCGTAGCGTTCGGTTGACGAATGTGCGAACCGGCGAGACACAGGAGATCCTACGGCCCGAATTCCCAGTTCGGGAAATAGCCGTATCACCCGACGAGCGGTATCTGGCTATTTGTGGTGAGAGCCGAAAATTACTGATCTACGATCGCAACACCGGCGAAAGGCGCGAGTTGCTAGGACATTCGGCAAGGGTCTTGAGTATCAAGTTTTCGCCGGATGGTAGTCGGCTTGCGTCAGGTGCCGAGGATCTTAGTGTACGCCTGTGGGATACTGTTCGATGGTGTGAGGTTTTCTCGTCGACCGAGGCTGAAGGCAGCGTCCAAGATCTGGAATTCACCGCCGACGGCACACAGTTGTTTATTGGCTGTTCCAACCACCAGATTTTAATATTCGAAGCTCCAACAGAATAAGTCGGTGATGTTTTCGCTACTTTTCCCGCCAGGGATTGCCTGCTGGGAGGAGACGTGCAAGAACCGAGCGACTGTCTCGCGGGATCTGTCAGCTAGACTGTAGGCCAATTTGGAATGGGAGTCAGCATAAACGTTGCGGCAGGTCGGATTTTCTGCAATTTGATGGATGGGATTTATGCCAAGATGCTCAACGATGAAAGTCTATTGATCGTTAAACGCTGCACCGGACGCATGACCCAATATTAGGCTTTGTCCCAAAAGGGGTCTGACGCTTTGGAGGCGAGTCGAATTTACACTGGTTTCTGGGCCACTGGGCCGGTGCTTACCTGGCCCAGGCTGTAGGCTTGGGAATGTGCTACTGGATTTCGCTGCGGAAAGCGCGAATGAACGTGGTTTCACCGGCTTGCAGACGTTGCTCAAGAAAGCGGTTAATGACAGCAGAATCCAAACCGGGTAATTCGAGGCTAGTTGGAATTCGGGCATATCGCCCGTCCACCGAGCGATAGAACTGAACGGAATTGCCGTCATGCCGCCATACTTCACGGACTTGCATGGCTGCAAAAAGCTCCAGCTTGTCGATAGCCGACGACGTGAGTTCCACTTCGACCACTAGATCAGGAGCCGGATCCACTTCGAAGTCAAGTTCCTCTTTCGTCAGTACTCATCGATGTTTGTCACGTAGTAGGATTCATCGGCCTCGTAGGCTTTCTTAAGATCGCTGCGTTTCACCGTAACCGAAGCCACGCTCAAGATTTCGATCCCCTTGACCTCCGAATAGGCTTCGATCATACGCCCGATGAGGCAGCAAATGTTCTCATGTTTCGCTTCGGCTCATCATTTCCAGGACTCCCTTGTTGTAGGTCATGCGTGGAACGCTCCCGCGCCTCGTCTGCCAGAGCCACGAAGGTCTGCCAGCTAACGTTTTCAAGCACCATTCGCGTCTCAGACGCTTCGTTTAACACGGAACTCACCTGGGACCTCCTATTCGTATGATTCATCCGAGCGGATACATAGACTACGCATAGCCACCTTGAACCGTTGAGGTTATATGGTCGAACACCATTGTACTTCTTGTTTTTCCCCATATCACGAAAGACGCCATTGAGTGATGCCGATGGTATCTCAGTAGACCGTGTGCTAGGCTTTGTCCCAAAAGGGGTCTGACCCCCGATGACATGGCTCCTCAAATCGGTGGTTGCCATTGCTGCGATGTGTGGCATTTATGTTATTATTCGACTGCCAATCGCTAGCGGTGGCGCTCCAAGTCTACAGAGGCGAAGCATGAAGTCCGACGACACCATCCATATCCGAATCGACCGCGAGAAACTGGGCCGGAATTTGGAAATTGGCAGCGGATTCTCCCTGGGAACCACCCCCAATGGATACGGAGTGAAATGGTCCCGCGGTCCAGATGGTCTGGGGCGAATCAGGTGCGGTTTCAAATATGATTTTGATCAAGGAGCCGTCAAAATTGAATTTGAAAACAAGTGCTACGTTTTCTTTCCGTCTCATGCAGACGAGGCAACGATTGAGTCCGCCGCCCCAATTGATTTTGAATCGGAAATGAATGTTCGATGAAAGTCAGCATCGCTGGTACGGGCATCCGCCAACAGCAGCCGTTCGCCCTGCCTCGAGAGGGTTTTGACGAACGCGCAACAACGCCCGCGGATGTGTTAGCATATGGTGGGGACGCCCTGAAGGTCGAAGTGTTTCTTGTGAAGGTCAAAAGCCGTGCATAGTTTGAGTCGACGCAAGTGGGTCAAAACGGTTGGTGTTGGTGCAGCTGCCCTGGCGGTCGCGCAGTGCGGGAAGTACACCCCGAAAATCCGTGCAGATGAAGTCGCGACAGACTCGCTGCCGATGCAGCTCTTCAAGAGCCTCACGGATGAACAGCGGCAGAAAATTTGCCTCCCTGTAGATCATCCCAGCCGACAGTACGTCAGCAATTGGTGGTACATCCATCGCGAGTATCGGATTCCCAGCACCTTCAATCCAGAGCAACAAGAGCTGATCAAGAAAATCTTCGATTCGCTCCACAGCGATGAGCACCAGGATGCGGTCAACAGGCAGGTTTTGATCGACCAATATGGAGAAGCAAAGAACGCACCCGCCGCGGGCTTCTTCGGAACGCCCCAAGACGAAGACTTTGAGTTCATCTTTACTGGGCACCATGTTACCCGACGCTGTAACGCTCATACCGACAAGGGGCTTGGGTTTGGTGGCGCTCCTATTTTCTACGGCCATTACCCACATCCGGTTACGAGCATGAGCGAGAACTTTCGCGAGGCCAAGGATCACCCGGGCAACCCGTATTGGTATCAAGGCAAGAACTTTAATCGCTTCGTCCAGTCCCTAGATGGCAGCCAGCAGGCGACTGGCTTACTCTCGATTGAGCCGCGCAGTGAACAACCGGAGGCGGTCATCAAGAAGACTACCGAAGGCCGGGGCTTGAGTTGTGCATCGCTCAGCGCTGACCAACAGAAGCTGTTTGTGGAAACCATGCGCGGCATGTTGGCCATGTTTCGTGAGGACGATGTGAATGCCACAATCGAAACGATCGTCAAGAACCAACTCGTTGATCAGCTGCACGTGTCCTGGTTCGCTGGCAAATACGATATTGGCTCCGACCGGGTCTGGGATACCTGGCAGATCGAGGGTCCCAACATGGTCTGGTACTTCCGCGGTGAGCCTCACATTCATTGCTACTTTCACTTGAAGACATGAGCTTGGACCTTGAATGATCTCATGCGGCTAATGCGGCATTTTGCATGGCAGGTCGGAGCATGTCTTCTGCTCTTGGCAGGTGGGGCATTTTCGCAGGCTCAGGATCGGTCTTTTCATTCTGGCAGCCGGCAGACGTTGGGTACGGAAGTTTACCTCTCTGCATCGGTGCGGACGGGAGATGTGGATGGTGATGGCGATCTGGATTTGTTCATTGCCAATGGTCGACACTGGCCGCAGCAGAATTTTCTGTTCATCAACCAGGGTCGCGCCCTGTACAATGTGGCTCGCCCCTTGGGACGCGACCTGTCAACAAGCTATGCATGCGAGCCTGCCGATTTCGATGGCGATGGTGATGTGGATGTCGCCATTGGGAACGACAATGCGCCCTGCCAGGTCTATGTCAATTCTGGCGATGGCAGGTTCGAGTGGCATTGCGATTTCGGAGAAATATCGAGTGTTCGAAGTCTGGCAGTTGCAGATATCGATGGCGATGGCGACGTGGATATCCTCGCGACCAGTCGCGGTAAACCCAACCGTATCTATCTAAATGATGGAAAGGCAAGTTTTCCTAAATCAACGACCTTCGGCCGATTGACGGATTCTACGATCGATGTGGCCATTGCCGATGTGAACGAGGACGGGCATCTTGATCTCATTTTGGCAAATCGCGATGGCCAACCCAGTTGTGTTTTGTTGAATGATGGGCGGACGAGCTTTGCCCAGTCGATTCCTTTTGGACCTGGCGCCGGGTCGTCCCGCGCGGTAGCGGCCGGGGATCTCAACGGCGATGGACATCTCGATTGGGTTGTGGGAAATATTGGCACTGCCAATGCCATCTATTTTGGCGATGGAAGCGGGGCTGCAAGCCACAGCCGAGAGTTTGGACGACCTGACGGTTTGACCTATGCAATCGCCCTGGCGGACATGGACAATGACGCCATGATTGATATCGTGGTTGGCAACGTGACGCAAGAAAATGCGGTTTTTCTCAATCGAGACGCTGCCCTCAGTTTCCAGGAGCTCCGATTTGGTGATGCGGCCGCCGCCACGTACGGGCTGTGCGTCGGGGATTTGGACGCGGATGGCTATTCGGATATCGTCACTGCTAATTCGGGAAGTCCGAATCGCATTTTCCTTAACCAATCGACGCGAAAGCAGAATCCGTGAAGGTTTCACATCGCCGATTTTATCTCGCTTGCTGCTGCTGTCTCCTATTGCTCAACTTGGCTGCCGCTGAAGACAGTGACAATTGGCCGGGATTTCGTGGAAGTTTTGGGAGAGGCCTGGCACATTGTCCACTGCCAACAAGCTGGAATGCCGAGGATCCAAACAACCAAGGCATACGCTGGAGAACGCCGGTACCGGGTCTAGGGCATTCAAGTCCTGCTGTTTTTGGTGACAAGATTTTCTTGGCTACGGCGATTGCGGCAGATGGGCAGGCCCCTCTCAAGCTCGATGGCGGCGGTGAACCCAATGCGGCGGATGACAATGGTGAGCAAAGTTGGGTCGTGCTTTGTTACTCGAAATCCGATGGGCAAGAATTATGGCGCAGGACTGCCCGTCGAGGTATTCCCAAGGCAACTCGCCATGCCAAGGCGACCCATGCAAACACCACACTAGCCATTGACGACAAGCACGCCGTGGCTTTTTTCGGCTCCGAGGGGCTTTACTGCTTTGACCACGACGGCAACCTTTTATGGGAACGCGACCTGGGTATCATTGACGTCAGCAAGTATGGCATCGGTTGGGGTTATGCCAGTTCGCCCGCAATCTACCAGGATTGCATTGCACTGGTGTGTGATGACCCGGACAACCCCTTTGTAGTCGTCCTGCGATTGTCCGATGGACAGGAGTTATGGCGCGCGTCGCGTCAGGGTGATAGCGAACGCAGTTGGGGTAGCCCGCTCATCCATGCTGGATCGCATCCAGCCCAAGTTGTGGTCAATGGCTGGCCGTGGATTGTGTCGTACGATCTGCAAACCGGTCAAGAGCGATGGCGCATTCGGGGCGGGGGCGACAACCCCGTGCCGACACCATTCGTGGTTGACGATCGAATTTACATCACCAGCGCTCATGGCGCAGAGTCACCGATCTACGTCGTCCACGAGCAAGCCCACGGCAATCTGACGGCAGCCGAGGTAAATACGGACATCATTTGGCAGACCAAGCGTGGCGGTTCCTACATGTCGACTCCGGTGGTTGTTGGCGACTACCTGTATCTCGGAAACACTAATGGAGTTTTGCGTTGCTTTCACGCACTGACTGGTGAGAAGGTCTACGAACAGCGGCTAGATGATGGCGCTTCGATCTCCGCCTCGTTGGTAGCCGCCGACGAAAAAGTTTACTGTGCTTCGGAGAACGGCTTTGTATACGTTGTGAGAGCCGGTCCCGAGTTCGAGTTGCTCGCGAAAAATCCGATGGGCGAAGCGTGTCTTGCCAGTCCCGCAATCTCCGACGGAGTGCTTTACATCCGCACGCTTACCAGTCTGCTGGCCATCGAGTGACAGGCACGAGCCACTGGCGACCATGCCAGTTGGTCCGCGCCGACCAGTTGTTGGCCACCAGCCTGCCCTTAACACATGGTTGCCCATTACAAGGGAATCAGGCATCGGGTATCTACACAACTCCCGCTGGCTCCCTTCTCCCCCGGCTCTGCGCTCGTTGTACCACACAAATTCCACCTACGCGGAAACTCTTTTAGGCAGGCGGATTCTCGCGTTTCAAAGGACAGTCGTGCGCGGGTTGATTGAACAGGAGTTAACGGAGAAAACCGAGGAGCAAAGCGCAATTACTTAGCTACATGAGACTCCTCGATGTTCCGCTGGGACTGCTCATCAATTTCAACACTTCCAAGCTTGCTGATGGAGTATCGAGGCTTATCTGGCCAGGTGTCAATCTAGACAAAGACTAAGGCACAGGGAAAAGAGAATGCTGGCTTTGTTTCCTCTGTTCTCTCCTGTTCAAACAACATGATTCTGTGGTGCCAATGACTACTGCTTCGTCCAACTTAAGAATTAGGGTTAGTCAAATCAGCCGATGGGCGTTAGCCCCGGTTTCTGCAGAGGAAACCGCGGCTAACGCCGTGCGGCTAATCCCAAAGTTAAATTGTGCTGAAGCACTACCCCGCTGCCGCAATCATAGGCAAGCGAAACTGAGAGTCCAATCGATTCAGTATCCTAATGGGGCCAGAAATGAATGCAATGAAGAACTTGTGTGGTCAACGAGGAAGCGGGACGAGGGAGCTACAAAATCATGCGGACGAATTGTGTAGATACCAATGGGCATGGGTACCGTGCAATTAGAATGTCGCCAGACCGCGAGTCGTCCAAACTTGTATAGTAGTGAAGTCGCGGAAAATTCATTTCAAAGAAGAGCTAGACCGATGAATCGTGTGATGTTGGCTGGGTGCGTGCTGTTTTTGACTTGCCTGGCGACGAGGGTTGTTGCCGCCCAACCCCCGAATGTGATTATCATCCTGGCTGACGACCTCGGCTGGAGCGACACCACACTGTACGGCACCACCGTTTTGTATCAGACGCCGAACGTCGAGCGACTTGCGAGGCGGGGGATGACCTTCTCCCGTGCGTATTCGGCCAGTCCGCTGTGCTCACCGACCCGCTCGGCGATGCTCACGGGGTTGAGTCCCGCCCGCACGGGTATTACCTCGCCGAACTGCCACTTGCCGCAGGTGGTCCTTGAAGCGACCGTCGCCGGAAGCGCAGCGCGCTGGTAAAAAGTCCGTTTCGCCCACCAGCGTCACGCGGCTAAAGACGGACTACCCCACGTTGTCGAAGTCGCTAAAGGACGCGGGCTATGCCACAGGGCATTTTGGTAAGTGGCATCTCGGACCGGAGCCGTATTCGCCGTTGGAGCACGGGTTTGAGATCGATCTGCCGCATCTGGCCAGGGCCAGGACCGGCCGGCAGTTTTGTCGCACCTTGGAAGTTTGCGAATTTCAATGAGAACTCGCCCTCCGAGCATATCGAGGATCGTATGGCAGTCGAGGCGGTCGCCTGGATGGAGCAGCACAAGGACAAACCCTTCTTCCTGAACTACTGGATGTTCAGCGTGCATGCCCCCTTCGATGCGAAGAAGGCGAACATCGATAGACACCGCTCCCGTATCGACCCCCATGACGCCCAACGCAGTCCTACCTATGCGGCCATGATCGAAAGCATGGATGATGCTGTGGGCACCCTGCTCGACACAATCGATCGGCTGGGTATCGCTGACAATACCATCATCATCTTCACCTCCGACAACGGCGGCAACATGTACAACGAAGTGGATGGCACGACACCCACCAGCAATCGCCCCCTGCGCGGTGGCAAGGCGACCATGTTCGAGGGCGGTACGCGTGTTCCCTGCGTAGTTGTGTGGCCCGGCATGGTGCAACCTGGCAGCCGCAGTGAGGCGATCATCCAGAGCGAGGACTTTTATCCCACCTTGCTCGAAGGGCTCGCGCTGAAATATGACAGCCAGCAGCGCTTCGACGGAGCGAGCATTCTACCAGCACTGAAGGGTGATCCCCTTGCTGGGAAAGCAGTCTTCCAATTCTTCCCGCGGCAGCCCGGCGTTCCGGACTGGCTGCCACCATCCGTCTCGGTCCATCGGGATGATTGGAAGCTCATCCGCCTGTTCCATGAGGGCGACGAGGGAGCTCACCGACATTTGCTTTTCAATCTGCGCGACGATCTTGGTGAACAACACAACCTCGCTTCCACCATGCCGGAAGTTGTCAAAGAATTAGATGCCTTGCTGGAGAGGTTTCTGGCCGAGACGGGGGCTGTCGTCCCAGTCCCCAATTCCGCCTTTGATCCCGCGTTTTACCGCCCCGAACTGGAGGGCGTGCCCTCGGGACGAAAGGCGCTCAAGCCGCCGCGTCTGCTCCGCGCCGCAGTCGCTGGTTGGCAGGCCAGTAAACATGCTGCCTTGACGGCCAAGGACGGCAGACTGCATCTGGCCTCCAGTGGCGGTGATCCGTGGATCAGCACAACCAATCTGCCGAATGATGCTGAAGGCCCCTTCACGGTGTCGCTGCGTCTGAGCAGCACGGCCAGCGGCAAAGGACAAGTCTTTTTCACCACGCCGCAAAACAAACGCTTCAGCAAAGAGCAGTCGGTGCCGCTGTCCATCAACCATGATGGAGCCATGCACGACTACGAAATTGCACTGCCCGATGGTATCGAAACACTCGCCGCCCTGCGTCTCGACCCTGCCACGTCGCCCGGTGAGATCGTCATCGAGCGCTTCGCATTACGCGATGCCTCGGGGCACCAGCACGCCCTCAATTTAGCACCACCAACTAAACCATGAAAAGCAGCAACCGAAAACCTATCATCGCTGAATCTAATTTCTTCAGCTCAATATCCCGTTTCTATGAAGGAATAGTTAAGTATAAGCATTCCTCGCTGACGCCTTTGAAGTTCCGCTATGATCCTAACCCGACGCGTCAGCCAGGAATTCTTACGTTGATCTACGTCCTCGCTCACGCGTTTGAAGTTGCGCTTTTTTTCCTAACCCGACGCGTCAGCGAGGAATTCTTACATTGATCTCGTCCTCGCTGACGCGTCGGGTTATGAAAAACGTTGGAAAAATGCTCAGGAGCGCAACATCAAAACTGACGCGTCGGGTTAAGAAGAATTCGCAACGTCCAAACGCGTAAGCCAGGCATGGCTCCTCAATCATTGGCTCGATACTCACGCCACGGGCTTGGGCAGCCAGGCAGTGGCAGTTTTCTATTCAAGCATTCGCAAAAATTCTTTAGGTAGCGCTTGCAATTGTGCACCTGGATGTGCACAATGCGACAGCTCGTGCGATGCGTTGATTGCGGCGCGGGTCTCGATACAACATTTCTTGGCGGAGAAAGTGACGATGAAAAAGAACTGCTGGCTGGGCGGATGCATGGCGTTGATGGTTGGAGTCTTGGCGTTGCCGGTGACGATGGCGCAATTGCCGGACGCAGCCAAGCAAGACCCTGCGGTGAAGCGGGCTCAGAAACAAGCCAAAATGCTGGATACATTGTACAAGACCGCAATTGTGCTTATCACGCAGCACTATGTTGATGGTAGCGAATCGCTGGCAGCCGGCGATGCCTTTCAGACGCTATTCAAGAGTATGAAGGACAACGGCTTTCACGAAGTTCGATTGCTAGATGCCACGGGCAACGCCTACGACTCTGACAATGATCCCAAAACCGCTTTTGAAAAGAAGGCGATCAAAGCATTGCTTGCCGGCCAGCCGATCGTCGAAGAAGTCGTGGTGGAGGGGGACGATCGATTCCTGTTGTCCGCCACTCCGATTCCCAGTCGTGATGGACAAATGCACGCTCTGCCACAGTCACTACGAAGGAGTCAAAGGCCCCATCGGCTCGCTGGCCTTGAAGATTCCAATCGAGTGACGGTGTTAGGGCAACAGCTCATCTGCCAGACGCAGTCTGCGGAGCAGGGGACGTTTTTTGATTTGATGATCCTGCATGCGGCGGAGGATGTCGCTGAGAACACGGACGGCATCCACGATGTGGGGTCCCTTGTTGAGCATGACGCACTCGGCGCGGACGCCCATGGCGGCATCGGTCATCTCGGCTCGAGAGGGTATGCCGGTCTTGGTTAAACTCTCGAGCACTTGCGTGGCCCAAATAACTGGCATGTGGGCAGCCTCGCACATCCACAGAATCTCCTCTTGTACCTCGGCCAGACGTGCCAGCCCAACTCCACGGCCAAGTCGCCGCGAGCAATCATGACGCCGTTGGCGGGACTGCACGTGGCGGCCAGCAGCGGAGAGGGCAAATGCTCAAATGCCTGGCGATTCTCAATCTTGAGCACGATGGGCATGTCGGGACGTCCCAGTCGCTTCAATTCATCTTGCAGTTTCTCAACATCTGTTGGTCGGCGGACGAAGGAATAACCCAGCATATCAGCGTGCTCGACCGCAAATGGCAGGTCATGCATGTCCTTGTCCGTCAGCGCCGCTAATTGCAAATCGGTATCCGGTAGGTTGATCCCCTTGTCTGCGCAGTTTAGCACCATCTTTACCCGCGTCGAATGACTCCAACTCTAAGTGATCCTGATGGACTTGGACACACGGGCGGTAATGCTGCCATCGTCGAAGAGACGCGCTCCCCGCGTTTGGTGTCGCGAAAGACGGCGGGCAGCGTGCAGCCGATCGTGGGCTGGCGGACGACCTGGCCGTGCTGATCGCATACTTGGCAGGCACCACGAGCGTATACTCATCGCCCAATAGCAATTGGTCACCGCGGCGGAGGAAGATGTGTTGTTCGGGGCAGGGCAATGTGCCGACGCGTCCGCTGCGTTTGCGCGGATGCTGCCGCGAATCGTGCACCAGCTTTGTTTCTGAAGTCACATAACTGGTTTGCTCGGCTTCGCCCCAACAGCCATGGGCTCCAATTTCTACGATCCGCAAGCTGTCGGACTCGGTCTCGCGCATCGCGAAAGCGAAGTTGGTCACCCACACAAAAATGGCGTGGACTCAATCCGATCACAGGTAAACTTGCATCGGCGGGCAGAGGAGCTGGCGACGGGGACGCCTGGTCGTGGAGCCAGATTCTCACCGGTGCAAGCACCCGACCGAAAGCGTCGCGTGGGGGGCGCCGTTCGTACCGCAGGGCCAGTTTCAATGGGTCCAGTCCGCAGCTTGGGTCCGCCTAGATCCATCAAAATCTTGCACTCTCGCGCCTGCTCGACCTTGGCTCGACGCAAATTCTCAACCATCTGATACCATGCTTCGGCATCATCATGTGCACAGTTGATACGAATACAGTCCATGCCCTGTGCCACCAAGTCACGCATCAGTTGTCGGACGGTAGCCGCTTCGCTGGGCATGGTCACCATAATGTGAGCCCCCCCTACAGCGGGTCGTCGACCGAACAGGGCTTCCGTCGTTTCGCTCAGCGATTGCCGAACTTGGGTCGACAGCTCAGCTGGGTTTCGGGCAGTCGAGGAAGTGGTTCGTCCGCCAGGCGGCGAGAATCGATCACCGCGTTGAGCGTCGCATGCACATTCGCTTCGCAACGTCCCAGAGAAGAAAGTCCACGACAGGTCAATTCATTCTGCAAAGAGGGTTAATCCTGCTGGCGGAGCGCGACATAACTCAGTAGATTTCGGGCTAGTCATCCGCTGCGCGTCGAGTCCCTCCAAGCGGCTCGCATGCCCCTCTTCGACTTGGCAGATCCGCGCGCGAAGTTCGGCCATCTGCTCAATTAAATCGCCTCCGCGCGGCTGATATTTGACGACGGTGCTTTCTGTGCTTGGAAATGAAGCCATGCTAAGGAATTCGGTAAGTTAATTGCGGACGAGGCCTAACTACCACTTCATGTGCGCGACTCACCCGCAAAGCACTCGTCGAGTGCATATTGGGTGCCATAGGCAATTTTTCTAGGGGGCGATGGCATACAGGGCGTCGTAGGTACGGATGTACAAGCGACCGCCTGCGATCACTGGCGAGGCAGTAATCGCCTCACCGCCCATTTCGTTGGAGGCTAGGATCTCGAACGGGGGCCGGCCTTGACCACCGTGCAGACTCCGTCCTTTCCGCAGAAGTATATCTTGCCATCGGCATAGACCGGACTTGTACGGTGCTGGACAGTGTGGGTGCGTTCGTAGTAAAGCTGGCGACCGGTGGCCAGGTCGACGCACTGCAGTTTGCCATCCTTGTGCAAGAGGTATACCAGACCGTCGACAATCAGCGGTATGGAGACATCGGGCGTTTCCGGCAGCGTCCAAGCGGCAATATTGGTTGCTTGATTGGCGTTACCCTTCAAGTTTTCATTGACGTTGATGGCCAGCGTGGGGCCGCCCTTGCAAGTCGGAATGATGATCTTGCCTTGGCCCACTGCAGGAGATGCCACAAAGCGAAAGGTAATATCATGTGGGTCGGGATTGACCTGAGTGGGGCCGTTGAGGTCTCCAAATCTCCATAGCTCTTCGCCCGTCTCCAAGGAATGGCCGGTGGTGCAGTCGGCACCATGGACGACCAGGAATTTCTGCTGGCCGTCATCGTACATGAAGGGTGATGCATAGGAGTGCTTGCACTCAAAGATGGCATCGGTAATCCGGTCGACTTCCCACAGGGTTTCTCCGGTGAGCTTATTGAGCTTGATGACTTTACCCGTCCGCTCGTCATTGCCGCGGACCATGGGGCCATGAATCAATTGCAGATAGAGATCGTCACCATCGAGCACGGGCGTGGAAGTCATGCCGAATTGGATATCGATTTCCCCGAGCTGCGACCAGTATCGAATTTCCAGACTTCGTTTCCGTCGACGTCATAGCAAGCCAAGATGCCTGTCGAAAAAAAGACCCACACGTGTTGGCCATCGGTCGAAGGCGAAGGCGAGGCCGAATTGCCTTCCCGCGGGGCGTCTTGGTTTCCGCTGGTGACGACGTGACTCCAACGCGTCGAACCGTCGCTGGTATTTAGGCAGATCAATCGCAGATCATCACCATCGGCAGATGTCACAAAAATGCGATCCTCCCATACGGCGGGAGTGGCACCTCCCGACCCGGCAGGGCAGCCCGCCAAACCACGTTTTCGGTTTTCGACCAACGCTCGGCAATCCCCGTTTCATTGGAAATGCCATTGCCGGAGGGTCCGCGCCATTGCGGCCAATTCTCCGCCTGGGCTGTCCCACTGCCGACGAAAACCGAAATCACAGCGAGACTAAGGAGCTGCAAGTGGAATAGCGATGCGCGCATGATCAAACCCTGTTCGGGGAGAAAGGTTATGGAGGAGATTATTTTAACCGACCGAGCTGGGAAATGTGCCACGGCGACAAAAACTAGTTTTACCGTATGGACAGGTGCTAGGCGTTGGCACACCACTGAGATCTTGGCTTTCCGGCGTGGGGCGGCAGTGCAAAATGGCCATGGGCCCAAGCGATAAAGAAGGCTGGCACGCTGGGTAGCAAATGGGGGTGCAGCAGTAGCTCGTCGGCCGACAGCCACATCCACTCCGCAACTTCATCGGGATTAGCCAGGGGTTGCGATGTAGGCTCGCGGTCAACCACGATCCACTCGAGCAGGGTTCCCCAGGCGGTGCGGCTTTGCCAGACGTGTTCTTTGGCGATGGCAACGAGTCCCAATTCCTCGCGCAGCTTCGCGAACAATCGCTTGCACAGGAGTTTCACCGGCTTCGATCGTGCCGCCGGCGAAGCACAGCATGCCAGGGGCTCGAACCTTTGCACTTCGGCGAATAACCAGAAATTTTTCGTTCTCGGCGATGATGGCTACGGCTCCATGCCCCGGCTTTCGCGGCTCGTGTATGAGCTTGTCTAGTTGGTCAGGTTCCATGGGAAGAATTCCACGGCCTTTGAAGAATTGAGGGGCTGATGGCAAAGAGCCAGCGCTAGGCTTTGTCCCCAAAGGGGTCTGATCTTGGAGGCGAGTCGAATTGACGGCAGTTTTTGGTCTCGCCGGAGAGGGTCAGACCACTATGGGGACAAAGCCTAGTTTACGGGGTAGGGCAGTCGTTGTCCGGCTAGCCCAGCGCAAAATATTTTGGGCTGCTCGTTCGGCCATGGCATTGCGTGCCTCAAAGGTAGCGCTGCCAATATGCGGCAGAATAAAACAGTTGTCGAGTTGCCGCAGCGGGCTATTGGCGGGCAGGGGTTCGGGAACGCAGACATCCAATCCAGCCGCAAAAATCGTTTTCTGGCGAAGTGCATTCTCCAAGGCCAGCTGATCGACGACTTCTCCACGGGCCGTATTGACGAGCACTGCGGTGGGTTTCATCCATGCGAATTGTTCCGCGCCCAACATTTTCTCGGTGGCGTTGTTCAGTGGCACATGCAGACTGACAAAATCACTCTCGCGCAGCAACTCTTCCAGTTCGACACGGCGGGCGGACAGGCACTGATCGATGTTGGGTTTGGCATGCCGAGCCGTGTACAGCAGCCGCATATCCCAAGCGCGACACAGTCGGTTGGCGACTGCCTGTCCGATGCGGCCCATACCCACGATACCGAGCGTCTTGCCGCGAAGGTCGACACCGATCCAACCCAGCGGCTCCCATGTTTTCCATGAATTTTCCTGCACCGCCTGCCTGGCCTGCCCCATGCAGCGGGCCGCGGCCAACAGCAAGCCCACGGCGATGTCAGCCGTGGCATCGGTCAGGACGTCGGGGGTATTGCCGCACGGCGATGTGGCGGCGGGTGGCCTCGGAGACATCAATATTGTTGAATCCAACAGCAAAGTTGCTGACCACCTGCAGTTGTTCGCCGGCTGCATCGAAAACTTCTGCGTCGATGCGGTCGCTCAGCAGACTCAGCAGCGCATGACAGCCGCGAACCCCCTGCAACAATTGCTCGCGGGTTGGAGGCAGCGGTCCTTGGTGAATCCGCAGCTCTGTGTTTCGGCCAAGCAGCTCCAGCCCAAGCTGTGGTATCCGCCTTGCTACGTATACAGTTTTCATTTCCATCGTCACGGGAAAAAGGGGCTCATCTATGGGAACCGCACATGGCCGTCGGCGTTGAGGGTTTAGGACATCCGCTTCATCCTAATTGAACCCCAAGTACACCCTACGGCTTCAGCTACTGTCGGAGGCATGTCCGCGCGGTTTAACGTGTTGACTGACATGTGTCAAGCGTTTTGTTGGCGTTTGATAGACGAGATTAATTTTGTTTTGTGATATCGGCAAAGGTGTATAGCCTTGCGCTGAAATTCTTTTCTAGAATGATGTTCAGTTCTCGTCGACATCTAAGACCTTAGGAACGCGTCAGAAATAACTTCCGCCATCTCAACGTAGCCATCAGCTGTTTGCCAAGTAGCCATCAAGCTCCGCGTGATGATTGCCAAGAATGTAGCCATCACGCTCCGCGTGATGATTGCCAGGAAGAACAGGGAAGTTATTTTTGACACGTTCCTTAGTGCGGGCAATTCCCGAGCAAGGATGGTTCAAGTGAGTTGCGTGCAGATCGGCGGGGGCAAGCATATTCCGTTATCTCGTCTTTGATGATTCGCAAGTTTTTCGAAAATTCTGAATCGGGCCACAGACTTGGAGAAGCTATGGCAAGCACGTTTGGAAACACGCGGAAGCAGCCTCGCTGCGTCGATCGCCCCAACCCGCATGGGCAGCAGGGCTTATCCATGGCGGATTTAACTCAACGGAGGCTGGCACTTCGCAAGATCCTCAGTCGTCGACACTTTAACGAAGTCGATCGACGGAGTTTGTGTTATCGGATTGGTCAGCAGACATTGGCCGCGTCCCGAACGATGCAGTCGCCAAATTTTTCGTTGACTACCGCCAGTGATTTGCAGGGCATGGCCGAGCGGTATGATCGCTTGTTCTTTGACGGACACTGTTTGAAACTGGCTCGACATTTTGGGATGCAGTTTCGTTGGTCCAAGAGGATGACCAGCACTGGCGGCAAGACGGTGCGGATGACGCATACCGATCGGCAGAGCGGGCTGCAGCAAACGCATTACGAAATCGTCTTGTCCACGCCACTCTTATTTCAGACATTCGGTGATCTGCACCGACCGATACGCGTAACTGGCATGTTATGCACCAATCGACTGCAGGCCATGCAGCGGATCTTGGAACACGAGTTGATTCACCTGGTGGAGATGTTGGTGTGGGAGGACAGTTGCTGTGCTGCCTCGAGATTTCAATCCATCGCCGGGCGTTTGTTTGGGCATACGGAGCACAAGCATGACTTGATCACGCAGCAGGAGCGGGCGGCCCATAAATTCAATATTCGTGTTGGTTCACGGGTGGTGTTTCAGCACGAGGGTCTGAGGCATGTGGGTACAGTTAACCGCATCACACGGCGGGCAACGGTGTTGGTGGCCGACGCCAATGGACAGCTGTACGACGATGGCAAGCGATATCGCAAGTACTACGTCCCATTGAGCCTCCTGCGCCTCGGCAAGCTAGGGTTGGGTAAGCTGTCCAGCTAGTTTGTTGCAAAGCTGGCAGCCTCTGGTTAAGGGCTGTTCCAGCATTGGTTGTCCGGATATATAAAATTGGTCATTCGAATCTTGACTCCGAAAGAGACATCTGAAAGAGACAGCAGTGCCGTTTGCCGAAATCGGTCCCATCTCGGTGCATTTCCCCGAGAAAGTGGAAACTAACGAACACCTTCAAGCAGAATTCCCGGAATGGGATCTGGAACTGATCGCGGAGAAGACCGGGATTCGCAGTCGCTGCATCGCTGCGGCCGACGAAACAGCGTCGGATCTGGCGGTGGCCGCTGCTCAGAAGCTGTTTGACGAACATGGCGTCGAGCGGGAATCTATTGACTTTTTATTGCTCTGCACACAGACGCCTGACTATCCACTGCCGACGACCGCCTGTTTGATCCAGCAGCGTTTGGGGTTGTCGGAAAGTTGCGGGGCGTTGGATTTTAATTTGGGCTGTTCGGGATTTGTTTATGGCTTGGCGATGGCCGAGGGCTTGATCCGCTGTGGGGCAGCCCGGAATGTGTTGTTGCTGACGGCCGAAACCTATTCGAAATACATTGCTGCGGACGATCGCAGTTTGCGGACGATTTTTGCCGATGCCGCGGCGGCCTCGCTGATTCGCGCCGGTGATTCGCCCAGCGTAGAAGGCATTCGCTTCGGTACCGACGGCAGCGGTGCCGATACCTTGCTGGTCGCCGATGGCGGCGCCCGGGCGGCCTGTGGGCCAGCTGCCACCAGCTTGCTCAAGCCGCGGCACCGCAAACGATGGAAAAGCCGCCTGTATATGGACGGTCCCAGTTTGCTCAATTTTACCGTGGTTGCCGTACCGAAGCTAATTGACCAGGTGTTGCAGAAAACGCAGCTGCAGGAGAGCGATATCCATCTCTTCCTGCTTCATCAAGCCACGCGTAAAATGCTGGAACAACTGCAGGTTCGCCTGGGCTTGGACGATAGCCGTTTGCCAATTCGGCTGGAAGAAAATGGCAATACGGTTTCCAGTACGTTGCCCATCCTGATTTCCGACCTGCGTCGAGAAGGAAAGATTAAACCCAATGCCAATAATCTGTTGATCGGATTTGGCGTTGGCTGGTCTTGGGCGGGCTGCGTTTGGAGAGAGACCTGGCAACCAGGATAGCCAGGCCACCATGGCATGCCACGGCGCCGGGCTGCGGTATGGCGTCATTATTATTTGCTTGCAGCGGCCTGGAGGCTTGCGGCAGGCTGAGAGAATCTCCTATGGAAACGATACGCGGCCGAGCGCTGGTTGCATCACCCTATTTGACAGACCCGAATTTCTTGCGTTCGGTGGTCTACATCCTGCGGCACGATGAAGAGGGAGCCATTGGTTTGATCCTGAACCGTCCCACGCAGACCTGTGTGGGAGATTTGCTGCAGCAGTTGACTGAGGTTTCCATGCAAAACGACTTGCCGGTCTATTGTGGTGGCCCCGTCGATGGTCCGCTGATGATGCTGCAGTCCTTCTGCGATGGCTCGTCAGAGGTAGAAGTGGTGGCAGTCGCCTCGGATCAACAACGCATCACCGCGGTTTGCTCGCAGCCGTCTGCCGCAAAACCCGCAGCCTATCGCGTTTTCGATGGCTACGCAGGTTGGGGCGCCCAGCAATTAGACCAAGAGCTCCAGGCTGGCGGATGGTTGGTATGGGACATCCCGCCGTCGCAAATCTTCTCGGATTGCAGTGAACTATGGCAAACGGCAATTCGCGAAATTGGCCGCGATATTCTGGCGGAGTCCATCAACCCTCAACAGATTCCCATTGACCCAGCTCTGAACTGATCCGCCAAGTTTGTTAGCCCGATGCCGTCCGATTGACTCCCTGATGGGTAGCGACACTGCCGATGAGAACCATAGCGGTTGGCGATATCCACGGCTGTGTCAAGGCCCTGCAGAGTCTGCTCGACGTCTTGCAACCCCAGTCGGATGATGTGCTGGTTTTTCTGGGAGACTATGTCGACCGCGGCCCGGACAGCAAGGGGGTGATCGATTTGTTGCTCGAGCTGCGCACGCAGTGCAACACCAAGTTCTTGCTGGGCAATCATGAGATCATGTTTCGCGGCGCCTTGGCTGGACTGCCGGCTCATTGGTGGCTAAGTGCTGGTGGAAGTCAAACCGTTACCAGCTACGGTGGGCTACTGAGCAACGTCAGCCCGCAGCACATAGAATTCTTGTATGATTGTCTCCCCAGTTTCGAAACAGAGAACCATTTCTTCGTGCATGCAAATTACTTGCCCGAGTTACCGCTCGACGAACAACCCGAGGAAGTCCTGTATTGGGAGCATTTGTTCAATCGCATGCCGCCGCCGCATTTCTCGGGAAAGCATGCGATTTGCGGGCATACACCCCAGCCCTACGGAAATATTGGGTACTATCAGCACCTAACCTGTCTCGACACCTGCTGTTTTGGGGGGTATTGGCTGTCGGCCCTCGATGTTGATACTGGGGAGGTTTGGCAAGTATCGAGTGAGGGGCACTTTAGGGAGAATTGGCGTATATTAAGGAAAATATGGTCCAAGCTAAAGAGGTTTCCGTGAGACCGAGGCCAACTCACGCAGTGGTTAAGCAGTGAATTTACGAGGATCAGGGGTTTTGTGGACTTCAAGTTGGATTCCTGAAGCGCTTCGCGTAGGAAAATGACGATACCCAAAGTTGCGTCGAACCGCTGCCGATGGACGGTCCTGTGCCTTGGGGTACAGTGCATGGCAGTAAAGCTTGCCTACCTTGGCACTTTTTTGAAAGGATTTTTGCCTTTTTGGGCAGGGAAAAAATCGGGCAATTCGGCTTGCCTTGCAGAGGGTCAGATCCCGTGGAAGACTGCGGTCTACGGTAAGAACCCTTTTAGAACCGTGCCGCGTGTTGCAAAAGTAGTGCGTCGCGATTGCGAAGAGCACTTTAGATTTTCAGGGAACGACCACCCGTTGGTCAGGCTATTCAATCGATGAACCAAAACACTGCAACTCGCGCCCTGCAAGGCGTCCGCGACTCGGATTTGGCGTTGTACATGGGGTCAGATGCTCCGCCGAGAAGCGATCTGGTGAGCGTGCTGCAGCACTGGGCGACTATTCGAGGCGATGCGCCAGCCTTTTTCTTCAGCGACGGCGAGAATCCGCTGGAGGACCAGTGTCTGAGTTTTGCCGAGTTGGATGCGGCTGCGCGGAATGTGGCTGGTCACTTGCAGCGACACAATGCCAAGGGGCAGCGGGTGTTGCTGTTGTATCCGCCCGTATTGGATTTTGTGATCGGCTTTTTCGGTTGTCTGTATGCCGGCGCTACGGCCGTGCCTGCCTTTCCACCGCGTCGCAATCGCAAGGGGCAACGGATTCATGGCATCGCTCGCGACTGCCAAGCTCAGTTGGCGTTGACGAATCAGTTTGTGCGTCAGCAGATTGAGGCGGATGCGAATTGGACCGAATGGGAATCCGTGGTCATCATGGCCACCGACTCTTTGGCTCAAGATTATTCGAGCAATTGGAAGAATCCTCAGATTTCGCCGGACGATCTGGCAGTGCTGCAGTACACGTCGGGCTCCACGGGACAGCCCAAGGGCGTCATGCTTTCACACGGCAATCTGGTGCGCAATACGGAGATGATCATGGTGGCCTTTGAGGCTGGGTCGAATTGCATCGGCTGCAGTTGGCTGCCGACCTACCATGACATGGGCTTAGTGGGCGGTGTGCTGACACCGTTGTTTATCGGCCGCCCCGCCGTGTTGATGAGTCCGATGGCTTTCTTGCAGAAGCCGATTCGCTGGTTGCAGACCATCACCCGCTACAAAGCCACCACGTGTGGCGGCCCCAACTTTTCTTATCAGTTGTGCGTTGACAAGATCAGCGACGACGAGCTGGAGGGTGTAGACCTGAGCTCTTGGGAGACGGCCTTCAATGGTGCCGAGCCGGTGCGGGCTTCGACGCTGAAACAATTTTACGAGCGTTTTCGCCATTTGGGATTTCGCGATACGGCTTTCCTGCCCTGTTACGGCATGGCTGAAACAACGTTGATCGTTAGTGGTGGTCCCAAAACAGATTTACCCTTTATTCGCAGCTTCGATGCCCAGCAGCTCGATGGTCGGAGGGTCGTGCCCTGCGAGCCGGACGCAGCCCACGCTCGCGAGCTGGTAGGCAGTGGCATGATTCTGCCTGGTGAAAAGGTTCTGGTCGTTGACCCTGATTCGTGCATGCCCATGGCCGACGATCAGGTGGGTGAGTTGTGGGTCAGCAGTCCCAGCGTGGGACAGGGCTATTGGGAGCGAGAGGAAGCCACGCACGAGGTATTTGAAGCCATGACAGCCGACGGGCAGGGTCCCTTCTTGCGGACTGGTGATCTGGGTTTTATTTTCGAAGAGCAATTATTCGTTGCCGGTCGGCTCAAGGACATGATCATTGTCCGCGGCGTGAATCGTTATCCTCAGGATATCGAGCAAACCGTCGAACAATCGCATGAGATCATGCAGAGCGGGCTGGTGGCTGCCTTTGGCGACGACTGCCACCAGCGTGAGCGGCTGATCATATGCGCGGAAGTTCAAAAGCGGGTCGAAGGTTGCGATTGGGATGAAGTCATCAAAATCATTCGTCGCGAGCGTAGCCCAGCAGCACGAACTGCCGCCCGATGCGGTGATTTTGGTGCGTTTCGGCACGCTTCCGCGGACATCCAGCGGTAAGATCCAGCGGCATGCAACCCGCCGAGAATTTGCCCTGGGCTCCCTGAAGATTGTGGCCCAGTGGAAGAGCTGGGAAATTGACCTACCGGTCAGCGAGCCCATGATTGCCGCCTCCTCGTTCAAGCCCGGCGGCAATGGCAGCCTGGTGCATGAGCCGCAGCCCGACTTGCCTACGGCTGGTTCCCAGCCAGACCACGAAATCGTCGACATTGTGATGGATGCGATTCGGGCGGTCGCCCAGGAGCGGGCCAAGCAACTGGAATTGGATACGAATATCGTGCTCGACTTGGGGCTCGATAGTCTGGAACGCATGCAGATCGCGCACGCTCTGGAGCAGACCTTTGACGGCCGTTTCCCGGAAAACGTTCTGCCAGAGATCGAAACGGTTCGCGAAGTTGCCGAGGCCATCGAGCGTTATTTGGGCAAGCAGCGCATCCGTCGCGACATGGTTCCCACCGAGACGGGACTAAAGCCGGCCGACAGTCGGCAAGTCGAAGAAGAGGATTACCGTTTCGACCAGTTGCCTGAGTACCGGCGACTAAAGCGGACGATGTCCCAGTTCGAAATGACCGGCGTTCCCAATCCCTATTTCTCGGTGCATGAAGGTATTGTTCGCGACACGACGTCCATCGCCGGTAAGCAATTGATTAGCTTTGCTTCGTATAACTATTTGGGAATGTCGGGAGATCCGGAGGTAACCGAAGCCGTTATCCAAGCCGCGCGGCAATATGGTACCAGCGTGAGTGCATCGCGATTGGTAAGCGGCGAAAAACCACTGCATATCGAGTTGGAGCGAAGGCTCGCGGAATGGATCGGCGTTGAGGACGCGATTGCCATGGTCGGTGGTCATGCGACCAATGAAACGACCATCGGCCACCTGGTGGGACCGGGCGATCTGATTCTGCACGACTCCTTGTCGCACAACAGCATCGTCCAAGGCGCCATGCTGTCCGGCGCCCGGCGGCGACCATTCCCGCACAATGACTGGGAGTCCCTGGAGAGCATTCTCGCAGAGGTGCGGGCCAGTTACCGTCGCATTCTGGTAGTCATCGAAGGCGTCTACAGTATGGACGGTGATTATCCCGAACTGCCTCGATTCATTGAGATAAAGAACAAGTATCAGTCTTGGCTGATGGTCGACGAAGCTCACTCCATTGGCACCATGGGCGCGACAGGCCGCGGTATTGCCGAACACTTCGGCGTCAACCCGCGGGACGTTGATATTTGGATGGGCACACTCAGCAAGTCCTTTGGCAGCTGTGGCGGCTATATTGCTGGCTGCCGCGAGTTAGTCGAATTGCTGAAATACACGGCACCTGGATTCGTATTCAGTGTTGGACTTTCTCCAACCAATACGGCCGCGGCCATCGCTTCATTGAAAGTACTCGAGAGGCATCCCGAACGTGTGCAGACCCTGCATGAGCGGGCACATTTATTCTTGACCGAAGCCCAGAAACGCGGCTTGAACACGGGGGATTCCAAAGATACGCCAGTGATTCCCGTGATTACCGGCAATTCGCTGCACGCGCTGCTGTTGTCCCGCAAGATGTTCGAGGCTGGCGTCAACGTGCAGCCGATTCTCTATCCGGCGGTCGAGGAGTCGGCAGCCAGGCTGCGTTTCTTCGTTAACTGCACGCACTCCGAGCAACAGATTCTGCACGCGGTCGAGACCGCTGCCGAAGCGTTGCACGAAATCCACCCGGCGTATTTCGAAAAGAAAGCCTAGCGCTTCGTCCAACTTAAGAATTAGGGCTGGAAACATCAGCCGTTTTGGCGTTAGCCACGGTTTTTTCAAATACAACCGCGGCTAACGCCATGCGGCTAATCCCAAAATTAAAGTTGGACGAAGCACTAGCTAGCCACCGGTTTTGCAACCACCGAGTGCTATGCGCACATTCGCTCACCAAGAATTTTGAAACCACCGAGTGCTAGCGCACTTTCGCTCACCAAGAGATTGCCTGGTTTGAACAATTGCGTTGCCCTGCGGTACTGCCTGCATTGCTTGTAACTCCCGACTCTGGGTGTGTACAATGAAGTCCCCACCTACCATCCTCATCCCACCCACAAACTGAAAGTTAACTATGTCACAGACCACCCCCCCACCTTCGGGTTTTCCCTCGCGGCGAAAATTCTTGGGAACCACGGCAGCAGCTTCTGCGGCGGCATCCCTGATGGTGCACAGTTCGCGGGCAGCCAACGAGGAAACTCAAGAATTGCGTTTAGGGATCGTCGGCTGCGGAGGACGCGGTACGGGAGCCATTAACGATTCGCTGACCATCAATGAAAATGTCAAGTTGGTGGCTGCAGCCGATTTATATCTCGATGCCTGCAGTTCTCTCCGCGAGCAAACGCTGCGCAAGCATGCCGACAAGGTTGCGTTGAAGGATGCGAATATGCATGGCGGCCTGGATGCCTACAAACGCGTTTTGGATGACCCTCAAGTCGATGTCGTCTTGATGACCACTTCGCCCGGCTTTCGGCCGCGTTATGTGGCCGAGGCGGTGGAGGCGGGAAAGCACGTATTCGCGGAAAAGCCGACGTGCGTAGATCCCGCTGGCTACCGCATTGCTCTGGCCGCGCACGAAAAAGCGGTGGCCAATCGAACTGCCGTCGTGACGGGCACGCAGTATCGCCGGCAGGTCAACTACATCGGCGCGGTGGACCAGATTCGCCAGGGAGCCATTGGCGAGATCATCAGTGCCAGCACGCGTTATTGCTCCGGAGGTATCTGGTGGCGGAATCGTCGCGAGGGAATGAGTGATGTCGAGTATCAACTGTACAATTGGATGCATTTCATTTGGCTCAGCGGCGATCAAATCACCGAGCAGGCCGTGCACAATATCGACGCGATGAACTGGGTCATGGATTCAGCCCCCGTGTCGGCCTTTGGTTCCGGAGGACGCTTCACCAGGCCTGAGGGCAGTGAAATGTGGGACAGCGTATCGATTGACTACGAATATCCAGGCAACCGCGTCTGCTCGTTCATGTGCCGCCAAATCCCAGGTGCGCAAGGTGATAACGGCAATGTGATTTACGGTACGCAGGGACGATGCTATATCGAAGCAGGCAGTGGCGGTTCGCGGATTACCGACCTAGCCGGCAACGAGGTGTGGTCCATGAAAGGCAGTATTTCCGATGCTTATCAACAGGAACACAAGGATCTGATTGATTCCATCCGCGCTGGCGAACCCATTGTGGAACTTGCCGAGACATCGAAAAGTTCCTTGACCGCGGTAATGGGACGGCTAGCGGCCTATACCGGACAACGAGTGACCTGGGACTTTGTGACCAACGAGTCTAGCCTGGATTTGTTTCCCAAGGACCTCAACTGGGAGGGTAGTCTTCCCGAGCCCAGCTATGCCATCCCTGGGTCGACCAAATTGGTTTGATGCGCGAGGGTGAGACCATTACCATCGGCTGGCGAGGTGTTTCAATGGAAGCGGGGGGCAGCGGCATGCATGCGACGATGCGCGAGGACGAGGCGCACGGCTTGAAGAACCGGCGAGAATTGCTGAAGCGTAGCGCCTTGGGCTTCGGCCATTTGGCATTGGGTTCGCTTTTGGCCAGTCAGGCGAGCGCACCGAGCGCGGCAGGGGAGGGCAGAGCGACAGAGGGTCCTCCATCGCCCTTGGCAGCCAAGCCGCCCCATTTCGCCCCGCGAGCCAAGCGGGTGTTGTTCTTGTTCATGAAGGGTGGTCCCTCGCACGTGGACACCTTTGATCCGAAACCCCTGCTCGACAGGGATGATGGCAAGCCACCCCCCTTTGCATTGCCCAGCGTGACCTTTGCTCAGCAAGGCAACTTGCTCAAGTCTCCATGGAAGTTCAAGCAATACGGAGAGAGTGGGCTGCCGGTTAGCGATCTTTTTCCGCGGGTGGCACAGCATGTTGACGACCTGTGCATCCTGCGCTCGGTGCATGGTACCAATCCGGCCCACGGTGGCGCATCGCTCAAATTGCACACGGGCAGCGATCAATTTGTGCGGCCCAGCCTGGGCGGTTGGATCACTTACGGACTGGGTACTGAGAACGAAAACTTACCCGCCTTTGTAACGATCTGCCCAACGCTGGCTCACGGCGGCCTGAACAATTGGGGAGCCGCCTTCCTGCCTGCTTATTGTCAAGGAACTCCGTTGGGCAATGCCAGCCAACCAGCCAGGCAAGCCGTGCTCAAGCATGTGCACAATCCGCACATCTCCAAGGAATTGCAGCGCAGGCAATTGGATCTTTTGCGTGCCATGAATGAACAGCATTTGCAGTCCACAGGTCCGGATGTGGCCTTGCAAGGTCGTTTAAACTCCTTTGAACTGGCCTTTCGCATGCAATCCTCAATGCCCGAGTTGCAGGATTTATCCGCCGAGACGGCAGCCACGCACGCCCTGTATGGCATTGACGACTCGATCACCGAAGATTTTGGTCGCCAATGCCTGATGGCCCGCCGCCTGCTCGAAGCGGGCGTGCGTTTTGTGCAAGTCACTCACAGCGACAGCGAAGTACAGTGGGATCAGCACAGCGATCTGTATCGGGGGCACATGAAGAACGCCGCCGAGGTGGACCAGCCAATTGCTGGTTTACTGCAGGACCTCAAGGACCGCGACCTACTCAAAGATACGTTAGTGATGTGGGGAGGGGAATTCGGACGCACGCCAACCGCGCAAGGCAATAATGGGCGTGATCACAACCCGCACGGCTTTACGGTCTGGCTGGCTGGTGGCGGTGTCAAAGCAGGTTATGCCTATGGAGCCACCGACGAATACGGATATTATGCTGTCGAGAACAAGATGCATGTTCACGATTTGCATGCCACACTGCTGCACCTGCTCGGACTTGATCACCAGCGTCTGACCTATCGTCACGCTGGTCGCGATTTTCGTTTGACGGACGTCGCCGGAGTAGTCGCCCACGACATTCTGGCCTAGGGGCCTGTTGATTGGGTGATGACGCTCCAACCTAGTCAGCCTCCACAGAAAAGCTACATTGAGTGCTAGCTCGGCGACGGCGCCACCGCGATTGGCTGGCTGACTTTCAACTCCGCTCTACTAAAAAGGCGTTTCAAAAAGGGGTCTGACCCTTTGGAAGCCGCTGCAAACACGCCACATTCAACCGGCTGGAGAGGGTCAGACCCCTTTTTGAAACAGTCTCTAAAACCGATTGCATTTATCGTGTCGCTTTCGATCCGCAACTTTTGCAATACCGATACTGAGGCGCTCTGCCGCGTGTGGAACGCGCACTACGCAGACCACGGATTCGCTTGCAGCATCGATCCATTGCGACTGGAGTTGTGTTGCCTGGCGAAGCCCTACTTTGATCCCCAGGAGTTATTGATTGCCGCCAGCGGCGACGAGATTATGGGTTTTGCTCACCTATCGCACTTGTCCGACGGTGCGATGAACGAATCGACCACGCAGCGCACGGCGATATCGGCCCTGTGTGTCCTGCCGCATGTCCATGAAGCCGCGGTGGCTGCGGAGCTTTTGCAAAAATGCGACCAGCTATCCCTGCAATTGGGGGCGCAACAGTGTCAGTTTAAACCCATGCTGCCCGACGTGCCCTTTTATTTGGGACTGGGACCTGGGGATTCGATGATTGGCGCAACGAGTGCCGAGCATCGGACCTGTCGATGGATCAGCGAGGCTGGCTACCGACCCTTGACCCCTACCACCCAGTGGGAGTTGGCGGTGGATAGCTTTCAACCTCCCGTGGATCGCATCCAGGTCCAGATACGGCGAAGCGCTTATGTTAACCGTCAGGTTGACGAACCGCTGTTACCATGGTGGCAGGCCTGTGCGCTGGGGCACACAGAACCCGCAGCCTTTCATTTAATTCATCGAACCCAATTAAGAGTTCTGCAGGATGTGTTGTATTGGGGGATCACTCCGGAATTGCAATCCGTACCGGATAGCATTGCTTGGTTGTGGCCACTGACGTTAAAACAACTGGCCAGTCCATCATCGATCCCCGAGTCCTCGGCCGCCGATCATTTGTTGTTCCTCATCGCCGAATCGCTCAATCAACTGAAAGACGAGAGTATTGATCTCGTGCGCAGTGTCTCCCCCGCCGACAATCTACAGGTGAACCAGATCCTCAAACGCGTTGGTTTCAAATCCTCGCAGAACGGCGTTGTCTTTGCCAAGCAATTTGCCTAGGTCAGCCACCAACGTTCTCCCCGGTTGGACAGTCCGCTTGCGTATGAACAGCTTCGTTGGCTACTCGGTTGGAGCGGCAACCGCCTTGCGCCCGGCGAGATCGTAGGCTTGGCCGGCGGTGAGTGCGCAAAAGTCGGGTTGGCCTTCGACGATGGCTTGTGTGCGGTCGTAGAAATGCACCTTGCCGCGTCCTAGAACTTGCGCCGTAGACTCGCGAACGATGATCGCCGTGGCTTCGTCAATTCCGATCCCCAGTAACTGTGGATAGCGATCGACCAACTGGGACATGTCGCGCTGGCGGCCACGTTGGGAGAAATGTTGATCAATGGCAACACCACGTATGAAACCCAATCCGCCTCGTTCATAGCCTGGGGCCATGATGTCAAAGTTCTCGATAGGCGTGGCCCGAGCCAGATAAGCGGCTTGGATGGAGGCCCCGGCCGAGGAACCGCCGATAACACCTCCACCTGCCAAGACCTGTTTCATCAAGCGATGCGCTTGGGTGCCATAGTAGGAATCGGAGAAATTCCACTGCCGCCCACCGCCAAACCAAATGCCTGTTGCATCGCGCAGCGGCGCGAGAAACGATTCATCTTCGTTGGCTTGGATGCGATCTTTGGTATGCAATACTGCCGTACGCGTTACGCCCAAATCCTTCCATTCCTGGACGGTGCTTTGCTGTTCGGGTACGCGATCTTGCTCGCTGCAAGGAACGTAAACCAGTTTGGCATGTTGAGCGCCACCGGCAAGGTCCACGAACTGTTGCATCAGTCCGGCGGGCATCCCACCGCCTCCGACGATTACCAAGCTACCCTGTTCGACCCGTGGAATTTGCACTGCAACTGGCGGGAATGCCTCCAGCGTGCGTTCGCGGGCCATCCGTCGCCATTGGGTCAAATCCACCAGCCACTTGCTGGGCGCCTGGCGGGCCTGGGCCGCAGCAATTGAAATTTGGGCCTGCGGCAATTCCGCCGCGGCAGCCACGAACAGGCTTGCTTGACCGGCTCCAAACACGTGCAACTTTCTTCCATCGAGCACCAAGCCAGTATCCTGTTGCAAGGCAATTCCCACACAATTCAGCCGACTATCCAACTGACCGCACAGGGCATCGTTTAGGTTCGAAGAGGGCTGTATGCCGTCCGCCGTTTGCAGGACCACGATGCAGTCGGGCAGTAAGTTCATGCCAGCGGACAATTGCGCTGCGTCGGGAGGGGCTCGCATGATCTGCCTGTGGCGAAATCCAAAACCTGCCGAGAGTTTCGGCTGCAGGTCCGACGGCCAATAGTACCCCGCGTTTATTTAGATGTTGGCGAAATGAACTTTCGAGTGCCCTCATTTCCTCGCTGGGAATCTGAGGCGGGGACCGTGCATCGCACCACACTAGCAAATCGACCGACTCGTCCGCCAGCTGCCCTTCTTGGGCCGCCAATTGGGCGACGGACATGGTGCGCGAGCTTTCCAGCAGATCCTGCAGGGGCAAACTCTTTGAATCCTCTATCGAGGGTTCGTCCACCAGGTACAGCCCTTGGCAGGGAGCAGAAAGGCCTGTCACGTCTATCAAGCTGCTGTCAGCTGGCAGTTGGTTGGCAATGACGATTCGCCCGCGGATCTTGAGTTCAAGTGGCCAATCCTCAAAGCGTTCTTGGAATGTTTGGCTAAATGCGATCGCCGGCATCAGCAGCCACATGGGGAGGCTGCTACAGAGTCCCTGGATGGTCGGCGATTTCCAACTTTCGGCGTGCATGGCTTCCACCTTGAGGCTTGGCGAGGATGCTGGGGCAAAATCTATTCATGGGCGGTTTTTTCTCCCGGCTGTTGTTGCATGGAAAGCCAATTTCTTGGCGGTATTGAGCACTGTCCATGTAGCCTCCTCCAAGCGGGCTAGTCGGCCAGCTAAATCCTGGGCGTCCGTGGGCGGCGGGTTTTCCAGGCGAACACAACACTCTTGCGTTGATTGAGTGAGTCGATCGCAGAGTGCTATGAAGACCACGCCGTCGGTGGATGGGTTGGCCGCGGGGCCCACGTCGCCGGTAACTGCCAATCCGTAACGAGCTTCCGGAGTATGCGCTAGGGCGGCCTGGGCCAGACTGGCGGTAACCACTCGGCTGACCGGTCCAACGTTCGGATCCTCAAGCAAATGCGGCGGGACGCCCAGCCATCCGCTTTTGCTGGCAGCCCGATAAACCACAAATCCTCCGCAGAACCACTGCGAAATGCCTGGCAATCCGCCAAAGGTTGCAGCCACGCGGCCCGCGGTACAGCTTTCTGCCAAGACAAGCCTGGCACCTTGGGAGCACAGCAAATCGCGGATGCTGGCGGCACATTCGAGACACGTTGGATTCATGGCTTGGCCGTTGTTGATGATTCCCTGTTGTTGAAATCTTTGACAATCCACTAAGATAAATAGTGCCTGAAGAGGAGCAAGATGCACCGTGCTACCATGCAACAGGTGCGACTCACGCTACAATAAAGCTGATGCGACTCACGCTACAATAAAGCCGAGTCTAGTTTAGATTTCTGCAGCGGCACAGTTCTGATCCTCGGCTTGCCTACGGATGGGTGCTGTCTGATTCCTTTATAACTCTTGAACAATCTGGAGATTTTGCATGTTGCTGCGAACGCCAACAGTGCTGCTATTGATGGCTTTCCTACTCAATGCAGTGGCTCCAGTCCGCGCTCAGGATTCAACGCTGGATCCGAAGCAGAGTCCGGCCTTAGCCAAGTTAGACTCGGCCCTGGAAAAGCTTGATGAAGCGGTGTCCTTAAAAGCAGATGCCGAGTCGCCGGCCGACCTAGCCAAGGTGATCGAGCTGTGCGAGAAAGCCATCGAAATGGGGCTGGACGAGGGAAATCTACGACTGGCTAAACAGCTGCTGGCCGCCACCGCCCTGCAGCGGGCACAAATGACGGTTCAACGGTTACCGCAAGTCGCCAACAATTTAAACGCCGTCCGCAATCTAAGTCGCGAAACGATGAAGGACCTGCAGAAGGCCGTTGAGAATAATCCTCAGTTGGCCGAGGCCTTTATTCTGATGGCCAAATTGGAAACCCTGCCCGGTGGCAGTCGCGAGCGAGCCCTGGAGCAAATCAACAAAGCCATTGATTTATTGGGGGACAAGCCTGTCGATCAGTCAAACGCCTACATTTTGCGGGCTGGATTGCAGGAAGACAACGAAGCGAAACTAGCCGATTTGGGTAAGGCTATCGAAGTCAATCCAACCAATACGGACGCGCTGCAAGCCAAAATAGCGATCCAGCTGGCCTTGGGTAAATTGCAGGAAGTGGTGGCAGACGCCGAGCAGATGATGGCCAAGGACGAGGACAATCTATTTGCCTTTGAGGCGGCCATTCGCGCCATGGTGGGTCTGGAGAAAAACGACGAAGCGATTGAACTACTCACCAAACGGATAGACAAGCCTGGCACCAAGGACGAAACCAAGTCGATTTTTTATCGCATGCGAGCTCAGGTTCAGCTGTTGAAAAAGAATGACCAGGCGGCGCTGAGCGACTTGGACCAGGCGCTTGAGCTGAACCATCGTGATGCCGAGGCCTTGGTCATGCGTGGCAGGATTCACTACTTGAATGAAGACTTTGAAAAGGCTAATCGCGATATCAGCGATGCCCTGTTGGTAGCTCCCGATTCGGTCGAAGGCGTCCTGATGCGTGGCTTGGTTGCAGCCCAAGAGCAGCGTTATGGCGATGCCATCGCGGATATGGAGATGTTGGTCAGGGCCGACCCAAACAACGTCGACTGGATCATGCAATTAGCGTCCTATTACCAAATGGACAATCGCCCGCGCAAGGCAATTGAGCTGCTCGACTTGTTGGTCAAGAAAAACAAAGACGAGTGGCGGGCCATGCGCTTACGCGGCGATGCCAAGCTGAGTATTGGCATGCATCATGAAGCGGTCGCCGACTACGACCAGGCCATTCGCATTTTGGAAGAGAGTCGCGCCGTCGCCGAAGATGACCGCAGCTCGGATGTTGACTACAGCGGCCTGCTGAACAACCTTTCGTGGGTCTTGTCGACATCGCCCCAAGATGGATCTCCGCGACGGTAAGAAGGCTCTCGAATTGGCGCTCAAGGCCTGCGAGGCAACCGATTACAAACAGGCGCATATTCTCAGTACCCTGGCGGCCGCCTATGCAGAAACCGGCGATTTTGAGAAAGCTCGCGAATGGTCAAAGAAAACAGTCGAACTTGCCACCGAAGAAGATAACCCACAGCTCGATCAGCTGAAACAAGAACTAGAGAGCTACCAGAAAGACAAACCCTGGCGGGAAGAACAAAAGACCGACGAAAACAGCAATCCGGTAGCGAAAGCAAGCGATGCCATCGATACCTGATATCAACTATCCATTTAATTCCGTCTCTTAACTTCATTTGAAAATGGTTCTCATGAAAAATCACCTCGCGACCGCCGTCGTGCTATGGGCTAGCCTGTCGAGTATGTCCCTCAGCGGTCTGGCCGAAGATCCAAAGGGCACGTCTATCGTGCTGGCCGGTGGCAAGCTGGTTATGCAGATGCCCAAGGATTGGAAGAAGGAAACACCCAAGTCCAGGATTGTGGATTACGAATTCTCCGCCCCCGTGGAGGACAATGCCTCTGGAGACAAGCCAGCCGGCGAAGGGGCCACCAAAGCAGAGCAGGATTCAAAGCTAGCGAGAATCACCATCATGGGAGCAGGTGGCAGCGTCGAAGCCAACATCGAACGCTGGTACGGTCAATTTGAGAACGCGACAAAGTCAAGAAGGATGCCAAGGTCGAGGAATTCAAGGCGGCTGGGCATATGATCCACTTGGTGAATCTGGGTGGTACATTCAAAGACACCATGGGAGCTGGACCGTTCTCCGGAGCCAAGCCAGTCATGCGTGAAGGCTACCGAATGCTGGGTGGCATCATCGTTACCAAAGACCTGGGCCAGTACTTCATCAAGGTTACTGGGCCGGACGAAATCGTAAGCCAAGCTGGAACCGGGCTTCAAGAAGATGCTCCAAGAATTAGAGAGCAAATAGCTCCATGTCAAAATGCATCCTGGCGCTCGACCAGGGTACGACCAGTTGCCGCGCGCTAGTGCTGCGGTCAGGATGGTTCGCTCGCGGGCATGGCCCAGCGCGAGTTTGAACAGATCTTTCCCAAGCCGGGCTGGGTCGAGCAAGATCCGGAAGAAATCTGGCGAAGTCAACTGGCCGTTGCCCGCGCAGCATTGCGACACGCCAAACTGCAAGCCAAGGATGTTGCTGCCATCGGCATTACCAATCAGCGTGAGACGACGCTGCTGTGGAATCGACGTACGGGGCAACCCTTGCATCATGCCATCGTGTGGCAGGACCGGCGGACGACGGCTGCCTGCGAACGGCTGCGAAAAACGGTGGGGGTGCAGACCTTTGCGGACAAGACCGGCCTCATCTTGGACGCCTATTTTTCCGGGACCAAGCTGGCTTGGCTGCTGGAGCATGTCCCCGGAGCGCGAGCCGGCGCGAAAGCTGATGAGCTGGCCTTTGGGACGGTCGATAGCTGGCTGTTGTGGAAATTGACCGGCGGCCCGCGAACCCAGCAAGCTGTCCACAAGACCGATCTGACGAATGCCTGCCGCACGCTCATGTGCAATATTCACACGGGCACCTGGGACCCCGAACTGCTGCAGGCTTTGAAGATTCCGACCAGCTTATTGCCCGAGATCTGCTCCTCCAGCGAAGTTTACGGTGTCGCCCATAAAGGGTACTTCGGCGCCGAGATACCGGTGGCCGGTATGGCTGGAGATCAGCACGCGGCTCTGTTCGGACAGATGTGTACCAAGCCTGGCATGGTCAAGAATACCTACGGTACGGGCTGCTTCATGTTGATGAACACGGGCAAGAAACCGCACGCATCGCACAACAACCTATTGACCACCGTGGCTTGGAAACTGGGAAAACGCACCGAATATGCGTTGGAAGGTAGCATTTTTGTGGCCGGTGCGGTTGTTCAATGGTTGCGAGATGGTCTGCAGCTGATCAAGAAATCTTCTGACGTCGAAGCCTTGGCCGCTCAGGTCGCCGACACCGGTGGGGTGTATGTGGTGCCTGCCTTTGTCGGCCTCGGAGCGCCTCATTGGGATGCCCATGCGCGGGGAACGATTATGGGTTTGAGTCGCGGTAGCGATCGTGCGCATATTGCTCGGGCAGCCTTAGAATCGATTGCCTTTCAAACCGCCGATGTGCTGGATGCAATGCAAGCCGATTCGCATATCAAGATTAAATCGCTGCGGGCCGATGGCGGCGCTGCCCGCAACGATTTGCTCATGCAATTTCAGGCCGACATTCTGGGCGTCCCGGTGGTGCGTCCCCAGACTTTTGAATCAACGGCCTTGGGAGCAGGATACTTGGCCGGACTGGCGGTAGGTTATTGGAAGGATATCGCCGAGCTAGAATCGCACTGGAAAATCGACCGCACCTTCGAGCCTCAGATGAGCAAGTCGCTTGTCGCCGAGTTGCGGCACGGCTGGTCCAAGGCTCTCGAGAGGTCAAAGCATTGGGCTGAATAAACGCCAACTAGTGCCTCGTCCAACTTTAAGTTTGGGATTAGCCGCACGGCGTTAGCCGCGGTTCCCTCTGCAGAAATCGGGGCTAACGCCCGTCGGCTGATTTGAATAACCCTAATTCTTAAGTTGGACACAGCACTAGTTCGTAGATCAAGGCATTCATGGCATCACTGCCGCCCAACAATTTACCTCGCGGCCAGATGATGCGTCTGCCGGACAATCCCGATTGGGGCAGAGTACGATAACCCCAGTCCAGTTTGGAGCCGAACAAAAGCGGATAATAGTTGGGGACAATGGTCCGCACATCCGTTGAAACGGGACCGGCCTCGATCAAGGCTACCGGCTGGTCCTGGCCAGTCGATAAACGCTTGGCCAGCAGGCAACCAGCGGAGCCACCGCCAACGACGACATAGCGAAACTCACAGTTGTGCTTCATGTCGCGGCGACCTCTGCTAGACGCGTCTTAGCCTACGTCGCAGGTCATGGAATTCCTGTGGCCAAGGGGCTACAAACTGCAGCGGTTCCTGGGTGCCCGGATGCATGAAGCCGAGGGTTTCGGCGTGCAAGGCAATGCGTTTGTAGGGCCACAGTGGATGCTCAGCCTGCTGGGGACGGTAGCGTGGATCTCCGAGAATCGGAAAGCCGGCTTCGGCCATGTGCACGCGTATTTGATTGCGCCGCCCGGTCTCCAAACGGATGGCGACCAGGGTAACCCCTTTCCAATGCTCTTTAACCTGGAAGTGAGTGATGGCCAATTCACCCGCTTGGGGATCATCCACCGAGTAGCGATTTAGGTTGGGATCGGTCGCCAGGTAGGTACGGATGGTTCCCTGCCGTTGTGGCATCTCGCCTTGCAGTATGGCGCTGTATTGTCGCTGGGGCTTGCGGGCGGCGAACTGCTGGCGAATGCGATCCGCCATCTCGAAAGATTTGGCAAACACCAGCAATCCCGAAACGCCGCGATCGAGTCGATGTACGCAGATAGCTTGGGCGTTGGGCTGCTGGCGTTCCAGCCATTTGCGAATCTGTGACTGCAATGTGTTTGCCTCGCGTTTGGGGGTGGGCACGGTCAACAAGCCCGACGGCTTGTTGACCACGATGATAGCTGCATCATCGTGCACGACCTCAAACCGAGCCTGTGGCTGTTTTGCGCGGCGTTTCTGAACGATGGGCTGGGGGGCATAGTCGATCTCTAGGACATCACCAATCTGCATCAGCAGGTGCGTTTGTGACAGGGTTCTCCCACGGCACTGCACCGCGCCGTCATGGATTAACTGCTCCGCTGGCCCACGTTTCAGCTTGAGAGCCATCTGCACCAGATTGGCAACAGTCCGCGCCGGTGCAGGCATCTTGGCGGTTACGGCAAATTCGACGATCAAAGGAGACCACTCCAACTCGCAAGCGATAGGAACATGAATGGGGATTATGTTGAACTGGATAACCCCGGAAAACCCTGGAAATACTCGCGGGGGTACAAATTCCAGCCAAGCGTTTAGAATAACAGAGATTGTTATGTTACTCTGTGCCGAGTCGTTTTATGCCAGTCGATCCATATCTTCAAGAACTCGCGAATTCCCTGGGAAGCCACGTAGCCGAACGCGCTTTAGATTTCCTGACCGTCCTGGAAGAAAATGGCTTGCCGCCGGAGTTGCTCGATGGGTTTGTAGGGCAGTTGCGCGATCTATTGCCCCCGGACGCGGATGCCCCGCGGGTTGTAGTGAATTTACAACGCTTCCTTGGGGCGTCCCGCTCGACACAGTCATGGCTTGCCCTCTTCGAGCGAGAACCGGAGGCATTGGCCACGCTCATCAAGCTTTTCTCCGCCAGCCAGTACATGTCAGAGTTGCTGATTTCCGATCCTGAGGCATTTGATCTGCTGCGAATTACCCGTGGCCAGCCGGTGGAACAGCGAGTGCTCGAAGACGAAATCATGGCCGCTGTTTCCGCCTGCGGCGATATCCGTGCGGTAATGCGGCAATTGCGAGATTATAGGCACCGCGAAACATTGAGGATTGCCTACGGAGACATGGTCCAAGGGCAATCCGTTGAGACGGTGACGGATCAAATTTCCAAACTGGCCGAGTCCTTGGTGGCAGCCGCCTTGTGGGCGGCGGAGCGAGAGCTTCAGGGGCGACGTCCCATGCCCCGGCATGCCGACGGGACACCCGTCGGTTTTGCGGTCATTGCCCTCGGGAAACTTGGGGGCGCAGAGCTGAATTACTCGAGCGATATTGATCTGCTTTTTATCCACGAAGATGTGGTGGAACTGGCTCCACAGCGAAGTCCGCATGGCGCTTCGAGCCCTCAAGAGACTTTCCAGCGTTTGGCCCAGTTGCTGATGAAGTTGCTCAGCGAATCGACGAACGAGGGCATCGTTTATCGGGTAGACACTCGCTTGCGGCCGCATGCAGAACACGGGCCACTGGTAATCAGTTTTTCCAGTGCACTCAATTACTACCATTCCGTTGGCCGAACCTGGGAGCGGCAGGTTTTCATCAAGGCGCGGGCCATCGCCGGCGACCGCCAGCTTGGGCAGGAATTGATTCAGCAATTGCAGCCTTGGATTTACAGTCGCTACCTGATGCGAGCGGATATTACCGGCATCGCAGCGCTGAAGCGGCGAATCGAGAATCGCGAGAGGCAGGCCGGGGCAGATGAAGGCAACGTCAAGGACGGACACGGCGGTATACGCGATATCGAATGCGTGATTCAATTCTTGCAATTGCTGAACGGCGGCGAGGAACCGAGTGTCCGCTGTACGGGAACTCTCGAGGCGATACGGCGTCTACAGGCCGCCGGCTGTTTGACCGCTCAAGAGCAATCCGAATTGACGGAAAATTATCACTTCCTGCGTCGCGTTGAGCATTTCTTACAAATCATGTTCGATCGCCAAACGCATCGCCTACCCGACGATCCGCTGGAATTCAGCAAATTGGCCGTGCGGATTGGCTATCGTGACGATGGGGACCTCACGGCTGCGGAATCCTTTCGTCGCGAATTGCACGAACGGGCGATGCACACGCGAGGCATCTTGGACCACTTACTGCAGGCAACTTTTGATACGGATAGCTTGGATCTACAGTCGCTGGGTGCAGCCGCGGGAACTCCGGAAAGCGATCTGATCTTGGACCCGCAGCCCGAGAATGAGGTCATTCAAAAAGTAATGGGGCGACATGGCTTCAAGGACGGGTTGGCCGCCTACCGGCACCTTCAGCAATTGGCCGTGGAGACCATTCCCTTTCTGTCAACTCGCCGCTGCCGGCATTTCCTGGCTGCCATTGCGCCCAACCTGCTGGCCGCAATAGATCAAACCCCCAATCCAGACGAGACCTTGATCAACCTGGTGCATGTAAGCGATTCATTGGGCGGCAAGGCTGTGCTGTGGGAGTTGTTTAGCGCCAATCCGCCGTCAATGCATCTCTGTGTCAGGCTGTGCGCATGCAGCTCCTACCTGACGGGCCTGCTAACCAGCAATCCTGGGATGATCGATGAACTGCTTGATTCGCTGATGCTGGGCTCGCTGCCCGACCGCGATAAACTGGCACAGAACCTGGAAGAGTTGTGTCGCAATGCGCGCGATACTGCCCCCATTCTGCATAGCTTTAAGAATTCGATGCATTTGCGCGTCGGTGTGAGAGATATTCTTGGGCGCGATTCGATTTCTCAGACGCATACTGCTCTCTCGGACATCGCTGAAGTTTGTATGGAGCAGGTTATCCACCACGAATTCCATCGCTTGATCCACCGGTTCGGGCTGCCGACAAGTGACCAAGGGGCGGTAGCCGAATTGGTCGTACTGGCCGTGGGCAAATTGGGTGGACGTGAACCGAATTACCACAGCGACTTGGACGTGATTTTTCTGTTCAATAGCGAAGGGTCGACCAAGCCCTTGTTCCCCAGTCGGCGTTTCGAGCCGACCACCAATCGGCATTTCTTCAATCAGCTGAGCCAACGTGTGATCCATGCGGCGACGCGGATTGGCAATACCGGCCGGCTGTTCGAAATCGACGTTCGACTGCGGCCGCTGGGCAGGAGCGGTGAATTGGCAATCACCATTGACGACTTGCAGGGCTATTTTTCCGAGGGCGGTGGACAGGTCTGGGAGCGACAGGCATTGTGCAAAGCGCGGCCCATTTGGGGCAGCCCCGAGGCGCAAGCTGCTGCCATGAATTGCGTCCATCAAGTACTCATTAGCGATCCCTTTACACCAGAGTCGGCCCAACAGATTTTCGACCATCGCATGCAATTGCAAATGGGAGCCAGTCCCTCAAATTTAAAACGTGGCTCTGGGGGAACCATGGATATCGAATTCGTGGTGCAGATGTTGCAACTGGCCCACGCGGCACAACACCCCAGCATTCTCGTGCCGGGAACACTCGACGCTATCGAGCGGCTGAAGGCAACAAGCTGCTTGGGCGCTGAGGCTGCCGAAGAGTTGTATGGACATTATGAATTCCTGCGAAGCATCGAATCCGGCATCCGGCTGATGAATATGTCCGCACGGCATGAATTGCCTGCCACCGACGACGGGCTACGCGCTCTGGCTTTCTTGCTGAGCAATCGTACGCCCGGGAGGCCCTTGTCAGCTCGACAGCTGGTCGAACAATGCGCTCGGGCTAGAGCTCGATGCCGAAAGCTGTTCCATCGTATTTTCCAAGATTTCATGCCCCCGCCTGCCATGGAAGTTGCATGAATCTATCCAGTCCAACATCCTCGGAGCTAGCTATGCTGTGCATTCGATCAATCGTATTGTTCAGCTGCATGGCTTGCAGCTTGAATGCCCAGTCGACCTATGATCAACGGGAGCTGGCTGAACTGCGCGAAAAGGCTGTGGCTACCATGAAACGCGGTGCCACCTACTTCAGTAAGCACGTTGCTACACGGGGTGGCTATGTCTATCACTACGAACTGGACTTGAACCGTCGCTGGGGAGAGGGCGAAGCGACCCAAAATCAGATATGGGTGCAGCCACCCGGCACCCCCGCAGTCGGCTTGGCGTATATCGCAGCCTATGACGCTACGGGTGATGCGTTCTATTTGTCTTGCATTCGCGAGGTGGCCAGCGCCTTGATCTATGGGCAATTGGAATCTGGGGGCTGGACCAACTGCATCGACTTTGATCCCGTTGGCGAGCGGGCGGCGCGCTATCGCAATGGCAAAGGAAAAGCAAAGGGAAAAAATAATTCTTCTTTGGATGATGGACAGACGCAAACCGCCATTCGCTTCCTGGTGCAGGCTGACCGCGTCTTGGACTTCCAAGATGCTGCCGTGCATGAAGCTGCGCAGATAGCGTTGGAGGCACTGCTGGCCGCCCAATTCCCCTGCGGTGCCTTTCCGCAGGTTTGGACAGGTCCCTCGGCCGATCATCCCGTCATCAAAGCCAACTATCCGGACTATGACTGGCGCATTGAGGGGCGCATCAAGAACTATTGGGAGCTCTACACGTTCAATGATAATCTGGCCGTGACCACCAGCGAGGCTCTCTTGGCGGCCCATGCCGTTTATGGGGATGATCGCTATCTGGATTCCGTACGTCGGCTGGGGGACTTTATATTACTCAGTCAAATGCCAGAGCCTCAGCCGGGTTGGGCTCAGCAGTACAATTACCAGATGCAGCCCGCGTGGGCACGGCGCTTTGAGCCCCCGGCTGTCTGCGGCCACGAGTCGCAAGAGTTGATCGCCCTGCTGATGAACATATATTTGGCCACCGCCGACGAGAAGTATCTGGCGCCCGTTCAGCCCGCTATCGACTATTTAAAACGCAGTGCCCTAGCCGATGGTTCCATCGCCCGCTACTACGAACTGAACACGAATCGCCCGCTGTTTATGGAGAAAGAAGGCGATGTCTACAGTTTGACCTACGATGATTCCAATTTGCCCTCACATTACTCTTGGAAGACCAAGTCGAAAGCAGCCAAACTGCAGGATGCCTACGATGGCATCCGACAACGACTCGGCAAACCGCAGTCGAAGACTTCGATAGCCAAGCTCGCGCGTCAGGCGGAGGAAATCATGGCTGCCATGGACGAGCAGGGGAGATGGGTCACCTCAGCCACGGGCGAACGATTGGTCGGACAGACAAAATTTGCTGTTGAGCAGCAGTACTTGTCCTCCGCCGCTTTCAACGAGAACCTCGAGAGCTTGGCTGAATTTGTCGCCAGCACTCCCCAACCGTAACCTGAATGCCTGACCACAGCAATCTTCGAATGGTGTGCGACCTCACTCCCAAACACCGTTTTCCGCTGCTGAACAGCGGTCTGCAAGCCGACCAGGAGACAGTTGGGTGGACCTACAGAGAACGCCATCCCTACAATCGGAACCTGGTAGGAAATAGTTTTGCGAAGCCGCAGCTTGGCCTCAACAAGTGCTTTTCAGCAGCTGCTGGCTCGCCTACATTGCCAAATGCTGGGCCAAAGAAACATGCCCCGCCCGCCTACGTCGCCAACTACCGACTTTGCCGCCTAAACCGCCTTTAACTATAGGGCAAGCGATTTGCGCAAATTACAATAGATGCACAACTTAGGACGCGACCAGGTGGCTCGCTGTGGGAAATACGAATTTCCATTTTCCCTAAAGTACTGGAATGCATTGAGTTGCGGTGTGTTGGCGAAAGCCTGGCAATGACCTAGATTTGAAAAGCCTCTGGAACTTGCAACAATGAGGCTGCCCCATGTGTTTAATAGATTTAGTGGACGGGTGTTTGGATATTATGAAACCAACGATTTCAATCAAGCTGCCGTGTATCATCCTGCTGGCTGGAATGACCGGACTGCCGGTAACCAGTCGAGGCCAGTCTTGCAGTTGTGGACCGACCTACAGCGTGCAAAGTCAGACTGTCATGGAAGAACAGTTGGAGCAACGGTTTCGCATCGTTTATGACTTAGTTTACGAAGATCAAGAGGTTACCTCGCAGCGACTGGTTCCCAGAACGCGCATGGAAAAGCGGACGCATACGGTCAGCAAGCCTGTCGTTGAGACCAGCACTGTCGAGGAGCGTTATACCGTGTTGAAACCGGTGACGCGTCGCGAATGGATCGATCAAAGCTACGACGAAACGACGATGGTCACGGAGACGGCCGAGCGCGACGAGACTTTCCTGTCACTCCGGCCCGTTGTCGAAACGCAAATGCAAACGCAGAATTATGTCGTCCAGCGTCCGGTTACCGAAACCCAGATGCAAGTGCAACAGCAGACGGTTTACCAACCAGTAACCACCTATAACACAGCGGTTGTTGAACAAGGCCAATATTACGCGCAGCAGATGGTCCAACCGGGAGACACTCGGTATGGCTTACGTTGGCTGCCCGCTGGTCCAACGGCCGACGGGGCTTTTCGTCGAGCTGGTTTTGGCTGGGTACCCTACACTTCAGCAGGCACTTCCTTTACGCAACTGGAATTTCGGTCTAATCCCGTTCAGGTTGCCGTTCCGCAGACTTCGTTGATGCCACAAGTGCAACAAGTACAAGTGCCCGTGCAGGTCACGCGGATGGAATCGGAGGTCGTTCAACAGCAGGTTCCAGTGACTGTCACGCGGATGGAAACGGTCCAAGAAGTTCGCAAGGTCCCTTACTCGGTTCAAAAGCCAGTAACGCGACGAATTGAACGCAAGGTCCCCGTTGACAAGGTCGAATGGGTTGAGCAGCAGATGTCGCGGCCCAAGACCATTGAAAAGACTTCCTACAAGCTAGAGACTGTCGAGCAAGAAGTACCCGTTCAATTCTATGAAACCCAGTCCGTTGTCACCAAGGTCAAAGTGCCTCGCCGCGTTGCACGCTACGAGCCCTACACGGTGCGCCGCCTGGTGCCACGCACGGTTCAGTCTCCTGTGGTCCTCAGCTACAGCGACCCCTACTCAGTACCGCTGAGCATGGGACACAGTGCGTGGATGCCCTCGGTGTCCAGTCCAAGCGTCAGCAGTGCGTCAAACGGCAACCCAGCCGCAGGCACTGAGTCGATCATCTACGGCCAACCCAAGGAGGTGGGAGAACCCAAGCCAGTTGCAGACCCCCAAAGCTCCAGCGACGACTCTACCGAGCCACGCAGTTCATTGAAGGTGGAAATGGTCGAGCCTGCCGTCGACGATTTGCCACCCTCCGCCAGCGACAAGGCTTCGGGAGGAATTGAATTGACACCCTCCACTTCGGAGGAAGAAGGCCCCAAGGCCTAGCTGGTGCCGATACCAGGATAGATCGCTGACGTAAGTCGGAGTTCCACCACGAAACGCTCCGATTCGGTGGCCAATTCGCGTTGGGTACTGGTCAACCTGAGCTGCGTGGGAAAACAGGGTGCTGAAGAAAGGCAACGCCTGCGAAGAACCGCGGCTGCCGACGCCTGCGGCTAATAGTGCTGAACCCCCAAATTACTCTTCGCCGGCTTCTTCAAGCTCGCGATAAACTTCATCGCGGCTCCGCAATTGGTAAAACAAGGCTCGTTTCTGATTGGGCAGTGAATAATCAAAGCCCAAATCCTGCAGGAATTTCTCGGATGAGCTGATGGCCATGACTTCCATCACACCGCGTTGCCGAGCCAATTCAACGCAATGCTGAACCAAGACTCCTCCCAGCCCACGCCCCTGGTGTTCTTCATGGACCATTAGGCACTGAATTTCGGAGAGCTTCTTCGAATAGATTTCGACTGACGCAAAACCGACAACATGGCCGTGGGTTTCAGCCACAAAGCCGGTGTGCAGCAACCCGGCGGTCTCCAGCTTGGTGCGTCGCAGGATTTTGCGTTGTTCGACGAAGGGTCGTAGTAAGTGCAGCACGGCAGGCAAATCATCATCGACAGCGGGACGAACGCTATAGTCGACGGGCAGCCTTCGGTACCCGTCCTCATCCAACTGGTTCAAATCACTAATTTTTTCACTCCCCGTATGCATAATGTTGGAAGAGTCGTGCGTACGTTCGCATTCCTTCACGCAATTGTTTCACGTCGATCCATTCGTCGGCCCGGTGGGCTTGCTGGATACTACCCGGACCAAGTACTAGCAAATCTTTCACTGATTCGAAACAGCAACCGTCGGTAGCAAAGCATACGCTATGCGGCACGTCTTGTTGGGCCAGTCTCAGGGTGGTCCTGACAAAATTGCTATCGGCCGGAGTGTGCAGCGGTTGCAAGCTGCGAATAGGGCTTACCTCGAGTTGCAATTCGCGGGCAGTCTCGGCAATTTCTTGGGCCAGCGACTCCCAGGCTGTGTTGGGCATGGGTCGAAAGAAAATGCGGCACAGAGCCTGGCCGACCGTGATGTTGGCCGCTGCCGGTTCGTTTTGGATCACCATATTTAGTGACAAGGTAGGCGTCGAAAAATCCTCGTTGCGCAAACAAGCATCCGATTCGCAACGGCGGGCTACATCACTCAGATAACTGAGGAATGGAATGAGCCGCCAGTTGGCATTGATTCCATCATTGGTACTGCTATGAGCGGCGATGCCCTGGCTAGCAACGTCGATATGGCAGCCGCCTTTGTGTTGATTTACGACCCGCATTTCCGTCGGCTCGCCAATGACGGCTACCGCCTTGCGATCCACCATTTCACCAAAGGTTCGCGAGTTTTTTACCAGTACTCGCGCGCCATGCATACCGCATTCTTCATCACCGGTGATAAAGAAATAGATGGGTCCCCGTTGCGTGGCGCGATCGAGTTGTTGCACGGCTGCGAGGGCCGAGGCGGTCGGTCCCTTCATATCGCATGCGCCACGGCCCCACAGACGACCATCGGCGACACAGGCATCAAAAGGTCCGCCGTGCGGACATCGCCAGCCATCTACGGAGACGACATCGTTGTGGCACAGGAATGCAATTCCTGCTGGTTCAGCCGAACCCACTGATGTGCTTGCCGCGCCCCTGCGGCAGGCCGCCAGGCAAATTTTCTCGCAGCCCTGAACGTCGATGTAGGGCAACCATTCAATCTCAAATGCCATTTCCTCCAGCAAGCGGCCCTGCAACTCGGCAATTTCACGGTTGGTGTGGGTGGTAACCGAGTCGACAGCGATCAGTTTTCTTGCAATATCAATGCAATCCATGCTATTTCCCAAGGTGCCAGCTGAGCTCCCAGATTTTGGGCGGACCTCACAGCGCCAATGTGACGCAAGTCCCCTGAATTCGCAACCCGCGGGATTCGCTGCACTGTGAAATAAATCCCTACCTAGTGCTTTGTCAAAGTTTCATCTGGGGATGGAAGGGAAAGAGGGGTCGGACACCAAAAGCCGGAACGGCCCTTCGGGGCCGGGTGCTTCGCACTTTTGGTGTCCGCCCCCTTTTTCCCAACGCATGTCTAACCCAATTCTTATTCCTGACAAAGCACTCGGTCGAGTTTCGCTTACCTTTCGCGTAGTCGATTCACTCTGAGCGGCTGGATTGCTTTTTGGGGATCTGCTGGCCCTTCCGGCTGGGAATTTGTTGAGGTGCTTTTGAAACGCGCGGCGGATTGTTATGCTGCATGCTTGGGAATGGCGCGTTGCATCCCAGTCGCAAACCAGCCCCACGGTCAGAGACCTAAATCAATTGTTGGAGACGTCGAGCATGTTGGATATAGATCCGCGGAGAGTACTAGCTCTGATCTTGGGGGGCGGTCGAGGGACGCGTTTATATCCATTGACCAAGATTCGAGCCAAGCCCGCCGTGCCACTGGCCGCCAAGTACCGTTTGATTGACATTCCCATTTCGAATTGCATCAACAGCAATATCAAGAAGATATTCGTTCTGACGCAGTTCCTGTCGAATTCGCTCCACCGGCACATCCGCCAAACCTATCAATTCGACTATTTTAGTGGTGGTTTTGTAGAGTTGCTGGCTGCCCAACAAACGATGGAATCGGGCAACAAGGACTGGTATCAAGGCACTGCCGACGCGGTACGCAAAAATCTCATGCACCTGGATCAAAAAGGAATCCAGCACGTCTTGATCCTGTCGGGTGATCAGTTGTATCGCATGGATTATCGGGCCATGCTGCAGACGCATGTGCAAAGCAAGGCGGACGTCACGATTGCCGCGATTCCCGTCGACCGCAAGGACGCTCACGCGCTGGGCGTCATGCGTTGTGACGAAACTGGCCGCGTGACCGGCTTCCTCGAAAAGCCTCAGAATGAAGATGAAATCAACTTAGTCAAGATGGATCCAACCTGGATTGACAAGCAGGGAATCCAATCCAAAGGTCGAGATTGCCTGGCAAGCATGGGGTTGTACGTATTCAATCGCGACTTGTTGTTCGAAATCCTGGAAAAGACTAGCTATGAAGACTTTGGCAAGGAAGTCTTCCCCGCAGCAATTCGCAGCCGCAAAGTCCAGGTGCATCTATTCGATGACTACTGGGAGGATATCGGCACCATTCGCGCTTTTTACGAAGCCAACCTGGCATTGACCAAACCGGACGCGCCGTTCAATTTGGCCTGCGCAACCAATCCCGTGTACTCGCGGGCGCGCTACCTACCGCCCTCCTTGTTTGAGGGAACCTCCGTCAGCGGCAGCCTGATCGCTGACGGCTGCCGGATCGGAAAGGGCACTGTCATCGAGAACAGCATTATTGGCTTGCGATGCGTAATCGGAGAAAATGTGACCATCCGCGACAGCATTGTCATGGGATCGGATTACCTGGACACCGATGAAGAGTTGCGCAGCTTTGCCCAGTCGGGAATTCCGCGAACTGGCATTGGTTCCGGCTCGCGTATCATCGGTGCGATCCTGGATAAGAACTGCAAGGTTGGTGAAAACGTCGTGGTGCAGAATACGACTGGCGTCGAAGAAAGCGATCAGTACGAACCTTGCCTGATTCGCGACGGCTTGCCCATTCTGCTGAAGGACGCAGTGTTGCCCAGCCATTTCAAGATGAGCTGAGCTGGTCCTAGTTCTTTGTCAAAGTTTCATTTGGGCATGGAAGGGAAAAAGGGGTCAGACCCTCTCCGGCGAGGCAAAAAGCACGTGTAAACTCGACTCGCCTCCAAAGGGTCAGACCCGGGTCAGGCCCTTTTGAGACAAAGCCTAGATCTCGAAATCATCCTGCGAGGATTTTTGGCTATACAACGGCATGTGCCGGTAGTAGACCTCGAGAATCATCGTGGCCAGGGAAGTGGCGTACAACCGCCCGCCCTTCTCCGAATGGCCGCCCTGGGTGTACCAACTGCCTGCCGCGTGGCTTCCCTCGGGTGATTGCAAATTGATCAGGCTATCGCGTAGACGCCGATTCCACTCCTCCCATTCTGGGCCTCCATACTGCCGCATGACTTGGGTGGCATAGTAGCTGTAATAGAGGTCGCTGGTGCTTGGCCCACGTTTGCTCAGGAATTCCACCCCTGCCTTAATGCCGGCCTGTTCTTTGGGCACGCCCATATACATGCGGCACAACAATCCCACGGCGGTGGTCGCCTGGCGGGAATCGATATTCGGCGGTTGGCTCGTCGTAGCCATAGTAGGCACCGTTGTTGGTACTGACAAAGTCTAGAAAGTTCTTAGCCCCGTAAAAGGTCTGCTGGGGCACGACCAAGTGTCCCATTTTGCCACTCTTCAAGGCCATCACACACCAGCCCACGACCGAGGTATCGCCTGCCTGGCCGGGTTCATATCGCCAGCCGCCTCCCCGAGGATCCTGGGAATTGATCAAGTAATTGAGCGAGAGTTGGGCGGGCTGCAGCAGGTCCGGATCTCCCGTCATGGCATAGGCTTCGCACACCGTGATGGCTGCCAGACCATGCGAGTACATGCGCCCGCCGGGTTCATGCCACGAGCCAGAAGGCAATTCTCCGTTTTCGACCTGCATGCGGTTGATTAAGAAACTCAGGCCATCCTTGACGGTTTCTTTGTACTGGCCCTCGAGATGCGTCTGACCGGCCCCCAGAAATGGCAGCAGGGCCATGGCGGTCGCGGCATTGGTGGCTGCCGCCAGCTCACCTGGGTCGCCGCATTGGTTGCGGCAAACGTGTTGTGCGCAAATGTCCAACCACCGTTGCGGGCCTGGTGCTCTGCCATCCATTTCAGGGCCATGGCAACCGCTTTTTCGCTGGCCGCATTGCCCCCAAAGCGTTCGAGCATTTCGCTTTTCTGGGCGGACGAACGACTGTTGAGTACCGCTGACATTTGCGACATGCTGGACGAGTTGAGTAGCGCAGAGGGCAGAATGCTCTCGGTCAGGGCATTCATCTCCAGGGGTTGTGCCGAGCTGACATCCAACATGGGGGTCTGCAGTTGAGGCATGGAGACGACTGGGGTTACTTCCGTCGTGGGCACCGTTAGCGGTTCGTCCATTGGCATGTCAATGGAGTCGATGCTTGGGCCCTGCAAATCAAAGCTCTCGATTTCTGCCGCTTTGTCGCTGACACTGGCCTGTAGAATGCTGATCACATTGTTCACCGGATCGAGCGTTATCGCCGCTAATACCAAAATGATGGCAACGTGGACCAGCAAACTTATCAGCCAACTGGGGGCAGCCGTTAGCAGCAATCGCCGACGCGAGGATGGATGCAATTCATCCTCGGCGGTCGGTTCTTCATGCGTTGGCTGAGCTGCGATGACGGGCGGAGCTTCGTCTTCGACGGCCGTAGCAATCACCAAAGGGCGCGATTGCGCTCGAGGCAGTTGGCCCGCCAGTCCAGGAACCGCGCCGGCATCAGGCAAATCGTCGCTGAAATCCATCCGAGCAAAATCTTCCAGTGGCTCGTTGCTCAAGCCCCCGAAAGCCTGTGCTCCCGAATGGGACTCGCTCGACAAAGCTGGCCCGGCCAACGTTGGATCCAGGGCATCAGCCTGCGGGTGATGAGCATGAATCGCTGGCGGAAGACTGGCTGCTCTGGCCGGCTCTTGCGAGGCAGATCGCTTGGAACGCGGTGCTACAGGTTTGTCCTTTCGCTCCGGCGGCTGCTGACTGCCACGCTGTTCCATACTCGTATCTTCCAAAGTTCCTTGGCAACCGAATTGCCGAACCGCCTGTTGGCACGAAACACCGAACGGCAGGATGCGGGCCATAGACAAGGCTATTTTGTAGCGTTTCTTAGCAGCGATCGGATACTATCATTCTAGGCCGATTCGCTGAATTGTCCAAAAAGGCGGCTGCCCTAAGCGCAAACCCGCCCAAACGTGGAGTTTTTTCTTGCCGGCTGGGGGCCCTTTCGTGGCCTGATGAAACGGAGGGAACCAGGCAATCAGGGAAGAGTTTCTGAGTTTGAAAACTGCACCCCATTTTCAGGCTCGAGCCAAAGAAAAATAGCTCCCCCTCGCCCTGTACTCGGCTGTACTCGGGGAGAGGGTGATGGGGGGATGAGGGGCAAATCGCGCGGACAGCGTCGAAATTGAAGCATTCCTATGAAACATGCCTTAACTCGGCTCGCCGACCCGCTGCGCATGTGCCCGTCGCCACTGCCCCTGAGGGCGGTAAGTATAGCAGCCTAAATTGTGTAGACAGCAATGCCTGTACTCCGAGGGAAAAAGGGGGGCTAAAAGGCCCTTTCGAGAACGTCCGCTTGGCTTTATTGCAAATCCTTAAATTGAAGGGAGGGGCACAGGCCTTTTCGCAACGCCGCCACTTATCATACGACTATGACAATCAGGTCCGACTGTACGAGTCAGGCACTTCCGTCAAGTCGTGTCAAATCGTGGCTTTTCGGCGCTTGCCCTAACTGATAACATGCACGTTTTGTTCTCTAGCATTCTAGGAATCCGCGATGACTAAGCCAAAACATAAACTGAAGAAGGCTAACCACGGGGCACGCCCCGCAAACGCCAAGAGCCGCAAGGCCAAGCGCAAGAAAGTTCGCACCTAAACACCACCTCCGGACCACTCTTCGGGAGTCCTTCGCTGTGGCAGTTCGCGATCTCATTCTTGATCCTGCAAGTCTCGATTACGACTGTATAATCGCCGACGCGGCGGAGATACGTAAATACAATCCGCAACGGTTCGAGATGGAACAGTTGACGGCAATTGTTTACGAGGATACCGAAAGGCATATTTGCGCGGGTTTTAAAGATATCACCCACGACGAATTCTGGGTGCGCGGCCATATGCCAAACATGCCGCTGATGCCCGGCGTGGTGATGCTGGAAGCGGCCGCCCAGATGTGTAGCTACTTTTCACAAAAATTCGACCTGCTGGGGGCTGCCATGGTTGGCTTCGGTGGCCTGGAGGAGGTTCGCTTCAGGGACCCCGTTATCCCTGGTGACCGATTGGTTCTGATGTGCGAGATGACCAAACTCCGCCGAGGGCGAATCGTCGTCACCAAGTTTCAAGGTTTTGTGCGAAATTCGCTGGCGGTCGAAGGAGTCCTCAAGGGAATTCCCATCCCCATCGAAGTCGTCAACTCACAATTGGCCCGGGCAGCCGAGAATTCCGAAACGTAGAATGACAGCGTCCAAGAATTCATTGCGACCACGCTCCTGTACGATACTCCTAAGAGGGACTCCCATGCGCATCTTGCAAAGCTGCCTAGCCGTCGTCGCCGCGCTCACTTTCTCGGGCATGGCTATGGCACATCCCAACCATACCTCGGCTGTCCCCCAGTCCCTTCCTTGGCACTACCTGCACCCGGACCATTCCAGTGCGGCCCTGCTCGCGGCCGTTGTATTAGTTGGCGGGTTGATCTTGCTCAACCATCGTCGACGACAGCCAGCAGGCAATCTCATCCCAATTCATCGCAACAAGACAGACCGACATTGAGAGACGAGAAGAATCAATGCGTGTTTCGGCCAAGCATGTATTGATTGCGGCCAATCCAAAATCAGGCGCTGGCTCTTCGCGCGAAAAAGTCCTGCAACTGCAGTCCAGCTTGGCACGTCTAGGGCTCGACGTGCAGGTCATTCACAAACTGGATGAATTGCGTGCTCGGGCCTTAGAATTGGAAAATCGGGAGCACCTGCGAGCGGTGGTTTCAGCCGGAGGCGACGGCACGGTAGCTGCCTTGGCCAATCTCTTACCAGCCGAAGTTCCCTTGCTGATATTTCCGCTAGGTACCGAGAATCTAATGGCCAAGCATCTGGGACTGGATGACTCGATTGACAAGGCTACTGAGTGTATCGCCCGGCCACATGTTATGGAGTTGGATGTGGGACAGGCCAACGGCAAGCTTTTTCTGGTGGTACTGAGTTGCGGCTTTGATGCCGATGTCGTACGTCGCATGCACGATATTCGCTCGGGGCATATCAATCGCTGGTCTTACACGCGTCCGATTCTGTCTGCCATGTGGAACTACCGTTTTCCTCAATTGAAGCCGCAATTTGATGGGGCTGGGGAGCCCGGAGGGGCGCGCGGAAGCAGCTTCGAAAGCCGCTTGGCTGTTTGTTTTTAATGTACCACGCTACGCTGCCGGTCTAAAATTCTGTCCCCAAGCGGACCCCAGTGATGGTCTTCTGGATGTATGCATGTTTCGCCAACCGGGTATCATCCGCGGGTTTAGCTATCTGAGTCATCTATGGTTTGGCCGCCACCAGTCCCTGCCAAGTTTCGGATATCGTCGGTGCCAGAACCTGACCATCGAAGCCCCTACGGATCGCGACGGCAAACCACTGGATATTCCCTTTCAAATCGACGGTGACCCGGGCGGTAGCCTGCCGCTGGACATCCGAGTCTTGCCCGCTCGCCTGCGACTCCTTACCTCTCAAACTCGCGTTTTGCCATGAACCATCCAACCGGGAACCCAATCCAGCCAGTCCGCGTGGGAGCGATCCATTGTGGCGCTCCAGCCTGCCCGCTGACCATTATTGCCGGCCCGTGCGTGATCGAATCTCGCGACTTGACTCTGGCGATAGCTGAACGGCTGGCACAGATTGCCGAGGAACTGCAATTACCGCTGATCTTCAAAGCTTCGTTTGACAAAGCCAATCGCACCAGTGCGACCAGCTTTCGCGGTTTGGGAATGGACGAGGGATTGGAGGTGCTTGCGTCCGTTAGCGCGCAGTTTGGCTTGCCGACAACCACCGATGTGCACCTGCCTCAACAGGCTGAGCCCGTTGCCCAAGTCTGCTCCTTGCTGCAGATTCCAGCTTTCTTGGCGCGACAAACCGATTTATTGCTGGCCGCGGCAGCGACTGGTAAACCAGTGAACGTCAAGAAGGGTCAGTTCATGGCCCCGTCAGATATGCAATATGTCGTTGAGAAACTTCGCGCCGCTGAGTGCGCCGGCGTCTTGCTCTGCGAACGCGGTACTTTTTTTGGTTACGGCAGGCTGGTCAATGATATGCAGGCCTTGCCCATCATGCGGCAACTCGGAGTGCCGGTGGTATTTGATGCCACCCACTCGGTTCAGCAGCCCGGCGGTCTAGGTGGAGCGACCGGTGGCAATCGCCAAATGGTCTGGCCGCTGGCACGAGCTGCGGTCGCGGTCGGAGTCGATGCGGTTTTTCTGGAAACCCACCCAGATCCCGATCGCTCACCAAGCGACGGTGCGAACATGATCGCCCTAGCAGACGTAACAACACTATTAACGCAACTCAAGTCGATTTCGCAATTGGTCCACCCCTTCGCTCAGTTGTCGACTCAGTAACCCGAGCAATTTGTCCTATGACTCACGTTCTGAAACTCGATCGCCGATTCTACTTGGCCGCCATGCTGCCCCTCGCGCTGGGAATTCTCGTGGCCGGGGGTTGTCAACGCAAACAGCGAGATCGCTCGGATGCTATATCGCAGGCGCTATCGGAGGCGAAAACCAAGACGGACGATTTGCGCAAGGCCATGCGTCACTTGGCAATGATGACGCCTGGCAATTCCCAAAACATTTCCAAAGAACTTCGCTTGGAACTCAACACATGGTTGAGTACGATCGACACCTCGCAGCCGAACTACAGCACTCCACAGTTGCTCAGCTCCTTTCCGGCCTCTGAACTGGCGGCGGTGGGTTGCGAATCGCCAAAGGAAATGCAATTCGGCTATTGGGATGCCGATTACTTGTATGAGTGCAGGCGGATGCAGCAGTTATCGCAGTGGATCGTCGACTTTCCGATTCGCGATAACTTGCTGGAGCCCATCATTGACAAAAAGTGCCAGGCATTGGATCCGCAGGCGGCCTTGCAACTGCGCGAGGCCTACCAGCTGTTCGACTGGACCATTCGCAATGTCACCTTGGTGGGCGAGCCATCATCGTCGGTCGAACAGATGACGCGTGATGCGCGATTTCCGTTGAGCGACAGTGGCGTAGGCTACGGCTATCTCCCCTGGCAAAGTCTGCTTTTCTCCCGTGGTGACTTTGTGGAACGCGGCCGAGTTTTCAACGCATTAGCACGACAGCGCAATATAGTTAGTTTTTGGATCTCGGTGGGAGCTGGCCCTGAGGCGGCCGGTAATCTGTTCGCCGTGGGTGTCTTGATCGCTGACCAAATTTATCTGTTTGAACCCAAACTGGGACTTCCCATTCTGGAACCAGACCGCATGGAGTTGGCAAGCCTAACGGAGGTCCAAGAAAATCCTCGCATCCTGCGTCGTCTGGATTTAGCTGGCCAATTCGACTACGCCTTTGAATCCAAGGACATCCAGTCCATTCAATTCCTGCTTGACCTGCCGCCCTGCGCGGCCAGCCTGCGGATGCAGTTGCTCGAACAATCGCTGATAGGCGACGAACGCATGGTGGTTTACTCGAATGTGGACGCGATGCGAACGCGTTTGCTCGAAGTTTTCCCAAAGGCTAGTGTGAGCATGTGGTGGACACCCTTGATGGCGCAACACCAGGCCGCCAGCATTCAACAAAGACTGCTGGATACCACACCTTTTTCATTAAATTACATGGCTCTGCATGGTGTGTGGCTACTGAAGACACCGGCCTCCGAGGGGCGTTTGATGCACCTGGCGGGAGAATTCGAGAACACGCTTGACCGGCGAGGAGCCCTGGCGACCTACATGGATTCACGCGTGGACGACGAGTCAATTCGGCGGTTAGCCTACGATCCGAACGTGCAGAAAGAACTGGGCGTTCCACGTAGGCCGGAAGATTCTCGCGAGGCCTTCGAGCAACGATTGGCGCAGGCACAAGTCCTGTTCGCTCGCTCCAAGGTCGACGCGGCATTCCTGCTGGCACAACTGCATTTCGATCGAGGCAACTACGAGGCCGCCGAGAATTGGTTCAAAAAACGTGTGGTCGACGTCGCCAGTGCCGAGCAGTGGCATGCCGCTGGATGGTATGCGCTGGCTAGAGCCTATCAACAGCAAGGCAAACTCGATGAGGCCGAGGCCGCGTTAACACACCTGGAAACCTCGCTACTGGCTAATCCCCAAGAACCGGGAAACAGACTGCGACTGCGGATGCTCCGCCAACAGTAGTTGCCCCCGCAGCCAGTGGCTTTTGCGCTCTGTTTGTTGGCAGGTGAGCTCCCAAGCCATCGCCCATCGTCCCCTGGCAGGCCTGCTCTCTGCATTAGCCGCACGGCGTTAGTAGGCTGTTGATTTAGTCGTTTAACCCGCAGCCAACGGCGAGGTTTGCACCCTGGTTCCTCGCCTACGGCTGCGGGTTAAACACAATACCGTTCAATTTTATCGTGGCGTAAGCATCCTGCTTGCGGACTTTACCAATTAGTTGCGCAAGCATTTCGTTGAAGCCACTACCGGTTGGCAAGCTGGAAGCTTACCCCACCGTTATTGAACGGTATTGGGGTTAAACAACGCATAGGCATCCAACCACTAAATCGACAGCCGTTAGCCGCGGTTCTCCCTGAAAAAACTCTCGCCACCGAGCATCGGCTGACAATGCCCAACTCAATATCTAAATGGACGAAGCACTAACTAGATTCGCGTCCGTAGCGCAATGAAGCCTAGGACGACGAAGATAAAGGAGACGATGCCCCACTGGGTAACATCCATTTCCAGGATGAGCCACTCCAAGCCGTCAAAGCCGTCTCCGATCCACCCCAAGATTCTCTTCAGCATGTCAAGTCTCATTTCCACTAGCAACTCGAGATCGCCGCTGCCGCTTACTATTTGACTACCTGCAGCTTTGCTGAAGATTAGTTCAACGAATTGCCGTGTTTGCCAATAATGTTTGCAGGCGACTAAAAACCAGTCCGGCAGCCGTAGGGAATGGGCGCGGAGTCCGGATTTGTCGCTTATGGGGCTTTCTCCAGCGAAGTCAAAGCCGTACGCAGAATGCCTGCACCACTAGCCGATTCTGGACTTGCAGCCCAAATTGGCCTGCGTATAATCCGGCTACCCGATGCGGGTTTCACGCTTCATTGGGGCCGTAGCTCAATTGGTTAGAGCACTGGACTGTCGATCCAGAGGTTGCGGGTTCGAGCCCCGTCGGCCTCGCTTTACGCGAACCTAAATAAACCCTTGCAGGCCAAAATCTTGCAAGGGTTTTTTAGTTTCCCCCTCTCCCCGAGTGAGGTCGTGCAGTTTCTAAGTGACTGTTAGCTCGGGGGTTATGGAGCTTTGCTCAAGTGTATCAAGTCGGATGGCTTTTTGGGCGAGGAACATGATGCCAATCTCTGCCCGAGCACGTGCCAAGCCTCACCCGTGAACACGAGTAAGGCGGCGATTGCCGTGACTGTCTGAAGAGGCCAGTTCGACCCTTTTTGCCTTGGATTGTGTTACGCGTTTGAGCTCAAAGGCCCGCTGCTGGCTTGTCCAGCAGGAGCCGTCGTTTTGATGCCGCTCACCGCCTCCCCGATTGCAGAGTTTGGGGGCATTCCACGCGGAGTTTGGGGGCATTCCACGCTACCGGGAGCCTTATTGTGACCGCATGACGTGCACTGCCCCCACGCGGCTCGCCCCCACGCGGCTCTGCCCCCACGCGGCTCCCCATTACGACTGGCCCCCTTCTCCCCCGGTACTCCGGGGGAGAAGGGTTGGGGATGAGGGGGTTCAACGATGCCGCAGCATCAACGCATGTTTCATAGAAATCCAACCGCAATCGCTTTCCGCACGTATCTCGCCCCTCACCCCCCATCCCCCTCTCCCCGAGTACAGCCGAGTACAGGGCGAGGGGTAGCCATTTTTCTCAAGCTTGAGCATCGAAATGGCGGCCAAGCTCCGCCCTGCTCAATCCGCCAGGTGCGTCGAAGCGACGCAAATGCCGGCGGCAGAGTGAAGTGGGAAACCAAAAATCGCTAAGGTGACCAAGAAGTGGTTACAAAAAAAGCCCGAATTCGCGGAGAATTCGGGCCTCGGTTTCAGGTTGTTTTCAGAGCCAATAGGCTAGGGAGATGACTACGATCGGCGAGGCGCCGACGAGCAGCAACCAGACCGAACAGACCACCCCAGACCAACAGGTTGGTTGGCTCAGGAACGGCGTCGACCAATGGATAGTAATTGGCTTCGTTCGAGGTCGCGAACAAGTCACCCGATCCAGTTGCAGTTTGCAGACCTGCAGGGTCCATGTAGAAATCGGTAGACATCACCGAGGAACCGCCTAGAGCGGTGGCAAAGCCAGTCATCGGTGCGATACCCAGGTTGCCTAAACCGGCCAAAGAAGCAATTAAGTTCAGGTTAGCAAGATCAGCAGCACCTAATGTAATGGCTACCGCCACCCGCTGGAACGTCCAGACCTGTGGCATCAAATACGATGTCCTGCTCACCTTCGATCATAACTCCTTCGGTGGTACTAAGCGGGTTGGAGATTATGTAGTTATCCAAGAAGTTGTTTGGATTGTCTACAGTCTGTGGCGTCTCAACGAACAGCAGATTGAAGTCGCTGTCACCAATCGTCAATCCGTCAAAAACACTCAAGTTCATCAAACTTTTGGGTACAGTGGCGATTGCAGCGCCATTTGGACCGGCCACAACCGAGGTCAGGGCAATGTCAAAGGTCTCCAAGACCGTGAAGGTCGACCAAGTCGAAGGATCACGGGCTTGGAACCCGCCAGCATCCATCTCAGCAACAATCAGCTTGCCATCAGTGAAGCGAGGAGTTCCAGGCCCCTCGAATGTTCCATCCAAGCCCAGGAAAGCAACCAACGTACGTCCATTGGGCCCACGAACCGCGGCGTATCCGACGCTGTTGGTCGCCTGGCCAATCGAGGCCGCAACGACGGTTCGCACACTACCAGTCTGTCCGGCGACGCCACTGTACTGGTTGGTAAAAATACCCGTGGAAACACCGGCAGAACTGAACTTCTCAATATGAGCCAATGGATTTACGCCCGGATAGTCGGTGTCCGTGGCGTTCATGTCCGCAGCAGTTGTCTGCAGGCTGTTGGGGACGATAATCGGACCGGCTTGTACGGCCGTTCCCAACACGCAAGTTGCCGCCAAGGCAACAAAGAACTTACTCAATTTCATTTTGATTTCTCTCTAAGAACTACTTGAAACACACGCGAAAATTCTGAAAACAGTCATGTTGCAGGCTGTTCTTAGGATCTTGGCGGTTTCAGGAGTCCGTCGAGATCTGGTTTGGGCGGCAGGCAGCCGTCCTGAAGAAGTAGGCGGTCCGCTGCTGCGGACTCAACCAAAGCATCCGTTATAGAAATCATCGCCGCCGCAACAGACGTACTAGCACTCTGTTCCGTTGAAAAACTAAAGTCTTCCTCGGGCGTCACCGACTTGAAAAAGGGAACCGATTCCCGAGCATCAGCCGGGCTTTCGCCAGCAATGGCGACTGCCGAATCACTACGCAACCCACACTCTGGCTTCATAAAACCAGCGCGTGCCCAACCACCGGAGGTGGCCAACAGGACGGTCGTCAAAAGTAGGATTCTCGTGAGCATGACCGCTAGTATAGTCAGATCATGTTCTCAGTGCAAGCAAATTGAGAGGTTTTTCTTTCCCCAGTTGGGTGATTTCATTTTTGCTGCAAATCAGGCTTTGACGATCTTTTCTCGGCCTTGGCGGACATGTTTGGTGGCATTCCGTGTGTCGACGACTAGAGAAGCATGCTGAACAATGCTCTCATAGTCAAAAGCACTGTGATCGGTAGCAATCAGCACGCAGTCCAAGCCTAACAGGTATTCTGGAGTGGGCTGCTGGCTACTCATTTCCGGGACAACATAGTGCCTCATTTTGGGGAGAACCGGAATGTGGGGATCACAATAACTGAGTTCCGCTCCGCGGGCCAGCAGCAGTTCGATCAACTTAAATGATGGACTTTCGCGAGGGTCGTCGATGTCTTTTTTGTAGGCCACGCCCATAATGCCAATCCGACTACCCCGAATGGGCTTGCCGACGTCGTTCAGCGCCTCAGCCAGCCGATGCACGACATACATGGGCATGCTGGTATTAATCTCACCGGCAAGTTCGATGAATTTGGTAGGCATCTCATGCTTGCGGGCCAGCCAGCTGAGATAAAAGGGATCGATGGGGATACAGTGCCCCCCCAAACCAGGGCCAGGATAAAAGGCCTGGAAGCCGAAGGGCTTGGTTTTTGCCGCGTCGATGACTTCCCAGACATCGATGCCAATGCGATCGAAGAGCATTTTCAGCTCGTTCACCATAGCAATGTTGATACCACGGTAAGAATTTTCCAGTATCTTGCAGGCTTCGGCCACTTCCAGGCTGGACACCGGCACCGTCCGGCTTACGGCCGAAGAATAGAGTGCATCGGCCAGTTGCAGACTTTCGGAATCAAAACCACCAACAACCTTGGGAATCGAATTGGCCGAGAAATCCGGGTTGCCAGGATCTTCCCGCTCGGGACTGTATGCCAAAAAGAAATCAGCACCTACTTGCAGGCCGGATTGGGCCAACACGGGCAACATGACGTCGCGGGTCGTACCAGGGTAAGTGGTGCTTTCCAGGACAACCAACTGGCCGACGCGCAAGGCCGCGGCAATCTGCTGGCTGGTCCCCACCACGTAGGACAGGTCAGGATCACGACTGTCGCTGAGGGGCGTTGGCACACAAATCAAGATCACATCGGACTCCGACAAACGCTGCATATCGCAGGTTGCCTGGAAACTCTGCTTTTCTATCCAAGCCTGGATCTTGCCAGCAGGGATGTGCGCGATGTAGCTCTGGCCGTTTTGAAGCGCGTCGACCTTGCGGCGGTCGACATCGTAGCCGATGGCCGAAAAGCCGCTGCGAATAAAGGCATCAATCAAGGGCAGGCCGACATAACCCAGTCCGACCACGCCCACCTTGGCCGTCTTATTCCTTATTTTTTCCAACAATTCCGCCGCAGCGGGATTTGATCGCTCATTCATTCTTTTGGGCGTTTTCCCTGTGAAAGCTGAAGCTCCAACCATTCCTGCAAGCCGATCGCCGCCCAACCGTTACAGGCTAGTGCTTCGTCAAAATTATAAATTAAGGTTATCGCGGTAGCCGGAGTCGCCAGACCTCGAGGAATTATAGAAAGGACCGAATTCTGGCGAATCCGGCTACGGTAAACTCTACTTGGAGAGAACCGAATTCTGGCAAATCCGGCTACGCCGTCGGCTGATTGGAATAGCCCTAATTCTTAAGTTGGACGAAGCACTAGGCTAAAATCCGATCTGGGCAGACACTGGCGGGAAATCTCAGCGGGGGCCAGAGCGTGTCCAAAGGGTAGCTCACGAATACCCTAGGTACAGGGCTGAGGTAAAACTAATGTCATCGGCCTGTTCGGCAGGGCGGTCGCTGGAATACGCATGAAAATGCTCATTCCAAGCAAAATTATTAGGATCTTTCATCCTCACGGCCTAAGCATGGATGGGTTTGCCGAGTTAGACATTCCACTAAGAGCCTATCCGAAAAGGGGTCTGCCCCTCTCCGGCGAGGCTAAAAAACCAATGAAATCGACTCGCCTCCAAAGGGTCAGACCCATTTTCGGATAGGCTCTAACTGTTGAGATCGGTAGTTTGATGCGTGGGAAAGTAGTGCAGCTGATCAGCAGTAGTGGGATGTATGGTGCAGAACGCTGGGTACTGGCGCTGCTGAACCACATGCAAACATTTCCAAGCGAATTGTGGACGTTTGACAACGACTCCGAATCGGTTCACCAAGCCGCTCTCGGCCAGGGTTCATTGTCCCGGCGATTGAGTAAGGCCCCACACTCCACTTGGTTAACCGCCCTGCGGCATGCATTAAAAGAGGAGAATGTCGCCGTTCTGCACACGCACGGATACCGGGCAGATGTAATAGGTCGCGCGGCCAGTCTTGGGTTGCCCACGCGATGCATCAGTACACCTCATGGTTGGGAGAAGAACGCTGGGCTGAAGGTTGAGTTTTATCAAGTCTTGGACCAGCTGAGTCTGGCATGGATGGATCGGGTGTGCCCACTCTCCGAAGACCTGAAGCGTTCGCTGAAGTTTACCAAGCAGGCGAAGATACAAGTGATTAGGAACTTCGTGGATCTGTCGGATCTGCCCGATCTCCCCAAAGACGATAGTCATTTCGGCATGGTCTACATCGGTCAGCTGATAGCCCGCAAGCGGGTCGACCTTATCCTGCAGGCCTTTGCACGATTCCTGCAGCACGAGCCCAACGCCAAGACAAAATTAACGATCATCGGCGATGGGGAATTGGCAGGGTCATTGCGGCAACTTGCCCAATCGCTGGACTTGGGCCCGCATATCTTGTTCACCGGCTACATTGAAAATCGGCTTGAAATTGCAGCCCGCTGTTATCTGAGTATCTTGGCGTCCGAGCGCGAAGGCATTCCTCGGGCACTGATGGAAACAATGGCTCTTGGTGTCTGTCCGCTGTCTTCGAATCTGCCTGGCTGTCAAGAGTTGATCGTGCCGGGCGAAAGTGGCTTGTTGTTTGCAACAGGCAACGTGCAGCAGCTGTCGGAGAACATGCTGGAGCAGTATCGGGACTGGGAGCGCTGTGCCCAGCTAGGCCGCCAGGCCCGGCAGAGGATATTCGAAGAGTTTTCCGCCGCCACCGCCGCTCGTGAATATGAAAAGGTCTACGAGAGCCTTTTGACTAGTTACTGATCGACGCCTAAGTAATTCTCCCCTTCCGCATGGCTCCCCATCGCCCCGTACTCGCTCTGAGGGGAGGTGGCAACGGTCACACGCTCAGCGGGTTGGCGAGCCGGTGGTGGCCTGACGAAACGGTGTTAAGCAGTAAAAAAAATCGTGATCCGGGTGTAGTTCCCCAACATCGCCTTTATCGATCTGGCTCCCTTCTCCCACCGGTACTCCGGGGTTGTACCACAAAAAAGTTCTTCATTGCATTCATTTCTGGCCCCCATCAGGATATTCGATCGATTGGACTTTAAGTTTCGCTTGCCTATGCTTGCGGCAGCGGGGTAGTCATTGGCACCGCAGAATCATGTTGTTTGAACAGGAGAGAACAGAGTAAACAAAGCCAGCATTCTCTTTTCCCTGTGCCTTAGTCTTTGCCTAGATTGGCACCTGGCAAGATCAGCCTCGATACTCCATCGGCAAGCTTGGGAGTGTTGAAATTGATGAGCAGTCCCAGCGGAACATCGAGGAGTTTCATGTAGCTAAGTAACTGCGCTTTGCTAATCGGGAGGATTTTGTCCACCGCTTTGACCTCAACCAACAGGCAGTGATCAATTAGCAAGTCGAATCGAAGCGGTTCTTCGCGAGAGAACTGCTTATACCGAACGGTGACTTTCTTTTGCGTTTGCACATGATGGCCTCGCAGCTCCAATTCCATGGTGAAGCACCATTCATAGATCGATTCGAGCAAACCAGGGCCCTTATCCCGGTGCACGTCGATGGCGGCTCCGATCACATCGCTCGTTATTGCGGAGAGATTGGCTAAAAGTGGATGACGGGGCTCAACGAGGCCGGAGCATGAACGCACGTTTCATAGAAATCTTCCAACCTCAAGCTTTCCGCGCGAGCTGCCCCTCACCCCCCATCCCCCTCTCCCCGAGTACAGGGCGAGGGGGAGCTGTTTTTCTTTTACTCGGGGACGGCCGCGAACTCGGGCGTGAGGGCAATTCCCGCCGCAGCGGCGGCAGCCCGCGTGGTCAGAGCAATCCTCAATGGTTGGCTGTTTTGGGGATCCAGCATGACAACCCAGATCAAGCGTTGGTCCTCTTGACGGGTGTCGGTAACGGTCGTCACCGGATTGCCCCGTTTGGCGACTTCGGTCAACGCCTCGCGGACGCTCTTGCCATTCATATTAAAGTCCCGGAGCTGCTGGTTCCGCGTGATGCCCGCCTTTTCAAACGCATCGCCATCGAGCACAAATGACAGCGTGGGTGTGCCTGCCGGCAAGTCACGATTGGCGGCTTCGCCAATGAGACTCAAGGCGACTTCGATCGGCTCCTGATCGAAACTCAAACGGATGGTGCGTCCCAGGTAGGCTTCCAACGACAAGGGGGCCTGCGCGGGAGTCGGGGCACCCGTGGCTGCCACACTACTGCCAGGGATAGTGGCCGTGTCCTGCAAGGCAATCCAGCTGGCGAGTAGCAAATTGGGAGCCGCCTCGGGGGCCAGATAGGCATTCATGATCGCCGCCCCATCCTCAACGCCGAAACGTGAAAACTCTTCCGCGGTTCGCAGCATCTGTGGAAAGCGTAACGCCAGCCCGCGCCAGTAAGTTTGCGGAGATTCCTCGACAAACCAGTTTTCGATGGCTGAGGGCAAGGCCTGCAACTTGGATTGCAAATTCGCCACCAGAGCTGGCGCATCGCGATCGCTGGCACCGACCAATTGTATTTCCAGATACCAATTCGGCTCGAAACGCGTTTGTATCAGCGCAGCCCGCGTATCACCGCCCAACACATCTCGCAGAGACGATGGCAAGCGACTGGGTCCAGGCAGGAGCAATCCGCGGCCTTCTGAGAAGAGATAGCGTGGCGAAAACAAAATGCAAATATCTGCATCGCGGTCCGCTTGGCGATGCAGCGATTCCATTTGTAAAGTCAAGGGACCCGCCAACCCCTTGAGTTCGGCAACCTCACGCATGAATTCAAGCGGACCGACGCTAAACTCGGACACGGTTTGTGCATCGACCAGCGGTTGAGCAGCAATGTAGAAAGCTTTCCCGCCTGGCGTTGTCAGTAACTGTTGTTCTCCGAAAGTCTCCGATGTGATGTCTTTCCAAGTCGATTTGAGGTCCGCCAGGGTCTTGGGATTGAGTAACTCAATCCGCATCGCCATCTCCGGCAGGGCTGTCGCGGATTTAGCCGAGTAGAAACCAAGGGTTACTTGTCCGATGGCCTCCACCGGCTGACCACTAACGTCGCTGACCCATTGCAGCAATGGAGCGACTTGCTGTTCAAAGGCTGCCAGCAGCGTTTTCTTGCGCTGATTGCTCAGCAAATCAGCTGGCCGGAAAGAAAAGAACAGCTGTCCCCCAGGCGGCAGTAAATCCAACTGCAATGCTGTGGGCAGGCTGGGTGGGACCCATAACTGGTCGGAATCTTCAACGATATCGTAAACATCCAGACGTGGATCGCGCTCGATGATCTTGCTGGCCGAAACGCTGACGGGAGGCACATAATTTGGGCGCGTGGTCTGCTGTGTCTGTTGGGTCGCTGGCTGCAGGGCACCACTGAACTTCAGCACCAGCAAGGCTAGAATCAGGAAAGCACAGGCCCCGGCGACGGGCAACAACCATTTATTGCTACGTCGACGGCGCGGGCCTCGTGAAGGCGTTACCACAACCGACTGTACATCGTCCTGGGAGGCTAGCGGTTGGTGCTGCGGAGGGCCGTCGCTCGCAGGCTCAGCCCGAGGGCTCTCCTCCACTTTCAGGGCTGCAGGCTGCCTCGTTCTCTCACGCCTCGCATCGACTTGGATATTTTTTTCAGTGCGATCGACGTTTTTTTCTGCTGGGCGTTCAGCCGGCCTGCTTCTCGCAATTTTGGCCGCAGGCTGGGAGCTACTCGCCGCAGGCTTCACGCTGGGGGCTGACTGCTGTTTGCTAGGCGCGACTTGCGGTTCGGTTCTCGCGACTGTCGCCGCAATGGGCAGCACGGTGGGTCCTGCACGAACGATGCTCAGCGCCTGCTTGAGCGCCTGCGATAATTCGATTGCCGAGGCAAAACGCGCCTGCTGATTTTTTGCCAAGCAATGCTTGAGACAGCGCAGCAGCGGCTCGGGGAGTTCGCATCCCTTGGGTAGCTCGAGGACCGCCTGCGTGTGGTCGGCCAATATCTGCTGTTGGCTGCTGCCCAGAGCGATGGGCTGGCCCGTCAACAGCCACCACCAGGTGCAGCCCAGCGCATAAACATCGCTGGAGCGAGTTGGCATTTGCCCTGGGGCAATGAACTCAGGCGCCAAGAACTGAGGAGTTTTCCATTCGCCCAGTTGCTCACCCAGCAGGCCGACTGCCGTCGTATCGAGCGTGCCCGTCAACAGCGAGATGGGATCGCAGGCCAACCGGGCGACGTCGCCGTCCGCAACGATTCGATCAGGAAAAACACGGCCATGCACCAGGTTGGCGCGATGCAAAGCCGCCAACCCGTCAGCGATCTGCAGGATGATGTTCGTGACCCATTCATGACCCCGGCGTTCACGGGGGCTGTTGCTCAGCAAGGCGCCCTGCGCGGGAGCCACTAGTAATTGCAATTCCGCGTCCACTAACTCGGGCGGGAAAACAGACTGCAGGTTTTCATGCCTCACTTGGGACAGTTGCAGGGCTCGCGGCAGGGAGGGTGCCGAGCTACGAAGTCCTTGGAGATCCTCGGCGGACAGCCAGCGGGCCCAGAAGGTTTGGGGCGAACCAGCCTTGGTCAAATCCACTTTTGCCACGCATGTCCAACCCGACCACAGCGGCTGCTTGACGCGTCCCAGAATCGCCCATGGCCCTCGGTGCAAAGGATTCGAAGACTGACCAGCCAAAACCTTGGCTTGATAGCCGCTCAGTTTGTCGAGTTGGATTAAAGTTTGCAGGACCTTTAAACCGTCAGTTGTGTCCGAGATGGGAATGTGCTCGGCCACTTCCCCCGCCCACGAGCGGCATTGCATGGGCGAAGCCAAGCCGGCAGCCGCAATCTTTTGCCAAAGTTCAGTACTGGATAGGGTCATATGACCGTTAGCTGTAAGCGAGTCCGGATTGGCGGATGCATGGTTCTCTGGCCTGAGTCAGCGTGCTTCGATTAGCTCTTCACGCCGGTTGGGAAAAAGGGGTCAGACACCAAAAGTGCGAAGCACCCGAAGGGCTGGCCTGATAAAAAGTTCTAACATCAAGCCGCCAAGGCGGTTGCGCGCAGTGCATCACTTGCGGCCTTCTTGGCCTTACGGTACTCGGCATAGGCAGCTACCCGTCTTCCATCGAGTGTTAGGGGCAGCCGCTTAGCAACCCATGCTTTCACGTCCGCTATCTTCACGCGTTTGAAGCTGCCTCGAATCTCGGCGGCGGTAGTCGGCTTCATTAACGCTGGAAAGGCAAGTATCAGTTGAGTGTAGCCGCTACGGGCGTGCTGCTGTTCGAGCTGCTTAAAGGCGCCAAAGCTTGACTCCAAGATTTCGCTACTCGCCGGAAGTCGCTCGTCGGGCAATAGTTTTTGTTCCTGGCTGCGAACGAAGGTAATGGTCTTGGTCACAAGCTGTTTGCTTTCTGAATGGTTTGCTAATCCTTGCAACAGGACCTGCAACTTATCGGTCACGCCATGATACAAGCCCTGGGCGTTCATGAATTTCAGAGCGGCAGAAATCACCTCCTGGCAATTGGTCCAACAAGCAACATCGCGCTTATATTTGACTAACCAACCGAGCTTGATTTTGAGTCGTTCGTCACTGACGCCTTTGCGTCCATCTGAGTTGGGATTTTCCAATTGCCAGAGTGCCATATCGGCCCAATTTAGCAGTGGCTGCATATTCATGAAACGTGCTTTCCGTTTCATTGTCGGTGGGACCAGATGGCCAAGTTCTGTTTGCTGTATTGTTGGACGAGTCTGATTCAGATCTCTCGCGAACGCCTTATAGTGCGGATTTGCATTTAGCAGCTGTTCGAAGCAGTTGGCCAGGAAATGCTTCAGGTCACGAATGGCACGCGGCTTGACCCCATCTTTTTCAAGGTTTTCTGCGGGCCCTCTGAGTTCACCGGCACCGTCGGTAACGATGGCCGTGGGGTAGCCGGACTTCTCGGCCAGACGTTTGTAAAGCTTGCCTACGTTGACGTGGTTCCATTTCTTCGATGGCTGAATCGCCAGCACATCCATGTCCTCGCGTCGTAGCGGCGTGCCAATCGGCGGCAGTTTCGACTTCTCAATGGATAATACCGTTAGGAACTTGTCAGTGCCAATCTGCGTGCTTTGGTCGACAATCCATATCCTGTCAGGTCTGGGCTTTGCACGCTGCATTCGATCCAGGCCTAAACGCTGCATCCATCCGCGCACAGCTTGATAAGTGGGAATTTTGCGTTTCACACCGAGCCACTTGAAAAATACCGTCATGGCACGCGTCGATTTACGAAGCCCCACTTCGCGTGTAAGGTTAACGCTCAAGGTCATCATTGATGCTCCATAGTGCTGCCCCACTGCAGGCGGATCATCCGGTAATTGAACCCGCTTGTTGCCTTCGGCCAATTGCTGTTCCAATGCGTGAAATTTCTGCAGTGCTTCATCTCGCTCCCTACGCAATTCTGCGGCAATTGCCTCAATCTGCTTTCGCTCTGAATCAATCTGAGCAACCTGCTGGTTCAAGGAGGCTACTTCTACTCGATATTTTTGGATCCAATGTTGCCGGCCCAGATAAACACTTCTGGCAATTGCGGAGAATCTGGACTTGCATCCGTCTATAAAACTCGGCCATGATGTAGCCACTGTTGCACTCCTTTGCTTGGGTGTGGTCATCCAAATGTCTTACCAAGGGAGCGCAACAGATTTTCTTCTCCAACGCAATTCAAAATGGGCTATTCTTGCCAGTTTTTATCAGGCCACCCGAAGGG
>CAVPPY010000046.1:0-19055 GCA_963707245.1 Pirellulaceae bacterium
GCACTCCGGCTGATTTTGAATCCGGTAACTTATTTAAACGCGGGGTACCAACGCCAGATTTCCCAGCGTTTAACGTTGGGGGTCCTTGGGACTGGCCAAATTCCGCATCAACCGCGGCGGGCGAGGATGTCGTCAAAGTCGGTTAGGTGATAGTCGATGCCGACATAGTCCAGCACGCGGCACAGTCCACGCAGGGCAACGCCAAAGCCATCGGGGCCGCTGAAGCCGCCGAATTGCCCGCCTCCCTTTACGTGTGGTTCGAGATCAAAGATAACGCCAGGCGCACCCAGTTTCTTCATCCGCTTTTCGATGTTCGGCAGGTCGCCCGCCAGATCCCGCAGGATGGCCTCATGTCCCGTGTCGCCAATATCGGCTGGAACGAAATTCTTGAGCGAAGCTTCGTCGATGTGCTTTAATCGCTGTGCCGCCGAGCTATGTCGATAGTCCTTGATGTGCAGCCAACCCAGCCCTGGCTTCATCGCCAGGTACTCAGCGAATACTTCATCTGGGGTCATGCCCTGACACACCAAATTGGCACCGTCGAAGATCAACACCAAATGCGAGCTCTTGACGGCCCGATGAATCTTTGCGAGCAACTGCCCTGTTTGGCCCACCAGATTGGCCTCGACCTCCAAGCCGAATACCAGCCCCTCCGCTGCGCACACCTCGCTGATTTGTCCCAGTTGATCGACGACCTGAGTCAGATGTTCCTCGGGACTTGTGTCCAGAGGATGGTAAAATGAAAAACCACGCAGAAGTTTGGTGCCCAGTGTATTGGCTACCATGCAAGCGTGCTTGACATCTTTGGCCAGATATTGCTTAAAGGGCACAAAGCGATTGGGACTGTTGTCATCGGTATCCAGTAATTTGACTTTGCCGATTGGCGATCCCAAGCTGGCGACGCTCAAGCCATATTCTTTCTGCAGGGCGACGACTTGCTTCAATTCGGCCTTGCTGAGGGCCATGGCATTCTTGATGCCGTCACCCACGTCAATGAATCGCAGGGAGTAATATTGCAAGCCGGCGGCGGCCAGGGCCGCGAACTGCTGTACGGCCAGTTTCTGGTTAGCTGCTTCATCGGCAAAACCACTGAGAATGATCTGGGGTTTGGTTTTCATCTTCAGCACTCACAAGGTTGACTTGGGCTAGGGAGCCACATAGTTGACGGTAATGACAGAACTAATCCCGCCTCGCGGACCCCAGCGGCTTTCGAGCGTCGCTCTTCGGGGCTGGCATACGGCTACGAATTCGTCGAGAATTCGATTCGTCACATTTTCGTAGAAGATGCCTTCGTTGCGAAACTTTTGCAGATAGAGTTTCAAACTCTTCAATTCAACGCATTTTTCGGCGGGTACATAACGAAAAACCAGGGTGCCGAAATCGGGTTGCCCCGTCTTGGGACACATCGAAGTGAACTCGGGACAGGTGATCTCGATCTGGTATTCTCGATTGGGGAAACTATTGTCGAAAACTTCCAACAAGTCTTGAAAGGGTGTATTCACTAGTGCAGACTCTCCCGCATTCCAAGCTATTCGAACAGCACGATCCGACTCAGTCGAACAAGCCAGCAAGTATGCAACCTACAGACGCAGAGAAAAAGGGGGGACTGCTGCGCATCAGTGAAATCTACGACAGTATTCAGGGCGAAGGCTTGCTGACGGGTACTCCCAGCGTTTTTCTGCGAACCAGCGGCTGCAACTTGAGGTGTTGGTTTTGCGACACGCCCTTTGCCTCATGGCGCCCCGAAGGACCTCACCAAACTATTTCGCAGATCTTGGGTCGTGTGCTCGAATTCCGCCTGGACCACACCGTGCTGACTGGTGGCGAACCCTTGATATTTCGGTCCGTGGTGGAACTCTGCCAACAGCTGAAGGCCTTGGGGCATCATCTGACGATCGAGACCGCGGGTACCATTTACCGTGAACTAGCATGCGACCTGATGTCGATCAGCCCAAAACTTTCGGGCTCGGCACCATCTGCTGCCAGTGGTTCATGGCGCGACGCCCATCACCGTCGTCGTGAACAATTGGATGTTGTTCGCCGGCTCATGCAACAGCCCTATCAACTAAAATTTGTGGTGGACAGCGTAGCGGATGCACAGGAGGTACTCGACTATCTTCAACGTCTCGGCAACGTGGATGCTCAGCGTGTGCTACTGATGCCGCAAGGCACCGAAGCCCGGGGGCTGGACCACCAAGCCGAATGGCTCATTCCCTGGTGCACACAGCATAATTTCCGCTTCTGCCCGCGCTCGCATATTCACTGGTTCGGAAATCGACGGGGAACTTAAGGCCACCTCAGGGATGATGATGTGCTAGCAGCGGAGATGAAATGTCGCACAGCTGAAGTGCCGTGCGAGGACTCAACGCATCAAGTCGCACAGACCATCATCGACCGGCAACAGGGCGGATCGATCATGCTTGGCTGCCGCTTGCAGGAATTGGCCGGCATGCGTCCGCAGCTGTTGCACGACGTCTGGGCAACGCGCGGCGACCTCGCTGACCTCCCATCGATCGTCGGGTTTTGCGAATAGCTGGACTGGGAATTCGGTTGGGTCCAAACTGGACTGGCTATCGGCCGGCGTGCATGCTTCGGCAGGCAGTACACCGCTCCAGGCCGGAGAGCGAATCCACACCCGGTTGTCTGTCGAACGGAGCATTGCCAACTTGTGCGCATTGCTCCACCGCGCGGGCGTGTCGGAGATGCACCAGGGCAACATCGATTTTCCCCAATGACCCGCCGCTGCGGGCAGGCATCCAAGACAATCCCATAGCGTCGCTCCCACATCAGGCAATTGGCATAACTCCGCGCGTCGCCAACCCACCGCCGCCGGCGGCGAGGGTCGTAGAATCACCAAACACTGCAGCTCCTCCGCATGCAACTGTGGGCGATTCCAACCTACGTGGCCATGTTCTCCCAGGGGTACTCCGCCCAAGCCTACAATGAGCCAGGCACAGTCATTGGCAGACTGCCCCACCTCCAAGAGCGCCAACAGCGAGCCGATACCGCCGTCCAGGATCGCCGCCTGGGCAGCTGCCACCTGTCCCCAGCCCGTCACCAAATCCGGGTCCAGGCCGCTGGTCTCCAAACAGGGCGGACCCACCTCCGCCGGTGGCTGAGGATCCTCAGGATCGATGAATTGCTCGCGCAGAGACAGCGGCGCATCCCAGGGCAATTGAAATCCCAACGAATGCAGCCACACCAAACCATCTCTCTGCTCCTCCAGGACACTGGCCGCAGCAGTGAACAATCCCAACGCGGCGGATTCACTGGGATCCCTCACGGGTTGTGAGCTGTGTGCGGGTTCGATCAACAGCACCTGCTGACATCCGGCTTGCTCCGCCCAATTCGCCGCCCGAGTCGAGTCCGTGACGAAGACGTTGGGGATATCCAGCACTTGCAGTCTATGCCAGAGGTTGGGTTGTCCGGATGTCGGCTGCAGCGCGTGACAGCAGGTGGCCAAGCTGGACAGCTGGGACTCTAAATCCCTTGAATCGAGAAAGCACTGGTCCAGCACCAATCCTCGCGCAGCCAGGGAATCGATGCTGGAAGTAATGGCCGTGTTGGCGCCATAGGCGCCGACCAGGCCCGTCGCGAAGCCTTCGATGGTGAGCGTGATGAGCTTAGGCATGCATGGCAATCGTTCTAAATGCTAGATCCAGATTAATCGGCTGAGGGCTGGCAACCCGCTACAGATTGCCGGTAGGCATGCAATGCGTCCGCAAACTCCCTGCGCCCGGCTGACTGGTCCGGGGAACGCACACGTGTGCATACGGCCTACGCCGAAATAAGCCTGGCAGCTCGGATTTGTTCCTCAAAGCGTTGCGCCTGAGTTTAGCGGTGACCTAGGCTTACGTGAATCGGTCTATCGAGAGCGCGACACCGACAGGGTTCCTGAAGGGCAAAACATGGTTCCACCACCAAACATGGCGTCACTGGACAGCAGTCTAGCCGCCACCTCTGCATTTCCGTTGCTGCAGGCCGATGCACCGCCCGTTCGCGTGGCTCGCCCGGAAACAACCAACATTTGGGGTACTGAGTTTGCTCGTTTGACCATGCCGCAGGTTGTCGACCTGGCTGATCGGGTCATTCGCGCCGGCAAACCTGAATACATGGTGACCGCTAATTTGAATTACTTAATGCTGACCGAGCAAAATCCGCGTCTGACGGAAGTCAATGTCCGCAGCATAGCGGTCTTGGCTGATGGGCATCCCATCGTGGGCCGCAGTCGCCGTACCGCGCGGCCCCTGCCCGAACGCGTGGCGGGAGCGGATTTGATTGTCGAACTGGCTGCCCTGGCCGCTCGTCGGGATTATCGCGTTTACTTCCTGGGGGCTGCGCCGGGGGTAGCCCAAGCGGCCAGCCGTCACTTGCAAACGCGTTTTCCGTTATTGCAAATCGCAGGCTGCTACGCGCCTCCCTTCCGGCAATGGACGGCCGCCGAACACAGCAAAATGTTGGCCGATATTCGCGCGGCCCAGCCCGACATGCTGTGGGTGGCCTTCGGACAACCCAAGGGCGAGTTCTGGATTTATGACCACCTGCACGATATTCAGGTTCCACTGAGTATCCAGCTGGGCGCCTCCTTTGACTTTCTGGCGGGCAGCTCGCGCAGGGCTCCGCGGGCTTGGCAAGCAATGGGCTGCGAGTGGCTTTTTCGGGCCATGTCCGATCCCTTGCGACTTGGTCCCCGCTACGCCGCGAATATCTGCTTTCTGTTCAAAAAGTTACTGGGTGATTTTCGGGGAGTGGCAGCCAACCGCCAGCAGCATCCACAATCAGAATTGTAATCGTTGAATCCGAAGAGATTTTGGCTGATCTCGACAGTTATCTAACGAACGATGCCCAGGGGTCGACCACGTTCAATTCGCCTGGCCATTCAGGTCCGGGGCCGCACCGCAGGTTGGCAGCATCGCCCAGCAACTGGCGGACAAATTCAACCTTGGGATCCACGCGCCCCAGCACCTTGGCGGATTTTAAGTAATCCGCCAGGTACCGCTGTACTTCAGGCTTTTCCGGCACCTTGAAGCGATCGCCCTTTTGAAGGATCGGCAGGTACTCGGGCATGGAGCCGAAATTTCTAGTGCCCGCAACCTGGCATGGAAACCAGTACCCTACCCCGGCCTGGTCCTCGAGATAGAACTCAGGATAGCAGTGGTTTGGAATCCAAACGACGCGGGCTGGTACGCGGGCGGCGCGACACAAGGCCACAAAGGTACTGGTCATTTCTTCGCAGTCGCCGGTGCGATCCTTGAGAGCTTCGCGGACAGTCTTTAGATCACCATTCTCGTAGGCGATATTCTCGCGTACCCAGTCATACAGCATCTCCACTCGCTGCCAATCGTTCAGCGGCTCATCGGCTTCCACTCCACGCACGATTCGCCGAATCTCTGGGTTGTCCGCCTCGATATAAGGACTGTTACCCAGGTAATTCTTTAAATCACGTGGCAGCCCCCTGGGAATGACAAAGGAGGTTGTTTCACTGGGGCCCAGTGTATGCTTCTTTTCGATTCGCAGTTTGAGGGTCGCCTCAATCGTTGCATGGGCTGGAATCAACTGAGCTTGAAACAGCAGTTGTCGGTTGTTGTTCGGCAGGTCTCGAAAGTCGTAGCGAAAATTCGGAGGCACATTGACTTCGATAACCTCCACCTTCTGCTCTGGCCAATCGGTGGGAAAGACCGTCATCGCCATGGTGTTCAGCATGTTGCCGTCGCCGGCCGCGACACGCACGCCTATCAACATTTCGATGGTCTTGGGTGCCACGAACTGCAACGCTCCGGCGTCCGCTTCGTCTGTATGAGACTGCTCGGTCGGGCCAGGGCTGCTCTGTGGATCGCTCTGTGGATCGCTCTGTGCATGCGCATGCACAAGTGGCTCAGTCATCAACACCGCCAGCAGCAAGCCTGCGGGCACGCGTGAAATTAATTTGGCAATACTTGATGATGGCAGGATGGGCATGAGCGGAGATCTCCAGAGACCGAGAAACGATCAACCAGCGTCAAGTTGCTGTTGGGTTCAAGGGGTTGATCGCAGGTGCCTTGACCCAGTCGCTACCCAACCTCATGCCAGGCGACCAAATCTATTCTAATCCGCTGCCACGGAATTGCTAAAACGACTGATGACGGTGCCTCCCCCCGAAGACACCATCTCAATCGTCGTTTACGTCTGGCTTCCATGGATCCCATTGCCTGACATGCCTGGTTTATGCGGGCAGTCTATGTGGCGGGAGTTGAAATACTGGGCGGAACCAAGCTGCCTTCGATTGCACCCCCGGGCAGCGTATAGCCCTCGGTGATGATTCCATTATAACCCGTGTCACCGATGATTTCGCCGGAATCGTATGCGGAGTATCCCGCGCCATATCCGGGGCCGCAGCCCTGGCAGCCTGCGTCCGCCTGAGGCGGTGGTGGCAGCATGGGCGCCGATTGGCAGCCACCGCTACGACAGCCCGCGCCGCGTAGAGATAAACAACTACGTCCACAACCTGTGCCCAACACCAGCAGCACGCCTAGCCATGCGAACTTTCTCATCTCAATTCCCCTCTGCAAAAACTCTCATCAATCGTTAGGATCCGTTTCCACCCGCAGAACTTTACGACACGGCAAACGATGTGCAAACGAAACATGATGAAATTTTTCAACATCATGCACATGAATGTTCGGTCACCTCCGATGATTGCTCGGTGGTCGTCTGCCCGTCGGCCTTCAAGGCTGCTGTTACAATCGTTGTGTTTGCGACGATCCCTAAGACCGACATGCAGGCAGCACACGCACGCTATCCTCCAATCCCTGACGCGCTCAACCATGCAGTACCAGGAGACTACTATCTCGCGACTTTATCGAAGCTATCGCTGTGGTATCCTCTTTGTCCTTTTGGCTTGGGTGGGGCTGGCTGGATCGACTGCAGCCCAGCAGGAGACTCAGCTCCCGATTGCTATGCTGCAGTCGGGGATCCTGCGAGCGGAAGACACCCTTTGGGAGATCAGCACCCGCCATTTGCCTGGCTGCTATGCGCCACGCGGCGATGCAAACTTTCGCGTCAGTCAATTGGTAGGCTGTAGGTGGAGTCCGGCATCGCTAGAGAGCGTTTTGGCGGAAGAGGTCGAGCCGGGCACCAGAACCATCATCTATGTACATGGGAATTGGATGCCATTATGCGATGCGCGGCAGAGGGCGATTCGCGTGTATCAAGCCACCGCCTGCCGCGCAAACGGTCCGCTTCGCTTTATCGCTTTTTCCTGGCCCAGTGAGAAACAAGATCACATCGTCCGCGATGTAGCTGCCAAGAAACCACTCATCGCCGCCAACTCATTTTACCTGGCTGAGTTTGTCAATCGTCTGCCCAGTGGACAGCCCTCAGGCATGCTGAGCTACAGTTTTGGTTCGGCCATTGCCTGCGGCGCTTTACACTTGCTAGCCGGCGGGGCACTCAATGGCCAAGTCATGAACGAAGAACTGAGGACACCCCACCTGATGCGCCTCAGCCTGACCGCCCCAGCTTTTGACAGGGCTGAATTGCAACCATCCGGGCAGTACCATCGCGCACTGGAGCACGTCGACCAACTCGTCAATCTATACAATTCGCAAGACCCCATCCTGCGGCGTTTTCGTTTTTTCGATCGTTCCAAAGAGCCCGTTGCCGCGGGCTTTGCGGGTTTGCTGGTCAGCCGGGCAACTTCCCCTTTGGACGCAAACGCGAAAGTGACCCAGTATGACTGTCGCGCCGTCGGCCGCAGCCACTGGGAACTCGAGTACTTCCGCTGCTCGGCGTTTTCGCGATATATCGACAATGCCCTGGGACAATAGCCCCACAAACGCCAGACCAGCGAACAGGTGACCTAGCCGATTTCCATAAAGCGGCCAAATGCCACAGAACGCGGCGCCAGGCGCTCTCGAGTATCAAACGGAGGGCAAAACAGCCCAGTATTCCAGCAAAAGTCGGCTGCACCCCCTTCTATTGGGGTGCTGTTTTTCTTATGAATTCGGCTTGCAGAGAGCCTGTGAATGCGATTTCTGGCTGGACGATCCCAGCGCAAAACGGAACAATATGCACAGCTCGGCAAGGGACGCTTGCGGAGCATCCATTTGCTGCTTCTTGGCTTGCCATCCTGCGGCGATCGCCTGACAGTTGGAAGTCCTGTACTGCCCCCTGCCTGCAAGCGATCGTACTGCTGCACCTCGCGGCCGAATTTCGCGGGCAGGCTGACGGTAGATTGCGGGCAGCTCATTACAAAATCGGAAGAAACAGGAATTTTATGACAACCAAGCGCAGCCAACGATCCACTCGTCGGCATTATCGCCAGGCCTACAGGGCCACGGGTTCAACCGGTGACCGAAAAAGACGTCTCCGAGCTTGCTCAGTGGCGGCTCGCCCAAGGAAGCTTCCAACACGATGACGTGGAGTTCCGGCAAGCCTAACGTTGCTCGGGCAAACAATATTAATTGGGCAGCCGCCGTGTGGCTGCTGATGATTCACGTGGGGGCACTCGCCGCTCCCTTGGACCTTTACCTGGTCAGGCTTGGTCTTGGTCATTGTGCTGCACTGGGTGTGCGGCGGTATCGGCATTTGCCTGGGCTATCATCGCTTGCTAACGCATGCCAGCTTTTTGACGCAGAAGTCGGTCAAGCGTTGCCATTGCCACCGTGGGTTGTCTTGGCCGGCGAAGGGCCTCCCATGATGTGGGTCGCCAACCACCGTTTGCACCATGCCCGAAGCGATCAAGAGGGCGATCCCGCATTCGCCGCACGACGGCGGCTGGTGGAGCCATGCGTTCTGGTTGGCATTCCGCGTCGGCGGCAAGGACTCCGGCGAGTTCTACCGCAAGTGGGCGCCAGATCTGTACCGCGACCGTTATATCCGCATGTTGGATTACGCTTTTATTCCCATCAATATTGTCTTGTCGCTGGTGATCATGGCCGCTGGCTACGCCCTGGGTGGCTGGCCTCTGGCCATGTCATGGTTGGTGTGGGGTGTGGCCGTGCGGATGGTTTTCGTGCTGCATTCGACTTGGCTCGTCAATTCGGCCAGTCACATGTGGGGTTACCGCAATTACGAAACGCGCGATGACAGCCGCAACAACTGGTGGGTCGCCTTGTTGACCTACGGTGAAGGCTGGCACAACAATCACCATGCACATCCACGAATGGCCAAGCATGGTCACAAATGGTGGGAATTCGACTTGACATTCCAGACCATTCGCTTGATGAAACTCTGCGGTTGTGCTTGGGATGTGGTCGATTATCGCCATCGCGGTGAAAAAAAATCGGCTGCTTGAAGTGCAAGCAGCAGGCGTGATTATCGGGACGTACAACAACAGTTCCCGGTCCCTGAGCCTCTGTTTGAACTTCACCTTCATCCGAGGGCTGATCGTTGCATGGCCGTACTACGAGCCACCTGGGCCTCGGATGACTCTCCGTTCGCTGCTCGTCACACCGTTTAGAAACGAGGCACAGACCACAAGCATTGCTTGTGACCCACACTCAACTTGAATGCGACAAGCAATGCGGCACGGTTCCAATCTCGACCCGCCAAATCGGTTCGAGTCGATTCATCGAGATGTAGATCTCGAACATTTGGACTCGTGGACCAAGAGTATCTGCGTGGGATTTCCAATCGCAAGATTGAATACATCGACGATGCATCTCAAAGCATCATCTCCGAGAATTCGTCACCGGACATTCCCTTCCGCTACAGCATCAACCCTTATCGTGGATGTGCTCATTCCTGTTCTTATTGCTATGCTCGTCCGGGCCACGACTACTTGGGGTTTAACGCTGGGCTCGACTTCGAAACAAAAATTGTCGTCAAGCGTGACGCAGCTCGACTGCTCCGAGAATTCTTGTCGAACCCGAGGTGGAACCCCGCACCGATTACTTTTTCGGGAGTCACCGACTGCTACCAGCCTGCTGAAAGAGAATTTCGGCTCACACGGCAATGTCTGGAGGTAGCCTTGGATTGTCGCCAACCGGTGAGCATCATCACCAAGAACGCCCTGGTTCTGCGAGATCTGGGAGATGCTCAAACAACTCGCCGCCGATAACCTTGTCCACGTTTATCTCTCTGATCACCAGCCTCGATCCAGAACTTGCTCGTGATATGGAGCCCCGGACAAGTATCCCTGCTGCACGGTTGCGTGCCGTTCGAGTGCTGTCAGAGTCGGGAGTACCAGTCGGCGTGATGACGGCCCCGATCATCCCTGGACTCAATGACTCGGAGATTCCCCAACTTCTGCAAGCAGCAAAGGCAGCGGGAGCGATAACTGCCAATTACATCCTGCTGCGGCTCCCGTTAACCGTCGAGCCCATCTTTATCGAGTGGCTGCAGCGGGTTCGTCCCAATCATCAGGAAAAAGTGCTGGGGCGGATTCGGGAAGCACGCGGTGGCAGGCTCAGCAGTTCGGCTTGGGGAGAACGAATGGTCGGCCAGGGGGTGATTGCCGAGCAGATCCGAAACATGTTCCGAGTCTTCCGCAAGAAGCATGGCTTGGATCGTGAAATGCCCTCCCACAACTGTGACCTATTTCGACCCCCAGCTTCCCAATCGGGGCAAATGCGACTGTTTTAGCAGGCCGTGAAGTGGCGAGCATGCCTTGGCTCTTTGCTTGGAGCCTATCCGAAAGCCAAGGCAGCCCACGGCTAGCTCCCAAGCGGCCAGACTATCGGATAGTTTCTTAATGGAGAACGACGGTTGCACCGCTTCAGAACTCGACGGTAAGTTTTGGGAGTCTGCTGCGCAGAGCGTCGACGGCTGATGTCGCCACTTGAGTGCCGCGTAGATCGAGTTGACGCAGATAACGCATTTCGCCGAGTGCCGCTAGTGCTTCGCTGGTTAGCCGTGTGTCGCGGAGGTCCAGACGCTCCAAATAAATCCAGCCAGCGATGGTGGCCTGCGCGTAACCTCATCCGTAACCGCCGTGCCACGCAAACTGATTCGACGCACATGTTGTGAGGAAAGCAGACGGCAAGGCCCTCGCCGCGCACCGGGTGTTGTCGAGGTTGATTACTCGCAACTCGGTCAGGCCGGCTAGGGCGACCAGGCCTGCGTCGGAGATGGTCGTGTCCGCGGCATTCAACCAGCGAATTCGCGGAGCCTTTTTTGCCAATTCGAGCATCCCCTCGTCGGTCAAGCTGATCGAAATTTTTTGCACACCGCGACGGGCTTCCGGGACGGAAGCCACAAGCTTCTCGCCGATGGTGCTGCACGGTAACCGGTTCGAGGTAGCGTGGCTGGTAGCTTCGCCAGTCGTCAGCACGGGTTGGATCCACTGTGGACGGTTGCCGTCGGCACGACCTGAACGCAGCGTGGACCGCCATTCGCCGTCACTCATGCGTTCGTTTATGGGGTGCACGAATTCGTAATAGGAAAATGTTGGTCCAACGAATACGCGTTGCACTTCTGGCTGACAGTCGTTTAGCAAAACGCAGAACTCGGTATTGCCGGTAGCTGACCCGCAGCACTTCGCCGCCCGAGGGATTGGTATGCACGTCAGCCACGAGTAGGCTGTGCATGCTCTTGATCGTTGCCCCCGAAGCCATAGATCAATTCCGTGTACCAGCCGTTGTATTCCGTGGTGTGAGTTAGTCCACTACCTACGGCGACGCCCCCCTGGCGGCTGATCGTTTGCTGCAAGAAATTGTTTTCTGCATCGTCGAGTGCTATGCCAGCCAGTTCTTTGTTCGCGATCGACTCTAACATCTGTAGATGACCTGCCATGCGTTCAAAGAACTGCTTTTGTCCAAATACTATTCTGCCAGATCGTTGCTGGCTGCTATTTAGTGTTACTAACGGTTGCTGGCTCATGCGGAGCATCAATTGCCTCAGACTTCCATAGAACTCGGGGTAGGGCTCAACGTAGGCGTCTGGGTATTCGCAGTCGAATTGCGAGAGGCTTTGCGACGTACAGAACCGAGTCTCGCCGCAGTTCGCCCCAGGATGCCAGCTGAGTCTGCAATTGCTTGCGCCGCCAGGGGTGGCTGCGGCGCATTCGGAATGCTTTCATAATCAGCGAATTCTCGATGAATCAGCTGCAGACCTTTCAACCATCCATTGTAGAAGTTCTGTTCCCAGAAATCCTTATCCAGTTCGCCTATCAATTGGCTGGCCGCCCACACGGTGCCGCAGCGCCATCTTGTAATCTCCGGTCGCAGCAATTCCACTGCCAATGGATTACCCAGGCTGGCCATGACATCCAAGGGAGAGGGCAGCATCCGCTTGGGGTATTCCCCTTGATCCTCGATAGCATCGTAGACCAGCTGGCTAAGGATAAACGCGTCGATTGCAAAACGCTGGCCTATCATCTGCCATCGGGCTACGGGCGTGATCCCAGGGCTGGCTTCGGAGCGAACGCTCCGTAGGTTATGGGCCTCCTGCTGCAATCTTTCTGACAGCAGGCTCAACTCCTCTTGCGTTGGCGGTTTGTCCAGCGAAGAAGGCATGGATTCTTGCGGCATTACCTTGCGCAGCATGATGGAAGAGAGACCGTTGGAAAGGCCGACCAAGCTACTTAAGAATTGGTCGATATCTGCCATCGGTGCATCGCACTCGGCGGCTTCCAGCAGCAGGTTGAGCAGGACCGCATTGCGGAGCTCGCGCAGTCCGGTTTCTGGGTTTGGAGCAATCTGCCAACCACAGTCTGCCCGGCCCAGCCACATCATCGTGCGGAAATATAAAGACTGTTGGTAGCTGGTATAACGACCTCGCGGCTTGAATTGCGTAAAGTCAATCAAACGCTGCGAACCATACAAAGACACGGGTTTCAGCTCCTGACTGGCTTGAATGAGTTGCAGCAATTCACCGACTAACTCATCTTGGCCTGTCACGCTGGGAATTGGTTTGCCTCGACGATGGGGTAATCCGGCTATTAGATTGCGGGCGACAGTCAGGTATAGATCTACGTCGCGTAGGGAGTTCTCCAGCGAATCCTCTGATAATGCCTCGACGTGATTCGCTAACTCTGCATGGCTGCGACTTAGGATCTCCCTTAAAGTCGGTACCAGTCGCCGAGTTTCTGTTTCTTCGAGCATCGAGTCGAATGTCCGGTGGACAGCATGCAGAATGGAGTCAGTCGTTACCAATAGCGGTAGGTCACGGACATAGATGCTGTAGTAGGCTGCAGGGAAAGAGTAGGTGCCTTGCACCGGGCGTAAGAGCATTCCATCTCGGGTAAGCTGTTCGACGTCGCCATCGCTAAGCGATAATTCGTGCGCGGACCAAGTCGATGAAGTCAATCTCGTCGGCCTGCCCTTTCGAACGCGGACGACTGACACTGGCGTTGGCAATTGTTCATTCGCATTCGTCCGAGATAGATTTACCAATTCACCAAAGCGTTGTTCGATATGAATAGCTTCCGTTGCGCAGACGGCGCGGGTGGTTGGGATCTTGCCAGATTACCAACAAGGCAAAAACTGACAGCTATAGAGGTCAGCGCCGCGTGAAATATACGATGCAACATAGCAAGGCCTTTCTGAGTACAGCAAAGGTGCGTGAGAACTACCAAGCAGGCTTGAAGGAAAGTTTTCTTAACGCCAAGGTTAGTCCAGGTGCCAGGTACACCATAGTTTAGCTGCCTTGAGGCTAATCAGCGGCTTACTGCATCTGGAATAACTTGAGGGTTCTCCGAAAGCCACCCAAACTGTCGATTGGATTTATCCGCCGTAATCAGGGTCTTTCCGTCTTTGGTGAATGCAATGCTCGTAATTTCTGAGCCGCCATGCCCCTCCAGTCCAAAAAGTCGACTGCATACACCAAACGAAGGCGATGCAAAGTACAAGTCGATAGCCCCACTGCGATTGCCCGTTACCAAAAGGCCCTCAGTTGGCGAGCAAGTTAGCGTGGATAAATCGTCCGGCATTTCGATGCTCAACAACGGAGTCTCGCTTTCGTTGAAAGGGGTATGCACATCAAAAGGAAGGAATTCGAGGGAATCACCACAGTTGACTATTAGCCACTGATCGGGAGCCTTCTCCTGCCACGGTTCTACGAATAGGTGCATACTAGTTGGAGCTTCGCGACTGACTTTTCCAATTATTCGCGGAGGAGAATCTAATGAACTGCGCTGTTCGACAAGGCCGCTAGCATAAGCGATAACTAACGATCCACGCGGATGCCACATAGCACAGCCTGCAGATTCTGCCCGCATGACAGGTTGCCCCGTGTTGGCATTGTGAATTGAAATATCATCTGCAAGCTGCAAGCAGTAATACTGGCCATCCGGTGACATTTGAATTTGCCGAGCAGCACCTCCTGCATTCTTTAGTTGCCGCCACTTCCATTTCCCCTGAACCAAGTCGGCTTGCAACACGAATCCACCTTCATGCAAAGTCACGAGCCGAGTCGAGTTACTATTTCCAGATGCTGAAATACATGTGGGGCGACCAAGTGCTTTCGTGGATCCATCCGGCAAAACAACATAAACAGTGGCCGAGCCGGTGGCCACAAACGAGGATGAGCCTACGACACTCGCCGCGACTACATCGCGTACATTAGTGGGCAAATCCTTTAGATATTCGGTGGCAAATGCTGGAATCTCAGCGTCGGTGAGAACCGGTAATTGATTCGGAATATTTGCCTCATCGACGGCTCGCGTCGGCTCGCCTTCAGAAACTGGAAAGGCAACACGGGCCATCTGCGTGCGTCCCTCACTCGTCGGAAACTGAAACGCATAGTAAACAAGATTAAAGTCGTCTTTTGATCGGACTCGCAAATCCAACTGCCACTTTGACGCGATGCGTTTATTGCCTTCGTTTTCATTTGTGAACGAGCCTACGGTTTTTAGCTCACCGAGTTGACGGTAGTCTAAATCTCGCTTGATCCGTAATTCACTATTTTCCCATGCGATTTCCGTGATTCTCCCAGAAGACCAGATCATGTAGAAGCGATCACCTCGAGGAGACGAATCGCCGGCAAGTGGTATATCGTCAGTCTTCGAAAGTCGACGACTTTCCCCCTCGCCCAGTGTAATCAGGGGCTCATGAGGAGCTTTCAAATCGAGCATTTTGAGAAAGCCATTGCTTTTAACTAGCATCACGAGATTCTTGTTCAGTGGATTTGGCACACCAAAATAGCTTCCGCTTTTCGCCATATGAAAAAACGATGTCTGCAATTCTTCAAACTGTCGATCGCTGATATTCTTGATAAGTGTTTCTGCATTGCTCGCGTAAAGAACGAGGTTTCCCGAATCAAAAAGCGAAACTTCTTGAGTGTCGAACTGGCGCGACGTCTCCAGCGATCAACCATTTCTCCCGTGTCACTATCCCAATGGCAGAACTCCCACACGCGTTCACCTAGTTCTAAATTTGCACTCGGCAATTTCGCTGAGGTAACAAGTGTTGTGGACTCTCTCTATCAATGGCCATATCGACAAATGCAGCCCCTGGTGTATGCCCAGCGTAAGAGAGCGGCTGCTACCAATCGACACACCAGTCGCCGACTCCCATTGGTCAACGGTGCCATCTCGATGAAGCGATACAGACCGTCCAGCGGATGATATAACCTGAACGACTGGCGACTGGTAAATTACAGATCTACCGCTGCGATCAACGCGAGTTAGTCGCCGATTTTGCTTCTGCTTTCCAATGTTCCAGACAATCGAATGGCCGGTCTCACTATGCCCCATAACACTGTTTGAGTCATGTATGAATGTTGCATAAGCGATATTCTCGAGAGGTCCCTGTCAACTCGATTTCGTGCGTCCAATCTGGTTGTTGGTTAGCAGCGCCCACAGGTGCACAACAGGTTCATCCGCGACAGTGAGCAGCATTCCATTGGGGTGAACCTTAATGGACCGGATTCCTGAGCGATGCTCTTGGGGGACGATCTGCTTGAAATCATGCCCCAATTCTCCTGAGTTGGCAAAATCGGCGGTGAAGAGTTTTCCACTCTCCGTTCCCAAGATCAGCTTTCCGTTGGCGACGGCAATGGCAGACACTTCTTCCGAGGCGAATTGGCTGCTATTATCGACAGTCAAATCGAGACTATTCCCGGTACATGTGGGAGAGATCGCGTAACGCAAACGTTGCGCCTGCCGTTTAACTCATTCAGAACGACAGCCTGATTTGCGTCAAGAATACTCAACGCTTGCAGAGTTCCGCGTAAGTTCAAACGTTTGCGTGACGTATTTTCCCATGTCGTGCCTTCTCGATACGAACGCAAAGAACTCCGTTGAAGCTACCGATGATCCTCCCAGAAGTGATTGCCAACGCCTTAAGTGGCACTCTGGCATCCAGAATTAGTGTTGGTTCTTCGCCGCTGTCTAATTCCCACATGTAGATCGAGGTATTGCCATCGATACTAGTAACTGAATAAGCCACGCTATTGCCATCAGCAGAGACCGCAACAGAGTCTATTGATCGCGTCTCGTTCCGTGCTCGCTCTGTCACGAGTTGGCTATTCATGAACCTTGCAATTTTCAGTGACTGCGTCCCATCATTGGCTTTGCATACGAAGACACCACGGCTTACGGAATCAGCAAAGGCAACTTGCGAAATAAATTCGTCTGCGGGGGATCTAAGCAAATCACGATTACTGAGCAAGTTGATTCGATTCCACGCCCAGTTCTGAAAAACCGGTGTAGCAGCGGAGCTTCTCAAGAAGAATAAGAGTCCGGCCTGAGGATTTCAGTCAAAGTCTCAGCCGCACCAAAGAAATCTTTTTGTCGCACCTGCCCCATGGACAGGGCTGTTTTGGATCCGTAGTTACCCAGTTCGACTGCGATCGCACGTCGCATGGCTTGGGCGAGCGCGAGGTTCGGCACTATTACTCTCCCGCATAGCAAGATCTTGTGCGTCGGTAGCTTCTCTAGCCTTTTTCTCAGCGCGTTGCTGTACTTAAGGGCTTGTTTTGCTTTGGTAAATGCTTGGATACCAAAGTAAGCGGAGATCGTTATTCCCAACATTAGCGAGAGCACGAACAAGGTCGAGAGACTGGCAATGACCGGGTTTCTCTTGCACCACCTCCGCGTACGCTCAAAACCACTGACGGGCCGAGCCAGGATTGGCTTACCACTGAGGTACCGCCCGAGTTCGGCACCCATCTCTTGAGTTGAGACGTATCGTGATTCTGGATTTTTCTCGAGGCATTTTAGGCATATCGTCTCAATGTCCGTATCTATCTTTGGGTCGAGTTGACGTGGAGGGATTGGTTCCCTTGCCAACACCTGTGACAAGGTATCCATTGGGCTCGCCGCTTGAAACGGTGGTCTGCCAGTAATTAGACAGTAGAGAATCGCGCCAATCGCATAGACGTCGGCGAGCGGTCCGACCTTGTCGACCTCCCCACTCGCTTGTTCTGTGCGCCATGTAACTAGGCGTACCGAGAATCTGGCCGGTACCGGTCAAACCACTATCAGCATGCATTTGCTTGGCCAATCCGAAGTCCGTCACCTTGGGTTGACCATTCTGGTCGAGCAGGATATTTGCAGGCTTCAAGTCACGGTGAATCACGCCTTGCTCGTGGGCATAGGCTATGGCCACACAGATCTCTTTGACTAGCTCGGTTGCCCCGCGTGGCGGTAGTGGTCCGTCGGCTAATTTATTGCAAGACTCTGTCCCTCAATGAAACCCATTGAGAAATAATGATGGCCCTTATGCTCGCCGACTTCAAAAATAGGCACGATGCCTGGGTGATCTAAGTTGGCTGCTGCTTCGGCCTCGGTATAAAAGCGTTTAACGTCCTGTTCACTGGCCAGCTGCCCCAAAAGAATCATCTTCAAAGCAACAATGCGATTGAGATTGGTCTGACGTGCTTTGTAGATGTGCCGGTCATCCCCTGACCTCGGGCGATTTCCTCTAATATCTCGTAGTCGCCGAAATAGCGGACGCTACCACCGAGAGTAACTTCCGAAAGCGTGTCACTACAAGGCAAGGTCTTGGCGTCGACTGCACTGTCACTTGCCAGCGGCAGGGGCGTAGCTTTCCTAAACGAAATCCGGTTGCCGAAGTATTCCCGCAAAGCAGCGGCATGCCTAGGATGCATCGCTACAAACGCATCACGATTAATAACCTCGCCCCTGGCCTCAGCTTCAAGGACTTCAGCGATCAAGGATTGCAGCGAATCAGAATCTTCTGGCATGGGTTTCTCAGAGCAGGTACAAAAGACTCAGTCTTCAGAGTTCGTTTTATAGCTGACGTCGTGTGGCAATTCCACCTTTTTCTTTATGCATCCCCTTTGAAGCTGCACTCTAGGGGATTAGCTGTTTAGCCGTTTAGGTTCAGGCTGCGAGGGCCAGGTGGTCGCCGACTGCGATTGTCCCGTGGACGATCGCTCCGGTCCACTAGCTGCTCGCTCGTGTAATCCCAGCACTTCAATTCAACCAATGAGAACGGCCAGCCGTATAGGCTCCAGCAGCCTATATTCGACCACAAGTTGCGAACTTGTTGCTCACCCGCACCCCAGATCTCTCCGACATCGTGAAAATGTTTTTCAATCGCCCGGCGGTCCGAAACTGTTTTCAGAATCAGCTCAACGCTCATCGATGTATGTCGCCCAGTTGCCTTTAGGAAATTGCTATATTTTATATTTGGTGCCACCCACCAACTATTGCACTACTGCCGCGTGAGTGGTGGAGCCTGTCGAGCTCGTCCATGGTTATTCAAAGGCCACCAAAACCTTGGGTGACAGACCGACGATCGGCGTATAGAATCTTGGGGCACACGAAACATGACCGCTTCCTTGCAAAATCACGTCCCTGCGGTGAGTCACCGTTTTTTGCAAGGGCCTTGCTAATCCCACTTGAATCTGCGGCTCGGCGCTTCAGAGAGTCTTTCAAGGGCGATCTGACAGGAGTTGCTATGGGCCAATCGAACCCCAAACCGCCAAATGACGGAGATACATGGCGGTCGTCGCTGTGTCCGGTGCTTCGCCCCCTCTGTGATGATCATCGCGAGCGGGTTTCGCACGAGCGGTTGATCGCGTATTGCCGTGACGAAATCGGCGTCGTTGGCATCATGCTCTGGGCGATCCGCCGTCACATTCGGGACATTGGAACGGCTGAAGGAATGAAGGATGAGGATCTACTCAAGAGCTTCATTTATGATTCTGTGTATAGCGGTGTAACGCGT
>CAVPPY010000047.1:0-5602 GCA_963707245.1 Pirellulaceae bacterium
ATCACCCTCCGAACGATGCTTACCATACCGTTTCAAACGCTTCCAAGCGTTGGCTCAGGAGCCCCTGCAGGATCTATCATGTTCAATGCGCTTGCTATTCTGCGACGCCTGGCGTTGGCGCTAGGAGTTTGCCTTCTGCAGATCGGCTGCATCTTCAGCGGTCTGGCGACGATGTGTACCGTCGCTGCCGAGGGTCCGATCTTCCCCGGCAAGCATTGGAATCAATCAGCGCCCAGCGAGTTACATTTGAACGGTCCACTGCTTGAGCGATTCGCAAGCAACGTTGGCGGGGATGGTTGCATCGTATATCGTGGAGTCATGGTTCAGTCTTGGGGGAAAGTTCAACGCCATAAAGACTGGGCGTCGGCCGCCAAACCAGTCTTAAGCACCCTGCTCTTGCTGGCCGTCCAGGAACATCGCATACCCTCGGTGGATGCCAGGTTGTCCGAACTGGGGTGGGAACTGTCGGACAAGGATCAAACGATGACCTTCCGACACCTGGCCAACATGCTCAGCGGCTATGCGTTGGCCGAAGAGCCCGGGAGCAGTTGGGGCTATAACGACTACGCCATCAAACTTTATGCCCTGTCACTTCAAAAAATCTATGGCGATTCTCTGGACGCGGTGATTCGCCAGCGGCTCAAAGCGCTGCAATTCGAGGACGGCGAAATCTTTGCTTCGCGGGACGGCGCAGGCGTGACGGCCAGCTGCCGAGACATGGCTCGGCTGGGCTGGCTATGGCTCCACCGCGGCCACTGGAACGGGGAACCATTGTTGGATCGGGAACTCTTCGATGCTTGCATCCGCGTGCAAGTGCCCGCTGAGACTCCGCGGGTTGCCGAGGGTACACACGATTACTTAAAAATTGGCACCTTCGGCGGCGGGACAAATCAAACCGCCTCCGGCCCCGGTGCCTATGGCTTCAATTTTTGGTTCAACGCGACCCTCGAATCCGGGAATCGCGTTTGGCCAGCCCTCCCAGCAGACGCCTTCCAGGCCAATGGCATGTGGAACCGCGACACCATCACCGTCATTCCCAGCTGGCACATGGTGATTACCCTGCGCCGCTCATCCCGGCCCGTTCGAACCAGGTTTGGCGAGTGGCCAGTACAATCAGAACCTGCTGCTCATCAAGCAAGCGGTTGAGGGGTTGGACCCGTCGCAGCCTACCGACTGATGCATTGATTTGAGTGAAAACAAATCACTCCACTGCAAGCTGCCGGGCAATACCAGCTGACGTGACCGGTTGAATCACACCACGCTCAGTAATCAAGGCTGTGATCAATTCCGCGGGAGTGACATCAAATGCCGGATTGTAGACCTCAACACCCTCGGGGGCGATGGATTGCCCATAGGGCGCAATCACCTCAGCAGCAGACCGCTGTTCAATCGGAATGTCGCTGCCCTGCACCAGGCTCAGATCAAATGTGCTGCTCGGCGCGGCCACGTAAAAGGGGATGCCGTGATACTTGGCTACGACCGCCAATGCATAAGTGCCAATCTTGTTGGCCGCGTCGCCGCGAGATGTAATCCGATCCGCTCCCACGATAACGGCATCGACCTGGCGAGTCTGCATCACGTGCGCAGCCATCGAATCGCAAATCACCGTTACCGGAATCCCGCGTTGCTGGAGTTCCCAAGCGGTTAGTCGGGAACCCTGCCACAGCGGCCGCGTTTCGTCCGCGAATACCTGCAACTGCTTCCCCTGATCCTGACAGGTAAACATGACGCTCAGGGCAGTACCGTATTCGGCCGTCGCCAGCCCGCCTGCATTGCAGTGCGTTATCAGCGTCGCCTTATCGGGAATTAGTTGTGCTCCATAAGTCCCGATCGCGTGGCACATTTGCCGATCCTCTTCATGGATGGCACGCGCCTCGGCTAACAACGCCCCGGCCAAATGATCCGCGGTGTTGCATTGAAGCGCGATCTTTCGCATCCGCTCCAGAGCCCAAAATAGATTCACCGCCGTCGGTCGGCTGGTAGCCAGGTACTCAGCCGCTTCCAAAGCTCGCTCACGAAAATCGCCTGTCTCTCTCGCAAGGGCATCTTCTCCCGCAGCCGCCAGAACCACGCCGTAGGCCGCCGCGATACCGATAGCCGGCGCTCTGCGCACACGCAGCATCTTGATGGCCTCCCACACGCCCTCCACCTCCCGGCATTCGATGACTCGCAATTCTTGCGGCAGCAACGTCTGGTCGATCAAACGCAAACTACCTGATTCATTTCCGGTCCATTGGACAGCGGCGACTGCCTGGACGGCCCCCTTGGTTGACACGCTTTATCACCCCCTAAATGGACGAAAGCACTGGTGGGGACACAGCCCGACCGAAAAACGCTTTTTGCCCGCACATGGTGACACAATTACACCGAGTTTTAAAGTTGAGCGCAGCAAAAAACAGCTGACTCTTCTCCTTACTCCGCTCCACGTCTCCCAGCCATAACTCTCCTTTACTTTTCCCTCCCGCGAAGCGATTTCTCGAGGGGAGGGGAGAGTCGGCCGTAATGCGGCCGGTGAGGGGTTCTTCCCACTGCGCGGCCTCCGCTCGATGCTTTACGCGAAAGCCGCCCCAACCCGAGTGCAGTGCCCCCGAGCCTCCTGAGCCCACCCGAGTGCACTGCCCCCAAGCCTGCCACGCACCGATCGAAGATTTAGTAACTCTCCCCTTCGAGGGGAGAGTCGGCCGTAATGCGGCCGGTGAGGGGTTCTTCCCACTGCGCGGCCCCCGCTCGATGCTTTACGCGAAAGCCGCCCCACCCGAGTGCAGTGCCCACGAGCCTCCTGAGCCCACCCGAGTGCACTGCCCCCAAGCCTGCCACGCACCGATCGAAGATTTAGTAACTCTCCCCTTCGAGGGGAGAGTCGGCCGTAATGCGGCCGGTGAGGGGTTCTTCCCATTGCGCCGCCCCCGCTCGATGCTTTACGCGAAAGCCGCCCCACCCGAGTGCACTGCCCCCAAGCCTTCCCTCAAGCTGCTGGCAGCTGTTTTGAAGCTCTCCCCGCCAGTGGGATTCGACAACTGGCCTTTCAAGCGGCACAATAGCCCCACAGGCATTTCATCGCCACCCATCGCTACTCTGCGATTGCCGTCTACCGAACCAACTACCCCCTCGCCGAAGTCCCTGTCACCCGAAAGAATCGCCGCAGAAGTGCCCGAGCCATCGCAGGATAATTCTCCGCACCATAGCCAACCCCATTTGAGCTTGTTTGCAGCAACGAGTGTTGGAGTAGGAGCGATTGTGGGAGGTGGAATCCTGGCATTGGCTGGCGTCGCTTTCTCCGTTACCGGCCCATCGGCCATTCTGGCTTTCTGCGCTAACGGCGTGATCGCCGTCTTAACGGCGCCGAGTTTTGCAGAGATGGCCTCCAAATTCTCGCAATCGGGCGGCACCTACAACTACGCCAAGAAAGTCTTATCGGTCGACGCGGCCTTTATGGTGGGCTGGGTGGTGTGGTTCGCCTCCATTGTGGCAGCAGTACTGTATGCCTTGGGCTTCGCACACTTCGCTTTGGTTATGTTGCAAGACTTGTTCCAGTTGGTTGGATGGCCACTGCCGGACTTGTTGTTGCACTCCTTTGCCAAAGCCATCGTGGCCGGTGCTAACGACGGCTTTCATTACCATCAGTCTGGTTCGCAGCGCCGCTGGCGGCGGTCAGTGGATCAATGTCTCCAAGGTCGCTGTATTTGGCATCTTAATTCTAGGTGGCCTGTGGGCCCTGACCCGGGCTGACGCCGGCGACGTCCACGACAAACTGCAGCCCTTTTTCTCGGCTGGCGCCTTGGGATTGTTTCAGGCCATGGGCTACACCTTTATCGCCCTGCAAGGCTTTGACTTAATCGCTGCGGTAGGCGGTGAAGTCCGCGACCCGGCGCGCAATCTTCCTCTATCGATGCTGTTGTCCTTGGGGATTGCCTTGCTGATTTATATCCCCCTGCTGTTTGTGTTGATGACCGTCGGGCTGCCGGCGGAGGCCAGCATTTCCCAAGCCGCGAGCTCCGATCCGGAAGGCATCGTGGCCATCGCCGCCAGGCACTACCTAGGCGTTTTTGGCTACGCCCTGGTTATTGTGGCAGCCGTCTTGTCGATGTACTCCGCCCTGCAAGCCAACTTGTTTGCCGCATCGCGCATCGCTCGCGCCATGGCCGTCGACCGCAACCTACCTGCATGGCTTGGCGACTTGCACGCCCAACGTGGAACGCCCGTTGCCGCCATCGGCTTGACCTCCGCCGTGACTATCCTGCTACTCCTGGTCACGCCCGATGTGGCCGCTGCTGGAGCAGCTTCCAGCCTCATTTTCTTAGTGACTTTTGCACTGGCCCACTGGGTCAGTATCCTCGTCCGCCAACGCAGCATGGATCGCCCTCCTCCCTTTCGAACCCCTTTCTTCCCTATCGTACCGGTCCTCGGAGGATTGGCCTGCCTGGCCCTGGCATTATTTCAGGGGATTGCGGTGCCTGCTGCCGGGATTGATCGCCACGGCCTGGCTGGCCATGGGCAGTTTCTTGTTTCTTACGCTCTTTGCCAAACGCTGCGCGTGCGATGGACGCCACCAGCACCGTGCTCAATCCCGAATTGATCTCGCTCCGCGGCCTCAGCCCACTGGTTTTGGTACCCATCGCCAATCCCAGCAGTGCCTTGTCTTTGGTCAGTCTTGCATCCAGCCTGATGCCATCCAGCATTGGACGCGTGCTGATGCTTTCGGTGATTGAGTCCAAGGGCCTGCAAGCCGGCACCAGCTCAGCCGACACCAGCCAAGCCGACGCTGCGCAGCAAGCTAAGCTGGATGCCAGTCAAATGTTGATCGAGCATTTGCGAGCCGCCGAGTTGTCTGGGATTCCTGCCAGTTCGATGACTACGGTTGCCCCATCGGCTATGGAAGAGATTGTGCGCGTTGCCAGGTTGCATCGCTGTCAATCGTTAATGGTTGGCTTTGGTTCCATAGCTGAAAGCGCCCGAGGTTCCAAACTCGAATGGCTGCTTGGCGCCCTGGATGCCGAGATTGTTGTGCTTCGCGCCCCAACGGGTTGGCAGCCAACGCAGGTTCGCCGCGTGCTCGTCCCGGTCGCCGGCCTGGGCGGGCACGACGCGTTGCTCGCCCGACTGCTCAGTAGTTTGACGCAGCGGAATGCCAGGGAGATCACCTTTTTTCGCGTCCTACCCGAGTCAGCCACTGAAAAAGAGCGGCGACAGCGCCAACGAGATTTGCGGCATCGCGCCGACGACGAGGCTGGTCGCAGCGCTCGGGTTGAACTGGTCACATCCGCCGATCCTATATCCGCGGTTGCAGCCCGAGCGGAACAGTCGGATTTAATCATCGTTGGCATTCAGCGTCTGGGCCGGCAGCACAAGCTGTTTGGCAGTTTCACTCGCCAGCTTGCCGCCCGCACCCAGTGTCCCCTCATTGCCATCAGCCGCAGGGGCTAGGCAGCAGCTGCTTGGGATCCCTGTCGCTGCCTCGATCTCTAAAATTCACTCACGCCGCTTCCGCCCGCTATCCCATTTGCCATTTGCCATTTGATTCGGCTGGCGCCGCGGGTCGTCCCAGATAATGGGTGGATGACCTTCCAACACCTCGTCATTCGTCATTTGACTCTGGCTGCCG
>CAVPPY010000048.1:0-6015 GCA_963707245.1 Pirellulaceae bacterium
CGTCTCCGCCATTGATCCAGATTCCCTGTCCTTGAAAGGAACGCAGATTGATGCCCACGACGCGATTGAGGTCACCATTTATTTGCAGACCGTTGGTGATTCCCGCCAGGCTGCCATCGAGCACGATTTCGGGACCGAGTGGGTTGCTGTTACCGGCAAACAACGTTTGCGAATTGCCGTCGATGGTGATGTTGGAACGCGTGATGACCGGCAGCGGCGACATCACGCGGATGGTGGCGGCCACGTCATAGTTGGGATCCGTGGTCGGAATATTGAAGGCAATATAGATCGGGTAGGAGCCGGGCGCATGGACCGCGTCGGTCAAGGCCTGGCGGAAAGAACCGGGACCGGAATCGGCGGTATTGGAGACCGTGAGGCTGACACTGGCCGGCGTCGAGAATACCGGCGCCGACGATTCACTCCAACGCGGATAACGCACGATCCCATCGTGGCCATTTCCAGTCTCGTCGACGGCGGTCGAACCGAGCGATTCGCCCAGGCGATAGTAGGCCAGCGGACCATAACCCTGGACCGTTGCGGCGTAGTTGTTATTGCCAGCGTTGAACTGGTCTAGGATATCGGCGTCGCTCAGCAATCGATCGAAGATCGCGAATTCGTCCAGGGCGCCGCTAAATCGATAGCCTTCGTTGGTGGGCCAGCCACTAATTCGGGCAGCTGCAGTCGCGGTAGCCGCACCTGCCGTGCCAAGTCGCTGACTCATCGTTTGCGGTTCACCATCGATCCACAGCTTGCTCAGATCTGCCAAACCATTGTGAAAAGCAGCTGTAACATGCACCCAACGATTGGCGAGACCATCGGAGCTGATGCCGTATAAATCGCCCCGCGCCGTATTGAAACCAAATGCGCCACCGCTTATCCACAGATCATATCTGTCCATTCCAAACGGCATGACACCATTCGCGCCATCCCAATTCATCCAAAACGAGACCGTGTTGTACGCGTCGTCCGCCGTATTGATGTCTGGGAGTGTCAGTTGGACGGTGCTGCCCGAAGCCTGCCGACTAAATGCGTAGGCCGTGTCGGTATCGTTCGGCAAGGCGCCTACCACGCCCTGTTGCAGGTCGAGTCCTAAGCTGACCAAAACTCCGTTATTGCCATTGCCGGACAAGTCGCTAATCACAGAGTCGGGAGCGTCGTCAAATCGCCAGTAACCTCGCAAATCGTTGGGCAGGGCGGCGAGTTCCAGAGGTGAGTGCATTTCATCGCGAATGTCGGCCGGCGTCATGGCAGTATCGTATAGCCGGAATTCCTGCAGCGCCCCGCGAAGCTGGTGGCCTTCGTAAACAAATCGCAGAGGCCCCGTGGTTTCCCGGATGCCGCCTGGATCGAAAAAGGCTTGCCCCTGTAGCACGCCATCCACGTAAAGGGCCATGTTCTGCTCGTCGGCATTAACCACTGTAGCGAAATGGTACCATTGTCCGGGTACGACAACTCCGGATGGAGTGCCCACAGCCCGCTCGCCGACCCCTTCTCGAACTGCCGGTGTGGCTGAGAACAGCATCGAACCATCATCCTTCACATACAGCGCGTACTCGCGATTGCTGCAGCCCGCTTCGACACAGTTCGGAAGATTGCCTTTGTGAAATAGATTCTGGTAAGTCACATGGAATTCATCGATCATGAACCAGCCAGTCATGGTCAGCGCGTTATCCGAATGCAAGGAGGGACTATCCGGCACTTCGACGTATTCGTTCAGTCCGTCAAAGTGCAACGCCTGGTCAGCGATCGTAGGTGGCAAGGCGGGGGGCGCGATCGGTGGCGTAATGTGGACCGCGAAAGTGGTCGTGTCAGACAAGCCGCTGGCATCGGTGGCGGTGACGGTGAATTGGCCCACGGCCGCCGCATCGCTGGTTTCCCAAGTAATCTCACCGGTGGTCGGATCGATCACCGCCCCGGCCGGTCCGCTGAGCGAATAGGTGACGGTTTCCACTTCGGGACTGCCAACACCAAACCATTTGGCCGACAGTTCGTTGTACAGGGCGACGAAGTCGCCATCGAAATCGGCTCGATTGTTGTACAACCGCAGTTCGGCCACTTGTCCTTGAAATGTCTGCCCGCCATCGCGACTGAAGAAGTCAAAAGTTTCTGTCGCAGTGAAGGCAACGGCACTTCCGCCCGTGGCATTGGGGGTGGGACTGTTCACGTAGAGTTGATTGAGGCGTGAATCGGCGATGACAATATCCCAGCCATTAGGCCCTGTACCGGCTGTCCTGGCTCCACCCCCGCCAGCGTAATTGAGTTCATAACGAAACGAGCCATCAATCCACAGCATGGGTCGATTCGAGGCGTCGTCGTCCACCAAATTTTGATATCCCCCGGTGCTGTTCGGCTTGACGACCGCTACCAGAATCCAGTCGCCTGCGGCAGATGGCGACACGGAAATATTGTCACCCATGCGATCACCACCCCCATTGAACTCGACCGCGGCTCCTCCGCCGGGTGTCTGGCCCGTGAGCAGCGTGGGAGTCCCGGCGGCGGTCTGCCCGCCCCAAGTGCTGACCGTGCTGCCGTTGGGCAAAGCCAATTGGCTGGCATCCAACTGCACAATTCCCGTGCTTGCCGTCGGTACGCGTCCCTCAAAAATAAACGAACCCGCCGCGTAGCGATTGGCGGGACCATAATCGATGGTTGTTGGATAAGCTCCCTTCGAGCCGTAGCGGGCGGAACCGACAAAAGAGACCAGTCCTGCTCCATCCGTCGTACCAAAGGGCGTTGAGCCATAATTGTGTCCGTTGCGTTCCAACGACTGATAGTTCTCAGCCACAATGGTTCCCTTGAAACCTGCCGCCAGTTTCAGCGGCGTGCTTAGCGTCAAATAGCGACTGCCGCCGATCAACTCGCCCTGCCCCACGCCGATGGTCAAGGTGGCAAGCGGAGTGGCGGTGTCATTGCGGTCGTAGATCTTGGCAGTGATCGGTACCTTGAGCCCATCCGACATGTCGTCGAACACACCCAGCTGTGTGATAGTGATGGGGGCCGTGACGTCGAAGTCCATTCCCAGAGAGCCGTTGTAGGCTTGATTGCCGGATGTGCCCGCAGGTACTTGATAGGCAATCGTCGGACCTTGCGCGACCGGATTGTCAGGATCGATCACCGAAGCCTTGACGTGCACGGTGGTTGTCGGGGACTTCGGGTCACTGGCGACCGAAATATCCGCCAGCGGAGCCAACACGGGAGGATGCTCAGGCGTATCGGTCAACTTCGCCACATACGAATCCCAACTGGCTGCGGCCTGCGTCTGTCCTGGGATGGTCGTTGGGAATGTCGATGAGATCGTATAGCCTGTGATGTAGGCATTGCTGTTCGCATCCAAGGCAATTCCCAAGCCGAGGTCATCGCGGTCTCCACCCAAGTACGTCGCATATTGCAATTCCGTGCCGGCTGGATTTAGCTTAAGCGCGATCGCATCCCAATATCCGCCACCATGCTGCTCTTGCACCGCATTGACCAGCGGAAAACTCTTCTGGCCTGCGGCCCCGCCACTGAAACCAGTGACGTATGCATGACCTGTATCGTCAACGGCAATCGCCAAGCCCCGATCATCCGCGGCTCCACCGATAAAGGTCGAATAGGCCAGTGCCGTACCACTCGGGTTGAGTTTACTGACGAACATATCCCAATTGCCCGCACCATCGGCTTGCAGGGCGTTGACTGTCGGAAATCGGCGCGTCCATGACCAAGCCAAGCCTGTCACATAGGCATTGCCCTGAGCGTCGACGGCAATTCCAGTTCCATACTCCGACGAATTGCCGCCCAGGTATGTCGAGTAGACCACTTGTCCGGCAGCCGCCTGCGTCGGGTCGATTTTGGTTACAAAAGAATCCCAGCCACCGCCCGAGGAGCCCTGCAGTGCGCCAGCGGAAATTGGGTAATCGCCCGACGAGGTAAATCCTGTGATGTAGGCATTGCCGGACGAATCTAAAGCGATGGCCTGCCCACGATCGTCTCCGCTGCCTCCCATATAAGTCGAGTAATTGATATTGCCGGCCGCATCTAAACGCGTGACGAAAGCGTCAAGGTTGTCTTGGTCGCTCAATGCCCCGCTCAGCGATGGGTAATCCGTCGAGTCGGTCATACCGGTGATCCAGGCTTGGCCGGTCGCGTCCACGGCAATCGTCGATCCGTCCCAGCCATGCAAGCCGTTGGCGTTTTCATTGCCACTGCCGCCAAGATAGGTCGAATAGACGCGTGTACCCGAGCTGTCGAATTTGGCGACAAAGGCGTCCCAGGTTCCACCGCCAAAAGGACGGGTGGAGGGCATATTAGTCGACGATGTGCGGCCGCTGACGTACACGCTATTGTCTTGATCGATGTCGATCGAAAATGCACGGTCGTCCCCGCTACCGCCAAAATACGTTGCATAGGCCGGGCCACTGCCGTCGGCATTGAGCTTCATCACAAAAACATCAAAGCCGCCGCCGTATCCCGTGGCTAAGGGGAAATCGCTCGAATTCGTAAGGCCCGTGACATAAGCGTTGCCTGCATCATCAACGGCGACTCCAAATCCTTGATCCGTATTGCCTCCACCGGTCAAGGTTGCATAACTCAATAACGGGTCGATGACCAAGGGTTGGTTTACGTCGTAGGCACCCAATTCAAAGCCAACGGTAGACGCATCCAGCAAGTGGTAACCGCCGGAAATATTGATCTGCTCGCCATCAATGACTTGATAGATCAGGGGCAGGTGTTGAAATACCAACTCGCCGTCAACGCGAATAACCAGGTTGCCTGCGGAATCCACCTCAATGCCTTCTGCGCCATCGAACTGCAGGGCAATCCGCTTCGGGTCCGCACCCGCATCCAAATGAAAGTCGTATTGCAAATTCTGGCCAGTGCCGTAGTAGACAACATCGATCCCAGGATACACATCGGCATACTGGACTTGACTGTAATTCGCGACATTCAACCTCCAGTCGTTTGGGTCATCGCCAAGCACATAGTTCGACTTCCGCGCAACTCATTGAGCGGCGCGCCGACGGCCAGTGGATTGGCACCGAGTAACTCCAGCCCGAGCAGCCTATACTCCGGTGCGAGCGCCTCCTCCGCGGCAGCAGAGAGTGGCGGGGCCACCGATGGATCCGGCTCGGAGATGCCCTCTGCGTACACATCGATAGGACCACTGAGGGCCAGGCTGATCTGATTTGCAGACAGCGTCAGGTTGTAGCCACCCCCGCGCGCGTGAAACTGATTGCTAGCAACGGCACTAGCTTCAAAGGCCAAGGGATAGTCATTCAAGCTGCTCAGATCGGCTGCTAGCAATCGCCGATCCTCCAATCGCTCCAGTTGAAACCTGCGCCGCCGCTGCTGCTTAGACTTGCTCTTGCGTTGAGGCCGGGCTGAGCTAGTTATATTCGCACCGATGGCGCGGAATGCCGAGTTGCGATCAAACACGTTGAGAGGCTCCTGGAGTGTCAATCCCCAATTCTGGGTAATTCTATGCACAGCATTAGGGAAATAGTCTACCAACAGCCCGTACATAAAACCCCCCCGCCATGGGGTGGTTTGAGCCATCGATTTTTCGAGCACACCAGGCACACCGAGGGTGGGGGGCTGGTGACTGGTGACTGGGACACTCCACGCCCATTACTGGGGTACATTTTCCAATGTCTCGGGGACGGTGTTAATGCTGGGGCACGCCAGCTGGAGCTTCACGCCCCGGTGCCATACTAACTGCACTGCCCCCGACGCTCCCCCGACCTGAGCCCGAGTCGCCCTTTCGACCCCCTCAACCCCAACCCTTCTCCCGGAGTACCGGCGGGAGAAGGGAGCCAGATCGATCAAGGTGGTGTTTGGGAACTCAACTTCGACCACGATTTTTTACCGCTCAACACCGATCCGTCAGGCCAGGGCTCGGCATTACTGGGGGCACTCCACGCTGGGGGCTGGGGATAATCACTGGGGGTAATCACTGGGGGCACTCCACGCTGGAGCTTCACGCTCCGGTGCCATCCAACTGCACTGCCCCCGACGCTACCCTGCCTCCGACGCTACCCA
>CAVPPY010000049.1:0-55088 GCA_963707245.1 Pirellulaceae bacterium
ATATGGATTCGTAGGCTTCGCTTGGTAACGCGTAGGGCAAATCCCAGTGCAGCAGTCGATCCGCAGCCTGCAAGTCTCCCAACTGGGCTGCGATCATCTGCTGATGGGCCAATAGCTCAGGGTCCTGGTAGCTGGCGTTGAGCATCGCACGCTCCAAGGCTGTTTGTGCCGCTGCATTCCGATTGAGCTGCAGGTAGACGCGCGTGGCCAGCAGCAGCGTCCGCTGATCCGTTGGCGAATAGTCCAGCCCTCGGTCGATCCAATCCAGAGCACGGCGGGCGTCGTTGCCACGCAGCGCCCTTTCAGCCAAGGTGCGCATCCACATCCCAGCGCGTTGAGGGCAAAAGTTAATGCAATGAGCACGACCAGCATCCCTACCAACATCCAACGCATACGCGACGCCCGAGGCTGGGGAACTGTCGTGGATTTCGGCGAATCTTTCAATCGTCTCTCATTCAAAATCGAGTTTCGGACTGCATCTCACTCATTCTACAAGGACCCGGCCGTTTGTCCCTCACGGAACGCTTTAAACTCTTAACAACGCGGGTAGCTGCCTGGACTTCCAGGCTAGGCTTTGTCTCAAAAGGGGGCTGACCCTTTGGAGGGCAAGTCGATTCACTGCTATTTCTGCCTTGCCCGGAGAGGGTCAGCCCCCTTTTGAGACAAAGCCTAGCAGTTAATCGGGTTGTCGTTCCAGGAACTGGCTGAGCTCAGCCAGTTTATCCGTGTTGATCAGATCGACACCGGCCTGGCTGAGTAGCGCCACGTGGCCTCGTTATCCGGCGCGCCCCAGAATCGAATCCGCCGCTGTCGGGCATGCACTTGGGCGACGATCGACGCAAGTTTCTGACGCTCTTCTTCGGACATGTCGCCCGCGCCTTTCCAACTGAAGTGCTTGCCCCATTGGTCGCTTATCAATGGCATCAGACTTGCCGGTAGCTGGCTTTGCAAATCGGACAATCTGCCATCAATGCCCACGCGTCGGCTGGCGTCCGCGCGAATCGCTTCGATGGGACGGTCACCGCTGATAATCACCATAACGGGGCTAGCATCGGATTCAGGATCCTCAGCTGACAGCAAACCAAACAATTCTGGATACTCGCCCAATAAGGCGTCAAGCGCCTGGTAGCACTTCTCTCCCTCCGCCTTGAAATCGATCAAGAGTGTGAAACGTCGTTTGTCACCGTATACACTGCCGCCAAACTGGCGAACCCGCTCGCGAAGCGGATCGAGGTACAAGGCCCGCAGGCTCCTTGAGGGGACGATTTCCAATCGAGAATGCGCCACCAACAGCTGTCCATCGATCAGGAAAACATCCGCTTCCACGCTGCAGAATCCATGCGAAACCGCATCATGCAATGGACGCGGATGTAGGTAGTCGTTGTGCGCGTGGGCCGTGTCATGCGGCGATCGTCCAGTCGGCTCGCCAGCGGCGGGCCGTGGCGGTTGCGCGGCAGCTGAAACGCTGGCTATCAAGAGCACAAGAATGCAGATAATGAAACGCACAGGCATGCTGGGCGACTCCTCAATTGGGATGGCGACGGCTGTTGTACACCCGACATTCTATGCAGGTTTGGCCGCTTTATCGAAGTGGCAAGCCAGGCACCCGCGGTTTCGGGTGAGGCTTTCAACAGGCAGGCGAGTTCCGGGACCGACCTTTCCTGGCATTTGTTGGAAAAACAAGCTAGGTCCTGGCAAAAACACGAGTTCCGGATTTGCACGCGTATCAAATCAGACGATATACTCTTAGGAAAGGCGAGATGGCTGCCGTAAACAGGCAGAAATTCCAGGATACGATCGCTCAGTCTTTCAATTATCGGAACGAGAACATGGATCAAATCCAGAAACAAGCTCGGATTGCCCGGCGGCGCCTAACCAGCGAGCGTTTCTTCCGCATTTTGCCCTGGACTTTATCCATTGCGTTGGGTGTTGCCTGCTTGGCCATGTTGTTACCCAAACTAATGCCCCTGAACATCGACGATGGTATCTGGTACGCCAGCTGGACTGCGGGACTTTGCGCTGGTTGCCTTACTGACAGCACTGGTAATGACTCTGCTCGGACGCCCCTCGATTGCTGACGCCGCCGCTGAGATCGACCGCCGCTGCAGCCTGCGTGAACGACTGTCGAGCGCTTTGATGCTCACTGCCGAGGATCGAGAAAGCGATTTGGGACAAGCCCTGGTGAGTGACGCCGACAAAAGGGCTGCGACCTTGGATGTGCGCGACCAGTTTCAGTGGGGACTGACTTCCAAACTCATGCTGCCCCTCGTCCCTGCCTTGCTCAGTGGAATTTTTTGGCTTGTCCCCAATCGCGAGGCAAGTGAAACACTGGCGGCCAAGGATCAGCCGACAGTTACCCAGGTCAAGAATTCGATGAAGCCATTGCTCGAGCAGGTCAAGAAAAAGCGCGAGCAAGCCGAGCGCGAGGGGTTAACGGCCGCTGTCGATATGTTCAAGAAGCTCGAAGGCGAGCTGGCGAAATTGCAGAAGGATACCAAACTGGATACCAAGCAGTCGCTGGCGAAACTCAACGATATCAAAGAGCAGCTCGCCGAACGCCGGAAAGAGTTGGGCAGTGCGGAGGAACTCAAGAAGAACTTGCAGAACCTGGAAAAATTTGAAGCCGGTCCAGCAGAGAAGTTGAATGATGCGCTGAAACAAGGTGATTTCAATAAAGCCGAACAGGCCTTAGAGCAATTGCTCGAGAAAATGCAAAAGGCGGAGATGAGTCCTTCCGACATGCAGAAGCTGGAGAAGCAATTGGCACAGCTGGAAAAGGCAATGTCTGAAGCTGCCCAGGCCCACGAAAGCACCAAGCAAGCGCTCAAGGAGCAAATCCAACAGGCCGAAGCAGCGGGTGACCTGCAGAAGGCCGCTCAACTGCAACGCAAACTCGAACAGGCTCAGGCTCAAGATGCCAACATGGCCCAACTGCAGCAGATGGCTGACACGCTGTCCAAGGCACAGCAGGCAATGAAAGAGGGTGATGCCCAAGCCGCTCAGGAGGCGCTGCAGCAGATGGCTAGCCAATTGCAGCAGATGAATCAATCCGATAGTGAACTGCAAGACCTGGATGAACTCATGGATAGCTTGTCGCAGAGCAAGTCACAGATGATGTGCAAGCAATGCAATGGACAGGGGTGCACGTCTTGCATGGGCTCTATGGCCGGTATGATTCCCGGCCAGGGGATGGGCGAAGGTCGCGGCCAAGGCGAGCGTCCCGAGGAAGAGACCGATACCGATTTCTTTGAGTCGCGCGTGCGTGATCAGATGAAGGCCGGGGAAACGATCTATGGCGGAAAAGTGGGTGGCGCAAATCGCAAGGGGAATACCCAGATGGATATTCAGGATGCCGTGCTGACCTCCCTATCCGAGGAACCCGACCCACTCGACGATACACCTTTGCCGAAAACTCAGAAGGATCACGCCCGCGAATACTTCAACACCATTCGCGAAGGCAAGAAGTGAGATGTAAACACAGCACCAGTGAAGCGGTGGCTTTCTTGCTGGAATGCACCGCTTGCCGGGCAGGCTGGCTGCTGCTGGGATTCCTGTTGCTCGGTGGGGTGTGGGCATGCCCCTTACCAGCCCAGATCGCCATCGAAAAACCACCCATTAATTACTTTTCGAGCGATTCGATCGATCCGGTGGCTGAACTGTCACGGCAGATCGAGAAGAAGGTTGTTCACCTGGAGTTCGATGAACGTCATGGTTGGCTGCCAAGTTTACTCGAGCGATTGGAAATCAGCCCCGATTCGCAACTGCTGGTATTCTCGAAGACCTCCATGCAGGTCAACAAGATAAGCCCTCGGCGGCCGCGGGCGATCTACTTCAACGACGACGTTTACGTGGGATGGGTTCAGCACGGCAATATCGAAATTGCCGCAACCGATCCGCAAAAGGGCGCCGTGTTCTACTCGGTCGAACAGCAATCGGCCAGCCTCCGCATCGTGGCGGATAACGGCGGCTGCTTAACCTGTCACGCGACGCATCGGACTCAGGGCGTGCCCGGCTATTTAGTACGCAGCGTTTTTTGCGACTTCAACGGCTGGCCACGGACGGGAACGCGAACCTACATTTCCGACCAAACTACCCAATTCCATAAGCGTTACGGCGGTTGGTATGTGACCGGTTCCCACGGTGACATGCGACACATGGGCAACGTGATTGCCGCTGATCGCAGCCAGCCAGAGTTCGTCGATCGTCAAGCCGGTGCCAACCGCCTGCAATTGGACGGAATCCTTGATACGACGGATTATTTGACTGGACATAGCGATCTGGTAGCGTTGATGATCCTTGAGCATCAATCACAAATGCATAATTTAATGGCTGTCGCGAATTTCCAGACTAGGATCGCCGAAGCCGAAGTAGCCACACTCCGCCAGAATCCTATCGCGACTGGAACTGGTCTAGCCAATACCGCGGCGGCTCAGCGCATCGATGCTACTGTCGAACGCTTGCTACGTTACTTGCTATTCGCCGACGAACAGCGATTAACGTGCCCGGTTGCGGGCAGCAGCGGTTTCGCCGATTGGTTTCAAGCCAGGGCTGCCGTGGAGAAGCAACTCGACTCCCACGGTCGCAGCTTGCGTGACTTGGACTTGGTCACCAGGATATTCAAGTACCCCTGTAGCTACCTGATCTACTCGCCTGCCTTCGATGGACTACCTAGTTCCGTCTTAGAGCGTATTCAAGTGCGGCTGAGCGCAATTCTCAATGCGCCCGCTGCACCTGAGGGTTACGAACACCTGAGCGACCAAGATCGTCGCCAGATTTGGGAGATTCTACGCGATACGAAACCCGACTTTCTCATGTGATCGCAGCCGTTATTGGATAAGACGATTGACAGATGCAAGCCACCCGCATGCACCGTTGGGCTCGTTTTATGGGGCGGCCTTGAATGGCATCTGTTCACGACTTTGCTCGGCCAGGTGATTGAGCATGAACAACAGCATATGAGCCCGGACTTCCGGCCGAACTTCGGAAAGTTTTCGCTCTCCCCTGCGAGAGGCAAGTCTATGAATCAGGTGCACGCCGGTCGCAGTGTGGAGCACTGGTGAGAGTTCGCCATCCTGCAACTCCAGGATGGTGTCGACGAGTCGCGGGTCGAGATCCCCCGAAGCCCGAACCCAGCGGCGGGTTAGCAACTCCATTCCCTCATTGGCCTTGGCAAACCCATCAAAATTGGCGGCCGGATCATCATTGGCCCGTATCGTCTCGAGCTGGGAGGCGGCCTGATTTCGCGATTCGGACGCTCCCGCAGCCATCGGGATGGATAACATCTCGATTTCAAATTGGCTGCCATCAAAGCGCGCGGTCTGTCGACGAAAATGTTTCTCAACGTTGCTTTCGGTCAAATGCTTTTTAACGTACTCCGGCCAAGATAGGCGGAATGCAACAAAGTCGCGATATGCCCGCTCGTCAAGGCTCGCCTGCTGGCACACAGCCGTCACGATCTGCTGGGCAGTGAGTTTCGCATCCGGCTGGTCTGTGGCGGGTGGGTTGGCCTCCAGCCAAGTGTCAACGCCTTGATCGGAAACAGCCTGCTTGCTCTTTCGTAGGGCTGCAAGGGCTTGTCGTTGCGAAGCAATCATATCGACGGTGCTATTGAGCATGGCAGCCGGCAGATCGGGCAAGCTCTCGCCGGCCCGCACCGCCCTCCCCAATTGAAAATCGACATCAGCCGCCGTGATGGGCATCTCGCCCACATAGGCCAGCGTCTTGGCGGCGGCTGTTTGTGCTGCCGCTGTCTGCATTTGGCAAACAGCAGAAACCACGCAGCAACCGCAAATCAGGAATAAACTCACTGGGGCTGCAGTGTTCATGCGGCAAAACGGCTGACAGGTCATGGCGAAGTCATTTTTGCGAATGCATCTTGAAATCATCGAAACGCACATAGCCATCTTTGGCATGGTCAACAATTCGGATGCGGACGAGTTGCCCCTGCCAGTCCGCAACCTCGAAAGTCTGGCGGTGCAATTCAGATTCCCCGGAGCCGTTCGCTGAGGCAATGGGCCGTCCAGAATCTTCAGCGATGAGCTCCACACGGGCTTCAGGATTTCCGCTGCCTGCAACGTCAAAACTGATGATGGGCTGCAAAAGTCGAAATGGTCGGCTAATCATTTCGCCAATCAATTCGGGTGATTGACTACCACTGTCGACACTATGATCAACCAAGGCCGTTGCGCTCATGGGGCCGCGGATTTCCCAGTCTTGCAGTTCGGCTGCATCAAAACTCATGTTGAGTCGGCGTTGGCCGATTGCCGGTACAAAGCTTCCAGGCTCACCGTCCAACTTGGCCATGTCTTCAGCCGGCAATTGGCCGAAAGCATCTTTTTGCACGAAACTTGCCACGGCCGGCCGGCTGGGCGGCGGGGTACTGGGACGTTGCAAAAACAAATAGCCGCCTCTTTTAATGCCGGCCACAATATCGAGCAGTTGATCGCCATTCACGTCGCCAATGGAAATTTGTGTGCCAACCCCACTGCTATTGTCGATCACGTGCGGTACGAAAGCGACGCGTTCACCGGCGCGACGTGTTTCCAACCATAGCAAAGTGGCGGGCTCAGAACTGCCCGCATCGCCATTGGCATGGGCCCACCAGCGTTTCCCGGTAACGATGTCGGGAATTCCATCCGAGTTAATATCGGCTACTTCGACGGCGTGCAATTGACTGATGGCCAATCCCACAGGGCTGGTACTCGCATCGTCAGTCATGATCTCGATGCGTTCAAATTGCGTTGCCTGTGGGTTGAGCGCCTTGTAGTACACCAGACCATAGCCATGGGCAACCAACCCGGTCAGCACTTCGTTCCTGCCGTCGCCATCAAAATCGACAGCATGCATTTGTGAACCACCATTGGAAAATGCAAACTGGTTAAAGTCCCAGGTCTGTGCATCGACTTTCCGCCCGGGATTTTTCCACCAGCCATCTTTTTCAATCAAGTCCAGGTGCCCATCGTTGTCCACGTCTCCCACACCCAGACCATGGGTAAAGCGTTGGTAAGCCTGCGGATTATGCGGCGAAATCTGAGTGAACTTCCATGGTTGGCGCGGATCCTGCCCGGCTCGCGAGGCATAGCCGTAATAGCCATTGCTGCTACAAACCAGATCGTCCAGCCCGTCCCCGTCGATGTCCTTCATCATCGGCGATTCATTGTCGGTCACGGCCAGTATGGTATGCCGTTTCCACATTTGTTGGGCTGCCTGCTGGGGGCCCGGATTTTCGTACCACCAGCTCTCATCTCCCGGAAAGCCGAGAACGTAAATGTCACGCTGGCCGTCATCATTGGCATCGCCTGAATACATCAAGAAATTTCTGGAATACGCTTCAGGAGGGAAGGCATCTCCCTCATAAAACCGGGATGCACTCTCAAATCCATCGCCCCAGTAAATCCAAGGACCAATGGCCACGTCACCCCGACCATCGCCATTAAAATCTCCCCACGTGCCTCCCTCGCTGTAAAACTGGTCACTCAGCTGCACGCGTTGAAAATCGGGAGTCTGGGCCGTGGCAGCCGATTGCAGCCACGCCAGCACCAGAAACACCATGCCGTACGCAAGCCGCGCAGCAAGGCAGGCCGGACAAGCGGCAAGGCGGCTAGGTGACCGTGACACTGAACTTTGATAGGCAATGAAGCAAGCCGCAACATGATGCTGGTCCTCGCGATGCAATGGTGGGGAATGTGCGGACGGGGGTAATCGAAAACTCTCGAATCAAACAGAGCTTCCGTCATTGTTCCCCAAGCATCCCCCAATCGCAACTCGGCACACGCAATTATGTGGCTACTGAGGAGAGGCCAAGCTGGTGGGATTGGGTGCGCGACTGGGATCCTGTTCCGAAGCCACGCCAATGTGCTGCAGCTGCCGCAGAAACTCATTGTCGGTCGTCAGCACGAGCTCCGTCTGGCCGCTCAGCGCCTTTTCGTAGGCTTCCAGGGTTCGAACGAATGTGTAATAGTCGCCAACTTCGCTAATGGCATCAGCGTAGCGTTTGATGACTTCCGCATCGGCTTTACCACGAATTTCGCTGGCTTGGCGTTGGCCCTCGCCTCGAATCTTTTCGATTTCGGCGTGGGTCTTATTCAGAATTTCGTTCTTGGCAAGTTCACCCGCCTTGACATTGCGTGTGCTGATTGCATCCCGCTCTGCGATCCAACGATCGAATGTAGACTTGCGAACGGCTTCGACGAAGTCGATATGCGAGATGCCGACTTCAATCAACTCAACGCCGCGGGCACCATCTTCCGTTGACGCCAAACTCTTGCGGGCCGTTTCGTTGACCTTCTCCAGGATTTTTCCGCGGCCTACGAGCCCCTTTGACTTGGGCTTGATTTCCACCACTGCCGGCAACTCGTCCTGCAGCAGCATCAGATCTTCTTCGTCAAACTCGAGTTGCACCATTTTCATATCGCGATTGGTACTGCGGACCAGATCTTCGAGATCATATTGCGTGATGGCATCGCGTATGGCACCCCGGCGAACTCGCGCGACACGATTTTCCGCGTTATCCATGGTCCGCATGCGTTGTACGAAGGCAATGGGATCGTTAATTCTCCACACCGCCCAGGGGACCAGTTCAATCTTTTTGTTGTCTTTGGTGGGTAGGTCTGGCATGACGTCGCCCATGTCATCACCCCAAAACTGCAATGTAGCGGGCAGCAGCCGCACCGAGTCAATCAGAGGCAGCTTGAAATAGATGCCTGGCTCGGTTCGGGCGCGAATCGGTTCGCCAAAACGCAGCACCACAGCCTGCTCGCGCTGATCGACGACGTAGACGACCAACTGCGCCAGGATAAACAGGAGCCCGACGGTAGCCAGGATTTTGATCAACAGACGCGCGATATTGTGTGGCATAGCTTAGGGCTAACGTGTGAATGGGAATGCGGTGTCATCAGCGAATTGGCAAAGGGGTGGTTTTATTGTTTTTATTGTTGACCGCCAAGCTGCAACATGGGTAGCAGGTTCTGCAGTTTCTCATCCAGAATCAGCTTGCGACCACCACTTGCAAAAACTTTCTCCATCGTCTCCAGGTACATGCGTTGCCGCGTCACGTCCGGAGCCAATTTGTAACTCTCATATTTTGCCAACAGAGCATTGATTTCGCCCTCTGCCTCGGCCAGGCGGCGGTCGGCATAGCCTTCCGCATCACGGACCAGTTTGTCACTTTCGGCAATGGCCATTGGCTTGAGGCTAAACCGCTCCTTCGTTGCCTCATTGATCAACTGGTCTTTCTTTTGAATCGAACCATTGACCAGGTCGAAGGATGGCTTGACAACCTCTGGCGGTGTCACCCGCTGCAACTGCAGATTAGTGATCTCGATGCCCGCATCAAAGCGTTCGATGGCCAATCGCATCTCCGCCAAGGCCTCATGAGCGATCTCTTCGCGTTTGCTAGTCAGCGTTTCGTCCGCCGAATAGTCGCCGACAATGCGATGCATGGTAGCCCGCGCAACCGCAACCAGAGCGTTGCGGACTTGGTCTTCCTGAAAGCTGAAGATGTACTTTTCCGGCTCATTGACCCGCCAGAATACGTTCCACTCCACCACCGCGGCATACAGGTCTCCCGTCAGGATCAGCTTTTGGTCTTCATCGGACTGCGCACGTGGGAAATTGCTGGACTCGCGTTCATCAGTGCCCCACGGCAATCGCATGCTCTTTTCACTGATGTCCACCAACACCCGCTCATCCATGCCCGGGATCTTAAAACGCAGCCCATTGGGTTGGGTTGAATGGTATTTACCGAATCGCAGAATGACCGCCTGCTCGTACTCCTTGACAACATAGGCCGAACTCCAGATGACGTAGGCCAAGACCAGCAGCCCAAAAACAATGGCCGCCGCTCCTGCAAGTTGCTCAGGGGAGCGTCCGTTGAGGGAATCGAGTCGATTGAAATCTGTATTTGGCATTGCGCAAGCAGTCTTTCAAAGTGGCCGGCTAGGCAGTTCATTTCGGCAGCATTTCGTTATCTTCTTAGGCCCAGTTTAGGCCATTGTAGGGCGGCTGGCACCGACGAACTTCGTTTTTAGCCCCCGATGGGAAGCAGTTAGCTGTCCGGGACAGTGCAGGGGCAACGCCTCGGGGGCGACGCCTCGGGGGCAACGCCTCGGGACCGGCGCAGGGGACACAGGGAACAGCGCGGCGAGGGACGGCGCGGGTGCGGAGCCTCGTCGGAGGGCCGCTTTGATTTCGTTGAACGCACGTCTCCTTAGCCTAAAAGTCAGCCTCGAGCGTGCGGGAATAGACCTCGGAAATGCTAGCTGCTTGCAAAGAATTTGGTGACTGCCGCCGTTTTGAAAAATTTTAAAAATTTTATGCAGTGGACAGATTCTCGCGCAAGAGGCGCATTATCCCCATTAGCCAGCTTGAATCGCCGCATTTGGCTTTCACTACGCCTTCACCGCACTCGCCGACCGCCGAGAGTTGCGGTTCACCCCACATTCACCCGTGGCCTTACCGGCCGCAGACGCTCGAATTTCCCTAGCAAAAATGACCCATGCCAGGCACGCCAGCCACCCCCCCATGGGTACCATTGAAACAGCCCCGAACTGACGATAGAACTCGTCGCGAAGGCCGGAATTTTGCATGGTTGAAGCAAGTCCAGACGGCCTTCGCGGGGCAAGATATAGCTGGGAGAAACACGCAAGTGATGGCCAATCAGGTTGTGGACACAATCGTCGTAGGTGCTGGACCGGCAGGTTGTGTCGTCGCTCGGAATCTGGCGGCTGCTGGACAACGTGTCGTACTAGTGGCGAGGGCTGCGCACCCCGAGGACGAGTGGGTCCGTCCGGACACACTGCACTTCCACCGCACCGATACGGTTTTGCCCGAAGCTGGCGAGCATTTGGATGCTTTGGGTTTGTTGGACCGATTTCGCGATTGTGCTCCACTGGTTTGCCCGGGCATCGTCTGCATGCGCGATGAGCAACAACCGCCGCGTCGGCAATTGACTTCCTTTCCATCGGGTTTTGCTTGGCACGTCGAGCGCCAACGACTCGATAATTGGTTGATGCTTGCCGCCTATCGGGCAGGTGTTCGCACCATACACGGCGCATGTAACTTGGGTGCGGCGGCGGGCTGACCGCTATGCCGTTAATCTCAAATGTGAATTTGACCAACAGACCTTGGAAAGTCGATATGTGGTTGACGCGAGCGGCCAATCATCAACAGTTAGTCGCATGCTGGGCCGCAGAAAACAACTACAGTCTCGGCACATGGTTTGCCGAGTCGTGTTTGCACGGCGTGCCGATGATCGCGACAATCGGCTATGGATCGAGCGCGGTAATCAGGGTTGGTTTTATGCCGTCCCCGCCCAGGGCGACAACCTGCAAGTCACCTTTGTTGCGCCGCCGAATGCTTTCGAGAACGGGTGGAGAATCCGCGTACTTTACAACCTGCATAAGACGCACTGGCTTTGCTCGCGACTGATGTTAGACGAATTCTGCTCCGGTTGGCGATGTGCTATATCGAATACGGGTGTGCTCGACACCATTGCCGACGCGAAGTGTGTCGCCGTTGGCGATGCGGCGGCCTCACTTGAGCCACTTGCTGGACAAGCTCTCTCGTGGGCTATCGGCTCGGCCTGCCATTCAGCCCGGGCCATCCTGGCAGACGCTGATGGCGATCAGAAGGCCCTGACGAACTACGCCCGCGGCACGCTCGAACGCTTCCATAGCATTTCCGCCCTCCCGCGCCTCTGGCCAAGTGGTGCACGCCGCCGGCCCGGTCGGCAGGGTTGCAATTTGCGCCTAGGTCGCCGCTCTGCTTAAGAATCGTTGCTTACATAACTGTCCTGTATTGTTTGGCAAATCATCACGACGGAGCGTGATGGCTACTATGGAATCGCGTTAGCTATTTACCGAATAGTGCTAAGCGTTTTGGCTGGCCTGAGAATCTCGCAAGACTTGTATAAAGAGCGCCTTAGCGTATTTTGCTCCCGTTCCCAGGCTTTGCCCTCCATGCGAGGGCTTTGCCTGGGAATGATCTGTGGTAGCTCCAGAGCATCGGCCAAATCATTCATCAGCCGCCGGGGCGCCGAGTTTTGACCTTGCACACTTTGTGTCTTTTTAGGCCAAAGAGGCCCAGCAATTTGCCTAGCCCGGTCTATCGGGCTGTGGATGGCATCAACTGCCGGCGCGCCCAGATTATTCATGAGCCCATGTAACGTTCGTTACTCAGACTCAGCGGTTTTTCTACGACGGCTTGGCTCATTCACCCTCCCGCGCGGCCAACCTACCACTAGCCAGCATGCTTGTCCGCGGGAGGGTCGTCAGGCGAGTGCAACGAGTCAGACGGGGAAAAGGACACATGAAAGCCGGGTGCTAAGGCAGTGCCGCTGACAGGACGTTGTACTTAATCACGACAAGGCAATGCGATTTGGCAAGCGCCGCTGGCGTCAGCTCGCCGACCATTCAATTTCTCCTAATAATCAATCGGAATTATACAATTGTACCGCCTGATTCTAGTGCTACACTCAGAGCGGTTTTGGGGTCGGTTGATGTCCGGTCGGCCCTAAAACTAACATAGCGGGGATGCTCGCGGGCGGGCGGCCGAAAGACCGTGCAGCGTCTGGCAATGCCGGCCGCAAGGTCATCGGACCAGGTAACATGATTCGAATTCGTGCTCGCACGGCAGAGCAGGAGATGTGCAATGCGACGCTATAAAATCGTTTGCCTGCCGGGCGACGGTATTGGTCCAGAGTGTATGGATGCTGCCCTTGAGGTACTCGGTGCAGTCCAGGCCCGGTGCGGTCTGTCGTTAGAGATTGTTCGGCGTGAGGCCGGGGCGGAGCATTTCCGTCGAACCGGCGTGGCGATTCCCGACCCCGTTCTACAAGAGTGCTTGACCGCTGACGCCGTACTGCTGGCTGCAATCGGGCTACCCGATGTTCGCAAGCCCGATGGGACGGAGGTGCAGCCTGACATGATGATGGGACTGAGGCGGGCTATGGGTCTGTATGCCGCCGTGCGACCCGTCAAACTCTATCCCGGTGTACAAAGCCCTTTGAACACGGCCGCGGCGGGAATTGACATGATCATTTTACGCGAAAATCTAGAAGGCTTATTTGCGTCCTTTGGCGGTGGCTGTTTGCTCAACGACTCGGTGGCTTCTGAGACTTTGATTATCACCCGTGAAGGCACACAGCGGGTAGTCGATTTTGCTTTCCGCCTGTGCAGAAACGTGGCGGCAGGCCCAGCGATGGTAAACGCAAAGTAACCTGCGTTGACAAGGCCAACGTCTTCCGCAGCTTTGCTTTTTTTCGCAAGGTTTTCTTTGAAGTGGCTGAACAGTACCCCGATATCGAAGCCGAGGCGGCCTATGTCGATGCGATGAGTTTGTACATGGTGACCTCTCCCAGCCAATGGGATGTGCTGGTCATGGAGAATCAGTTTGGTGACATTTTGTCTGATCTCGGCGCGGCCTTGGTGGGTGGGCTGGGCGTAGCGCCCTCTGCCGAAATTGGTGATGCGCGAGCCATGTTCCAACCTTCGCATGGCACCGCACCTCAGTTGGCTGGTAAGAACCTCGCTAACCCCATCGCAACGATTCTGTCGGCAGCCATGATGTTCGATTGGCTAGCGGAGCGATTCCAGGATCCACGCGCCGCTCAGGCAGCCCAATGCATCGAATCTGCCGTCGCAGCACTACTGGCCGCTGGGCAGCCGCGCACGCCAGACCTGGGCGGCTCGGCAACGACCAGCGAAATCGCTGTGCGATAGCCAAATCCATCGCGCTGAACTGTCGCGATTGCAAGGTAGCCATCACGCTGCGTCGTGATGATGGCCAAACCACACAGGACAGTTTACCGATCGAATGATCCGCATTCCTACTTTGACCAACAATGGAAAGATTGAAATGACAGGCGACCTCTCTCGACTAGCTCCCGTCTTGCTATGTGCCGGCCTAGTGTGCGGCGCGTTGACGCATTGCGCAGCACTTGCTGCCGAGGACGCAACGGCCGCCGCTGGTTGCGTCGGACGTGGTCTTTGCAGAAATAGACGGCCTGCTGGCCGTGGAGGCGGAACACTTCTCACGACAGGACAAGACCGAACTGTGCGCCTTTCACATTTCCTCAGCAGCCCACTCTCCGCAGGTCGATCCCGATGGTGACCCACTGCACGTGACTGGCGCAGTGGGCGGTGCCTACGTGGAAGCCCTGCCTGACTCGCGACGTCATCATGGTGAGAAACTCATTAAAGGTGAAAACTTCTCGGATGAACCCGGCAATCTCGCCGTGTTAACCTACCGCGTCATGTTCAAAAATCCTGGCCGCTATTATGTGTGGGCACGAGCCTTTAGCAGTGGCTCAGAAGACAATGGCATTCACGTGGGCATCGATGGGACCTGGCCCGATAGTGGACGCAAGATGCAATGGTGCGAGGGTAAGACGAGCTGGCGCTGGGAAAGCAAGCAACGCACGGCGGAGCAACACTGCGGCGAGCCCCACAAGATCTTCCTTGACGTGCAACGGGCTGGACTGCATGAGATTCACTTTTCAATGCGCGAAGACGGCTTCGAATTTGACCGCTGGCTGATGACCACCCATCGTGAATTTGAGCGACCAGCCGATATCGGTCCGGCATCTCGGGTGTACAGTGGTACGTTGCCGGCCAGCTTCGCCACGCTGAAAGCCTCAGCCACACAACAGGTTTCGCCACCCGCCATAGCCCCCCTGGTCATGCCACGCAAGGCGGACGGCACAGGCCAAGTCGTGCTGAGTGGTGAGCTAAAGCAATGGCACAAGGTGAGTCTAACGCTGGATGGCCCGTTCGCGTATGAGCAGGACAACGCACCCAATCCCTTCACGGATTTAGCGTTCAATGTGACGTTCACGCATGAAAGCGGCGAACCGCGCTATGTCGTGCCTGGCTATTTTGCCGCCGACGGCAATGCTGCCGAGTCATCGGCAACAGCGGGTACCAGCTGGCGGGCGCATCTTTCGCCTGACAAGATCGGGACTTGGAACTATACGGTCTCCTTCAAGAAAGGACCGGCAGCAGTGCTCGATGGAGGCGGTCAGGCTGTTCAGCCCTTTGATGGACAGTCCGGTTCCTTCGTGATTGCGGAATCGGATAAAACGGATCGCGATTTCCGTGCGCATGGGCGCCTCGAGTATGTTGGCAAGCACTATCTTCAGTTCGCCGGTAGCGGACAATACTTCCTCAAGGCAGGGCCCGATGCGCCGGAAACCATGCTCGGCTATGCAGATTTCGACAACACTGCGGCCGGCAAGCCTAACAAAGTACCGCTCAAGTCTTGGCAGCCTCATGCCCAGGATTGGCGCGAGGGAGATCCAAGTTGGAAGCAAGGCAAGGGCAAGGGACTGATCGGTGCCCTGAACTACCTGGCCGACAAGGGCCTCAATAGCTTTTCGTTTCTCCCCTACAACGCCGCGGGCGACGGAGATAATGTCTGGCCTTTCACCAGTCGCAACGATAAACTGCATTACGACTGTAGCAAATTGGATCAGTGGGGAATCGTGTTTGACCATGCGACCGCCACAGGACTGCACCTGCACTTTAAGTTGCAGGAGAATGAAATGGATGATGATCGCCGCGGCCACGAGTCGGCTCCCGGTCGCGTACCTGAGTCACTCGATGGAGGAAAACTAGGGCTCGAGCGAAAACTGTATTGCCGTGAATTGATTGCTCGCTTCGCCTATGAACTCGCGCTGAACTGGAATATCGGTGAAGAGAATACGCAGAGCACTGCTGAAGTCCGCGATATGGTCAAGTATCTGCACGACACAGATCCCTATCAGCACAATATCGTGATCCACACTTTCCCGGATCAACAGGATAAGGTCTACACGCCCTTACTGGGTGACAAGTCACTGCTGACCGGAGCCTCTCTGCAAAATTCGTGGAGCGCCGCTCACCAGCGAACACTCAAGTGGGTAACGGAATCCAGTCAGCACGGTCGCGCCTGGGTGGTGGCCAACGATGAGCAGAACCCGGCTAGCCACGGTGTACCGGCAGATCCGGGTTACCAGGGCAACGACGGTACCGCAACGCAGAATGGCAAGAAGTATACGATGCACGACATTCGCCAACTCTGTCTATGGGGGACACTCATGGCCGGCGGGGCGGGCGTGGAATACTACTTTGGATACCAATTGCCCGAGAACGATCTGATATGTGAAGATTTTCGCAGCCGCGATCAGAGCTGGGATTATTGCCGCATCGCTATCAACTTCTTCCACGATAATCATATTCCCTTTGTCGACATGCAGAATGCCGACGCGCTTGTTGGCAACACGCAGCACGACAACTCCAGGTTTTGCTTGGCCAAGTCGGGTGAAATCTATTTGATTTACTTGCCCAAGGGTGGCACAAGCCAGCTCGACCTGAGCGGGGCGACGGGCAAGTTCAGCGTGCAATGGTTCAATCCGCGGGCCGGTGGTGAGCTGGCAGGCGGCTCGGTGAAATCGGTATCGGCTGGTGGAACCGTGGATATCGGCAATCCGCCCTCGGACCCCGATGCCGATTGGCTTGCCATCATCCGCAAGTAAGCGTGGATTGCGAAGGTGCGCGGCACGAAAAAATTTCGCCTGTCCACGTAGCCGCATCTCTCAGGACGTGCGATAAACATCATGCGGAAGTTCTGACGGGCCAAAGGTCCAGCCGTTTTCCTAGCCCAGGCTAAACGTAGCGAGCTTGCGAGCGAAGTGCAGGCCTGGGATCTCGGGCCCCAACATTCAAGGTCCCCAGGCTGGGGACACGTGCCGCGCAAACGCCACCCAGGGCGACATCAACGCTCGCTTGACTCGCGTTGACTTGGCCTGGGCTATACAAACTGCTGGACCTTCGGCCCGCAGGAAATTGCAAGGCGAGTCGGCATCAGGAGCTAATTTGCTCAAGTTGTAAATCGCAGGTCCCCCGAGACGTGGATTGCAAGTCTCGGAGAGACTCGCCTAAGTGGTAGAGATCTAATTGCCGTGCGCCTAAAGTCGACTGAGGGTGCACCAGGAAGAATGCGCTGGCCAGATCGATGCAGCACCTTTTTCATTTGGCCGGAACAACTGCGTCGCGGTGCTGCAGCAACTGGGCGACGATGCTGATGGCTATTTCGGCCGGCGTATTGTTGCCGATGTCCAGACCGACTGGGCAATGAAAAGAGTTGATGAGTCCGGCGGGCAGTTTCGGGCATGCAAATCGCGACGCAAGACGCTGGCTTTTTGCTTGCTACCAATCACACCCACAAACGGTGCCTGTCGACTTTTCAAGAATCTCCGCCAAAACTGGTAAGTCGGTAGCGTGGCCCTTACTCATTAGCACAAAGTATGCGTTATGCGGTTGTTGGGCCACATACTGACTGGGCTCCTGGGCGAGCAGCTTGGTGAGTTTGGGATGCGTGGGCAGCCGATCCAACCACTCGGATCGCGTATCGACGCAGCTGACATGGCAATCGAGGGTTAGCAGCAAGCGGACGAGTGCCTGGGAGACATGCCCCGCACCGAACACGACGATGGGCCATTTAGTCTGCGCGTGAACTTCGAAGAACAATTTCACTTCACCGCCACAGGTCATGCCAATATCGGTTTGCAGATTCCACTTCACCCAATCGTTAGCGCGTGGCTGCGACAATAGCTGCTGTGCATGCGCAATCGGCTGCGGCTTCGATCTTTCCACCACCGACCGTGCCGCCCACGATGCCTTCAGGGCTCACAATGGCTTTGGCTCCGACGACCTGCGGATGCTGCCGCGGATATCGATCAGTGTGATCACGCAGAATGGCAGGCCTGCGTCCAGCAACTGCTGAACCATGTTATGATGCTCTACGATGTCGTACGACATGCGGCAGCTCCTGGATTTTCGAGACCTGGGCAGGACAACGTGCCGAACACGCCTAAATACTATGCGATCATTCCCGCCGCAGGTAGGAGCAGCAGGATGGGTCGGCATAAATTGCTTCTGCCTTGGCCCGAATCTGCCACCCGAGAATCTCCTCGGCCTGCCAGACAGGTTCCCGCTGCATCTGGCACTCCGGGCCGTGTTATCGAGCACGTCTTATCCGCATGGACCAACAGCCGCGTACATCACACGTTGATCGTGATCCGCCGCAGCGACACCGAGCTGTTGGCCGCTTGCCAAGGTTGGCCAGTCGCAATTCTACAGCCCGAATTCGATCCGCCAGACATGAAATCATCGCTGCAGGCTGGCATTGCGCACCTCCGCGAGTGCTATGCTCCGCGGCCGGACGACGGCCTGTGCGTGGCTCCGGCCGATTTGCCAACACTCAGCGCTGCGCTCATCGATCAAGTGATAGCCGCTTGCGAATTGCCGTCCGTTACGATTCCCTATTTCGGCGGAAAAGCCGGTCATCCGGTGATACTTCCGTGGAAGCTGACTTCCGAAGTATTCTTGCTGGCAGAAAATCAAGGACTCGATGCGCTACTGGCGCGGCAGCCCCAGTTCGAGTTACACCTGCCACCGCAGTTAGCAGTGGACGACATCGATACTCCAGCCGAGTATCAGGCCGGGCTCAGGGCCTATCGCGGCTAGTGCGTGGTGTTGCCTGCATGGCAGTCTATTGCTCCTGACCCAGCAATCCGTGATAATGCATGTCCGACACGTGCTCGTTGAACTGCCTATGCACTGGGGACTGACATGACCAAAATCCACGTCAACGGAAACACTTATGAGTTGGGGGATGTGCCGTTGGACACGCCACTACTATGGTATCTCCGCGATCATCTCGGCCTAACGGGTACCAAGTACGGCTGCGGAGTTTCGGAATGCGGTGTTTGCACGGTACACATCGATGGGGAGGCCGTGCAGTCATGCGTGACCTACTTGAGTGAGGTGGGTGACGCGCAGGTCACGACCATTGAAGGTCTGTCCGAAGATGGCTCGCACCCCATCCAAAAAGCGTGGAAGGGGCACAATGTACCGCAGTGCGGCTACTGCCAGGTCGGGCAGATGATGATGGCAGCCGCCATGCTAAAATCCAATCCTGCGACCGAGCGACGCTGAGATTGAGGCGACGATGTGGAACATTTGTCGTTGTGGCACCTACCCACGCATCCGAGCAGCCATCAAGTCCGCAGCCCAGGAGATGAGCCAATGAGCACTCGCAATCAGCTAGACAATCCGTCCACGGCCATACTGGTTTCACGGCGGAATTTCTTGAGTAGTGCAGCGGCCGGCTCGCTGATCTTGATGGGCCATTTCGCTCATGGCCAGGCGGGGCTCAAGGCGGTCGATGCCGGCGACGTGGACGCCTTTGCGCCGGATTTCTTTGTTTCCATCGCCCCCACGGGTGACGTGACCATCTTGGCCCACCGCTCGGAGATGGGTACCGGCATCCGCACCGGATTGCCGCGCATCGTGGCGGACGAATTGGAAGCAGATTGGAATCGAGTCACGATCCAGCAAGCCGTCGGGGACAAACGGCTGGGAGACCAAAACACAGATGGCTCCAACAGTATCCGCTTCTTCTTCGAACGCATGCGTGTGGCGGGGGCCACCGCGCGGACCATGTTGGAACAGGCCGCCGCGCAGGCCTGGGGTGTCGACGCCGGCCAGTGCTACGCCGAAAACCATCACGTCAAACATCGCGGAAGTGATCGCAGCCTGGGATTTGGCGAACTGGTTAAGGCAGCCAAATCGCTCAAGGTACCCGCCCAGGCCGACCTGAAGCTCAAGTCACGCGACCAATGGAAATTCATTGGCAAGGACGTGGCAATCACCGACATGCACGCCATCCTGACCGGCAAGGCCATCTTCGGTATTGACGCGAGAATGGAAAATCAGCTGTTTGCCGTGATTGCCCGCCCGCCGGTCGTCGGCGGAACCGTCAGCTCTTTCGACGCAAGCCAAGCCAGAAAAATCCCAGGCGTTGTTGAAATAGTCGAAATCCCAGTGTTTAAGGGGGCACCCAACTTTCAGCCACTGGGAGGCATTGCGGTTTGCGCCACCAGTACCTGGGCGGCATGGCAGGCTCGCGATGCGTTGGAGATCGAATGGAACGATGGTCCCAATGCAACCTACGACACCGACGAATTTTCCAAGCAATTGGCTGCCGCGGCTAGCAGACCGGGCAAGGTCTTGCGGGCCACGGGTGATGCACTCGCAGCCATTCAGAAATCCGCCAACGTGCACAAGGCGGACTACTCTGTGCCACACCTGTCGCATGCTCCCATGGAAACGCCCTGCGCTGTAGCTGACGTCAAGACCGACGCCAGCGGCAAAGTCCTTTCCTGCCAACTGTCGACTGCTACCCAGAATCCACAAGCCGTTCAGCAAGCCGTCGGGCCTGCGATGGGAATCGATCCCAGTGACGTGCTGGTCAATGTAACGCTGCTCGGCTCGGGCTTCGGTCGCAAAAGCAAACCGGACTACTGCGTTGAGGCGGCGATGTTGTCCCGGCAACTGCAGCGTCCAGTGCATGTCACCTGGACCCGCGAAGACGATTTGCAACATGACTACTTCCATGCAATTTCCGCCGTGCACTGTGAGGCTGCTGTCAACGATCAGGGACTGCCGGTAGCCTGGCTGCAACGCGTGTGCTATCCCACCATTGGCTCGACCTTCGATGCGTCGGCCAAATCACCTGCCACATGGGAAGCCGAGATGGGTCACACCGACCTTCCCTACGACGTACCCAACCTGAGCTTGGAGACGGCCGAAGCGGAGGCCCATGTTCGCATTGGCTGGCTACGGTCGGTGTGCCATATCCAACAGAATTTTGCGGTCAGTTCATTCGCGGACGAATTGGCGCATTGCGCCGGTCGTGATCCCCTGGAATACCTGCTGGCCCTGTTGGGGCCGGATCGTCAACTGGATATGAAGGCTGCCGGGCTGGGAAACCGCGGTGCTTCGACCGAAGAGTATCCCTACGACATCGCCCGCTTGAAGAATGTGCTGCGTCGCGCCGCGGACATGGCCGACTGGAAGCAGTCAGCCTCGCGAAACACAGATCCCCGCCAGCCCAACGGTTCGGGTTTGGGAATTGCCTGCTGCCGCTCGTTCCTTGGTTACACGGGGCACGTAGTCGAAGTGCAAGTCTCCAACGACGGCAAATTGAGCATTCCACGCGTGTGGGTGTCCTTGGACGCAGGCACGATCGTCAGCCCCGATCGCGTGCATTCGCAAGTCGAAGGTGCCGCCATTATGGCCGCGACGCAGCGCTCTTCGGCAAGATCTCGTTCAAGAAGGGGCGAGCGGTGGAGAACAATTATGACAGCTATCGCGTCGCCACGATGAAGACCGCTCCACGCGAGATCATCGTCGACATTGTCGATAGCCAGGCACCTCCGGCTGGCGTGGGAGAAACGGGTGTACCCTCCTTCGCACCCGCGCTGTGCAATGCGGTCTTTGCCGCAACCGGCACGCGAGTCCGCTCCCTGCCACTCGCCGACCACGATCTGTCATGGAGCTGAGGATCCGAGCTAACATGGATTTAGTCTAGGCTTTGTCTCAAAAGGGGTCTGACCCTTTTGGAGGGCAAGTCGATTCACTGCTATTTCTGCCTTGCCCAGAGAGGGTCAGACCCCTTTTGAGACAAAGCCTAGTTTTCGAAGCGATAGCCGACGCCATGTATGGTGTGGATCAACCTTGGATGTTTGGGATCGACCTCGATGCGTTTGCGGAGCTGAGAAATATGTTGATCAAGCGTCCGACTACTGGGCAGGTAATCTTGATTCCAAGCGTAGTTCATCAGCGTATTGCGATCGACGACCTGCCCCGCATGCTGGAACAGCAAGGCCAGGATTTTCACTTCGCGCAAGCTCAAGTCAATGGACCGCCCGTCGCGATAGGCGCGGAGTTCTTTAGGATTGACTAGCAAATCTTGCATGGAGAATGGGACCGCGGGCAGGGCATCCTGGCTGGCAGGCGCATAGTCAAGCAAGCAGCGCCGCGCCACAGCCCGGATGCGTGCGACAACTTCTTTGACACCAAACGGCTTGACGATGTAGTCGTCCCCACCCAACTCCAGCCCCACGACTTTGTCAACTTCCTCTGCCTTGGCTGTAATAAACACTACCGGCACATGCTGGTCTAGTGGCGAATTCTGCGACACAGTTCGTAGCCGCTTAGACCGGGCATCATGACATCCAGACAAACAAAATCGGGGCGATGCTTTTGAAATAAGTCCCACGCCTGCAGCCCGTCGGAAGCCAAGATTGGGCTCAGTCCTTCGACTTCAAGAACTTCACCCAGTCCGTTTCGTGTCAGCCTGTCATCCTCTGCGACCAAGACCTTCAAGTGCATGCTTGTGTTCCCGTATCAGCCGAGTTTTTGAGCGGGGCAGGGGCGTGCAAGGTGCAATGAAATACGGCTCCAGACTGGCTTGGTAGCAGCCGACAATCGCCGCCGTGCTTTCGGGCTAAGCTGCGAGCAATCGTCAAGCCAATTCCCGTTCCCGCGGGAGCGTCAAGCCGATCGCTAACACGAACAAAGGGCAAGAAGATCCTTTCGGACATGCGGCTTGGTACCCCTGGACCATCGTCGCACACCCAAATGTCTACTTGTTGGTCATTTTCCCGAGTTCTTATCTCTAAGCATTTTCCATTGGCCGCGTATTTCTCGGCGTTGCTGACCAAGTTCACCAAAATCTGTTCGATGATATCCGTGTCAATGCGACGCACGTCTTGGGCCGCAAGATCCTCCGAGACGGCAAGCCCAACGGCGTTCAAACGCGGCTCAAATGCGGCCAGCACATCGCGAACCACGTCATCGACTACCGCATCGCGGAGTTTAACGTCGCTGGGATGCGATTCGTCGCGGGCATATTGCAAGACATTGCTGATCAGGCGACCAAGCCGTTGGCTCTCACTTTGAATGACCGCTATCCGCTGTCGATTGGGTGCATCCTCTGCGGACTCGCCGTCCAGCGACCGTGCGACCAAGTCCGCATACATACAGATATTGGTCAGCGGTGTCCGCAATTCATGCGAGACCTGGTTGACAAAAGACACGCGTTGAGCCGCCTGGCGCAATCTGACGATTAAAACTGATTGTTGCCAAAATGCCACCCAGCACCAAAGCCAGGGAGATGCCAGCCACAGCCAGCCATAACGGCAGAACGGCATTTTCGCCAGCTAGGACTTGTCGATAAGCGTCGGACGCGAAAACCCGCAAACGCCAGCCTTCCAGTGGCTCGCTGACGGACATCAAGCCATCCGGCTCACGTTGCTGAACCTCGCTCCATAGCCCGCTCGGTAGACCGCCCCACTGGTAGATAACAGTCCCTTCGACATCGATGAGCTGGTTCAGGACTTGGTCGGGCTTTGAGGTGGAAACTGCCTGCTGAAGACTGCCCTGGATATCCGTGTCTGGCAGGGCAGCCACGATGTCTGCCATCCACCGCGCTCGCGGAATGGTAGCTAGCCCGCGACGTTGCTGTCCCTGCTTCCACCAAAAGCCTAGTACCATCCCGCGGCGATGGTACCAGGTTATCCAACCGAACTCTGCCTCGACCGTCGCCTGGCGATCGCGGTCAGGTGGCTCCGCAGCAGCTTGAGCGGCGGACTCCTCAGCAGCTCGTCCAGCAGCGGGCGATTGTGCGGGGCCGGCAGAAGCGGTTTTGGCTTGCTCGAACTCGCTCGAGTGGTCGATTGATATAGCTCCGCGAATTGAGATTTTTCAAGTCCTGGTCGGCAGATTGCTGTAAACCTCGCAGCCTGTCGGAATTTCCTGTGGAAGAAGTTTGACGAGCTGCAGGCCGTGGATCGGCCATTTCTCTCGAGCAGCTGTTGGGCCTCGTCAATCAGACTTTGGCGATCCGCAGACGCGTTTGAGAAATCCGTTGGAAAAACCAATCTTGAATCGGAATCCACGACCACCAGCGTGCTAACCAGCGGCGAGCGTGTGAGCTGCACGCAGCTAGCAGGATCTAGCAGATCGCAAGCCTCCGACTGTCGCTGCATATCGACCGCATAGCCCGCAATCAACCGCTCGATCGCATCATCAAAGGCAACCAAACTGCCGGCCAAAATCTCGCTTACCCGCTGCTGTGCACTAGTCTGTCGCTGCGACAACCAAAACTGAGCCAGCACCGCGATCGTAATGATGGCGGCGATCAAAGTAAGCCATAATGCAATCAGCGAGCGTGTCATGCACTTCTAATCGGTTGGCGCTGAGCGATCAATAAACTGAGTAGTAAATACTTCACTGGCTTTCACGCGCGTTGGATCGATCAGCCCCAGCTTGGCAAATTGCTCCGTCAATTCGGACCACCGCTGAATTTGCATGATACCGATATCGTCGGCGGATAAACCGTCCGGCAAGCACAAGCCGCGCAGCTGCTCGGCTCCGAACTCGAGGGCTTGGGTCGTCATACCCTCGGGATTCGCAGCCAAGATCTGCTTGTTGGCGTTCTCGGGCGATGCGAAGTATGCCTTCCATCCCTCTCGGCTGGCAACCACCATCCTGCTAACCATGTCCTGTCTGTCGCTGACTGTCTTTTCAGTAGCAATCAGGCAGGAAGCATAGGGATTGAAACCGGCATCCGATAGCATCAGCTTTCGCACAGCGACACCCTGCTGCTCGGCCAATAGCGGTTCACTGAACGAGTAGGCCTGAATCGCCGTTTTGGGATCAGTGACGAGACCAACCACAGACCCGTTATAGGGCACAACTTGCACACCTTCGAGCAGTCCTTCATTTTTCATAAAGTCCAAGAAGGGTCGGCCCACGTTGGCTTGCAATGTCAATCCCCGCAGACTCTTGAGATCCTGCACACCCGAATCCTCACGCACCAAGATACACCGCGGCGTATTCTGAATGGGAGCCATCAAGGCCACAAGCGGAGCCTCTTGTTGGCGAAACAGCAACACATCATCCGCGTTGGCGATCGCAAACTGCACGCGACCGGACAGCAATTCCTGCGCGACCGCGCGCTCAGGCCCACCGGCTCGAATCTCAACATCCAAACCAAATCGCTCGTAGATTCCATCCGACTTGGCCGCGTAAAATCCGCCATGCTCTGCTTCGGGATACCAATTCAGCATCAGCACCACGCGGTCCAATCCCGTTCCGTCGTCAGCCCGGTCAGCCTGTTTTCTTGCCGTGCAACCTAGCAACAGCAGCAGACACGACATCCCAAGCCAAACTCTAATTGATCGCATGAAAACAGCTCTTATGTGGTTGTAAACTGGTGTGGTTGTAAACTTGTTAGCCAGCCACCGGCAATCAGTGCCAGCCCTACTCATTCTCAAAGCCACTGCCGGCGGTCCACCGCCGGAGCAGCGTGCCTGCAATCAGATTGACCACGCTCAATATGGCCAATCCAAGCAGCGTGCTGACAAATACGACTGCCAGTGATGCGTCGGTCCGGGCCAGGCGTTGCCAGCTGGTCATGAGCGTTCCGAGTCCTACGAACCCCTCGGCTTGGGTTCCAACGAAAAACTCTCCGACAATGGCGCCTATTACGGCCAAGCCGGCGCTAATCCGTGTACCGAGCACCAAGTGACCGATGGCAAACGGAATTCGCAACTTGCTTAGGGTTTCCCAACGCGATGCTCGGTTCAAACGAAATAGATCTTTCAGGTTTTCGTCGACTGAAATCAGACCCGCTGTGACGTTGGAAACAACTGGAAATAGACTGATAATGGTAGCAACGATGACCACCGTCTTAAAGCCGTAGCCGAACCAAGTGATCAGTAGAGGAGTAATCGCCACGATGGGCACGGTCTGTAGAAAGATAACATAGGGGTAGAACGCAGACCGCACCCATCGCGATTGGCTGAACAGGACAGCCAAAACAGATCCAATCGCAACGCTCAACATCAAGCCAAGCAGTGAAGCGGCTCCCGTCACCAGAAATCCCTGGAAGAGTTTTTGCCGTTCCTGCCAGGCCGCATGAGCCACGCGCAGTGGCGAGGGCAGGAAAATGGGCTCGAGCTGCTGCACCGTCACGATCAATTGCCAAACAATCGTGAACGCAAAGAACACGGCTACAGCCAAGAAAATTCTGGTTGGCAAGCTTTCTTGTTTCACAGCTCGGCCACCTCGCCCAACGCTTCGCTGATAGCACCATATTGTTCGGCAAACAGGACGCTCGTACGCTGTGCAGCCCGCCGCGGCCAGGGCAATGGATTGTCGAGCATCCGCGCGATTTTGCCGCCGCCAAAAACTGCCACACGGTGGCTCAAGTAAACCGCTTCCGCAATATTGTGCGTCACGAATAGAATAGTCCTGCGGCGCTGCTCCCACAGCTCGAGAATCAGATCGTTGAGCCGCGAACGGAGTATGTCATCCAGTGCGGCAAATGGCTCATCGAGCAGCAAAATGCTGGGCTCCGTCACCAGGGCGCGGGCAATGCTCGTGCGCATCCGCATGCCCCCAGATAATTCTCTTGGGTACTTGCGCCAGGTATCCTCTGCGAGGCCCACGGCTCGCAAACTCTGACTAATGCGTTTCGTCGCGGCCGCGCGAGAGTCGCTTTGTCGAATTGCCTGCCTTTGACCTCGAAGCTCCAGCGGAAGTCGGACGTTGTCAAATACCGATCGCCAGGGCAGTAGGGTCGCATCTTGAAATACGTATGCCAAACGACTGCTCGGCTGAGCCAACGCCGTAGATTGAAAAACGATCTCTCCCGAGGCAATAGGCAACAACTGGGCAATGGATCGCAATAACGTGCTCTTTCCGCAGCCCGATGCACCAACCAGCGCCAATATCTCACCCGCCGCAATCTCCGCGTGCAACCCGCTGAGGATCGGATCGTCCGCCCGATATTGCACGCGCAAATCTTGTATCGAAATACCAACTGCGCCATCGGAATCGGAAGATTCAGCGCGCGATGTCATGCTGGAACTCAACTTGGCAATGCATCCTGTCGAAAGTCCGCTCGTCTGCTTAGGCAATACACTACGCATGTACATGCCATCCCGCGCCAGTCGGTTTGCTCGCTAGACTCCTCACAGACTGTCAGATGCAGGTTCAGAGGCGCCAGTGTTTTCCGCAGCTGTATTTTCAGAGACCGTCGGGTGCAGCTGGCCAAATTGTAGCAAAGCTGTCGAGCCCAACCGCGACTGGTCGAAAACTTCAGCATGAACCTCGAGCTGACTGTCGAGCAAGGCTTGCAGGCGATGGGCATCCGCCACCATCTGTAGCATCCGCCGCCCCAGTTTTTCCTGCGACTCGCATTCCTTGCGTTGGGCTGAGGCTGCCGCGCACAGCTGCGCTGGCAATCCGGACATTTTGCCGAGCTGCCGCAGCTGCTCAATTTGGTTTTGCAATCGCTGGCATGCCTGGTTCAAGCTAGCGTACAAAGCATCCAGGTAGTCCTTGCCCAGGGGAACGAAAATCTGTGGCAGGTCCTCGGCACCGGCAGTGATCCTCCAGCGAATACCCGAGTCGCGCCCTGGAGCAAACCGGCCACAACGACAACCTGCGTACGAGGCTCGTCAGCCGCCTCTTCCACAACGCACCAGCGCGCCGTTTCGCGACCAGAGATACGCTGAGCTCCGTCCGGGATCACACGACAACCCTCGACGGCCGGAGACAGTCGAATTCTCCACTCGGGTTTTCGAATGCGGTGCTCTCTTGTGATTGAAAGCCGCTGAACCTGTAGCATTGGCGACGTGCCAACGAGCAATGCCGGCTCGGCGACGGTGCCGTCATCGCGCTCGGCAATCTCACTGGCCTGCTCATCCGCTTCCGCCAAATCGGTAACGCGCTGCATCTCCTGCAAAACGTCGACCTGTTTCGAACCAACGAGCTCCACGGAACGGCTTGCGTCTATCGAGTTTCCAACCACGGCAGACTCCGCTACCGCTTGCGTCTCGGCTCCCTCGCCGAACAAGTCCCCGCCAGAGTCAGACAGTCGCTGCACCTGATTCTGGCGGCCGGCAGCCACCGCACCCACAGGGGCCAGCGACGGGAGGCCATAATCCTGCCGCAGGTCATGCTCCTTGCCGAAGACCTCGGGCGGTTGGGGGCCGTCGTCCAGTAGATCGTCCGTTGTCCGCAGCATGGGGACTAAAGCCGCCTGCGCGTTATTGTCAACACTCTCCCTAGCCATGCGTGCATTAAACGACTGAGCACTGGCTTCGATGTGGGTTGCGACGCCAAGAGCAGTGGTTTGAATTTTCGCCGTGGATGGATTTCGCGTTCAGCGCGTAAACAGCCAGCGATATCGTCAGCACACACAACAGGCCAGTGGCTAGCCAAGCCAAGTGAATTCGCGGCAAGCGATTGGTTTGCACGCGTTTCACGCGGCTCTTGAGTGGGGCCGAGGATTCAGCTTCCTTTAGCAAAACAGTTTGCGGCAATTTCGCAGCGTGGCACCTCAAAGTTGCATTGCGCTAGCTCACGAGTTCTCCGTTCGAGAAGAATTGCTAGTTGGCCTGCGGACATTGGTGATGCGAGTATCGGAGCGTCCGAGGCAACGTCTGTCGCAATACTCCATTTCAGCAGAAGCTCTATCAGGTCATAGGCGCTCGTCGCAGCCAGTGGCTGGGATGCCGCCCACTGCGATTCGAATTTGCGCGGCGTTAGTTCACAACGTATCCGCAGTTCGCCGGATTCCAAAAGATCGATTCGAGACCAATCCAAATCCGCGCTCAGCTTACCATCAACTGCACTTTTGAGTTGCCATGCCCAATCGATGCAAACCTCCGCCGGCGGAGGCCCCAGTGCGTCCAACAGGCGCTCGAGCGTCGGCATCGCTGTGGACTCCTTAGCACGGTTCGATAGATAACTGTCGCGATTTGAAAGTAGCCATTACGCTCCGCCGTGATGATTGCCAAACATCGAAAGTAGCCATCACGCTCCGCCGTGATGATATGCCAAACAACGAAAGTAGCCATCACGCTCGCGCGTGATGATTGCCAAGAAAACTGGCCAGTTATTAATCGAACGATCCTGAATCGAGGAATCGAGGTGAATGACAATTGTACCAAAATTAATTTCGCCAGACGAACCGCTCGCAATTGGCTATGATAGCATTCCACAGGCAAGGACCGGCTGCGTCCGCGAATGTGCTTTACGTGAAGCTGCAAGTCCATGCCAGGCAGACATTTGCGCACATGACGTGACTCGGCAAGCAGCTTCCGTGTGCTGTGTATGAACATATTTTCAACGAACTGGCGCACTGCCCAACAAGATTCTTTGCTACGATGCCCGATGGACAGATAGTCAGAGAAGTAAAGGACTTTCGACGATTCATCGCGTGCACCGGACTGCTAATTTTTTGAACCAGGGCTAATCAGTTTGACACCCATGCTAGCACACCTACAATCGGCCCTCGCCAGTGACGGGAACGTCGTCCAAAACGGGCGCGGTATGGCAAAGCTCGATGGAAAGATAGTGGCCTTTCTTTTCAGTCCTCGAACATCGGTGGAGCGTGGCAAGGTTTGCTACGAGCGTCAAAGAACCCAAGTTGTGCAGGACATGCGCAGCGTTTTGACCGATAGGAGTGCGCACGAGCATGGCACACGATGTGAACCAGAGCGAAAGGGATGTCGCTGCTCAAGTGCGATCTGCTCTGGTCGATAGGATCAGCTCAGAGCGCTACGATTTATGGATTCCCGACAACACCCTCTGGAGCTGGCACAATGGAATTCTGAAGCTGCAATTTGCATCGGAGTTCTCGTGCCAACTTGCAAAGAAAATGTTGACGGCCGAGCTTGCGGAAACGCTCGCCAGTGTCATCGCATTACCGGCCGAAGTTCAATTCGAAGTTTGCAGCCGAGCTGGCCGCCCAGGCTGAGTTAACGCTGCCGCCCAGACCCACGCGTGAAGCCCGGCGGGCGCAGATTCCAAGATCCTCAGGCCAGGGAGTCTACGGATACCCCGTCGGCGGAGAAGGCCAGCCAGCGAATCGAGGTTGATTTGTGGCATCAATTCGTACCCGGCCAAGCCAATCAGCTTGCCTGGACAGCTGCGGGGCTCGTCGTATCTGAGCCTGGTCGCCTGAGTCCAGTGCTATTGCATGGCCCTGCGGGTAGCGGCAAGTCCATGCTGGCTGCTGCCATAGCCCACCGCTTGAGAACCTGCCGACGTTTGCGTCGCGTCGTGCATATGACGAGCGAACAGTTCACCAATGACTTCACCGAGGGCCTCCGTGGCGGCGACGGTCTGCGTGGTGGCGGGCTACCCTTGTTCCGCCGCAAATATCGGGATGTCGACGCCCTCATTTTGGACGACTTGCAATTCTTTGTCGGAAAAAAATCTACACTGACGGAAGTCAAGCATACGATCGACAACTTACTGCGTGTGGGCAAACAGGTCGTCCTGACTGCAGATCGGCCGCTTTCGGAATTAAGTCAATTGGGCGGTGAGTTGATTGGCAGGCTGCGGGGAGGATTGAATGCACCACTTTACCCGCTGGACCAAGCGCTTCGAAAGCAATTGCTGACCAGACAATTGCAGGACGTCCGGATTAGAAGTCGACGGAAAACTGGTTTCCCAATTGGCTGAACGGACGTGCGGTGACGCGCGTGTGCTGAGTGGAATCGTCAATCGACTGACGGCCGTGGCCGCCTTGCACCCGGGTCGTTTGAACTGGGACGACTGTTGGAACGCTGTTTTCGATCTGGTGCAGGCCACACGCCCCGTGGTGCGCCTGCACGATATCGAGCGTGCCGTGTGCAGCATGTTTGGCTTGGATGCTGACAGCCTGCAGTCGCAAAGCAAAACGCGCAGTGTTAGCCAGCCACGTATGTTGGCCATGTTCCTGGCCCGCAAATATACGCCGGCAGCTTACAAGGAAATCGGACATTATTTTGGAAAACGCCGACATAGCACCGTCATTTCGGCGGAGAAAACGGTCGAAACCTGGTTACAAGATGGATCCGATTTGCAACTGCGGCGCGGACTGAGCATGCACGACGCAATTCGTCATGTTGAATCTCAGCTTCAGGTCGGCTGAAAATCTGGGTGAATATGCAAGCCCCAACAATCATGCGTGCAAATACGGTCTGGCAATTCTCAACTGCTGGCGGGCTGAAATTCGGGCGTGGGGCCCGTTGGCAATTGCCTGAGCAACTCTCTCGTCGATCCCTGCGGCGGCCAATACTGGTAACGGATTCCACTCTGCTGGGATTGCCGAACTGCGGCGGATTCGCAGGGCAACTTGCGACCGCATTCCCCCAGTTGCATGTTTTTGACGGCTGCCAAGCCGAGCCCAGTGTGGCTGTTGCCGATGCCGCCTGCCAGGCCGCCATGGCTGCACAAGCGGACTGCGTGATCGGGCTAGGCGGCGGTAGCAATTTAGATGTGGCGAAGATGACAGCCGTGGTTGCCAAACGTGCAGGCACGCCCCAAGACTACTTCGGGTTTGACCGAGTGCCTGGTCCGGGATTGCCGGTCTTTGCATGCCCACCACGGCGGGCACGGGCAGCGAAGTATCGCACTCGGCTGTGCTAACCGACCAGCAGCAGGCGACCAAGGTCAGCACACTCTCGCAGTGGCTGCGTCCAACCTGCCGCCGTGGTGGATCCCGAACTGAGCGATAGCTGTCCGCGGAGCGTTACCGCCCACAGTGGTATCGACGCGCTGGTACATGCGATCGAAGCTTATACCAACCGCGATTTCCGTGAAATGCTCGACGTCGACCCGCAAGCCCGCGCCTATGAAGGCAGTTACCCCTTGACCCGACTGCTGGCTGCCGAGGCAATCCGGCTAATTGGCCGCAGACTGGTGAATGCCTGTGAGCATCCGCTGGACCTACAGGCTCGCGACGAAATGGCTTTAGCGGCTACCTACGCAGGCATGGCGTTTTCCAATTCCGGCGTTGGCATCGTACATGCACTGGAATATCCCATCGGAGGGCTGACGCACATTGGGCACGGCGAAGGCAATGGCTTGCTGCTGCCGCATGTGATGCGCTATAACCTGCCCTGTCGCCAGCGCGAGTTTGCGGAGATCGCAGGTTGGCTGGGAGCCGATATTAGCGGAATGCCGACTAGCGATGCGGCCGAAGCGGCTATTCAAGCTGTTCAGCAGTTGCAAGTGCGGATTGGCATTCGTACACGCCTGAGAGATATCGGTTTGAATCGCGAGTCGATTCCGCAAGTCGCCGCCAGTGCCTTTCAAATCAAGCGGCTCATGGATTTGAATCCACAAGCACCCGCGCTTTCCGATCTCGAGACAATCTTGCGAAACGCGTTTTAGCACTGTTCGAAAATTAACGCTGGCGGTCGCCCATGAATCTGCCTACGAACTTTATTTAATATTTGGCTTGACAGCAAACTCGACCTATAATTAACGTAGAGCGTTGCGGGGGTAATTGCTCACAATCGGGAGAGTTGCCTAATGAAACATGGTGATAATTCGTTATCGCTCAACAGCTTCTTCGTTGGCTTGAGCGAGTATGTCTTCCACTCACAGCTGGGCGTTGTCGATACGCAAATCGTCGACTATGTCAGTCAGCTGCTCGTTCGCTTCTCACGCGTGGATAGTCTACAACGCGTGCGAATGCTCAATGGAAAGCCGGCCACGGAAGTCGTAGCCATGGTTGTCGAGGCTGAGCAACGCCTAGGCGAAGCAAAACGCGAAGTCCATAGACACATCGGCGACTATACTCTGTTTTGGTCCGGCCTCTATCCGGAAGCCCTGCGGCAACTCAAAGGCAAGGATTCGCCCGACCAGTTCGTCGACTACTGCGCACAGGGCAAGCGGGCCTATCGCATTGCGAGCTGCATTGCCGGAGACGAATCGTCGGCACCCAATGACCTGCTGATGCGGATGAGTGAGCAGTTTGAAATGTGCGCGTATGGCCTACGCGAAATTCGACGCGAATGGGAACGACGCGACGACGAACCCGGCTCTACGCCGCCGCTGCTGATGTAGTAGCCCCAACGAGCCAGTTGGCGGAAGCCTACTCGTGCGGAACTGCGGCGTTCTCCAATAACTGTGAGATCAGTGGCAGCAGTTGCTTCTTGCGACTCACAACACTATCCAGCTGGTACAGGCAGCGATCAATGCGCGGGTAATTGATCTCCTGCCAAAACTCGGGTTCATGGGACATCAATAGCAGGCTGCCATTACTGACAATATCGGTTATCAACAAGGCTGAAAAATCCAAACCTTGTTGGTTGCTCATGGATACCAGCACCTCAAGCAGTTCATCGCGGCGTTCCCAAAACAGCTCGAAGCCAATCTCTTCTATCTGCGAGATGGAGAACTGATGGCCACGATCCTCAAACTCTTTGCAATCCTCGCGAACCACTTTGGCAGCCGCGTGCGAGCGCAATGACGAACCAACCTCAAAGAATTCTTTGACGAAATCCTCAACGTTAACGCTGCAGTAGCCATCCAGCCAGTTCAATAGCTGACGATCGAGGTCGCGTCGTGGTTGGTGATCGCAAGTGCAATGTATCGGATATGATGCCGGCAATCATGCACAGGGCTATTCCCGGCGTCGGCACAATCCCCGCGTTACGAAATTGGCGAGCGACCAGTGTACATGTTGACCCCACTGGTTCGTTGATGAATCGTATGGGTTGATCCGACTTCAGATTTCCGCCCAGTCGATGGTGATCCAGGACTTCGACAATCTCGGATTCGGCAGCCACGACCACAGCCTGACTCAGCTCATTATGATCGACCAGGACCAACTGTGTCTTGGGAGGATTGATCAGGTCCGACTTTGACAATACGCCAAACAGAATTCCCTTGTCGTCCAAGACCGGAAACAGCTTCTGGCGAGAGCGGGCTACCAAGGTTCGCGCTTCTTCCACGGGCATCTTTGAGGACAGCGTCAGGCAATCCGTCTGCACCGCCGCGTCCACACGCCTGGCGGATTTGATGCGCATGGTTGTCGTGGCAGTATCGTAGCTGCTATTGATGACGGTCACACCATTGCGTTTCGCCAGCTCAACCAGCGAAGGCGAAAGTTCATAGCCACCGGTGATCACCAGCACGCGGACGCCGTGCGCACGCGCGGGCTGCTGGATCGTCGGGCGATTGCCACTGACCACCAGCAGCTGGCCGGCTGGGAACTGGTGCATGCACTTTGTAAATCCCTCGGCGCTCATGGCTCCCACCATGACCATCAAATCAACCGTGGCCTCTGGCGCGGCCATATGCTGCAGACTGCCATGCAATACCTTGCAGATCTTTTCCACGCTGCTGCGGATCTGACGCGAGAGAGTGGGATCGGAATCCCCAGCGAAAATGACCTTCAGCAAATCGAGTAAGGTCAGCAGTCCAATGAATTTCCCCTGGCGATCCAATACTGGAACGGCGCCAATTCCGTTCTCGTTCATGCGCTCGTAGACCTCGGCGAATACCTCATCGTCGTAGGCCACCACCGGATCACGGCGACACACGTCCTCCACCTCCGGACGCACGTCCATGACGATCCGGGGGGCGGCTAGGCGCACCTGCTTGAGAGCATACTCGGTGCGTTGATTGGGTGGCCCACAACAAGCGGCAATCGCATCTGGACGCGTTGTCCGCTGTAGAAAATCGGCATAGGCCAACGCGGCGCAGATGGCGTCCGTATCCGGATTGCGATGCCCAAAAACATAGACTGTCATCTGATGTCCATATTACGAAACAGTACTCGATTCAGCCCCGGCAGTTGCCAGACATGAGCTGCGGCTTATTCCTTGTTTTTCTTGACAAAGCCAAATACGCCAAGAACCAGCAGCAAGACTAACAACGCCAGGGCCAACTTACCAATCGGTATCCCGGCAACCTGCTTGTCAAATAGCCCCCAGCAAGACGCAAACAGCGATACGCCTGTGGCCAACAGCATCAACACGTTCCATTTGACTCGGTTCAAGCCGCGGGGCATGGCTGAGCCCAGGACGCGTGACGAATTCATCAGCAACAGAAAGGCCACGTAAGCGATGGGCAACATGGCTCCGCCAATCACCGATGTCGGCGTGGCCAGCGCGGGAGCCGCTTCTTCCCATACAAATGGACCCAAAACCCCAATCGCGGGAATCAGGCTGCCCAGTCGATGCAGTTTGCCTTCGGAGGGTGCACCTAGCATTTCGCAAAAAGCAAATCCATTGATCAGCATCAGAATAATAATGGTAGAAATGGCCATACCCAGCACACCGATGCCGAACAATCGCTGAGCAATCTGCGGTCCCACCAAGGGCTCCAAAGTCTTGGCCAGCGCCAAGTTGTCGCGTCAGCCAAGGCGGCCGCCAGTTCCCGCTCGGGTTGCGGCAATTCGGCCCTATATTGATTCAGCCGACTGGGATTGCCTCCCTCGCGTTTGGCTTCGTCCACGGCAGCAGTGAACTCTGCGCCAAACTGCATCTGCAGCCGCTTGTCCACGATGCTGTAGTAAGACTTGACTTCTTTGCCCGTGCCGACTTCGACCATCGCCAGCACATCCTTGCTCTTACCATGAAATTGACTGGCCGACGCAATCACCACGCAACTCGTGGCTAACACGTAGGGCACGATCAAGCCAATTGAAAGATCGAAGATCGCTAGTCCTCGGTGATCGCGTCCCCAGCCCTTGCGCAACATCGAATAGGGCAGCAAGAACGTCATGTTGATGCCAACCGCTGTGGCAAATGCGGTAATGATCTTGTCTTTTTGAGTGCCGGCAATAAACGCGCACCAATATCCAGCGAATTCACCAGCCGCCTCGATTTGTGGTGCCAGCGAGGAGACAGGACTAAAAAGATTGGAGAAATTGGGAATCAGCCCTGCGAGGATTTTTCCCCAATCCAAAGCGCCATGCACCGTCATTGCCAACACAACACCAAAGAAACTCAATACGACGACACCGACCAGCAGTTTGAGAATCATCTCGAACAGGCGGATACCCCAGTTCCCCGAGTTATAAAACCAAACGACGATGATCGCCACAGTCAGAATTGAGGCAGCCACCACAACTTTACCGCCAAAACCGCTGGTCATATCAGGTAGTAGGTTTTGTTGAACGGCCGCTGTCCCGAGCACGAATTGAGGCAAGCACCACACGATGTTGGCCATCATCGTGGCAATCAGCCAGCCCCACGCCAAGGAAGGACTGATGTGGGATTTGATGGCCTGGAACGGCCGCTCGCCAGTGGACAACGCCACATAGCTGATGGCGCTGAGCATGACCACGCCGAGAATCATCGCCAGAGGTTGCAGCCATAGCAGTTGGTAACCGGTAATAACACCCAGGTATAAGGCACCGGCCAGTGAGCCCCCACCCAAAGTTATGGCGCCCTGCAACCATCCCGGCCCAGACAGTCGGACGTAGGCAGCCAGCGTCGCCAGCGGGCCACGGCGTTGGGCTTCCAGAATGAGACGACGTTCATTTTCGGCCGCAGTGGTCGTCTCCGATTCCATGCTTGTACTAGCCATACTTTGCTGCCCTCAAGGATGCACTGTCAGTGAGCGCCGCCTGCACTCGGCCAGACAGATTAACTTGTCTAAGCCTTCTTTGGGACAACGATCGGCTGGGTTCTCTCGAATTTTGTCGGGGAAAAGCCAATTCAGCCTGCGGATGGGGAGTCGGCTTGCTGCGGTCCCAGTCACTTGGCGTCACACGGCAAGCTACTAAAATTAGGAACGCCAGGCCAGTGCCCTGTGCACTTTAAATTTTCGGGTTGCTCCTGTGATACAAGGGTGTGTACTTTCAATGGCAAACCCGCGGCATACGTTTGGATATGAAGCGGGGTTATCGAATTTTGAACAAGCAAATGGCCGGTATCCTCATTACAGAACAACTGGAAATCCCCGAAGACCAATTGGAATGGTCTTTCGCCCGCAGTAGCGGCCCGGGTGGACAAAACGTGAATAAGGTGAATAGCAAGGCCACATTGCGGTGGCGACGCAAACTGGGCACGCTGTCCGGTGCGGCTTGGATGCGTTTTAAGAAGAATGCCAAGCGTTACCTGACCAGCGACGACGAAATAGTCATCCAGTCCCAGGAGCACCGCGATCAATCTCAAAACGTCAACGCCTGCCGGGAAAAGCTGCGATCGCTGGTTTTGGCCTCGCTGAAGCCGCCCAAACCGCGTGTGGCGACGAAGCCTACCGCCGGTTCCCGTCGCCGGCGATTGGACAATAAACGCAAGCTGGGCGACAAGAAACGTTCCCGAAGCAATCAGGATTTTTGGCGCACCGCGATCGGCCTGCCTGAGCCGCCACGCATTTTGAAGTTGCACCTAGTTTCAAACCCCGCGGCGTTAGCCAGGCAAAACCGAGATGGCCTCGTGCCTCGCTGACGCTGTAACGCGTCCCGGCCTCACTCGGGAGAATGTGTAACCTGGGTAATTTATCAAATATTCGGTTGCCAATCTGCGGCCAATCGCTCACACTGAACGCCGCTGATCTACCGCCGAATGCGGGCTTTCCTGCGTCTGTCGCTTGACAAGCTCCCAAGCCTTACTTAGATTCGCGCGAGTTTCTGCGTTTAGGTTAGCAACGAATACGTATTTTCAACCAATGGGATTGCTGGCGAACACGATTCGTTCGCATCCCAGTCACAGCCAGCTAAGTTCAACTCATAGAATTTAGTGCGCCCGAATCGAAGCTTTCAGTTGTATGATTGATCTCAGTGGTGTCGCCCGCCATCTTCGCCTTCCCGTCGAGCAGCTGCGTGTTGCAGCCGACTTCTTGCAGCAGGGATATCATCCGGCTTTCATCGAGCGTTATCGCGCCGACGAAACCGGTGCTTGCCGCATTCAACGCTTTGGACTCTCAAGCTAGACATCGATCGGCAAATGCGGCTTGAGGCGGCAGGCAAAAAGCCGCAGGAACAACTTCCCAAAGATGCGGAGTTGGATGATGAGGGCCAAAAGTGTCTGCAACGCACCACGACCGAAGTAGAAATCGAGGCTGTGCTGCGAACGTTTCGCGCACGACGTGCTCTACAGCAATCCCAAGAACGCGACAGCCAGGCGGGCAATTACTCGAAATGCTGATCGCCTACGATGGACCGAAAATCGATGACGTTAAAGGCTGGGTTGCGGAACAACTTTCTGTAGATAGGCAGACGGGAACAGATGCTTTGCAGCATACGTCGCGGCTGGTCGCGAACTTGATCCAATGCGATACGCTTTTCAACGAAAAACTGCGACGTGCCATTCAGCGTAAGGCGTCGGTGCACGTCGAGTTTTGTACGGAACGCCCGACACCGGGGCAGCCGTGGAAGGGAGTCCTGCAGCAGCGACCTCGATGCTCCGCTCCCAAGATGCAGCACCTGACGGCACGCAACGCAGTCGTGCGGAGATCGAGGCACCCACCCTCGCCCAAGCTGCGAGCGGCAACCTCCGCTGACTCTGCGTCAATCGTTGCCGGTCGAGATCGACAAGTTCAACCGTGACAACAACATCCGAGGTATCCCACTGCCGCGGAGGCTCGCACAGCGTCGAGTTCTGACCGCCAGAGTCGAAGCTACTGCCAGTCGTTCCAGCATGCTGGCTGGCTTCGCAAATCAGGGAAACCCAGAGCCAACCGACTTGGCCGTCGATGAAGCACATGAGAAAGACGCGGATCACGAGAGCTCGCATGACGCAGACGCACATCTGACGACTTGCATGACGCCGACGCGCATGACGATGGGAGCCATGAGGACGCGGTCCATGAGGATCCTCCAAATGCGACCGAGGCCGCTGGGGGCCAGCCAGGCAAGTCGGGAAGAATCTGAAGATGACGCCCCGCCAACGGCGTCGCCGCTGGCTGGTAGCCATGCTGCAGCCGATGAAAACGCTCAAGCGACCGCTCAGCAAGTTGACCGCCTACCAGCAGTTGATGCTCGGCCGCGGTCGACGAAGCCAGCTCGTAAAAACCAACTTGGAGTACGATGCCGGCTCGCTAGTCCCAATTGCCCGTGATACATTCGTATCGATAAACACCCGTTGGCTGCTTGGTTTAGTTCAGCGGTCGAGAACGCCTTGGACCATGCTTTGCGTGGACAGACTCGAATCGGATGCTATTGCCGATTTAGAGGAATTGGCGCAGGAAAAGCTGCTGGAAAGTGCCGCAGATCAGCTGCACCAACATTTGATGCGACGACCCATTCGCGGGCATACGATCATGCTGGTTGATACAGTCGGCCCCAAAACTGCGTCGGTGGCCATTGTCGGACCCGACGGTGAAGTGCTTGGCCACGCATGAATTGCCCTGCTCGGCGCAGCCAGAGACGGTCAACCAAAACGTCGTCAAGCTGGGTGAACTGGCTCACCAGCATCGCGTTACGCTGGTGGCATTGACCAACGGTCCTGCGCGTAGATTCCTGGTGTTGACTCTCCGCGAGTTAATGAAACAGAGCGCTTGATAGTGGTCTGAGATGGACCATGGCGGATCGCGGCGGGGCCGAGGCTTACGCCGCCGGTCGCATTGCCCTGAAGGAACTCTCCGCGCACAACCGTCGCGACCGCAGCCGCCATCTGGATTGCGCGCTGCCTGCAGAATCCGCTCGCGGAGATGTTGAAGGTCGATATCAACCGCATGCGACTTGGCAGCTACCAGCGCGAACTGCCCCAGGATTCCCTCAAAAAGCTGGTGCACGAAACAATCGCCGATTGCGTGTGCAGCCGCGGGATCGATACGCACCATGCCGCAGTCAACGAGCTGATGTTCGTACCAGGGATCGAAGAATCTCAGGCCAAGCAAATTGCCGGCCTGGCCGCCGAAGGCAAATTGGAGAGTCGAAGTCAATTGTGCCAAGCCGTCACCGATTGGCCGGAAATGCAGTCACGTCAAGCTCTCGGCTGGCTTCGCGTATTCGGCAGTGAACAACCGCTGGATGCTACCGCGATCCATCCCGAGGACTATCGGTTGGCGCAGCGTTTGATTGACAATACGGAATTCGAGTCGCCGCCCGCACAGCCCGCTTCGTGGATAAAGCAGATTTCACCGGCAAACAGCTCGCCGCTTGAATCCGCCACTCCACCGGAGGAGCTAGCCGCCACGCAAGAAGCGTCGACGGAAATGGCACCGTCGACCGAAGATCAGCAAACAACCTCGGTCGAAGATCAGCAGTCGATCGCTCAAGAGAGTGACGACCAGGCGGAATCACCAGTCCCCCACTGATGTCGTCACATCGCAGACTGCGGAATTGCAGACCAACCAGGCGCAGCCAGACGATGCAGGCACTGCCGATTCTAGTGCCTCCGACGTCGGCTCCGATGCGTCCACCAATGCTGCAGAACCAGTTGCGGAAGCCAACGACGACGAAGCTGTTCTGAGCTTCAAATCTGCAGTGGGCGCCCCGCCAAGTGAGCAGCCACGCCCACTGCCAGAGTATCCTGAGGATATCGCCGGCGCCGAGCCCGTCAAAGGCCCCGATATCGACATCGAAAAACTGGCCCGTGGTTGGCAGGTCGGGCGTGCAAAATTGCGATGGATAGCGAATTGTCTGAACGAACCGTTCGCGGATTCGCGTCTGAGCGGTACACCGTTGCCCCTCAGTCGTGATATGCCAACCTTGCACTCCCTAGAGGTCGGGCAATGCGTGTGGGCAGTCGTGGTTGGTGTTGCCGACTTTGGAGCTTTCGTCGAACTGTCTCCGGATTGCAGCGGTCTGGTCCACATCAGCCGCCTTTCGGCAAACTTCGTCGAAGATCCACATCAGGCCGTTCAGGTGGGTGACCTACTTTTAACCTGGGTCGTGTCCAAAGACGAGAAAAAGAACCGCGTGGCATTAACCGCCCTGTCGCCAGCCCAACGTGCCCTGGCCGAAGCGGCTGCCCAACATCGGCGTGAAGATCGTCAGCCCCCGCGTCGAAGTCAATCTGGACAGCCTCATGGCCAAGCATCAGGCCAGGCACGTGGCGATCGCCAGACGGGCGGTGTGCGCCAGGGCCAGGGCCAGGGCCAGGCTGCGGGTGCAACTGGCGAGCGTGGTAGAGGACAACGCGGCGGCCAGCGATCAGGTGCTGGTCGCTCTGGCGGTGGCGTACCAAGACTCGCGCGGACGCGGACGTGGCAGTGCACCGCGGACGGCCAAGACCGTGGTCGTTACGAGCAAGAAACCCAAAGCCCAGATCACCGAGGCCATGAAGGAAGGCGAGGCCCCATTGGGACTCGTTCTCGGACTTACTGCAATTCTACGAGGCGAAACGAACCGACGAGCCATCGCCAAGCAGCCCGCCTGCGCCGTAGTCCAACCACGCAAGCGGTAGCACCGAGCGGTCAGCCGGCTAGCGATCCGTCATCAGCCGCCGAGGAATCAACGAACAAGAACGCGAATAGTGGATCTGAGACAAACGAGCCTAAAAGCAACCCATCCCAGGCTGACAGTCCCAACGCAAACGTCGCCGAGGACAGCTGATTCGACGGGGGCAGACCAGCCCTAGCGAGAAACCCCGTTGGACAATAGAGCTTGCTTCAAGCTTTTATCGGCAGGGGTGTCCGACAACCAGATTCCAAATAAAGCGCGTTTGAATTCTTCACCGCGCACAACTCCCATGAGCTTGCCGTTCTTGTTGACGATTACCCCATACTCTGGAGCATAAACCAAATCAAAGGTATCCCCCTTGGCAACGCGATCTCTAAAGAATTCGCGAAACTGTGAGATTTCGGTTGCTATGGCTTGGGTCTTACTCTGGGTCGCCGCCTCAAAACCGTCAGTCAACGAGGCCACCAGTTTTTCCTGGCTAACAAAGCTGGACGTTATCTTGATTCGCAGAGCCATCGGTTGCTGACTAGCAATAATTTCCGCTGCGTTGTCATTTGCGCTTCGCAGGTAGAGACCCGCCTCGTAAAGCGGCACCAGCGCCTTGGTCCGCGCTCCGGAGCCATTCAATTGCAATTCGTACTTTCCTGCCTGCATCCGCGGCGGTAAATCTGCGGCACATGCCAGCTTTGAGAAACTGACGACGAATAGCAGCATCAAGCTAGCATAGCGAATCATGCGAGTTTCCTTTCTCAGCTACCCCTCGGCCATTCCACTTCACGGCCATCCCACTTCACGGGCAGCGAAGCAACCATGGGTCCACGAAATACGTCAAGTGCTTGGTCACAGTTTAGGTGTGACAATGCACTAGGCTGGCGGACATTATCTCCGCACGACTCCAATGAGCCTAGCGATTTCTTCGCCCTAGGCCAACCCGGTTTTTAACAAGAATAAGCGAGCAGTTTTGATATTGCGTTTTCGTGAATAACCCTTCCGCTTGGAGGCTGTGCGATTTTCAAGTGGTTGTCTTCGACATATTCGGCACTCACCTCCCCAGCGAAGAACCGGTTCGCTTCGATTTGCTAATCGACGGATGCCCGTTGGCGTAAGTCAGAGCGGTCGACACGATTCATACGATTTACAAAGCCCAGTTAGGCAGCTAAGAGCGTGTCTTCAAAATCAAAGTAGTAGGCACAGTCCCTGTGCCGCAACCAAGATAACACCGGATTTCGCGTTCCAACGAGTGCGGACGGCACGGCGGAGCGTGCCTACTACCATTTTGAAGACATGCACTAAGTGAAGCTCGGGCGTGTATCAAATGTCGGAGTTGGCCACCCGTCGACTGTATCTTTTTGCGAGGGGATTGGCTGACAGACCATGGGCCACGATGCTCAACAGAATGGTGCAGGCGGTGGTAGAAATCAGGACACCCTCGCCCGGAAGTTGTTCGCTACTTAACATCACGGCAAATACGATACTTGCCAGCCCACGCGGTCCGAACCAACCTATGAACAATTTGGTGTCGGTACGCAAATGCAAGCCAGCCAAGCTGAGGAATACAGGCAGCATCCGGATAACTGTCAAGCTGGCCACCGCGTAGACCAAAATTCGCCAATCGAAATTACCGTAGTAAGCACCGAGAAGTAGGGTCCCAAAGGAGAACCAAGTTAATAGGGCAAGGGCATCGCCGGTGCCCTCGGCGGCCTCCACTAAAGCCCGCTTGTGGTCACGCGTCAAAGCTCCAAAAACCATACCGCCTACAAACGAAGCGATAAAACCACTGCCCCCCAGCCATTGAGCCAACCCAAAACAAAGCAGGGAAAGTGCAATAACGGGAATCTGTAGCCACGCGTCCGCAGTCCAACCTCGATGCGAACAGAACCGGACCGATGTGCTACCTGCAACCCCCAACACAATTCCAACCAACGCGCCGATTCCAATAGCCTGCGACGCCAGCAGTATTGCCAATCCCCACGCCTCGTTGCTGGTTGCATGCGATCCGGCCAGCGCCAGGAAAAGAAGCAGCACCGGGACGCAAATACCGTCGTTAAGTCCACTCTCTACATTCAGGCTTTCGCGCACCGAATCGGGAACGGATTCGTTGGATACGACAGCTTTGCCCAGCGCCGCGTCCGTCGGCGCAAGCATGGTAGCCAGCAAGGCGATTTCAAAAAGGCTCAGTTCGCGGAATAACGCAAAGCCGATACAGTACCCCAATAGAATCGTCAGCGGCAATCCGACTAACAGCAGTCGCACTGGAATCGCCTCGAATCTTCGCAGCACAATCAAGTTTGCGTTGGCCGAGTCTGTGAATAACACAACAGCCAGCGTCAGCTCGGCTAGCCAACTGACGCCTGCGTTGTCGGTCTGGAGGTCAATCAGGCCAAGGCACGCGGGACCAATTAGAATTCCCGCAGCGACATAGACTAAGGCACCATTAACCGGAGTGCGTTCCAGTCGCGACGCAACCAGGCTATATAGAAACGCGAACGCCGCCAGGATGGTAAGAACTTGATAATCGGACATACACAAAAACAGTGCGTTCTGACTCCAAAGCTTGCAAGCAAAATCAGCGGGCTCACTGTGGCAGTTGATCATAGCCTCGGCGAGCGACTACTAGTAGAGCAGTAGGATCTTCGTGGCGATGTCCTCTGGAAAAGAAGAGTTGTTTCGTTGGTCCACCCGGCGGACAGCACAACAGTCGAACTCATTTCCCTGCACAGGCTGGCCAGGCTTACGAATCTGGAACGCAAGTCGTCTATCTCCGAACGCTAAAATCTTGGTCTATCGCCTGTTTGTGTTCGCGTCCACAGGAAAATCGGAGCACGCTTTGCCGGCTTTGTTCCGTGCGGTAGAATTGTCAATTCCAATATGGCTGGCGGCTTGCTGTTTTCCGACTCCCAACACGGTAAATCCCTTGATACGCAGTTGTCAAATTGCCAGAACCACGCGCGTCGTAAGCCCCAAGAAGCCGATATTTCACACTCGCCCTCGTAGCTCAGTTGGATAGAGCAATGGATTTCTAATCCATCGGTCGCAGGTTCGAATCCTGCCGGGGGTGCACTTTTTCGATATTACGACACCCGTTTGCGTATATTTGCCTTGTCACTCACTTAACAGGAGACAAGCAGATGCCAGCCGCAAAACTGCCGTTATTTAAGCACCGAAACGGGCAATCGTGCAAGAAAATCTAAGGCAAACTGTATTACTTCGGCACCGATTACGCTTCCGCTCTCAATGCCTACCTTGAGGACAAAGACCACCTGCATGCCGGCAGGGGTAAGCCTCAGAAGTCAGGCACGCCGACAGTTACCGAGCTTGCCAACCTGTACAGAGACGGGTGTCGTAAACGGGTGTCGTAAACGGGTGTCGTAAACGGGTGTCGTAAACGGGTGTCGTAAACGGGTGTCGTAAACGGGTGTCGTAAACGGGTGTCGTAAACGGGTGTCGTAAACGGGTGTCGTAAACGGGTGTCGTAAACGGGTGCCGTAAACGGGTGTCGTCCGGCGATCTTACCCGTGCTTTCAGTCACAACATTCTGCAGTTTTGTGCGCGAGTTCCCGCGCGTGGGACGGAAATTGGGCCCCGGTTCGGAAAGTGAGTACAGGGTAGGTACCGGAAACAGCGTCTTGCTCGGTTAATTGGCGGTTTTGCTACAGCGGGCGCAACGGCTAACACGACTTGGCCTGCGGAAACGGAGCGTTTCAACTCAACTTGCGATCGCGACCGGCGGCTCACATGCTCGACATGTTCGCTTTCGATTGGTCTCTATCCGTTCTTGTCGTGCCTTCTTCCGGGACATTTCAAGTTTGTCAGGAATGTCGCCTCCGATGCCAAAATACATCTCAGATGCCAAAAAGAGTCCTGACACCTTTTATTCTCCCAAGTACGACATTTGCTGCACGATCTGCAAGACGATACATTGCGCAAGTTGGCCATGTTGAAAATGGCCGGTTGCACCAACCAGCAAGCGGCCGATCAGCTGGGTTGCTCGGAACGCTCGGTGAAACGCAAGTTAATGGTCATTCGTACAATTTGGTCGGAGCATCAGCGTGACGGAGCCTGAGAAGTTTTCTGACGGCGAGCTGGCGAGAAAAATCGATGCGTGCTGCGATCGCTTCGAACAGGCGTGGCACTCGGAGCAGCGACTGCGCATCGAGGATCTGATTGACGGCGAAGTGGAACCGCTGCGAAGTCAACTCTTGCTGCACTTGCTACAGCTGGAAGTCCACTTACGAACCGAAGGCAATGAAGCCTTCCAGACATCTGAGTATCTGGATCGCTTTCCGGAGGATCGCGGAGTTGATCAAGAGTGCCTTACAGACTGTCGGTCGATGTACCAGAGACGAAGCTGCACGGTCGGGAGGACACCGACCCGGTGGCTCAGCAGTGGCCGTTCAGCGGCTCGAGTCGCCCGGCGGCGGATCGTCACCTGTTGTTTGGCTTGCTGGCCTTGCAGAACGGTTTGGTCACTCGGGATCACCTGGTCGCAGCCTTTGCCAAATGGACGAGTGATAAGTCGAGGGGCATCGACGAATTGCTAGTGGCCGAAGGGGCCATCAGCCGGCAGCGTTGCGAGCTGTTGAATCAGTTGGTCGACATTCACATCCAAGACCACGGGGGCGATCCGCAGCAGAGCCTGCACGTGTTGGCTGGCAGCGATCTTCCCGCTGCGAAAGCTGAACTGCAAAGACTCGACGACGATGAGCTCGCGCATTCCATCGCCCAGTTGCCCGGCAGGCGATATGGAAACGATTGTTCCGCAGTCCGTTGGGCAGTCAACCGGTGAAGGCAGCCGGTTCCGCATCCTGCGACCCTTGGAAGGTGGTCGCGGAGGCATGGGGGAAATCAGCCTGGCCGAGGATTCGGAGCTTGGTCGCCGCGTGGCACTCAAGCAAATCAGACCGGATTATGCCAATCGGGCAGCGTATCGGAAGAAGTTTCAGGTTGAGGCCGAAATCACGGGCAATCTTGGAACATCCCGGCATCGTGCCGATCTATGGTCTCGGGAAGGATGCGCAAGGCCGTCCGTTCTATGCCATGCGGTTGGTGAAGGGCGATAACCTGGGACAAGCGATCGAAGCATTTCACGCGCAGCGCACCGCCCACAAGGCAGCCTACGATTCGGTCCAGTTCCGCAGCTTGATCGACCGTTTGATCGATGTGGCCCAGGCGATTAGCTACGCCCACAGCCGAGGTGTTTTGCACCGCGACTTGAAACCCGGCAACGTGCTGGTGGGAAAGTATGGTGAAACGCTGGTCATCGATTGGGGACTCGCGCGAACTCCGCAGAACACGCCGTCCGCCAATCAGGAAGATCAGCAGGTGCCGGCGGCACTCGATCAACCCAGCGAGTTGCAGGTTGCGGAGCGGTAGCCAGGTGGACCCGACGGTGTTTGGTTCGGTGATGGGAACGTTGGGTTACGCACCGCCGGAGCAACTCCAAGGCAACGTGGCACGCATCGGGAACGCCAGCGACGTCTACGGACTGGGTGCGATTCTCTATCACATACTGACCGGGTACCACCACGGTTCCCGTAAAGCAACGCGATACGCGTGAGGTGATGGACGACATCGTACGCGGACGCATACGTTCCCCGCGCGAGCATGACGCGAACATTCCGAAAGCGCTGGCCGCCATCTGTCTGAAGGCCGTATCGGTCGATCCGTCGGACCGCTACCATTCGGCGGACGAGTTCATTGCGGAACTGGAGCGTTGGAAAGCCGACCAACCGATCCAGGCGCAGCGTGAAACGCTGACCGATCGAGCGGCCCGTCTGACCCGCAAGCATCGTTCGGCTGCGTTGGCGGGAGCAGCGTCGCTGGCGGTTGTAGCCATCGTTTCCACGGTTGCTTTCCTATCGGTGAATCAACTGCGACAAATTGCGAAAAGTGATCGGGACGAGGCGGTCAAGCAGCAAGGGGAAGCAGAGGAACAACGACAGGCGGCGGAAGACCAACGGGACCTCGCGCAGAGCTTTCGTTACGGAACCCTTCTCGACCGGGCGTTTCAAAAGTCGCGCGACAAGGCCTGGGACGAATCGGTAGCCCAGACTCTGCATGAATGGCGTTCCGCCCCGATGCGGTCCGATCCTCGAGGATGGGAATGGCACTACCTCAACAGTGTCCAAGTTACTCCTAGTTTTAGACTGGCTGGACATCGGGTCGGCATCCGCGATTTTGGGTTCGATGCATCGGGACGATATCTGCTGTCGACTGGGACCAATGATCCCGTACGGATTTGGGACGTTGAGAGTGGGCACGAGGTCCAAGCGGTGGATCTAGGGGGGCCAAACAAACTGGGACAGTCGTCCCCGAATCGGCGATACCTGGCTGTCGTCCGCCACATCGCTGCGGGCAAAGATGTCTTGATTTTAGTGGACCTGGAGACCCGCCAGCTCCGCCAGCTGCCACTTGAATCCAGCGTTTGCACTCTGCAATGGCTCTCCGAGGACCAGCTGTTCGTTAACTTGTTTGATCGTGGCTGCTTCTACGTCGATTTTCCAGAAGTGCAGCTGGGCAAGTCCTTTACCATTGACTTGGAACCTCAAGTTCCAAAGGTCGAAAACATAGAACGCCGTATGGCTTGGACGAGAGACCTCGAATACTGCGCGTTTGCATCGATATTGGAAATTCTGGTCATTGACGCGGATGGAAAATCCATCGCGCAAGAAGATTCCCGATCTTGTTGCTTTGAGTTGGGATGCAGAATCGCGTCACCTGTGGACTATCAGCCACAACGGCGTTGTCGAACTATTGGACGCGTTGAATGGATTTCAGAGCCTACATCGTTTCGAAACCGATGTGACATTGATCGAAGGCGTTTGGGAAAACCATACTCGTGACCATTTTTCATCGGACCGCGCCAGAAGTTGCCTTGCCCGGCACCGACGGTCAGCTTCATTTCTTCGACACCCGCTCGGGCAAACGGTTGCTTGCCGTGGATGTACCACAGGGCGAGCTGCTACAGCTCGCGTGGGGCCCTCACGGCCACTCACTCGTGTACGCGACTCGCGGGGGCTGGAATCTAAGCCTCCGCGTCTGGGACGTTGAAAAACTGTTTCAAGCGGGTTTGCGTCAAAATACCGATCTAGTTTGGAGTGATCCGGATCCAACCTTCAACGACCCTGGTGTCTTGCGACGGATAACGTGGAGTCCCGATGGTTCGAAGATCGCTACTCAAGTCCCAGGCGGTTACCGGGTTTGGGATGCCAATACCCTGGCTATCGTTTCCGACATGGAGTCCTTAGCAGAGGACGTGAATTTTCGCCCTGCCGATCTCCAATTCAGTCCTGATGGAAAGCGATTGGTAACGTCCTACGGTGGAGTCCAGTTGTACGACGTGCAGTCAGGGAAACGGCTTTGGCAATGCGAGCCCTATGGCAGCTTTGCGGAACTAGACGGATTCCCAGGGGCTACATCGGCGGTGTGGAGCCCCGAGGGTGATCGAATCGCGGTCGCTGGTCTTCGGAAACCAATGATAATTCTCGACGCGGAAACAGGTGACCGCGTGCCAGACACATCTTTCGAAACGCGACAAGTCAACTTTGTTACCGCGGTCCACACGTTAATCGACTGGTCCCACTTCGGGCTCTATTGGCCGGACATAAATTATGGCGTCAATCGCTGGCGACCCGGAATGCCACCCGAGCGTTTAGCGGGTGTGAATATGAATGCAAAATGCCATATGGCTGTTAGCCCGGATGGAAAAAAGCTGGCTTGTCCGGGTTCCGAAAACGAGATTAAGATCTTGAATCTGAATCACCTCGGCTGGGAAAAGATCCTGCGGGGAAATAACAGTCGGGTGACCTCGGTCGCATGGAGCTTTGATGGCTCTCGTTTGTTATCGCACGAAAGAGACGGGGTGGTGCGCGTTTGGAGTCCCGAACACTCACTCAGCATGGCCACAATCACCGGCGTTGCCGGAGCGGATTGGGATCCACAGGGGCCCCGTCTCGCAGTCTGCGACGCGCGAGGCAGTCTGCGCATCTACGACGCCACGCCGAGTTATGAACAGGAGTGTCCGCCGGAGTTTCTGCCCGTGATTGAGAAACGCCTGGCAGCCGATCCCACGGACGCAATGCAACTGAAACGCAAGGCCATCATCCTATGTCGCCAATATCAATGGGCTACCGCGGCCAAGATTTATCAGCAGCTTGCCAGCCGCGATTCGGAATCATCCTATTTCATGCCCGGTTGGTGGGCCGTCAATGATATCGATGCCGAGTACACCGACTGGACGAGCATCGTGGAGGTGCCCGATAGCGATCTGCAGGAAGCTCTCAAATGGTACGCACCCACCGACCCGGCCAATGGATTCGTCGAGTTTCACTTGGAGACACCTTATTTGTTGAGCCCCTTTTATTCCGCCAGCGAACAAACGGTGAACTTAGTGGTGGATCCAGGTTACGCCGAGGCTGCCTGGCTTAACGGTGTGCAGATTGTTGAGAAGTACACCGATCAGCCTTTCCGATTTACCCGACAGGTTCAAGCTCAAGGCTGGCTGGAACATGCTGGTCGTGCAGCCTGAACGGACGAAAAATCTGCCTCGCTCCGGCTTCGCCTTTCGGATTGCCGAGCCAGGCACCGAGTACAGCGTCATCCGTCGCAGATCGAATTTACCCCCTGGCAGCCGCCAGCTGACGAGGGCAGCGGCGAGAGATAGCTGCGCCCCCGCACCGGATAGCCATCTGTCATTTCCTTAGCTTTCAGAATTGCACGTGCTCGACTTAATCAGCCACCTCTTCAGGTCCCGCATATGGAAGTTCGATCGAGCGTGTGGAAGGAAACTCACAGAGCCTCCTGTGCTGTTTAAGCTGTTCGCACTTCCCTTTCTGTGCATAGGATTGTATGGCCTGATCGGTCCATTCGTTCCCGGATCGGGAGCGACGGTGGAAAAGATGCTGGGCATTCCGCTACTGGTGGGATTACCGTTTGCAGCCTTCGGCGCCTGGGCTTGGCTGTATAGCCACGCAATCGAAATCAATGGCGACACGCGTACGATTACGGAGTGGTGGAGCGTCTGGTACCGATGGAAAAGCCAAGAGCATTCATTCTCCGAGTTCAGGCAAATCGAACTGAATGAAACGCTGGTGGTTCGAAAGCGTGGACCTGCGACTACCGTCTATCCAGTGTGTTTCACCGGACGCGGAAAGGAGTTTTGCTTGCCATCGCGAGGGTCTTATCAAGATGGCCGCCAACTTGCGGAACATCTCTCCCGGCTGTGCGGACCGCGACTTGCCGATGACACCAGTGGTGCTGTCACTGTACGGCAAGCGGATGAATTAGACGTTTCATTGCGAGAACGCGTCCAGCGGCAAGGGCTCGGTCAGATTCCCGGACTACCACGACCGCCCGAAAAATTCAAATCCAAGATTCTGTTCAGCGGTGGCGAACTGAAAATGGATATTCCGATGCATTGGTCTGCCATCAAATTTTCCGTCCCAGGCTGTTTGGTTAACGCCGAACAGCTGGGGCACTGCACGTCTGGAGGGGCATCGAATCGACCCCGGCAAGTGCAGTGCCCCCAGCTCGCCCCCCCCCAGCTGCTCAGGAATGGTGCACGCGAAGCCCGCGAAGCCGCGAAGGAAGAAGGAAGTTGAGCATGACCCTTCGCGGCTTAGTGCCTTCGCGTGAGGTGCCTCGAATTTGAAAGGCAACCAATTTCGTTGGCCGGAGCAAGGAAATGGATGTTGGATCTTGGGGGCACTGCACGCGGCTGATCTCGGCGACACCGTGTTGGGATGTCGGGGGTTGCGTGTTGGATGTCGGGGGCACTGCACGCGGATTGGGGGGAACCGCCAACCTCCATGGGATGCTGTGACCGGGCACTGCACGCCTGAAGGGAAGCAGGCTGCTGAGCCAGCTGGGGTGCTGCTGAACAGCTCGCCAAGCTCGCGAGGGAGAAGTCGAAGTCGATCATCGCCTGAATGTCACTTCTGCGGAATTCAGGAGGAGAAAGTATTTCAGCGAATGGCGCGGGGACACCGTGTTCAAAAAGCACGAGTGCGCACTAGGCTTTGTCTCAAAAGGGGTCTGACCCTTTGGAGGGCAAGTCGATTCACTGCTATTTCTGCCTTGCCCGGAGAGGGTCAGACCCGAATGGCACGAGGTTAAGGCGTAAGTCATTTAGGCGGCATGCTTTCGGGCTTGGGCTCGTGGTTCATTGAGGAGCTTGTAGGGCTTCGGCCTGCGTTTTACTCTCCGAGGTTCGATCCGGTCGGGACGGTCGCCAATTGTTTGTTCAGAAATCGACAGTAATAGACATTGGTACTGCTCCTCCATGTTCGGCCCGCGGGCTGACAGGGCGCACATGAATGCGTTCATAGCTTGGACAGCTCCTTTGAAGCTCAACTGCCTGGGCAACTTGTCGAATATCGTAGCTGACTGGACGATGGCCCGACGGACCAAGTTGTATGCCAGCAGATGGCAGTAGATTTCCTTTCTCACCATCCCAGGTGACTTGCAGCGCAAATGCTCGCGCGGTACAAAAACCTCGCCACACGTTTGAGTCCTACTTTTTCAGGTCAGAGCGGCAATTCATTGAACTGAATGACGCCACTTTCAATTGTCAGGTGGGTGAGGTCGAGGCGTTTCGGCGTAAATCCGGGTAGCTTGGACGCCACCGCGCAGCGGCGAACGATGCCGAGCTGATAATGAAGCTGCGAGTAAGCAACTACGCAGCAGCTCGATAAGACTTCAGATGGCCGCCGAGTTCTTCGTGGCAGACTATCTTGTGTCTGCTTCAAGTCGATGGTTGGCGGTGATTCATCATCTCGCATCGGCGGCAGATTATCCCTGGCACTGTGACCGCGACGAAAGTTATACCAGTCTTGCTGAGATTCGAAGAATGTGATTTAGGTGAGCGTCACTGATGATGCAGAAGCCGTTGAGCACTTCATGCTTGAGCGTTTGAATTACGCGCTCGACGAACGCCTGCAGGTTCGGCGATAGCGGGGGCGTCTTCTTCACCGTGCAACCCGTTGATGTGAATACTTCGTCGAAAGCTACCGTGTACTTGGTGTCCCGGTCACCGTGCAGGATGCAGCACTTCAAGTTTTCATCCTGCAGATGCATGCGAAATTCCTGGCCGTGCTCTCAGTCACAACATTCTGGAGTTTTCCGCGCGAGTTCTCGCGGAAGTGCTGAACACGTTCCCCGTGTGGACATAGAAGGCCGAATGCACACACTGGTTGCAGCGTGTTGCTTGGTCGAAATTGTAGATTGGCCACAGTTCGCGCAGCGGCGAGTACAACTTGGCTGGCGGAAACGGAGCGTTTCAACTCAGCTTGCGATCGCGACCGGCGGCTCACATGCTCGACATGTTCGCTTTCGATTGGTCTCTATCCGTTCCTTTCGTGCCTTCTTCCGCGATATTTCAAGTTTGTCAGGAATGTCGCCTCCCTGACCGAAGTACATTTCATCCGGTGTCTGCCCGCGAAACGCCGAGTGTGGCAGGCGAGTGTTGTGCTCTTGGACGTAGAATGCAACGAGCGTTTCGACCGTCCTGACTGAGTCAAGTGTGTTCAGGTAAAGCCATTGGTGTTTTAGGACGCGCCACCAGGATTCGATTAATGAATTGGAAAACGTGATTTCCGTTTGGGCCAGGACGCGATTGAGCAGTCCCGATTCGACGAGTTCATCGACCGCACCATTGACGTTCTCAACTCCACCGTCGGCCAGTAACATCGGATTTGCAGACCTCGCTGCGCGACGCTGGGCCATGGAATCTAACGCCTTCGGCGTAAAGAGGCTTGCGTGTAGACTTCGGCATTGATGGACTTGAGAAATAGCCCTGCCTATTGCGGGCAGCGTTTCGATCGTGAGCGTGACTGTGCATACGCTGAGAATCTAATTCAAGTTCTTTCTCCGACTCCGACACCACTGGCCCAGAATACCCGGCATCTGCGATCAAAGCGGGGTCCGTAGCACCCAAGCCTGAGCGAAACATGCACGGGAGCGAATCTGACGCAAGACCGCCGCCGTTGCCTGGTGCCGAGCCAAAAAGCGGCCCACTATTTCTTTTCGCGACCGGAGGCAATGGACATAATCCCAAACTCTCTGGCAGATTTGATGGAAATGAGTTGCGTATTGGGATCTTCGCCACTGACCATGATCTCTGCATGTTCAGCGAGCATTTTGTTGCCGGCACCGACCGCGTTCTGGAATGTATTGAAAGAGGCCTCAAACGATACGTCAGTCGCCTGCAGGGTAAGCCCACATAGCAGCGGGAGAATCCAGAAACTAGCCATGAAATAGTCCGGGGATGTGAAATGTCTTGGTTCATCGGTAAGTAGAATTCACCAACTCTGATTTCACGCAGGTTGATCGTTCCTGCAGGGGATATCGGCGCGTCCTGCAGCGAAGGTTGATAGCGTGTTGCCAAAGTCGGAATAGAAAGAAGCAGTCTCTACGATCTTAGCTTGAAAATCGAACGGCGGGGATGAGACGACCTCGCAAGTCATTTTAGCGCACGAGTTTTGGGCTTCCGAGCCTCGATCGGTGAGCTTTCTGAGTGTGCCGCGTGGACGGGAAAAATGGCTTGACCGTCGGGATCCTTTGTCGGGGCTCGAACTTGGTTGAACAACACAGCCATATCGCAAACCGTTGCCAAACAGCAATTAGAAAATTCCGAGACCGCTGCAGGGGCCTTGTCGTGTACGGATCCGGGTCGGGTTTCTCGGGAACAATGCTGAGCGTATGTTATCCAGCCTTTTACTTATCCGCCTCGTCGAGGTTCTTGGGTCTTACTGCGGCGTCCGCGTAGAAGTCGTACCGCTGCTTCAGTTCTTGCAACTTTTCCGGGATAGGCGTCTGCGAGATTGTTCTTTTCCGAGGGGTCCTTGGTGAGGAGGAAGAGTCATACGACCCTTGCCCGACAGGGCTACTTTTGGCGTTGCTTTTCGCTCCGAGCTGTTTGATCACCAGCTTCCAATCACCTACGCGAATGGCTCCTCCGGCGGGGGTTGCGTTGTGCAGGATCTCCGCGTGTGGCGACTTGGCGTTCTGGGTAATCACCGGCCAAATGTCCTTGCCGTCCAAGGGTAGTGGTTGCTCTAACGAGCCACCCACTAAACGAATCAAGGTCGGGTACCAGTCGACGATGTGCAGCGGCTCATTGCAGACCGCGCCCGCCGGAATGTGCTTGTCCCAAGTCGCAAAAGCGACTCCGGACGCCCCCTTCATAAACCGTACCCTTCCCCGCGCAGCGGGCCGTTGCTGGTGATCTTCCCCGGGCGAACACCGCCATTGTCGCTCGAGTAAATAAAGAGCGTATTCTCGCGCATCCCTTTTTTCTCGATAGCCCGCAACAATCTTGCCAACGGACTCGTCCAGTCGCGGTCATCATGCCAGCCATCTGCAAACGATTGGCTTTCAGGTGCTCGTAGCCTTTCTTATACTCCTCCGGAACCTGGTAGGGACCGTGGACCGCATTGAAAGGAACGTAGAGGAACAGCGGTTGGTCGGGACTGTTTTCTTCGATGGCTTTGACGGCGGCTTCCGTCAGCAGATGCGTTGAATAGCCTTGCTGGTTTTGATTGTCACCGTTGACGTACCAGTCCAGTTGCCGTCGCGCAGGTGCGTGAAGTAGTCGATCTGTGCCAAAAAGATGACCGGTGTGCGAATCAAAGCCGCGTTGCATAGGCCAATAGGCAGGGTCAAAACTGCCGAGATGCCATTTACCACAGATGATCGTCCGGTAACCATTCTGCTTGAGCACTTCGGGAAGCAGCCGTTCTTCCAGCGGCAATCCATACTTCGCCCATGGCCTGACCACTCCCATTTGCAGTCCATAGCGAATGGGGAACCGTCCCGTCATCAACGCGGCTCGCGTCGGCGAACAGACGGGCTGAACATAGAACTGATCGAGCTGAGTTCCAGCTGAGACCCGCAAGCTTGTCGATCTGAGGAGTTTTGATTTCTCCCCCTTTATAGCTGACATCGTAGGAGCCTGCTCCGATCATCTGACAAGATCAATACGATATGTGGTTTTGAGGGGGGAGCCGCATGTAGACTCAGGATGCTCGCCGCACAGAAACCCAGTTGTAGCAGCGAGATCAGTACGAATGCAGGGTAACGCATGAGCGGATTCCTTGTGGAAGGCGTATGGG
>CAVPPY010000050.1:0-125567 GCA_963707245.1 Pirellulaceae bacterium
TTCGACGACCGTTGAGCGCAAGCCGATTTTAACGACTGTCCCCCATTGCTCTTCGATATTGATGGTGTCGCCAACCTTGATCGGACGTTCTAAGAGCAAATCAGGTCGCTGACAAAATTGTTGACGATGTTCTGCAGTCCGAAGCCGATGCCGACGCCGAGAGCTCCGGCCAGAATGGCAAATTTCTCAAGGCTGATTCCGGCAATGCTCACGGCCAGGCTGAATCCGACTAAAACCAGGGCATAGTGCATCAGGCGTTTGATCGAGTCCCTGACCCCGAGGTCTACCTCCCGTGGAGCAAGCATGGTCCCAATGTTTGCCGCTAGCTGCTGCCGGCTGGCCCAGTTTGTAGTGTGTTGGCTGACTCTTGGCGGCTTGGCCGCTCGGGCTCAGCTGATTCCGCCGGCTGAACCTGAACCGCAGCTGCCCGTGGTCAAGCCGGAAACGCCGGAATTAGCGTGCCTCGGAAGAATTGCGTGCGCACTTGAAACTATTGCGGGCTACAATCGTCAGGTACAACATTAGCGAGTCGCCGGTCGAGGGACGCAAATGGAAGGAACGCTGGTACGAGTTGCTGCCCGAAGGGCCACGCTTTGCACCAAAACATGGTGCAGGCCATTTTGGCGGAATACAAGGCAGCCCCGGATGAAAATCGGGGGCACGCCGACATGCTCAATAACCTGCTCAAGAACAACTTCGAGGATGATCGCCTGGAAGACATGGTGGAGGTGGCTCACGCCTTGATCCTCAATAACTATCCCAATGAAGAGTTGATTCGCTACATGGCCATGTCCGCCTACGCCACAGGTGAATTTGACGTGGCCAAGCCCTACTTGGGACAATTGATCGAACAGCAGCAGTTGGGACCCGAGCTGGCTGCCATGTTGCAAGACTATGACCAAGCCCAGGAGGATTGGCGCCAGGAGCAGGCATTGCGGGCCGAGGATGCGGCCGGCGAGCCGCTGCCAAGAGTGCTGCTTAAGACCACCAAGGGCGATATCGAGCTGGAGTTATTTGAGAATCAAGCTCCGGAAACGGTGGCGAATTTTATCTACCTGATCGAGCAGGGTTTTTACAATCATCTGACCTTTCATCGCGTGCTCCAACATTTCATGGCCCAAGGTGGTTGCCCCAATGGGGACGGCCAAGGTGACGCGGGGTACTCGATTTACTCCGAGGCACAGAAGCCCAATGCTCGCAAGTTTTTTCGTGGTTCGATCGGTATGGCGCTGGCGGATTCGCCCAACAGTGGCGGTTCGCAGTTTTTTATTACCTTCGTGCCCGCCCCACAATTGAATGAAAGTTTCACCGCTTTTGGGCGGGTCATTCGCGGTATGGAGGTTCTGTCCAACCTGAATCGCATCGATCCGGAAAATAAGGACAAGAACCAACCTCCCGTGCAGCCGGACGAAATCCGTGAAATTGAGATTCTGTATAAGCGTGACCACGACTATCAACCCAACAAAGTGCGCCCGTGAACGCCGCCCTGCCCTGCCCCAGTCACATCCATCCCGCCTGCCTCGGCCATGGTCATCACCGCAGCCCGCGAGTAAGCCTGTGCTTGTTCCTTGTGGCCGCGATCGCCATGCCGGGCTGCGTGCGGCAACCCGAGGATGCCGTGGTCATTTACTCAGCCGCCGACCGCGAATATGCCGCGCCCATCTTGGCGGCTTTTGCGCGTCGCAACCAACCCGTCGAGGTTGTTCCCCAATTCGATGTCGAATCCACCAAGACCGTGGGACTGGTAACACGCATCGAGAGTGAAGCCTCCCGCCCGCGGTGCGACGTCTTTTGGAACAACGAAATCATGCACACCCTGCGGCTCGAGCAACAGGGCTTACTGCAACCCATCGATTGGGAGCTGCCCACAAACTGGCCAAGGCACATGCGCAGCCCAAACGGTCATTGGGTAGGCATCGCCGCCAGAGCTCGGGTGCTGCTGGTCAATCGCGAGCGACTGCCCGATGCGGCTCAGTGGCCAAGCTCGGTTGCAGAATTGGCGGATCCCAAATGGCAGGGGCAATGTGGCGTTGCCGTCCCCTTGTTTGGCACAACGGCAACTCACTTTGCGGTGATCGCCCAACGTCTGGGAGATTCTTCAGCGGCAGAATTTTTCCAGGCCGTCAAGGAGAATGCACTGGTGTTAGCCGGCAATAAACAGGTCGCTCAGGCCGTCTCCTCCGGTAGGCTGGCATTCGGCCTGACTGATACGGACGATGCCCTGATTGAGATGGATTCCGGGTTGCCGGTAGCGATTGTGTTTCCAGATCAAGCTCCTGGTCAGCCAGGAACGCTGCGGATTCCCAACACCATCGCGGTGCTCAAGGGCGCGCCCCATCCGGTGGCTGCCAAGGCGCTCGCGCAATACCTGGTCAGCGAGGACACCGAGGGACGATTGGCCATGGGCGCGAGCGGACAGTTCCCGATTCGGCCCCAGCATCCACAAGCCTCGCGGGCTGCGAGCGAGTCTCCGGTGCGGTGGATGGACGCTGATTTCCATGCTGCTGCCAAGGCCTGGACAACGCTGGCCGAAGCTGCTGGCCGATATCTACTGAGGGCAACCTGCCCCCACTGGAGTGCGTTCGGTTCAAGTAGCTCTACTTGGCTTGACTTGTTTTCGATCGAGGCGTTGCAGCAATCTCCCAAGAGAAATCGAATCGGCGAATTTGATTTCTGCATGCAAGGGTCGCCCCTCACTACTGCTGGCAGAAGGGAATGAAATCGAAGGTCTGCACCAGCCCACGGATCCCTGGCAAGGGTGCTTTGTGCTAGAATACAATCTTCTTCCCACCCTCGGCGCGCATCCCACCCGCAGACACGCCCATGTTGCCATCGCCAAAAATAAAGCGTGGTTTTCTTAACCTTCTGGGTAAAAGCCAGCGTGATTTAACTCTCTGGCTGATGCTCCTGTGCATTGCCCTGTGCTGCCGCGGCGATGCCTCCGCGGATGACCAGCTCTCCCAATTGGAGAACTTTGAGAAAAAAGTGCGACCCTTGCTGGTTGAGCATTGTTACGAGTGCCATGCCAATCAAGAGCGCAGTGGCGGACTGACCGTCGATCATCGTGAGGGCCTACTGAAAGGTGGCGATAGTGGTCCGGCTGTCGTGGCCGGCAAGCCCAGTGAGAGTCGCCTGTTGGAAGCGGTGCGCTACGGCAATCCGGAATTGCAAATGCCGCCTGCGGGACGACTGAGCGACGCGGAGATCACGGTGCTTGAGGAATGGATCGCGCAGGGTGCTGTCGATCCCCGCGAGGCTAGCGGTGCGGCAGGCCCGGTCTCGACGGGCATGGAGATTGAACAGGGACGTGAGTTCTGGTCTATGCGGGCGGTGGTGAACCCGCCGCTGCCCCAGGTCAGCCAAGCGGACTGGGTCCGGACGCCCATCGATGCGTTCATTCTGCAGCGACTTGAGCAGCTTGGTCTCCAACCTGCCCCGCGGGCTGAGCCCCGCCAACTAATACGCCGCGTCAGCCTGAATCTCACCGGCTTGCTGCCCACGGCGGAAGAGGTCGAAAGGTTCGTCAACGACCAGCAGCCGGGGGCTTATGAACGACTGGTAGAACGGCTACTGGCTTCGCCCCGCTATGGCGAACGCTGGGGTCGGCACTGGCTGGATGTCGCGCGCTATGCGGATTCCAATGGCTTGGATGAGAATCTGGCCTTGGGAAATGCCTGGCGTTATCGGGATTACGTGGTCGATTCTTTCAATCAAAACAAGCCCTTCGATCAGTTCTTGATAGAGCAATTGGCCGGCGACTTGCTTCCCAATGCAACGCGCGAAACCAAGACAGCAACTGGCTTTCTAGCCCTGGGGGCCAAGGTCCTGGCTGAACCCGATCGAGAAAAGTTGACCATGGATACGGTCGATGAGCAAATTGATACCACGGGCAAAGTATTTATGGGAATGACATTGGGCTGTGCGCGATGCCACGACCATAAATTTGATCCGATCCTGCATACGGACTACTACGCCCTGGCCGCAATCTTCAAGAGTACGCGGACCTTTGCCAGCACCAACACGGGCGCCATCAAGCATTGGTACGAGCACTCCTTTGCCTCCGCAGAAGAACTGCAACAGCTGGCCAAGGTCGATGCCGAGATTGCCCAAAAGAACAACCTGGCCACCAAGTTCAAGAACGCTGCATTGGATAAGTTGCGGGCCTCTGCGGTAGCCAATGCTGCCAAGTATTTGGCGACCTGTGCCCGGTTCGAGCCCGATGCTTCCTTTACCCAGGTGGTGGAGCTGGCTGGCGGGCAATTGCACCCACGCATCCTGCATCATTGCCGCAAGCATCTTGCCGTTCGCCATGATGATCCTCTAGTCCAGCAGTGGCATGAGCTGCGGGCCGCCAGCGCCACCCCAGATGAGATCGAAGCGTATTTTCGGGATTTGTTCGAGTGCCCGCCCAGTCAGAGCCCACCCAGTCAGAGCCCACCCAGTCAGAGCCCACCCAGTCAGAGCCCACCCAGTCAGAGTTAGTTCCCGCCGAGGCCACCCAAGCTGAGACGCATGGGCCAACCGCACAGCAGCGCGCGGCAGCCCAAGCCGCACTGGCCGACCCCTCGGGCTTTCTGGCCATCCCACCGCAACCTGAGTTCGCCTTGGACGCGGACACCCTGGCCGAATATTTCGGTCTCTTGGAGGAGGCCAGGTTGCTTGAGAGTTCGGCCCCCGATGAAACGGCTGCCATGGGGGTTAGCGACGGCAAGTTGTTTACCAGCCTGGCCATCCATATTCGTGGGAGCCATCACAATCTAGGCGCCCAGGTCGAGCGAGAGTTCCCTCAGGTGATGCGTTTTGCCGCGGTCAGACCGATCCTGCCAGAGACGCAGAGCGGCCGATTGGAGCTGGCTCGCTGGATGGCCAGTAGCCAACATCCACTGACCGCCCGTGTTTACGTGAATCGCATTTGGACCTGGCATTTTGGGCGCGGGCTGGTCGACAGCACGGAGAACTTTGGCGTTCTCGGCGAGCGCCCCAGCCATCCCGAGTTATTGGACTGGCTGGCCTGTCAGTTCATGCAGCAGGGTTGGTCTACCAAGGACCTGCATCGCCTGATTCTCCATTCGAGCACTTACCAAATGTCGGTCGCTCATCCCGCTGCCGCCCGGCAGCAACAGGTCGACCCGGAGAACCAACTGCTGTGGCATTTTCGGCGTCAGCGGATGGATGCCGAGCAGTTGCGGGACTCGGTGCTGGCGGTGGCTGGCGAGTTGGATTACACGCTCGGCGGTAAGACGCTGCCCTTGCGAAATCGCCAGTTCGTGTTTAACCACACCTCGGTCGATCACACCAAGTACGACAGTCGTCGTCGCAGTTTGTATCTGCCAGTGATTCGCAACAATCTATACACACTGTTTGAACAGTTCGATTTTCCCGATCCTACCATGCCCGTTGGAAAACGCAGCCAAACAGTCGTCGCACCGCAGGCGCTATTGCTCCTGAATGACCCGTTGATGATCGATGCCGCTCGCTCGCTGGCCACGCACGTCCTGAGCGCATATTCCCAGACGGAGCAGCGGTTGGATTACGTCAACCGCTTATGCTTGGGCAGGCCCACGACTCCGCAGGACTTGCAACTGGGAGTCGCATTTCTCCAAGACCTGGCCGCGCTGGAAGGCACTTCCTCGGCAGATACTTCCTCGGCAGGGCACTTCCTCGGCAGATACCACCGCAACAGGCACTTCGTCCACAGGCAGTACGCAGCTCATCGGCGGCGGACCACTAACGGCAGCTGAACTGTTGGCATGGACCATCTACTGTCAAAGTCTGATTGCCAGTAACGAATTCGCCTACGTGGACTAATTGGCGTTGTCACTATGTTTCAACGTCAAATTCGCAAGCCAAAAATGCCATGGCAGTATTTTGGTTCACCGCCCACGTTCTGCTCCGGCGTGGAGTGCCCCCTTGTGCCATTCACTTGTGGACGAGTCGCTCCGCGACTCGAAGTGGAGGGAGCGGAACGAAGTCGCTCGCGACTCGAAGCGGAGTTGCGGAGCAACTCCGCCACAACCTGTGCTGGCCGGCAAGAGTTAGCCAGTCGAATTAGTGTGGTGCCAACGGGCGTCTACATTCAACTGTGAAACTCGGCTTCCTGCCGGACAAGGCGTTAGCCCGTTTTCATTGGCCGCTTTGCTAACTACAAAACGATCGCTCATGTCGGACAAGCCGACAAGCCGCGGGGCACCGGCGCGATGAAGTGGGGCGAGCGGAGGTGCGATTCTTGAAATGGGAATGCGCTCCATCGCGCAATGAAGGTACGCGTGTGCCCTACACGCTCGGCACAGGCTAACTATTGCGGGCCCATTCTAGGCCCATCAGGATACAGGCGATAAACATAAAGAGTGTCGATGCGATGAGCATGACGGTGTAGACGCTGTAGGGATGTTTGGGATCGGCCATAGGTTCACTCTGCAAGAATATGGTTTGTGGATAAGCTGCAAGATTGGCTTGGGAATTGCGGAGAAAAAACTGGGCAAATCCAAAGTAGCTATCAGGCTGCCGTGATAATTGTCTCTACACAGCGAATTCAACTCAGCGAAGTAATTTTTCGCAGGGCCTAGTAGAGTTTTGTATCCACTCGGTCGCCAGCTCGGATGTATCCCTTTTGAAATCCAGTCAGGATTTCGGCCACGGATTTGTCGTCGCGAACCGATCGCACTTTCAGCTTTCCGAGATACTGCCCACTACGATGAACGTCCAGGGTAAAGCCCTCGCGCATGCCATCATCACGTCCGAGTGAAACCTCGACCAATCCATTGGCGGCTACGGCCAGTACCTTGCCATTGGTGTCCGGGGCTTGGAGCAGGGTATCGGCGGTAATGCCCAGGGCTTCGAGTTTCTCGCGGGCCAGAGAATTCTCGTCGATCAGCGAGCGTTGGCGTTCTTCCAGAACTTCCTTGGAGCCTTGCAGACGATTGAACTTGTCTTTGGCGTCGACCAGTCGTTGCATCAATTGATCACGATCCAGCCGTGCATCCTTGATTTGTTGGCGAAGCAACTCGTTGTCTTTGGTCCTGGCAATCAACTCCAATTGTGTCGCGCCCTCGGTTTGAATCAGGGCTGTGTGGGCTGACGTCAAATCGGCCAAGCTGGCTTCTTGCATTTGCAATTCGCTTTGCGTTTGTGCGAGTTGCGTTTGCAGCGATGCCAAAGCCGCGCGTCGTGCGGATTGTTCGATAGCCAACTCGGTCTTTAGTTCTTCGAGCAATTGCGTCAGCTGCTCATTCTTGCTCTGAGAATCTCGGGCTTGCGTTTCGAATGTCTTGGACTTGTTCTTCCAATCGATATGCGACGCGTTCACCGCCACAGCGAAGGAGAAGAAAATAACACTCAAAAGAAAGACCAATCCAGTGAATATTTTTCCCAGCAGTGTCATGCGACATAACCTCGGTGCTTGTGGCCCGGCGTAAGAGCCAAGTCCGCATTGAAGAAGGAGAAGCTTGATTGGACGATGTAGGACGAGCTGATAGGACCACCCCCACCTCGCCCGCAATGCGCAACCTAATGCTGGCAATCCTGCGGATGAAGAAAGTGGACGCAAATAGCAATATAATTGCCCATCAATTCGACTGTCAACGAATTCCGAGAAAATAGAGGTTTTGGGAGGTTGGGAGGGTGCGGGCTGTAAGGCTTTGCCTGTCAGGCGGTGGACCGACTCGACGAGATCCTAAGGAAGCATTAAACTACGAACTTGCCCTGAACAGCCAGATTGGGTTCTTCTGCCCCACGGGTGTGCCAAAGCCTTAGCGGACAGACAGTGGTCGAGTCCCACAGTCACCACGACCCATACCTGCGGTTCATCTCTTACGTCATTAGAAGGGGATTCACGTGATACTGATCCTGCGCCATGGAGCGACTGATGCGGAAGTCAAGCACGTTATTGAACGCGTTGAGTCCATGGGTTTTGCGGCCCACCTCAGCCGCGGCACGCACCGCACGATTGTAGGCATCATTGGAGACGAAGATCGGACTCGCGAGGCGCCTTTGCGGGCAATTCCCGGGGTCGCGGATGTCATCCCCGTCCTGCCGCCATACAAATTGGCGAGCCGCGATGCCCACCCCAAGGATAGCGTGGTTGAGGTCTCGGGTGTCAAGATTGGCGGTGGCCATTTGGCCATGATTGCAGGGCCCTGTTCGGTAGAAGAGCCTGAGCGGATGGAGCGGATTGCCCAGTCGGTAAAGGCCAGCGGAGCAAATATATTTCGGGGTGGAGCCTACAAACCGCGCACCAGTCCCTATGCCTACCAAGGCATGGGTGAGGAAGGACTGAAGTTATTGCAAAGCGTGGGCCAAGCCCACCACATGCCCGTGGTCACCGAGGTTACCGATCCGCGAAACGTGGAATTGGTCGCGCAATATTCGGACATGATCCAAATCGGCGCGCGGAACATGCAGAATTTCGTTCTGCTGACCGAAGTTGGAAAGACCAAGCGGCCAGTGCTGTTGAAACGCGGTATGTCGGCCACTGTCGCCGATTTGCTGATGAGCGCCGAGTATGTGCTTAGCCAGGGCAATTCCCAAGTCGTATTGTGCGAGCGCGGCGTAAAGGGCTTCGACAATGCAACGCGGAATCTTTATGACGTGGCCAGCGTGGCCCTGGTCAAGCGTTTGAGCCATTTGCCGATTATTGTGGATCCCAGCCACGCAACCGGACGCCCCGACCTCATACCGTCTTGCGCTCTTGCCGGTGTAGCCGTGGGTGCCGACGGCGTGCATATCGAGGTGCACGATTGCCCGGAAGAAGCCAAAAGCGACGGACCGCAGGCCTTGCTGCCAGCTCAGTACGAAGAACTGATGCAGCAAATTCGGAAATTGGCTACCGTGTTCGACAAGCACATCTCAGAATTGCCGCGCGAACAATTGGTTTAGGGTGAACCCAAGCATCCAGGAGAATAGATTGAGAAAGCCTTTTATAGCTGGAAATTGGAAAATGAATCTGCTGCGCGATTCGAGCGTCGGGCTCGCGCAGTCTTTGCTCGGCTGCCTGCCGTCCACGGACAAGGTCGAAGTGGCCGTGTGCCCAGCTTTCGTTTATTTACCCGATGTGGGACTGGCCTTGCGTGGCAGCCAGCTCAGTTGGGGCGGGCAGAATATGTACCATGAGGCCGAGGGAGCATTCACGGGAGAAGTCAGTGCAGCCATGCTGGCCGACTTGGGTTGCAAATACGTGATCCTGGGGCATAGCGAGCGGCGACAGCTGTTCGCTGAAACCGATATGAGTGTCAACCGCAAGACCTTGGCGGCTTTGGCTCATGGCTTGACTCCCATCGTGTGCGTCGGAGAGACGCTCGAGCAGCGCGAGAATGGCACGACACAACGCGTCATCACCGAGCAGATTCGCGGCTCGCTGGCAAATCTTTCGCCCGAGCAAGGCGCGAGTTTGGTGGTCGCCTACGAGCCGGTGTGGGCCATCGGCACGGGGAAAACAGCCACACCGGCGCAAGCCGAAGAGGTCCACGGTCAAATTCGCGGCTTGCTGACGGATATGTTTGGTGCACAGGTGTCCGCAGCAATCCGCATTCAATACGGTGGAAGCGTCAAGCCCGATAACGCTGCGGAGCTGATGAGCCAGCAAAATATTGACGGTGCCTTAGTGGGCGGAGCTTCGCTCAAGGCGGATAGTTTCGCGGCTATCGTCGCCGCCGCAGCCGTTAGCTAGGTCGACGACTTAAAACGCTCTAGCACCAAAACGACTCCAATTACACAATACAACCCACACAATACAACCCACACAATACAGCGCACTGAATACAGCTCACTTAATACACGGCTGGGTGGATAGAAACCCGAGGAATCGTTCGCACATGATCATCGCAGACATCGGTCAATACTTTTTCGGAATCACGATTTTCATATCGTCCATCTTCCTGGTGATGCTCGTGCTGGTGCAGCGGGCGCGGCGGAGGACTAGCCGGTGCATTGGGTGGTCCTGGTGGCCAAAGTGCCTTTGGTACCAAGGCGGGCGACCTGTTCACGCGGATCACCATCGTCGTGGCCACCGTTTGGATTTTCCTGTGCGCCGCGGCAGTCTTTTTCCTGAAGCCCAAGAAGATTGTTTCCAAAGTTGGTGTGGGGGCTGCCAGCAGCCAAGCCGTGGGTGGCGTGGATGGCTTGGATGGTATCGAGGGCGACGCCAGCGGAATGCTGCCTGGCACCAATGGAATTAACAATGGCGCCTCGCTGCCCAATCTAGACTTGAAAGACGTGGACGTGAAGGATCTGGACGTGCAGGCCGAAATTAGCGACCTGCCGCCAGTGTCGAATACTCCGGCCGAGTCGACTACGCCTGCCGTACCGGATGCGGTTGCGCCAACGGTTCCCGATGCGGGGGCTAAGCCAGAGTCTCCCGAGCCCGCCTTGCCAGCGACGCCCGATGCCGCCGCTACGCCCGAGGGGTCAACCGAGCCGACGACCGGCCAGCAGTAGTCGGGCCGGGGAGTTGATGAGCATCTAGTCTTAGCGGGGCGTGCCGTGCTATTGAGTATGACCGGACAGGGCCAGGGGCGAACGCAATACGGCTCTGCAGAAATCACTGCCGAGGTGCGGGCTGTCAACAATCGCCACTTGAAGATCCAATTGCGGACCAGCGATACGCTTGCCGGGCTGGAGTCGCAGATCGAATCTTTGATCCGCAGCAAACTGCGGCGCGGTTCGCTGCAAGTCAGCGTTATGCTCAGCGGCAGCGAGCACGTTTCGGATTATGAGATTCAATTCCACTTGCTCGAAAGCTACTACCGGCAGTGCCAGCAGATGTCCGAGCGGTTGGGGATTGCCTCCGTTGATCTGGGGCAATTATTGGGGCTGCCGGGTGTCGTCAGCGAAACACGCCCCAGTGCGTTTTCGTGCGAGGTTGATCCCGAATTGGCGGGCCAAGTCATGGAGACCGTCAACAGTAGCTTGGACTGCCTGAACCGCATGCGAGCAACCGAGGGTGATTCGATGCGTAGCGAATTGCTCCGCCAACTGGACAGCTTGGAGCAGTTTGCGGCGCAAATCGAGCAGCGTGCGCCGGGCGTTGTCGAAGACTATCGAGAACGATTGAGCAACAAATTAAGTAAAGCGTTGGCAGAGTTTGAACAGACCCTGCAGCCCGCCGATGTGGTGCGAGAGGTCCTGCTGATGGCTGAGAAAGCCGATATTCGCGAAGAAATCGTGCGGTTGCGAAGTCACGTCGAGCAGTTCCGTGATTTGCTCGACGCGGCGGACAGCCAAGGACGAAAGCTGGACTTTTTGATTCAGGAAATGTTTCGTGAAACCAATACCATTGGGGCCAAAGCGGGTGACGCACTGATAGCCCAAAGGGTTGTGGATGCCAAGTCCGTCATCGAACAAATGCGCGAGTTAGTTCAGAACGTTGAATAGTGAAACCGTGGCCTCAGAATCGAAGCCCAGGGTGAAGCAGTCGGGGCAGTTGGTTATTTTGTCTGGTCCATCTGGAGCGGGCAAAAGCACCGTCGTGCGTCGTTTGATTGAGAAATGCCCGTTGCCGCTGGAATTGAGCGTTTCGGTGACCACGCGGGCGCCCCGCGTTGGTGAAGTCGAGGGTCGAGACTATCATTTTGTTACACCGCACAAGTTTCAGCAAATGCGTGCCGAAGGTGCCTTCCTGGAATGCAAGGAAGTATTCGGGCGCGGGGACTGGTATGGGACTCTGGCTGAACAGGTCGATTCGGGATTGGCGGCAGGCAAGTGGATTATCTTGGAGATCGATGTTCAGGGCGCCAAAAGCGTCTTGGAGCACAAGCCGCAGGCTCCGAGTTTTTTTGTTCACCCAGGCTCGTTGGATGAGCTTGAAAGACGCTTGAGGTTCCGCGGAACCGACAATGAAGCTGCCATCTGCAGACGCTTGGAGGTGGCAGCAGATGAGTTAAAGTCCTTGGCTCAGTACCGCTATGAAATTATCAACCGCGATATCGAACAAACGGTTGTTGAAATATGTCGAATTTTGAAAGAAGTATCCTTGGGAGGCTCTCATGCTTGAAGCTCTGAAAGAAGAAGAGATCGTTAACAAGGTCGGAGGTCGATTCAAGTTGTCGACGCTGATCCAAAAACGCTTGGTTCAAATCAATCGCGGTAGTCGACCGCTGATTGAAAATCCACCTGAGAACAAAATGGAAATCGTGCTGCAGGAGATTATGCAGGACAAGATTTTCCTGAGTTCTTCGGGTGAGATGGCGGTAATCGCCGAGAAGGACGAGGGAGATCTGCTGGATATGGATAGCCTGGAGCTATGACCTCTGCCCGAATCGTGGTGGGCATTGGTGGCGGGATCGCGGCCTATAAAGTCGCGACGGTGGTCAGTCGCTTGGTTCAAGCCGGTCATCGCGTCGATACGGTTCTCAGTGCGGGAGCACAGAACTTTGTCGGGGCTGCCACGTTTTCGGCATTGTGCGGGCGGCCGCCCGTATGTGATACCTACGACCCTCGCTTTCCTCTGGGCCCGCATATCGAGCTGGCCGACGAGACCGACTTACTACTGCTGGCGCCAGCCACCGCGCGGATGCTCGCCAGCTGCGCGGGCGGACTGGCCGACGATTTGCTGGCAACCCTATATCTTGCCTGCGACTGCCATGTGCTGATGGCACCAGCCATGAGCAGCAGCATGTGGGACAAGCCGGCTGTGCAGCGCAATCTGCAAACCTTGATGAATGACGGGGTGCATTTCGTCGGGCCAGCCGAGGGTTGGCTAAGTTGCCGCAAGCAGGGCATGGGGCGCATGTCCGAGGCCCAGGATATTCTTGCGGCGATTGATAAATTGCTCGGGGTTTAGCATGGAACAGGCATGGCAAAAATACTGATAACCTCCGGTCCCACGCGACAGTACCTGGACCCCGTACGCTATTTGACCAACGCCAGCAGCGGCCGGATGGGCGCGGCCTTGGCCGAGCGCGCCCTGGCTCACGGACATGAGGTCACGCTGGTCAGTGGCCCCGTTTCCGTCGACTACCCTGCCGCCGCGAAACTGGTTGCCGTAACCACTACGGACGAAATGCTGCAGGCCGTGATCCAGCTCTTTGCCGAGCACGACGGATTGATTGGCGCCGCCGCTCCCTGTGATTACATGCCTCGTCGCGTAAGCACTACCAAAATCGCCAAGGACGGCCAGCCCTTGCAGTTGGAGCTGATCGAAACTCAGGATGTCGTGGCTACTGTTGCGCAACACAAATTGCCGCACCAATGGGTCGTGGGGTTTGCTCTGGAAACCGAGGATCAACGCTTTCGGGCAATTGTCAAAATGCAGCGCAAATGCTGCGACATCATGGTCTCCAACGGACCAGCAGCCATCAATTCGCTATCCAATCATGTCGAGATCCTAGCCGCCCAGGGTAACACCTTGGCAGAAGTGGCGGGTAGCAAACTCGAGGTTGCCGAGGCAATTCTGCAGGCTATCGAACAACTCATACGCGAGCGACAACTACATGGAAATCCGTCGCGATAGCCCATCGCCGCCCAATCTAAGCGTACAACTCGGACGGCTGAGCCTGCAGAACCCAATCCTGGTTGCCTCGGGAACGTTCGGATATGCGCGCGAGATGGAGCAGCTGGTCGCGCTGAACAGCTTGGGAGGCATCGTGCCCAAGACGATTACGCTTCAACCCAGGGCTGGCAATGCACCCTGGCGAACCGTCGAGACATCTGCCGGATTACTGAATTCGATCGGGTTGGACAATGACGGCGTCGACGCGTTTATCTCCGGGCACTTGCAGTACCTGCGCACATTGCAGACAGCGATCGTCGTCAGTATTGCCGGAAAGAGCCGCGATGAATTCATCGAGTTAGCTCGACGAATTGACGCTGCTGGCGGCGCGGCAGCCTTGGAATTGAACGTCTCTTGCCCCAATGTCAGCGGCGGCGTGGACTTTGGAACCGACCCGCACATGTGTGAGCAAGTCATCAGCGGTGTGCGGCAGAATTGTCAGCTACCAATCCTGGCCAAGTTGACTCCCAATGTTACCCGCATCGTCGACATTGCGCGGGCTGCCGCTGCGGGCGGGGCCGATGCGGTGTGCTGCGTCAATACACTTTTGGGCATGGCCGTCGACTGGCGCAAAGCCAAGCCCATGTTGGGCAACGTCTTGGGGGGCCTGAGTGGTCCCGCCATCAAACCGGTTGCCTTACGCTGCGTCTACCAGGTTGCTCAGGCCGTCGATATCCCGATTGTTGGAATTGGTGGCATCGCCAATATCGATGATGTGATGGAGTTTCTGGCCGCCGGTGCTAGCTGTGTACAGATCGGCACGGCAAATTATTATGACCCAACGGTCAGCCAACGGCTGGTGCAGGAGTTGCCCGCAGCCCTGCGCGAGGTTGGTGCCCATTCGATATCGGAAGTCATAGGAACGCTATGAGAGTCTTGTCAGGCATACAGCCCACCGGCCGCTTTCATTGGGGCAATTATTTTGGTGCGATTCAGCAGTACATCGATCTGCAGGATGAGCATGAGGGCTACTATTTTATTGCCAATCTGCATGCTTTAACCACCATTCGCGATCCCGAGCTACTGCGCCAGCTGACCTGGGATGCTGCTTTGGATCTGCTGGCCTTTGGATTGAATCCCGAGAAGGCCGTGCTATTTATTCAGTCCGAGGTTCTGGAGGTCGCACAATTGACCTGGATCCTGATGACCTGCACGCCGATGGGACTACTGGAGCGCTGCGTCGCATACAAAGACAAGAAAGAACGCGGCATCACAGCCGATGCGGGGCTGTTTACCTACCCCGTGCTCATGGCCGCGGATATTTTGGCCTATGATGCGAATTGGGTACCGGTTGGCCAAGACCAGGTCCAGCACATCGAAGTTTGTCGCGATCTGGCTAACAGTTTCAACCATCATTTCAGCCCAGCCTTCGTGTTACCCGAGGCTCGCTTGTTATCGACGGCTGCCAAGGTACCGGGGGTAGACGGTGAGAAGATGTCCAAGAGCTATAACAACACGATTGGCAACTTTGAGGACGAACAGGCAGTCCGCAAGAAGATCATGAGGATTGCCACCGACAGCCGTCCCATGGAAGATGCCAAGGATCCACAATCCGACCATCTGTTCCAACTCTATCAACTGTTTGCTGATCCCCAACAGATAGAGGAGATGGCAGCCATGTACCGCCGAGGTGGTTTCGGCTACGGGCAGGTAAAAAAAGCGCTGGCAGATGCCTCGGAGAAATATTTTGCCCCCGCGCGGGCTCGAAGACGAGAATTTGAGAATCGCCCCGACGATGTGCGCGATATTTTAAGACAGGGAGCGCCAGCGTGCGCGGGCCAAAGCCGCCCAGGTGCTTGTGCGGGTCGAAGAGGCCTGCGGCGTTTCTGCTCCCACACCTCGTTCGTAGTTCCGCCATGTGGCGGTGCGTTGCCAGCTGTGTGTCGAAAAAGGATCCGCTTCAAGCCGCCTAGAAACGGAACGACGAACAGCCGTACAAGCCGCCTAGAGGCGGAACGACGAACTGCAGATGCTGATCCTAAAGTTGTTCATAGGGCAGCGTTAGTGGCAAGGCTGCATCCTGCGAAACGTCGTTGGATTCGATGCCTTTGGTGAACCAACGAATGCGTTGCTCGGAGGTGCCGTGCGTGAATGCGTCAGGCACTACCCTGCCCATGGAATTGCGTTGAATGGTGTCATCGCCAATTTGCTGAGCCGCGCGAATCGCCTCGCCTAAATCTCCCTCTTCCAGCATCTGCTTCATTTCTTGAGCGTGTCTGGCCCACACACCCGCCAGGAAATCCGCTTGCAACTCCATGCGCACGCTCAGACGATTGGCTTCAACCTTGCTGGCTTGCTGTTGGGCACGCTGGGCTTGTATCGACAGACCCACCAAATTCTGAACGTGATGCCCTATCTCGTGGGCGATGACATAGGCACAGGCGAAGTCGCCCGGCGCGTTGAACTTTGTTCTCATTTCCTCGAAGAAACTGAGGTCCAAGTAAACCTTCATGTCACCGGGACAGTAGAAGGGACCTACGGCAGTACTGGCGGTGCCACACCCCTGAGTGCTGACATTACCGTCAAAGAAAACCAAGACAGGCTCTTGGTAGGGCTTGCCAAACATCTCTGGGAATAGGCGATTCCAGACGTCCTCGGTATCTTTCAACACGACCCGGGAAAAGGCCTCCGATTCAGCTTGCTGTTGCTTGAGGACTTCGCTACTGCCCGTGGCACCCTGAGCCTGCGTTTGTTGTAACTGACGACCGACTTGTTCAGCGATTTGCATGGGTGGCTTGTTATTCAGAAAAGCGATAATGGCACCGATAATGATGACCAGCAGACCGCCACCGCCGATCATCGCGGGTCTATTGAGTCCACGCCGGTCCTCAACGTTCTTGCTACCTTCTCGACCTTGCCAACGCATGGAGTTTTCCCTCTAGATTCATGATTTTGGAGTTCCCGCGCGTCTTGGTGTGTACCGCAGAACAGCGCTGCCGAACTAAGAGCCTATCCGAAAAGGGGTCTGACCCTTTGGAGGCGAGTCGATTTCATTGGTTTTTTTGCTTCGCCGGAGAGGGTCAGACCCCTTTTCGGGTACGCTCTAAGACTAGCGGTTGGCCCAGGTTTGGGCAATCATCTCTGGGCATCTCAGGGCCATATTTTTGGCGGGCTGCAGGAAATCTGAGGAATATTCGCCTTCCGAAATGCTGCTCGCAGCCGGGCTGCAGGAGACAGTTGGACTGCAGCTGGCCGCTTTTTTAAGGGCAGTCGTAGCCCTGGTAGGCAGCCAAGAGGATGCGTTCGCCACATCTGCCAAAACGGGCCTGCGGCAGTGGTGTATCATGGGCATCCAGTCATTCACTTTCAGACCGTTCGGCACCCATTTGGGAATGCACATGCGACCCACCAACACCGCCCTAGTTTTGATTATCATTCTGGCCTGTTGCCCAGCCACTGCCCGTGTCGGGGCACAACAACCCTTGGCCGACTTTCCGGAACTGAACGCTGCAACCGACTGGCCCTGGTGGCGCGGCCCGAACCGCAATGGTGTGGCTGCCAGCGACTGTCGACCGCCAGTCACCTTTGGACCGAACGAAAATGTGAAATGGAAAGCGGCAGTGCCCGGCCGAGGTCATTCCTCGCCTATTGTGGTGGGGAAAACCGTGTATCTAGCAACCGCCGATGAAGCGGCGCAGACTCATTCGGTGCTGGCCATCGATCTGGAATCCGGCCAGCAGAAATGGAAGGTGGATATCAATCGCGGTGGCTTTCCCAGCAAGAACCATCCGAAGAATACCGAGGCCAGCCCAACCGTGGCCTCCGATGGCCAGCGTCTATTCGTCACCTGCTACCATCACGACCAAGTTCAATTGACTGCTCTGGGTCTGGACGGCAATCCAGTATGGCAGACCAAGGTGGCTGAGTTCCGGCCTAAGAAATATGAATACGGTTATGCCCCTTCGCCACTGTTGTACGGAAAAACGGTTATCGTAGCCTCGGAATGGGATGGCCCCAGTTTCATCACCGCCTTGGATCGCGTTAGCGGTCAGCAAGTGTGGCAGACGCCGCGTCCGAACAGCATTTCCTTTTCGTCTCCAGTGGTGGCCAATGTTGCAGGCCGCGAACAATTGTTCATCAGCGGGTTGGACAGGGTCAGTGCTTACGACCCAACCAATGGTAGGCCGCTGTGGGAGGTGGCAGGTACCACCGCAGCCACCTGTGGCACGATGATTTGGAACGAGAACATGGTCTTTGCCAGCGGTGGTTATCCCAAGGCGGAAACGCTGGCTGTGTTTGCCGATGGCAGTGGTCGGGTCGCGTGGCGGAATGGTCAGAAGTGTTACGAGCAATCCATGATCCTGATCGATGGCCACATTTACGCTTTAACGGACATTGGTGTGTTGGTTTGTTGGCGAGCTGTCGATGGCGCCGAGATGTGGCGCAAACGCCTGCAGGGACCTGTGAGCGCTTCGCCCGTGTATGCTGGCGGTCATGTTTATTGGGCCAATGAAGCCGGTACCTGCTACGTCTTTCGCCCGTCACCAGAGAGATTCGAAGGTGTGGCTGAGAATCGCTTGGGTACTGAGTCGTTTGCCAGTCCGGCCGTGGTTGGCAATCGGTTGCTGCTGCGGGTTGCCGAGTCGTCCGACAGTGGGGTCAGGCAGGAAATGCTGGTGTGCATTGGTGATTAGCTGCCGGGGCCTCCGCGATGCGACCAAGATGCCCTGCATGGGTGAGCGAGGAGAACCAGGTCAATTCAGGTGGATGTATAGTGAGGGAGCTTCATGGAATCCAGCGATGCGCTCGTCGACTATCTGCAGGTTGTGATGACCACGGGTGTAGGACCGCACTTGCTGGAAAAACTGTTGTACCGCTTTGAAAGCCCGCGGGGCATTCTGACGGCCAGCCCCAGTGAATTGGCAGAGGTGGCAGGAGTCGGCGTGGCGGTGGCCCGACGGCTGAGATCCTCCGAGTTTCGCGACAGGGCCCGGGAGACGCTGGCCTATTGCGGCCAGCATGACATTCGCGTTCTGCCCCCCGAACACAGCGACTTTCCCCGGCTTCTGCGCGAGATCCCGGATCCGCCCAGTGTGCTCTATGTTCGCGGGAACTTGCAGCCCAGCGATGGATTGTGCGTGGCGATCGTGGGCACGCGTGGGGCTTCGCAATATGGTCGCAGCCAGGCCGAACGCTTTGCCCGCAGCTTGGCCCGCGCCGGCCTGACCATTGTTAGCGGTCTAGCCCGTGGCATCGACTCGGCCGCACATCTCGGGCGCTCGAATCTGGCGGGCGGACGCTGGCAGTCCTCAGCAATGGCGTGGCCGAAATCTATCCCCCACAAAACGAGGCGCTTGGACAGCGGATCTTGCAACAGGGGGCCTTGTTGAGTGAGATGCCGCCCCATTCCAAGCCTCGTAAAGGTATGTTTCCGCAACGCAATCGCTTGATCAGCGGCCTTGCCTTGGCGGTGCTGGTGATCGAAGCCGGAGAGCGATCCGGCGCACTCATCACCGCGCGCCTGGCCGGTGAGCAAGGTCGTGAGACGCTGGCTCTTCCTGGCCTGGTCAATAATCCCAATGCCCGCGGTTGCCACCACTTGATCCGCGATGGTGCCCAACTGGTGCAGGATCCAGAAGACGTGCTGAGCGCGCTCGGGCCACTGGTGTCCGACATATCGCTGACGCCCGAGCGAACGCTGCGCCACGCCGGCGAATTGCAACTCAACGAACAGGAAACGGCTGTGCTGCAGGCAATCGACGTGCAGCCCACCGATATTAATCGTGTCGTCGCCGACAGCGGGCTACCGGTACCACGCGTCCTGAGCACGCTGAGCGTCCTGGAGATGCGACATTTGGTACGGCGTGTGAGTGGTCAAAAAGTGCAGCGGATGTAGGCTGCTTGCCCTGTGCACAGACCCCAGCTGCTTTGGCTCCGAAGTGCTGAGGACTGCTTCCGTAGATAAACCACCCAATTCGAAATCAGCCGTTGTGCATTAGCACCCGTTTAATGCAGGGAACCGGACGCTAACGCGTTCCGTGCTAATGAGGTAACTTAATTGCGGACGAGTCCTAACCCGATCAGGCCTCCCGGTTTGTCAGGGCTGGTCCCTCCGCCTACAATCCGTGAAATCAATTCCTGCAATGACCAGCCGATTTCGGCGAAACGCTTGGCGTGAGGCCCATGCTCGAACGTAAGACCATTTTTCCAAACGTGATTGAGCTCAATTTCCAGGCCGGCCATATCATCGGCTGCAATGTGTACCTCGTATTCGACGACGACGAATGGGTCTTGATTGATATCGGCTACGAGGAGTCGGTCGAGGAGATCGTCGAGCTGATTCGAGAACTCGATTTTCCGCTCAGCCGCTGCAAAACGCTTATTGCAACCCACGCGGATGTCGACCATGGACAGGGTCTGGCACTCGCCAAGCAGATGCTGAAGACGACCGTTTCGGCGCATCCCAAGGCCGCCAAGTTATTGGCCGACGGCGATAAACTGCGAACTTTTGCCGAGATTGAGGCCCAAAACATTCATCTGGATATGCCCGTCGTTAGCACCGAGCACATTATCGATGAAGGCAGTGTGATTGAAGTTGGGAAATTGAAGATCGAAGTCTGGTCGACCCCTGGGCACGCCGATAGCCAGCTCGCCTTTCGCATGGGGCCACTACTGTTCAGTGGCGACAATATTTATCGCGATGGCTGTGTGGGGGCCATCGACGCACATCATGGCAGCGATATCCCAGCATTTATTCGCTCCCTGCAGCGCATTCGCCACAGTGAAGTAGAGTGGTTATTGCCCAGCCACGGTCCAATTTTCCGCAAGGATAATGCCATGCTCGATGCGACGCTGGCCAGGTTGCAGAGCTATCTACACATGGCCGACTTTGGGACCTGTGCCGTGGATTGGCCGCTGATGGACCAGTGGGAGGAAGAGATCGCCCAAGGCAAGCTGCCCCACTGAACTGCGAAGACGGGCGGGTCGCATATGAAAACGCCCGACTCGCAGGAGCCGGGCGGCTTTTCTAGGTTCCGAGACACTCGAGGATGAACGACGAAGCACCCGGCTGACTACCAATGATTTTGAACCAGCGGCAGTTAGATCCATAGGCTTTTTAGAATACGTCGGTCAGGAAGTGGTGCCCCGAGTGATAACGGCGACTGCTGGGGTAGTAGTTGTGCCAATGGCGATTGTAAACCGGGATTTGCATCTCGGGACGATAGCGATAGTACAGGCTATCGCTGCTCTTGTAGAAATCTTCGCCCTGAAAATTCTGTGGGTAGAAGACATAGGGGTAGTGATAGAAGCGCGAGCAATCGCGATTGCTGGCTGCTCCTCCCCATGTTTGACCGTAGGCCATGGGACGCGGGGTTTGCATGTAGCCACCTGTGTACACGGGGCCTCCGGCGTATGCAGAGGACGCGTAATCCTGAGCATAGGAAGCCATTTCTACCTTCTCGCCCTCTGCGGCCGTTGCATTACCGGATTGGGCCATGGCTGTGGCATGGATGGTGCAGATTGCCGCGAAAGCAACGGACAGAGACATTTTGCGAAGCATGTGAAGAACCCCCCTGGGACTTTTGATATCGACCACCTGGTTCATGCGGCCAGCCCGCGGGCTGTGCACAAGCACGGTTCAAAATTACGGGATAAAGAACCCTTGCGTGCTTGAGATCGGCAGTCGACAAAGGCCGAGTTGAAGGAATTACCGCTACATCCTGCATTAAGCTGATAGCTGTTAGGCTGCGCAAACTTTGCGGGGGTGAATGTGCCGGCGAGCCCGCCCTGGCGACGTGGATTAGGCTAGATGCTTGGTGTTTGGCGCGGTGCTAGCGCGACTCCCCAAATCTTCCAAGATCAGCCGCAGTGCTCGCGCGAGGGTAGCGACCGGCAATGAGGGCAACGCCGCGGGATGGGCCGCAACCTGCTCAGCAGCCAAAGGCAAGTGGATAAACCCGACAGGGATATCTTCACTACGCGAATGGTACCAGTAGTGGGTCAAGTACATGGTGGCATTACACAAGAAGGTGCCAGCGTGGTAGGAAACCAGTGCCGGTATTTGCTGCTCGCGAAGCAGCTGACTCCAGCTGCCAACGGGCATGCGGCTGCTGAAGGCAAGTGGTGCAGCGTCGACCAGCGGCGGCAGTTGTTGACCCTGCTCGTCGACACATCCGGCAATGTTCAGGGCGATCGTCTCCAGTTTGATGCCAGTGGCTCCCGGCGACTGTCCCAAATGCAGGACTCCATCAAAACCCGTGGCCAGATCCTGGGGCAACCGCACCCGCACCGCGCTCAAGCTGACCGGATAGCGGCGTGTTACCAGCTCTACGCTGGTGGGCCGCTGCTGCAGGAGCTCGACCAACGCTAGCCAGCTCGAGTTTTCACTCCAGTCATCGTAGCTGTCGAAGGCGGTTAGCAGGATTTTCAAGGGATTGGCGACCTGTTGGGCTCCCTCATTTCTGGGATCAAGGGAAGGCGGGGGTGGATACACGGAGCTTTTCGACCAATTTAGGACACTTCTCGTTGAACGCCAGTGAAATCCTCTGGCCATGCAGCAAAATCACTGCTTCAAACCCAGCGCCTTCGGCCTGCGAAGTCCAGCGACCTACCTCACAAGGGGGCGTTGTTCGGCCGCTCTACCGGGCGAAATCCCGCGCCTGCCTTCACGATTTGCTGTTGAGTATCATATAATCCGTTCAATTACCCACCTTTATCTAGTCTCCGTGGGCACACAACTTTTCAATCAGCTGCTTTGCTCGCGGGGCCCTGCCACCCTCGATAGGTTCACCATGATGCGACAAGTCTATCAAATCGTCAGTGCATGTCTGTTTCTTTTAACACTGCATGGATCCTTTGCTTATGCACAAGACATCTTTCCAGACAAAGCCCTCGAGGCGGCTGTCAGGCAAGAAGTCTTTGCCAAGCGCGATAACAAAGAACCTTTGACCGCCGAGGACGTTAAACGCATTTCCCAGGTCAAGGCCAAAGGTAAGAAGATTCAAAACCTGGCCGGCTTGGAACATTGCCAGGACGTTCAGGAAATTGTGCTCGAAGACAACGAAATTAGCGACCTGTCGCCGCTGGCCAATCTCAAGCTGCTGCAATCGTTGAATCTCGCTGGCAACCAGATTACTTCCATTCAGCCGCTGGCCGAATTGGAACGTCTGCAATATCTGGAATTGTCGCGGAATCAGGTCGTCGACATCCAGCCGCTGGCAAAAATGACGAATATGCGTTCCTTGTACCTCGCGGATAATAAGATTGAGAAAATCGATGTTCTCAGGGAATTGCCCAAAGTGTGGACTCTGTATTTGGCGGGTAACCCAGTCAAAGATTTTGCCGCCGTGGGCGAAATGCCCTGGCTGAGTTCTCTGGACCTCAGTCGGTGCAACCTCGAGGATCTCGCGTTCTTGAGCCCACTCAAGAGGATCAACTCATTGTTTTTGCATGACAACAAGATTCAAGACTTAACTCCGTTGTTGGAAATGGCCAAGGCCGATGAACGTCGTAGTTTTGCGCCTTTCTGGAGGATCTACCTCAAGGGCAATCCCGTCGATGGCTCCTCCGAGACCGCCCAAGCATTGCGTGAGTTAGGAGCGAAGCTCGAACTTGAGTGAATGCGCATTTTTTTTGTTGACCGTTACCTCGACCCCGGGAGATTACGAGCCATGCGATTGCTCACAGCCTTTTTCATTTGCCTGACCAGCCTTGCCTGTTGCAACTTTGCCTGGGCTCAGTTGCCCACGGCTACACCCGAGCATGCCTTGCTGAAGAAAGATGTTGGTACCTGGAAGGCGACGATCAGCATGTGGTACGGTGAAGACGGATCGGTCGATCCCAACGCGGATCCCGTGACCTCCGAGGGGGAAGAGGTAAACCGCATGCTCGGAGATTTTTGGGTAATCAGTACCTACAAGGGCGATTTCGCAGGTATGCCTTTCGAGGGCCACGCGATCAATGGCTATGATTCCAAGCTGAAAAAATACGTGGGCAGTTGGGTCGATTCGGTTTCCCCCAACGCCATGCACATGCTGGGGACCTACGATGCCGACAGCAAAACGCTGACCAGCCTGACAACCTCTGTGGGCATGGATGGTCAAGAAGTCAAGGGCAAGTCGCTGATGGTCTATCAGAGCGAGGACCGGCGTAAATTGACCATGTACGAGCTGAAGGACGGGAAAGAGCTCAAGTCCATGGAAATCATCTACGTTCGCAAGAAGTGAGTCTTGGTGGTTCCCTGCCACATCGGCAATTGTCGTGGATCACGCTACAATTCGTCCAGTTAAAGGATTAAGGAGCTGCATGGCGATTCTGGAAACGCGCGATGTCACGAAATGCTATGGGGAGGGCGAAGCCCAGGTCGCCGCCCTCCGCGGAGTCTCGTGCGTTGTCAAGCAAGGCGAGTTCGTAGCCATTATGGGACCTTCGGGGTCTGGCAAGAGCACCTTGCTCTCCATCCTGGGAGGTGTCGAAACGCCTAGCTCGGGCAAGGTCTTGGTCGAGGACGTGGACTTGGCCCAATTGTCCGACGACGACCGCACGCGTTTGCGGCGGCGGCGGATTGGTTTTATCTTTCAGTCATTCAATCTGCTGCCTAATCTTTCGGCCGAAGAAAACGTCGCTTTGCCCATGCAATTGGATGGCATGGCCACGCGCGCGGCTTTTGCACGGGCCTCCGAAACATTGGACTTGGTCGAGATGCTGCCTCGGCGTGGACATTTGCCCTCTGCCTTGTCCGGCGGTGAACAGCAGCGCGTGGCCATCGCCCGCGCACTGGCCATCCGACCTGCATTGCTCTTGGCCGATGAACCCACCGGCAACCTCGACTCGCGGCAAGCTTCGCGGGTCTCGGCGTTGTTAGAGCGTCTGGTAAATCAGCAGGGCCAGACCATTGTGATGGTTACGCACGATGCCAGTATCGCTCAAATCGCCCAACGCCTGATCAAAATCCGTGACGGCTTGATCGAGCACGATGGCTCACCAGCCGAAGGTCTGCTTGCATCCCAGTTGCTTGCTGCCAAGGACTCCTAGCATGTCTTTGGGAAAATTCAGTCTGCGCGAGGTGCAGTCCCGACCACTTCGGACGCTGTTCACCTTTTCTAGTATCGCCCTGGGAGTCGGTGGCGTGGTGGCCGTGCTGTTGGCTACTTCCACTACTCGCCAGGCACAACGCGATATGCTCAAGGCGGTCTCGGGCAAGGCGGACTTGGAGATCGTCGCAGACGGCAATGGTTTTCCAGTGGCCTGGTTGCAGCAGGTCCGCGACACGCCTGGTGTCGACGTCGCCGTGCCTTCCCTAAACCGTTTTGCGGTCATTTTCGCTAACGACCAAAAGGCGCGTACACAGGTCTTGGGAATCGATCTGCGCATCGACCAACAGGTGCGCGAATACGAGATCATTGAGGGAGGGCCGCTCGCAGCCTACGACCAAATGCTGCTGGATAGTAGTTTTGCTCAATCGTTGAATATCCCTGTGGGCAGCCAGGTGAAACTGCTCGCCCGCAGCGGTTTGCAAGAATTCAAAGTCGTCGGATTGGTACGTCCCAAAGGCAGCGCGGCCATTGCCCTGAGCAGCGCCGCCTACCTGCCGCTACGTACTGCCCAAGATGCATTTCGCGCGCGGAATCAACTTGACCAGATTCAATTGACCGTCCGCGAGGGCACAGATCCGGTTGCTGTCCAGAACGAACTGAAGAAAAGATTGCAGTCTGGAGCCGCTATTCGCAAACCGCGAACCAGCAGTCCCATGGCTCGGGAAACCATGTATGCCACCGAAAACGGACTGCTGCTGTCCATTGCCTTCGCACTGCTCATTACCAGCTTTATCATCTACAACACTTTTCAGATGACCGTCGGAGAACGGCGGAAACAACTGGGGATCTTGCGTGCAATCGGAGCCACACGCCGACAAGTGGCGGGCATGATACTCAAGGAATCCCTGTGGGTCAGTGTTGCGGGCGCGATCGCAGGCGGTTTGCTAGGGGTCTTCCTAGCCAGTTATTTGAACAGTGCCACGCAGGCCGTGCTGCAGGTTAGCTTGCCGCGCGTCCAGCTGACGATATTGCCATTCGTTGTAGCCGCCGTGGCGGGAATTGGCGTCTCCTTGTTGGGAGCCCTGTTACCGGCTCACCGAGCCAGTACGGTCGAGCCATTGGAAGCCATGCGGGCCACCGAACTGAAGCACAACGATGAAGTGATTCGGAAGACAAAGTTGGCCGGCTATGTCACTTTGCCCGTTGGCATGCTGTTGCTGCTGGCCAGTTTGAGCGGGCGGTTGCCAGTAGGCGCAGACGCGGTGGCCATCGTGCTGATTCTCCTGGGGTGCGTCCTGTTTATTCCGTTAATCCTCGACAGCTGTTCGGGATTTATCGTGCGGATCATGTCGGGCTGGTTAGGCGTTGAAGCCAAGTTGGCTCATAAGCAGCTGATGCGACACATCGGAAGAACAACACTCACCACTGGCGTGCTGTTCATTGCCATCAGCACCAGTACCGGTCTGGCCGGTAATATCATGGACAACGTGGCAAATATTCGCGGCTGGTACACACGTTCCATTATCGGGGACTTTTTTGTACGCGCCAGCTTGCCGGATCTGGCCAGTGGTGCGGCTGCCGACCTGCCGCCCGAAATTGCCGGTCTGCTGGAGAACATCCCAGGCATCGACAGCATCGACCCCATGCGTTTTGTCAGCGCCAATTCGGACGACGATGCAGTCGTCCTCGTTATCCGAGATTTCGTGGGTGCCGAGGAATTCTTTGATATCGCGCAAGGCACTAATGCACGGGCACTGCAAGGCCTGCGTAATGAACAGGCGGTGATTGGCTCCGTGCTCGCGCAACGACGCGGAGTCAACCTGGGCGACCTGATTCCCCTGGAGACCCCCGAAGGCACCGTCAATCTCAAGGTGGCTGCCACCACCAACGACTACATTGGCGGTGGATTGACCATCTATCTGGACAGAGACTATGCCAAGAGATTGCTGGGAGTTGATGGAGTTGACGCCTACGTAATTAACACGGCTCCCACCGCCCGCTTGGCAGTGGAGAAGCGATTGACCGAATTCTGCAAGGAACATGGCTTGATCCTGCAATCCTATGCCGAATTGGTTAGCTCCATCGACGGCATGGTGAACGGTGTCATTGCCAGTTTGTGGATGCTGCTGACCTTTGGGGCATTTATCGCTGCCATGGGATTGGTCAATACACTGACGATGAATATCTTGGAGCAGACGCGCGAGATCGGCATGTTGCGCGTCGTGGCCATGACCCGCGCCCAAGTCCGACGCATGATTATCGCGCAGGCAATCCTGTTGGGCGTGATTGGACTGATTCCTGGGGCCATTGCAGGCGTGTTTGTCGAATACGCCATCGGTCTGTCCTCCCTGTCGGTACTGGGACACGACGTGGCTTTTCAGTTTCGGCCCGGTCTGATTTTAGGCTGTTTGGCAGCGGGAGCCGGCGTGGTCATGATGGCCTCACTGATTCCTGCGGAGCGAGCGGCGCGCCTCAAGTTAGCCGCTGCACTGCGTTACGAATAAGACAGGGCGCTATGAATAAGACAGGGCATTCAAGAGCCCTGCGGAGGCGCTATCCCAGCTCAAAGCGATTGGATAGCTGGCCGATGCCTTCAATCTCGACTTCACACTGGTCACCTGGCTGCAAGAAACGCTGCGGCTTGCGGGCCATGCCAACTCCCGGTGGCGAGCCCGTAAAGATAATATCACCCGGTTCCAGAACGCACACTTGTGACAGGAAACTGACCAATTCTGCTGGCGAAAAAATCAACTGGCTGGTAGATGAATCTTGCATCGTCTGTCCGTTGATCCGCATCGAAATTCTTAGGTTGCCGATATCCCGAATGTCCTCCCGCCGAACGATGGCCGGTCCAATCGGCGCGAACTTCGGAAAGCTTTTCCCAAGCAACCATTGCCCACCAGGACGCCCCAACTGCCAGTCGCGGACGGACACATCATGACCACACGTATATCCAAAAATATGCTGGTTTGCCTGTGCCTCAGAAACCTGCCAAGCACGCGCACGATGACGAGGACTAGTTCCGCTTCGCTTCGTCCAGATTAGATTTTAGGGTAGCCGGATTCGCCAGAATTCGGTTCTTTCCATGATTCCTCGAAGTCTGGCGGTCTGGCGACTCCGGCTACCGCGATAACCCTACGCTAAAATATTGACAAAGACTAGAAGCATCACGATGTTTTCGCATGGCCGTCGCGAGGATTTTCTGGCCAGGCGTGCTTGGGATACCGCCCGCGGAGTTCCCGGCGAACGCTGGGATAAGTGTTCTGCCAAAAGCTGGCCAGATCATCGGTGATTTGTTGAATGCGATTATTGGGAGCCAACAGGTGTAGCAAGAGTGGCACTCGCCCACCTGCCAGGCGTGGTGTTTCATGCATGCCAAAGAAATCTTGAATGCGGGCCGCCAATACAGGCGGCTTGCCAGCTTCATATTGCAACCACACTCGGCGACCACCGGGCAGGGCGACCGACTCAGGGGCCTCCTTCTCCAGCAGGCGGCGCGTCGCAGGAGTCAACAGTCCCTGCAGCAACGCTTTCCAGGGCAATGCCTTGACCTCGTCCAAGGTGCGCATGCCAAAACACCAGCCCTGTAACTGCTCGGCCATGGCCTCTGGCTCCAGGCAGGGAAGACCACTAGAGGGTAATTCTTGGGCCAGCCATTGCACGCGGGCCAACCAATTCTGCAGCTCTCGATCCTTGGCTGGCAGCAATCGTGTTAGCTGCTTGGCGGCCTCGACCGATAGCAACCGGGCCGTCTGTTCATCGGCGGGCGTGGCGATGGGTGTTTCGGAAAGCAAAAGATCGAGCCAGTACACTCGGCGGCGGGTTATCACCGCTGAGGTGGTTGGATTGTAGAATCTTTCGTCCACTTCGCGCAGGTGTTCGGTGGACAACCATTCAGGCTGGACGGCTGAAGCTAGTCGCACAAGGGCCTCGCTACTGGCCGCGTCCACGTCCAGGCAGATGAACAATTCAGCCCGTTGCACGGAAGAGCTTGCATCGAGTTTGACACCTCGGCCGCCAACCATCAGGGCGCGCGGGCTGCCCGCTGCCCGCCGTCGTGCCAGCCGGTCCGGATAGGCGCTCAACAGGGCGCGCTGTATGGCCTGCCCTTCCCCAGGTCGTTCGACATGGTCTTCATGGTCGGCGTGCATCAGGCTAGAGAACTGTTCGGCAACCCGTGCGGTATGCTTGGCGGCGGAGATCTTTAGCGTGCCAAATGGGGTTGCGATGCCACCGGTTCGTATAAACTGCTCGAGGGCATGTACGCGATCGGTGACGTCGCAGCTACTATCCAGCCTGGCTGACTGCTGCGATGTGCCGCGCCGAAAATCCGCGTTGGGTTTGGACTGTCGATCCAAGATATCGCGTTCACTCAAGAGTGCTGCTGCCAGTGCGCCTGGTTGGATGTTCCCCAAACGCTGGGACTCCAGCAGGAAGCGTGCAATCCGCGGGTGAACAGGCAGCCTTAGCATCGATGCCCCCAGCGGCGTTAATTGCTCTTGACTGATGGCATCCAACATTTCGAGCAGTTGCTTGGCCTGGAGAACCGCCGAGCTGCGTGGTGCGGTCACCCACGGAAAGGCGGGCACGTCGCGTTCCCCCCAGGCAAGTAAGTGTAAGATGGCATTTGCCAAGTCGACCCTCAATACCTCGGGTTCTAAGAAGGGGGCCCGACTGCGATCGGTGATTTCGTCCCATAGTCGGTAGCAGATTCCCGCAGCGGTCCGTCCGGCCCGCCCAGCCCGCTGCTGGGCGGATGCCTGCGAGATCGGTTCCAGCACCAAACGATCCAAGCCCAGCCCAGAGTCAATGCGTTGCACGCGCGCCCAGCCGCTATCGACCACAATCCTCACGCCATCGATGGTCAGCGAGGTTTCAGCCACATTGGTAGATAGGATCAGTTTTCTACGAGGGCTGCGAGCGAGAACGCGATCCTGGTCTTGAGCTGACATTTCTCCATATAACGTCAGCAGTTCCCATTGATGTCGATCCGCTTCGAGTTGCAAATTGCGCGCGACCTGCATGATTTCGCCTACGCCCGGCAGAAATACCAGAATGTCGCCTTCATCCTGTCGTGCGGCCTCAATCACCTTGGCAGTGGCTTGTTCCACGATGCGTTTTGACTGCGACACGGACCGCCCGTGCGCGTGGGCTGCAGAATCAAAGCGTGAATAGCGGATGGATACTGGGTAGGCAATCGACGACACGCTGATGACCGGCGGATTTCCCATGACGGTCTTCAGAGGAATCCGCATCGAGAGTCGCCGACATGACGACGATTCTCAGCTCGGGTCGCAGTTCGATTTGAATCCGGCGCAACATCCCCAGCAACAAATCGACCTCTAAGGATCGCTCATGGAATTCGTCCAAGATGACCGTGGAAACTAGCTGCAGGTCGATATCACTGTGTAGTCGCCGGAGCAAGATCCCAGGGGTCATGCACACCAATTGCGTCGCGCGCGATAGTTTGGCATCAAAACGTACTTGATAGCCAATACGCTGTCCGACCTGCCAACCCTGTTCTTCGGCAATGCGCATGGCGGCAGCCCGGGCAGCGATTCGCCTGGGCTGAATCAATAGAATTTGGCCGGCGGCTCCAGCGGATGGCAGCAGACCCGGCGCCACCCGGGTTGTCTTACCCGTACCCGGCAGCGACTGAATGATCAGGCAGTTGTGAGATTCTAGCGCTTCACGCACACGCGCAAGCTGGGCATCAATGGGTAATGATGGCAGATTCACTGAAATCTCTAGGCGGGTTGGCGTGGCTGATGGCTGGTTGTAGATTGAAAGTTCGCGTGTGACATCCTCTTTAGTAAGTTAATCAAAAGCATGAGTCAACATTCCGTGGAAATCGACGGTGTGCGATTAAAACTCGCCAATCCCATGCAGAATCGCAGTGAGTGGATTGGTCAGAAAGATGTCCTAAAGCAATTGTTGGCATGCTGGTTGGTGGTCGATGAGTCCGACCTGCCTCTCACGCCGCGTTTGGTGGGTGTGCCGGGTATTGGTAAAACGGCCCTGGCGATGTCCGCCGCCGCAGTTCGCAAGCAGGAGTTGTACGTTTTTCAGTGCACCGCCGATACACGTCCGGAGGATTTGTTGGTAACGCCCGTGCTGAGTCAGGAAGGTAAGATTTCGTACCACGCTTCACCACTGGTCACCGCCATGCTGCGCGGAGCCGTTTGCGTATTGGACGAAGGCAACCGGATGAATGAAAAATCCTGGGCTAGCCTGGCTCCACTCTTGGATCAACGGCGCTATGTTGAATCTATCGTGGCCGGCATCGTCATACAGGCTCACAAGGACTTTCGCTGCGCCGTGACCATGAACCAAGATGATTCAACCTATGAAATTCCCGACTATATCCTCAGCCGCCTTCAGCCCACCCTGCCATTGGGTTTTCCCAATCGCCAGGACGAATTGGCGATCCTGCAGTACCACCTGCCATTTGCCGAGAGCGATATGTTGGCCATGACGGTGGAGTTCCTGCAACGCTCCCACGAATTGCAACTCGATTTTTCGGCTCGGGATGGGTTGAATCTACTGCGCTATGCCCTCAAGCGATTGGCCCAAGATGCCAACCATCCGCTCAGCAAAGATGCAGCCTGGCATGAAGCCCTGCAACAATGCCTGGGAAATGACGCGGTGGATCTTGAAGCTCTGGCAGAACGAAAACGCAGGGCTTTGGGGGGCAATTCGCTGCCCCTTGGGCTGGGTGACTTCTTCTTTGATCCGGACGATCCCTTGCACCCGGATTTCGACGGCGATGGCGATGACGAAGATGACGACATCTGATTGTCAAGGACCGAATCATACTGGTATCGCTGATGGCATTCCGCAGCCCAATACGGAATCTGTAAGGCGGTGCCCAGGAGAGAGTGATGCCACATGTTTTCTCAACTGCCGATATTCACGGCGAATTCATTCTGCTCGGCACGGGGACTTCTGTGGGAGTTCCCGCTGTGGGGTGTGCCTGTCCGGTTTGTCTGAGTTCCAACCCCAAGAACAAGCGTACGCGTTGCTCGGCTATCGTGGGACTGCCCGACGGGAATCTGCTGATCGATACCTCTCCCGACTTGCGAACGCAGTTCCTCCGAGAAAAAATTGGCATCGCCCATGCCGTAGCTTACACCCACGAACATGCCGATCATATTTTCGGACTCGATGATGTGCGCATGTTTCCCTTTCAATTGCAGGGACCAGTACCGCTCTACTGCGAGCCGCATGTGGAGCAACGGATTCGCCATAGTTTTGATTACGCATTTTCGGAACGCCCGCAGACACATCCAGGGGCCATCCCGCAATTGGTCACCCGCACGATTGGACTGGAGCCCTTCGAAGTTCTTGGGGCTACTGTCCGCCCGCTGCGACTCTTGCATGGCCCGAATTACGAAGTGCTCGGCTTCCGCATTGGCAATGTCGCTTATTGCACGGATACGAACTGCATTCCCGAAGCGAGTTTCGAAGTGCTGCAAGGCGTCGAAGTATTGATCCTCGATGCACTGCGCGACCAGCCTCATGCCACGCATTTTCACGTCCAAGCCGCGTTGCAGGCGATTGAACGTATCGCCCCACAGCAAGCGTACTTGACGCACGTGTGCCATGATTTAGAGTACGAGGAAACTTGCGCCCGGCTGCCCAAGGGAGTCGAACTGGCGTACGACGGACTGAGAATTAAGCTCAGCCTGTGAACACCATCGCTGGCCAGCCGCATAAAGTGACTTGGGAACGCGTCAAAAATAACTTCCGCCATCTCAAAGTAGCCATCAAGCTCCGCGTGATGATTGCCAAGAATAATAGGGAAGTTATTTTTGAGGCGCTCCTTAGGTGAGCTACGTGCACCGCAGCCAGCACTGGGCGAGCTACGTCCGCCACGCTTCCAGTACCCCATCAACCAGTACCGTGATTCCAACCAATGAAGTGGTGTCCGTTTGGCGATGTCCGCCAACTTTCATGCGGAGGGACAATTAGGCGATGACCACCATTCGATATGCGGCACTCATCATTTTCCTGATCATCGTCGTGGCTTTGGTCTTGGTCTTACGCGACGGTTTTGCAATTCGCCGAGGGGCACTCGATGGACGCCACTTGGTTGGCATCCTCAGGGCCTCCGAAAATATTTCAACCAGTGGGCTGAATCTTTGGAGTACTCACCCAGCCTCCAGCACCTGTGTGCTGGAACGCGGTTAGGCCTCTTGGGAAACAGTTCTTATCGCGAGCAGTTGTTATCGCGAGCAGATGGGTCAAGCTCGAACCCCTTTGCTAGGGAAACAGGGTGAGGGCCAAGACGCCCAAGCCATAGAATGTATATTCAACATCATCGGCTGGATCGAATTCAAAGCCGCGGAAACCACCGGCGGCTTGCTCCATGCTCCGTACATAATTCACTGCGGCGGTGAGATCGACTTCATCGAGCGTTTCCAGGTCGGCTAGTGTCACGCAGGCCGTAAAGGTACTCAACAGGTCGGGCACAGGAATTCGCGTATTGGCTCGAAAGCCACCCTCGTCAGTCTGCAGGTCAAGCAAGAATTCGGTTGCGCTTTCGGCTAACTGTGCATCGAGTCGATCGAGAACACGTAAAGCCCCGATTGCCGCCGCTGTGGGGTTGGTACCCGATCGCTTGGCAACGCGTATTTCGAGAAATCCCCCGTCCGCCTGGCGTTGGCTCAACAAAAAGGCGGTGGCTGCATCGGCATCCGGGCAGGGTTGCTCGATCAATTCCAGACAGAGCAACACCAGGAATGTTTGATAGGTACTGCCTGCCTGACCCTCGAGGCTCTTGCTGAATCCCCCGTCGTCGCGGCGAAACGTCGCCAGTAAACTCGCCAGCCTCTCACTCCAGGCCTGAGAGGCGTGCTGCAGCGGATTGATCTCACAAGCTGCTTCAATCAATTTCGCAGAATAGACCAGGGACAGTAGGTCGACGATCGACTCCTGAGCATGCAGACGACTCTGCAAGAAGACGGAAGCTCGTTCGGCGATCTGCCCCTCGAGCAATCCCAGGATAGCCAGGCTCCTCAATGCAAAGCTGGTGTAGTATAAATCGCTTTCGCCCTCACGGCCCGCCCATCCGCCATCAGATCGTTGTCGAGACAGCACATAGCCTGCATGACGATCACGCGTGGTGTCAGGTAACCCCGAGGCACCGATCGTCAGTCGCAGCATCAGCCGCGCCAAATAACCGAGGCTGCCGAATTCATCGTTCGCTAGATTCTGCATCCTCGATATAGTCCTGCAACTGGCTGGCTAACGCGGCGGGAATGGGCATGGACTGCAACGGTTCCCCACTCTTGACTTTGCAGCACACGGCAACCAGTCTCCCCCGGGCAATGATTTGCTCGCGATTGGTGAATTCAAAACCGTAGCTGATGCTCTTCGTTCCCAATTTGAGCACGCGGAGCTTGATACGCAATTCGTCCTCAAAGCGGGCTGTGCCAGCATAGTCGCAGTCGACATGCACACGTGGCCAACTCAAGTGCCAACCGGCTTCCTGCTCGGCAAGCGGTTGCACCACGGACGTTCCCAGACTGCGAAGAAATTGGTGCTCTGCCTGCTCCATGTAGCACACAAAACTCGAGAAGTGTGCAATCCCCGCCGCGTCCGTTTCGCAGAACTCAACGCGTCGGGTGGTCTCAAACACGGCAGGCATGGGTGTGCAACGACATCTTGAGACAGGCGATTGAAAACGCCCCAGAACATGGGCGAGCGCAATAAAAACATCTCGCAGCAACTGCGAGATGCTTCACAATCAGTCTAGGCTCCGCTCAAGGTTCTTCTGGGGTGAACCTGTCGGAACCATGCACTCACCTAGCCAACAACGCAATTAGGTCACTCACCCACGTAGGGCAGCAAACCCATGAAGCGGGCGCGCTTGATGGCCGAGGTCACGGCATGCTGGCTTACCGCCGAACAGCCAGTCTTCCTGCGGCCCACGATCCGCCCCTGCCGGTTGACCAGCTTTTTCAGGGTTTCCAGATCCTTGTAATCAACGAACATCGGTCGTGGACGCTTGCCATCGACGAACAGCGGATCCTTCTTTTTCGTGCGCGAACGAATTCGCGACCGCTTACGTGCACGGCTCTTGGCCGTTGGCGCTCGTCGCAGTGTAGACATAAAACCTCAACCTCTTTACCGCAAAATGATGGACGCAACGATCTGCTTATCGCCGCTGGCGACCTAGCCGTCGTGGCGGAAGCCACGATAGTGAATATGCATGCCTGTTTCCGGCGGGAGCGTCACAACCGTAGACCGTTGTCCCCGCACAGAGAATCCAGAAATTTAACCTGAGATCCCGCAACTGGCAAGGCCCGTCCGCAGGCCTACTGCCCGTCCTAGCCGCACTGAGAAAGCTGTGGAGTAACCCTTGCATGCAAAAATCCAATCCGCAGATTCGATTTCGGCATTAGTGGGCTAGTTGGAAAGCCTGGATCGCAAAAGACTCACGAAATGTTTAGAAACCCATGCCGGAACTCGGGGGCTAGGGCTCGGGATCAGCAGCTTTGCGATCGCCTGAAAAACCTTGTGCAACCGCGTTCGTCGATCCTCTAGGTTTTTGAGTTGACGGATTCTAAAAGAGTCGTTCATCCGTTCATGCGGATGGACGGATGAAATGCGGGCGACCCGGGGGCGCAGGCGACGAGGCGACTGCGAAGGCGACTGGGGGCACTGCACTCCGGCGGGGCGGCGACTGGGCGGCGACTGGGGGCACTGCACTCCAGGGGGGGCTGTAGGCGACTGGGCAACGGCGGGCGAAGGCGACTGGGGGCACTGCACTCCAGGGGGCGGCGACTGGGGTGGGGCGACTGGGGGCACAGCACTCCAGGGCGGGGGCTGTAGGCGACCGGCAAAGCGGGCAAAGCGGGCAAAGCGGGCAAAGCGGGAGGCGACCGGGGGCACTGCACTCCAATGCGCTAACAGACGCCTAACGCGGTGCACTGCCCCCGAGCCCCCCGAGCCTCTCAACGAAGGTGCACTGCCTCCGAGTCGCTGCCCCGAGCCTCCGAGCGGAGTGTGTCCCCGAGGGGGAAGGGCTGGGGATGTGCCGGCGAGTCGGGCTACCAGTCGATGGCTGCTGGCATTTCGCCGTAAGCCGTTTGGGGGACGATTTCTGGTGGGCTAAGTGGTAGAGGACTGGCCGGTAGGGGACTGAACATGGGCCTGGTGGGAATGGGAAGAAAGCGTGGATAGGCCGTCGGTGCGGGCAAATTCCGCGAGGCTTGCCATGCGGCCCAACGCGCAGACAAGCGTTGACCTGGCAAGCTGGATAAGCATCCGTCAGCACTGCAGCTGGAATCGTCGTCAAACCCATAGCAGGACGCACATGAGCAGTCTTCTAAGCCGTTCCAGGTAAACTGTCGGCGCGATATGTGGGATTTCCCACGCATTGACAGCCAAGTGAGCTAGCCAACAACGCGCAGAAGGTAAGAATTGTGAAGCGTGATGTCATGGACTGCTCTTCCTTACATCATCCAATCGGTGACTAGCCTGGTGAACTTGAGGTGTTTGTGTCGACTTTGTCGAATAATGCGACTTTGCCGGTGGGAGATGGTGCGGGCGGTGCGCGCTCGCCTGCCGACTTCAAAACCCGCTCCCTGCGGATAGGCAACGTGGACATTGGCTTCCCCGTCGTCCAGGCAGCCCTGAGCGGCTACAGCGATTGGCCGATGCGGATGCTTGCCCGAGAACACGGGGCCAGCTATAGCCTGTGCGAGGTCATGCTGGATCAGTTCCTGGTCAATTTGCGCGATAATCGCCGTAAGAACCAGCACTTCTTGTTCAACTCTGCTGAAGAGCAGCCTGTGGCTGGTCAATTAATGGGTGCTGAACCGGAGCAATTCGCCTTGGGCGCCCAGCGGTTGGTTCAGGCAGGCTTTGCGGTGATCGATATCAATTTCGGCTGCCCTGTCAAAAAGGTGCTGGGTCGCTGCCGAGGCGGATTTCACTTGAGCCAACCGGCAGTTGCCCTGGATATTGTCCGTCGCACACGCGATATCGTCCCTAGCCACATCCCGGTGACCGTCAAAATGCGGCGGGGCATCGATGACACATCGCAAAGTCGCGACAACTTCTTTGCTATCCTCGATGGTGCTTTTGCGGCCGGGCTGGCGGCAGCAACCATCCATGGCCGCACCGTGCAGCAGCGTTATAACGGGCCCAGTCGCTGGGAATTTCTGGCGGAAGTCAAACGCCGTTACCCGCAGCAGACCATTTTGGGCAGCGGCGACCTGTTTACAGCCGAAGACTGTTTGAGGATGCTGGCCGAGACCGGCGTGGATGGCGTCACCGTCGCCCGTGGGGCCATTGGCAATCCCTGGATTTTTGAACAGGCGCGGGCCTTGGCCGATGGTTTGCCCCTGCCGCCACCGCCGCGCGTTCTTCGCCAGCGAGTGGTGCTGGAACGGCACTGGCAACTTGCGTCGCAAATCTATGGGACTGACCGCTGCGGGCAGTTGCTACGCAAATTCGGCATCAAGTATTCTGCCAGCCACCCCCAGCAGGCCAGTCTACGCCCCGCCTTTACCCAAGTGCGAACACAGGCGGACTGGAATTCAGTTTTGGATCGTTGGTATGTCGAAGATCTGCCAGGGGTCTATCCCTCCCCCGATACCCACCGCGCCCCAGGCCAGTCTTGCGGCGCCGAGTCCTGAAAAAACCCCCTAAATCGCGGCAAAAATTTGACAGCCGGGGATGTGATTGGATAGCCTATATAGCTGGTGGTATTGCGCACCGATCATCCTGCGCAGAATGGCCAGCGACTTTCTCTGCCGCTTGCCGTTTCGAACTGCGGTCGCTTTTGGATTTTTGGGAACTTAGGGAGACGCTTGATGTTTCGGAAACTTGGTTTGCTAATGGTTGCTTGGGCCGCCTTTGCTGTGGATGGTGGGCTCGGGTTTGCCGCAACCGAATTGCCGCTGCCGACGCTGTCTCGCGAGGAAGATTCCTTGGCGCGTGATTTCAAGCGTGGCAAGGAGCCGCCTTCCGCTGCGGCCCGCGAAGCCCTCAAGAAGGAAACCATCCTATTGATTAGCCGCCTGACGCATGCGGCGGAAAGTGCCAACTACACTCGCATTCGCAAGGACATCGAGCTCGGGTTGTCTGAGCGAAAGCAGTCCCCCGAGGCCCGGGCGGTGATTGTGGAGAACCTGGTGCAGTACGCAACGGGCATCTCGACACGCGACACATTTCTGCCGGCCTCTCGCATTAATTGTGTCGCCATCCTAGCGGAGCTCGATGATACACCTGAGATGCGGGTTGCTGCTGGAACGGCACCACCGCAACCTGCCAAGGCCGCTTATCCAGCGCTCAAGGGGATTGCAGGCAGTACCAAGATGCCCTATTACATTCGCGCCATCGCCTTGCATGGACTCGAACGTCACGCGCGCGTGTACTGGAAGTCTGATTGGGATGATGCCCGCAAGAAGGAAGTTGTGGAAGTTGCCACCAATGTGATTTCATCGAAGCCAGCGACGGCCTTGGATACCGAGGCTCATGCATGGATCAGCCGCCGAGCCTTTGATCTGCTGACGGCCACCGGCGCGATTACGGCCGCCAGCGTCAACGAGGCGCTCGCCCTGGTTGCCGATCCGAAGGCATTGCCCTCGTTGCGTTTATCGGCGCTCAACTACCTTTCCAATATCGATCTCGCTCGATTGCAAGCCGAGCGTAAGGCAGCCTATCTGGTGGGCATCACTCACCTGTTGCGCACCCAGTTGGTGAATTGGTACGAATTGGAAGAGGACAAGATCAAGCGTAACTCCAATGCACAGTCTGCCTTTGGTGGCGGAATGGGTGGCATGATGGGTGGCGGCGGCGAAGATGGCGCCAACAGCGGCAGCGACTATGGAGATCAAATGGGAGACATGACGGGCGCCGAGGGCGGATCTTTTGATGGCGGGGACGGTAGGGCGGGAGGCGGATTCGACGCGGCACCCAAGCCCATCGATACGCAGGATTGGCAAACCCGCGCCGCCCGTCGCATGTTGAACCAAGTGACCCAGACTATTCACACCGCGCTCGATGGCAAGCCGCTAGCGGATGAAAACCCAACACGGGCCACGTCACTGGCTGCGGCCGCACAGAACGATGCCCAATTGCAAGGCTTGGTGGTGGAATTGTCCGAGTTGATCGACGATGTTCACAAGGCCATCAACGATCCCGAAAAGATCAAGGATGTTCCTAGCTTGCTGCAAGGCGCTCAGATTCCGATTGAGAATATCATGGACTTCGTGCATGACGTTCCAGGATTCGGCGAACGCTATCCCGAGCTGGCCGAAGACGTTGCTCTCGAAACCGTTCCCGATGCGCCGGCTGCTGGCGAAGGTGAACCCGCTGCCAGTGGCGACGCTGGTAGCGATCCGAATGCGGGTGCCCCAGCAGACGGAACGGCTCCCGCTGGCGCCGCCCCGGCCGGTTTGCCTGGCCCCAATGGTGTGCCTGGTCCAGCCAACGCGAATGGAGTCGGCGAGGCTCCCTAATGGATTTTCCGGGATGTTGGCAGGTCGCCATTCATAAGTTGCTTGTTACGGCAGTTTGTCTTTCGACGCAGGCAGCAATGGCCCAACCTCCCCAAGACGACGTCATCGCTTCCCTGCCGAATATCAAGTCGCCTACGTTGGGTGGCAAACAGTTTTGGACTGATCATGCTTGGCGGCAGGGATGGCGTCTGCAATGCAATGCGATCACTGGCCACTGGCGTCTGCTGGATGCTCGGAACGTACGCCATGCATGGGGCAGTCGGCTAGCCTGTGAAGCAGCCCTGGAGAGCGAAGGTCTGGAAAACACGCTGCCGACAACGCACGCGGTGGTACTATTGCATGGCTTGATGCGGTCAGCCGAGTCCATGCGCAGCCTGGGAGAACATTTAGCCAAAGCCGGCGAGGGTCGTCAGTTTTCGATTGTGTATTTTGAGTATGCCAGCAGCCGCGGTTCGATCAGCGACCATGCGCAGGCATTGGGCGAATTTGTCGCCAGCTTGCCCCCGGAGGCTACTCTCAGTTTGGTGGGGCACAGTATGGGCAATATCGTTGCCCGGCACTGGATCGGCGACCTGCAGCGCGCCGGAGATGATCAAACGCTCAACCGCATCAAGCAGGTGGTCATGCTCGGGCCGCCCAACCAGGGAGCTTCCATTGCAAGACTGCTGTCCAAGACAGGCGTTTTCGGCTGGGTTGCCGGAAAGGCCGGCCTGGAATTGGGGCCAGGTTGGACAGAATTTGAGCGAAAGCTGGCAACGCCCACATGCCCCTTTGGGATCGTGGCGGGTAGTATCCAATCGCCTGTCTCGAATCCACTGGTAAAAGGGGCCAGCGATTTTGTGGTGACTGTCGAGGAAACCAAACTGCCTGGAGCCACAGACTTCTTGCAGGTCGACGCCTGGCACACATTCCTGATGGACGACCCACAGGTTCAACAGGCGGTACAGAATTTCCTGGTCGGCCACCAATTCTAGGCTCAAGTTTTTGCCCCTGGCACTTCATAATTTCGTTCCACAATTGGGAATTGAAGCATGCATATCCATTTTCCCGGCGTCTCACGCCGCAATTTCTTGGCTACCACTGGCGGTCTGAGTGCCGCCTTGCTGGCAGGCACCCGCACGGCGCCTGCCGAAGAAATTATCCACTCCAGCCAGCCTCGCCGATTGCTCAAGACACTGAAGATTGGGATGGTGAAATCCGAGGGTAATCTGACAGAGAAATTTAAGATCGCGAAACAGGCTGGTTTTGAAGGGATTGAGCTGAATAGCCCTGGTATTGATATCGCACAGACGAAACAGGCCATCGCCGATTCTGGTTTAGTGGTCGATGGTTCGGTTTGCGCAACGCACTGGCGAGATCATCATTCGGCAGCGGACTCCAGCGTCAGAGCCAAGGCGGTGGCCGATCTGAAAACGGCGATTACCGAAACCCACGCGGTCGGTGGGCATACGGTGCTGCTGGTCGTAGGGCATGGCGATGACGGGCCGGAAACCGAGATTTGGCCGCGTTCGATTGCCAACATCCGCCAGGCATTGCCGCTGTGCGCCGAGCTGGGGATGACCATCGCCATCGAAAATGTGTGGAACAAGTTCTTGTATGAAGACGAAGGTCCCAACGATCAGTCAGCTGAAAAGTTTGTGCGATATGTGGATGAATTCAACTCGCCATGGGTGGGCATGCAATTCGACATTGGCAATCATTGGAAGTACGGCAATCCGGCCGATTGGATTCGTCAGCTTGGCAAGCGCATGGTCAAGCTGGACGTCAAGGGCTCTTACGCAGCAGGACCGTTGGGCGGATATTACCGAAGATGATTTGCCCTCGGCGGATGCTCGCTTGGCCTTGGACGAGATAGGATTCCATGGCTGGGTTGCGGCAGAAGTCGACGGCGGCGATTTGCGACGTCTAACCCAAATTGCTCGACAGATCGAACAAGCTTTAAACATCGGTTGAGCGGTCCCCAAGTTCACGAGTCTCACATTCAAGAGTTTTGAGTGCACGAGTCTTGATTGCTCGCTTTTCGAGTATTCGGGCGGCATAGGCCGACGTCGATAGCGTACCAAGTTGCTGAGCGATCGCGTCGAAGTCAATTTCGTCTTACCCCACACGAGGCAGAGTCCGGTCAAGGTCTCACAGGCGATGCAGCCTAGCAGGCCGGCTTCGGGGCCGAAGGCCCCGCCCGTCCATAGGGCATCGCCCGCCTGAGTAATTCGATCAAACTTTGGTGAAATTGATTGCCGCTGACCGGAAAACTCCAGGTCGGTTCTGCACCAGATTCCAGGCGATATGCAAGCCGATCGGGCCAGCCAGCTGCCGGTTGCGACCCTGGCCGTGGCCAGCATCACGCCGGCTAGTCCCACGCCCAGATTACTGATCCAGGTTGCTGCCGGATTGAATGCATGCCGCCAAGCCGATACGGCCGAGGACGAAGCACCGCTAAAATTACAGCCGGCCATGTACCCCCAGGCGACGCAGGCCCTCGCTTAGGTCTCGAGGTGGTAGCCGCGCAGGACTTCTTCGGAGATACCAACCAGCAGCATCAAGCCCAGGGCCAAACCAAGCTGCCCTGGACAGGGAAAGCAAGTCGAAGCCCTCGCCGGACCAATCCTCTCGATCGTGATCCGACCGAAGATCCATTCTACGCCGAAGATCCACGCCATCGCCACGCGCCCAATCCAAAGCCAATCCCAGCTCGGAGTAGCCATTGGGGGTCGAGCACGCGGGGCCCGGAGAAGCCAAGAGTCCACAGTTGGCGGCGATCGATCCACGAATTGCACATGACAACTGGCCCACTATGGCGAGGCATTCCAAGAGCTCCATCCACAGCAGCATGTTGCTGCCATTCGGATCGAGATGGTAGCGAACCGCCAGCAGACCCGCGGGCGGAGTACCAAGACCAACAGCAACAGGAGCCAGCCAACACAGCTGACAATAAACGCCAACCGGCGCGAAGGTGGTCGCTGTTGGAGGTGTAAACAATAAGATTATGGAATGCACGGCGTTTTTTTCCGACGAAAAATATCTCCTAGCTCACCGCATCCATGCAATCGGTTTCAGCGATCCATAGGCAGGCCGTGGGGATCAAGTTACGAACTGCACTTCGGGATTTGGTTAGTCGCATTAAATCGCGGGAATTAGGATGCTTACACTCTAGGAGGCGAATATGAGTTGGTTGCTTCGATCATTGACATTGTCCCCTGCACTATTGGCAGGCTGCGTTTTCACATCTCGAACTGCGTTGAGCGAAGAGTCCCAGGAGAACTACTTGTCGGTTCCATGAGGTCCGCGCGCAGCCTGAACACGATCGATCCTTATCTTCCCGACAGCGACGCCCAACTCCTGCAACCGTCAATGTCTTCGGCTCGACAAGCATGGATACGCTGGTCCATGGCTGGGCCACGGAGTTCGAAACGCTTCCACCCGCAGACCAGTTTGCCATCTCAGCCGAGGGCTCCGAAACGGTTTTCGATCGACTAGCTAAGCCCCGGTAGCATCGGTACGTTTCGCGATCTGTACCGAGCAGGAGCTCGAAAAACTCAAGTCGCCAGGAATGAAGCAACAGGTGGCGATAACCATCGCACACTCTGAAGCTATTGAGTATTCTGATGAAAAAACCCGTCGGATCGCTTACCTCAAACAATTTTCCAGCTTCACCACAGATACTCAGCGAACCAGTACCATCCTCCAACCTGGGCGTGTCGGCGGGCTCGGCCATCCTGCCGTTCACCGTCATCACTCGACCCGGGATCGTGGTCTCGGGTGTCGCACCAATGGTAGCCTCGCTCGTCACAGCTTGCGGCCCTCGTCCGGTCCCTCCGACTCTCCAATGCCGAGGTCGTCCGACCGTGGAACCAAGCCAGCAGCGGTGGCCGTGGCCGGCTGGAGGGTGGGGGACATGAGCCCACAAGCCCTGGACCTGCGCAATACGGCGACGATCATGTTCCACGACGACCATGCGGTTTTGATGGGTGAGTATCCACTGGTACGTCCCATGACAATCATCTCGACCTGGGACGCGATGACCAGGCAGAGCCCATGCAGAGGATGCGCGAATTTCTGCGAATTCGCGCTTTCACCATCTGGCCAGGCTCGGAACCATCCTATGCTACTTCCCTTTCAATCCACCTCCACTCCACAGAGGGTTGTCAACTGTCCCAGTCTGCAGCAGTGTGTAAAAGATGACTGAGCCGTGTGTGCTCCCCGACGAACAAGGTCTCCGAGCGACCAACAAGCACTGAAACCTACAAAATTCGAAGATTCGGACAAAGGATTACACACATGATTCAGACTTATCTGACGAGAGTTACCCAGACCAAGTACTTGCCAGCTCTACTGAGCTCGCTTTCCCTGATGGGTCAGGCTTACGGCCAGACGGCTCGCCCGTCGCCTATTCTAGCGTCCACTCCGATCAAACCTGGGGTAACACCAGTTGGAACAATAGTGCTTGGAATGGTGCCGGTTCGAACGAACCGGGTGGCACGTCTCCAGAACCTGGGTACTAGGCGTTAACGGGAACAATCCTATATCGGCGTCGGTATCACCTCAGTTCTCCCAACTCGGCCGGCACATCGGCCCGGTCTGATGCCAGGTGACTGATTATCTGCGTCAACGGCGACCAGGTTCGACTGGTGGGCAGCAAGGTCTTCGATATTTCAGAAGAATTGAACCATCATGCCGATTCCAGTCGCCGCGTCGACTGACCGTTCGACGGCGCGCATCGCCGCAGGTACACGTGCTGACAGTCCAACTGGACGACCGGCAGGCGGGTTTCGCGGGTAGCCTGGTGATTCCTTCCAGCGGATCCCGCCCGACTCGGTGATCACCGTTCAGCTGGAAAATGTGCCCGCCCTTGCTACGTAGTTCGCAACGGCAACAGTCGTTCCAGCCCCGAGTTACGCACAGGGTCGCTCTCCCGTTTTCATTGACTTCGACCCCGCATACATCTTCCCTACGGTTACCTACCGTGTCCGAGCCAGCGTGATATCCGATGGGGCGACCATCGTGGATACTGCCCAACCACCCCTGGTGCTGACGCAGGCAGCAACCAGCAGCGCGAGTATCTTGACTCCGGTATCCTTTGCCTTCAGCAACGCACCCGCCGGCAGTTCGGTGACGGCTGGATGTGCGAGTTACGTGCTGCTTACCAGCAGATCACGGCCGCCTATCAGCGTTACCTGGGACGAGCGCCACCACGACCGAACTGGCGGCCTCGCAGCGGTTTCCCGATACCGCGCTGCGCGCATCGTCCATACAGCAGCGGTTCTTGGGCGGCCAGATATTTTGATCGCACGGGCGATCATGACGTCGTGTCGATGGAACGCGTGTTCACGGAGATCACCGGCCGGCCCACGGGCTGCCGAGATGGATCAATGGATGCGACGTTTCGCCACGTCAATTACTCGCGTTCGAGATCGTCGGAGCCTGACGACCGCCGCAGGACGCTGAGAAGCGCTGTCGCCATCGCTCGCCCGGCGGATTTGTTTGGATGCTCTGGTACTGGAACCACGAGGCCGAGCGGACTCGCCGGCTTGGCTAGTGCCTCGTCCGACCTTAAGTTGGGATTCGCCGCACAGCCGTCGCCACGGTTCCCTCTGCAGAAACCATGGCTGACGACCAAAACGGCCTAATCCTAAACTTAGCTCCGACGAAAGCGCTCGGTTCTAAAGTGCGGGAGCAGGCAAGCCTTACGATTTCTCCCACTGGACGTCTCGGGCTCGGAGGCCGGCACGGATTGCGTGTGGTCGATGCCTCAAGCATGGGTGATGATCAAGTCAGGATTCGGAAAGGAGCCGGGTACCTCGAACAAGACCAGGACCGTCGTGAGCATGAGTCCGAAGGCGATGCTGGTGGCCATCGGGGACCAGGACTGGGCTTGGAACGAAGTTTCCATGAGCATCGGAATGATCCGCAATGGCGTCGACTCGTTCGGAGACCGGTCGCATCGTCGCCTGCCAGCCTCCAGTAGGGCTTTGCTCCAGACCATTCCCGAACGCACTCGGTGATTGATAAAGTCGACCAACACGATCGAATCGTTGACCACGACGCCCGGTCAGTGCGACCATCCCGAACAGACTAAAGAGCGTAGACCGGCAGTCCCAGGATCCAGTGTCCCAGAATTGCTCCGATGACCCCAAACGGCACGATGGCCAGGATCAGCATGGGCTGGAAGTAGCTACGAAATTCGAGGGCCAACAGCGCGAACATGCAGGCCAACGCCATGGCCAGCCCCAGCCCAGGCTCGGCGATCGACTCCGGCCTTTGCTTTTGTTGACCCTCCAGCGAATTCACGGATGCGGCGGGTAGTCGTCGAGCAGGACGGTTAGGCAAGTGATTCTCCAGTTGAGCGGTCGATGATCTCTTGGCGTTGCTGGTGGCGTCCAGGTCGACGTCCGCTGGAACGGAGATCGCCCGCATCTGGTCGAGTCGCATGATTGTCGAGTAACCTCGGTCACCGTAATCTCCGGCCAACTCGGTAATGGGGCGTTCGACGCGGTCGCCGGCGCGGACGCGGATGTCGTTAAAGCCGGCCAGGACGAATTGCGTTGGTCTTGCGGGATAGCGGACCATCAACTTGACCTCGTGCCGTCCGCGTTGCAGACGCATGACTTCCGCCGTCGTAGGTGTTGGTATGGTTTCCGCCAATTCCAGATCGGTGGCACCCATGGCCTGGGCCTGATCTTTGATGCGGATCTGGAATTCGGTTACTTACCAGGCGTCGCGTCGTCGCGGATGTCATACACACCTTTATAGGTCGGCCGATTTGGCTTTCGTCTCCTCAACCGCCGCCACCAATTGATCGTGGTTTTCGGCGGGCAGGCCAACGAGTTGAACTCAATCGGATTACCACCTGGACCGATGCTGGCGGAGTTCAAAGGTGACGCGTTCTGCGCCATTGAACTCACCGCGGCCTTGCGCCATAGATTGATCAATCGGTGCTGCTGATAGCTCGGTTGCTCCGATCGTGCAACTCGACGAATACTTGACCCACGTGACCGCCGCTACCATTACCGGTCGAGACCATCGCGCCTCCACCGGTCGCCTCGCCTACTTGTCGGAAGGTCAACTTGACTCAGCCTCTTGCCGACGGTCCCGTACCGGCTTGCACTCGTAGTGAATCCTCGGTTTCCTGATCGGCTCGGCTATAAAGTGATCCTCGCTGACCTTGCGGATCGAACGCTCAATCCTCTGGGTGGCCTCGTCGGTTATCTGCATCGGCGTTCCGTCGGGAAACACGATTTGTGCCAGAATCTGATTGCTATCACTCTTGGGGAAGGGATTGAAAGGAATCAGCCCCGCCTTCACCCCACAGACGGTAATGAGCAGCATGCTGATGCCAATGCTCAACCCCAGCAAGGGATATCGGAGCAGCTTGAGGATGGGCAGATAGACATAGTCCCCGAAGCGATCCATCAGTCCGCACCGCATAGGGCGCTGCCGCGATCGATAAAGGAGGATCAGTGGATTAAATACTCTAGAGATGCCAGCCATGATGTATTGCCCCAGCGTTTGAGGATCTTCGACTTGACCGTGGGACAGGTGACATGGCAGGGCCGTCGAGGCTTCTATGAGGGATATTACCAGCATGGCGATGATGGCTACGGGCATGACAGCGATCGAATTTGCCCATCACGCCGGAGACGAAGAAGGGCAGGAATGCAATGATGGTCGTGCACACCGCCGTGGCTACCGAGGGCAAGACCTCGACCGTGCCATCAATGGCGGCCTGCACATAGGGCTTGCCGAGTTTTCGGTGTTCGTAGATGTTCTCGCCAACCACGATCGCATCGTCGACGACAATCCCCAACGCCATCAAGAAAGCGAACATGCTCAACATATTCAGCGTCTGTCCGGTCAACGAGACGAGGATGACGCCAGCCCCCAACACGCAGATGGGAATCCCCAGCGAAACCCAAAATGCCAGCCGGAATTCGAGAAATAATGTCAGCAGGATAAAGACGAAACATAAGCCTTGAATGCCATTGCTGCGCAGCATGCGCATGCGGTCGGGCAACATCTACGCTGGTATCTCCCCAAACCTGCAGCACCATCAGCCGGCGGGTACTTGGGCCTGCGTCGACATAGCCATGGACAGCATCGGCAATTTGGAGCAGGTCTTCGTCGGCAGTACGATCAATGCTGACCACTAACGCGGGTTTCCCGTTGACCTCATTGATGACCGGCTTGTCCTCAAATTCATCGTGCACATTGCCCAAGTCCGCAATTCGCAAGCACGACTCCATTCTGCTGGGCGATGACCGGCAGTTGTTCGATCTCCTGGCCAAACTCCCGACGGTTCTTACCCCGTAGCAGAATTTCCTGGCCATCGGCTTTCAACTGTCCACCGGGTAACTCGATGTTTTCACGTCTGAGAATTTGAGCCACATTAGAGAGCGTCAAGCCATATTTTCGCAGCGTATCCTCGGAGATCTCGACATCGGATCTGGAAAAGCTTTGCCCCGAGGATATTGGCTTGGCTAACCGTTGGTAGTTCCAGCAGCGATTCGCGGACCGATTCAGCTACCTCCCCCTCAATTTGACGGCTGCCTGCGGGTTCATCCGAGGTGGGACCAATCACGGCTCAGCCGCACTGCCGGTTCGCGAAAGGTAATTTGCTCCACCTGAGGTCTCTCGGCCAATTCTGGAAAATTGGTGATCCGCTCGACACGGGACCGGATTTCGGTGACCGTTTTCTGTACGTCATTGACGTTGAATTCAGTTCCACCAACACATATCCGCCGCCTTCGCGGGCGATGCTGACCAAGCGTTTGATACCGTCCAGGGCGCGAACCGCCTCCTCCACTGGCTGGCAAACTCCCTTTTCCACGTCTGCTGGCGATGCACGGGATAAGGGATCGAAACCAGAGATGACCTCCAGTTCAAACTCCGGGAAGCGTCTCGCGTCGCAACATGGCAAAGCTGACCAGACCCGCGATCAGCGAGGCGATCACGGCTACATTCATGGCGGGCGAATTATTGACTGCCCAACGAACCAACGATCTCATGGATCAAACCTTCATCTATAGGAGAGACTGACGCATCTTGGTGGCTTACAGGTCTGCAGTCGAAACACGGACAGTATCCGACCCGTCGCCCGCGATGCCTGGCAGGGGTGTCACCACGACATAGTCACCAGGGGCCAACGCGTTGCCATTCACTTCGCAAATCCAGTACTCAACATCGTCCGCTCAGGTCGCTCGGTCAAGGTCTGGCAATCAAATGCGCCCACGACTTGAATTCCATCCAGCACTTTGAGAAATCCTGCCCGCCAATCTGCGGGATTGATTTCCATGGTACGGTCGATATCCGGGGCGGCATCCGGCAGATTGGCTTGATCTTCTTGATTGCCCTCGACGGCAATCAGTTTTGCGTTCTGCTTCTTGACCATCTCAAAGGCAGCTTCATCGGATTCGAATTTCCAGATGCGATTCGTCCCAGTTGCTGGCTTGATTCCCAGCTTGGGGACGAGCAGGAGTTGTGTTGTCGGTCTAGCCTTGATAATCACTTCGACAAACATGCCGCGGACCAAGGTTTGTGGGCCACTGCGTAACGAATTCTGGGATAGTTCATCGTTGATGCGGAATTCCTCCGGTTGGTCAACGACCACGCGAATTGGCACCGTGCGACTTTGGGGATCTAGACCGGCTCCTTCGTAACGATCGAGTCTCCCGTCCCACTCGTATTTGATGGAATCGCGACCAGATAAATTGAATCTGACTTTCACAGGGATGGGGGGTAATGTGTACCTCGAGGCTTGGGCTGCGTTGACCAGTTGGTCGGCGCTCAGATTGGCTTGGTCCAGGACCCAATACAACTGATCCATCCTCAGGCTGACGGCCACTTCGACCTTTGAAGTATCTTCGATGGTCAACAGCGGCGTTCCCCGCTGCACAAAGGAGTCGGCTTCCACATTCTCACTGACGATGCGGCCTGTAACGGGCGCCCGGACATAGGTGCGTTCCAGATCCAACTTTGCTTGCTCGAGCTCCGTTTCCGCCAGGCGAATCGCCAGCTCGAGACGCGAAATTCGCGTTTCAAAGGTGCGTATTTGGTTCTGCAAGGTTACACGCTGGTTGGTGCTGCTCAAGCGTGCCCGTTTGGCCTGGTCCAACTCCGAGAGGCTGGTAACGTTCGGCGCCCAGCGACTCCATTCGCAGCGACTTCTTGGTCTGCCAATGCATACTCCTGGTCGGCCACTTCAATCAGCCGCTGCGAGTTTTCGATATCCTGCTTGAGTTCTTGTAAGGCCGCTAACTCCTGGTCTCGGCGGCGCGTCAGACGTTCAACCTCCAGTTCGTAGTCGCGCGGATCGATCCTTAGTAGCAATTGTCCCTGTTTGACATAACTACCGTTCCGCACGGCGATGTCCTTTTCTATCACCTTGCCGGCCGCTTCGGCCGCCAACTCAATCTCGCGATAGGGGACAACGGTGCCACTAACGGGAATGTCAAGAGTTTCTGATTTCTCTGCCAAGGCCAGGACTCGCTGTACCTTGGCCGCAGACATCTTTGACAGCAGCGAGGCGGGGTCGGTACCCAAGGGTGGTACCTTGGGCGGTTCGGGTGGTCGCATGGCGACATATATAGCAACACCCGCGCCGAACAGCAGGAGAGGAATGACAATCCCAAATAGACTGTTCTTGGTCATGAATAATTTCAATCCGGTACACAAAAGTTGAGTCGAATTCGATTTGCTATCTTCCTAGCTTTCACTCGTTCGTTGAGTCTTCGGTCCTCTACTCTCCGGCGCTTGCCGAGAAACTGTCCAGTGCTGACTCAGGTTGAGGCATCGCGTATCGAGACGGCTTCGCCCTGGGGGGGATCCAGGGCTTGAATCTGTGCCAAAATGGAATCGCACACGCTATCGGCATACAACAAGGGATCTTCATTGCAGTCGGTGTTCAAGCCAAGCATCGCGCGAACGCTGCGGCCAGTGCGGAGGAACATGCACCGAGCCAGAATTTGCGTGGCCAGCGAGATTCGCAATTGGGGATCATCGTGGCGATTGTCGATGACCCGAGACAGCAGACCCACCAAGCGATTGAAATCCGGCTGGATGTAGGCTTGCAACCGCTCGGCGACTTGCTCCGACGGTGACAGCATCTCGCGGAGCATTAAAGTGCTCTGCCAGGGCAAATTGGATGGAGCCGCCATGCGGCGCATCACCGCTCGTAGAAACTGGCACGAGTTGCGCCGGCGGAAGACCTTCCGACTCGAAATCCGGAATGGGGAACAGACGCTGCTTTCGTTCACAGGCCGCTTCGATACACCGCACGTACAGCTTCTGCTTGTCGCCGAAATAGTAATTGATGGCGGCCACGGAACAGCCCGCCGCTGCGCAAATTCGCGCACCGTGGCCGAACTACCCTTGTTAGCGAATATTTCGCCAGCCACTTCTATCAGCCGCTCTGCGGTTGTCTTATCTGCCGCGTCGGTCATGCACCCTACCAGTGAAAATTGATCAACTGCCCATGTACCACCGCCACCGCGCTCAACCGCGAAAGTGATAGCCCACTAAAACACCTGTTTCAAACAAGTGTTTCAGTACTATGGCAAATGATCAACCCCCAATGACAAGGGCTAGCGAGATGTCCATTGGGTGTAATTGCGGCTGTAGCCGATATGGCGGTGCCAGCTAGGGTGCGGATTGCTCCCGAACCACCCATAGGCGTAGGCCGGCTTGGAGGGCAAATGCTGCAATGCCGGGGGCACAGCACGATGATGGTGCTGAGGGGCTGGCGAAAGAACCTGGTGGGGGGCCTGGATGGGGGGGGCTGGCGTCGGCTTTGCACCATGGCCGTGATTGGCCCAAGGAAAATGAAGGTGTTCACCGCCGCCGCTAGGTTGGGGGCAGCTGATCCATAAACAGCAGCCGAGGACGCTTGAAACGATTTTCATGATTTTGCACCTGCTTGGAGAGACCTTCGCGTCGGCTTGGCTTGAGCCTTGCCCTTCACTGCCACAAAAGAGCGGCTTGGTACGCGAGCCGGACGGTCCGTGGAATCTGGCCGAACTGGAATCGCCCTCAACTCTAGCACACGCATAGACGTGCCAAACGGGCTGGTTGTCCTGACGCAAACGGTGGTAGCCGGCTGGTAATTTGTGGTCCGCAAACCGCAAGTTTTGAATGCGCGTTCTTCATATCCCGAAGCGTAAGCGAGGAGAGCTTCCATTGAACTAGGCACTGGCTCACGCGTCGGCTTACGAAAGCCACTGGGGAAATGCTCGATGGCGCAACTTGAAAAAGCTCAGTCTGGCCGGTGCGATGCACTCCGTCCGTGAGCAGGTTTGAACAGAGCCGGTATTATCCATCCGTCCATCCGGATGAGTGGATGGAGCTTGAGGATGATGGACAACCAAGGTTTCCAGGTGGTTCAGCGCTGGAAATTCCACGAACGCTGGCCGTAACGTTGCTCAACCAACTCGCGCATGAGTACCCAGGGTGGTTCGACAAGCATTGCATCGGCTCGCCAAACTCGGCGTAGGGAATCTCGCAGCGTCCCTGCCTCGATGCCCAGGTTGGCGAGAAAATCGGCGTGGGTTCGACCCGCTCGATATTCCGGCTCGCGGGGCGGATGCTTGAGCAGTTGTCCGACCAAATCCAACTGCATGTCCAGCAAAAGTGTTCCGTGGTAAAGCATCCAGCGGCGACAGACTCGCAGACTATTGCCGCTGACCTTTAATGCCAAGCCAGCGGGCGGGTTGGCGGAAGCCGCATCGACGACCAGATCGCAATTGCCCAGCAGACGAATATCAGCTCTGTAGGGTTGGATGGCCCAGATCAAGTGTTTCATCACGTACTGGTGGGCTGCGTCCAGCATGCGCAGCTGGGGGCGTTTCTCCAGGTCCAGCAGTACTGCGTAAAACATGCAACCCCGGCTAGCGACGATCGAGGTGCCGCCACTCACCCGTCGCAGAATCGGCACCTGCAACCGCTCGGCCACCTCGCGCTGGACTTCGGCCTCGACGCGGCTGCTGCGTCCGACGACGACGAATGTGGATTGCGCATTCCAGACCCGCAATACCTCCTCGTGGTGCCAGCCACGTTCGGCGGATTCCAGCAGGGCTTCGTCCAAGGCCAAGTTCTCTGCCAGCGCTGGTAGATGGGTGTCGACGAAGCGCATATTCAGCTGTGGTATCGAGTTTTTGTTAGAATGTCCTGCTGGCGTCGCAGTTTATCTTGGATGCCAGGCGTTGTGCACTGACATTCCGCATACCTCGAAAAAAAGTCCTCTCATGAATCGCTTATTCGGCATGTGCATGCTCACATTGGTCTACGGGCTCGGCTGCAACGCCCAAAACGACCTGCGCGAGCCTACTTCGGGCGGTACGAGCGGCGTTACCGAGGGCATTTCTCCCAGGCCGGCGGAACTGTCAGATTCCCAAGCCCCGCCAGTGGCAGCCCAAGCCGAGATCTCAGTTGAATTGACCGACTATGCCGGCCTGCAAGAAAAGCTCAAGCAACATGTCGGCAAAATCGTGGTGCTCGACATTTGGAGCAACTCCTGTCTACCTTGCATGCAGGAATTTCATCATCTAGTCGAGTTGAGCAAAAAGTACCCGGAGCAATTGACATGCATGTCGATGAACGTCAATTACATCGGGCTAAAAAACAAGCCGCCAGAGAGCGAGCTTCCGCGGATCAAGGAATTTCTGCAGACGCAGGCTGCGGGCAGTGTGCTCAATTTTGCCAGCATTGAGCCCGATAGTGACATGCTCTCCAAGTTTGGCGTGGACTCCATGCCCGCGGTGATGCTTTACGATCGTAGCGGTAGTCTGCAAGCGACGTTCACCGATTCGAATGCAGGCGAGGGAGGCATGAGTTACGAGGCGAGTGTCATTCCCAAGTTAGAGGAAATGCTAAAGGCCGCGGACGCTTCTTGAGCTCCAAGCCGTCTTGAGGTTTTTGCCTGCTCTAATTTTCCGAATTCTTGGGTTTCAGGTGGGCTTGCAGGTAGGCGGCTCGTTCGATGTTGCGGTCGGATACCGAGAGGTGTTGTCCGCGCAGCTTTTGCAGATGGGCGGGTTGTGTGTGCACGAACAGTTTGTTGATGGTCGCGATTTCGATGGAGCGTATGAGGCCGAGATTGACTCCCATCCGTACCTTGGACAGATAGTGCAGTGTTTCTTCGCTGCTAATTTTCTTTGCCGTGCATAGGATGCCGAAGGCGCGGCTAACGTCATCATGCAAATCTTGCTCGCTTTCATTGACCAAGAAATCGCGTGCGCGCGCTCGTATTCGATGATCCGCGGCACGACTTCATTAACGGTTTCCACCAGTTCCAGTTCGCTGCGGCCGAGTGTGATTTGATTGCTAATCTGGTAGAAGTCGCCCATGAATTGCGAGCCTTCGCCGTATAGCCCGCGGACGGCCACATTGATTTTTTGCAGGCTGCGGAAGACTTTTTCAATCTCTCGGGTAACCACCAGAGCCGGTAGGTGCAGCATCACGCTGACACGCAATCCGGTGCCGACATTGGTCGGACAGGCGGTCAAATACCCCAGCGTATCATGGTAGGCGTAGGTTAATCTTTGTTCGAGCAAATCATCGATCTTGTCGATCCTTTCCCAGGCGGTTTGCACATCCAGCCCGCTACAGATGACCTGGATTCTCAGATGGTCCTCTTCGTTCACCATGATGCTGAAACGTTCGTCCTGGTCCACGGCCACACCGCGTTCGCCATCGCCTTCGGCCATCTCGCGGCTCATCAACTGTCGTTCGACCAAGAACTGACGGTCCACCTCATCCAGTTCATGAAGATCCAAATACATCAGACCTGGCCAAGCGTTGCAGGCTGCTAGTCGACTCTTGACCAATTTAGACAGCTGCCCACGTTCCTCGCTGCTTGCGCGACGCACAAAGGGAAATTCGGCCAGATTGCGAGCCAGGCGAATACGGCTACTGATGACGATGTCCGACTCTGGACCCGAGCCACGCAGCCACTCTCCGCATTTCCCCGCCAATTCTTCAAGTTTCACGGAAGTTCTGTTGCCCCAAAAAACGGAATGGTAATCAGACTCAGCTTGGCTCTTGGTTTTTCCTGGTTGCTTCAGTCAACCGTGTCCGAGCTGCCAGCAGCCCCACTATCCTCGCTCGCTGTCCGCTCGATGTCTCCCGGAAGCACATCTTCTTCGCCGCTTTCTATCTTATGAATATGGTCGCGGATCTCACCGGCCCGTTCGTACATTTCACGAGCGATCGCCTCGTGCATCTCGCGCCGCAATTGGATAAGTCGATGTTGTCGATTCGGCGAACCCAGGCGGCGTGTGGGACGCTTGCCCATATGGATTTTCGAGCCGTGGATGTTGACCAACAAGGGTTCCAGATCTTCTTGAAAGCATACATAGTCGTAGCCGCATCCCAGTCGTCCCGTCTGCCGGAACTCGGCAAAGCTAATGCCACACACCGGACAGGTCTTCTTGTCCAGTTTGGCCAATTGCTCGGCCGTTTGATCCATTTTCAATTGCTTGGCTAACATACCGGCAAGTGCGCCGGTGGGCGAGTCATTGTTGTCTTGCGAAAGATAAACGCGTGGCGTGTTCCTCACACAGGTGGACGACGATCGGACCGGAGGGTTCGGTTAATTCCGTAATGTGGAAGGTTGCCGGTTTCTCGCAGTGTTGGCATTTCACGTTTTACTGCACCCCGCAGGCGAAAATCATGACTGGAATGTCAGCCCGCCAAATCATGTGGCGGGCATCTTGCTCAATCATAGCGTCTCGCGGGCTAACCTACGACAGCCGACCGCAGGGAATGCGGGGCCGTGCAGAATTCTGCTGGAACGCTAAAATTTGGGAGCTTCGCATTGAATTCGGATGCTTTCGTGCTGCCTGGAACTGTGCGGCCGTCTGCTTCCTCTCCACTGCATTCTACAGGACTGCAGCTTCCTATCGTTCGATTTTCAACAGCACGTATGAATATGCCTGTCCGCCCTCATCTGGATGATTTTCAAAAACTCGCGGAAAACTATGAATTGGTTCCGGTCTACCGTCGACTTTTGAGCGATTCGTTGACTCCCGTTTCCGCATTTGCCTTGGTAGACGATGGCCGATCCGCCGCCTGTTTGTTCGAAAGTGTGATTGGCGGAGAAAAGGTTGGCCGGTACAGCTTTATTGCCGTTGGACCGCGGGGTCGGATCGCCGCCACCCGGTCGACGCTGAGCGTCAGCTTGGGTCAGGTGGAGAGTACTTCTCAGGTGGCAGACCCCTTGGACAGTCTGTGGCAGGCTGTGGCGGGCAAACGGGTTGCCGTCTTGCCTGAATTGCCGCCGCTGACCGGGGGGGCTATTGGTTACGCCGGTTACGATGTCGTGCGCTATGTAGAGGACTTGCCGAACGTGCCGCCCGATGACCGGCAGTTGCCCGATTTGGATTTTTCTTTCTTCGACGATTTAATCATTTTTGATAACGTGACCAAGACACTGTTCGTGGTTGCCCACGTGCATGTGGGCGACTTCGCTACGCCCCAGCAGGCCTATGCTGACGGTGTTGATGCGCTTGGCTGCCCTGACTGCAAAATTGCAACAGCCGAGCAGGAACTTGCAGGTCACGGATTTTGATTCGCAGTCGGTCAGCCCGCTCACGCCACGCAGCAATTTCAGCCAGGCCGAATTCGAAGCCGCAGTGGAACGCTGCGTAGAGTACATTCGCGCCGGCGATATTTTCCAAGTCGTGATTGGGCAGCGACTCGAATTGCCATGTTTGTGCGATCCCTTTGAAGTCTACCGAACGCTGCGGGTGGTCAACCCCAGCCCGTTCATGTTCTTTGTACGGACACCGGCGGTTACCCTGGTGGGCGCTTCGCCAGAAATCATGTGCCGTGTTGTTGACGGTCTCACCACGGTCCGCCCCTTGGCGGGAACTCGACCACGTGGCAAGACACCCAAGGAGGATGCAGACCTGGCCCGCGATTTGTTAAACGATCCCAAGGAACGTGCCGAACACGTGATGCTGGTCGATTTAGGACGCAACGATGTCGGTCGTGTTGCCAAGTACGGCAGTATCGAACTGAACGATGTGATGGTGATCGAACGCTACAGTCACGTGATGCATATCAGTTCAAGTGTGAGCGGCGAATTGCAGGACGGCCTGCATGCCATGGATGCGATGAAAGCCTGCTTGCCAGCCGGTACCGTGAGCGGCGCCCGAAAGTGCGGGCGATGGAAATCATCGATGAAATTGAACCCCATCGCCGCGGTCCTTATGCGGGCGCAGTGGGCTACATCGACTACTCGGGTAATCTAGACACCTGCATCGCTTTGCGGACACTCGTCTTCTGCAATGACAAAATCTACATACAGGCCGGTGCCGGCATCGTCGCCGATAGCCAACCAGCCGCTGAGTACCAGGAAACCCTGAACAAAGCCGGAGCGATGCTCAAGGCCATCGAGTTCACCTTGGCTCGTACACAGAATCCACCGCAATCGCCGGTGTCCTAGGCTCCGCTCGGTAGCCAGCTTTCGAGCTACAGGCTGACTAGTTGGACAAAGCCACTTGTAGCTGAAATGCCGGAAAAATACGAGGACGACGCCCAAGCGAGGCTGGCGGTAGTCGTTCAAGCGCTAGGGCCGTGCTTGGTGGACATTGAAACTAGGCGCCGTCCAACGAGGAACCTATCCGAAACCCAAAGCCGAAGCTGGCGCCGAAGCGGCTTGGGGTTTTCAGTTGTTCTACGCGCGCTTTAGCTAGCATTGACGAGGGAAGCAGTTGGCCGAATCCAAGGCCTTCCCCTCATTCGAAGGCTTTTTTTCGCAGCTTGACGCGTTACATTGAAGGTGTCCCAGAAACGACCAGCCAGCAGGAGCGAGTCATGGCTATCGAGTTCGAGCAGACGCCAGGCGTTGCCGCCCTACAATCATCCGGTTCGGAGACCGTGAGTCGCGATGGTCGAGTCAAACGCGAAATTGAATTTCAATTGCAGCGTAGTCCTTACCGTGAAGTAAGAAACGTCGTTTGTAGTTTTGCCAACGGTTTGGCGGTGCTAGATGGCGAGGTAACCAGCTTTCATCTCAAGCAGATTGCCCAGACGCTGTTGCAGAATATTGATGGCGTCAGCCAGATCAGCAATCTGTTGAAGGTCTCCTCCCCTCGTTCCAATCGCCGCGCCCGTTAGTTGGCTAACGCCAGCTCTGTCGAACGCAACGTTTTTTGAAACTCGACACGCGAGTTGTGAAGTTTGCGCATTGAGCATTTTCTCAACGTTTTTCCTAACCCGACGCGTAAGCGAGGACGTAGATCAACGTAAGAATTCCTCGCTGACGGGCTTGTTGATTTAGTGGTAGGATGCCTGCTCGTTGTTTAACCCCAATACCGTTCAATTTTATCGTGGCGTAAGCATCCTGCTTGCGGACTTTACCAATTAGTTGTGCAAGCATTTCGTTGAAGCCACTACCGGTTGGCAAGCTGGAAGCTTACCCCACCTTTATTGAACGGTATTGTGTTTAACCCGCAGCCGTAGGCGAGGATAAAGGGTGCGAACCTCGACGTTGGCTGCGGGTTAAACTATTAAATCAACACGCCCTGACGCGTCGGGTTAGGATCATAGCGCAACTTCAAAGTGCCACTCAGCCCTGATCATGGCTGAGATCCTTGCCCTCGGCAACGCTTAGGAAGCGTTCGCTGGGTTTGAGAATGTCGCTGATGCGAATCCCAAACATATCCCCCGTCTTGACGATGTCTCCGGTAGCGATGGGCTGATCGGCAACCTCTACGGTCATTGGGGTATCGCAGTGCTTGTCGAATTGGATCATCATGCCTGGCACCAATTGCAACACCTGCTCCAACGGCATCGACTTGCGGGCCAGGGTCACGACCAGCGGCACGGCAACGCGCAGTACGCTCTTGCAGTAGGGCTTGGATAGCTGGTCTGGCATGGCTTGTTCGGCAATACTGGGTTGAGCAGCGGAGGCGCGGGATCACCAGCTAAGCAGCGTTCGATAAAAACTGTCGAATCTCTCTCATGTTTTGCCATCGTGTTCCGTTAATGATCGCCACAAATTGATGATCACGCGAAAACGGAACAGTGGTTTTTCAAAAGATGCTAGGGGCCAGGTATCCACCGTCTGGCCGGCCCCGCTGCCTTCTGCTGTTTATCGTCGCCAAATGCAAGCCAACTTGATAGACTTTAGGTGCTGGCAATCAAGCTCCTGCTATGAGAATTCGCATAATATGTCTATCGCTCCTATCCTACCGTCGTCCCCAGGCAAATTCCCGCTCAGCGATTACAAGCCGCTTAGCGACGAAGAGCTTTCCAAGCGGATTGCAGCTGGCCGAGCAAAACTGGGGAGTCGACTGCTGATCCTGGGCCACCACTATCAGCAGGATGAGGTTATTGAACATGCCGACCTGCGTGGCGATAGCTATCAATTGAGTCAGTTGGCTGCCAACAGTTCAGATTGCCGCACCATTATTTTCTGCGGTGTGCATTTCATGGCAGAAACGGCGGATATCCTGGCCAATCGCCCCGAGAAACTGAGTGAGCGGAATGGCTTGCGGGTAGATGTGCTTTTGCCAGACATGGCGGCCGGATGCTCGATGGCAGATATGGCTGCCATTCGCCAAGTTGAAGAGGCATGGGATCAATTGGGAGAGGTCATCGATACTTCGCAGCTGATTCCCGTGACCTATATTAATTCTGCTGCAAGCCTCAAAGCATTCTGTGGTCGCCATGGTGGCATCGTGTGCACGAGTAGCAATGCGGCGGCGGTGATGAACTGGGCCTATCAACGCGGGAATCGAGTTTTCTTTTTTCCCGACCAGCACTTGGGCCGAAACACGGCCCTGACGATGGGCATCACCAACGCGCAAATGCCGGTATGGGATCCTTATGCCGACGACCTGGGCGGAAATAGCGAGCAAAGCATTCTGGATAGCAAGGTGGTTTTATGGAAAGGACATTGCAGCGTCCACCAAATGTTCCGCCCCGAGCACGTAGCCCAGTTTCGCCAGCGATATCCGGGCATCAAGATTCTGGTTCACCCCGAATGTCCGCAAGAGGTCAATGACATCGCCGACATTTCCGGTTCCACCAGCAAGATCCTGCGTACCGTTGAGGAAGCTCCTGCGGGCACTCGATGGGCGATTGGCACCGAGTTGCATTTGGTAAATCGAATTAAGAAAGAGCATCCCGAGCAAGAGGTCCACTTCTTGTCACCGGTGGTCTGCATGTGTGCCACCATGTATCGCATCGACTTGGCGCACTTGGCTTGGTGCATCGAGAATCTGCTGGCTGGGGAGATCGTCAACGCAATCCAGGTCGATCCAGAGACCGCGCGTTATTCCTTGATCGCTCTGGAGCGGATGCTGGAAGTCAAATAGTTCAGCCGATGAATCCGGCTACGAACAAAAGGGTACCGCCGTCGCTAAAGTCGCCAGACTTTGGGGGAATAAAGAAATCACCGAATTCTGGCGAATCCGGCTACGAACTAAAAGGGAAATCATCCGAATTCTGGCGAATCCGGCTACGAACTAAAAGGGAAATCACCGAATTCTGGCGAATCCGGCTACACACTAAAAGGGAAATCACCGAATTCTGGCGAATCCGGCTACGAACTAAAAGGGAAATCACCGAATTCTGGCGAATCCGGCTACGAACTAAAAGGGAAATCACCGAATTCTGGCGAATCCGGCTACAAACTAAAAGGGAAATCACCCGAATTCTGGCGAATCGGGCTACCGCGAGAGGGACGGCTATTCGCCCAGAGCTTGGGACAATGGGCGACTGCCAGGAATGTCCTCGGGCCAACGCGTCCAGATAGGAGTGCGTTTCATGATTCGCTCGCGCAGCTCGGCTGCCGCTTTGTTGCGTTTCACCTGTGAAAGCGTTTGGCGAATCTCGGCCTGCGACTCGGCCAGATCTTTGGAGTGAGCCTCTTCCCGTTCCAGCACGCGGATAATGTGGAAGCCGATGTCGTCCTCAATAACTCGACTGAGCTTGTTCAATTCGATGCTAAAGATGGCGTCCTCCATGACTTTGGACTTTAAACTGCCGCGCGGTGTCCAGTCGTGATAGCCACCCTCGGATGCCGTAAAGCCCTCGGAGGATTGTCGGGCCACCGCTTCGAAAGACTTACCACCAAGCACCATCTCGTTGCCCAATTGCTTGAGCAAATTCTCTGCCTCCGCTGGCGACTGGTGCTTGTCCAAGCGGATCGTGATTTCCTGCCAACGGGCCCTGGCGGGCACCTGCCAACGCTCTCTGTCCTGGCGATAGTTCTCCAGAATACTCTCGCTATCGATCTCGAATTCATCAGGCACGTACTTGCGCTCTAATTCCGAAGACAGCACCTGCTCGATGAATTGCGTCCGTAGCGTACTCAGTGAGACCGATTTCTGGCGGAGCTTTTCTTCGAGATCGGCCAGGTTGGTGACTTCGTATTTTTCCATCAAGTTCGGGACTTGCTTTTCGAAAAATATCTTGCCGGCCTTGGTTACCACCTGTTTCTTCATGTCTTCCAACTCGCTGGGCGGCGAGGTGCCCACCATGTCCCGGAAGAACTCTTGGTACATGGCTTTGACCTCCACGTACTGTCCAAGCACCTGCCTGGTCAGCTGCATTCGAATCTCTGATTCCTGCTGAGAACTGCGGATTTTGTCGCGGTTCTTTTCGATGATCGGATCGATGAAGACATTCATGTCACCGGCCAGGATATGGTCTTCGCCGACGACGGCAATCAACTCACCGGGCTCAAACTGGACGAGATCCTCACTATCCAAGGGCCTGGCTGCGGGGCCGCTGAAAGAGGTTAGCGTGCTAGGAGTGGCCGCGGACAGCGGCAGTTGTGCAGCCGGAGTGGGTGGAGTGGGTAGTGGGTTCGCGCCAGCCAAAGCAGGAGAACCAACCCCTGGCACGGGAATGCTCATCGGATCTGGCAGCGGTGGCAACCCCAGGCCAGGTGCTGAGGGTCCGCTGGGCAGCGAGCCTGCCGAAACCTGTGGCAGTGGTGGGAAAACCAGGGGCGCTGCGGCCGACTGGTTGCCCACCGCTGGCGTTGTCGCGCTATTTCCAATGGGTATGTCGATCTGCGATAAACTTCCCGCCTCAGGCACTTGAGCATTGTCGGCAGCCGCCGCTGGCGGCATTCCCGCGCGAATCGGGGGAGGTGGCAGGGTGACTACCCGTGTTTTAGGAGTCGTGGTCGGTGCCCCCGGAAGGGGCGCCGGACGGCGCAGGCGCGGATTCCCAAGGCGTCTGAGCGAAACCGCTAGCCGACAGTGCACCCAACGCAAGCAGAACAACCGAGCAGGTTGCAGCCAATGGATAAAATAGGATACGCACGGCAGTCGATGTCTTATGAGAAAGTCTCGATATGGAAAGCCACTGTTTCGTCTTTGACGAAATCTGGTGCCAAGATCAAGACTATTTTTTTGCTGCCTTATTGCCAGCAATCGAAGCAGCGACCTCGACTTCAGCCTTCGTCCCGGGATTTTCGCATAGTTCGGCCGGAACGCCGGACCACTGCTCCAAGACCTCGGCCAGCCAAGCGCTGTGTTCGTATGGCAAACGCGCCAGCAGGGTGCGAAAGCGATGATGCCTGCCAAAATGATTAACTAGCGACAGTCGTTGCCAGGCCGTCTGAACAACGGAAGTCGATTGCAGGCGTAGCCCCCAGCTGGGAAAGCTATCATCGCCTTCCCCACCATCCTGGACTTGCATAATTCTCGAAATCGACTCGCGCGGCAGCGTCATCTGCCAAACCATCCAGAACAGACGCGTCTCAACCTGCAGGGCATCGTTGGTCAGGCGAAATTTCTTGCGGGCAAAATGCAGATAGAGCAGCAGATAGGCCACGATGAACCAAGGGATCACAAAAGCCAGCACGAACCAGAGAGGTATGGGATCTCCATTTTCCATTTTGCCGGCGTTGCAGTACTGGTAAATTAGAGTCACACAGCCCAGCGTCCAGGCGGCTAGCCAACAGCCCAGAAACAGTTTCAGGCAGCCCATGCCCGTGCGCTGGTGCTCGATCAAACATTCGTCACCATTGACTCTGAAGCGGTAGCCGTCAGGTGGATCCATGGGCCTTTTTCATCAGGTGTTGATCGACATCGTTGGCGACGATGACCCCATAGTTGATGGCTCCCAGCCAACCGGACATGATGATTCCAACGCTGCCTGCATGGTAAAGGCCAGGGATCTGCTCGGGCAGGGCGCGACTGAACGGCCAATCCCTCGAATTTGGTGCCAAAGCTGGCACCCGACAGGTGCTTGGTGTAGTGCTGAAAGGTCTTGGGGGTCGCTGCCTCGGCATGCTCGACTTTGTCGCGGATGTTGGGTACGTATTTCTCCAGTGCATCGAGCGTCGTCTCGATCAGATCCAGCTTACTGGCCGCGTAATCCTGTTCGTCCAGGTCGGCCCAATCCTCGTATCGCGCATTGGTACTGCTGACAATCGCATGGCGTCGCTTCCCCAGCGGCCGCGTACGCGGATAGTAGAAGCTGAAGGTGCGACTGGTAATCTGGCGACTGAGCAGGGCTTCGGTCCGAAATAGTGGGGCGGTTGAGCTGAACAACAGGTCTCCGGTAGCTTCATCAATCTCCACTCCTTCCTTGATCGCCATGTAGACTTGGGTGCTGCTATTGTTCAATCGCACTTCGCGGGCTTGATCAATAAAGCTCGGGTCGAAGCGGTCTGCCCCCACCAGGTTGAAAACGGTGGCATTCAGATTGGAGTTGCTGATGACAGCGCCACAAGCGATACGACGCCCGTTGACCTGGACTGCTTGAACGCCCTGTCTACCGACTTCAATGCGACTAACGTCGGCGCGGATGCGGCAATCGACTCCATTCTTCTTGAGTTCTTTTTCCATTCTGGTTACCAGGTCGTCGGTGCCGCCCTGGTAGATGAACACGCCCTTGGCCATGAAATTGGAGAACACGATTCCATAGGTTATGGCGGGATCTTCGAGTGTCGATCCGTTGGCGTAGGTGATCGGCTCCATCAATAACCGCACGACATCCTCACGACCAGGGAAGTACTTCTCGAACAACTCACCGGTCGTCATCGATTGGTCATCATAGAAATTCATATTTCGCGCGGCATCGAAGAAACTGGTCACGCTCTCCGCGGGCACGCCAAAATCGTTAGTCAGCAGTCGGCTGAAATCTTCGCGATTGAAGGTGGTCGTCAGCGAAAACATGGGATTATCGAAGCGGATATTCTTGAGCTGCTCAATTCGCGAGGCGATATCCTCGTTCCAGTAGCGGCGGCAACTCTTGAGCATACCGGCGGGAAAGCCATGCAGAGAAATATCAAAGATGTGGCTGCCGGGGCGTCGGAACCAAGTGGCCAAACCACCCAGCTTGTAATGCTGCTCGAGCAATAGCACGCGATGCCCCGCCCGCCCCAAAATATTGGCGGTGGTCATCCCGGCTAATCCACTGCCAATGACGATCACGTCGTAGTAGTCTTGGCAGCCTTTGAGAAAATCGCGAGGCATAGGAATGGCCAGCTAGTCGGAGGAAAAGGCGAGAATTGCCAGAATTCGGCAAAGATACGCCAGTTTAGGCCGACTGCCAACCACCTCAGCCCTGTCGCCCAATGGCCTTCAATCTGGTTTGCTGGCCTCGTCTGCGACCTGTACAACCACGCTCCGCCGTGATGCTCGCCGAGCAAATTGTCGCATCCTAGTGTAGCCATCACGCTCCGCCGTGATGCTTCATTGCGGGAGTCGGACGCTAACGCGTTCCGGCTAATTAGCGATGAGTCAAAAATAACTTCCCTGTTTTTCTTGGCAATCATCACGCGGAGCTTGATGGCTACCTTGAGATTGCGGAAGTTACTTTTGACACGCTCCTTAGGTAACTCAATTGCGGATGAGTCCTTAGCGGGACTTGCCGGGGTCGCGGGCGCCGGATTTGACGTACTTGAAGTAAGCCGCGTTGTTAATGGCTTGCAACAGCGCCCCTCCCATCACACAGCGAATGATCCAACCCCGAATACTGACCAGGGCAAATGGATTGGCGATCAAGCTGATGATTTCCAGCACTACAAAAAGCACGAAAGCAGAAATCGTGCAGGTCATGGGTAGCATAAAGACAAAGATACCCATCACCATAAATAGACAGGCTAGTCCAATATTCACGCCACATATCACGCGAATCCAAAATTTCACCTGCTCTACATCCAATTCAGGAGCCGCCAGCGTGAGCTGCTCGATGGTCGATTCGAGGATAACCAAATAGAAAATCGCCAAACCGAGTTTTAATGCGCCGATGCCAATGAGTATCCACCGCGACAGAGCCAATTCCTGGCTGGCCCCCGAGCGAACTTCTTTCTTGTTTTCGCCAAGATCCTTGCGGGCCTGCTCCAGCAAGCTGCCGCTCTGGGTCCTCTTTTTGGGTTTGGCCGAAGGTGATTGGGCCGCATCGGTCGCCGAAGGTTGGGGCGGAGCCAGGCTACTCCAATCGTCGTCCGTTAAAGCATGAAAGGGAGACAATGCCCCCGCCAGATTACCCGCCTGCCCTGCCACAATGCCCGCCGTGGAGGCGGATGAAGCGACCGGACGCGGCTTGGAAGCACCGGGTACTTCGGTCGAAACCCCGCAAGAACACTTCAATCTGCGTCCTGCCGCGGAACTGGGGACGCGATGTCGCTTGCCACACGAACAATGAACTTCCAGCATCTCGCCGCCGGAGGCAGGCTTGCCGCCAGCCGGCGCCGGCTCTGAACTCGCTGCGGGGACCGTAAAGGATTTGCCGCAGCCGCACTTCACCGATTTGCCCGTCAGATCCGCTTTGGAGTTGGAAGTCTTATGGCAAGCGGGACAAGTGATTTGCATGCTGTGTCTTACCTGCGAGTTTAGAGCCTCAGAATCGGTCCATTGTAATCTCGCGTCCGCAGGGACGGGCCGTTTTCAGAGACCATCCGTTTCAGTGAGAGGCAAGGCGCTCGCTAGCCCTCAATTTCAGCATCATGCACGGCGATGGACGCGGCTCATCGCTATCCAGCCGTTCGTGTTCGACGGAGTACGCTGTCATTAAGGCTGGTTCCGATGACGTCTACGAGCACCTTCGCTAAGCGAGAGCACGAGCATGAAGGCTGATCGCCAGAGCTTGCGTGGTATCCAATGCCAAAAAAAGGAGCCGAAGTCTCTCCGGACTTGCAATCCTTGGTTACCGCAAGACCTGGTATGACTTCGTGCTCCTCTGTGGCCCAGAGATTCTAACGCAAAACCATGCAAAGAAAGTCTGGATTTCAGAAAAAATGGCGGTTTAAGGTGGATTACGGTCCCGCAGATCTCCGATTAGGCGACCTATTTTGCCATCATGGGCCTTTTGGCCGACGATGCAATTCGCAGGTGCCGCCCTCATCGCATTGCTCGCCGGCAATTTGATATCTCCGCTGAGCCACACGACGGTAGGCCCAACGCCATAGTGGCATAGCGCCAGGGACATGCAGAATGGGCATCAGCCACCAAAGTTTGGGTAGGCGAACACTGAGGTAGCGAATGGCATCTGCGCCGCCCAGTGGTTTCCGCTTTGGAGACAGGACCCACATTTGGTCCATCAAATCCTGAAAGCTGAGATTGGGGCACAGCTCGGATACCCGCGGGTCGTGCAAGCTTAGGTAAGCCAGCTTGCCCGAATCCATGCCCCGCAGACGCTCGACTTGTCTGCGACAGAAATTACATTTACCGTCCCATATGACGATATCGGAGCCGGGCAATTCATTGGGATCAGGCAGGTGCATGGATCATCGGGCGTAAAGTTCGGAAAGGCGAAACCATCGACTATTATAGGCCGTTGGACTAGATGGGAATGCCGCTTAGAATATTAGCTCTCGTCTTGCTGACCGAAAAATTAAGGGAGTCGGTGGTGAAAGCCAACGACTCGGTTTGTGCCTGCCCGCAAGGGGCCCTTCACGGAATTCAACTGACATGCCTGATAACACTGACCCAACGACGAACGAGCCAACTGCGGCGGAAACGCCAACTGCCGCAGAAACGGGTCATGCGCCCGCTGTGGCTGACCACAGCTCGCCATCCATTCCCCCGAATTCCGAATCCCCGAATTCCGAATCCCCGAATTCCATGGCCGCAAGTTCGACCCCTACAGACGCTGCCCCCCCTGCCCTGCCGGCCAGCTCCGACGGGGACTCGCCCCGACAGCCGGGCGTGCCAGCACCCGCAGCCACGACCAAGCCGGCGAGCGGTGGACCGATTAACCTGGAACGCATTCGGCAATTGCGAATGAGTCAGCAGCAGCTCCCGCGCGAGCCGCGGAAGCGGGAACCATCGAAGTCCGCTAAATCCCCTGCGTCTGCCTCGGGACCTAAGTTGGCGGAGGATGCAACAGCCATTGGTGAGAGCAGCCAGCCCAGCGGCAAATTAACTCCCATCCCGACGCCACCACCTCGCGGGCAGGCTGCCAAGATCGCCGTTCCCTCGCGACGCCATCCCTTATCACAAGACTTGGAGGATGAACTGGCGGCGGCCTTGGGTGCTTCGGATTTGGACAATATGCTGGTCGGCGATGCGATGCTCCAAGTTGGGCTGATGCTCGAAGAGGGACAGCGTTTGCAAGCCAAGGTCGTCAAGGCGCATGGCGAGCACGTATTTGTTTCTCTTGGCGGCGCGAATGAGGGCGTTCTGCCATCGCTGCAGTTCGAGGTTTTGCCCGACGTCGGCAGTCAATTGGATGTCATTGTTCGCGGATTCCTAGCCCAAGAGGGCTTATACGAATTGACAATGCCCGGCAACGCGGTCAGCGTGGAAGACTGGTCGGATATCAAGGAGGGCGAAGTGGTCGAGGCCGTGGTCAGCGCGGCCAATACAGGTGGCCTGGAATGCACTGTCGGACACATTCGCGGCTTTATACCAGCCAGCCAGGCCGCAGAGTTTCGTGTTGAAGATTTGTCAGAGTTCGTCGGGCAGAAGGTACTCTGTGTAATTACCGAAGCCAATGAGCGTCGCGGCAATTTGGTTCTATCGCGACGGGCTGTGCTGGAACGCGAGAAAACCGAAAAGCGTGCCGAGCGACTGGCAGCCTTGGAAATTGGCGCCGCGGTCGAGGGCACGGTTCGCAAGATTCTGGACTTCGGGGCCTTCGTGGACATTGGCGGTATCGACGGACTGTTGCATATCAGCCAGCTCTCTTGGGAGCGAGTTAATCATCCCAGCGAGATCCTTGAAGAAGGCCAAAAGGTTCAGGTCCGCGTCGATAAGATTGACGAACAGACTGGCAAGATCGGACTCTCGTATCGCTCATTGCAAGAGCATCCCTGGACCGATATCGAAACGCGTTTCCCGGTCGGCAGTCTGGTCAAAGGCACGGTTACGCGAATTGCCGAGTTTGGCGCCTTTGTACGTGTGGCGACCGGTGTCGAGGGCTTGATTCATGTCAGCGAATTGGCTCATCATCGCGTACACAACGTTAGTAATATCGTTTCCGAGGGCCAGGAGGTGGAGGTCAAGGTCTTGTCCGTTGACAGCGAGCAGCAGCGGATGAGTCTGTCTCTCAAGGCTGCTCAGGCTATACCCGACAAGTCTGCCGATGTCGCGGCCGAAAGCGACAGCCAAACCGAAGAACCTCGTCCAGAGCCTGTGCTGCCCAAACATCGAGGGCCGCTCAAGGGAGGCACCGCGCGACCTGCCGGCGGCGAACAGTTTGGACTCAAGTGGTAACCATGCGGCTGGTATACGCGCTAGTTTGTGGTGGAGGTCGATAGCACAACATGGATCAGGCAACCACCCAGGCTCACCTCACACGGCTCGAAATCGGTCTTGCCCATCAACAGCGGTTGTGCGAGCAATTAAATGAGGTGGTGACTAGCCAGACCCGCAGTATCATGCAGCTGGAACGCGCCATCGGCCAGCTGAAAAAGCAATTCGCTGAGTTGCAGTCGGAGCGAAAGCAGGACGCGCGGGGCGAGCCAGACCAGGAGAAGCCTCCCCACTACTAGTGAAATCATGTTGTATTGGCCCGGGATTTGAACAGAATGGGTAGGCCTCACTTCGCGGCCGGCAAGCCCTTTTCCTAGTCCTCACGATAGCAGCTCATGGCAATCAAATTCAAATGCTCCTGCGGCCATATTCTCAGCGTGCCAGACCATTTTGCAGGTAAGAACGGCAAGTGTCCCAAATGCCAGCAGCAGGTCCGCGTACCCAAGCCGGCGGGCCCCACAGCGGCCCAGGCGGCTGGCAAGCCCGCTCCCTCTGGAAAAGCAAAGCCTGCTACCACTCCACAACCGCCAGTGGGCGGTGGCAAGTTGGATTCCTTGTTCGATGATGCTGGGCTGGTGCAGAAAACGGGGCCGGTTTGTCCTACTTGTGGATCGGAAATTCGACCCGGCACGGTGATCTGCACGGGTTGTGGTACCAACCTGGAGACCGGCGAGCGGATGAAGGGTTTTACAGCCGAATCCTCGGGGCCAGAATTTGATAATCCCTATCTGCAAGAAGCCGCAGACAACATGCGCCGCGATATGGTCATGGACACTCGGCGAAGTAAAGCCGCCATGCCTTGGTGGGTACTCATGTCCTTTTTGATCGGCGCAATCACGCTGTGCGCCGCCGGCGTCGTCATCGTCGACGGTATCGCCGGTGCCGAGGCGTCGCCGGACACCTTTACTGGGCGACTGCAAAAATTGCCTATCCCTGCCACGCTAGGAGCGACGATTGGCATTACCGGCTTGGCTATCGCCTTCTTCGCGCATCTGAGCGTTTGTGTGTTTGCATTCGCAAAAAATGTGTGGCATGGTGTGGCCTGCTTTTTTCTTCCCTTTCTGGTTTCCCTGCCCTACGGTGTCATGAATTGGGGAGAGAACAAAGCACCGGTCAAAGCCATGATTACCGCTGCGATATTTATCGGCTTGGCTGTTTTCATGATCATCATGTGGGGCGGCGGTTTTGAAAGGCTACAGAACGTGCTTTGAGTCGACGGACTGTCGATTGAGGGACCCTCTGCAAATAAGCTTCCGCACTCGCATCAGCCGTAGGCCGTTGGGCCTTGGTTCTTAGGGGCCGGGCGCTAATGCGTTCCGGCAGATTCGGTAAGTGAAGGACTAGCGCCAGAACGGCTCACTGAATCAACAGCCAGCCGGGATGCCAAGATTGGGATATGGATTTCGAATAAGCAGCAGAGAGTTTGCCCATCCGTCTGCGTTGATGCGAGTCCGTCCAGCCAGTCACTCGGCTGGTCATCATTTATTGGGAGGTGTTGATGGATAGCCCCTTGGGAAGTTGGCCAGCATTCAAGCCTTCGGCACTGCGGCATTTGGGTCCGTTTTTCAATCGCCGAATTGGGGTATCAATGTTCTGTGGCTGACGATTGCCGCCTTGGCGCAATCGGTGTTCGTGGGCCAAATCGGCTTGTTTGGCTGGGGAGCCGAGCAATTGTCCGCGCGGTCAGGACGCCCCGAAATCCCGGTGCCTGACATTGAGTCGGGGCGCTTGGGCGACTACATATCGCGAGGAGTATGGCCCTTCTTGGTATATTTCGTGGTGCAATTGGTGGGCGGATTGCTGATGGCTGTGCCCCTGGTTGGTTTAGTGCTCCTAGCGGCCGCGTTGGGCGGCGACGGTGGTCCGCCAGCGCTGGCGATTGGCGTTTTACCGTTGGCCTTGTGTTTGGTGGTGGCCCTGGGAATCGTCAGCGTCCCCTTTCTGATACGCGCCATGTTGTGCCAGGATTTCAGCCAATCCTTCGATGTGGCCTGGGTGCGACAATTCGTGACCATCATGTTTTGGGATATGCTTTTGGGCGGTATCGCTTTTGGATTCATCTCGGCAGGCGTGCTCATGATCGGGGCACTCATGCTGTGCGTCGGATATCTGCCAGCCATTGGCATTGTCAATGGAGCGGGGATGAATCTGTGCGCTCAGTGGTACGAGGTTTTTCTGGATCGAGGAGGCGAGCCAGTTCCGGGGCCTGATCCAAGCATTATTGATGCGACCCTGGTTTAACGGGGTTCAACGGGGTTTAACGGGAAAGCGGCTGAGCGGTACGACGTGTCAGCCCTTTAGCCAGACTGTTTTTTTGTCGCTGCGGGAGACAGCAAACTCGGTAGAATAATGTCACGGCTTCCCAGGCGGTGCTGTGCGGATGACCGCCCGGGAATTTGCCGGATATTTGCTCCGTGTTTCTTCCCTGTTTCCTTTGATGATTCCCTCCCTATGCCAGCCTGCTCAACCTGCTTTGCGAGTCGTTCGACAACCTGCTGTTGGATTTTGATTCTCGGAATGCTGTGTTGCGCCGGTTGTGGTTTTTCGTCGAGTGGATCGAGCCAAGCCTTTGATCTGAGCAAGGCTCAGTATGTTGGCCGAGCCAGTTGCGTTGAGTGCCATAGCGAAGAATCCGAGAAGTATTCCGGTTCGCATCATGATCTGGCGATGCAGCCAGCCAATGAGCAGACCGTGCTGGGCGACTTCAACGATGCAAGCCTGGAGCACCACGGCATCATGAGTCGCTTTTTCCGCGATGGCCAGCGATTCATGGTGCACACCGAGGCGCCCGATGGTGGCATGCGGGACTTTGAAATCAAGTATGTATTTGGTTTCGAACCTTTGCAGCAATACATGGTCGAATTCCCGAATACAACCGAGAATGATGCGGACGCAGAACCCAGCGTCGGTGGAGCTGAAAACGATTCCCAGCTCCCCAGGGTCCAGGTACTGCGTTTGTCGTGGGACACCAGCAAAGCGGAATGGTTTTACTTGGATCCGCCTGATGTGCCCGAAAAATTGGAGCCCACTGACGATCTGCATTGGACGGGAATTGCCCAGCGTTGGAATATCATGTGTGCCGACTGCCACAGCACCGATTATCAGAAAAATTTCCAGGCGCCCGCACATGGCCTGCGCTCGCTGACCAGCCTGCCTGAAAATATCAATGGAGACTATCGGTCGACATTCTTTGAAATCGACGTTTCCTGCGAAGCCTGTCATGGCCCCGCCAGCGTCCATCTGGAGCTGGCCAAGAAGTGGTTTCCGGGTTGGAATCGAAAACGCGGTTATGGATTGGCCAATTTAAAAGCCACGGCAGAAAATCAAATCCAGGCCTGTGCGCCCTGCCATAGCCGGCGCAGCATCATTTACCCTGGATTTAAACCAGGCGCTGATTACTACGACCACTATACCAACGCGCTGTTGACTGCCGGGGTTTATTATCCCGACGGCCAGGTCTTGGATGAGGACTACGTGCATGGATCCTTTATCCAAAGCAAAATGTACCACAAGGGCATCCGCTGCAGTGATTGCCACGACCCACACACCGCCCGCCTGAAGCATGATGGGAATCAGGTCTGTACTTCGTGTCACCAGCACCCGGCCGCCAAGTACGATTCGGTGGGGCATCATTTTCATAAGCCCGTTGCCAGCGATCAACCTGACAGGGATGGTACTCTGTGCGTGAATTGCCACATGCCCGCGACGACTTATATGGCGGTCGATGCTCGCCGCGATCATTCGTTGCGGATACCGCGTCCGGACATTAGCCTGGTGGCCGGTACGCCCAACGCCTGCACGGGCTGTCACTTGAATGAGCAGAACATCGACGAAGACAAACGCGGTAAGTTGCGCTTGTATCAAGATTGGATGCAAGCCGCACGGGATGGTGATGAGCAGGTTCAGGCTGAACTCACGCGCGTCGATCAGTGGTGCGACCAGGCCTGCGAACAATGGTATGGACCCAATCGACGCCGCGATGAACATTTCGGATTAGCGCTGTTCGCAGGTCAGACCGGCGCCCCGGATGCGGTCGATAAATTGACTGAGGTCATTCGTCGTCGAGGCGCCGAGGCGCCGGCCCTGGCACGAGCAAGTGCCCTGCAGTTGCTTTCACAGGTCGATCCATCGGCTGGTGGAGACGAGGCAGTGCGCTCGATCGAAGACGAACATCCCCTGGTGCGCACCGCGGCCACTTCGGCCCTGCTGGGCAACCCAAGCCCCACGCGCAGCGTTCGTCTATTGGAGAAAGCCCTGTCCGACCCCATCCGCAGCGTGCGGACCGAAGCCGCTAGAAACCTACTGAACTATCCGCCACAAATGATGACTCCCGAAGCCAATGCTGCATTTCGCAAGGCTCGCGAAGAATTACTCGAGGGGCTGGCAGCCAGCAATGACCGCGGCGGCGCCCATCTGACCCTGGGAATTTTGGCCGAGCAACAGGGCCGCCTGCGCGAGGCCATCCAGCATTATGAAACGGCTATTGCCGTCGAGCCGCGCGTGGCAGGTGCCAGAACTAATCTGGCCGCATCTGCTCGAAAACCAACGTGGGCAGACCGCTGCGAATGCCCAGCAAGTCGATCGCTTGGAACAAGAAATCAAGCGACTGCGGACCGAGGAATTGCAACTGCTCGAACGAGATGTGGGGCTGTTGCCCGAGGCCCATGAGCTGCACTATCGCTTGGGTCTGGCATTGTACGTCGACGGCCAGCAGGAACGCGCAGTCGAACATTTGGTGCGGGCGGCCGAATTGGACCCACGCCAGGTCAACTATGCTCAGGCTGCGGCCATGCTGTTCGAATCCCTCGAACGTTGGGACGAAGCCCTGTCTTGGGCCGAAAGGGCGGTGCAGCGTTCCAACCGTTCACCCGACTCTTTGCAACTGCTGCAACGCATCGAAAATCACCCCTGACCCAGCTGGGAACAGGTAACCACATCGATAAAGTGGTGCTGCCGACAAGAATGTACTCATCACGCTCCGCCGTGATGCTCGCCGGACAAGATCACGCTCCGCCGTGATGTGGACGTGCCATCACGCTCCGCCGTGATGCTCGCCGACAACAATGTAGCCATCACGCTCCGCCGTGATGCTCGCCCGAGAATGCAGCCATCACGCTGCTCGCGTCGTGGTGCATCGCTGGACAAATTGGAAAGCGTAATTTATCGAACGATGCTTACCATCCTTTCGTCAGGCCAGCCCCGCCCTTTTGGGCCTTGTCCCGCCCTCGCCATTTGTGGCCGCCACACTGCTGGTGGCTGTGGAGTACAATACGCGATAATGAATTGCTCGCGAGGGTCGCTGCGATTGCGGCTCAGCTTCCATTATTTCTTGTACGTACTTGTGAGCTTTCTTTCCTACCTTCAGACAATAGGGAGTTTGGCGTGTCATTCGTCAATTTGCTGGGTAAAACAGCGGGCTTAGGATTACTGAGCATTGGGTTTTGCCATGCGGCTATGGCCGAGGATTGGCCGACGTTCCGAGGCGCCGCGAGAACGGCGATTTCCAACGAGACCAATCTGCTGGATAGTTGGTCGGCCGATGGACCGGAGCTCGTTTGGAGCACCGTGGGAGCAGGCAGTGGTTACGCCAGCCCGGCTGTCGCGGCAGGCAAGGTCTACACCTTGGGTGATGCACCCTCCACGGCGGACAATGGCGATGAATACCTGAGTTGCTTTGATGAGAAGGATGGCAAGCAGATTATGGGCCACCCGCGTCGGCCCCGCCTGGACCGAACACAAACAGCAATCCTGGAATGGTGCGCGAAGCACGCCAACCATTGACGGAGATCGTGTGTATGTCATCACGCCTCACGGTCAGCTGATTTGCGCCAGCGTTGCCGATGGCTCGATTATCTGGGACAGAGACCTCAAGAGCGAGTTTTCGGGAAAGAAGAAAGATAACTGGGGCTACAGTGAGTCGCCCTTGATCGATGGTCGCTTGCTGCTGTGCACTCCCGGTGGTGAGAAGGCCACGGTGGTCGCCTTGGATAAACGCACCGGTGAGCTGGTTTGGGGCTGCACCCGTCCGGATGATGTGGGAGCCGGACACTCATCGATTGTCATTAGTAATCTGGATGGACGAAAAGTCTATGTGCAGAATACCGGTGGTGGCCCGATGGGTATCGATCCCGAAACGGGAAATATGCTCTGGTCCTATGACATGACCCCTCCCACGGCCTTTATTCCCACCCCGATCGTAGACGGTGACCTGGTGTTCTCGGTGGCGGGCTACAATCTCGGTGGCGCCCTGCTGCAACAGGTCCCTGGGGCTGATGGGCAAGTGGCGATTAAAGAGGTCTACGGTCCGATCAAGGAGCTGGCCAACAAGCACGGTGGCGTGCTGCTGATTGACGGCAAACTCTACGGTGCCAACGAAGATAAAAACACCGTTTTCTGCGCTGATCTCAAGACCGGCAACATCGATTGGCGCGAGCGCGGGGCAGGTACGGGTTCTACCTCGGTAGCCTCGGCCGACGGCAAATTGGTACTGAGATTTCAGGACGGCACGGTCGCCTTGGCCATGGTCAACCCGGCAGAATACAACGAAGTCTGCAGTTTCAAGACACCTGGTTCAGGCGGCGACGCCATGCCCAGCTGGGCACATCCGGTAATTGCCAATGGTCATCTCCTGCTGCGCGAGGGAGATGCCATCCATTGCTATAACATCAGCCGCTGAATGGTTGAGCGGTGAAATGATTGAACGCATGCCAAGGAGTTGCCATGCTGCAGCTGATCGATACTCCCTTTGGACCGTTGGCAGCTCGTTGGACCTCACGTGGGCTATTTGCTTGCGAGTTCGTCCGCCCTGGGTTCGTGGATGATGATCCTCCACAGCGACCGTTGACTGGACGCAATGCCGATGCCCGCCAGCTGAACGCTGCCCTGGACGGCTACTTCCACAGCGGTCGTCTGGAATGGGATTTGAATCGCTTGGACTGGACCGGGGTGACGGAGTTTTACCAACACGTGCTCCGGGCCTGTTATGCCATTCCATCTGGCCAGACGCAAAGCTACGGCCAGTTGGCATGCGCGGGTCGACAGGCCGCGGGCTGCTCGCGCCGTGGGAACGGCCATGGCTCGGAATCGCTGGCCGATTATTATTCCCTGTCATCGCGTGGTTGGCTCCACGGGACAACTCACGGGTTATTCGGGTCGGGGAGGCCTGGACACCAAGCGAGAGCTATTGAACTTCGAGTCTAGCCAAGAGGGCTTGTCTTCGAAACTGCTCTGTTAGCCGCATCGCATGGTCGAAAGAGACACTCATGCATATTCGCCGGACAGCCCCACTGGTCATCGCGCACGCGTTGGTGCTGCTCATGTTTGGGGTGTGCATCCAGGCGGCCTTTGCCACTGATTATTTCTTGTGCATAGGTGGCGGCTACAATCCGCAAGGCAATCAGGCTTCACTCGAAGCTAATGTGATTTTCTTCCAGCAGGTGCTCCGCGAGCATCACGCGAGTGATTCAAATCGGGCTTTCTTTTTTGCAGATGGTTTAAATGAAGAGCCGGATTTACAAGTCGTCAAGCCTGAGTCGGCTCCGCCGGGCCCATTAAGCGACTTGCTCAAGCAATTGCACGCCCGGGGCAATCAGCCGGAAGTGGAGTACCGCAATCATCAAGTGCCCAATCTGGCAGGACCGATTTCTCCCAAGAATATCGAAAACAGCCTCCGCCGAAATGCCTCGGCCATGCGCGCCGGAGATCGTTTGATTGTCTACGTGACCGCACATGGCGAGCCAGCCACAGGCGAAAACAAACACAATACGCTGATCAGCTGCTGGCAGGGCGAAAAGATATCTGGCAAGCAATTTACAGGTTGGCTGGACGCGGTGCCTGCGGAAGTCCCCGTGGTGCTGGTCATGGCCCAGTGTTATTGCGGCGGATTTGCACATGCGATTTTTAACGATCTTGAAAGTGATGCAGGGCTGAACTCGCGTTCGCTCTGTGGCTTCTTTGCCCAACAACATGATCTGGCCGCTGCGGGCTGCCGCCCCGATATCGAGAACGATGAGGAATACAGTAGCTTTTTCTGGGGTGCTTTTGCCGGCCGCAGTCGCAACGGCCGGCAAATGCAAGGCGTAGATTGCAATCGCGATGGCAAAATCTCATTCGCCGAAGCACACGCACAAGCTATTGTCGTTAGCGAGACCATTGACATCCCGCTGCGAACCAGTGACGTTGTGTTACGTCGCTTTAGTCGAATCGCAAATTACGAACATCGCGGTATGCCGCAGGCCGCCCAGGAGGATCCTGCGCAAGCGGTTGAAGGGACCTCGGTCGAATTGAATCCCATGCAAGGTAGCCTGGCGTCGATGAGTAAGGAGAGTTCTGCCGATGTGCAACGCGTTATTGGTGAACTCAGTAAACAGCTGGGAATTGCCATGCAGGACGACGTGACCACCGTCTTTGAAGCCTACGCAGCACACAGCAAGGTTTTTGCAGATTTGCGGCGGACGAGATGGCGTGGCAGACGCGATCGCGGTAGCGGGCGACGGCAGTTGCGCGAGGAAATCGGCGCTCAATGGCAGGAGCTGGCCGACCGCGACAGTTGGCGGAGTTCAGATTGGCTTAAGCCCGATCGCCAAGCCAGCATTATGGCTGAAATTCGTCAGTTACCCAGCTACGAACGGACGCAGGAATTCTTCCGTGAAAGCCAGCAGCGGGCAGCCGAATTGGAGGCAACCGAAATACGCGATGTCAAATACCAGCGTTTGATCCAGGCTCTAGAGTCTGTCGTGTTGGCAAGCAATCTGCCGCGAGTTGCTGAACCTGCTATCGTTCAGCGCTACCAAGAGATCCTCGAACTCGAAGATTCATGTTTGGACCTCAAAACCGAATGACCGGCTGGCCCTGGCCATGGTTTTCCCCTCTTTCGTCAGCGACTACGTAGCTGCCGTCCATTCAATAGCGTTGTTCGGCGCGAATTAAGCCGACGCCGACGAAACAGTACACCAAAATACCGTAGCTGAAGAGCATCAACACAGTCAGGTTGGTCGTTCCCATGGCCAAGCTAACAACATTAGCCAGAAATAGCAGCCCAAATGCGACTGCCGCAGTGGCTGAAACGATTACCGCCCATCTGGCAGTTGTTTGAAAGGCAACGGAAATGGGGATGGTTAGATAAATGGCCAATAGACAGGGCAATACGCCAGCAATCGTGGACTGTCTTCCCAAGCCGATGGCCAGGCCCATGATTCCGCCGAATACCAGTGTGCCGGCGATCAGATTCGATGCCCAGATCTCTTTTTTGGAAAGCAGGTGCTTGCCGAAGGGATGGAATCTCAAGAAGGTATTGAACAGGGGATGCATGATCCAAGACATCATGACAAGCAGCAGATAGATGATGGAGATCGGAAAGATCCAGGGCCCGAGAGCTGGGTAGGTTCTGGCCAGGGAACGCAGGAATCGCATTCCGAACCACAGTCCGATGATCAGTCCCCACTGCATGCGCGAATCCAGGCGGCTGACCCAAACCATGGCTTGATGGAAGACTCGAAAGAACAGGTTCGAACTGTTCAGGGCTTGGATCATTCCCGAGCGCGCAAATTCGCTGGAGGGTTCCAAGCGGAGCGCTTCACGAAAGGCCTCCTGCGATTCGCGATAGTTTCCTTTTTGCAGCAGCGCCCAACCGCGGGTAGCGTGGGCGTGCGACGAATCGGGAGCCTGCCTAACTGCCCTTTCGGATTCTGCCAGGGCGTCGCTAACGCGTCCCATGCGCTCGAGTGCAAAGACGCGAATTGCCGCGCATTGCTCGTGTTCCGGATCGTGCGCCAAGCCCTCCTCTGCCGCTTGCAAGGCCTCTTTCCATTTGCCCTGCTTGGAAAATAACTGGGCCTTGACTGCGTGGAAGGGTGTGGCGGTGGGAGCCAGGGCGAGCGCTTGCTCGATCGCGTTCATGGCTTGCTCGTTTTGGTTGCGACGCTCGAGAACCACCGACAGAATGTAGTGCGAGAATGGTTGATCGGGAGCCAGGTGGACACCCGTTTCGGCCTCGCGCGTCGCCTCGCGCAGTTGGTCGCGGTTTTCAGACAGGCACAAAGCCAAGAGGGAATGTGCGCGTCCATCGTTGGGGCTGGCTGCCAGGGCTTGGTGCAGTAGCTCGATAGCCTGGGCATAGCGATTTTGGCCGATCAACAATTCCGCGCGAGATACCGCAGCGTCTGGCGTCATTTTATTTTCAGATACTTGAGGATTTCGTCATAGGTCCCACCCTGATTGGCATAAAGTGCGTGATTGCGGGCGGTGGCAAACCATTCGGTGGTCGTGGCTCTAATCTGCTTCAGAGCGGCCAGTAGATCTTGGGTGGTCAATGGTGTCGGCAGTCCACTGCGAATGGCTGCCTGCAATTTTTCCTCAATGGCCAAATCCACGACTGCCTTTAGGTCCGCTCCCGAGTAGTCCCGCGTTTTGCCAGCCAGCTTGGCCAAGTCAACCTTTTCAACGGGCTTGTCCTTCAGCAGCAACTGCAGAATCTGTTCACGAGCTTCCTGGTCTGGGGGAGGAACGAACAGCACGCGATCAAAGCGGCCGGGCCGGCGAAAAGCGCCGTCCACGTGCCAAGGGGCATTGGTAGCCCCCAGTATCAGCAGACCCTCGTTGTTACTTTGAACTCCATCCAATTCCGCGAGAAACTGGTTTACCAGGTGTCTTCCAGCACTCTGTCGCATATCGCTGCGGCTAGCGCCCAAGGCGTCGACCTCGTCAAAGAACAGCACACAGGGACGGTGGCGCCGTGCCTGCTCGAATAATTCGTGCAGGTTGCGTTCGCTATTTCCCATCCACATATCGAGCACATCGTTGATGCCGATCGACAAGAAATGTGCGTTGACCTCACCCGCCGTAGCTCGGGCGATGAATGTCTTGCCGCAGCCGGGTGGACCGTATAACAGAATGCCGCCGCCGACCTTCTTGCCATAGGCAGCGAACATATCGGCGTGGGTGATGGGATAGATGATCTTGACGCGGATTTGCTCCTTGACCTCTGCCATGCCGCCGACTTCATCGAAATGCAGTTTCGGCCGCTCTAGCTGGCTGCCGGGAACGGCTTCAGATCCGTCACCGGCCGCCTGCCGGATGCGTCCATCGAGCACTTCGTCCGCAGCCTCGAATTCAATATCGGCATCACTGGCCCCCGCATCGTACGCCTCGGGCGAATCGCTGGACCAGTCCCGAATGCCCAGCAAGCTGGCAAAATCAAAATCGGCCAGTTCCTCGTCGTGTTCGATGGCCCGTTTGTATTCTTGAACCGCGGACCGCACATCGCCAGCCCGATATAACAATTTGGCGTGCAGGACGAGCGCCGGCGCGTAGAGTTCGCTGGGGTTGACCAGCGTTTCGACAATCGCCAAGGCATGCGAATTCTTGTTTTGGCGATAGAACACCTCAGCCAGCAGTAGCTGCAATTCCGCCCGCCGTGGATCGTCGGCCAATCTCTCACGCAAGAATTGTTCGGCTTGCGGCGTGCGCGTGGCGTCGATCAATGTCTTGATGTAGTGCTTCAGCAAGCCGATGTTGTCGGGCGCCAAACGCACAGCCTCGCGGAGTGCAGCCAGCGTTGCATCAAGATCGCTCACAGAAATGCCTCACCTGTTAGTTCGCTGCGACGATCGATGCCTCTTGGGCCTACTGCCAACAGATGGGGCATCTGAACGGTAGAGGGCGGTAGAGAAAGGGCGGTATAGAAAAAGCCACCTTGTGTAGGCGGCTTTGAAGGTTCATTGCAGCAGTCCACGGGTAGACTAGGCCGCTTGACTGGCGATCAAGTTGTGGCTCATGCGGCTCTTCAAGCGAGCTGCTTTGTTGCGGTGAATCACGCCCTTGGAGGCTGCTTTGTCCAACATCTGAGCGGCCAGTCGCGAACATTCCTTGGCTTGCTCAAAGTCCTTGGCTGCCACGGCTTCGCGGAACTTGCGGAGCATGCTGCGCATGCGGGTCCTGGTTACTTTATTACGATCACGGCGAACCACATTCTGCCGCAAACGCTTTTTGGCTCCCTTGGTGTTTGGCATCTACACAATCTCTTACACTAGCTGAATATTTGCAGTGGGTAGGAACCCCTTCCGACCCTTAAAACACAAACGCACCCCTCCTCGCCCAGGCCTTGACGGCCTTCCGCGACGGGAACTTTATATCATGCCCGATACCTCAGGTTCTGTCCAGCCACCTTTTGCCAGCCCAGCAGGGGAGGAAGCAGACGCCCCCCAGCGCGGGCCTGGCAAGGTCTATCTGGTGGGAGCCGGGCCCGGGGACCCAGGGCTATTGACCCTCCGTGGCCGCGAGTGCCTGGAACTGGCGGATGTCGTCCTCTTCGATGGGCTGGCCAATGAACGCTTGCTCGAGTTTGCCAGCCGGGCGGAGTGTATCAGCGTCGGAAAGCACGGACGGATTCCTCTGTGGACCCAAGAGGAAATCAATCAAAAAATGCTGGAACTCGCCGGCCGTGGACTGCAAGTTGTGCGACTCAAGGGAGGCGATCCTGCGATCTTCGCCCGCACGGCGGAAGAACTAGAGGCCCTGCAACGCGAACACGTCGATTTTGAGGTCGTACCAGGCATCACCGCCGCGTTGGCAGCGGCGAGCTATCTGGGTATTCCCATTACGCATCGCCATCATGCATCGGCGGTTGCCCTGGTGACGGGACAGCAGCAGGGCGACAGCCAACGCGGCGAGCGTGACTGGCAAGCATTGGCTCACTTTCCAGGCACGCTCGTGTTCTACATGGGCGTGACCACGGCCGGCCAATGGACCGCCAAGCTAATTCAGGCAGGCAAGCCGCCCAACACGCCGGCCGCCATTGTTCGACGCTGCACCTGGAGCGACCAGTCGGTGCTGCGCTGCGAGTTGTCGCGCGTTGCGGAGCATCTGACTCCCGCATCAAAATTGCGTCCGCCTGTCATTGTGATTGTGGGTGCGGTTGCCAACTTGGGTCAAGATTTCAATTGGTTTAGCGCGCGGCCGCTGCATGGCTGCGGCATCCTCGTCACGCGCGCTGCCCATCAAAGCCAGGGGCTTTCTGAGCAATTGCGACTTTTGGGTGGCGAGGTCTACCAGCAGCCAGCCTTCACGATCGAGCCTCCCGCAGATCTGCGGTCACTGGACAGCGGACTGGATGTCTTGGCTGAGGGTAAAGTTCAGGGCCTCAGTTTTTCCAGTAGCAATGCCGTCGACGGATTGCTGCAGCGGGCCCTGGATCGCGGCTGGGATGCGCGCCTCCTGGCTGGTGTGCGACTGGCTGCAGTGGGACCGGCGACCGCCCAGCGACTTGGGAACTACGGGTTGCGGTGCGATGTCATTGCAGGGGCTAACGGATGTAGTGCAGCTCCGATTGCCGCTGAACACAGCGCCGCGGGCTTGCTGGCCACACTCGGTGAATCGGTGCGTGGGGAGAGCTGGATCGTGACCACAACCAATCGCAGTCGCGATACGCTTGCCAGCGGGCTGCGCCAGGCGGGGGCCCAGGTCCGCGAGTGTTTGGCTTATCAAACACAGCCCGTTACCGAGTTAAATCCCGACGTGGCCGCCGCCCTTCAGGCCGGGCGAATTCATTTGGCCACTATCAGTAGTGGTCTGGTGGCTGAGGCTACCGCACAACTGCTTGGCGACTACCGCCATAGCGTCCAGCCCGTCTGCCTTGGAGAGGCAGTTGCCGAAAAACTGGCACAGCTGGGTTGGCCAGCCGTTGCGGTATCTCGCTCACATTCTTGGCTGGGATTGGTCGATGCCATCGCCGAAGGTTGGAGTCAGCAAACATGATTCGACAACCGGCCGCAAAACTGATGTGCCTTGGCGGCACATGCTGCCTGCTGGCAATCCTGTGGGCTAGCTGTCCGCTGCAGACCCGTGCTCAAAACGCGCCCTCAAGCAGCGCGGATTCACGACTCAGCTGGCAAGCCCTGCCGGACCTTCCCAATGCACTCGGTGTGGCGGGCCCTTTCGTCGGCGTTCATCAGGCTACACTGATCGTTGCTGGCGGGGCTAATTTTCCTCAGCCCGTTTGGGAATCGACCAAGCAGTGGACGAGCGAAATTTTTGTACTCCAACGCGAGGGACAGGGGTACCAGTGGACGCGGGCTGGGCAACTCGATCGCGAAATTGCCTACGGCGCAGCCGCTTCAACAGCAGCGGGTGTTATTTGCATCGGAGGCAACGACGCGGAACAACATTATCAGGAATGCTTTCTGCTGAGCTGGAACGCGGCACAGCAACAAGTCGAGCAAAGGTCGCTACCCGGCCCTGCCAGTCCCCCTGGCTTATGCCCAGGCTTGTATCCTGGGCGACAGATTGTACGTCGCCGGCGGGCAAACCCAGGCCGAATTGAGTTCGGCGGTTGACACAGCTGTGGTCCCTGGAGTGCCATGTCAGCCAAGGGCATCTGACCACCGCGGAAGAATGGACGGAACATACGGCATGGCCAGGGCCACCGCGTGCCTTTCATATGCTGGCCAAACAAAACAATGGCTACGACGATTGCCTGTACCTGATGGGCGGCCGTCATCAATCCGCCGGCCAGGTCGAATTCCTGGAAGACTGTTGGGAATACAATCCGCGCACCGACGCTTGGCGAGAGCGAGCGGCGATGCCGCAACCTTTAGCTGCCGGAGCCTGCATTGATTTTGGCCAGAGTCACATTCTTGCGCTGAGTGGCGATGCGGGTGCCTTGTTTCATCGAACCGACGAATTGCGCGACGCACATCCGGGATTCCCCAAACGTAGCTTTGCCTACCATTGCATTACCGATACCTGGACGGACATGGGGCCAACTCCTGCCAATCAGGTAACGACATCTGCCGTGCATTTCGACGGCGGCATCGTTTTACCCAGCGGCGAGGTTCGACCGCGCGTTCGCACGCCACAGGTGTGGAAGATCAGCTGTCCGCCGGCTGGCAGTTCCTTTGCAATAGCGGACTACATCGTGTTGTGTTGTTATTTGGCTGCCCTGATCGCCATCGGCATCTACTTTGCCCGACAGACGCACAGCACCAATGACTATTTTCGCGGCTCGGGCAAAATTCCGTGGTGGGCCGCGGGTTGCAGCATTTTCGCGACGATGCTCAGTTCGTTGACCTTTACTGGGATTCCCTCCAAGGCCTATGCGCAGGATTGGGTTTATTCCATTGGCAATATGATGATTCCGGCGGTTGCGGTGGTAGCCGTATTCGTCGCCTTGCCTTTCTTTCGAGAGATGGATGCGACCAGTGCCTACGAGTATCTGGAGCAGCGGTTTCACGTCAGCCTGCGTCGCTTCGGCAGCGCATGCTTTTCGCTTTTTCACCTGTTTCGCATGGCGATTGTCATGTCGCTGACTGGGCTGGCATTGGCCGTGGCCACGCCCCTGACGCCCGAGCAATCCGTATTGTTGATGGGTGGACTGAGTATCGTTTACTGTACGATCGGCGGCGTATCAGCCGTGATATGGACCGACACGCTGCAGACGTTGGTCCTGTTTGGCGGAGCGCTGATCGCCATGTGCTGGATGCTCAGCGATACTGGCAGCAGTCTGAGCGATGCCTGGGCAACGGCCAGTCAAGCGGGAAAACTGAAGCTCGCCAATTGGCAGCTGAGTCCCACCTCGTCGCAAATCGCGATATGGGTCATCGTGTTGGGTGGCTTCGGGCAGAATCTGGCTTCCTACACCGCCGACCAGGCCGTGGTCCAACGCTACATGACCACCAAGACACAGGCGTTGGCCGCGCGTTCGATTTGGACCAATGCCCTGCTGACCATTCCGGCGACCCTGCTGTTCTTTGGGATTGGAACGAGTCTGTTCTTGTTCTATCGCGCCCACCCGGAGCGATTGGATCCGAGCATCAATACCGATCAGATCTTTCCGCTGTTCATTGCCCAAGAGTTGCCGGTGGGCATCTCTGGATTGATCGTGGCCGCTGTTTTCGCGGCGGCCCAATCAACTATCTCGACCAGCATGAACTCGGTATCGACCACCCTGGTGACAGATTTTATTCGCCCCTTGGGACGCCCTCTGAGCGAGAGACAATTATTGAGAATTGCCCAAGCACTGACGATCGCTCTGGGAATAGCGGGCACCGGGTTAGCCATGTTCTTTGTCGACGCCAGCATCCGTAGCCTATTTGACAAATTCATCGCTGTGATTGGTTTGTTCATGGGCGTGCTGGGCGGGCTGTTTGTGCTCGGCGCCCTCTTTCCGCGAGTCGGCACCTTGGGCGGTTGGGCGGGAGCCATCGTCGGATCCGTCAGTCATGCTGACAGTCTGGCAAATGACGGATATCAATCCGTATTTATTTACCACGATCGGCATCACCAGCTGTGTGCTGGCCGGAGTCGTAACCAGCTTCATTGTTCCAAACGCTATTTCGTAGCCGGAGTCGCCAGACTTCGGGGAATCTATTGGTAGCCGTAGCCGCCAGACTTCGGGGAAATCGTGGCTCGTCTGAACTCTGGCGAGTCCAGTTACGACGGCTGAACTCTGGCGAGTCCAGCTACGACGGTCTGAACTCTGGCGAGTCCAGCTACGACGGTCTGAACTCTGGCGAGTCCAGCTACGTGTGAATTAGAGCGTTGCCAGGATGCGATTAAAGGTGGCACTGGGACGCATGGCTGCGTCTGTTGCGCGTTGGTCTGGAAAGTAGTAGCCACCCAAGTCGACCGGAGAGCCCTGGGCGGCGTTCAATTCCTCGACAATCTGGCTTTCATTTTCCGCCAATTGCTTGGCAACATCTCGGAAACGCGCCCGCATGTCGGGGCTTTGAGTTTGCTCAGCCAATGCTTGAGCCCAGTAGAGGGCTAGATAGAAATGGCTGCCGCGATTGTCGAGTTCATGCACCTTGCGCGAGGGAGATTTGTCTGCCTCCAGAAACTTGCTGGTGGCGTTATCCAAAGCCTCGAGCCAGAATCAGGATCTCTGTATTCCCCGATTTCTCACCTGCATCTTGCAAGGACACTGCCAGCGCCAGGAACTCGCCGAGCGAATCCCAACGCAAGTGGCCTTCTTCCATGAACTGTTGGACATGCTTGGGGGCGGATCCACCAGCGCCGGTTTCGTACAGGCCGCCGCCGGCCAGCAGGGGCACGATCGACAGCATTTTGGCGCTGGTGCCTAACTCCAAAATTGGGAACAAGTCGGTCAGATAATCCCGCAGCACATTGCCGGTCACGGAAATCGTATCCAAGCCCTCGCGAGCCCGCGTGCAAGCGTGCCACGTCGCCTCCACGGGCGACAGAATTTGTATATCCAAACCATGGTGATCGTAATCGGGCAGATAAGCTATTGACCTTGGCGATCAGATTTGCATCGTGCGGGCGGTTGGCATCTAGCCAAAAGACAGTCGCGGCGCCGGTTGCCCTGGCGCGGCTAACGGCTAGCCGCACCCAATCGCGGATGGGTTCATCCTTGGTCTGGCACATCCGCCAGATATCGCCTACCTGGACATCGTGTTCGAGCAGTACCGCGCCTTGGGCATCTACCACGCGCAAGCATCCGGCTTGGGTGATTTCAAAAGTCTTGTCATGAGAGCCATATTCTTCGGCCTTTTGCGCCATGAGGCCCACGTTGGCCACGCTGCCCATCCGTGCAGGGTCAAAAGCACCGTGCTGCTTGCAGAAGTCAATCGTGGCCTGATACACGCCCGAGTAGCAACGGTCGGGGATCAGGGCCTTGGTGTCGTGCAGTTTACCGTCGGGTCCCCACATTTTGCCCGAGCTGCGGATGGCGGCTGGCATGGAGGCATCGATAATAACATCGCTGGGAACATGAAAGTTAGTGATTCCGCGGTCGGAGTCGACCATGGCCGGCAGCGGGCCGTCCGTATAAACCGCCTGGATGCCCGCTTTGATCTCCGCTTGCTTGGCTGCCGGCAGTTGCCCCAGCTTGGCGTAGAGATCTCCCAGACCGTTATTGGGCTCGAAGCCAATCTCCTCCAACTCTTGCCGGTATTTTTCCAGCACATCGGCATAGTAGATACGGACCGCATGGCCAAACAGAATTGGATCGGAAACCTTCATCATGGTTGCCTTGAGATGCAATGAGAGCAGCACGCCGGTCCGGCGTGCGTCAGCAATCTCGCGCGCCAAGTACTCGCGGAGTGCTCCAACACTCAAGAGCGCTGCGTCGATCACTTCGCCCGCTTGCAACGCCAGTCCATCGCGGAGGACGATCAGCTTGCCATCCGAAGTCTGTAATTCGATACGGACATGGCCGGCTTGCTCCATGACATGCGATTTTTCGCTACTATAGAAGTCGCCGTGAGTCATCGAGGAGACGTGTGATTTGGAATCCGAGCTCCAAGCGCCCATGGAGTGCGGATGTTTTTGCGCATACTGTTTGACCGGTGCCGCCACGCGACGGTCGGAATTCCCCTCGCGCAATACGGGATTCACTGCGCTTCCCAGCACCCGCGCGTAGGCTGCGCGAATGTCCTTTTCGGCTTGTGTGTGGGCTTCGTCGGGATAGTCCGGAACGTCAAAACCCTTGGCCTGCAATTCCGCAATGGCCGCCTTGAGTTGCGGGATGGAGGCCGAAATATTAGGCAGCTTCACGATGTTGGCTTGCGGTGTCTTGGCCAGTTCTCCCAATTGCCCGAGCGCATCCGGGACGCGTTGTTCGGCGCTCAATCGCTCGGGGAAGTTTGCCAAGATGCGTGCCGCCAGCGATATGTCTTGCCGGTCTACCTCGATGCCCGAAGCTCGCGTGAACGCTTGGATGATCGGCAGTAGTGAATGGGTCGCCAGTGCGGGGGCTTCGTCGGTATAGGTGTAAACGATCTTGGCGGACATACTCTTCCTTTGGGTTCCTACATGGAAAAAGCCGGAAAACGTTGTGGCATGGTGTCTATTTTCGTGCGGCTTGTCAATGCGCCAAGCCGCCAGGGTCACAGCCCCTGTCGCAGTGGGCAACGGGAATTACTTCAACGCCTTCGAAGGCCTCACGCCGCATGTTGACTCGCTTCTGTCTGTATGGTTTTTTGAAGAATCAGCGTTACTTTGAGCCCTTCTTCATGCTGGCTTTGCTGACGCACGAAATTTCGTTCCTGGGTATTGGGACCCTGATCGCTTGTCGCTCGCTGACGCTGAATATTCTAGAGATCCCCTCGGGGGCGATAGCCGACCTGTGGGGGCGTCGGCGGTGCATGATCGGCTCTTTTGTGGCCTATGTGATTAGTTTCTTGCTGTTTGCGTGGGCGCCGTACGGCCTGGTGGCTCTTCCCGGCAATGATCTTGTATGGAATAGGGGATTCCTTTCGGACCGGGACACACAAGGCGATGATTTTCGAGTGGCTCCGGTTGCAGGGTCGCATTGACGAGCGGACGCAGGTGTATGGAATAACGCGCAGTTGGAGCAAGTTTGGCTCGGCGCTCAGCGCGATCCTGTCCGCGGTTTGCGTTCTGACAACCAGCGACTTTCGAAGCGTATTCGTGTTTGCTACCCTGCCCTACGCTCTGAACATCATCAACTTCATGGGCTACCCCGCCGAGCTCGATGGTTCCAGCGATATGGCCCAGCGTGCGGCGCAGAGCTTGAGGAACATGAGCGGCAGCCTGCTCTCCCTGGTTCGCAGTTGTTGGAGTAGCCTCCCATTGCGGAGATTGATCGCGGAGTCGATGTGCTGGGAAGGCGTGTACAACGCTGTCCACGATTATCTGCAGCCAGCCCTATTGGTGTTGGTGCTGGGCGTGTTTACCAGGTCTAGCCCCCAGCTGACCTCGCTGTCCGCAACGCAGGCGGCTCACGATCCCCTAGCGGTCAGCGTCATTGCTGGGACCTACGCGGTGCTGGCCGTGCTGAGTGGATTGGCGAGCCGTTATGCACACCAGCTGGCGTCGAGGGCGGGCTCGGAGTCGGAGGCCGCCGCCCGGTTGTGGGCTTTTAATTCAGCGCTCTTCGCAAGTCTGGGTGTGTGCGACATACTGGGAGCGCATCTGGCTGTCGTCTTGGTTTTCCTGGCTTTGGGCGTCCTGCAGAATATCTGGCGACCGATTTTGATCAGTCGCTTTGATCGGCACAGCGAGCCGCAGTGGGGGGCCACGGTACTGTCGATCGAAAGCCAATCCCAACGCATGGCTACCCTGGTCGTTGCACCGCTGGTTGGATTCGCGCTGGATGTCGTCGGGCAACAACAACTCGCCGGGCGTTTTTGGCCCATCGCCGTGATCGGCCTATGCGCCAGCCTGCCGATGTTGATTACCGCCCGCCAGCCCAGCTTCCCTTCTGCCAGGCTGGGCTAATCACCAGGCTTTTTCATTTCCCGCTCAATCTATCATCCGCTTGTCAACGGTCGCTGATCATGTTGATACTCGTTACCAAAGACCTTTTCTTCGTGCCCCATTTTTCCTCGGCTGCCACACGTGCCGGTGTCGAAATGCTGACGGTGTTTCAAGCTCGATTCTCCCAAACTGGCTGAGTTGGACGCCAGCTCGATTCGTACCTGTGTCATCGATCTGGCCCAGAATTCGGCAGCCGGTGTGCTGGACGCGGTGCAACAATTGCGGGCTCGCTTTCCCGCCGCCCGAATTGCCGCCTTTGGCCCGCATGTTCAGGCCGGTCTGCTGACTGCCGCTCGGGATGCTGGTTGCGACCAGGTTTTGACTCGCGGACAACTCAACGCTCAAATCGATGAGCTGGTACAACACTGGGGCCAGGGCTGAGCGGCTGCAGCCAGGACATGAGGGGTCTCGCGCAAGCAGCCCAAATCGGGTATGCTGTCGAGGCTGGCAAACAACATTCTCACAACAGTAATTGTTTCTTTATGCGTTGTCTTGGCGAAATCGACGGTCGCAAACGTGCAGAGACTTTCGTAGCCTATTTGCTGACCGAAAGCATTTCGACCCAGATCGAGTGTGTGGATGAGTCCAGTGACCGCTGGGAATTGTGGATTCGCGAAGAGGATCAGCTGCCTACGGCTCGGGCTGCCTTGGACGCATTCTTGGCCAATCCGTCGGACCAAAAATATTTGTCCGCCATCCATAAAGCCAGCGAGATCCTCGCCCAAAAGGAAAAAGCCAGGCTGCGGGCAGCCAAGAATATTCGTCGTGTTAACCCCTCCGGTGCACGTTTGAGCGTAACGCGTGGCCCCGTGCCTCCCCTGACGTTGACCTTGACCATCCTGTGCGTGGTGATTGGCTTGCTAACCTCCTTTGGCAATCCCAAGTCCACCAACGAATGGGGAACGGCAATCGAGGAACAACTGAGCTTTGTTACACGAGCCAGCTATGCAGTTGCCGGCGACCCGTTGGCAGATATCAAGCGGGGACAGGTGTGGCGGATCATCACGCCCATCTTCCTGCATGGGGACATTCTGCATTTGGCCATGAACATGTTCGTCCTCGTTTCCTTTGGACGCATTGTCGAAAATTGGTTGGGCACTCCTCGATTCGCAATCTTTGTCCTTGCGCTGGCCGTTCTACCCAATCTGTTGCAGGGATTGTCGCCGGCCGGGATGCAGGGCTCGCCCTTCTTTGTCGGTATCTCCGGTGTACTCTATGGTTTCTTCGGCTACGTCTGGGTGCGCACGACGCTCAACCCTTCGCTAGGAATTTCCATTCCTCTTCCAATGATTTTGATATTGGTCGGGATTGTTGTGTTTGGTTTGGCCGGTTTGTTCCCGAACTGGCATTTGGCACATCTCTGTCATTTTGGTGGACTGATCGTGGGCGCTGCTGTGGGATTTGCCTCCGAGCAAAAAAAGATCTGAAGCCGATCTAAACGCCAATTTCTTCAAAGGACCAGACTGCCTTGACAGCCGCGTTTCGCAATCAGTCTTCTGCTGTGGTGATTGCCATTGATGGACCGGCGGGTGCCGGCAAGAGCAGCGTGTCGCGACTACTGGCAAAGCAACTCGGTTTTGACTTTCTAGATACCGGCGCCATGTATCGTTGCGTAACCCTGGCTGCCCTGCGATCGGGCGTCTCGCTTTCGGACCAGACCGCCGTCGAAGAACTGGCCAAGTCGCTGAAAATTGAGTTTGACGAAGATCGGGTTCACTTGAACGGCCAGGATGTTACCCAGGACATACGCACCACTGAGGTCGCTACATCGGTCGGAATGATTGCCGACAACCTGGCAGTTCGGCAGAATGCTGACCCAGATGCAAAGAGATTGGGCCGCCGGTCGTCGCGTGGTCAGCGAGGGACGGGATCAAGGTACCGACGTATTCCCCGATGCGGCCTGCAAGATCTTTTTAGTTGCCGATAATTTAGAGCGGGCAAAACGCCGCCAGGCCGAACTTGCAGCCAAAGGAATTTGTTTGGACTTGGATTCCATATTGGCCCAACAGGAAGTCCGCGACCAGGCGGACAGATCTCGGCCAGTTGGCGCGCTGCGAAAAGCCGAGGATGCGATCGAGTTTTCCACAGACCAGCGAAGCTTGCAGCAGGTCGTGGATGAACTCTACGAACTGGTTGTTTCCCAATTGGGCAAGAACACCTCGGGCGTCTCAGTTAACCGCGACCGCGAAGAAGCCTCATGAGCACGCGTTCCCCCCGCCAACTGAGCCTCATCAAGCGCGTCTTTTATCGGAGCGTCCAGCTATTCGCCCGACTGGGCTTTGTCTTCGTATATGACCTGCGGTGCATCGACCGTCAGCATACGCTGGTTGACGGTGCGGCATTGATCGTCAGTACGCACCAAAGCCATTTTGATCCGCTGCTGGCTGGCGTTACCTTCAACGAACGCCTGAACTATGTTGCTCGCCGGACGCTATTCAAGAACAAATTATTTGGGTTGATCATCACGCTGCTGGATGCTATCGAGCTGGATCGCGATCGAAGCGGACTGGCGGGGCTCAAGGAAACCATGCTGCGGCTGAAGCAGGGCAAAAAGGTATTGCTCTTCCCCGAAGGAACCCGCAGCAGCGACGGTCGTATTGCACCACTAAAACCAGGATTTTTGTCCGTGGCACGCCGCTGCAAGGTTCCGCTCATCCCGATGGCTATTACCGGGGCTTTTGAAGCCTTGCCACGCACCTCGCTACTGCCCCGTCGATTCCCAATGCGGGTTGCAGTCGGAAGCCCCATCGAAGTCAGCGAATTTACCGAACTTTCAGATGAGGCTATGCTGGAGTTGGTCAGCCAACGCCTGCACGCCTGCTATGCGACCGCCCAAGCCTCGCGAACCTGACATATTCCCAGCTTTTAGCCCGATTTCTGTCAGCCCTTTCCATGGCCATCCATATATTTAAAAAACTCTTCCTGGATTCGATGGTCGACCACGCAGCGTGGCTTTTTCCCTACCATGGTCAAACAAATGTTTAAAAAACTCGTCTATGGGATGTGCATGCTAGGGCTGTGCCTGCCCAGCATGGCTGCCGCACAACAACCTGCGAAAAAGACTGATGTTTTTGCCCGCAACAATATCATGGCTTGGTGCATTGTCCCCTTCGACAGCCAGCGGCGGTCGCCACGGCAACGGGCCGAAATGCTCAAGCGATTGGGCATCACCAAGTTGGCATATGATTATCGAGCCGAACACATTCCCAGCTTTGATGACGAGATTGAGCAACTCAAACAACACGGGATTGAATTGAGCGCCTGGTGGTTTCCTGGGCAGTTGAATGCCGAAGCAAAGCTGATTCTGGACAAGCTCGAACAACATGACGTACAGACGCAGTTGTGGGTAACCGGCGGTGGTGAGGCTCTCGAGCCAGGTGATGCACAAGCCCAGAGACAACGCGTATTGGAGGAATCACAGCGCATTCGACCCATCGCCGAGGCAGCGGCCAGGCTGGGATGCCAAGTAGGCTTGTACAATCACGGCGGCTGGTTTGGTGAGCCCGAAAACCAAATCGCCATCATTCAAGAACTGAACATGCCCAATGTGGGGATTGTCTACAACCTGCATCACGGACATCACCAGGTGGCTCATTTTGCAGAATTGCTTCAGCGCATGCAGCCCTACCTGCTGGCTATCAATCTCAACGGCATGGTTCCAGACGGAGATCGACTGGGTCAGAAAATCGTGCCTCTCGGCGGAGGGAGCCTTGAGTTGGACATGATCCGCGCGATTCGTGACAGCGGCTACGGCGGACCCATCGGTATTTTGAACCATACCGACGAAGATGCCGAAGCCCGGTTGCTGGACAATCTGGATGGATTGAAATGGATCATCGAACAACTCGATGGCGCGGCTCCCGGCCCCAAACCGAAATACCGATCCTGGCAAGCTCCCGCCCCAGTGGGCAGCACTTTTCATGCCCTCGATGTGCAGTTCATGGAAACACTGGCGGCTGATGTGCAACAGGGCAACGCGGTATGCGGCTCCAACGTTTTCTCTTTGCTTGCACCTTTCCCGGCCAGTGCAAAGTCATAAAAGATGGACTGGTCGTCGAGGACTGAGTTTGATCTCCAGCAAACGTCTAGAAAATGATGCCGTGTCAGATTCCTCAGACACCACTAGAGCTTCGCCAGGGGTCCAGCGGCTGATCGATACTCCTCAGCCACTGGTTCGCCGGCTTCCCAAGGAATGGACCGCAGAGTATTGCTTCCGGCGACTGTGTCGATTGCCCGGTTGCGTCTGGTTGGATAGTAGCCTGCAGTCGCCAGAACTAGGTCGCTACAGTTACCTGGCGGCAGATCCGTTCAGCACCCTGCGCATCGACAAGGTCGAGGAGCAGTTTCGGGCTCAGTTCGACCAACTTGCCAGGCGTTTTTTTCAGCAGCGGCTGCCCGGTTTGCCACCCATGCAGGGTGGATGGATGGGTTGGTTCGGCTATGAGTTGGGCGGGTGCTTTGAACGTGTGCCGGCAGCTAGCGTCAATGAGTTTCATCTCCCGCTGGCCGCGCTGGGCTTATATGACTGCGTGCTCTCCTGGGATCACCTTCGCGATGAGGCTTGGCTGATTTCGCAAGGCTGGCCCGTCACCCAACCGGCCGCTCGCCAACAACGTGCTTACCGCCGCCTGCAGTACTTTTTACGCGTGCTCGAAGCTCCACCAGCTCCTTCTCCCAACCCACTGCAGCAGCTGAAACGCAGTGTTCAGCTACCGTCCCAGCAGTTGTCGCCTCAGTATCCCACGCGCTGGTCAAGCGATTGGACCAGCAATTTTTCTTCAGCCGGATATCGGCATGCAGTGGAACGTTGCGTTGAGTACATACACGCTGGCGATCTATTCCAAGTGAATTTTGCCCAGCGATTGTTGCGACGGGCTGTTTGTTCTCCAGAACACTTGATGTTGCAGCTGCGCCGCAGAAATCCAGCTCCCTTTGCTGGCTATGCAGATTTCGGCCGCGTACAAGTTGTCAGTAGCTCACCGGAGCGGTTCCTAAAGGTTGAAGACGGGCAGATTGAAGCCCGACCCATCAAAGGCACTCGCCCCCGCCTTTCCGATCCCACCGCCGACGCGGGAATGGGCCAACTGTTGCTTTCCAGCGAAAAGGATCGCAGCGAAAACGTGATGATTGTGGATCTGCTGCGCAATGATCTCTCCAGGGTGGCCCACCCAGATTCACTGCAAGTTAGCTCATTGTGCGGACTGGAAAAATATGCCTATGTTTGGCACCTGGTCAGCGTTATTCAAGGACAACTCGAGGCGGGCAAGTCTGTGGTCGACGTGCTGGCTGCTACCTTCCCAGGTGGTTCAATTACCGGTGCTCCGAAAATTCGGGCGATGCAGATTATCGCCGAGTTGGAGCCCACCGTCCGCGGCCCCTACTGCGGCAGCCTGGGCTACCTGAGCTTTGCTGGCGATATGGACTTGAACATCTTGATCCGCAGCGTAACCGCCTGCGATGGCTGGTGGCAAGTGCCGGTCGGAGGCGGTATCGTGGCCGATAGTCATCCGCAATTAGAGGAACAGGAGTCCTGGCATAAGGCTGAAGGGATTCTGCGGGCCATGGAATCTCTAGCCGATCTCGCACCAGAATGATTCTACTCGTCGACAATTACGATAGCTTTACCTTCAATCTGCAGCGTTACCTGGTGCGCCTCGGACAATCGGTATTGGTCTTGAGGAATGACTCGCCTGGATTGGACAAGGCCTTGGACGAGTGCCGTGCGGTCATTCTCTCGCCCGGACCCTGCGGTCCCGCACAGGCCGGTCGATGTTTGGAAATGGTTAGCCAACACTCTGGGAGATTGCCCATCCTGGGCGTCTGCCTGGGCCATCAGGTCATCTTCGCAGCCTTTGGAGGGAAAATTGTGCGCGCCCAACAACCGGTTCACGGCCGCGATTGGGACATCGAAATCAAGCAACTTCCAATATTTTCCGGTGTACCCAACCCCAGCCGCTTTGCACGCTATCATTCTCTAGTGGCTGATGCGGCATCGCTGCCCACTTGCCTGGAAGTCATCGCCTGGTCCTTGCCTTCCGGACTCGAAAACGACATCCAGCCGGAGATCATGGCCATTGCTCACAAACAGCACGCAACATTTGGCGTTCAGTTTCATCCGGAGTCCATACTTTCCGATCTGGGATATCAACTGTTGGCCAATTTTCTGGATATCGCCGGCTTGATGCGTCCCGATGATCTGCCCTCGTCGGATCTGCTGGCAGCCTCCTATGCTCCACGGCCCACTGACGACCAGCAAGCATGGGAAAACTCTGTGGTACTGCCGATGCGTCGCGGCGCCCTACAATCGGGGCTCGACTTTGATTTAGATGGTGACGGAGATTTAGGTTCTGACGGACTAGCGAGGTGAATCGGGAATGGCGTCGTTCTACGTAATTCGTGGCAAGAATAACGGTCAGCATTTCGCAATTCGCGGGCCCGTGACGACGATCGGCCGCGAATCCTCCAATCAAATCCACCTGAACGATACCGAAGTTTCTCGACAGCATGCGAGCGTAACCAAGACGGAAAACGCTGAGTTCGAGATCCGCGACATGCGCAGCAGCAATGGCACGTTTGTCAATAGCCGCCAGGTCACCAGCAAGATATTACACAGTGGCGATCGCGTTCAAGTGGGTCGTACACTGATGATTTTTACCGGAGGTCCCGAACCGCATTCAAGCAGATCGGTGGATGGGGTTGAGATCGTTACCCAGCAAGATCCGCAGGACCTGTCCCAAATTCGCAAGTCGCTGGAAAGCCAATTTTCATCGGCCCTACACAGCCGTGATAACCTTGAACCAGAAGCTGCCAATGCAAGCGAATCCTCCAGCAGCCTGCCGCAGAGTTTCCATGATTGGGAACTAATTTTTCAAGTCAGCCAGGCAATCAATCGCACGCTCGATTTGGACGATCTGCTAAGGCAAGTTCTCGACCTCATTTTTCAATGGATAGAATGTGATCGCGGTTGCGTGATGCTCTTGGATGACGTTACCAGCCAACTGGTACCCACCTATATTCGCGACCGCCAGCAACGTCCGGACAGCGGCGGTGCTGTAGCGCCAAGACACAAGCTGCAAATCAGCCGTACGATCTTGGATCATGTCATGCAAACCAAGGAGGGAGTGCTAACCAGTAACGCCCAAGCCGATACTCGTTGGGAGAACGTGGAGAGTATTAGCAATCTGGGCGTGCACGAAGCCATCTGCGTGCCCATGTTGGGACGCTATGGCCTGGTGGGCGATATCTACGTCCATACGCAGGTCTCCGCAGGCGTCTTTGCTGAACGCCATGGAAAATGCTCCTTTGAGGAATCCCATTTGAAATTAATGAGCGCCATTGCAGATCAAGCTGCCCTGGCTATCGAGGACACTCAGTTCTATCGCGCTATGTTACAGTCAGAGAGGCTGGCAACCATGGGACAAACCATCGCCAATCTTTCGCACCATGTCAAGAATATCTTGCAAGGCGTCAGTGGCGGCAGCTACCTGGTCGATGAAGGCCTCAAGCAGCGGGACTTCTCCGTTATCAGCCGCGGTTGGAGCATCGTCCTCAAGAATCAGGAGCGCATTGGAAACCTGGTCATGGACATGTTGTCCTTCAGCAAAGAACGAGAACCCGACTACCAGTCAGGCGACCTAAATCATTTGATCGCCGATGTGCTGGAGTTAATAGAGACTCGCGCCAAGATGCCGGCGTAGAACTAGTCTATGAACCGCCCAGCACACCGCTCATAGCCATGTTTGACCCCGAGGCAATGCACCGCGCCCTTCTGAATGTGCTGAGCAACGCCGTCGATGCGGCCGCCACCAGGAAACAGTCAAGCCCTGGTCGGGTGCATGTCCAGGCTGAAATCCTGGCGGATGAAACTACGGTGTCGATCCAGGTCAGTGATAATGGCGACGGTATTGAAGAGGATCAACTAGCACGAATCTTTTCACCCTTTGAGTCCAGCAAGGGTGCGCGAGGTACCGGATTGGGGCTACCAGTCAGTCAGAAGATCCTCCGCGAACATGCGGGTGATATCAGCGTCAGCAGCGAAATCGGGGTGGGAACTACCTTTGCATTGCATTGGCCGGGCGTCGTCCCAGACGATGCATCCCCCGCGACGCAATTTACCGATCCCAGCCTGTAGCTCAAACCTGCCTGGGCGAGCTTTTCGTTCGCTGTCTGGCAGGCGTTCAGGGACCCGTGGATAGGCTCTAGGTAGCCGGATTCGCCAGACTTCGGGGAACCACGGAAGCAACCGAATTCTGACGTGCGTTGGGAAAAAGGGGTCAGACACCAAAAGTGCGAAGCACCCGAAGGGCCCCGAAGGGCCGTTCCGGCTTTTGGTGTCGGCACCCCTTTTCCCTTCCATCCCCAAATGAAACTTTGAAAAAGCGCTAGGAGACTTTGATCGTCCGCAGACGTAAGGCGTTACCGACAATAACCATATCCGACAGTACCATGGCAAAGGCCGCCATGATGGGATGCAGCTCGCGGAGCATTGTTGGTAGATAGGTGAAACCGGCCAGACATCCCGCCGCAATAGGAATCAGTGCCACATTGTAAGCAAATGCCCAAAATAGATTTTGCTTGATATTGCGGATGGTTGCCGCAGATAGCGCGATGGCTTGCGGCACACTATTCAGATCTCCCCTCAGCAAAGTCACGTCGGCAGATTCGATAGCGACATCCGTGCCTGTACCAATGGCGAAGCCCACGTCGGCTTGCGCCAGCGCGGGAGCATCGTTGATCCCGTCGCCCACCATGCCTACCACCTTGTCTTGCGACTGCAGTTCGCGGACGCGGGCCGCCTTGTCACTAGGCAGCGTTTGGGCGAACACGTCATGAATGCCGACCTGCTGGGCAATGGCTTCGGCCGTGTGCTGATTGTCACCCGTCATCATGGCTATGTGCAGCCCCATTTCCTGCAAACGTTGCACCGCTGCTTGGGAGCTGGGCTTGAGCGTATCGGCTACCGCCAACAAGCCCAGCAGTTGCTGATCAGCCTCAACCCACATCACCGATTTGGCTTGCTGTTCGAGTGTCAGAGCCTGCTGGGCCATAGCCGATGGATCGATCGTTTGCGCCAGCCAAGCTTGATTGCCAACGCGGACCGTGGTTGCTCCCAGCCGCGCGGTCACGCCCTGACCAGGACTCGCCGAGAACTCGCTCGGAGGCTCCAGTTTCAGCCCGCGGCGTTCCGCCTCCGCGACGATGGCCGCAGCGATGGGGTGCTCGCTACCGCGTTCTACCGAGGCAGCCAGAGTTAGCAGTTCCGTCTCACTGCAGTTGGCGGCTGCCACCACATCGGTAACGGTCAGCTTCCCCTGCGAAATAGTACCGGTCTTGTCCAAGACAATGTGGCTGACGTCGCGCACGCGCTGCAAGGCCTCGCTAGACTTGAACAGAATGCCACTCTCGGCACCACGTCCCATGCCTACCATGACGGCCAAGGGGGTTGCCAGCCCCATCGCACACGGACAGGAGATAATCAAAACCGAAATCATCCGCAGCAAAGCTTGATTCAAATCTCCGATCAAGAAAAACCAGACCGCAAAAGTCAGTAGAGCAATGCCAAGCACGATCGGCACGAAGATATTCGAGATACGATCCGCCAACAGCTGAATGGGTGCCTTGGATGCTTGGGCGCGCTTGACCTGTTTGATAATCTGGGCCAGAGCCGATTCGCCGCCCAGCTTGTGAGCTTCAATGGTCAACAGCCCTTCGCGATTCACCGTTGCGCCAACCACGCTCATCCCCGCAGATTTTTGCACTGGCCAGCTCTCGCCGGTCAACATGCTCTCGTCGACAGCCGATTGGCCCTCGAGCACGATGCCATCCACAGGGATGCGTTCGCCAGGTCGCACGACAATCCGGTCGCCCACCACGACTCGCTCCAGCGGAATATCCACGGTCTTCGAGCCACGTTGCACGCGAGCCGTCTTGGACTGCATGCCCAGTAATTTTTGAATGGCCGCCCCAGTTTTCCCCTTGGCTTTACTTTCAACAATGCGACCAAGCAATATCAGGGTAATGATCGTCGCAGAGGTTTCGAAATACACATGATTGCCCCAGCCGTCGAACCCCAACTCAAGGAGAGCATTACCACAATGCTGTACAGGTAGGCCGTCGTCGACCCCAAGGAAACCAACACATCCATGTTGGCAAAGCGATTCCGCAAGGAATTTGCCGCGCTGACGTAGTAATCCCAACCGACATAAATTTGCACCGGAGTCGCTAGAGCAAACATCAGCCAATTCACCCAATTGGCGTTTGCCCAGCTACCCCACAAGCCGAAGTCGCGTCCCATACTCAAGACAAATAGTGGTAGCGTTAGCGCCAATCCGAACCACAAGCGATTCAACTGTCGCTGACTGTCGGCTTCATTGGCCAGCTGCATCGCATTGGCCAAGGAATCGTCATCCGTCGCCTCCACCACCTCGAAGCCCGATTCGCGAATCGCCTGGATAACCTCGTCGCGGCGGATTTGCGACTGGTCAAAGGTGACCGCCACGCTACTGTCCGGAAAGTTCACAACCGAGGCTTGAATTCCCGGCTTACGGCTGAGGGCGACCTCGATGGACCTGGCGCAACCCACACAGGTCATGCCCGAAATTGGCAATTCAAGCGTTGTTTCCAACATCGTGGCAGCCCAGTATGCACTTAGCGAATGCCAGGGCTAAGACCAACGATTCTGGTGGTTGTGCCTTGCGCCCCGGCAGAGACAGATTCGATTGGGGTTGAAGTGCGAAAAGTGTACCAGTTTTGTCATTCTTGGCACTCATCCCTCAAGGAATCGTAGGCAGCGGCAATCATTTGTACAGCCCGCTGCAGTTCATCCTCCGAGGTCGTCCAGCCAAAGGAGATGCGTAGGGTATTGGCGATGCTATTCGGGGACAGCCCCAGGGCTACGAGTGTATTATCTGCTGGGGGACAGGTGCCCCCGTTACAGGGAGTGGTGGGACCAAAGCAGATTTCCGGTAATTTGCGTTCCATGGCGGCCGCACGAACCCCCGGTAGCTCCAGACTCAAAATGCCAGGCACGCGCGGGGCGTTTTCCCCATGAACCGTTAGTGGCTGCCCAAGCATGGATTCCAGCTGATGATGAAAACGGTCGCGAAATTCGCTAATGCGGTCGACGGAACTCTGCAAGCCAGCCTGGGCCAGTTTGGCAGCCTGACCCAAGCCCACAATACCCGCTACATTGGCGGTGCCGGGTCGCAAGCCAGCCTCACTGCTTTCGCCAAAGGCAATGGGCTCGATAGGCACTCCCATACGGCAGTACAGGGCCCCAATTCCCATCGGTGCATAGAATTTGTGCCCACTGAGGCTCAACAAATCCACGCCCAGCCTATCCATGTGGCTTTCGATTTTGCCGACGGTTTGCGCCGCGTCGCTGTGCAGCAAAATATCGTTTTCATGGCACATTTGGGCGACTTGCTCGATGGGCTGCAGCGTGCCCAGCTGGTGACTGGCATGCATGATACTCATCAAACGCGTGGACTTGCGCATCAGGGATTGCAGTTCATCCACTTTGATGACGCCCGATGCATCGCAGCCGACGATGGAGACCTCCCAGCCCTCTCGTTCCAATTGTGCGGCGGTCTGCCGAACGGCCGCATGCTCTAGAATCGAGCAGATAAAATGCGGGCGGCTGGACATATTTTTGCTGATCGCCCGGGCAACCCCCAACAGTCCTAGATTGACGCTTTCCGTCCCTCCAGACGTAAAGGTGATCTCCCAGGGGTGGCAGCCCAGCAAGCTCGCCAGCTCACTGCGCGCGTCTTCGATGGCCTCGTCGGCGGCCCGCCCCATCCAATTGGAGCTGGAGGGGTGTCCGTACAATTCGGACAGGAAAGGCAGCATGCTTTCACGAACGCTGGCAGCGATAGGCGTAGTGGTGCTGTAGTCAAGGAAAATCGAGCGCATGCGGATCGTTCAGAATATCGGCCCGGGGGTGTCAACACCCATCCATCTAAGTTTAAGTCCCGCACATTTTCGCCTTTCAAGACCCCGTATCCTTGCCGATACGCCCAGCCCGCGGACGGATAGGCCAGCTGTAACGATTGCACCTGCCGCAGACCACGGTAGGAACTTGCCTACCGCCAAATAAAAAAACTCGCCAGAGCAGCTAGAACAGAGCTTCACTGAGCTGCCGTGTGAGGTTACACTTTCCTGACAACCCGGGGGATTAGCTCAGTTGGGAGAGCGATTGCATGGCATGCAATAGGTCATCGGTTCAAGTCCGGGGGTGTCACCACCCATCCATCTAAGTTGAAGTCCTGCACGCTTTTCGCCCTGCAAGACCCCGTATCCTTGCCAATACGCCCAGCCCGCGGACGGATAGGCCAGCTGTAACGATTGCACCTGCCGCAACCACGGTAGGAACTTGCCTACCTGCCGAAATAAAAAAACGTCGCAGAGCAGCTAGAACAGAGCTTCACTGAGCTGCCGCGTGAGGTTACACTTTCATGACAACCCGGGGGATTAGCTCAGTTGGGAGAGCGATTGCATGGCATGCAATAGGTCATCGGTTCAAGTCCGTTATCCTCCATTGGCCTTCGGCCAATAGAGAGTAGACAGGAGAAAGTAGAGAGTAGAAAGATTCGAGACCTGGAGATTTTCTAGGGCCTCACGACTTTCATCACCGCTCAACTTTCTCCTTGTCTACTCGGTCTACTTTCTACTCACTACTCTCTTCTTGGCGGATTCGGAACGGCTTGAATTGCTTGGCAGATCGCTGAGGCAAGTTCGCTGACCGCGGTCAGAAAAAGTTCTATTGGTGTCCTCCCGCCTCCACTTCACAAACGAGAGCCGCCTATCAAGAGTGATAGGCGGCTTTTTTTCATGGGCTTTTTGGTCTCGCTGGCTGGCCTCAGAAAGTTCAATCAGCTACTTCCAATTCCGTGAGAATGCAGCAAGTGGCTGTGAGCAAAACACTTGCAGAGTTCTACCCTCCACTATCTTCAGTTGCACTGCACCGATCAGGTTTTTGCCAAAATGGCAACCTGAAGCTTTTACGAATGTTCTTGTCGGTGGCGGATTGAAGTCCGGATTCGCCTTTGGCGCGGACGGACAAAATCGGCTACTCGGCCATCGAAAACGAATGCATTCTTCACAGACGAGTTGAGTAGTTCAAGGAATCAATCGTTTCCAAAAGTCTCGGGAATGTTAGAGTGATGGATTGTCAGGGCCTGCGTGCTTCGAATCCTTCAAACAGAGATAACTACTATGACTCTTAGAGCTATGTTACCGATTCTACTTGTCGTTTGCTCGTCGAACTTGTTTGCAGATTTGCCGAAAGTGGGCGATCAGGCACCGAACTTCGAAATGGTCGGAACGGATGGCAAGACGCACACGCGCTTAAAGACTATATCGGAAAGCAGGCTGTGATCGTCGCTTGGTTCCCGCGTGCTTTCACCGGCGGTTGCACCAAGGAGTGTAAGTCGATGAAGGAGTCAGGCGCCCTTCTCAAACGATTTGATGTGGCCTACTTCACAGCCAGCACAGATGAGTTGGACGGTGAAAAGGGAAACATCGCGTTTGCCAAGAGTCTCGAGCTGGACTATCCAATCTTGTCCGATCCAAATGGCAAGAATGCGAAGGCCTTTGGTGTTCTGGCTGAAGGTCGCAACGCAGCCTCGCGCGTAACATTTGTCATTGGAAAAGACGGCAAGATCCTAGCAGTCGTAGACAAAGTCAATACGGAGTCGCACGGCGAAGACTTAGCAAAGATGCTCGACGAGCTAGACGTCGCACACAGATAATTTCTGGATCGCGTCGACGATGGGTCCGTGGACGCCTTCTTTCGTGCGTAAGTTCTTGCTGGCGGGAGTCGCACGGGCAAGCCGTTACAGGCGGCGACTTAACGCTCCCTGCTCGCCGTGTCCCTGCTGGCACGGCGGTTCGCCGATCTGATCAACAAAGACGAGAAGTTACTGTCGACTATTGCAACGACGAAACGCAGCGAACTGTTCACACGGGCTCCACGCCGAGCAAGAGTTCAAAGTTCATAATTCGCAAAAAGTCAACCGAAAGGGCTACCGTCCACAAGTGTATCTGTCAGACATCGGGCCGGACAATTGCAGGGAACCAACGAGCTATAGAAGTGAACGCGATTGAGAACGGTGAGCACGTGCGAAGGGAGAGACAATTCCGTCTTGATTCACGTCGTATTGATAGCTGTTCGACTGCTCGCTTTCCGGCTGGGTTGGCCCGAGCTGGTTGTCGCCGGCAAGATGAGCAACAATGAGATCGACATCGTCGGGGCTGATGAATCCGTCATGATTTACGTCCAGCCCGACCATACTACCTCGGCCAATTCGTGAATTGGCAGGGCGCACTTTTGGTGTCCGACCCCTTTTTCCCAACGCATGTCTAACCCTATTTTTATTCCTGGCACAGCACCAGCAGTTTGGCGACTTCCTTGGTCAATACTTCGCTGGGCGATTCTGAGAAGTTGATGATGTCGGGCTCGTGAAGAGCCAATTCCATCGCCAATCGCTGCGCCATCTGGCCTCTGGCGACCGCCCGTTTTGCCAGCGGTCAGTCATGTGGCCAGCCCGTGCATTTGTAAATGTTGTAGGCAATGACTCGAAGTGGCTTGGGCTTGGAATCATCGGCGACCGAATTGGCGTTGGCTACGGCGAGACCGGCTGCCAGTGCTCCACAGAATTTTCGGCGTGAAATCGTCATTCGCATCTCCAAAGTTAGGTTCGTCAATTCTACCCCAGCTTTGCTCGCTTCGATAGAATTGGGGCAATGGACAAACCCTTTCATATGAATTGAATGGAAGTAGCCACCATGTCACACGTTCTGGCTATTGCGTTACTGTTATTGTTTTCCATCCTGGGAATGACCAACATCGCCACCGCTTACGGGGAGGATCCACCTTTGAAGATCATCACCAGGCGTGGTGACGACACAGCTGAAGTCAACGTGGAAAAGGACAAGACAACGGTTTCCATTCACAGCCCGTTCGGAATCAGTCAAGCAGCCATCGAACGCAATGGCCAGAGCTGGCCTGATGTCCTGAACATGCGATTGAACTTGAAGGGACTGGAACAGCTTAAGGTCACCACTGGCAAGATAACGCTCGAAGCTGCGGTTTCGAGTCAGGATGGCAAGCTGCGGCTCTGGAAAGAGGGCAAGGAAGATTCGCCACTGGATTTGAAGGATCCATTTTGGATGGAGATTCGAATGATTGGCAAGGACGGGAAACCAATGACGACTATTCCGCTGGCGGACGGTTATTTCGAGATGCAGTTGCCCAAAGCCTTGTTCAAAGACAATCCGAAGTCGATCACGGTGAACTGGATTGACTTTTATCGCTGAATAGGAAGTTGAAATGGGTCTTGCTGTCGATGTGATTTCTGATGTCATCTGCCCATAAATTGTGCCGCCATATCTTCCGCTTCATCGAGAGCTGGTGCTGGTCAGCGGCGTTTGTGAGATCCTGCTAGGTGTCCTGCTGTTGATTCCACGAAATTCCCGTATTGCAGCATGAGGGGGCGAGGCTCTGGGGGCAGTGCACTTTGGCCAGGCGCCGAGCGTGGTAGAGCACCGGCGTGAAGTGTCCCCGGTATGTTGTTTCCCTTGGTTGTATGCTCGGGGGCAGACGCTGGGCGCGGGGGACAGGACGCTAGGCGCGGGGGCAGTGCACTTGGTTGAAGAAGGGACTCGGGTGGGGCTCGGGGTGGCTTGGCGAAACGGTGTTAAGCAGTAAGGAAGTCGTGGTCGCGGATGAGTTCCCTAGCACCACCACCTTTATCGATCTGGCTCCCTTCTCCCGCCGGACTCCGGGGGAGAAGGGTTGGGGATGAGGGGGCGGAAGATTCGGACGGAGCGCAGGCTAGGCCGGGGGCAGTGCACTTGGTTGAAGAAGGGACTCGGGTGGGGCTCGGGGTGGCTTGGCGAAACGGTGTTAAGCAGTAAGGAAGTCGTGGTCGCGGTTGAGTTCCCAAACACCACCACCTTTATCGATCTGGCTCCCTTCTCCCGCCGGTACTCCGGGGGAGAAGGGTTGGGGATGAGGGGGCTGAAAGAGTCGGGGACTGAAGAGTCGGGGACAGTGCACTAGCACTCACTAGCACTAGCGGTAGTTTGCTGCAAGAATCGCTCGTCGAGATTGGCGACGATCACCGATTGGCCGATGCCCAGCCGCATGCAAAGATGGTAGAGCCTTTAGAAACACGAAAATGGTGGGTCCTGCAAGTGGAGAAATAAATGAGTGAATCGACATGTCCAGATTGTGGAGCAGCGATGGAGAAGGGCTTTGTTCCCGACTTTGCCTATGCAGTCGTCGCACAAATGGTGTGGCACAAAGGAGAACCCGTGCCATCGTATATTTTGGGAATTAAGAACGGCGTAAAGGTGAACAATAAGGAGTTCCTTCCCATCACCGCCTACCGTTGCACCGGCTGCGGAGTCTTGCGATTTTACGCTCGAGTGCCCGACGATTAATAGACATGAGCAACACCACGCACATCACCAAGCTGGCCAACGAGGTTGAATCGCCCGCAGACAGTCTCCTGTGAACTTCCCAAGTCCTCGGTTCGGAAGAACGAAATTTCTGTGAACATTTTTGTTGTCGTGACCCCAGACCCGTCAACTGCTTGAATTGCGGTGAATTCGCATTGCTTCGATACTTAGCGATGAGTTAAAAATAACTTCCCTGTTTTTCTTGGCAATCATCACGCGGAGCTTGATGGCTACTTTAAGATTGCGGAAGTTACTTTTGACACGCTCCTAAGGTGTCTTGAATGACATCGGACGGATCGATGCGGCTGCGCATGACGACATCCATGCGGGCGGCTACCATCCTCCGCAAGCGTTCCCGATGCCGGTCCAACAATTCGTTGATCGCGCTCCTGCTACCTTGGCTCGCGCGCTGCAAAAGTTGGTCCGTGTCTCCCGTCATACTTGATCTGCGACTCAACAGGCATAAAAGGTGGTAAGAGCTGGTCGCCAGCGTTGCCGAGCCTTGAGCTGCCAGGCTTTGCCGTAATGGGACATTGCCATTCTGTAGGCACGTCAATTGACATGGATTATGGCTTGCCTGGAGAGAGCCAGACTCCTCGTAAGACAAAGCCTAGGCACAGAGTAGCACATGGCGTACAGTAAAGCTACATTCCTGAATCGGTTGCAACGTGTCAGGTTTGACGAGCGTCGTTGGCCGAGACAAGATGCGCTTTGACCGTCGGTCTGGGCATAGCTCTCTTTACACTCAACTCGTTGAAAGTTGGATCATGTTGACGATCTGCGGCAATCCCTCGACACGCTTTTGTGACGGCATGTCGCGACGGAGTTTCTTGCGAATTGGCGGACTGAGCGTTGGTGGATTCGGCATCGGCAGCCTAACGCTACCCCAGTTGCTGCGTGCGGAGGCGGACAGCGGTCGTCGTGGCTCGAATAAGTCGATCATTATGGTCTACTTGCCCGGTGGCCCGCCGCACCAGGACCTGTTTGATCTCAAGGTTGAGGCGCCTTCGGAAATCCGCGGTGAATTCCAACCGATCCCGACGTGCGTACCAGGCATCCAAATCTGCGAACACCTCCCGCGACTGGCAAAGGTCGCAGACAAACTGGCCATCATCCGCTCGATGGTTGGCGCCAAGGATCGGCACGAATCGTTCCAATGCATGACCGGGCGTCTCAACGAACGCAATCCGCTTGGCGGTTGGCCGGAATTGGGTTCGGTGGTTTCCAAGTTGCAGGGGACGGAGGATGAAACTCTGGCTGCCTATGTCAATCTATCGCCCAAAATGCGGCACCGTCCGTACAACTTCGGGCATCCCAGCTTTCTCGGCGCCGCCCATACCCCGTTTATGCCACTCGGGGCCATCAAAGATGACATGGTGCTGAATGACATCACCCTCGATCGCCTGGCTGATCGCAAGCAACTGCTGGCCCGCATGGACCAATTTCGCAGCTTGGTGGATAGCAGTGGCGTCCTGGAAGGGATCGACGCTTTTCAGAGCCGCGCATTCGAGATCTTGACCTCTGGTCAGCTGCTACATGCTTTAGATATTTCATCGGAAGATCCCAAACTGCGCGAGCGGTACGGCAAGGGAACGGAGAAGGAGCAGGGCGACGCCGCGCCGCGTCTGAATGAACAGTTCTTGCTGGCCCGACGATTGGTGGAGGCCGGTGTGCGAGTGGTGACGCTCAGCTATTCGTTTTGGGATTGGCACGGCAATAATTTTAAGATTGCCAAGGAGAACTTCCCCGATTTCGATCAGGCATTGAGCGCGCTCATCGAGGATTTAGACCAGCGTGGAATGCTCGATGATACGACGGTCATTGCTTGGGGAGAGTTCGGCCGCACGCCAAAGATCAACAAAGATGCGGGACGCGACCATTGGCCCAACGTGTCTTGTGCCTTGCTCGCTGGCGGCGGAATGCAGACCGGACAAGTCATCGGCGGCACGGATCGCCTGGGGGGCGAAGCAGTTACGCGACCGGTAACGTTTCCAGAAGTGTTCGCCACGCTGTATCACAATTTGGGCATCAACGCATCGACGTCCACCGTCTCCGACTACACCGGCCGCCCGCACTACTTGGTCGATGACGACGTCCAACCGATCCAAGAGCTGGTGTGATTACGGTGCTACAGCAAGATACTGCGTAGGTTGCCCGGCTTTCGTTTTATCTTGGCGTAGCGAAACTCGTCGAGAGTTTGTTGATTTAGTGGTGAGGTGCTCGTTTGTTGTTTAACCCGCAGCCGTAGGCGAGGCTGAAGGGTGCGGACCTCGCCTTCGGCTGCGGGTTAAACGATTAAATCAACAGCCCGTCGACGGTTTGTCGATTGACGACGTATTGGTTTTTGCTGGCTTCCCCCTTAACCCCGCCGACGACGATTGCGCAGCGGTAGCTGCGGGGGTCGTCGTCGGCGGGGTTATGGTAAGGTGGGCGAGGAAACAGGCACGGCGCCAACCTAACAAGTTATGGCATCGTCTCCCGCGGCAGAGGATGATTCAACAACGCAGTAGTTTTCGTTTCTGAGTTCAAGGGACGCCATGGCCAGATTCTCCGCCGGTTGATGATGATAGAAAACAGTGCAACCCATCGCCTTCAGATCACCATCCGCAGCCTGGCGAGCTGGAGTGTCTTAATTTGTGCCGAGATGATCCACGGCATCCTGCGGGCGGTCATGCTTGTGCCATTGGTTGGAGAGTTCCGCTCAAATCAGATCGGTGTGTTCACCGGTTCGGCAATCATCCTCGTAATTGCTTACCTGACGATTCGATGGATCGGAGCCATACGAACACATGAATTGTTGCTGGTCGGCTTGATCTGGTTGATTTTGACCGTGGCCTTCGAGATTTTGTTCGGCCGCTACGTGGTGGGACTGACATGGGAGCGAATTGCTGCCGACTACAACTTGCTGAATGGTGGAATGATGCCACTGGGGTTGCTGGCTTTGTTCTTCAGCCCATTGATTGCGTCGAGGTTGCGTGGGAGAAGGTAGCCAAATGGTGTGCTAGCATGCTAAGGTGAAGACTTGCTCCCACCGTACTTCAACGCAACAAACCCACCACCCAACGCTCCTTAGGCCGTATGCTTGCAGGGCGGTCTTGCCAATGGTCCACCACATTTCCATTTCTCTCCCGAGCTACTGCCTATTTACTTCGAGAACGAACGCATCCGATTTTCGGATCAATTGCTACCTGATTTCAGCAAAGTCAGCAACATGACCATCGGACTGGCGGCCTTGATACTGTGGGGCGTCTTGGCTGCCATTTGAATCCAAGTGCCCGGCTTTCCTGCCACTGCCTGTTCGTCGACAGTCAGTTCCGCCTCTCCTTTGATGATGTGGATGATTGCCGGTAATGGCAGCAACGTGTTCTGCCAGCCCTGCACCGGCAGCAAAGGCGAACAATATGACTTTTGCGTGTTCATCGTCGGTGAGAACGATGCTTTGCTTTCCGGATTCAGGCGGTTGAAGTTCGTCGGCCAGTTGTCGGAATTGGTATTTACTCATTGAAATTTCCTCAGCACTGCCGCCAGTTCTAACGGATAGTCAGTCAAAACGCCATCGACACCCACCTCAATTGCATGTTTCCAGTTGTCTGGGACAGCACCGCTGACAGTTGTTCCTGCAATAAATGATCGCTTTCCTGCACTCCGAACCGCCTCCATTTGTTCCATCGACGGCAGATATCGGAAGTAGACCCAATCGGCGTTCGGTGCGTCCAAGGCCATCGAGAGTTCCTCCATGTTGTGGGCAACAACTGCGGTCTGAGCTTTCGCTGATGCCTTCTTGAGTCTGTCTCGAACTGGTGGCTCAGAGATTGTTCTGCCAATGAAGAGCAGCTTGTGTAGCACCTTGTGCTTTTCCGCTAGTCGTACAACTTCTTGCTCGACACCTTCTGCCTTGAGATCGACGGCAATCAGCACAACGTGCTGCGGGTACCCAGCCAGCAGCTGCAGTATTTCATCAATGGTCGGGACTTTTTCCCCGACGAACTTGGAATTAAACCAACTTCCAGCATCAAGTTCACGGATTTGAGCCAGCGTCAGATCAGCGACTTTTCCAGTTCCGTTTGTTGTGCGATCCACGGTGCTGTCATGAATGCAGACCAAATGGCCGTCTCTTGTCTTCTCCACATCGATTTCGAATCCAAGACGCAATTCAAGGCAGGCGCGAAAATTTGCAAGGGTATTTTCAGGTGCGTGAAGCAGCAGGCCACGATGGGAGACAATTAGGGGTGGTTCGGCTGCATACGACGTCAATGAAGCGAGAAGAAGCCCCAAAGCAGATAGTGCTACGCAGAGTTTTGTATTCATGTGTCGTCTTCTAATGGGATCAATCGTAGTCTTGCTCTGGCTCGGCCCAGACTTGGGCATGCCCGTCGTCATCAATCAGAACGTGGATCGTATTGGCTCGGCAGCAGACAGGACAGTCTTCAATGTACTTCTGACTTGAGCCCTCAGTTAGATCTAACGGGATGACAATCTCTTCACCGCAAGCATCGCAGATATAACTGACCTCTTCCTGTGACGTGGATTTGCTATTGCTGGTAGATGTGGCCGTTGATTGCTGCTCTTCATCCAGCCAAGGCAGAGTTTCGCCCGATACCAACAGGTTACACGCCCACAGCATGACGGACAGCGGTTCAGGATCGGCCAATCGATGATCATTTCCAACTTCGATCAATGCCTCTGGTGGAAGTCCACTGTTGGCTACAAGTTCCTGAGAATCAAGGATGGGAATCACGTCATCTTGGCGTGAGTGCAAGACCACCGAATTCGGCTTGATGATCGTTGCAGTTCCCCAGTTCCTCCATGCTGGGCACAACAGAACCAGCGGCGTGTCCTGGGACTCGATGTTCATGGCAATTGCACCGCCACGAGAGGAGCCTACGATCACGTCGGGTTGGTGTTGATCGTACTCGGCTTGAGCGGTTCGGACTGCAGTGTCAAAGTCGTCATCATCGAGTGCTGGATTGATGACCTCGTATCCAGCATTCTTGAGGTACGTCGGCTTTAAGCCGCCAACGACGCTATGCCAGCCGTGAAGGAAGAGTGTTTTCACATTGCCGCTTTCACGAATTTCACGAAATCATGGCTATGCAAAAGCAGTTGAAGCCAAAGCAAAGCTGCCATTTGTGATGTACTGCAGAGTTCGATCAACAAGTTGTAAGCAGTTGATTGATTCGCTCCGGGAAATTCGATTACGAGATTCTTCGACAACAAGGGGAGGAAAACAGTACAGACGGCAACGAAGACCAAGATGGCGTTTAGACAAAAAGTAAGGAATTATTTGCTTGGACGATGCTGCTACGGGCAAATTCTCCAAGACACTCTCCGCCACTTGCTTGGCTAATGCTTCATTTCCCTGTCCATTAAAATGAACGCCATCGCCTGAAGTCCATTGAGCATGGTCCTTGACCAGTTCAAACAGGTCGTCGCTTGGGACATGTTGCTCCGTCATGATCTCAGAGGCGATTTGGTTTCGCACTTTGACTCGATCTGTTCGTTCGGCGAAGGTTTTCAAATCGGACTTCTCACGCACCGGCGTTGTGGTCGCCCAAATGAACTTTGCATTATCGGCATGTTCCTTCACGGCTACGACGGTTTTCAGTAGGCCGTCACGATATTGGTCCTCGGTGTAACCCCAGCCATGAAGGCCGTTGTTGAAGTGAATCACGGAGAACTCGTATTGCTTCAACATCAGTTTTAGGTCGTCGTTGAAGGTAGGGTCGGAAACACACTTCGATGTGGTCAGGCGGGCACAATAGGCTTTCCCGGCGAGATGCTTCTCCACTGCACCGAAATAACCTCTAGTGATTGAATCGCCTACCAGCAGAACTCGTGGCAGATCCGACTTGTCAGCATCCGTGACCCAAATGTCGATCCATTCAATCCGCTCTCGCACTGGCTCATCAGCCGAGACGAATGGGACGATTAGGAGCAGGGGGATCAGTACGCAGAGATGTTTCACCAGAGTTTTCCTTTGGATGTCAGGTGGTTTGGCTATCGACCCAAGTTATTTATTTAGCATCTGGCGATCATCACGGCGGAGCGTAATGAGTACATTCAGTCATCACGACGGAGCGTGAGTACATTCGATCATCACGACGGAGCGTGATGAGTACGTTCTCATGCATAACGACGGAGCGTGATGAGTAAGTTCTCATGCATCACGCGGAGCGTGATGAGTACGTTCGCATGCATCACGACGGAGGGTGATGAGTACATTCAATGCATCACGACGGAGCGTGATGAGTACATTCGAATGCATCACGACGGAGCGTGATGAGTACGTTCGCAAGCATCACGGCGGAGGGTGATGAGTACATTCGATGATAACGATGGAGCGTGATGGCTACATTAAAGTTGAGACAATGATTTATCGAACGGTCGCTTACTTGCTTGTGATCAGTGGTTCTCCGACCAGTCGAGGATGAGTTGGCCGTCACCGGAAAGCAGACGTAGTTTCGATAGGATCGCCGTCCCGGGACCATTGCCAATGTCGATACGAAGCTGGTGTAATCGCAACTCGGTGTCGATGCTGATCATCACAGCCTGTGGAGTGTTGGAGCCATCAATAGCGAATTCAATTCGCTGGCCATGCGGCAAGCTTGTCTGCTTGTCAACGGTGAAAAACACTTCGCCACCGTCTTTCACACTGGTAGTCAGATCAAAACGAAGTTCATACGGTCCGTTGGGAATCGCTTCCACTTCGCGCAGGTCCATGGCTATGCCAGGATCATCGCCAGTAAGCGTTAACCGTAATTTATCGCCCCGGTGATCCAATTGGGTGTTCTTGCGTGCACGAATGTTTCCAGGCGATGACGACGCCTTGCTTGCAGGCCGATTGCTCATCGCCTTGCGGCCATTTCCCTTCATCTCCTCGGCGGGCACTTCGTTCGTGTCGCTGTACACCGTCCACTCGCGATTGGATTTCGGATTCTCTGCAGGTTTAAGTTTTGGGTTTGCCAAGCTTGGCGACTTCAGAGACATGAAGACTCATCTCTTTCCATTTTGCGCTCATCTGCTTCAGTCGATCCGGTTCAGAATCCGCCACATTGTTCAGCTCTGTTCGATCCATGGCCATGTTATAGAGTTCCCATTGTTGGCCCTTGTAGCTGACCAGCTTCCAGTCGCCGTCCCGCAGTCCGTAGTCGGTCGCGAATTGCAGATAGATGGGTTCGGAGCGATGCAGCTTCCTGGACTCCAGAAGCGGTCGCAGCGAAACGCCTGAAACCGGCCGTAGTTCACGTTCCGGATGATCGGCGGGAATGGTCGCGCCAGCAATATCCGCCAGTGTTGGCATCACGTCGATCAAGTGCACGGGCGTATCGTCAATCGCACCTGGCCGCGTCTTCAAACCCTTCGGCCAGTGAATGATCCCCGGAGAGCTGATGCCGCCCTCGAACTGGTTCTGCTTGTAGAAGCGAAAGGGTGCGTTTCGAGCCCAGGCCCAGCCGGTCGAATCAGCAAGTGACACATCTCCGCTGGTTGGTTCCACATTCAGCAAGGGGGCTTTGCGATCGTAGGGACAAGCGCCGTTGTCCGAAATAAATACGATCAAAGTATTATCGAGTTCATCATGGCTCCGTAGATCATCAATGATCCGCCCAACTTCCTGATCGACACGATCGATCATGGCAGCCAGTGTCACCATGCGATTGATTTCGTAATCGCGTTGCCAGGGGACCAGTTTGTTCCAGGCGCGGACATGCTCGGGACGTGGACTCGCTATCAATTCCTGGGGTAACAGTCCCAGAGACTTTTGTTTGGCCACCCGGGCATCGCGAATCGCGTCCCAGCCCGCGTCGTATCGCCCTTTGTACTTGGCGTAGTCCTCAGGCAAAGCGTGAAGCGGTGCATGGGGCGCGTTGAACGCAACATACAGGAAGTAAGGCTTTGATGACTTCCTCGCGTCGCCAAGAAAGTCGAGGGCAAAATCGACGTTAGCTACGGTCGTGTAAAAGTCTGATGCGGGCACTTTCCAGGGCTGGCCGTTCAAGCGAAATGTGTTGTCGCCCGTAAAGTAATTGCACGCTCCGCTGAGATGTCCGAAGTATCGCTGAAAGCCGAAATCGGTCGGCTCCTTATTCAAATGCCACTTGCCCGTCATGGCCGTAAAGTAGCCCGCGTCTAAAAGTACTTCGGCGCTCGTCACCGCGTGGCTCAAGGCGGTGTCTCCGGCCGCGATACAGTATTGGCCGGTCAACAAGGAGACGCGCGAGGAGTGGCATTTGGCGGTGTTGTAAAACTGACTAAATCGCAGCCCTCCCGCAGCCAACGCGTCAAGATTGGGCGTTTCGATCTCGCTGCCATAACAGCCCAGGTCAGAATAGCCCAGGTCATCAACCATGATGACAATCACATTGGGACGCTCGGCCGCAATGCTTAGCGGATGCGCGAATAGTAAACAGATGGCGATGACGGCTAGACGAGGGATCATAGATGTATCCTCTGAATCAATGGGTGCGCAAAAGAGTCTCGAGCCGGACGGTGCCTCAGATGCTTTGGCGGGACCGGTAGAGTCTGGCTGGTCCTTGGTATTGGGGAATTCCCCGGGGTAAAAACAGTGATGATTGGCGGTGCGTGGCCAATTGCGGACGATCGAGTTTTGGTATCGCCAACCCAGACTCTGACGGCATCCGGTCCGAAATGGGCATGAGAATCCACGCGAGGACAGGTGGCAGGACATTCCGGCAGTATATCTAGTCGATGATGGTTCCAGCAAGTCTGGCGTTTTGCAGTTCTCAGCGGCTGGGGGGATGAGCAGCGAAAATTCGTTAGACTGTGTGTGACTCTCATGACCAACCTGCACTCCCGCGATTCGCAACCTGTTCAACCTGGTCAACGAGTAATGAGGGTTTTCCGTCTACGAAGACTTTCGATTGGCATGCCTGTCTCTCATGAATTCAAACTAACCGAGCTGCATGATGAATAGAGTTTCCCCACTGCCTATCGTTCGCGCTGCGCTGCTGAGCGTGCTTTGGCTAGATTTCGGGCTGTCAACAATACTTGCTGAAAATGGGAAGCAGCCTCCTAATGTGATCTTCATCTTGGTGGACGATCAAGGCTACTACGATCTCGGCTGCTACGGAGCGACAGAGGTGCAGACGCCTCGAATCGATGCGATGGCTAGCGAGGGAACGCGGTTCACCGATTACTACGCAGCGGCTCCGATTTGTAGTCCGTCCCGAGCCGGCTTGCTGACGGGTTGCTATCCTCGGCGAGTGGGAAATCACATTTGGGTGCACCGTGCCGATTCGCGAACTGGAATCCACCCGAACGAGCTGACGCTAGCCGAACTGTTCAAGAACAATGGCTATGCTACCGCTTGCATTGGTAAATGGCACTTGGGATTTAGCGAGCCACTATTGCCCCGCCATCAGGGGTTCGATTATTACTTTGGCTTGCTGCACAACCTAGATCCGGTCGAAGTCGTCTACTTCAAGGACAAGGGCGGCGTGCCGCTGATGCGTGGCGAAGAAGTGGTCAAACGCCCAGCCGATCCTTCGGAGTTGACCAGGCTCTATACCGACGAAGCTATCGGATTCATCGAGAAAAATAGGGCCAATCCCTTCTTTCTTTATTTGCCGCATACGATGCTTCACAACCCGCTGGGAGTCAGCGCCGAGTTCATAGGAGTGTCGCAATGGGGCGAATATGGTGACGCAATTGCCGAGCTTGACTATAACGTGGGGCGCATTTTTGATTCGCTGAAACAGCACCGACTCGACGATAATACCATCGTCGTCTATGCCTCCGACAATGGCCGAGGGCCGGGTCGCGCTCCAGACCAGAGACTCCGTGGTCACAAATTGTCGACTTACGAAGCGGGCATTCGCGTTCCGGCAATCGCCTGGGGACCCGGAGTTGGTTTGCAATCTGGCAAGGAATCGTCAGCCGTCGTGCGGGCGATGGATTGGTATCCGACGCTGGCGACCTTCGCTGGAATCAAGGTTCCCGAAGGTCGCGTGATTGACGGTCGCGATATCAGTCCGCTGCTCAAGGGCGAAACCGATTTTGTGCCTACTGCTGCTATGAACAAATCGTTGAACGCCCAGGTCCCGAACCGACGCCGTTGGGAACCGCCAGGCGAGTGGGAACCGATCATCAAACGCGCCGAATACAATGATGCGTTCTTCTATCACGGCAGCCAAGGCGCCCTTGCAGCCGTGCGTTGGCGTCAATGGAAGCTATATCTAAATCCCACTTTGCAACTGTACGATCTATCCAGCGACCCCGGTGAATCCAAACTGGTGGGCAATCAGGAAATCACTCGCAAGTTGCGTGGCATGGCGGTCCTGTTCCAAGAAGAGATGCAGCTCGATGCGCGACCGGCCGGACAAGCAACTTCGACAGGCCCTGCCAACGGCCAGACCGCCATTCCTCAAACCACGTTGGATCGACTCGATGAACGGTTGGATGTGACGTACGCAAATTACGGCGAGCGGACATTGAAAATGGATATCTATCGTCCCAGGCAGGCTTGGGGGCAGTTGCCTGCCATCGTCTGCATTCATGGCGGCGGGTGGGAAAAAGGCAGCAAGGTCAATCATCGCAAAATCGCTCAAGCCCTCGCGGCGGAAGGCTATGTCACTGCGTCCATTGATTATCGCTTGAGCGACGAAGCGATCTTTCCGGCTCAAATTCACGACTGTAAAGCTGCGGTCAGATACCTGCGTGCTCATGCAAAAGAGCTTGGCATCGACGCCGACCATACTTGGCGCTATCGGCCACTCGGCTGGAGGTCATCTGGCGGCGCTGCTGGCAACGTCAGCAGGCATTGAGGAACTCGAGGGGGACGGTGGCCATGCGGAGTTCAGCAGTGCGATTCAAGCGGTTGTCCCCATGGGCGGTCAGACCGATTTCCTTTCGGAGCGAAACCGTGAGCAGTCGTCGCGGGCGGCCATCTGGCAAAAGTTTCTCGGCGGTTCGCATGATGAAGTCCCAGAGACTTACCGGCTCGCTTCACCATTGGTCCACCTAGACAGGAATGATCCTCCCGTCTGGTTGATCACCGGCGAAAAGGACGACCCCAGTACTCGCGCCGACGCGCTGCGGCAGAAGATGGACGAGTTTGCAATTCCGAACGGTCTGACTGTTATCAAAGACGCTCCGCACTCATTCACCGTCCAGCAAGTCTGGTTCGACGAAATGCTGGCCGCTGCCGTTCCTTTCTTTAAGCAGTCTTTGAAGCAAGAAGACTCTTACATAAGCAATAGACCTTGAAACAACATTCAACAGTTCGTGGCCGTGGCGTTTACCCCCTCTCCGGTCGTGTTTCGTCCGTTCTCCCGTGCAGAGCCATAGCCAATCATTGAGGCGGACGGGTCTGATGGCGGAAGGATCTGATGGCGGGGAGAACAGATGAAAGAGCGTGCAGGTATTCAATGGCATTGATTTTCGACACTTCTCGCTGACCGCCACCACGAATGACATTCCACCCTCCCGCGAATTGGCTGCTTTCCTTATGGAAACGCTTGCGCGGGAGGGTTAGTGCAAAATGCACGGTGGCGATCAGCGATAAGTGTCGATTTTTTGCTTATTTCTTCCAGGCGGACTCTAATTCTCGAATTTGCAGGTGATGAATCAACGCAGTTCCTCCGCGGCTGTGGATGGAAGGATGCTGCGGCCCATGCAGCGGATGGATGTAGTGAGCTGAGAATGCCTCTCCCTGGTGGGCGTAAGCCTCTATGCTGAGACGATCGACAAGCAGGCGTAGAGAAATTTTTCCGTCCCGAGGGAACAATGGGTCCAAACAAGTAAGTTCTAAGGGCTCGCCTTGGTCGTTGATTCCTGAGTGCAACAGCTTTTTCTGCTGCACGTCGTAACGCAGCGAAACACGCGGCAGGTCGAACACAATCTGCTGCGCATCACCGGGGCTGAAAGTAATTTCCAGATCGACAAGGTCCAAGTCCCGCAGTCCGCTTAGCGGATTGACGCCCGCTGCAAGCGTTATCGCTTCGAATCCGTGGGTCTTACCCACCAGCGATTCAATCTCCTTAATCGGCCAACAAAAGAGTCGCGGACCTTCCTCGGTGGTCTTCAAACTCAATTCTACCGGAAATGCCATCTGCTGATTATGCGGAACGTCAAACACGTTGGCTGTGTTGGGACCACCACGCATCCAGCCGATCTGCACGACTCGACCGTCGGGAGCCTGATTAAATGTCTGAGCCGCATAGTAATTACCTCGCACATTCTGCAGCGTCTTGGTTTCGGCCTTGAATTCGCGGCCATCAAACGAGCCGACTTCGTAGTCGAAACTAGCGTCGTAGATTACACACTTGATGTCGTTACTGTTGCCATCCAAAGGCAGGAAGACGACGTCCATACACTCGTAGGCCCAATCGCGCATCAAGTCGGAAGCAAACTGCCAATCGACGAGATTGTTCGAGGTGAACCAGCGTACGCGACCGGGCTTTTCTTGCACCCACAGCGCCATGACCCATTGCTGCGATGCCTCGTGCCAAAACACCTTGGGGTCGCGTTCGCCATCGTCGAAGCCCTGATTGGCAACGACCGCGCGGCCTTCATTCCAATACGTCCAGCTCTTTCCGCCGTCAGTACTGAAGGCCATCGCCTGATAGAATTTCGGCTTGGCAGCAAAGGTGAAAAAGGCACACATGGTTGGCGTGTCGCCAACCTGCTTGCCCAAGCTGTTATGGTGATCCATGACTGCGGTACCAGAAAAGATCGTGCCGGCTCGCCGGTCGACCTTGTAGGGCAATAGCGCATGCTCAAGCTGGGTCCAGTGAACCATGTCAGGACTGGTTGCATGCCCCCAAGTCATATTGCCCCAGTCCGTCCCCAGAGGATTGTGCTGAAAGAACAAGTGGTATTTTTCTCCGTCGAAGACCATTCCATTGGGATCGTTGATCCAATTCTTCTTCGACATAAAGTGGAATTGAGGTCGCCAGGGCTGGTCATAGCCGACGTCGGGATAGGCGGAGACGGTGATGCCGGGGCTCAGCGCAAAGTCCATGGAGGTATCGGGCGCTGGCTGGTCGGTTCCGCGGAAATCATCAACGTTGATATGACCCCAGCCACCGGTGGCGTAGTCGAATATCTGTAGTCGTGCGGTCTTGCCTAGATAGGCGGTGACATCCGAACTGTGCGTGATCATCGTTTCTTCGTCGACGCCGGTCGCCAGCTCCAGCGATTTACCATCGACTAATAACTTGACGCCTACCTCGCCTGGCAAGTTGCCGGCTCCAATGCGAAAAGTGATATACGGTCGTTTGATCGTGAATTCCTGAGAGGTCAATGTACCGGTCAGACTATCACCGGCAGTGGCTCCAGGTGCGCCTTGTGTCCCGTTGAACTTTTCGTAACCGCCAATCCACCACGTGCCTTGCAGATTGGCGGATTCTCGCTGGCGTGCCAGCGTATTATCTCCCTTGGTCGGTTGGACGAGGAAGGCATCGCCGTCAACTGTCCAACCGGTGAGCGTTCCCATTTCGAAATCTGAATTCGGGAATAGCAGTTCATCGGCTTGAGCCATGCCGCAAAGTTGCAACACGGTCAGGAAAATCAAGAATAATTTTTGCACGGGGTGGGCTCTCATCTGAGATCTGCGGGAAAAAACTAACGTTGCCGTCACGCTCCGCCGTGATGCTGGCGAGAAACATAGCATCGCGCGGCTTTGAAAGCTTCGCTTGGCTGTCTGGCGTGCGGAGAAACATTGTAAATGATATTCGATGGGCTGGTGAACGTTCGCCCCCGTCGGTCGCCAACAGTTATGATGCATATGCTGCAGAGTTGACCCGGCAGGTGCGAACGCTGAGTCTTCAAGGCTGCAAGAGGGCAAGTCGGGGGTGGGTAGCAGGGTTGGGTCAGCAGGGCGTTGGGTCAGCAGGGTTTGAGTAGTGGCGGTTGCCGCCGTTACTCAACTTTCATCATTCTTGAAATGTGGATGCCAGATCGATGTGCAAATTTCTCAATTTCATATTCTTTGCGTTGCTTGCTGGTGGACCAGATTGCACAAGCAGCCGAGCCGAGGCTGACCAAGGTCGATGTCTTTCCTGCCGGCCTAAACGGCGTGACCTTGTACCGCATTCCCGGCGTGGTGGTTACAACCAAAGGGACCGTCTTGGCCTATTGCGAGGCGAGAAAGAATAGCAAATCAGATTGGGGTGAAATCGAAATTCACCTGCGACGTTCGACCGACGGTGGAAAGACGTGGCAGGATCCGCAGTGGATTGCGCATCGTGCACCGCGTTTGGAGGGCAATCCGGTCAAGCTGCAGGGTGGTGAACATGAACAAACGGTCAATAATCCGGTAGCGATTGTCGATCGGCAGACGGGCGCGATCGAGTTTCTGTACTGCGTAAATTATGCGCGATGTTTTTCGATGCGCAGTAGGGACGATGGTCAGAGTTGGAGTGAACCCGTGGAAATTACGGCTACATTTGAATCCTTTCGCCAGCACTATGACTGGCAAGTCATTGCCACTGGGCCAGGGCACGGAATTCAGTTGATCAACGGGCGTTTGGTGGTTCCGATTTGGTTGGCCTATGGCAAGGCGGGTGACCACAAGCCCTCGGCGGCGGCCACGATTTTTAGCGACGACCATGGCAGCACCTGGCAAGCAGGCGAGATGGCGGTGCCGAACGAAGATCCGTTTGGCGATCCGAACGAAACCATGCTGACGACTCTCTCCGACAATCGCGTCATGCTGGTCACACGCAGTGTTTCCGCAGCCAATCGCAAATTGGTGACGACCAGCCAGGATGGAGCGACCCATTGGAGCCGGCCACAGTTTCACGACCAGCTGTGGGAACCGATCTGCATGGCCAGTATCATTGCCCATCCCACTCAGGCTGGCACCTTGATCTTCTCGAACCCTCACAGTCTAGCTCGAGACCAGGACGGACATGAGAGCCCGGCAGGTCGTGGCCCGCGACGAAACCTATCGATCAAGCTCAGCCGCGACGATGGGCAGACCTGGCCGATCAGCAAGACGCTAGAAGAAGGCCCCAGCGCCTACTCCGACTTGGCCGTTCTTCTCAACGGCGATGTGCTGTGTCTTTACGAAGCGGATCAAGCGATCCGAGCAGCCCGCTTTAATTTGGATTGGCTGCTGTCCCCAGGCAAGTAAGGTCGACAAACCATTACGACACCGCCTGGGCAATGGCTGTACCGAATCGTTGACGCGGGTGCGGGTCCATGGCTCTGCCGGGCAGCGAGGTAAGCACAACGCACAGCGTAGAGCTGGCTGGATCTGCCCAAGCCAGCGTGCCCGTCGAGCCGGTGTGGCCAAAGGAGCGGTCGGAGCAGCCTGAACTGGCCGATGCAGCACCTACGTTGAATCCCAGGCCTCGCGGGGTGAGCCGCTTGCGGAGCCTGATTGACCACCATCATTTGCTGCGTTTCGGGTTTGAGAATCGTCCCGCGAGCGAATAGAAATTCTTGCATCCATTTGGCCACATCGATCACTGAAGATTGGGTTCCCCCCCAGGGAGCTCCCAGCTTGCGCCAGTAATCGCTATTCCAATCCCATGCCTTGGCTGCTGGATCGCCGGCCCCGGCTTCGGGCGCAGCGAATTCCATCTGTACGGGAATCACATCATCGCGCGTAAAGCCGCCCATCCCCTGTGCAGAATGTTTCATCTGCAGAGGCTCAAACACGCTCTCCACAACCAACTCGCGAATGTCCGTGTGGGTAATGATCTCCGCCACGTGCGTTGCCAATAAAATGCCCATGCTGGAATACTGGTACTGAGTCCCAGCGGCAAACTCGAGTGGCGTATGGATCGCGTGCTCGACAAACCGCTCTAAAGGGGCATGCTCACTGCGCAGTTGGTGGTTCATGGCCAGTTGATCGGGCAGCCCTGAACAATGAGTTAACAAGTGCCGCAGGGTGACTGAATTCTTGCCATTACCTGTAAATTCCGGAATGAACTTACGGAGCGGGTCATCCAGTTTGAATTCAGTTCTATCAAACAGGCTCATCAGAGCGGAAATGCAGATCGGTTTTGAAATAGAACCGAGCAGAAACATCGAATCGATCGAGTGGGTCGCGCCAAAGAATTGCTGGTAGGTTGAACTCGCGGGCGGGTCCGAACCATGGATAACCGATACCGCTGCAAAATTGATCTGTTTTGATTTCACAAAGCCATCGAGAATTGTTGCGGCCCGGTCGAAATCCTCTCGCGAAATCGCTTTAACCAAGGGTGCCAGCAGAGCAGGAAGCATCCCACATTGAATAAACTTGCGGCGTTTCATGGAGGGTTCCTTCTCTTATTCCGAATCCTAGCCACAGTGAACCAAGCAATGTTAATCGGCGCAAGTTTCGCTTTGCTCCTGTAGTGTACATTGATCAGTGCTCGCGCGTCACGGCGCGCAACGCAGCTTTGGGCCAAATAGGCAGTCGCTCGAAGAATCGACCTTATTCACACTCATGCATCAAGCCTGGAAACCGGCAAGGGAGCCAATACAAAATGAACGCCCGTAAAGAGTATCCTGATTGGTTTCTTTGGATGTTGGAAAAGGGAGCCATTTTCTTTATTGGCGGTGCTTGCTTGCTAGCCACCGCGGTGTTGTTATTCGCCATGTATTTGGATCGTCGAATCGATCAAGTCGAAAGTCGACAGAGTTTTGTTCCCCCACGTAGCTACGAAATTCCAAATCTGGACGATTACGGTGTGGGCAATACCGAAATGACTACCCTTGCAGTAAGGCAATGGGTTTATGTGCCCATCTATTCCCACGTATATTATCAGGGAGGATCTCCCTACTCCCTCGAGGCGACATTGAGCATCCGCAATACGGATTGCAATGCCCCGCTGTACATTATGTTGATTGAGTACTTTGATACGGCTGGCAATTCTCTAAAGAAATATTTGGATCGACCCATCCGGTTATCTCCGCTGCAGTCCATCGAATTTCTAGTCGAGAGTCGGGATAGCAGTGGGGGCGCTGGAGCTAATTTCTTGATCGAATGGAGGGCAGCCTCCCCGATTGACAAGCCTATCATGGAAGCGGTGATGGTGGGAACGAGCGGCAGCAAGGCCATCGCCTTTGAGCGATCAGGCATTGAAATTTCTGGTCCACGCAGCGAGTAGCCTAGCGCTTTCCTGTTTTTTTGGCAATCTCAACGAGGGAGCGTGATGGTTACCTTGAAGTGAATGACTTCGCTGTTTTCTCTGGAATCATCACGCGGAGCGTGATGGCTACCTTGAAGTGAATGACTTCGCTGTTTTCTTTGGAATCATCACGCGGAGCGTGATGGCTACCTTGTAGGGACTGGCCACTCAATGAACCGGACGACCACTCAAGCCAGTTGGTTTTGCAGGGTTTGCATGGTGCGCTGCTGATGCTGTTCAACGACTTGCCTTGCGGCGGCAGCTTTTAGCTTGGCTGAACCTGGGTCGGTGGCAAGCGCAAGCGCGGCGGCTGGCAAGCGACGAACATCTTCTTCATTGTCAAAATCGAATAGCCAGTCCGCGAGACCAATATCGCGCCACATAAATCCCTTGCTCGTCTGCTCGCGCCAACGACAGACGATGGCGGGCACGCCGTTGCCGATACACATGATTGGCGAATGCATTTCGTTACCGAACAGGCCTGCACTGCGGACGTACGTGGAAATGGCCTCGCCGGTAAGCCAATAATTGGGGCGCCATACGACACGCTTTTTGATCCGTGCAGGCAGCGGATCAAACAGCAATTCCCTGCCGACGGCCATCTGCGTTTGGTCTTCGGGACAGATCAGGACCTTCATGTCTGATTGTTCCACGATATCCACAATAGCCTGCCGGTGCGGGGCATGGTCATGTTCCTTCATTTGCTCATTCCTCGCGTGCTTGAGCTCGTCGCGCATACGCTTTCTTTTCTGGCAGCGTCCAGTAGGGCGTGTAGCGTAAACGCGGAATGCAGCATAGAAATTTCTGCTCTTCCAGACCATTAGATTCCAGGAACGACTGGGCAGAATCATCGTCACGCAGATCGGTTGCAAACGCGCCGTCGGGACCAAATTCCATGATGGGGCATTTACAGCCACGCTGCCTGGCCAGCTCAAGCGAAACGGAATCGCGAAAGTTTACAAACGCCGCTTGGCTGAGTACATCGATCGTTTTCGCAAATCGCTCGTCGGCGGTTGGGGTAAGAGCGGTGGACTCCTGGGTGGAAAGAGTGATGCCATAAACGCCATAGGGTTTACCCGTCTCCTGCTGCCAACGCACGACGTCGCGTTCGGCTACCAAGGAAGGTCCCGAACCGTGTAGCAGGAACTGGCACGCTTGAAATGCCTGCTGCAGTTGTTGTGCGTCGCGGATAATCCGCAGCTCGGGGAACCGCTGTTCCAACAACTGTCCAACGCCATGCTTAACATTGCTAGGCCACAGGAAAATTTCAGCCTCGGGAATATAACGCTCAAGCAGCGCCAGAACACCGGGCGTATGGGCGATGTCGCCGATGTTTACTGTTTGCCATGAGGATCTCAAGAGTATCCGCGGACGGCTAGCCGCTGGATGGCATGCAAGGGTTTTGGATAAACAAGCCCTGGTCAAACCGAGCGCCTGTAGCACCTTGAATAAACTCTCGCCGTCGCATGATCGATTTCCTGAAAAACTGTTTCAAAAAAGGGGCAGATCCGGGGCAGACATGTCAAACCCAATTTATATTCCTGACAAAGCTCTAGCTAATGTTCAGTTTCTGCGTTTACTCCCTTCTCCCGCCGGTACTCCGGGGGAGAAGGGTTGGGGATGAGGGGGCTTGGGGCACGCGCGTTCTTTTAAAGGTTCACGCCGGGGCAGACCCTTTTGGGAAACGGCTCCGAGTTGAGGTAAAGCCTAGCGTGCCGGTGTCTGGACCAGCTTCGCAAATTCTTCGAGATCGTCGTAGTTCTTGCTCCAGGTCGTGTACATGAACCCACTGATGCCGGGCACGCCCTGGGCAGCGGCTCGCCAGCGTTCCAAATTGCGTGCTGCGTCTTCATCATAGTATGCGGCGATGATCTGCTGGTGCCCACGCTGCGAGAAGAAATTCAAGGAGGACTGAGCCTTCCCAGAGTTCCAATTGACGATATCAACCGTGGCATCTAATCCATCCCAGGCTCCCGCCAAGGATCCTTGGACCAGATATCGCCAGAATCCAGCTCGCAATTGGACGCGGCACTGGCGGCAACTCGGTCTACAATGGACGATTCTAACTGCTGCAAAAATTCTAGGCGATGAAACCAATGCTGCGCGCTCTTCGTAATCTTATTCCTTGCTGGATTGGCGTTCTGCGACGGCTTGGCGACCAGCGGCCATGAGTTACTGGCCGCAGAGCGGCCGAATATTCTTCTGGTGTTATTCGATGACATGGGCTACGGCCAGCCGCAGAGCTACGATCCACAGTCGCAACTCAAAACTCCTGTGCTCGATCAATTGTCTGCTCAAGGCATGCGTTTCATCGACGCCCATTCGCCCTCGGCAGTCTGTACGCCAACGCGATATGGATTGCTGACTGGCAGGTATCCCGCTCGGATCGGGCAGTACGGAGTTTTGACAACCTACTCGAAGCCCATCATACCACCAACGCGATTGACGCTGGCATCCTTCCTCAAGCAACAGGGCTATGCGACCGCGTGTGTCGGCAAGTGGCATTTGGGCATGGATTGGGTGCGGGGAGAGACAGGCAGTCAAAGCTCGGTACCTATTGGCGAAAGAATGACGGGTGGCCCAAACGAATTGGGTTTTGATTATTTCTGCGGATTCACGCACGCTAGAAATATTTTCACAGTGATCGAGCAGGATCGGGTCGCGGCTCATGTCCAGGCGGCCGAGAATCAACCGTTGATGCTGGACAAGGCAGTCGACTGGCTGGCGCGCGAAGCGAATTCGGCAGAGCCATTCTTCTTGTACTTTCCCATGTGTCCCCCGCATACACCCATCGTGCCAGCCGCCGATTTTATAGGTCGCAGTGGTGGGCGTGATGTCGTCCAGCAAGATCCGCTCTACAGCGACTGGCTGTACCAGGGGGATGCCATGTTGGGAGAGCTGTTGGCAGCACTCGACCGCCATGGGTTGGCAAAAGATACACTGGTTATTGCAACGAGTGATAACGGCGCGGCTGGTCGTGCCTACCCTCCATTGCGCGCCGCCAAGACCAGTATCTACGAGGGTGGTCACCGCGTACCGTTTGTAGTTCGCTGGCCGGGCAAGGTTCAGCCCGCTTCGCTCAGTCGGCGGACGATTTGTCTGACCGATTGTCTGGCCACGACAGCCGAGATCCTGGGGGCAGACCTGCCCGAAGATGCGGGCGAGGATAGCCTGAGCTTCGCCGGCGATCTGCTGGGTAGACCGGCTGGGGCCGTGCGTGATGGCTTGCTGCACCAATCCCACCGAGGCGATCTTGCCATTCGCCAGGGACCATGGAAATTAATCCTGCTGACCAATGGCAAACGCGAGCTGTATAACTTGGAGGAAGACCTGGGCGAGACCAAGAATGTTATTCTGCAAAACGGACAGGTTGCGGAGCGCTTGAGCCGCTTGCTACAAGAGCAGCACGACCTGGGCCGCAGCAGGCCAGGAATGCCGCAGCGCAATGACATCGATTTCTTGCCCCTCAGTCCTCGCTCGCGAGAATCCCGGTAATCGTTTTGCCAGACGCGTTTAAGTGGAGGAGGTCTCCAGCCCGGCGACACCGGCGGCAGTGCTGCTGCCGAAAGTGATCGATTTCGACGCCCCATGCCCTGGGCGAAAGCAACGAAAAGATTGGCCAGTGGAGTATTGTTTTGCGGGTCATGCGCCACGTAATTGCCGTGCCGAAAACCACCTCCGGCGACCAAGATAGGCAGATTATGCCAATCGTGGCGGCACTCGCGTTGCCCAGGTTCGAAGCATAGAGCACGGCGGTATGTTCAAGTAGGTTGCCGTCGCCTTCTTGGTGACTACGTATTTGGGTCAGAAAGTCATTGAAAACACCAAACTCGGTTTCCTCGATAATCCGCAGTTCTTCGATCTGGCCGGATCCTTGCCGTGGTGAGACAGCCCATGCCAATCGCTTTCGCACTCCTGGAATGTCCGGCACCGCATTCAAGCCCGCTAGCGACAGGGTGATGATTCGCGTCGAATCGGTTTGCAAGGCTTTGGCGACGATGTCCAGCAACAGTTTTTGTTCGGGCAATGGCCGCGTTTTGATCGCGCGCGTGCTTTGGGCGGCGGATATCCTTGATCGGCTTCGGCCGGCGTACCCAACCCTCGCTCTGCTGTAGTCGCAACTCGTAGTTCGCGAACCGATGCCAGGTATTCTTCCAACTTGACGCGGTCGCGCTGGCCGAGCTGTTGGTCGAGGG
>CAVPPY010000051.1:0-9634 GCA_963707245.1 Pirellulaceae bacterium
CATCACCGCACGGAAGGCAGTTTGGGGCCAAATAGGCAGTCGCTCGGAGGAGATGGACCTACTCAAAGTCATGCATTGAGCCTGGAAGACGGCAGGGGAGCTAATACAAAATGAATGCCCATAAAGAGTATCCTGATTGGTTTCTCTGGATGTTGGAAAAGGGAGTCATATTCTTTATTGGCGGTGCTTGCTTGCTAGCCACCGCGGTGTTGTTATTCGCCATCTATTTGGATCATCGAATCGATCAAGTCGAAAGTCGACAGAGTTTTGTTCCGCCACGCAGCTACGAAATTCCAAATCTAGCCGATTACAGTGTGGGCAATACCGAAATGGCTACTCTTGCAGTAAGACAATGGGTCTATGTGCCCATTTATTCCCACGTTTATTATCAGGGAGGATCTCCCTACTCCCTTGAGGCGACATTAAGCATCCGCAATACGGATTGCAATGCCCCGCTGTACATTATGTTGATTGAGTACTTCGATACGGCTGGCAATTCACTAAAGAAATATTTGGATCGACCCATCAGGTTATCTCCGCTGCAGTCCATCGAATTTCCTAGTCGAGAGTCGGGATAGCAGCGGAGGTGCTGGAGCTAATTTCTTGATCGAATGGAGGGCAGCCTCGCCGATTGACAAGCCACTCATGGAAGCGGTGATGGTGGGAACGAGCGGTAGCAAGGCCATCGCCTTTGAGCGTTCAGGCATTGAAATTTCTGGTCCACGCAGCGAGTAGCCTAGCTTTCCTGTTTTTTGGCAATCTCAACGAGGGAGCGTGATGGCTACCTTGAAATGAATGACTTCGCTGTTTTCTCTGGAATCATCACGCGGAGCGTGATGGCTACCTTGAAGTGAATGACTTCGCTGTTTCTTGGAATCATCACGCGGAGCGTGATGGCTACGTTGTAGGGACTGGCCACTCAATGAACCGGACGACCACTCAAGCCAGTTGGTTTTGCAGGGTTTGCATGGTGCGTTGCTGATGCTGTTCAACGACTTGCCGTGCGGTGGCAGCTTTCAGCTTGGCTGAACCTGGGTCCGTGGCAAGCGCCAGCGCGGCGGGTGGCAAGCGACGAACATCTTCTTCATTGTCAAAATCGAATAGCCAGTCCGCGAGACCAATATCGCCACATGAACCCCTTGCTCGTCTGCTCGCGCCAACGACAGACGATGGCGGGCACGCCGTTACCAATACACATGATGGGCGAGTGCATTTCGTTGCCGAACAGACCTGCACTGCGGACGTAGGTGGAAATGGCCTCGCCGGTTAGCCAATAATTGGGCGCGCCATACGACACGCTCTTTGATCCGTGCGGGCAGCGGATCAAACAGCAACTCCCTGCCGACGGCCATCTGCGTTTGGTCTTCCGGACAGATCAGGACCTTCATGTCTGATTGTTCCACGATATCCACGATCGCCTGCCGGTGCGGGGCATGGTCATGTTCCTTCATTTGTTCATTCCGCGTGTGCTTGATCTCGTCGCGCTCCGCTTCTTTTCTGGCAGCGTCCAGTAGGGCGTGTAGCGCAAACGCGGAATGCAGCATAGAAATTTCTGCTCCTCCAGACCATTTGATTCCAAGAACGACTGGGCAGAAGCATCGTCACGCAGATCGGTTGCAAACGCGCCGTCGGGACCAAATTCCATGATTGGGCATTTGCAGCCACGCTGCCTTGCCAGCTCTAGCGAAACAGAATCGCGAAAGTTTACAAACGCCGCTTGGCTGAGTACATCGATCGTTTGCGCGAATCGCTCGTCGGCGGTTGGGGTAAGAGCGGTTGACTCCTGGGCGGAAAGAGTGATGCCATAAACTCCATAGGGTTTACCTGTCTCCTGCTGCCGAACGCACGACGTCGCGTTCGGCTACCAGGGAAGGTCCCGAACCGTGTAGCAGGAACTGGCACGCTTGAAAGGCCTGCTGCAGTTGCTGTGCGTCGCTGATAATCTTCAGCTTGGGGAACCGCTGCTCCAACAACTGGCCGACGCCATGCTTGACATTGCTAGGCCACAGGAAAACTTCAGCATCGGGAATATAACGCTCAAGCAGCGCCAGAACACCGGGCGTATGGGCGATGTCGCCGATGTTTACCGTTTGCCATGAGGACCTCAAGAGTATTCGCGGGCGGCTGGCCGCTGGATGGCATGCAAGGGTTTTGGATAAGCAAGCCCTGCTCAAACCCAAGCGCTGTAGCACCGTGTATAAACTCTCGCCGTCGCATCATCGATTTCCTGAAAAACTGTTTCAAAAAAGGGCAGATTCGGGTCAGACATGTCTAACCTAACTTTTATTCCTGACAAAGCTCTAGCTAATGTTCAGTTTCTGCGTTTACTCCCTTCTCCCGCCGGTACTCCGGGGGAGAAGGGTTGGGGATGAGGGGGCTTGGGGCACGCGCGTTCTTTTAAAGGTTCACGCCGGGGCAGACCCTTTTGGGAAACGGCTCCGAGTTGAGGTAAAGCCTAGCGTGCCGGTGTCTGGACCAGCTTCGCAAATTCTTCGAGATCGTCGTAGTTCTTGCTCCAGGTCGTGTACATGAACCCACTGATGCCGGGCACGCCCTGGGCAGCGGCTCGCCAGCGTTCCAAATTGCGTGCTGCGTCTTCATCATAGTATGCGGCGATGATCTGCTGGTGCCCACGCTGCGAGAAGAAGTTCAAGGAGGACTGAGCCTTCCCAGAGTTCCAATTGACGATATCAACCGTGGCATCTAATCCATCCCAGGCTCCCGCCAAGGATCCTTGGACCAGATAGTAATGATCCCGGCGTTATGCTGTGGATCGAACATATCGGACCAGACCAGCAACCGCACATCAGGCCGTATTTCTTGTACCAGCCGCTGGCAACGCTGCACGTTCTCACGTAACAATTCGCCGGACGATCTTCCGCGAGCTAGTTCATCCCAACCGGCAACCCGGATTTCGTCATGCGACATAAAGAATCGCTTGGGCCGCAAGAATTCGTCCAGTCGCTCGACTTCGTGCCGCACCAGGGCAAAGACTTCATCGGCCGCGAGACTGGCACAAACTTGGCCGTCATGAATCAATACCGTGTGATAAAAGGAGACCCGCAAACGATCTCCTTCGGCAATACGCGAATCAGTGGTCAAGCGTATGGGTCGGGCAGGCGTGGTGATCTTCGTATTCACCTAAGTAGGGCACGCAGCCGAGTAGCGGGTCTTCCCAACGCTGGAAATCTCGGCCCTCTTGGTATTCGATGGTCGCATCTTGAGAAACTACATGGATGGGGCAACCCTCGCGGCGTAGCAGATTGACTCCTCCAACCATCTCCAATTGCACGTCGTCCATCCACACTCGCCCCGACTTGGCTCCCCATAAACCCAGGTAGATATTAACCTCAGTCTGTTGCAGAGAGTTGAAAACGACGCAATGCTGAGTCCAGTCCTGGGTCGGCTTGACTCCCAGGTTCTTGTGGCTGAGTGCCAATGGCTGCTCACCAGCCGACAAGGGCATAAATTTGAACTCGTCGGTTCGCAGCGACTCCGTCTTGACCCACATGCTCAGTCGATATTCATGAAAGGGCTTGAGCAAAACCTTTTTTACGATTCGACAATTTCCCCCGCTGTTCTGGCTCGCTCCGAATTCGTGCATCAGCAGTGCCGACCCGCCAGAATGCTTGACGTTGGAGTCAAGCTCGGTCATCGTGCCGAAACCATCGATCCAGTCCCAGCCTGCCGGTGCATTGCGCGTGGCCGATTCGAATCCACCACCGTCTAGTACATTCGGTGCGGAGGCGACGACCAACTGCCGATCCTGGGCGATAAACTCACAATCCTTGACCGGCAGCCCAGCAGCTAGATTGGGGTTGTTTTGCAGAAGACTGTTCGAGTAGCCAAACTGCATGACCAAAGGAATCAGCTCGATACCGATGCCTTCCGCAGCCGAGCGAGCCTTCTCTAAAGTTGCGATAGTAGTTGTCGGGACGTTCATCCAATTTCCCGAATCTGTAGTCGGTAATGACCACTCCGTTGTAGCCCACTCGTTGTGCGTGCGAGCAATTCAATCAGTCGCGCGACGTCCTGGTCCACTTGAAAGTTCACCGGAGCATAAACCCACAAGCGGGGTTCATGCTCTTGAGCCTCGACCCCAGTCAGAAAAAATCCTGTCAATTGAATTCCGAGTACGATCAGGCATATCCATCTGACCAGATGTTTCGATCGCATAGTGGCTGGTTCTTTCACCGGCAGGCTGTGGAGGGTTGGAGGGAAATGCAAACGCGCAAAGACTGGGTGGCGAAAGAATCCAGCTCGCAATTGGACGCGGCACTGGCGGCAACTCGGTCTACAATGAACGTTTCTAAATGCTACGCAAACATTCTAGGCGGTGAAACCAATGCTACGCTGTATTCTAATCTTATTCCTAGCTGGGTTGGTGTACTGCGACTTGACGACAATCCGCCATGCACTACTGGCCGCGGAGCGGCCGAATATTCTACTGGTGTTATTCGATGACATGGGCTATGGCCAGCCGCAGAGCTACGATCCACAGTCGCAACTCAAGACTCCTGTGCTCGATCAATTGTCTGCCCAAGGCATGCGTTTTGTCGACGCCCATTCGCCCTCGGCAGTCTGTACGCCAACGCGATACGGATTGCTGACCGGCAGGTATCCCGCGAGGATCGGGCAGTTCGGAGTCTTGACAACTTACTCGAAGCCCATCATACCTCCAACGCGATTGACGCTGGCATCCTTTCTCAAGCAACAGGGTTATGCGACCGCGTGTGTCGGCAAGTGGCATTTGGGCTTGGATTGGGTGAGGGGAGAGAAAGGCAGTCAGAGCTCGGTACCTATTGGCGAAAGAATGACGGGTGGCCCAAACGAATTAGGTTTTGATTATTTCTGCGGATTCACACATGCTAGAAATATTTTCACAGTGATCGAGCAGGATCGGGTCGCGGCTCATGTCCAAGCGGCCGAGAATCAACCGTTGATGCTGGACAAGGCAGTCGACTGGCTGTGCGCCAAGCGAATTCGGCTGAGCCATTCTTTTTGTACTTTCCCATGTGTCCCCCGCATACACCCATCGTGCCAGCCGCCGATTTTATAGGTCGCAGTGGTGGGCGTGATGTCGTCCAGCAAGACCCGCTCTACAGCGACTGGCTGTACCAGGGGGATGCCATGTTGGGAGAACTGTTGGCGACGCTCGACCGCCATGGGTTGGCAAAAGACACACTGGTGATTGCCACGAGTGATAATGGTGCGGCTGGTCGTGCCTACCCTCCACTGCGCGACTCCAAGGCCAGTATCTACGAGGGCGGTCACCGCGTACCGTTTGTCGTTCGCTGGCCGGGCAAGGTTCAGCCCGCTTCGCTCAGTCGGCGGACGATTTGTCTGACCGATTGTCTGGCCACGACGGCCGAGATCCTGGGTGCAGACCTGCCCGAAGAAGCTGGCGAGGATAGCCTGAGTTTCGCCGACGAGCTGCTGGGTAGACCGGCTGGGGCCGTGCGTGATGGCTTGCTGCACCAATCCCACCGAGGCGATCTTGCCATTCGCCAGGGACCATGGAAATTAATCCTGCTGACCAATGGCAAACGCGAGCTGTATAACCTGGAGGAAGACCTGGGCGAGACCAAGGATGTTATTCTGCAAAATGAGCAGGTTGCGGAGCGCTTGAGCCGCTTGCTACAAGAGCAGCATGACCTGGGCCGCAGCAGGCCAGGCATGCCGCAGCGCAATGACATCGATTTCTTGTCCCTCAGCCCTCGCTCGCGATAATCCCGGTAATAGCATTGCCAGACGTGTTTAAATGGATGAGCTCTCCAGCCCGGCTACACCGGCGGCAGTGCTGCTGCCGAAGTGATCGATTTCGACGCCCATGCGCTGGGCGAAAGCAACGAATAGATTAGCCAGTGGAGTATTGTTTTGCGGGTCATGCGCCACGTAGTTGCCGTGCCGAAAACCACCTCCGGCGACCAAGATAGGCAGATTATGCCAATCGTGGCGCGCTCGCGTTGCCCAGATTCGAAGCATAGAGCACGGCGGTATGTTCAAGTAGGTTGCCGTCGCCTTCTTGGTTACCACGTATTTGGGTCAGAAAGTCATTGAAAACACCAAACTCGGTTTCCTCGATAATCCGCAATTCTTCGATCTTGGCTGGATCCTTGCCGTGGTGAGACAGCCCATGCCAATCGCTTTGCACTCCTGGAATGTCCGGCACCGCATTCAAGCCTGCTAGCGACAGGGTGATGATGCGCGTCGAATCGGTTTGCAAGGCTTTGGCGATAATGTCCAGCAACAGTTTTTGTCGGGCAATGGCCGCGTTTTGATCGTGCGCGTCTTTGGGCGGCGGAGTATCCATGCTCGGCTTGGGGCGGCGTACCCAACCCTCGCTCTGCTGTAATCGCAACTCCAGTTCGCGAACCGATGCCAGGTATTCTTCCAACTTGACGCGATCGCGCTGGCCGAGCTGTTGGTCGAGGGCCCCGGCGCGGGCGGCTAGCGTATCCAGAATACTTCGCCCTCGGCGAATGCGCTGCAACTCCTGTTCAACCTCGGACTGCGAGCCATCCAGGAACAATGCAGCAAATAACTTCTCCGCTGAACTCTCCCCAGGAATAGCTACGCCGCTGGCGGTCCACGATGCGGAGGTACCGCCGCGAGTCGACAACGCAAGAAATGGGAAGCGAGTTTGGATACCGATCTCCGCCGCAATCCGTTGATCAATCGATATCGTATTCCGAAAACCAGCCAATCCCGGGCGTTGAGCTGAGGTTAGAAAGGTCATTTCCGATGCGTGACCATTATCGCCCTGCTGCTCTGGGTGCGACAGTCCGCTGATCGCCGTGAGCTGATCCAAGTGATCGGCAAGCTTCGAGAGATAAGGCGTTGTGGGAGTTAGTTTGCCGGGAGATTCGGGAAAGAGATAGGGCACATGAAAGCCCAAGTTAGCCGTGATGGCCACAAAGCGTTTGGGGGCGGCTGGCTGGCTGCCAGCTGCCAATACGCGTTTGCCCAAACTGGGCTGCATCGCCTCCAGCCAAGGCAGCCCTAAGCATACGCCTCCAAGTCCCTTTAGCATCCGCCTGCGACTCAGTGAGGGTCTGGTATTGATGTTAGCCAACTTGTCTTGCCTCTCCTCAGTTGTTGAGAAACGCCTCGCTGCTTATGACCAATTCTATCAAGTCTCGCACGCGATGCCCGTTGACGCGCGAGGCATCGACGATGCGCTCCAGCGTTGGTCGGTCGGAAAAACCCATAGCCCGCCCGGTCGCAAAGGTTAATAGCTTGGTAGCCAGGGCATAGGCTAATAGGTCCTCATCTTGTGCCAGCAACTCTCGAAAGCCTTTAAAATCTGAAAAGGCTCTGCCATCTTCCAGCTGGCCGCTTGCATCTACGCTCGGACCCAAGCGATAACGCACTCGGTTCCCATTGATTTGTAGGTTGACCCTCTCGCCCTCCCCCAGGCTACGAAAGCGTTCGCGATATCCACCAATAGGATCAAAGCACTCCATGGCAAACCCCGGCGGATCAATTTGAGAGTGGCAGGTGCGACAACTGTCTGAATCCCGATGCTTGGCAAGCAATTCGCGAAGCGTCGTCGCACCACGGATGTCGGGTTCAATACCGGAGACACCCGCGGGTGGTGGAGGCGGCGTTTTTCCCAAAATGCGATCCATGACCCACACGCCACGCACCACGGGCGATGTGCTGGTACCGTTGGCGGATACCTTGAGCACGCTGGCTTGACTCAATAAGCCTCCCCGCAGGCTGCCCTCCGCGAGCGGAACGACTGCGCATCTGCGGACCCGCCACGCCCGGCAAGGAGTAATGCTCGGCCAGTCGATTGTTCAAGATGGCGAAATCGGATTCAACGATGTACCGGACGGGGAGATTGTCCGCAATCAACGCTGTCACAAAGCCGCGCGTCTCGCGAAGCATCGAGTCTTGCAGGAAACGATCGAATTCAGGGTACAACTGCTGATCGGGGCTGGTCAATTCAATATCGCGCAAATTCAGCCAAGCGTCACAAAAATCGTCGATAAAGCGTTGATGCCGCGGATCGATCAACAACCCGCGCGTGTGTTAGCAGGACTTGCGACTGCCCGGCAAGTTGCGCCTGGTCGGCCGCTTGGGTCAAAGCCGCGTCAGGAGTCGTCCTCGTCAGAAAGTAGCTTAGTCGCGTTGCCAAGGCGTAGTCGCTCAACGGTCCTCGGGGTTCGTGCAAGTACAAGAAATCAGGCGAACATAATAGGGCCGCTACTGCGGTGAGGAGTGCGTCCTCAAGGCTCGCCCCACCCTCCAACTGCTGATTAAACAAGTCCATGTAGTCAGCAACATCTGCGGGCGTTACCGGTCGACGAAAAGCCTGCCTGGCAATCCTCAGTAGTGCGTTGGCAGCATCACGCTGTGGCTCGGCAGACTGCAGTTCGAAGTGGACTACCTTCTGCCATTTGTTCTTCGGTGGAAGGGCCCGGCGATCAAATCCGTCGAATAACAGTTGATGACCGCGAGTTGGAAATTCTTCAATCAGTGGTCCAGTCAATTCGACCTGCTGGATGGCCAGACCGGGACCCGGGTAGTCGTCTACGCTCTTAACGCGAATATTGTAGTCACCTGTGTCCAGACCCCATGGCTCCAGATCGATCATGGTGCGGGGCCCAATGTAGGCCTCGAATTCAACACTGCTGGGCTCTCCGGGAGGCAACTCAAAGAAACCATAAGTCGGCTTGCTGGTACCTGCGCACAAAGCTGGTTCCGCCGACACGGAACGTGATGGGTTGCTGGCTTTGATACGCGTAACCCGTCACGCGGATCCGATATCTGCCCGGAATGGGAACTTCGGTACCGCGAGCATGCCGGTGGGATAACCCAATTGCCGAAAGAACACCACGCTATTGTCCGATAGTTTCTTCCAAACTTTACCTATGTGCTGCTCTCCCTCGCGCGTTTCGGCGTAATTGGCGGAAATGGTTACCACGCTTGGAGGTTGCTGGGTGGTAGCCATGGCGGCGCGCATTACATCGTCTGCCGCTTGCATGTATTGCTGCATGTGCACCAAGGAGATGCCAAGCTGCGCTTGGCCCACATTGTCAAACTCATGATAACGTCCGTCCTCCGGTAGCCGGCTGACCAGCTCGACCTCGGTTCCGAACATATCGTTGAGCGTATTCTGGAATTCGCGTCGGTTGAGACGTCGGTAAACCGTGCCCGCTCGCGCCTGGTGAGCTGCGTACAACGGACCACGCAGCTGCGTCACAAACGCGGCGCGCTGATCGTCTGGTACGGGTGACTGAGCGGCATCTTGGGGAGGCATTTCACCCGCTTGCACACGGTCATGAACGCGTTCCCAAACTGCGAAAACCGCCGGGTCGCCCAGGTCGCTGCCCAGGGCATCTAGCTCCAACCCGCCCTCGTTGGCTCCCGCCAGATGGCAATCCCCGCAATGCGCGGTTAGAAAGTTATCCAAGTCCGCCCGCGGGAGAGCTTGCCCACGACCCATAGCCGTCATGCCTAACAACAGCCCTGTCCCCAACAGCCCTGTCCCCAACAGCCGGATCTTCCCAACTATCTTCAATTCGCATTCTCCCGTTCAGTGGTTGCAGTCGAATCCGATGAGTTCGAAGGCGAATGCTTGCTCGAAATCTGCGATCCATTCTGAAGCGCATGGCAGGCGGGCAAG
>CAVPPY010000052.1:0-265340 GCA_963707245.1 Pirellulaceae bacterium
AAAAGCCAGTCGCGGACTACCCTTGGGGGACCTCCGCTTTGGTCTTCCGCAGGGGTTCTAGCGTGCCTTCGTACACCTTCAATACTTCCCACGGGGGTCAATTTCTGTCCGTGAGGGGTCGTTCCGAATGAGGAAAAAAAGGCGTTTTCCGCCACAATCGGAGCGAGTGAGGCGGGGGTGAATCGCAACCATGGCTGAAAACTGAGCGTGGTGAAGGCGTGGTGAATGCCAGGATTTGCAACGCAAAGCGATTAAGGGCATTTACCAAGCCATAGCGTGTTGGCTGGCACTTGAAAAAGAAAATGGATTTTTTTGCCAATCCTTTCACTCGTGGAGTTTACATGGCCATCGCCGTCCATGGGTGGCCCACTTCCTCGGCATCCGCCAGCTACTTATCCTGCCTGCCGACCACGGTGGGATGCAAGCCAAATGCCTTGGTGCAACCAAGCAGAGTGCCCAAAGATGGCCTAGACTGGGCCAAGGACTAGACTGGGCCAAGGACCTGAGCCCCAATCCGGGCCAGCTTGATCCCCTGCAGACTTTCTCTATTCGTAGCCCCACTCACTCACAGGTTGCCTCTGATGCCAAGCCGAGATTTCAATCGACTGGATTCGTTCAACGGTCGTTCGCCGGAGCAATTGGCCGGGGCGGCGGTCATCGTATTTGGCTTGCTGGTTTTGGGCTACTTGATTTGGAGTTCCGCCTACGTGGTCAAGGAATACGAACAGGCGGTCATCCTCAGATTTGGTAAATACCATTCCACGCAGCCCAATGGTCTGCGCTTTAAGATTCCGGGCATGGATGAGCGAGTGTTGGTCGACATGAGTGAGAAGAGCATGCGTCTGCCGTGGGGCAACGACGAACGCGAAACGAGTGAGTCTTATCGCTCGCAGTCCGACGAAGATCAGAAGCTCATCCTCACTGGAGATCTTTACGCGGCGGTGGTGGAATGGAATGTTTTTTGGCGGGTCAACGAGCCGGAAAAGTACATTTTCAGTTTCCAGGAAGACCAGGTGCGAGCGCCTTGGTAGCCGTAGCTCGAGCGACCATGCACCGCATTGTCGGCGATTATTCAGCCGATGAGACACTGACCAGCAAACGCGAGGAGATCGCCCACGAGGCCTTGGCGGAGATGCGCTTGGCGATCCAGCGTTTCGATGCAGGAATCGAGGTCACCAACCTGCAGCTGCAGCGTGTTACGCCTCCGGAGGTAGTCAAACCTTCCTTTGACCAGGTCAATGGTTCGATCCAGAAGAAAGATCAATTGATCAACGAGGCTACCAAGGAGCGTTTTAGTCTGAAGCCCATGGCGATCGCCGAGAGCGACAAACTGGTTCGCGATGCGGAGGGCTACGCGGACCGACGTCTGGCCGAGGCGGAGGGCGAGATCAATGCCTTGCTGGCCAAATACGAGAGCTACAAACTGGCTCCCGAAGTCACGCGGCAACGCATGTATCTGGAAACCATGGAAAAGGTTTTCGAAAGCGGCGGTCGCAAGCTGATCCTCGACGAAAAATTGCAGGGCATGCTGCCGCTGTTGCAATTGGGCGGCCAACCCTGATCGCTGCCGTTGATTGCTGCCACCTCAGGAAGTCTGAGCACCAGCCGCACATTCCTACTCAACAATCATCAAAGTCCCAAACATGACACATCAATTCGCGCCGCCTGCTGATCAAGATCCTCGCCGTCGTCGGCATCCTGTTCATTCTGTCTCAACTGGTCGTCTACGTGGTGGATCAGCGCGAGCAAGCTGTAGTGCTACGCTTTGGCGAGCCGATTCGAGCCCGCACCGAACCGGGGCTGTACTTCAAATTGCCGCTTATCGACTCGGTGCGTCTCCTGCCGGCGACGCTGCAATTCTGGGGAGACAATCTGGGCGAAGTCATGCCGGACCTGCCCACCAAGGACAACAAGAAGATTGAACTCGTCCCCTGGGCAGTGTGGAAGATCAATGATCCGATTGCCTTTGTACAGCGCATGCGCACCATGGATAATGCGGAGAATCGCGTGGCCCAGTTCGCGCGGGGCGCCATACGCGATGCCATCACCCAATACGATTTGGAGGATCTCGTCCGCAGCACCAATCGCGATATGAAGATGGTGCAACTGGAATTCGATGAAGAAGATCTGAAACTGTTGCAGGATGAGATACCGGCCGTGGTGGAAGTCAAACCCAAGTCCAAAGGGCTAGTGGGACGCGGCAAGATACTGGAAAAAGTCAACGAGACGGCTCGTCGGAGCCTAGCCTCGACCGAAGATGGTGCTCGAGGTGTTGAATTGATCGAGGTCGGTATATCACATATCGACTTTGTGGAGGCGGTGCGCAAATCAACGTTCGACCGTTGGATTGCCGAGCGGGATGCAATCAGCACGCGCAATGTCAAAGCCGGTGAATTAGCCAAGAATGAAATCATCAACAAGACCAACGCCGAGATCGAGAAGATTCGCGGCGAGGGCCAGCGTAAGGCCAGTGAAATCCGCGGTAAAGCCGATGCACAGGTCATCAAGCGCTATGCCGACGCCATTGGCGAAGTGGGCGAGTACTACGCGTTCGTACGAACGCTAGAAGCCTACGAAAAAGCCCTGAGCGGCAATACCGAACTCGTGCTAACCACCGATAACGAGTTCCTTCGGCAGTTGCAGCAAATCCAGATCAGCGATAGCCCGGAGCCCTAGCTAAGGGCGTTAGCCGGTGTTGTCCCCGGTTCTCCTTGGAAAAACCGCCGCCACCGCGCATGGGCTGACAATGCCCAACCCCAATATTTAGAATGGAGTGAGCACTAGAGCTTCAACCACATTTAATTTGGGGGCGGCACTCGAAGCCGGACTCGCCAGAGTTCGATTTTCATGAGACGCACTGAAGTCTGGCGACGTCTGGCGACTCCAGCTACCCCAAGATTAAAACTAGACGAAGCACTAGAGCCAAAGAGTTTCAGTGCTAGATGCTCCGCGGGCTTGGGCTCTCGTTTAGAATGTTGGCTCGCTACCAGTCGGCAGATTATGGTCAGCAGAGGATGGGCGTCCGCCAGGTGCTCACACCTGCATCGACTCGCACCCAAGTTGGCGGCTCATGAATTCTCGCTCACCAGCCACGAAGTCTATCATCAATCCGACCGTGGATGCGATCTGCGTGGGAGGATTGTCCGTGGTCATTTCGGCAGCCGTGATTGGCTACGCTTGGATCACGCAAGCTGGTGCGAACAAACTCTTGCTGGCCGTGCAACTGTATCTGTTCACCGACCTGCTGATCAATTGGCCGCACTTCATGGCCTCGTATCGTTTATTGTATGGATCGCGACAGAACTTTACCAAGCATCCCCTGGTTACTATTGGCTTGCCCATCCTGGCGGTGCTGTTCTTGGGCTATGTGTTCCTAAAATGCCGGAGTAGTGCTGACTCTGGAATCGCACCGCAGTTGCCCATCATTACGGCGCTGGAGTGGGTTGCTCCCATTTTGTTAGCATGGCATTACACGGGGCAGGCTTGGGGCATGACCGCCTGCTTTTCGTTCCTGTCTGGATTTCGCATGACCGCCACGGAACGGAGGCTCATTCGCAGTGGCTTTTATGCCTTGTTCGCGTTTCATGTGGCCTGGGTCTATGACTCGATGGGATTTGTGCAATCCGTGTTGCCAGAGCAGGAGGCAGGTCTTTTCGTCATGCGGTCGGTCTTAGCCACTTGCCGAGCCGCGGTGTTCTTGGGCTTTGTGGCCGGGCTGTGGGGCTTTCGACAACTGGCACGGCGCGAGGGTCGGAGCATTCCGCTGCGAGTGTGGTTGCCGTGGTTGGCGACCTTCTGCTGGTACGCCATGGTGGATATGCACCCGACCGCATTCTTCTTGTTACAATTTTTTCACGCGCTTCAGTATTTGACTTTTCCGGTGCGCGTGGAGCTCAACGAATTCACGCGGCCGCAGCACAAGTGGCTGCATTTAATGATCTACTACGGTTTGCTGGTGTTGTTCGGTTTGTTGGCCTTCGATGGTTCGCGATTGTTCGGCGAACTGGGCGACGCCTATCTACCGGTGGTAACGGCGATTGTGATCATTATCAATGTGCATCATTATTTCATCGACGCAGTCATTTGGAAAATCCGCGACCCTCAAGTTCGGCAGGCTCTCTTCGGACATCTGAAACCTGCCAATCCATGACCAAGAAAAACCTTTTCCCTCTGATTGCCCAACGACACCATCAGAAACCAGGTTGAGCAGGCATTTTTGGCAGTCTCGCGGGTTTACCTAGACAAGGCCGAGATTTTGCAGCAATTGTAGGAATTGCAGGTAAATCAAACGCTTGTAGGCCACCTGGGAGACGGATTGGCCTAATTTGTGGCAATAGTTGGGGGTATGCTAGTCGTCCTGCGCTCCTGAGGTGTAAAATAAGGGAGTTGTGCTGCAGGCGGATGGGGCAAGCCGCGTTGGCGGGTCAGGTGATAGTTTCCGCGCTGTGGACAAGCTTCCAAACGCGCACCCCAAGTCAACGAGCCTGTGTGATGGCCTTACTAATTCTGAGAGTTTGCTTTATCTGTGTGACCGCAGGTATTGCGACTTTGGTCCTCAAACTCGAATTCACCGGGCCTGCCTTCTTACCTTACCTGGTCATTTTCGGCACTATTCTCTTGGCCTTGGGTGTCATCGCCGTTGATATCTTCACGCCACGCAAGCAAATCGAAGTTATATCCGCGATTTACTTTGGGCTGTTGGTTGGCGTGCTGCTGACCTACGTCCTGTGGGTGGCATTGGCACCGCTAATTCCGGATACTACCAGCGCCGCGCCGGTGCAGCTGATGATGGCCGCGATTTTTTGCTACGCATGCACCAGTCTATTGCTTCAGACCAAGGACGATTTCCGCTTCGTTATCCCCTATGTGGAATTCTCACGCGACCTCAAGGGACTGCGCCCGATCGTGCTGGATACGAGCGCCATCATTGATGGTCGCTTGGCGGAGCTGACCGAAACCAACATTATCGAGAGTCAGCTGGTGATGCCGGGATTTGTGCTCAATGAATTGCAGGGCATTGCCGACAGCAACGACCGCTTGCGGCGAGCTCGTGGCCGCAGGGGCTTGGATATTCTGAATCGTTTGCGGACTCAGCCAAAAATCGAATTTCAGATTTATGATCGCGAGTTGCCGGAGTTCGAAGGCCAGCCGGTGGACATGAAATTGGTTATGCTGGCCAAGCATCTTGAGGGAAAGTTGATCACGGGCGATTTCAATCTCAACAAGGTGGCCAAGGTGCACAATGTGCCGGTCATCAACTTGAATGAAGTTGCCGCATCGCTCAGACCACAATTCCTGCCCGGCGAGACGTTTGAGGTGCGCGTGGTCAAAGCCGGCGAGGGGCCCGAGCAGGGCATCGGTTACCTGGATGATGGTACCATGGTCGTTATTGAGGGTGGTCGGCATCGTATCAATGCCACGCTGAATGTGGTGGTGACCAGCACCTTGCAAACGCAAGCCGGGCGGATGCTGTTCGCCAAGGTCGACGAGTCTTCCGTCCGTTCAACCACCTAGGTTTCGATAGACATGCTCAACAGCATAGATACTGACCAGCTGGGCCCGCGTGGCAAAGCGATGGCAGCGGCGGTGAGTACCTGTGTGCACTGCGGATTCTGTTTGCCGGCTTGCCCCACCTATCAGCAGCTCGAAAGTGAGATGGATTCGCCTCGTGGCCGGATTCTATTGATGAAGAGCGTGTTGGAAGGCAACTTGGAGGCCGAACAGGCCGCGCCGCACATCGATCGCTGTTTAGGTTGCTTGGCCTGTGTTACGCATTGTCCATCGGGCGTGCAATATGGCGATCTGATCAGTTCCTACCGCGATCGAGTGCGCCAGACGGGTGGGAAAAGCTGGAGTCTGCGCGATTTGCTGGTCAGGCTGACCTTGCCCTACGCCGAGCGATTTCGCTGGGCCGTACGCATGGGAAGGCTGACCCGGCCACTCGCCCGTTTTGCGCCCGCCTCGCTGCGACCAATGCTGGAAATGGTCCCTGAAGATTTGCCGCCTCGCGATCGATTAGCCGAGGTTACCCCCGCCGTGGGCAAGCGCAAGGGACGCGTGGCCTTGCTGGCCGGCTGTGCCCAGCAGGTCCTTGCGCCGGACATCAATGCCTCGGCGGTTCGCGTGCTCAGCCGCAATGGCATCGAGGTCGTCATTCCGAGATCCCAGGGCTGTTGTGGGGCCCTGTCATGGCACACGGGTCGGGGCGACGAGGCCAGTCACTTTGCCCGCAAGCTGATCGCCAGTATCCCCGCAGACGTCGACTGTTTGATCACCACGGCCGCCGGTTGCGGCTCGGCCATTCACGAGTATCCGCTGTTGCTGGCAGGCAGCGAAAGCGAAACTGCGGCACGCCAGCTGGCATCCACGGCTGTCGATATCTCGGTCTATCTCGACCGCTTGCAACTCGAACCGATTCCGGCTCTGAGCGGGCCAAAGCGGATCGCCTATCACGATGCCTGCCATCTTGCCCACGCGCAAAAGGTTCGCGCCGAGCCGCGACGATTGCTAGCTCGAATTCCGGGTTTAGAAATTGCTGAACTAGCGGATGCAGATACCTGTTGTGGCTCGGCCGGTACCTACAATATTGAGCAGCCGCAGATTGCCGGAGAATTGGGAATGCGCAAGGTCCAGGCGGTTCTGCGTACGGGTGCCAGCGCGTTGGTAACCGGTAATATTGGATGTTTAGTCCAAATTGACAAACACCTACGGACCCACACTGATCGCGTAGCGGTTTTGCACACTGTGCAGGTCCTGGACCGTGCCTATCGCGCAATTCTTGGCTAGTGAGTTAGCTGCCGCCGTCATCGCTCATGATCGCTAGCCTTGTTGCCGATAGCTTGGCTGACAAGCATTTCACGCTCGCGGTGCTGAATCGGGGTTGGACCCCGTTGGAGACAAACTCACGTCATAGGGATTTGACCAGAAATGAGTGTTTCGCAGATTGTAGGGAGTGGCACGTTTGAAGTGGTCCGCGAATTTGTACGCGGGGAATTGTGCGAGAATAACCAACTAGAGAAAGACGCTTTTCAAATGTCCGAACGCTTGCTGACTCGCCAAGGCAAGCCGGTTGGTTTTTACTTTTGTATTTATGGACCCCGCAGCGTGCGCTTGACTGCCGTGTGGGACCTCAGCAACGGAACAGTTCTATTTTACGATTCCCTGGGCCGTCGCGCTGCCTGCCACCCCATTCCAGCTTGAGCGACTAACTATTGAGATTTTCATAACCATGGAGGGTTGAACCGTGTTGATCCTATCGCGCCGCGAATCTGAAAGCGTTTGCTTGGGTGACCATATCGTGTTGACGATTGTCGCCGTTGGAAACGACAAAATACGTATTGGAGTGCAAGCCCCTGCAGGGATACGAATTCTGCGCACAGAATTGCACACCAGCAGCCTGCCCTTTCCTGCTGCTCCGACGCTACAGATCGCTGACGACAGCCAACCCACGTCGGCCCCAACAACTAGTGTTTCAGCCCCCCTGGCGGCCAAGTTGGCCGAGGCGAACGCCCGTAGGTCGGCTGGTCCGCGGCGAGCTGCCTAAAGCGTTCTGCCGACCGTCGCCCGAAAACCGCATGCCACCCCCAGGACGCTCGCTTGTTCCAGTCCACAAGCGAGCGTCCTTTTTTCATGGACGGGGGCATTGTGCGTCGTCTTAGGTGGTTTATCCTCTCAAGCTGCGTTATAACCTTGCCTCAGCTGTTCATGTCACTGAGGTCTTGGTCGTGGCTGTAAAAGCCAGCCTGGGTAGTAGCTCCATGGACACACGTAGGCTTTGTCCCAAAAGGGGTCTGACCCTTTGGAGGCGAGTCGAATTTACACCTGTTTTTGGCCTCGCCGGAGAGGGTCAGACCCCTTTTGGGACAACGCCTAGTGCGGGCAACGCCCAAGCCAAATTTCTCTGTAGAGCGGAGTTGAAGCCGATGAATTGTTGCTGTTTTACGCGTCATTCGTTTCTTGCCTGTTTGGGATTGGTTTGTTTCTTAGGAGCGCTATTGTCCATGGGAGATCGACCTGCAGCTGCTGACAAACAGGAAAAAGTGCTGCGGCACGTGGTCATGTTTCAGTTCAAGGATAGCGCCTCGAAAGAGGATGTGCAGACTGTCGTCGACGCCTTTCGACAGCTGCCGAGCAAGATCAGCCAAATAGACAGCTTTGAGTACGGAACCAACAACAGCCCCGAGGGTCTGGCGGACGGCTTCACGCATTGCTTTCTAGTCACCTTCAAGAGCGAAAAGGATCGCGAGATCTACCTTCCGCATGAGGCCCATCAGGCATTTGTGGAAGTGCTCAAGCCGCACCTGGAAAAAGTAATGGTCATTGATTACTGGGCAACTAACTGATGGCAAGAGTACTGGTAACCGGCGGAGCTGGATTCATTGCATCCCACATCGCAACCGCCTGTGTTCGGCGTGGGGATCAGGTGCGGGTCTTGGACAACCTGTGCATGGGCTTCAAGCATAACCTGGCCCACATCGCGGACGACATTGATTTCATCGAAGGCGACGTGGCGGACGAAGCGGTCGCAGCCCAAGCGATGAAGAATGTCGAGTTGGTGTTTCATCAGGCCGCTTTGGCATCCGTACCGCTCAGTATTGATCGTCCGCTGGCGACGCATCATAGTTGCGTAACCGGTACGCTGAACATTCTCAACCAGGCTGCCAAGGCGGGAGTCCGGCGCGTTGTCTATGCGGCCAGCAGCAGCGCTTACGGAGACCAGCCCTTTGCAGCCAAACGTGAAACGGATTTGCCGCAAGTCCTCAGCCCCTATGCGGCGGCCAAACTGGCCGGTGAATTGTACTGTCAGGCGTTCTACCATAGCTTCGGTCTCGAGACGGTGTGTCTGCGCTACTTCAACGTGTTTGGCCCCAGACAGGATCCTGCGAGTCCCTACTCGGCTGTCATTCCGCTGTTCGTTACGGCGATCCTGAGCGGTCAACCACCCATCGTGTATGGCGACGGCGGGCAATCTCGCGACTTTATCTATGTCGACAATGTCGTTCAAGGCAACTTGCTGGCCGCACAGGTACCGCAGGCCGCTGGCAAAGTCTTCAATATGGCCGAAGGTCGTCAAACCAGCCTGCTGCAGCTGCTTGACCTACTATCTAAGCTACTGGGTAAACAAGTTCAGCCCAATTTTCAGCCCGCTCGGGCTGGCGATGTGCGCGAGAGCTTGGCCGATATCACACTTGCCCGCAGCGTACTTGGCTATGCGCCGGCTACCAGTCTGGAACAGGGGCTTGCTCAGACGATCGACTACTATCGGGAAATCGCTGAGAAAAAACTGGCTGCAAGAAGTTAAAGGACACGTTGGTCATGCTGAGGCGATGGCAATATGGTTTCAAGATGGGCTTCCACTCAGTCGCAGTGGCTCAGCGTTACGGTAGGGCAACAGGCGGACTTGTTTTATGCGCGCTAACGCTGCTGGTTGTTGAAGCTGACGCTCATGAGCCTCAAGAAAAAGCCGTAAGCCCAGCAGCCGCGCATGCGGTTGCCGATCAGCTCAGTCGCGCGACGGGCGTCGTGTTCCACGATGCGAATGGCGACGGCAAGCGTAACGCTGGCGAAAGCGGGATCGAGGGAGTCAAGCTCAGCAATGGTCGCGATATCGTAACTACCGATGCCGAAGGCCGCTATGCGCTGCAAGTCTCGAACGATGCAATCGTCTTCGTCATCAAGCCGCGTGGCTGGGCGGTTCCGCTGAATCACAACAATCTGCCGCAGTTCTATTACATCCACAAGCCGGCCGGCTCGCCCGCCAATTATAAGTTCGCCGGCGTTGCCCCAACCGGCCCTTTGCCAGCCTCCATCGATTTCCCTCTCACCAAGCAAGACGAGCCGGATCGCTTCAAAGCACTGTTGTTCGGAGATCCACAACCCAGGAACAACACCGAAGTCGAGTATATCGCACACGATGTGGTTGAGCAGATCATAGCTGCGGAGGGCCATCAAGCAGCCTTTGGTGTAACCTTGGGCGATATCGCCTTTGATAATCTAGCCACATTCGAACCTTTGAATCAGGCAATTGCGCTGATCGGGATTCCCTGGTACAACGTCATTGGTAATCATGATCTCAATTTCGAGGCGGCCAATGATCAACTCAGTGACGAGACTTTTGAGAGTATATACGGGCCGAGCTATTATTCATTCGATTACGGTCCAACGCATTTCTTAGTGCTGGACGATGTCGAGTGGCATGCGACGGAAGGCGACAAGAAAGCGCATTTTCATGGTGGCTTGGGAGCCGCACAGCTCGAGTTCATACGCAAGGACTTGACCGGCATTCCGGAAAACCAGTTGGTCGTGTTGCTGATGCACATTCCATTGATCGATGTTGCGGACCGCGCCGAGCTCTATCGCTTGATAGAACAACGTCCAGCCAGCCTCTCCATTTCTGCCCACACGCATTACATGGAGCACCGGTTTATTGGCCAGGAGGATGGCTGGATGGGCCCTGAACGGCATCATCACCTGGTCAATGTGACCGTGTGCGGCAGTTGGTGGCGCGGTCAACCAGACGAACGCGGTATTCCGCATGCCACCATGAGTGATGGTGGGCCCAACGGCTATTCGCTGATGACCTTCGACGGCGACCACTACGAACTCGAATTTCATGCGGCCAGTCGTCCCGCAGATTACCAAATGAATATCTATGCGCCCGAGTCTGTCAGCCCCCAACAGTTGGCAAATACCGTCGTGGTTGCCAATGTGTTTGTTGCCTCGGAGCAAAGCAAATGTCGATTGCGGGTTGGGGATTCCGCCTGGGTTGCCATGGAGCGCATCACGATTGAAGATCCCGCCTATGTCGCCGAAAAGAAGCGGGAATTGGCCCTGGCCGACCGAACATGGACGGAATTACCCAGCCCTCACGCGAGCCCGCACATGTTTCGCGCCAGTTTGCCTGCTGAGTTGTCCCTCGGTTCCCATACGATTGAGATCGACTGCACGACTCCGAACATCAAGCCAGTGGTTGGCCGCCGCATCATCCGCGTCGAAGCGGCGGCTGCACAGCCAGAGGCTGCAGCCAAGTGAGTCAATCCGCCGGTGCCACTTGAATGCGGAGCCCTTGAATGCGGAGCCCGAGGTTGACCAACCATTCCCGCGCTTTCAGATGCAGAGCAAGTTGAACCGCGTTCATGGTTTTTCCTGACAAAACTCGGTCCAGGCTTGCGAAGTGTGCTGCTGGCGGCTCTTTTCGGCTGTTTGCTAGTGGTGCTCGCCGCCGCCCTGGAAGGCAAGACGGGGCTGGAAAAGACGGCAACCAAATTGAGCATGCCCACGGGCCTGGCGTGGTTGCTATTGGCTGGATTCGCAGTGCAGCAATTGCTTGCCCGTCATTGGAAAGCGTCGATTATTGCGGGCATGTGCTGGTTGCTCCTTTGGCTTGCCGCCACACCGCCACTTGCCAATGCCAGCCTTCGATTCTTAGAGAACTCGGAGCCTCATTTTCGAGCCCAGGGCGACGCATCTTTGGATGTACTGGTAGTCCTCGGTGGCGGCACGCTACAAGGCCCCAGCCGCGCTCAAGCTGGTGTGTCAGGAGATCGCGTCCTCTATGCAGCACAACTTTTCCAACAAGGCAAGGCGCTGCGGCTGATCGCAACCGGTGATGCTCAGCCCGCGTTGGCCGCTACTCAAACCAGCCCACGCGAGCAGGCCATTGAGATTTGGACGGCGCTAGGCATTCCGCGCGAAGCCATGAGTTCCCTCCGCGGGGCCAATACATTCCAGGAAATCCGCAGTTTGAAAGAGCTGATGCCTGAACTTGGGGGTCAGCGCGTTGGCTTGCTAACCAGCGCCTATCATCTGCCCCGAGCGATGCGACTGGCGCGGCGCAAGGGTTGCACAACTTGATTCCGGTAGCTGCCGATTATCAGGCGAGCAACGCGGCAACACGTTGGCTGGATATGATTCCTACAGCCGCCAGTTTGGCTCAATGGGCGCGTTGCCAGCATGAGTTCATGGCCTGGTTCGTAGGTCGCTGAGCACTCTTTGTCGAATAACGGTTCCATGTCTTGGCGAGCCTCGACGCCAAGCATGGTAGCTACATTCGAGTGGCGACGATGATTTACCGCGGGCTTCCAAGACGGGCTATTCGTTTGCAAGTGCTGCGGCCCAGTCGGCGACGACTGCCGCAACCTGGCTGACATTCTCTCGGGCGAGCTGCAATTGTGGCAAATCTTGATCGCGAGCCATACGCTCCAGGTTTTCTGCAAATTGGGCGATGCGCTCGAGGCCAAGGTGCCGTACATTGCTTTTCATCGTATGCACGGCACGCTGCGCTCCCTTGAAGTCTTGTTGATCAAGTGCCGCTGAATAATTTTTGGCAAGCTTCGGTAACTCGCGAACGATCAGCTTGAGCACATCCTTGAGCAGTGGTTCATTACCATGCATGAGGGCCACCAGCCCATTCCAATCGCGTGCATCGCTGAGCGCATCTTGGCAAGCCAAGTGGGTAAGTTGCTCCGGACTTGCGTGGCTCTTGGAGCTGTCTTGATTATCAGTTTTTTGGCTGCCAGACGTCGTTTGGAGGACTTTTCTTGTTTGGTTGTCCGCGGACTGGTTGGACGCAGGGCCGGGGGTTGGGCTTTCCTCCAGTCTTGGCTTGCCAGGATTGGCGGCAAGGGAGATAGCCAGTTGCAAGTCTGCCAGGGAGATGGGTTTGACCAGAAAGCCATCCATGCCTGCGGCTTCGCACAGCACGCGATCTTGTGCGCTTGCGTGCGCGGTGAGTGCCAGGATGTGCTGCCGCCGGTGCCCTGACTCTTGCTGGCGAATCATTTGCGTGGCCTTCAAACCGTCGACTTCCGGCATTTGGATGTCCATCAGCACCAGATCAAACAGTTGTTCACGGCAAGCCTGAATGGCCTCCATACCGTTGCTCGCCAGCTGAACGCGATGGCCGATGCTGTGCAACATGTCTCGGAGAACGGTTTGACTAATGGGGCTATCTTCGACCAGCAGAACCTGAGCCGGACGGATTTCTGACGCTGCGGGCGACTCGTTGTGCACTTCGGTCATGGGGGCTGTCTCTAACGCTTGCCTCAACTCTTGGCGACGCACGGGCCGCGTTAGCCATTTGACGTCCGCATACTTCAAACAACCAGGAACGGATGTTGGATGTGCGTTGGCCAATTGGGTTAGCAGGATCCAACGGACCACGACGGGCGCATTTTGGAAATCGAGAGCTTTCAGTTCGCGATAATCGGCAATCACGATAGTACTGTTGCCTGCTGCGAATAGGCCCGCAGGTTTGCGGGCCGCCAATTGTTCCAAATCTAACTGGGTAATACGGAAACCGAGTTGTTCGATTTGTCGCTGCAACACATGACGCCAGGGACTTGGGCTGGCGATTAACACCACCTGTTCGCGTCGGGTCGGGGATTCTGGGTCACCAGGCGCCACCGGTTCCGCCACGGTCAAAGGAAGCTCGAAGAAAAAGCAGCTGCCGTTTGGTGAGGCGGGCTCGGCTTCTGCTTCGGTACCGAATTCGGCCTCAGCGTCGATGACCGCAATTCTCCCGCGCATCATATTTACCAGGTCCCGACAGATGGTCAGTCCCAGCCCCGTACCGCCATAGCGTCGGGTGGTACTGCTATCGGCTTGGCGAAAAGCGTCGAAGATGATTTCCCGTTGTTCTTGCGGTACTCCGATGCCGTTGTCGATCACCTCAAAGCGAATAACCTTTTGGCCAACGGCAGCTTGCACGGGACTGGTCTGCTGCACACTGGCCCGTGCGCGAATCGTACCCTTGTCGGTGAACTTGATTGCATTTCCCAGCAGATTAAGCAAGACTTGCTTGATGCGATGCGAATCGCCAATCACCAGTTCGGGCAGTTGAGGGTCCAGGTCGACGACCAATTCCAATCCTCGCAATTGGGCTCGGGCGGCGATTGTCACGGCAGCTTCCTCGACGCAATCGGCTAGCACGAAGGGTTCAGCCTCGATCTCAATACGGCCTGCTTCAATTTTTGAAAAATCGAGCAGATCATCGATCAGATTCAGCAGATTACCGGTTGAGACTTGGGCCAATTGCAGGTAATTCTGTTGCTGTGTATCCAGCTCACTTTGCTGCAACAACTCATGCAGACCGATAATCCCGGTGAGAGGCGTTCGCAATTCATGGCTGACGTTGGCTACGAATTCGCTTTTGGCGGCGTTGGCGCGTTCGGCCAATTCTTTTGCGGATCTCAGTTCGGTTTCAGAGCGCTTGCGGCGGGTGATATCGCGCACGAACATTGCCCAGCCTTCAGAGCCCTCGATGGACAGCGGATGGGCAGAAACTTCCGCGTCGAACCAGCGTCCGTCACTGCGCCGCATGCGGGCATCGATGCGTTTGCCGGTGGCTGATTCCAATACGGTCGCCACGGGCACCTTTCGCTGATAAGAATCGCCTCCTTGTGAAGGATCGGTAGCCCTTTGCCCGGTTTTCTCCAGCCTGGTTTGCATGATCGAGCCCAGATGGGGATGGGCGGCGATTTGATCTTGAGTGTAGCCCAGGATGGTCTCGGAAGCTGGATTGGCCTCGAGTACCAGTCCGTCGGGATCGACAATCAAGACCGCATCTAAAGCCGCGTGGATTAGGGCATGTGCCAGAGCCTCAATCCGCTTCAATTCCTGTCGTCCGGCGTGCTCTTCGGTCACATCCCAAAAGATACCTTGTACGCCAAGGAGTGTGCCATCAACATCTCGCAATGGTGCTTTACGGACTTGCATATAGCTACGCGTTCCGTCTGGTAGTTCCGTCTGTTCAACATCGTCAAAGACCACGCCCTGTGCCATAACGCGTTGATCGTCCTCCATGAACTTGTGAGCCGCTTCGGCGGGAAACAGGTCGGCATCGGTTCGGCCAATGATGTAGTCAAAATCTTGATTGACCAGTTCGCAGAACGACTGAGTTACAAAGGTAAACCGCCCACTGCAATCCTTTTGCACGATGTGCACCGGCAAGTGTTCGAGTAGGGCCCGCCGATCGGACTCATATTGCATAGCGGTCTGCTTGCCCGAGGATTGGGCTGCTTGCAATCGTTGCGACTGGCGGAGGACGCGGCTCTTGAGCCGTCGTTCGGCCCGAGCGTGGCCCCATGGACTGCGTAGCACATGCAGCTGGGCAAAGCCAATCACGACTTGGGAAAGCGCCAACCCGCCAAATAATTCCCACCGCCCAATCGGCGACGGACTGCGCCAGGTGAAAGTAGAAATCAGTAGGGCCAGCAGACTCAGCAGCAGGCTGCCATAAATCAACGTGCGTTGATGACGCATGCTGAGCATATAACCCACGGTGGTAGCCACCAGCGGCAACAGGACCAACATCTGGACCTGCGGCGCGAAGAGTATCGGCAGGTAGCTCAAGCCGATTGCCAAGAGGGCGACGGCAATCCACCGGCCACGCGGGATCAAACTGGCAAGGAAACTGCTCATGGGGGCTAGGCTTTGTCCCAAAAGGGGTCTGACCCTTTGGAGGCGAGTCGAATTTACACCTGTTTTTGGCCTCGCCGGAGAGGGTCAGACCCCTTTTGGGACAAAGCCTATTGCGATAACTAAAACCAAGTGGCCGAGAGAATGTAACGATTATGACGGCTCGAATTCGGCTGCACATCTGCCTAGCCGCTGGGAAGATAAAAAAACAGGATTCCTCCCATTTTTAGATTGGCAGAATTTGACACATGGGGAACTCAACCTAGGTTTCAAATGCATACCGAATTGGATTGTGTCTCATCGAGACCACCGAGAGGATGCAGTGTTTTGTGGGGGGCAGTCGCTCGGCGGTGGCGAAGCCGTGGACAGCAGAACTCACAATTTTTGTTTCTCGTTTCGCCCGGTAACGGGTCTCGCATTGGAGAGATGCAATGAAGAATTTCGCTCTCAAGGTACAACGATTCTTGGAATCGGAAGATGGTCCAACGGCAGTGGAATACGCTGTGATGTTGGCTCTCATCGTCGTGGTTTGTTTGGGAGCGATCACATCGATCGGTACCAACGCTAACAGGACGTTTGGCGACGTCGCCAATCAACTTGGCTCTGGCAGCTAAGCTTTGCGGTTCACCCTCTGGGTTGAATCAACGATAAACAGAGCCGGCGGCGGCAATCAGATACGTTTGCTGTCGCCGAGCTCGATTTATCATCCTGGCGTGCAACACACCATCTTTGAAGGGAAAAGCGAATGACACCCTGTCTGATGCCTGCTGAGTCCATCGCTGGGCTTTGGGAAATGGCTTGTTGTGCAGCCACGATTGTAACCACTTTGTTTGTGTGGTTTTGCAGCCTACGCTAAATCCACGCCAACGCCATCTGCCTTGTCAGATGCAGGTCGAGCCGCAGTGGCAAGTTAGTCTTAGGCAATATATTTACACGGGTCGTGAGATTGGATTGATCATATGGATGACTTAATACAACCATTTGACCGAAAACTGGGCCATGTGGGCTCTGTCTGTGACTTTAGTCGTCGCCGCCGTTATCGACGGCTTGTACCTCAAGGTACCAAACAAAATTACTTATCCGCTGATCCTTTCCGGATGGGTGTATAGCGCCGCCATGGGAGGCTGGGAAGGACTAGGCTGGAGCCTGGCTGCGACCTTCTTCGGCTTGGCCCTGCTATTTGGGCTGCACTTGATTGGCGGCATGGGCGCTGGTGACGTCAAGTTGTTGGCTGGCATCGCAGCGTTCGTGCACATTGAACACACCTGGTATATCTTCATTGCGACCACCATTGTTGGAGCACTCATGGCCATGGCTCAAATCGCTGTCAGCGGAGATTGGAGCAAGCATTGGTTTCAAGCCCAAGAGCTGCTCCGCGAAATGTGGACTGTTCGCAATGCAGACAAACTGTACGAATTGTCTCAAGAGCGGAAGCCGCGGATGCGACTGCTGCCCTATGGCATTCCCATGACAGTGGCTGCGATCGGCTACTTTGCCTTCGCCGGACTGCTGTAGAAACAACAACCACCGGCAGCAACAAGTGCACCCCTCGCAACTACGGATTAATCCAGTTGACGAAGTTTAAGTTTGACGATTGCGAGTTTTTTACGGTTTCGCTTAGCTGAAATACAGCCCATGGACGAATAAGTAATCAACACGAGCGTGGCGACTGACTTCATATCCTCGTGAGTCTGCGGACTGGGCAAAGCTGGTGACTTGACGAAACGAAGTTAAACAGTGCAGGCTGCACACTGCCAATGATAGCTTAACGATGCGGTCATCCGCTGTCGACCAAGCCTGAGAAACGGATTCGAAGGCCTTACAACCTCATGCGCGCTGCTAGGGTCACCAGGAAGCGACTCGCCGCATACCAAGATAGCATTTAAGGCATACTGGCGATGCGAGCTAAATCGTTGATTCTATTACTGGTTGCGTTAGGCTGCGGCATGATTGCTGCCGTTGCTGTCAGCAAGACCGTAATGGTTAAGGACGCTGCCCCGGCTCCCGAGGCAACAGTAGAGATATTTGTCGCTGTCAAAGATATTGCTTCGACTCAGCAGATTTCCGCTGAGAATGTCAAGCTGGAGCGGTGGCCCAAGAATCGCCTGCCCGAAGGTGCGCTGGTAAACCTCGATCAGCTCGAAGGGAAATTTGCAAATCAAATGATTTTTGCGAATGAGCCCATTCTTCAGAAAAAGGTCTCCGATCAGCGCGATAGCTTTGCCACTCAAATTCCACCGGGCTACCGAGTGTTTGATATCGAGTGCTCGGCTAGCTATATCAAGCCCGGCGATCACGTGGATATCATGGGCACCTTCAAGCCTCGTCGGCGCAATGCCCCGCAGGAAACACGGAGCGTGCTGCGGAACATTACCGTGTGCGGTATCAACGGTATTACCACTCGCGATTCCGACGCGATCAAGGGCGGTAAGGGGACCATCTTTCAATTGCTGGTGAAGGACAGCCAACTCGAGGCGCTGACCACTGCCAAGTCGACGGGGACGCTGCACCTGAATTTACGGCCACTGGGCGAGGGCCTGGACGAGCAGGATGCGGACAATGGCGACGCGTTTCTGGCATGGCTCCAGCAATCGGAACAGGAGGAGGAAGAAGCCCCCATTCAGCCGATTTTCAGTTCGATTGAAAACGCTCTGGCCGGTCTCCAGCCCAAGGTGGAACCGAAAAAGCAGATGATGATCATTACCCCTAATGGTATTACCCGTTATGAGTGGACTCACGAAAACGAGATCCCCAGACAGGTGGCTGATGGCGGAGCATTCTCTTCAAACGGTAGCTCACAGGCCGGATCCAGCAATCCTTGGAAGTCTTCTGGCAATGTTTATTCAGGTTATGGCGGTTATTCGCCGACATATCCTACTAGCACTACGCCGCAACCGGCCGCGACTGGCCCGCAGTCAGCCGAGGTCAATGAAGAATCTGGCGATCGTGTCAGCAACCAGGGACAGGAATTGGACTAGTTGCGCAGGCGGAAGGGCGGGTTAGCTCCTCAGGCACGGATGAATCGTGCATGGAGCCTGGCTGGGTCCGGCCCGCCTAAAATATGGATTCTCACAAGACAGTTGGTCGGGTGCCGAATGTAGTCACGGATGACTGCTGAGCATTGCGATTTACCAAGCACAAGGATGTCAGCGCATGGCTGTGACACAACAGCGTGTACGCCCTCGTAAATTGCTGCGAAGACTGTTCACTTTCGCATTGCTGGGCGCGTTTACGAACTGCTTTGGACCGCTGGCTGAAGAATCTGCAGCCCAGCAGCAGCCTGTGACCAGCCAGTGGGCGATGACCAATAATCCGGTCAGCGTCGATCAGGCTGGCAGTCGCCAGACGGATCGACATGGTGATCAACACCAGCCGCGAGATCACTGCGGATCAGAGCTTCCAGCAGATTCGCATTCAAAACCCGAAAGTGCTCACTGCCCTGCCGCTCGCCGGCGGCAACCGTCTGCAGTTATCGGCATTGGCTACTGGTGTAACGCAGATTGATCTGGTCGGCGCCGACGACAGTATGCACACCATCGAAGTCATGGTTTTGGGAGATGTGCGCGAGTTGGAAGCGATTCTGCAACGCATCTTTCCGGCAGCCAACCTAGCAGTCACACCGATTCAAAATGGCTGCATCATCAGTGGCTATGTAAACAGCGACGAGCATGTAGATCAGGTCATTACCATTGCAGAGCAGTATTTCCCGACGGTCATCAACAAGGTCTCGGTGACGGGAATACACACGATCCAGCTCGAAACGCAAATCATGGAAGTCTCGCGCACCAAGCTGCGCGCCCTGGGAATTGACTGGGCATTCTCCAGTGGAGACAGCTACGTGGCTTCGACCGTCACGGGCTTGCTCAACGCCACTGGCACGACATTCACGCCCACTGGCAACACGACCTTTCAGGTTGGCATCATCGATGACAACAGTTCATTCGTTGCCGCTGTCCGCGCCTTGCGACAGAATAGCTTGGTCAAGGTTCTGGCAAGTCCTACCCTGACGGCCGTCGATGGGCGCCCAGCCAGCTTTAATGCCGGCGGCGAAATACCCATTATCGTTCCGGCGGGCCTGGGACAAGTTGGAGTCCAGTATCGCGAGTTCGGTACGCGATTGGATTACGTGGCCAAGGTCCGTGGAAACGGCAGGATTTGGCTCGAGGTCCGACCCTATGTCAGCGAAATCGATCCCAGCCGCAGTGTTAGCATTCAGGGCATTAGCGTCCCCGGACTCCGCAGTCGCTTTCTGGAAACGGGAGTCGAGATGGGCGCTGGTCAAACGCTGGCGTTGGCTGGTCTGTTGCAAGTCAAGAGTGAAACAATCAACATTGGCGTACCCTGGTTGGCCGACATGCCCTACCTCGGCGCCCTGTTCCGCTCCACACATGAGGAACAGAACGAGATCGAACTGCTGATCACGGTCACACCGAACTTCGCCGGCCCCATGGATCCGCATGAGGTGCCACGATCCGCACCAGGCACAAGCACGCTCAGCCCCAGTGACAAAGAACTCTACTTACGCGGTTACATGGAAACACCAACAGCAGGGCTAGATTGCGATCCGCAAGACATGTACCTGCCGGAGGGTTACCGAGGCGGCGTTGTAACGCCGGGCTTGCCGCAAACGAACGATGGGCCGATCCAAACGCTGCCCCTGCCGGTACCCAATCCGGCAGCCATGAGCATTGGACCCAATGCCCCCAAACTGGTACAGCAAAGCAACGTCAATCCCTCAGGCTACACAGCGCGTCCGAATGGGCAACCGCAGCCCCAATTCGGTTTGGGTGCTCCGCCAATTCAGCCGAATTACGCTGCACCCAATCAGAGTGCAAACAAGCCAACCGGTGCCATCCTTCGATAATCCCACTAGAAAATGGCAGACTCACCAAAGGGTTGTATGATCGTCCAGAGGCAATTTGTATGAGTAATGTTCTTCGATTAGCGTTGGTTGATCCGCAAGACGCGTCGAGGGAATCCCTCAAGAAAATGCTCTTGGGGATGGACGTCGTATGGCTTGAGGCCGAGTGCTCTCGCTACGAGTTCTTTCCGGATGTCATTTCTGAGTCAACTCCCGACGTGGGGGTGATCAGTTTGGATACCAATCCAGACAAGGCGATTGCCCTGCTGGAACGTCTGCGTTCCGATGCGCCAGAGTGCGCCATGCTGGCCGTCAGCTCCAGTGGTGATGGACAATTGATTCTGCGATCCATGCGAGCCGGGGCCAAAGAATTCTTGACCATGCCAACCAGCCTCGAAGATTTGATGGCCGCTCTGGCCAGAATCTCCGAGTCCAAGTTCGGTGGTGTGGCAGGCAAGAATCGCACTACCAAAGTCATCGCGGTGTGCGGTGCTTCCGGCGGCGTGGGCTGTACCAGCGTGGCGGTCAACTTGGGCTGTATTTTGGCCTCGAACCCAGCCAATACAGTCGCCCTCGTCGATCTGGATCTGGCTGTAGGGGATGCCGACGTGTTTCTGGACACGATTCCTGACTACAGTCTGATCGATGTTACCCAGAACATTTCCCGACTGGATTTCCAGCTGCTCAAGCGTTCGCTGACCAAACACAGTTCGGGCTTGTACCTGCTACCTCGACCTGTGCAATTGCAGGACGTAGCGCTAATTACTCCCGATTCACTGCGGCGGGTGTTTGGCTTGCTCAAGGCCACATTCACGCATATCGTGCATCGACGTGTCCAAGGGCTTCACGGAAATCGACTTGGCTGCGTTCGAGTTTGCCAATGAGGTACTGATGGTGGTTCAACTCGATTTGCCATGCCTCCGCAATCTCGTCCGCCTGCAAATGTCCTTTGATGAACTGGACGGCTTGCGGGAGAAATTGAAAATCGTCGTCAATCGCGTTGGCCTAGAGAGCGGACAGATCAAGCTCAAGAAGGCTCGGGACACGATTGGACGTGATATTTTCGCACAGATACCAAATGACTATCGGACGATGGTCGAGGTGCGAAACAATGGAGTGCCGCTGCTCGAACAGGCTCCCAAAGCGCCCATCACTATTGCCATGCAGGGCTTGGCCAAACTGCTGAACGGCGAACTTGATGCCGTGAATGCGGATTCGTCGGCTGGCGGAGCTGCCTCTGGACTCAACTCGTGGATGAACTTCTGGCCCAACAAAGCTGCCAAGGCCAAATCTAAGAAGTAACCGCCTACGCGGCCAGTGCACGCGCCGCTCGCCTGGGTAGAGTCCCCTGCCCGTCTGACCGCGTGGGTACACCATAGACCAGGTCGATGAAGGGTCGTTTTCCCTCCCCGCAGAGGGTAAACGCACCTTCAAAACACGCGCGAGGCCTGGCACGGAAACGCGCGTCACTCCACTCCGGTTTTCAACCGGGACACCCTCCCTCTCAGCCTGCCTCATGGGCTAGAATGTGGCCTGCTCAGATTTAGCATTGGACGGGAACGCACACAAGGAACGCTCGGTGTCGACAGTTAAACGCATATTGGTTACCGGTGGGGCTGGATTCTTAGGATCGCACATCTGCGAACGCATGACTGCCGAGGGGCATGATGTCATCTGTCTCGATAATTTCTTTACCAGCCAAAAATCGAATGTCGCACACCTGCTGGATGAACCCAATTTCGAACTGATCCGGCATGATGTAACCCTGCCAATTCATCTGGAAGTCGACCAGATCTATCACTTGGCCTGTCCAGCGGCCCCAGGCCACTATCAATTCAACCCCATCAAGACGATCAAAACTAGCGTGATGGGGTCTATCAACATGTTGGGCATGGCCAAACGTTGTGGTGCCCGCATCCTGCAGGCGAGCACCTCGGAAGTTTACGGCGATCCAGAGGTCCATCCCCAGCCCGAATCTTATCGCGGGAATGTCAATCCCATTGGTCCGCGCGCTTGTTACGACGAAGGCAAGCGGGCTGCGGAAACTCTGTTTATGGATTATTTTCGCATGAATCGCGTCGACGTGCGGATCGTGCGCATTTTTAATACCTACGGTCCTCGCATGCATCCCTATGATGGACGAGTGGTTTCCAATTTTATTCGGCAAGCCTTGACCGGCCAGGACATCACCATTTTCGGTGACGGACAGCAGACTCGCGCCTTCTGTTATCGTGACGATCTGGTTGAGGGCATCATTCGCATGATGAATGGCCCCAAAGATTTCATCGGTCCGGTAAACATAGGCAATCCTGGGGAATTCACGATTCGAGAGCTTGCCGAATTGGTGATCGAGTTGACCGGCAGCCAGGTTCAACTCGTCCAGCGACCACTACCGGCAGACGATCCCACGCGCAGGCGGCCAGATATCACGCTCGCCAAGCAACACTTGGATTGGCAGCCGCAAGTCCCATTGCGTGATGGTTTGAGCAAAACGATTGACTGGTTCAAGTCCATTAACTTGAGCCATTACCGGCCACCGACGCCCAACTTCACCATGTAAGTGACCGTCCGAAATGAAGTCACCAATTCGGCCGCAACGCGTTAGCCTCCGGTTCCATCAACAACGGTGTGCTAACCCACTTCGGCTGTGAGCAGATGCGGTACTTTCAATGCGGACGTGCGCTAAGCGTCAGCAGAACTAGGGGAACTAAAGATGACCGATGGCAGCAACCAGCGACCGTCACCCGTTGCGATCTCCACTCGCAGGAACTTTGTGGGAAAGGCTGGTGGCATGCTGGGCGCTGGCAGTCTGGGGCTGACCGCTTGCGCACATCCGGGAGGCCAGGATCGCGAGCTGAAAATCGCGTTGATCGGCTGCGGTGGACGAGGCACGGGGGCCGCCCAACAAGCTCTAATGGCCGATCCACAGGTCAAGCTGGTAGCCATGGCGGATATGTTTGGCGAACGCCTGCGGACCAGTTTGGACGCCCTGAGCAGGTTGCCGGAAATTCGCGACAAAATTGCAGTTCCTCCCGAACAGCAGTTCATCGGATTTGATGCTTATCGGCAGGCCATCGCTTGCGACGTGGACGTGGTCTTGCTGACGACTCCTCCCCATTTTCGGCCAATGCACCTGCAAGCTGCCGTTGCGGCTGGCAAGCACGTGTTCGCCGAAAAACCGGTCGCCGTCGACGCCGTTGGCGTACGTTCAGTACTGGCGAGTTGTGAACTGGCCAAGCAAAAGAATCTATCTGTCGTGTCCGGCCTGTGCATCCGCTACGATGCCGGATTTCGTGAAACCGTTCGCCGATTGCACGAGGGGGCGATTGGCGAGATCCATACATTGGTCGCCAACGACTACCGGGGCTCGATCTGGGTCAAGCCGCGGCAGGAGGCTTGGACGGACATGCATTGGCAAATGCACAATTGGTATTACTTCACCTGGCTGTCCGGCGATTTCAATGTGGAACAGCACGTGCATTACTTGGATGTATGTGCCTGGGTGATGGGCGGCTATCCCACCAAAGCCATCGGCATGGGAGGTCGTCAGGTCCGCACCGATCCGATGTATGGAAATATTTTTGATCATCACAGCGTGAGCTATGAATTCCCAAATGGCGCCAGGCTCTTCAGCAATTGCCGGCAACAGACAGGTTGCAAGAATGACATGTCGGCATTCGCCCTCGGTTCTCGAGGACAAGCCGAGGTGTCCGAACGTCGCTTGGCCATTCGCAATCCACAGGAATGGCAGTATCGCGACAAGCCCAAGGACATGTACCAGGTGGAACATGACGAATTGTTTGCGGCTATCCGCAAGGACCAGCCCATCAATAACGGCGACTACATGTCTTACAGTACACTTCTGGCAATCATGGGGCGCATGGCCACCTACACCGGCCAGGAAATCACCTGGGAACAGGCACTCCATTCGCAGCAGGACCTGTCGCCGGAGAAATATGAATGGGGCCCAGCACCTGCGGTAGAAATTGCTCGGCCGGGCATTACCAAATTCCACTAATCAGTTTGAATCACGTGTCGACGACAAGCCGCAGCGGTCGGCGGCGGTCGCCATCATGTGGATTGTGCTGATGAACCTGGTCTTTTCCTTTGATTCGATCCTGAGCGCCATTGCGCTAACCAAGAACTTTATTGTCATGGCCATAGCCATCTTGGTGAGTGGGGTCTTGATGATTTGGCTTTCCGATCATGTTGCAAAGTTCCTTGCCAAAAACCGTATGGTTGAAATCCTCGGACTGTGCCAGCCAATGCTGCTCTGCTGAGCTCGCAGCATCCTGAGCTCCTGTGGTGCTAATTGGACAGCGCCAGTTTCATTTGTGCGACAAGCACGAATCGCAAGCGAGGAACGACTACCAGCCATACACTCGCTTGCGCGTCGTGCTTGGTTTTGAGGCATTTCAGCTTGTAGGGGCCCTGTCAGGTAAGCTTGGTAAATATCATCGGTCGACGTGATACGAGGAGGGGCCGCCTGCGGATTACTTGCGGCTATAGAGGTCTGCCAAGGCATGCACCGTGCGTTTGATTTCGTCGCGACAGTGTTTGGGAGAAACGATCTCGGCTTCGGTCCCCAATCGCAGCACGCGTTGTATGATCTCCGTGTCGTGGTAGGCCATCACGCTCAGCAACACCCTGCCGTCTGGTTCTTGGGTAATTTCCTGTAATGCATGCCAGGGGTCCTCTTGAACCCATCGAGCAGCCTGCTCGGACAAGCGGATGACATAGCGTTTGGGTTCTGCTCCGCTAAAAATCCCCACCGACTGTCCGAGATGCGATTGCAGATCGATAGCCTGATTGGGCTTGAACCATTTGTCGAGCGCCTTGGCGGACGTAAATCGATCAAGCTTCCAATGTCGCAATCGATCGCTGCCCTGCCCGTCGCGCGATTCCTCCGTGGAGACCACGTAGATGCTCGATTGAAACAAGACGACACCATAGGCTTCCAGGATACGCTTCGAGGCTGGGCGACCAGGAACCTGGTACTCGATCTCCAGCAGGCGGTGCTCTTGAATGGCGCGATTCACCGTCTTGAGTATCCCTTGATGCTTTTCATAGGTCTTGGTGGGCAAGCCCAATACATACAGGGTACGTCGATAACGCTCGTAATGCTCCCATACCGATTCCGGCAATTGCTCACCAACTTTATTCCAAAACGACTCGATGCCGATCCAAAACTGGGTACCTACCAAGGGCAGCATCAGGTCGCGGCCCATCGACAGAGCGATCAGCTCACTGGCTGTGATAGGAATCTTGTGCAGGCCCTTGTCAGTCCGACTCAGTTTCCACACACGGCCTCGCTGCGTTTCCTCGTCGCTAATCGGTAGCCCAGCGGCTTGCAGTGCCTCCAGATCGCGTCGAATGCTGCGCGTGTGCAGTGAGGTTAGTCCCAGTTCTTCAACAATGCTATTGCGCAGTTCTTCCAGAGTCGCCCCAAACCGCAGTCGCTCCAGGACCTGCAGAATTTTGTGCTGACGTATCAGCTGTTCATTGCGAGCCAACTTGCTTCCCTCCGTGAAATAGTTTTTCGCGTCCCGCGACTGCTTGATGCTCCAAGTGCTAGGCTCTGTTGACACAAAGCACGATAGTATGCCCTAGCTGGACGCTTCGTCGAGCACCTCGTCGGCAACGTAGATCGGCAATGGCGGTTCAAAGGTCACCGCAATGGCAATAGCATCGCTCGGCCGTGAGTCGATCTCGATCAATTCCTCGCCTCTCCGCAGTTGCAATTTTGCGTAATAGGTGTGGTCGCGTAACTCGCTGATGGTGACACTTTCCACCACAGCTCCCAAACTGGTCGCGACCGACACAACTAAATCGTGCGTCAAGGGTCGGTGGGGCTGGAAGTCACCATTGACCCGGCGATCAATGCTGGTGGCCTCAAAAATGCCAATCAGGATGGGGAATTGTCGTTCACCGCCAACCTCTTGCAAATACACCACTTGATTGTCGCTGATTTCGCTGATGATGATTCTGGCAAGTTGCATCGTGACGGGCATGTTGCTGAAGCCTCAAGGACTAGGCAGGTGAGAGAGACGTTAGGCTAAACGCAGGTCGGCAAGCGGCGGAAACAGCAGGCTGCGGCCAGAATCGAGCAGCTAGAATTGGATGCCTGCGTCGGACTTGACCAGCTGTCAATTATAGCCTGCTGCCTGACGTCCGCGTAGATGGTCGACGCAACACGCGGACTACCTGGAGGCCACAAAGAAGCTTGGCAAGCAAAGCGGACGACCTCTGAAGGGCTGTGCCTGCCCGCTGAGCGGCGAGGCAGTGAGCAGCGAGACACCCCTGGCATCTGCTGCTTGCTGGAATCGTTCCCGGCAGGCTGGGCAGTCGTGCAGATGCTGCTGGATTTGACCGCGTTGGTCTGGGGTAAGCTCCTTGGCAAAATAGGCATCCAAGCGGTGGAGCACATCCGGGCAACTCAGTCCGCCATATCGCGGATAGGCTGGTGCCTGGAAATTGCTTTCGCCAGCCGAAGGGTTCACCGATCCAAGCGGGGAAAATGGAGAATAAGCGATCGCAGCTACCAGAATACAGGCTGCCGCAGCCATTCCAGCAGCCCAACTCAGGCGGCCTCGCAGTCGGCGAGCACGCGCCTGGGCCGAGAATTCACTCAGGCTACCAGCCGCGCAGTCTTGCCACAGCTCATTCTGCTTATCGCTGGTCGATTCCGTCATCAAATTGCCTGTCTATACCATGCCTTTGCTGTTGCTCGCGCATCGCATCCTGCGTTGGGTCGATGATCTGCGAACATCTTTTATGATCGTCGGCTGAAACGTCTTTCTCAGTGAATCAGCTTACACAAGGACCCGTTCGTCGCTATCCAGGTAAATTTTCCCGCACAGTCGGCAAGGGCGGCTGCAGAGTGCGCTGGGAGCGTGGTGGGTTGGGAGTGCGTTCCAGCCCCATTGGCCCGCTGTCTCCATTCAATTGAGCGCTTAAACGCGGCAGGTCCAGCACGAGCAATTGTTGGCGTCGTATGCGGATCAAACCTTCAGCCTGCATTTCTCCCAGTAGGGTAGTTACCGTCTCTCGTGTTGCGCCAATCACCGAGGCCAAATCCTGATGCGAAAGGCGTATGGAAAGCGCAATTCCCTCGCTGGTCGCGGTGCCATACTGTTCGGCCAGCTCAAGCAGCAAGTGTGCCAGTCGATCGCGATTGTTTCGGAACAGGAGACTCTTCAGGCGGCGTTCTATCCTCTTCCGCCGCAGACCTATCAACTTGGTGATGCCAATGGCCAGTTGCGCGGACTCTTCCATCAATTTTCTCAGCGTATCGCCGGGAATGAGGGCGATGGAGGAGTTGATGACCGCCTCTGCCCGCTCCTCGCGCTCTCCCAAATCGATCAGCGCCAGTTCTCCGAACAGTTCGCCGGGTTCCACAAAGGCCAGGATGGACTGCTTTCCCTCTGGCGTCGTCGAGCAAAGTCGAACGCGTCCTTCACAAACCATGAAAGCGCTGTCAGCCGCATCGGCGGGCAGGTAAATGGAAGTCCCTTTGGGGAACTTGCGAATGCGTGAACGCTGCTCCAGCACAGCCAACTGGCCCTCGTTCAGCCGCCCGAAGAGCGAGCAGTCTTGAATATGCCAGAATGACTGAGCCATAGTTGTCTGCCGGTGTCTTGCAAGCGAATGCGAACGTGTCACGTTCGCTCTGTTTGCGGTGCCCACTTTGCGGGCCGCCCAATTTCGTCCCCAACTCTAGCCCGGAAATTGCATGCGAAACTAATCCGCGGACAGAGGAATAAAGCGGTTCATCATTTCAGCATAGTCTTCACGAATGGGACTGAAAACATCCAGAACAGTAGCTGGCCCGTCGATGGCCAACGCGCGGTGCGGCACATTGGGAGGAATGATAAACAGTGACCCGGCTTGCACCACCCGGGTTTCCTCGCCAATGGTCAGTTGTAGTACGCCGCTGAGCAGTACGCCAGCCTGTTCATGCGGATGGCAGTGCATGGGGACTTCGGCACCTGCGTCCATTTCCAAGTAGGACAGCATTAGATTTTGGCCATAGGGCGTCTTGAGGCGACAGCCAGGCAAGGGCTCGAAATGCTGGATTTGGTCGAGATCAACAAAAGCCATGGTCGTGCATTTCAGGGTAGCCGGATTTTCCAGAATTCGGTTCCATCCAGATGTCAGGTAGCCGGATTCGCCAGAATTCGGTTCTTTCCAGATGTCAGGTAGCCGGATTTTCCAGAATTCGGTTCTTTCCGTGATTCCACGAAGTCTGGCGACTCCGGCTATTGCGATAACCCTCAGTTATCATGTTGGACACCGCACTAGTTGTCTCCGCGACGGCTGAGTTGGTCGCGCAATTGGGCGGCTAATTCATACTGTTCGGACATCACCGCCTCGTCGAATTGTTCTTTCAAACTCTTGCCAATCTTGAAATCCTCGCGGAGCGACTCGCGTAGTTCCATCAGGCGGCACACGAGCTCATCGGACTCGAACATCTCTTCCCAACCCATGTCTTCAAAACTTTCCTGGATCAACTGCAAGCCCTCGCTCAGGGCCTCCACGGCCTGTTCGGCCAGACCATCCTCGACGGCGTGCAAGGCAGCCGCCTGGGCGCGATGAAAGATGACAAAGGCGCGGTGTTGCTCATGTTGCAGGGTCCATTCCTCACAAGGCGAATGCTCCAGACAGAAGTCCATCAGCGCCAAGGTGTGGTCGGCGTCGCGCACTGCCTGGTCAAAGCGTCTTAGTCGCAGCCAAGCCACTCGCCGGTGATAGAACTGGACGAACTCGCGGTCGATTTCGGCGGCAGCTTTCTTCATCCAACTCGAAATCTGGATCCTGGGACTCGCGGACACAGAACAGGTCGAGCAAGCTTGCATGGCCCTCTGGCCGTAAGCCATCCGGGCGGCCGCTCGTCTCCAATTGCAAAATCCCCAGGTCGACTCGCAACTGCAGCACGTCACGACCATCAGCACCCTTGAGCAGGCGCACGCCCAAGCCATCCGCATCGAATGGCCACTGCTGCAACAGGTAGTCCAAATGTTGACCAGATCGCATGTTGCTTTAACCCCCAACATTGAAAACTTAGTTCACTTTTGCAAGTATAGCAACAAGCATGCTTAGGTGAAGTCGCAATTCTTGGTCCCCGCTATTCAATTGGCTTTAAGACGATTGCATAGCATTTTCTCAGGAAAAAGCCTATGTGCGAGCTAGCCGCGGATGTGGACAGTTGGCCAAACTTGGGCTTCAGGCCCTAGCCAAAGGGGCCGAATCGATGGGGCCGAGTCGATGGGTGGAGCAACAGTCAGGAAATTGCCTACAATACCGGTAAGTTCACTCATAATTTGATCCTGGAATCGCTGAAAAATATGGCTCACTCCGAACTCCACGGCCTGCCGAAGGAAGAACCGTTATTGACGCTGGCACATGCCCAGACCGTTGTCGACCAATGGATTCAAGAAATCGGCCGGGGATATTTTTCCGAACTGACGAATCTAGCCCAGTTGGTTGAGGAGGTCGGAGAACTGGCCCGAATCATGTCACGGCGTTTTGGCGAGCAGAGCTTCAAGCCCGGCGAACGCAGCGACAGCGACTTGGCAGATGAACTAGCGGATATCCTATTTGTAACGATCTGTCTAGCCAATCAGACCGGCGTTGACTTGACTGACGCGCTGTCGAACAACTTGCACAAGAAAACTCGCCGCGACGCGAACCGCCATCGCCAGAATCCAAAACTAGACTAATCAGCTGACCAAGCCCTTGGTTACCATCATGAACACATCTTCCAGGGTTGGCTCCTTGTCATTAAAACTGCGCATCGGGATTTTCTCCTCGACCAGCCTGGACATGATTGCGGCCAATTGCGCGTCATCCGCCTCGAATTCGGCGGTGACGCGGTTGCCCTGAATCTCGATATCGCGCAGTTCCGGACAGGAGCGTAGAATGGACACTCCAGCCTCCACTTTATCGGTGAAGCGGATATCCACCATGCGATTGCGATGTATCTGCTGATACACGCTGTCAATCGTCCCATGCAGCAGCATTTGGCCACGTTCGAAAATTCCGATAGAAGTGCAACAATCGGCCAGTTCTGACAAAATGTGACTACTGATGAGTACCGTCTTGCCCATCCGCCGCAACTCTTTCAGCAGTGCTTTGACCTCAATTCTGGCTCGTGGATCAAGTCCGCTGGTCGGCTCATCCAGGATCAAAACGGGAGGATCATGCACCAGGGTCTTGGCGAGACATAAGCGTTGCTTCATCCCACGCGACAGTCCATTGACAAAGTCATCGCGTTTATGCCCCAGATCCAGCAGTTCCAAAACATCTAAGATTATTTGTTTGCGCTGCGCGCGTCCGATCTTGTAGGCGACCGCAAAGAAATCCAGGAACTCCCAGACTTTCATGCCGTCGTAGACACCAAAATCGTCAGGCATGTAGCCGATACTCCGTCGGACATCCATGGGCTCGCGATTGACACTGAAACCATTCACCGTACCATCGCCACGCGAGGCTTTGAGCAAAGTCGCCAAATAGCGAATGGTGGTACTTTTTCCAGCACCATTGGGCCCAATGAAACCGAACATCTCACCGGCATCGATCTTGATCGTCAAGGATTGTACGGCCGTGAAGTCGCCGTAATCCTTGCCGAATTCGAATAGCTCAATCATCTAGCTCTGCTGCTTTCTTAAAGACCTTCCGGATTTGGCGGGGCTGGTGTGTCGACGGACGTTTGGTCTTGGGGATCGACCGGGGCTGTCTGGTTGACATCGCCGCCCACGCGACTCCAAATGTTGAGATCGGGTCGAGTATCTCCCAGCTCCGATGGAGTCAGGTGAGCTACGACCACGCATCGACCGTCGAATTGATCCTCGGCCGGAGTGACTTGCAAATTCCCGGGACGCTCATCGCAGTAAGCAATCAACCGCGATTGACCGGGCGCCAAGGGAGTCTTGCGGAGCACCTCGGACAGGACGCCACCGATCCAGAGTGAGTCCTGCTGCGCCTCGGATGTCTCAGGTGCACGGAATTGAGTTGCACTCTGAGCGTCCCAATTCTGGAGAATGTCACTGCCCGCGGCTGTCTCGTAATCCAGGGTTGCCGACTGGCCCGATGCTAGATCGCCCAGCCAGGCTGATTGGATTTCACCGGACGCCAACTGACGGATAACCAGCCCGCTCTTCAGATTCAGGCCGGTTGTATTCTTGATGGCCACGGCGGGGCCCGTGGAGGTATCGATCAATAGGCCACCAGGCAGGGGCACCATCTGTTCGGCGTGTAACATCTCCGTGGAATTGGACCACACCGTAACTGGCTCCAGTCGCACACCTTCGGAGCGACCAAAATTGGTGCGTATCATCCGCGACTCGGCGTCCGCACGCGATTCGTCGCGATTGGATCTACCCAGCGGCAGAGCCACGCTGCCGTTTTCCGGAAACTCGATCGCGTAATTGGTCGACAACGAAGTATAGAGGGCTAAGTACTGTGTCAAATGTCCTCGTGGGTGGTCGCCCTGCAGTTCCAGCAACGAGATCTCGGTTGTGCGGCGAGCGAAACCGATGTCCAATCTGGCGACTTTGGTAACCACTGCCACGCCAATCAGCGCCATGACAGGCGCCGCAATCCACGCGTACTCCAAGCGGCGAAAGGTTCGGAAAATCAACCAGTTCAAGGGTACCAGGCAAATCAGATAGCCAGAGATCAGGTAGATGATGGTCTTTCGAGAAGGCAATTCGATACCCGCCGCGGATCGCAGAGCCGACACGGCCTGCATGGCCAAACCCGAATTGTCACTCCAGGCCGCGCCGCCCACGCCCCACCCCTGCTCTTCGCGCCAAAAGCCCGTCAGCGAGGGAGTGTTGAGCTGAGCGAACAGGTCTTTCTCAGCTTGCGCAGTCGAGGGTGCGTCGGCCTGGGCAGTCTCGCTCGGCTCGGCGATGGAACCGGCGAGTGGTAGATCGCGGCTGAGGATACGTAGATTGCTGTGCAGTCGCGGATCTTCATTAGCGGACTCAAGTGGCTTGGCCCACACCTGTCGCTTTTCAACACCATCCTCTTGGCTGCGACGAATCACTCGCGGATGTCTGCGTAACAAACCGGTTGAGAAAAAACTGGAGTAGTACCTCCAATTGATAATGCGTGGATCGCGCATGGGGAAGGCGGTTACCACCACCCGACCACGGCCAACTTGCGACTCGGCTACCAGTTGCCCACTGTGCGGCAGCCAGGTACCGCGCTGATTGAGATTCAATCGAAGCCCGGCCACGTTACCTTCGATTCTCAGCTGCTCGCGCGATTTGGGTTCGCTCAGGTCTTCCACCGCCCAGTGCTGTGATATTTCTGCAAAGTCACTGGTGCCCAATTCGGTCGATTCGCCCGTAAAGGCTGGCAGGTAGGGAGTCAAAAAGGAATTCTGCAAACGCGACCAACTACTGGGCCCACTGATCAATAGTTGGCCTCCCCAGTGCAGCCAGTCGATCAACGCGTTCTGCTGATCGATCGAAAGATCATCGGCAGCCAGGTCATCCCACACGATCACCGCGATTGAGGTCATGGACAACATGGAATGCGGAAACGAAACCTTGTTATCCTGCGGTTTGACCAGCGACACATAGTAGCTACGCGTGCGATCCTTCTGCTCGTCCCACGAATCGGTGCGCCAATAGACCGCGTCCAGTCCGGACAGGTATTCGTAGGACAGCGCCTGAGGGCTGAGTACGACCAATTGGAATTCATGTGGCTTGAGTTCGCTTGCGAACTCGGAAGCAGGCTCAGGCAGGAGAGGTGTCATCAGCGGCCAAGCTAACAACTCTGTGCGGAATCGCAAACTGTTCGACGGGCTTGGGCTGTCACTTAAAAAGTCGTCTTCTTTTTTTTGCCTGGCGGAATAAGGCACGAAGTACTGCAGGTCGACGGTCTTGGTTTGCCCTTTGGGTAGGCTCGTACGCCGTGCGTATTCATTGAACGCATCCGTGCCAGGAATGCTGGCCGGTTCGTTTCCGCGGGCGATGCTGCCCACCGCTACCACCTGCAAATCTTCGCGATTGGATTTGAATTGTTGCTGAGTCTCGTGCCAGTGCCCCGGTTTGGCAACCAGCATCCGTGACTCGCTATCGGTCGGCAGCGTCCTCAATTTAGACAGGTCAATTGCATCACGCTTTTCGTTGAGTCGTTTGGCCAGCTCCTCACGCGAAAGTTTTTCGGCATTGCCGGGTCGGCAACCGCCGCAGCCGGCCAGGCACAGCAGGGTGGAAAGCAACAGCCAACGCGCCCCGGCCCATCCGGCCAAGGTAGTCTTGAGTACTGATATAATCGGCTGTGTCAACGGTTCATACTCCCCCAGGTGTTCAACAGTCTACCCACTGACGGCTTTCTGCAGAACGCTGCAGGCATTGACAGATATGGATCGCGTCCCGCGCCATTTGAACATCCAGACGAGGCTCAATGCGGCCGCTTTGGATAGCCGCCACGCTATCGTCGATCTCCGCGGTGAAAGCCGCGATATCGTCCGCTTCGCCAAGGACAGGCATCTCCGCGCTTGCATCTTGTCCGAGCACGCGCAGCGGCAGTCGATCGACACCGTCGGTTAATACAGCCAGTTCGAAATGCATGAGTGCCTTTTCGAATTGAATCTCAAAGCCATGGCAAAAGGGCCGTGCCGTCTGATCACTGACACCGCTCGAAGTACCCACGATGCAGTCAGGCTCGTCAAACTCGATTAACGTATGGCAGAATTTGACGATGCCCTGCTTCATTTCCGCCGAGCACATGACGCGGCGGGGCATACCGAACAGCAGGCGGATAAAGTGCGCATCGTGCACGTGCAGATCGATGAGTGGCCCGCCAACTTGCTTGGGTTCATAGAAATCGGGAATCCAATCTGGCGGCGAAATAATGCGCTTAAAGTAGGCCCGTACGGGCCGCCCTAGCCGTCCGCTGAGCGCGGTCTGGTAAGCAAACTGGAATTCTCCCATATAGGGTAGAACCTGGCCTACACATACCCGCCGTTGGTTTTTTTCGGCCGCTTCCAGAATGGTATCGCAATCTGCTGTCGTCAACCCAAGCGGCTTTTCGCATAACACATGTTTGCCTGCAGCCAAGGCCCTGCAAACTGCATCGACGTGCAGATTGGGAGGCAAGCAGATGTCAATCAAGTCGATGTGCGGGTCGTCCAGCAGTTCATCCAGTGTTGTGCAGACCTTCATCCCACTGATATCAATGCGTTCGCCTGGCGGACCAAAATTGCCATGAATGCCACGCCAGTCTCCACTGCGTTTCTGTGGATCGCGAGAACAGAAACCCGCCAGGGTGGCCTGCGACGACCGCTGGTAGGCCAGATAGTGTATCCAGCCCATGAAGCCCACTCCTGCAATTGCAGCCCTCAGCATTTGTTATCCCTATCCGTAGATTTATCTGGTCTCATCACACTCCGCGTGCTGTATATAGCTGATTTCGCCCACTGTCGGTGATGCGATTAGGTTGCCGCGAGTATATCCCACTGCAAGCCCAGCCACCACTCAGCTTCTCAACGGAATTGAGGATTCACCGCCTCAGCAGTTTGTCCGGTTGGGTAAGCGGCAAGGTGCAAGCAGGCTGTGGTTTGTCGCACATCCTCGACAACTGACGATTGGCTGTTCCCGTTTGTAGTTCCGCCTTTAGGCGGTTTGACGACGGGAAGCCTCAGCTGGTCAACGCGCCGCCTGCAGGCTGAACTACGAACAAAGGTCCAGCTTGCGTCCTGCAGGCTGTTGATAAGTATTCCACGGCAGCCGATAATGCTGGGCCTGCGAACGCACACGCTTGTTGGCTGCAATTCCCTACGGCCGACACCCCCATCCAAGAATCCTCATTTTGCGACCGGAGAACCACATGTTACTGCGCACAAGCGGCGTACCTCTTTGGATTGTCTGTTTGGCCCTGCCCTGCAGTTTGGCCCTGTCCTCGCTCGGCCGGGCACAGGAATATCTGAATGGGATTAAATGGGAGAAGCCGGCAATTGTGACGCCAGGCGCGACCGATTCGGCCCCGCCCTCCGATGCGGTGGTATTGTTCAATGGCAGCGATCTTTCGAATTGGAAGAACGGCGATAATTGGACGGTAACCGACGGAGTGATTTATTGCGGAAAAGGCGTGATCACCTCGAAAGAGGAGTTTGGCGATTGCCAATTGCATATCGAATGGTCGGCGCCAACGCCTCCCCGAGGCTCGTCCCAGGGGCGTGGCAATAGCGGCGTTTTCATGATGGGACGCTATGAAGTGCAGGTGCTCGATTCTTATGACAACGAGACTTATTTCGATGGCCAGGCCGGCGCGATCTACAAGCAGACACCGCCCATGGTGAATGCCATGCGGCCACCCGGAGAGTGGAATGCATACGATATCATTTGGACCGCACCGCGTTTTGCCGAGGATGGATCGCTCAAATCGCCTGCTGCCATCACCGCCTTGCACAATGGTGTGCTGATCCTGAATCACTTCGAATTGCTGGGGGATACTCCCTACCACAAGCCACCCAGCTATTCCGCTCACCCGGAAACAGGTCCCATTTCCCTGCAGGACCACGGCAATCCCGTTGCCTTCCGCAATATTTGGGTGCGGCCGATCAAAGCCATTGGGCGCGAACAGGTGCGCGAGCCCTTCATCCGCGATGGCGACAAAGAGACCCCCATTGCCAAATAGGCTGTCCGCCCCTGACCGCAGTTTCCCCAAGTTGCATCTCATCAAAAGAAGAAAATTAATCCCTTGAACGCTCAGTTTGTGTTGCTGCCCGGCGATGGCATAGGTCCCGAGATCGTGGCTCAAGCCCGGCGCGTATTGGAACGCATTGCCGCCAAGTTCCAACATCGATTTGATTTTGTCGAATGTCTGCTGGGTGGCGTGGCGATTGACCAGACGGGAGATCCCTTGCCGCCTGCTACCGTCGACGCTTGCCGAGCAAGTCAAGCCGTGCTGCTGGGCGCCGTGGGGGGGCCTAAGTGGGATGATCCCTCTGCCAAAACTCGGCCAGAGGCTGGTCTCCTGCGGATTCGCAAGGAGCTTGGCTTGTTTGCCAACTTGCGTCCCATCGCGCCCTTTGCGGAGCTACTCGATGCTTCGCCACTGAAACGCGAGATTGTCGAGGGCACGGACATCCTCTTTTTCCGTGAGTTGACCGGTGGCATTTACTTTGGACCCTCGTCGTGCGAGAGCTTACCCGATGGCGGCGAGCGGGCACAGAGTACCATGCTCTACGAAACTTACGAGATCGAGCGCATTTTCCGCTTGGCGGCCGATGCAGCCCGCACTCGCCGCAAGAAACTTACCATGGTCGACAAAGCGAATGTGCTCGAAGTCAGTCGGCTCTGGCGGCGAGTGTGCGCGAGAATGGTTAAAGAAGATTACGCCGACCTGGAGTACGAAGTTGTCTTGGTCGACGCCATGGCCATGCATCTCATCAGCCGCCCCACCAGCTTTGACGTGGTGGTGACCAGCAACCTGTTTGGCGACATCCTGACCGACGAAGCCTCCATGCTTCCCGGCTCGCTGGGCATGTTGCCCAGTGCCTCGCTGGGAGCCGGTGGGCCGGGATTATACGAACCCATTCACGGCAGCGCACCAGATATCGCCGGTAAGGGCATTGCCAATCCTCTGGCGACCATCCTCGCGGCCGCCATGATGCTGCGGCATTCCTGCGATTTGGAGGCCGAGGCCAAGGCCATCGAAAGTGCCGTGCAACGCGTGTTGGCTGCTGGACACCGTACTGCCGACTTGGCCCGTCATGGACAACCAACCTGCACCACGATCGAAATGACTGACCGCGTGTTGGAGCAGCTCGAGAACTAGGCGGCGCGGCGGGCTGCGGTCGATGGCAGGCTGTGGGCTGGACTGACTTTTCGCGAGAGGTGCTCGAGAATGGTCTGGGCTGCACGGCGACTGGCCCCAGGCACGGCGAATTGCCGGCTCAATTCGGACAGCTCGGTGGTCTGCCGGGCGCGCTCGGCTGGATCACCGATCAACCGATCCATGGCCGCAACGGTCTTTTCTATAGTGCTAGCGTTGGAACCCACCGCCAAGAACTCGGGCATGATCGTCTTGTTCGCAATTAAGTTGGGTAGCGTCATGGAAGTAAGATTGGTCAGTCGTTTGCCAATTTCGTACAGTAGCCGACTGGCATGGTAAACCACCACCGCTGGCGTACCGCGAGCCATCATTTCCAAGCTTACCGAGCCCGATTTGGTCAACGCACAGTCCGAGAGCTCGATGAGTTCGCTGGTTCGACCGACAAAAAAATTAATGTCTATCTTCTCATCCTGGGGTTCTAGCCCCTGTCGACACGCAATGCAGTGCCGATCTTTCAAGCAGGCAACCAGAAAACGCGTGCGCGGATGGCGAGCGGCCAGCTCTCGAATGGCTGCCAGCTGGATTGGCCAGATATTCTGGATTTCACGCGTCCGCGATCCAGGTAGGACAACCACTTGCACGCCAGCATGCTGCCGCCATTTGGACATGAATTTTTCATCCAGTGGATGGCTCGCAACCTCGTCAAAAAAGGGATGTCCTACATAGTCGACCGACATGCCGCGCGACGCATACCACTCGGGCTCAAAGGGTAGATTGCACAAGACGTGATCCACATGACGCTGCATTTTTCTAATTCGCCAGGCCCCCCAGGCCCACAGTTGCGGCGGCAGGTAGTAGATCACCGGAATGCCCCGCTTCTTTGCACGCCGCGCGATGTGCCAGTTGAATCCTGGAAAATCGACTAGCACCACAGCATCGGGACGTTGTGCATCAAAAATAGACGAAGCAATATCCGCAATGCGGTAAAACTCACGCAGCTTGGGCAATACCTCCGCAAACCCGACTACCGCCAACCTGGTCAACTCAAAATCCAGCTGACAGCCAGCCTCCAGCATGCGGCTTCCGCCGAATCCCCGAAAGGTCATCGCCGGGCAAGCCTGCTGCAGACTGCGCAGCAAATTGGAGGCGTGCAGATCGCCGCTCGGCTCGCCCACCGAAAAGAAAATATTCTTCATGGTCAGTTTTGATAGGATTAGCGTTAGTTTGCAGCAAGTGGTCGGGTCAACAGCATACTTACCTCCTAACCGCTGCGCATGTCCAGATCGTTCGCTCATTGCTAGCAAGTTGCCGAGGCAAAGAAAATGTACACCCCAAGCATGCAATTTCGAAAAGATCAAGGCTTTGGCCCATTCCACCGCCTGGCTTGGTTGCTGACCAGCATGGCCAGCATCGTAGCTGGTCTGTGCCTGCTGCCCGCAGATTGTGATGCCGCCGAGTGGTCGGTGGGAGTTGCCAAGCTGAGCATCACGCCGCAGTCACCGATGCCCATGGCCGGCTATGCCTCGCGCGGCGCCGCCCATGCCGAAGGCACCCTTGATGAACTGTGGGTCAAAACCTTGATCTTAGAGGACGAACATGGAACTCAGGCTGCAGTGATCACTTTGGACGTATGCGGTATCGACCGCGATCTGGCACAGCAGGCCGTCGCCTCTGTCAGCTCAGCCACCGGAATTGACAAAGAAAGAATTCTGATTTCAGTTTCGCACACGCACAGCGGACCGGTGATTGCCAGTAATTTGAGACCTATGCATTATGCCATCTTTGGGCCGAGCGACAGGCAGGCAGTCGATGCGTATTCCCAGGAGCTGGTGCAACGCACTGTGCGTTGCGCGTTGACGGCATTCAACGATCGGCGCCCCAGCCAATTGGCCCATGCAACGGGTCAAGCTACCTTTGCCGTTAACCGTCGCAACAATCCTGAGAACGAAGTGCCCAAGTTGCGTGAAGCGGGGCAATTGCGTGGCCCGGTGGATCACGACGTGCCCGTGCTGAGCGTCAAGCAGGATGGCAAACTGGTGGCCGTGCTATTCGGGTATGCTTGTCACTGCACGACGCTGAGCGGCATGTTGTGGTCGGGTGATTATGCAGGCTTTGCCCAACAGGAACTCGAAGCCGCCCAGCCTGGTTCCATCGCCATGTTTTGGGCGGGGTGTGGCGGTGACCAAAATCCGATTCCCCGACGAAGTGTTGAGCTGGCGAAGGACTATGGTAAGCAGTTAGCCGCAGCCGTGCAGAGCGCGCTGGTGGGGCCCTTGACGCCCATCACGCCACAGCTGGCGACCAGCTACCAGGAAATTGATCTTCCGTTTGGGTCTCTGCCGGGCACCTCCCAATTGCAGGCAGATGCCCTGTCGGACAATGTCTATACGGCGGCTCGCGCCCAACATTTGCTCAAGCAGATCGACGACGGAACTCCGTTGTCCGCGACTTATCCTTACCCGATTGCTTGCTGGAAACTAGGGCGGCAGGTCGAGCTGATCAGTTTGGGAGGTGAGGTCGTGGTGGATTATGCCCTGGCTATCAAATCCGCCAACCATAGCCCGGCAGAACCTTGGGTCATGGCCTACGCGCATGACGTGATGGCCTACATTCCATCGCGACGCGTGTTGGCCGAAGGAGGATACGAAGGTGGAGGTGCCATGGTTTACTATGGTCTGCCAGCCGCTTGGGCGCCTGAGATTGAAAGATTGATACTGAGCGAAGTTGAGCGCGCAGCGGGGTCACACGCAGCCATGATTCAAGCTTGCTGAGCAGCTCACTTGCGAGCGTGCATGGTAACCCGCTCAAGGCACCAGTGCGTTGAGCAGCGTCTGCAGGTCGGCTTGGGTGTGACGCGTGGATAGGCTGATGCGCAAGCGACTCTTGCCCGGTGTCACCGTCGGTGGGCGGATAGCAGGTACGAAAATACCGCTGTTTCGCAGCCGCTGGCTGAGTCGTAGTGTCTCCACTTCACTGCCGACAATCAGGGGAACTATCGGACTATCTCCCAACGGGACCTCCCATCCAAGTGTCCGTAATTCCTCCCGCAGTTGTGCCGAAGTGGATCGTAGCGATTCGCGCGCTCGCGTCCATGCCTCGCAGAAATTGTAGGCCGGCAAGGCTAGCGGCCATGCTGGCCGCTGGTGGTGCCGTGCTGAACAAGTAACTGCGACAACGATTGACTAAGAAATCGATCGCCGATCGGGGGCCTGCCACAAAGCCACCGATACTCCCCACGGCTTTGCTGAGCGTCCCCAGCTTGAGCACCAAGGGCGCAGAATCAACCTGCTGGCTGGGAATTTCTGCTAGCTTGCCGGCACCGCCTGGACCGTAGACTCCGGTGGCATGGGCTTCGTCGATGATCAGCCCACAGTTGAAGTTTGCCGCCAGGCCCAACAGTGCATTCAAATCAGCGATGTCCCCGTCCATGCTAAACACCGATTCGCTAACAATGAGCGCTCGCGCGTAATCATGTCGCGTGCCGGCGCAGGTGCCTTTCCAGAAAGGATAACTCCAGGTGCGGGTAGACCACGCGCTTCGCCTTGCTTAACCTGATGCCATCAATCAGGCTCGCATGATTTAATTCGTCGCTGTAGACCAGGGTTTGTTCGTCGGCCAACGCGGCCAGCGTGCCGATGTTGCACGCATAGCCCGAAGTGAAAACCAGCGCATCGGCTGCTTGGCAATGCTGGGCCAAGGCCTGCTCGAGGCTGGCATGGAGCGAGGAAAAGCCGCGCAGTACCGGGCTTGCACCACTTCCCCAACCGCACGCGCGGAGTGCGTCTTGGACCGCAAGCTGAAGACCAGGGTGATGACGCAGCCCCAGATAATCGTTGCTACCAAAGTCAATGCACGCTCCCGCAGCGGTGATGCTGCGCGCCCTGTATTGCGCCCGGTCCTTGATTGCCTCCAGGGACCTATCGAAGAAATTCAGCCAAGTCTCCGCACCTGCATCGGTCATGCTTGCAAATCATCGGGCTGGAAAGAGCGGGCTGAGTTCGGGACAGCGTTTCGTGAGCTATGTGGCGATCGCACTGCGGATTACATCGAGGCCGATCAGACCAAGGTCTCGAGCAGCAGCCGCAATTTGCGTAGTTCACCGCGTTGTTCGAGTCCTGGCAGAGGCGGGGCCTGGATACTCAAGGCCTGGTTGTAGCCTACCTTGCCGAGTTGCGAAACGATTCGCCCAAATTCGATTTCGCCCTGACCGACGCGGACCTGCAATTGATCCTTTTTCGAATCTCGCAGATGCACGTGGAACACGTAGGGCATGATCTTGTCGATGTTCTTTTGGGAATAGGGACCACAGTAATAGTGACTGGGATCGAGCGTTAAACCCAACCCATGCACGTTGTCGCACATCACTTTGACGGTATCCGGGTCTTCGCTTAGTCGACCAATTTGGCTTTTCATGGCCACGCGCACGCCTTCGCCCTCGGCCAGATCAACCAGGCGCTGCAGTCGCTCGACCTCCTCGTTGAAGGGCGTGCCCAATTCGCCAGAGGGAATGGTCAAAGTGACGACTTTGGTGGCCTTGCCCAACCGGCAAATCGCCTCGAACTGCTCAAAGTAGTCTTCGCCCACGGCGTCGATATGCACATCGTAACTGCACACTTCGAGTCGATGGCTGCGGCGAGCCAAATGGATGGCCTTGTCAAAATCGGCATCAATCCTGCTTGGACTGAGTGCCGTTCCGTCCTCGCGGAGGGCAATTTCAACGGTCGTAAATTCCAGGTCGATAAAGGCATCGACCACATCGGGCATCGTCAAATCAGGAAAGCAATCCGTCGAAACAGCTACATACACAGCTGAACTCCTCTCAGCACGCAGAAATGCATCCTTTTGCAAGGATGCATGAAACAGGCGATCTGCAAGCGCACTCATCGCCTTGTAAGCTCACAAAGGTATCGCTGGCGGCCCATGAAGGCAACTACACCAAGCCGCTCAGGGCGCCATCCGCACAAAAATCGGCGTTGCCAAAGGAATCTACGCCATGACCCATGGCTTCGCAGAAACTCATCAGCAACCGATTGTGAGGTACGCCTTTGTAATCCAAAGCCTGCCCTGTTTTGAACCCCAATCCGCCGCCGACCAGCACAAAGGGTATATTATCGCGCGTATGCGAATTCCCCTTGCCCAGTTCATTGGTCCACACGATCGTGGTATTGTCCAGCATCGACCCTTGGCCGCCCGGTTCGGGGGTGTCGGCGAGTCGCTTGGCCAGGTACGCGACCTGTTCGCAATACCAAGTATTGATCTTGATCAACTTCTCGTAGGCATCCTCATTGCTATCCGGCTCGTGGGACAATTCGTGGTGCCCCTTGTCGATGTCCAACCACCGCATTTTTGGTTGCCCAACGCTGTTGGTGATTTGGAAGGAGGCGATCCTAGCGAAATCCGCAGCAAAGCTGCTGACCAACATATCCAATTGCATGCGTGTGATCAGCGGCATGTTGTCGTTTTCTTCTTCGACATTCGGAGGCAGATTCGGCACGGGATGCCCGACGTTGGTTTGGCTGGCCTGCGAAAGTTCTAGCTGGAGCTCTTTTTCCAATTCGCGAACCATAGCCAGGTGCTCATCCAGCATTTGCCGGTCCTGGGCACTGATCACACGCTCGACGCGTCGGAAGTCAGGCGTCAAATCGTCTAGTACGCTGGCCAGCAAGGCGCGATTCTTGCTCTGTCCGTACAGCTTGTCGAATAGCTGATAGGGATTGTCGATCGGGGCCACTGGCTGATTGGGGCCGGCGTAGGAGAGACGCGTCCACGTATCTGCCCGCTCGGGGACCATGACTCCCAATTCCAACGAGCCAAAACGCGTCTGCGAATGCGCCTGCGATTGCAGTTGATTCTTCAAGTACTGGTCGACTGAAATTCCCATCGACCAACCGGCTGGCGTGTCCGATCCACCCTGAACATCACCGGGAAACAACTCGATTCCGGTCAGCAGGCATCCGATACCACGCATATGTCCATCGCCATCGCCCTTGATACGGTTGTTGATGCCGTGCAAGGTGAGGACATGTTGCTTGAGGTCGGCCAGCGGTTGCAAAATCCGCTTGAATTCAAACTCATTTCCCAGGGTCTCTGGCCAAAAATGATCTGGGATCACACCGTTGGGACTGAATACAAACACCAATCGCTGCTTGCGCGGCCCTTGATCGCTGGCAAACACCCAGGCTGGGCAGTCCCAACATCAGATTGGCCGCAGCGGCGCTGATACCAGCCCTTTTCAAAAATGCTCGGCGACTGGCAAGGCTTGGATTTTTTTTTCGATTGGATGCAAGCATGGCGGTGAGTTATTCTTTAGGTGGGATGAAAACGTACACACATTCTATTAGCAAGGTCGGAACTCAAGTCAGATCGGATCCGAACGTTCTCGCTGAAAGCTAACTGTGGTCTAACTCTGGGGACTGGGTTCGCTGGGGGGCCTGGAGCCAATGACAGCAATTTCAACGAGCAACTCGCGAATATTGTACTGGCTGGCTTTGAACTTGGCGGTTAACTCCTCCAGCGTATCGTTGCCAAAAGCGGCGGGAGGCTGTTTTACAAAGTGCTGGAAAGCGCGGCTGACAAACGCCTGCAGTGCGTCCTGGCTTTCGCACAGGTAACTGGCCAAGTCGGCCACGCCACTGAATTCTACCTGGTTATCCTCGCGGTTCGTATACTGGCCCCGTGAATTGATGGGCTTGGAACGCTCTTCCTCTCGAAATCGGCCAACGGCATCGTAATTCTCAAGCACAAATCCCAAGCCATTAATTCTGGAATGGCACACCTGGCAACTCTCCGGGCTCGTCTGCAGGGCGACCCGCTCTCGGGTGGTCAAGTCGGGATGCAAATCGGGACTGAGAGGCGAGAATGCTTCTTGCGGGGGCTGCAGGGTTCGGCCGAGGATATAGCGAATCAAGAACACTCCGCGGTGAATGGGCGAGGTGGCGTCGTGATAGGATAGGCCGGCCATCAAGTAGGGATGGGTCAAAAGCCCGTATCCCGTGCCCTCCATTTCGCTGGTGCGGCTTAGTCCTGTGGAGGGTTCCGCGGGACGCCAGGCTGGACCGTAGTAATCCGCGATCCGCTGATTACTAAACTGCCAATTAGCCCGAAAGAACTGGCGATAATCGCTGGTATCGCTCCATACCACTTCATCCAAAAAGGCGTCCAAGGACTGCCGCAGATCAGCGATCAACTGCGCATCAAAGCCTGGATAGTCTTCTTCGCTCTTGCTCAGATCGGTAAACCGCGAAACATTCAGCCACTCGTGGAGCATCTCGCGAGTTTTGGCCTGCAGGCGATAATCGTTCAGGTGGCTGCGGGCAAAACTGCGGATTTGGTCTTCGTTCCCCAGTTCATCCTTGCGGATGGCTCTTGCCAGATCGCCAGTTGGCAGCGAGTCGTAAAGTATGGAAGCCAACTTGACACCCGAGCGAGCCGATAGCGATTCGGAGTCGAGCAAATCTGGATAAAGGAAACGCGGCGACTTAAGCGCCAACAGTACGGCGCGTTTGATGGCTTCGGCGTCATCCGGCTCCTGCTCGAGTTGCGAGAGAACGTGCAGCTGTCGCGTTTCATCATCCAATTCGCTGCGAAAAGCAGTGGCTACAATCTCTCCTAGGAAATCTTGCAGTGGTTGCCGCGTTTCCGCAGGCGCCTGGCTGCGTCGCTTGTATCTCGGCCACAATTCCTCGGCAGCAATCTGCGCAAACTCCAGTGCGGCTGCTGTGGTCGAATCATCCCACTGGCGATTGATGGCCACTCCACGTTCAAACCCGTAACTGCGGTCGTCCGGAGGCAGTGTCGCTTGCACCGAAAAACTGGCTGGCACATACTCGCTGATTAAATTGCGACTGGGAACGATCTGCTCCACGCCGCCAGGAGGTATCCACGATAGCGAAACGCTCGCAGGGGGAATCTCCGTCTTGCGATTGCGCTGTACCAACTCCAATTCAAAGGGGTACACCCGCCCGGCCGTCAGCAGCACCGTTCGCCGAAACTCGGTCTTGTCTCCCGACTGCACATGATTGTTGATGAACTCGCGATCATAGTTTCCCAGGTTGCACACAAAGGAGCACGTACTACGAACCACAATTTCATACTTGCCGGTGATGTTGGCCAGAATGCCGCCACGCCAAAAAATGACGAACTCTTCGGGCTTGATACCTTCTCCGGGACTCTCATGCCCAAAATCGAAATTCAACTCCGGATCGACCCGTTCGAACTTCATGGATTCCTTCCTGCGCTTACCATCGTAGTACTCGGCCTTTAATCCAGATGCGGCTTGCCCAGGCTGGGGCAGACGATCGAAATGAGCATACAGGTCAGCGATGCTCTGTCGCAATTGGTTGGCCGTCAGTCGAGCTAAGGACACTCGTGGCGGGCGACTGCGGACCTGTGCCGCCTCACTGTAAAACTTGTGGTGTACGAAAGCCGCGACTGCCGCGGCGTCATCTGCCACGCATTCCTCGGGCTCACCCTCGGGCATCGTGTCCGAAATTACCTCTGTTAATTGCCCTAGGGAAAGATCGCCAACCAGTGGCTTTTCGTAGGCCGATGGATCGCCTTGACCCTCCGTTCCATGGCATGAGGCACAACGACTGGCATAGATCGCCTCGCCGCGCTCAAGCCGCTCCTCGCCGTCCCCAGCTTCGACAACCGGAGTGGATAACGAAGCGATAACGATTAGCCAGACCCCGCCAGCAATACGAGCTTGTAAACTCGTAGCAGTCCATCTTGCAGAATTCATGCTCGGCGAACGGTGATGGGCCATAAGGGTAGTTTTCGTAGCTTGCACAGCTAATGAGGGCAAAGTTGAGGACTTGAGCAGTTTTGAACAGGGCCATGGACTGAACTGGCTCACGCAGGGCACAGTTAGTCGCGAGACTAACAAATCCGCAGGCGGGAGACGCCAGCCGTGCCGGACGACCGTCGGCGCAAACCGTCCTAAGAACGATCTTTCAAACGAACGGCTTGATTCCGTACGCACAGGTGGGGAAGTGCGATTTCAGGTGGGGAACGATTGACATCGTTACGGTCATTATATACTCGCTGCAAAGGCCATGGCAAGTCTCGCCTGCGTGGCCCCCAGGGGGGACATGACGAAACGGTCGTAAGCAGTCAAAAAAATCGTGGTCGGGGTTGAATTCCCAAACACCACCTTCATCGATCTGGCTCCCTTCTCCGGCCGGGTCTCTCGGGGGGAGGCTGTCCCTAGCTTTGAACTTTGAAATGGAGTGCCGTTTTCAAAGTCAGATGCAACATCCTGCAAGCCTGTTCCCCACCGATTCGCTAGACCACTCTTGGCCGCCCAAGCATGAGGCGGGATGAAGTGACCGCAGTTTGCATTTCCAGGCCAGATCTGTTCCAATCCAGACGAAGCTGGTGCTGTACAATCCAGGAAGCAGTTCTCGTAGCAGGCCAGTTACTCAATTACCTCTTGCTCTTGCGGCGCTAGATTTATGGAAACGATGGCCTGTTTGGTATGTGGCTTGGGCTTGATTATCAGCGGTATTGGCTTGAGGTACTTGTCTCCCCCGGATTGGCAGGTTGATGGCGAATTGCTGGAGGAGCAGCGGCGGGCTCTGCAGGGTTGGTCTCGTTTTCAACGGCGCATTCGCCAGTGGAACAATGCGCAGTTGGGGCTAACCGGCGCATGCATTTTGGTTACGGCCTGGGTACCGCACGGGAAGACTTGGTTTTTGCTGTGGTGCGGCATCTTGTTATTGTTGTTCAGCTGCTGTGTGCTGGCCATGCTGGACGCACTTTCCTCGGTGGCGGGGTACCGTCGAGCCCTACCCGAAGCCGCTCGCCGCTCCTTCGGCAATGATTCCAAGTGCCCCTGAGCCAGTCAACCGGTCGCAGCCACAAATTGGACTCCGGACATTCCTGAACCATGGACCACCATCGCGCTCAGGGGAAACGTAAACGCAAGTCGACGGCGACTGACTAGCGACCCGAAGCGAGCCACCTATTTTCTTCCCTGCAACTGAGCAAATAACGTCCATGACGACCGAGCGCGAGCAGTACACTTATGCAAATCAGAAACGCCTGGTCTGGTCGAGCCTTGCCGTCGTTTTGTTCGTCCAATTCGTGATGTGTGCGATCATCCTAGGGGAAAGTCTGGCGACTCGCAAACAAAGGCAACCTCTTCGTCAGCATTGAAAATCTGCAGCAGCTTTTGGTGAAGTCGCTCGACGGCCGGAGTTGTGTCAATCGACCGGAATTTTCCCCAGCTCCACTTTTTGCCTTTCGGCGTGAGGATGGTCACGCATAGGTCGAGCTCATCCGTGTCAACCATCTGCATTCCGTAGACTCCAATTTCACAGGTAAAGTCTATCTCAGCGACTTCTACCCACCACCCCCAATCCTCGCAAACAACACTTGGAGTCTTGTAACCGTTCTCTGCCAATTTACTTTGCAGGTACAGCGCGAGTGATTTGCCGTACATTCCCTCATTCACGAGTTCATCTTCCTCACCGGGGAGAATCCGGAACTTGGTAGAGCGAACGTGGATAAACTGATTGGAGGTCATTGGTGGGCAATGGACGATTGCGTTAATCACTGAGGGCTAAGAAATTGAATCATCGGAGTATCCTGAAAACTTCCCGAGACTTCCCCGGAATGGTCATAGATCCCGTCCACGGTCAATTTTCGCACAGGTTGCGTGGAGTCAAAATCGAGCTTTTTCGTGTCGACCCAAAACTACGATATTGCTTCAGTTGTTCGAGCCGTACGAAGCTGGAAACTGCGGAAATCAGTGTACCAAATGAACCACGTCGAAAGACGGGTACTTGACGAGGACAACTGTGACCGGGCGACCAACCGAAGGAAGGAAGCCTGCGAATAAGTGCGTAGACGCCAGGTTTGCCTATCGCCACCTGGACTTCCATCGATTCCAAGGGTGGACGATCGATTCGGATCGATGATATAATCGGGGAAATGTCAGGTGCATTGGCTTGGTGCGCTGTTTCTTTCCCGTTGGATGTTTACATGCTGCAAAGTCCATCATGCAAGCAGAATTGAAAAAGATGTTGTCCACGAAGCCGTTTATTCCCTTCACGGTGATCATGAGTGACGGAACTCATGTTACCGTCAAACATCCAGAAACAGCATTGCTTACCAAGCATTGGCTCTACGTTTCGACTGATGGCGGCGAGACAACCGAGCATTTGTACCTTCTGCACGTGACGCGGATTCAGCGACAGGAGAAGGTTGCATAGGGGTTTGGAGAAGACGCTCGTCACGAGCTTACCTTGCACTCCTCCCCCCAAAATTTCCGAAAAGACCTCCCCCCGAAGTGCAGTGCGCCCGGCATTCCCACTACAAAAGAGTCCTGACACCTTTCTAACTTCCCCACGAGTTCATCGGTCCTCACCGGGGAGAATCCGGGACTTGGTAGAGCGAACGTGGATAAACGTGATTGGAGGTCATTGGACGTGCAGATCCGCACTTGGGTCACAGCGACGTTCTTTCGGGGAATCCGGCTACCGTTCTGCAGGGGAGGCGATCACTGGGCACTGCCGCAAGCCGGCAATGTCTGAGCCAAGGCAGAAACTGATTCACAGTCCAGGCTCAGGCGGCGCCAACCCAGCGTCGAATGGCCCGGGTGTTCTTATGTGCCAACCCGCGCCAAAATCGTGGATTCTTCCAACGGGTGACGAGCGGCACGCGGGGCGTCTGCCAATCCTTGTGGGCAATTCTGCCGGACATCACCGCCGGATGCGAGCCATCAAAGCGTTCGCATGTCGACAGGTCCCATTCGAAATCCTCCGCCGCCAATTCCTGCCCTGGAGTCACCTGGCGACCATCGTAGAGGCTCATGAAATAATCCATTTTGGCGGCCATGTGCTTGGGAGGCTTCACATAACCATAGTGGTAGACCCAAGCCCCAGTGGATCTCTCCCGCAGTTTTCGGCCCTCAATTCTGAATCCACAGGCATCACCCACCGAGCGTACGCCGATATGCGGTCGCACGATGCGGATTTGATGGCGATAGGGCAGCGGATCGCGAATCGAATAGTCTGCCCGAAAATGGTGGTAGCGAAATCGCAGACCTTCCACGGTCGGCCGATGTTGATACTTACGCATGCAGTCTGAAATTCTGCCCCAATCATTCTCGTGGATAACTTCGTCGGCTTGCAGGTAAAAGCACCAATCGCCGCGACAGGCATCCAAGGCCAGGTTGGTCTGCTGTGCCAAAATGGTGCCACCTCGCCGTAACTCTTCATCCCAAACCGTATCGATGATCCGAATCTTGGGATCATCCAGGTCGACGATCAACTGCCGCGTGGCATCGCAACTGGCTCCGACGGCAACCACCATTTCATCTACCAGTGGCAAGATCGAGCGTATGCTCTCGAGCACAGGATAGTCATAGTGGATTGCGTTGCGGGCTATGGTGAATCCAGATACAAACATGGCAGCATCGTCACCTGGGCTGGAGAGAGTTAGGCGGCCGCATGGCGGGTTTCGACGGCTGGAGATTCGAGACGATATTGGTTGATGTTGTCGCAGATGGCTGCGAAAACCCGATCGACCGAAATATCCGCCATCTTGGCCAGATTCGGGTCGTCGGCAGCCGGGCAAATGGCTGTTTCCGGCTGGTTGTAGGTGGTGGTCCAGGCCGGGTCGGTAGGACCATAGAGGGTTATCACTCGGCGATTCTGGGCTACGGCCAAGTGCCGCGGTCCACTGTCGGTAGAAAGTACCACAGCGGCCCGCCGCAGCACGGCTTTGCTAAGTCCGATAGGTAGCTTGTCCATCACACCCATGCTGCCAATCAACGGATGTTTCAGCTCCGTGGCCAACTGATTGGCCACATCGCGTTCCTGTGGACCGCAGTGCAACAACACTTGCCATTTGAATTCCTGGGCAACTTGCAAGGCAACGCGGGCGACGCTTGCTGCCGGCCATATTCGCTTGGGATCGGTCGCCGCATTGCTGTTGATCACCAGGGTTGGCAGCGAGCTAGAGAAGCTCAGTTGACGCCAGAGTTGGTCGGCTGACTGGACATCGCTGGGGCAGACACTCAATTGCATGCTGCGATCTTCGATATCGCAGCCCAGCCACCGCGCGAGTTGGAGATAGTAGTCAATCGCGGAAATGGGCGTCCGTTTGCCACCCGCCCTGGGAACTGGGACTCGATCGGTTAGCAGCCAGCCCCGCGCGTCGCGATTGAAGCCTATGATGCGGCGGACGCCGGCCAGCCGCATAGCCGCCGCAGACCACAGGGAATTGGATAGTAGGATGGCCATATCGAATTGCCGAGCTCGGGTGGTGTACGTCAACCCGAGCCGCGAGTTGCTGGTAGGGCTCCCGCCTTTGGTAACCAACACGTAGTCATCCACCCAAGGCTTGCCCGGTGCCCAGCTGTCTTCGATCAGTTCTTGGATAACCGGTCTGGAAATCATGGTGATTTCCGTGGTGGGATAGGCTCCGCGAATGGCCCTCAGGGTGGGAGTTGCCATGCAGGCATCGCCAATCCAGGTTGGCATCATGATGCACAGCCGCTTGGGCGGGCTAGTAGGGTAGGTCGAGTCACCAAGTTGGGCAGACATTTCACGCCTCCATTCGTGAAAGGACAGGGTATTTCGGTCTGCGATGGCACCGATCATAGCTGCTATTCACGTCCCGCCACAAGGTTGCTATCGTGGGCGAGCGTGATATTTGAGACTTGGATAGCATGTGCGATCTGAGCCCGATTTGGGCAATCTAACTAATATATTCAGAGACGCGAATGAGCCACACACTTCGCAAACCCCGTAGAATCTTCGTCGATGCGAGCTACACAATCAGCTCAGGCAAGAACTCTGGGATCGAGCGTGTTGTGCGCAAGCTGCTTAGCGGTACGCAAGCAGTGGCACGATCACAAGGGGCCCGCGTGCCGGAACTGGTCATCTGCGACCAGGGAAGTTTCTTTGTCGCCGACCAAGAATACATCAATGCATGCAATGCGCTGGGCGCCAAGCACGCCAACATTTTGGCTCATCAAACACGGACCTATTTGAGGCTGGCGGGCGGCTTGTGCTTGGTCTTGCGATCCCAAAAACTACGCAAGTGGCTGCTACCGCAGGCTGGGCATTTGGGCATTTTCAAACTCGGGCATTGCCTCAGGCAGGCGGCTGCGCGACGTGGATTACGACGCCGCGTCAAGCCTCTCGAAGCCCAGGCTGGTGATCTGTTTCTATTGCCGGATGCCTATTGGATCCAACGATTGCGAGAAGATATTTGGATCGCCGCCGCAGCCGCTCGGCGGCGGGGGGCGCTGGTCAGCACCGTGCTCTACGACCTGATACCGCTGACCCATCCCGAGTTTGTCGGTAAAAAACGCCGCGACGCATTTCTCGAATACATCACTCACGCCGCCACGCATTCCGATCAACTGCTGGCCATCTCTCAAACGGTCCGTGATCAAGTTCGCCGCTTTCTGCCCACACTGACCTCGCTAGAGGGACAGTATTGCAACGATATTCGCGCCTTTCAATTGGGTGCGGAACTCGACGAGGCGACTCCGCACGCCGCAGGGGAAGCAGGTGATTTAACACAGGTTCGCGAGCATGTCCGCCAGGTCTTCCGTGGCCTCGATACACCCTATTTAACGGTCGCAACCTTTGACCCGCGCAAGAACCACGCTTATTTGATCGATGCCTTTGAGCAGCTATGGGAATCCGGACAGCAGGTAAGCCTATGCCTCGTTGGCCGCATAGGTGCTCGGTGCGATGAAGTGGTACAACGCATTCAAACGCATGCTGAGCGCCATCAACGGCTGTTCTTGTTCGAGGATCTGAGCGATGCGGAGTTGCGTTACTGTTACCAACGCGCTCGAGGAGTTGTCTTCCCCTCTATTGTTGAGGGCTTTGGATTACCGATTGTTGAAGCACTGTGGTTCGGCAAGAAGACCTTTGCAAGCGATACACCCATTCATCGTGAAGTTGGCGGAGCTGATTGTTCCTATTTTGATCTGCAAGATAAATGCTCGTTGTCAAATCAGATCATCGACTGGGAGCATGCACTAGCTGGTGGAAGCACAACCGACTGTTTACCAAAACGCCAAATTACGAATTGGCACGAAAGTAGTCAGCAGGTTCTGGATGCCGTGCTCCGTACAGACTCTAAAGCAGCTGCCTAGGCTTTGTCTCAAAAGGGGTCTGACCCTCTCCGGCGAGGCAAAAAACACGTGTAAACTCGACTCGCCTCCAAAGGGTCAGACCCCTTTTGAGACAAAGCCTAGTGCTTGGTGGCAAGTAGCGAGCAGATTCACCAAACACCGTTTACTGGACTGCCCACAGGACGTCGACATTCACCTGCTCGTTAGCGCGCAGGCCAATAGTCACTTGATCCTGATCGACGGTCAGTTTGCTCATGCGATTACCCAAGTAATCCACGCGATGCGCGGCGGCTACCTCACGCAACAAACGTATTTTCGCGGTGGTTGATTTGCCGCTGTGCTCGGCTACGAAAAGGCGTACACCAACCAAGTCCCCTTGTTCATTAACCAGTGGAGCTTCCAGATCGACGGCAACCGAGCGCACATCGACGCTGACGAGCCAGCCAGAAGAAGCATGAATTGGCTGCGGCACGGTTAACTCGGCGTGCGGGCTGAGGAAGCGTCGGGCTGCCAGCACCGGAGATGGTAGATCGACGCCAATTCCGAAATGGTGCGAGATATTGTCCTGCGTTCCATCTCCCAGGATTATTTCCAAGAACCTCTCTTCGGTTCTTCGATGAAAGGCCATGCCACCGGTCAGAATGTGCGTCTTGTAATCGGTCTCATCGATCTCAATCAACTCTGGTGAGACGGCCCTACCCCCGGCCCAGACGCTTTGATCGCCGGCCGAAAAAATGCGCAGAATAGCCGACTCGCTAGGCCAAGCGATGCGTACCGTGTAAGCCGTTTTCCAAGGATTCGACTCCTTGAGGGGCTGCAGTTCACTTAGACGCAGGCGAACATCTAAATTGCGGCTGCCGCGCCACAGTTCATAGTCAATTTCAAAACGTCCTAGCCGGACGCCATCTTTCTCCATTCGGCCCGACGCGCGAAGGATACCACACATGCTCGAGCTGGTGAGCATGCGGACGTCACTGGCAATCATTTCCGAGAATTGAAAGCCAGCCTTCGAATCTCTTTCGCGATAGGCCAACATCATGCTCAAGCGATTACCACGTCGGGCAGGCACGTGCAAGCTCTTCATATGCCCGCGTGCGGCATCGACTTGCACCTCCATGAATTCATTCTGCAGCAGTCCGCCGGCGGTGGCGATGACCGGCTGCTTGCTTCCATCGGATTTTGCACGTGCGGTGAGGGGAGCAAATACAAAGCCCATCGAGGGCACATCAATGCAACTCACACGATCATTGCCTGCGCGCCCCGATGCAAAACACCATTCATGGGCGGTATCAAATCCCAGCTCGGCTTCGGTATGCACGAGTGCCCGCATCGGGCAAGAGACTGGGTTGAAGATCAGTTTGCCGCCCGTGCCTGGAGGCTGGGACTCTTGTGGGCGATCGAGTCGTTTGCAAAGCGACTCGAGTACTTGCCGTTTGCCCACTTCGAGCTGTTTCTTTACCGCGCTGACCGTGGCTCGGAAATCCAGATGTGGGTCAAAAAGACCGTCTATTTGATCATGGATCGCCGACAGTTCCCCTGCCCATTTTTCGGTGCCCAAGGCAGACACTTTTGTGATGGTCTGTTCATCCCCATTGCTTACAAGGCTGCTGACCACCTCCCGGTAGTGGGTAAGCTGCCAGTCCAGGTTGAGCATGTTTTGCAGTCCGCGGGCTGCGGCTTGCAATTCATGCACGCGGCGCGTCCGCTCCAATAACTCCGCAGGCGAAGGCGTCTGGGCCAACCAATTCATACGGAAGTCCGTCGCGCTCAACCGCTCCTGATGGTAGGGCTGGTCAGTGTCCACAAAATACCGATCGACCAGCATCCAACGACCGAAGGCGGGAGTTCGCTGGGCAATGATTTTGAGCAATTGAAAATAATCGCACGCAGCGTTTGGCCAATGTGCAAAGGTCAGAGTTGGCACATGCTGGTGGTCGAGGACCTCACCCACCGACAACCCCAGCGCCAAGAATTCCGCCGGATCGGCCACGTCGATGACCTTTGCCGCCAAGGCTGGCAGAAAGGTGCCGTCGGACGATTCCCAGGATAGTTTGACTTGACTGCCCTCGGGATAGGTCCCGCCACTAAACGTGCTGAGCAATACTCCGTCGTAACCCCAACGCTTGAGCAGCGAGGCGGAATTAGACTGCATCCCAAAACTCAATCGACCAAAGACGCGGGGTGGGGGCAGGCCCAGTTCGACATAGGCCCTGTGACCGCGGGCCAGGTCGCGGCTCATCGATTCGCGAGGCATCAACGGGTGCGGGCGTTCGATGTCAAGTCCGCCAGCCAGACCCAGGCTACCTGCCTGCAGCCGCTCGCCGAGCAAAGAAAAAATGTTTGGCTTGTTGTGCTTGAGTTTTTGCAGTAGGCTCGCGCTGGCCAATAGGGTGGTTACATCCGTCGACTGCAATTGTTCGGCTAGCGATTTGCCCAGCGTGGAGTCGGCCAGCAGGGTTAAGTCGAGCAGGTTGACGTCTAGGGAGTAGTAGTGATCACGCTCTTGGCCAAGCGAGTCGAAACAGGCTTGGAGCATTTGAGCAACGCGTGGCCCATCGCCCGCGTAGGCGGCATCCACGGCTTTACAAACCTGCTCACTGAATAGCAACTGATCCAAGTTACTGGTGTAGCGCTGCTGCCTGGTCATCAATTGAATTTGCAGATAGGCATATCCCAGAGCGGCAAATTCCTCCCTGAACTGTTCCACCAGCTCGGGCTGCGCTGGATCACCAAAGTGTTTGAGCAATTTGCTTTGCAGTTCCCGCCACGAACCTTGGGGCTCAACCAGCAGACTTCCGGCCGCGACAATCCGCTCTCGATCCTCGGACGAGCAATGGTCGCGCGATAGCTCGGGGAGAATAAAAATGGATTCGTTTAGCTCTGTGGGCAATTGCCCGGCCTGGTGCCAGCGCGGAATGGACTGCGCAGCCGCGATCAGGGCGGGATGCCAAAGACTAAGCCAACCGGCCAGAAATTGCGACGCAGGCTCGGATGGTAGGCTCCGCGGGTATCCCTCCAGCTCGTGGTCGGGCAGCAGGAATAGCAGGTCTCGAAGCTTAAACATCGGCGTGCATCATCCTCGATCAAGTGCATGCAGATGAGGCTGCTTAGGGCTCGTCCGCAATTAAGTTACCGAATTAGCCGGAACGCGTTAGCGTCCGGTTCCCGCAACACCGGGTGCTAATGCACTCCGGCTAATTCATTTGCGAGTGAGTCTTTAGGCTTCTTCGGGCTGGGTGTCGACGCGATCCCAGAACGTTGCCAAAAAGGCTACCAGCACCGCCATCGCAAAGCCGGCTGGCAAGTACCAGAAGGTCGCAAAGTCAATAGTCTCACCATCCGAAACCTGCGTGGTCCACCATCCGAAAGCTTGTGCGCCGATGCCCAAACCCAATCCCTGGGTAAGCATGACGATCAAGGATTGGGCTTGGCTGCGTATTTCGGGCGGGGCCTTTTTGTCGGTGTAGATCATGCCGGTCACAAAGAAAAAGTCATAGCAAATGCCATGCAGCAGAATCCCCAAGAAAATAGGAGTGGTCAGCATTGGCCCCTGTTGTCCAAAAGCAAAACCCCACAGGGCATAGCGGGCAACCCAAGCGAACATGCCGATTGCCAACATCCACTTGACGCCCAATCGGGCAAAGCAAAAGGGCATAATCAGCATGAAGAAAATCTCGCTCATCTGCCCAGTGCTCATGGCGCCTGTCGAGGAGCCGAACAGCGTGATTCCCATCGATTCCACATAGGCATAGCCCTTGGCGTAATAGCCAGCCAGTGGAATACAAATCAAAAACGATGCGAGGGCGAACACAAAGAATGATTTGTCTTTGAGTAAAGACCAAGCCTCGAAACCAAATATTTTTCCAATCGAGACTGGCACGCCCTTGGCTGGCGGAGCGGTTCTAGGCAGAGTCAGGCAATACACGGCCAGAATGGCCGAGGCAATGGCAGCCGCGTGAAAAATATGAGGCGAATTGTCCGCGTATTGTAAATTGGATACCGTCGTGTCATAGGCTGCCTGGGCCAGACTCTTCGCGCTATCGTCGCTACCAGCATTGGCCGCCGCCAAGGAGGCGCTGGCCTGGCTGAGGGCTTGGCTTTCGCCGGTGAATAGTCGGCAGCCCCACATGGCCCAATTGCCCACGATCCAGCCGATCGTACCCAGCACGCGAACAATGGGGAACTCTTTCTCGCCATTGGCCAAATGCTTGAACGATAGGCTGGCCGTTAATCCCAGCGTTGGCATAAAGCACAACATATACAACAGCAAGCAGAGAATCATGGGATGCGTGAACTGGGAGATGAAGCCCTCCGCCACCCCCGCATTGGCCAATGTGGGGGCAAACCACAGCAAGGCGGCGCCCAATAGATTCAGCAGAAACAGCACGATTTCAGTATTGATGAATCGGTCGGCAATCAAGCCGATCGTCAATGGCGCCAGCACGGCCGCAATGGGAGCGACCGTGTAAGCCGCCGCGTCGTAACCCCCAGCGGTCTCCGCCATGCCACTGATCTTGAGAAATCCATACATCGAGACATACCACGCGCCCCACACGAAGAACTGCAAGAACATCATGATTGCCAGCCGCACAATGAGGCTAACGGAGGACTTGGTTGTGGTCTGAGTCATCAATGTTTACCGCCAAACGAACAGTTGCGAGTGGTTTGCCAATTGCAGTGAGCAATGTAACCGAAGGGCATGCTGCATGGAAGCAAGTCATCCGAGTCATGGAGGACGAATTATTTCTTGTTCTTGAAGTAGGGCGTCAAAGGCAGCACCATCGCCCGTTGTGCATAGTTGTCCCACATGGCGGATAGCTCTTGGACACGTTGGGGATGGGTGGTCGCCAGGTTGTTCTGTTCCGAGCGATCTACAGCCAAATTGTAGAGCTCCCAATCAGCCTCAGCCCCCTTGGCCACCAGCTTCCAATCCCCGGCCCGCACGGCCCGATTGCCCTCGTGCTCCCAGTAAATCGCCTCGCGCTCGATTTTTTCACCACTAAAAGCAGGCACCAGACTCTTGCCTTCCAGAGGAGTGATCGCGTGACCCAGGTATTGGTCGGGGTATTCCGCCTGGGACACATCGACAGCGGTGGCCATCAAATCAATCAAATGCCCAGGCGTGCTCTCTAATTCACCGACACGGTGAATGCCCTGTGGCCAGTGCGCGATCAGTGGCGTCGAGATTCCGCCCTCATGCGTCCAGTGCTTGTATTCGCGGAAGGGTGTGTTGGAGACGGTGGCCCAGGCCTTGCCATAACCAATGTAGGTGTCCGCCGGGCCGGCCATCACCCCCTTACCCGTTCGCATCGGATATCCGTCGCGGGTTTGCTTGGGTTGCATATCAGGTTGTAGATAATCATCCGCCAGGGGCGGCAATGAGGGGGAGTCTCGTCGCGGCTCCGCAGCTCCTCCCCGTCCCATGCCTTCGGCACAGCCCCCATTGTCCTGCAGATAAACAAGCAGCGTATTGTCAAGACGACCCGTGGAAGCCAGGGCCTGCACAATGCGTCCGATGCCGCGGTCCATGCAATTGATCATGGCCGCATAGACCTCCATGTTGCGGGCATCCCAAGCAAAGAACTCCTTCTCCTGCCAATTCGAGGGCATGGGCCACAGACGCGTATTGCTCTGATTGATGACGCCCAACTCGAGCATTTTCTGATAACGCTGGCGGCGAATGGGTTCGTAGCCCGCGTCGTACTTGCCAGCAACCTTGGCGATATCCTCCGGCCGGGCATGCATGGGCCAGTGGGCTGCCGTAAAGCTGACATACATAAACAACGGTGATGCAGGCGCAGCAGCGTGATGCTCGTTCACGAAGCGCACCGCATGGTCGGCGATCGCATCCGTATAGTAGTAACCCGACTTGGGCTGGTACTGCGCATCAGCGTAAGGCGAAATCAATTGGTTGTCGCGGACCAGGGAGTTGGGATCATAGAAGCTGCCCGCACCGTGGATCGTTCCGTAGAAACGATCAAAGCCGCGTTGGCAAGGCCAATTCGATTTTCCCTTTTCCGTGCGCGGTGCGATTTCTTGAGTGACATGCCATTTGCCTGTCATGTAGGTTCCATAGCCAGCCGTCTTGAGCACTTCAGCGATCGTCATGCAACTGCGATTCAGTTCACCGCGATAGCCGTCGTAGCCGCTGTCCGCCATCATCCAGCCCACGCCCGCCTGATGCGGATACAGACCGCTCAGCAAACTCGCGCGGGTGGGGCAACAGCGTGCGGTGTTATAGAACTGGGTAAATCGCAGGCCAGCAGCTGCCAAGGCGTCCAACTGGGGTGTCTCAATCTCACTACCGAAACAACCGATATCAGAAAATCCCATATCGTCGGCTAAGATGTAGACGATGTTTGGCCGCTCATCTGCCCAGGCGGTGACGAGGCTGAGCGAATAGCTGGCGAGCAATGCGAACGCGAACAGTGCTTTGAACATGGATACAACCCAATGCGGAACACCAAGGCAGGCAGGCTCGACACGACCCCCTGAAGGTCACGGAAGCAATTGTTATACACAGAATCAAGTTGTCACACATGTTCTGTCGTCTTTCGCTCTGCGAAAGTCTCACGATCGTTGGTGTATTGGGCTTTCGCGGGAGCGAAAGGCGACTTTGGTGACTTTGCCATGCACGAACCTATCAGGTTTCTAGCTTAGGACCGCAGGCTGTCGCCTCTCTCTGCGATCCCCTGTGTTTCCTCGCGAGCTGCCAAGAAGCCGGCTGGCAGATAGTCAATCAGTGCGTTGGGAAGTACGACGTGGCTGTTGCGTTCTTGTGCGGCGATCTGGGCAGCGCGGCCGTGAACAAACACCGCCAAATGCGCCGCGTCGCGGGGGCTCAAACCCTGACAGATGAGAGCACTCAGGATTCCGGTTAGCACATCGCCGCTGCCACCCGTTGCCATGGCGGGCGTTCCGGTCTGATTGTGTACCGCCGAAACTCCATCGGTCACCAGGGTTTGTTGACCCTTGAGGACTATCACGCAACCGTGCTCGCGGGAGAAGGCGATCGCCCTTTCGATCTGAGCCGCGCGATCAGCCGCTGCAAGACCACACAATCGCTGCCATTCGCCGGGATGTGGAGTCATCGTCAAGGGAGCTGCACAGCGTTTGACCAAATCAGGCCACTGCGGGATGTGGGACAGATTGTTCAGGCCGTCGGCATCCAGCACGATGGGGCAGGTTGCCTGACTCAGGATGGCAGCGATCAATTGTTCCAAGCTGCTAGATTGGCCCAGTCCCGGCCCAATGGCAATGCACGACGCGTGGGCTATTCTGGGAGCTAGATCATCGAAAGAGCCAGCGATGCGTCCTGTAGTATCTTCGCTCAAGCCAAGGGTCATATAGCAGGGCGAATAGCTGGCCACCGTTTCCAGGCACTGGTTCGGAACAGCTAGGCGCACCAAGCCAGCTCCGGCTTGCGCGGCCGCCAGGCCCGCCAGGCCGATGGCGCCCGCCATGCCTCGCGAGCCGCCGATCAACAGTGCCTGACCAAAGCATCCCTTGTGTGCGTCCAACGGACGCGGCGGCAGTAGCGGTAGATCGGGCTGCAAAAGAGGCGTTGGAGTCATCGGGAATTCCGTGCTGGAGACAAGCTGGGCAGATAGAAAGGTTATACTAAATGGACAGCCCCAGTTTGTTTGGAGATACCGTAATTTATCAGCTCGAAACGTTTAGCACAGAATGTTGATTACCCACCGAATTAACTTGCGTCTCATTGCGTTGCTATGGCTTGTTCTGCATTGCGGAGTGGGCATGCGGGCCGTAGCTCAAGAGCCGACGATTGATTTTTCGCGCGATATTCGTCCGCTCCTCTCGAATGCTTGCTTTCATTGTCATGGACCTGACGAGGCCATGCGCGAGGCGGACTTGAGGCTCGATACCCACGAGGGCCTGCTGCAGACGCTTACCCCTGGCGATGTGCAGGCCAGTGAAATGATCAGGCGGATTCTGGCTGTCGATGAGTCTGAGCGCATGCCGCCGCCGGAGTCGAACAAGTCATTGACAGCAGCCCAGCGCGAGATGTTGGTGGCTTGGGTAGCCCAGGGGGCCACTTGGTCACAGCACTGGTCTTTTATTCCGCCCAGCCAGCCCCGGCTGCCGGACGTACAGAACCCCGCATGGTGTATCAACGAGATCGATCGATTTGTGCTCGCCAGAATCGAGGCTGCCGGGCTCGAGCCGTCACCGCCGGCCGAGCCAGCAGAGTTATTGCGACGAGTGTATCTAGATCTGATCGGCCTGCCACCCGATCTGCAGCAAACGCAGCACTGGCTTGCACGCATTTGGCCCAAGGGACAAGACCAGGCGGAAATCGACGAAAGCCAGTATCAGTTGCTGATCACACAACTCCTGGGTTCGCCGCGTTACGGCGAGCGTTGGGCGCGACGCTGGCTGGATCTGGCGCGTTATGCGGATACCAATGGATATGAAAAAGACCGGGAACGCTCGATCTGGCCTTATCGCGACTGGGTTATCAACGCCCTGAATCAGGAAATGCCCTTTGATCAATTCACCATCGAACAGATCGCCGGCGATATGCTACCCCATGCGACGCTCGAGCAGCGTTTAGCGACCGGTTTTCACCGCAATACGATGCTCAACGAGGAAGGGGGCATCGACCCGTTGGAATTCCGCTATCACGCCATGACCGATCGGGTGGCTACCACCGGTACAACCTGGTTGGGTTTGACCCTGGGGTGCTGCCAGTGCCATACCCACAAGTACGATCCCATTTCGCACACCGAATACTTTCAATTGATGGCCTTCTTGAACAATGCCGACGAACCCGCACTGGAGTTGCCCGATGTGGCCTTGGCAGAAGCCTGGCAGCAGAATCTGCAACGCGCCGAAGAGTTGCTGCACAAGCTGCCGGCGAAATGGATCGAGGCCAAGCGCAAAGCGCTAGACAGTCAGTCCAAGGCGGCCACGGATGTGGAGTTGGGTCAAGCCTCCAATGAGTCGGCGGCCGCAGCCATGCAGCAGGCCTTCGAGCAATGGTTGGCGGACCAGCAACGGCAGTTGGTGGACTGGCGGGTGTTGCATCCTAGCGAGGCCCATTCGAATTTGCCAACGCTGACAATCCAAGCCGATGATTCCATCTTTGCCTCGGGCGATACCGCCAAACGCGACGATTACTATATTGGCTTCCAGCCCGTCGACTTTCCGATCCATGCTATTCAACTGGAAGTTTTGCCCGACGAACGCTTGCCCGCCCGCGGCCCCGGATCAACTTACTACGAAGGTACCTTGGGGGATTTCTTTTTAACGGAGTTTGAGCTGCAGGCTGGCGATCAGCAAGTGAAAATTGAATCGGCAAGCCATTCGTATGCCAAGAATCGATTTGGCAACGGTCCCGTGTCGGCGGAACTGACTATTGACGGCGACATCCAGACCGGATGGTCCGTTGACGCGCGACAGGGTGAGAGGCATGTGGCGGTGTATATCTTGGCAGAGCCCCTGCCGCCGGGCAGCGAGCTGCACTTGCACATGAGTTTTGGCCGCCATTTTGCCAGTTCGCTTGGGAGGTTTCGCTTGCGGGCCAGCGATTCATCGGCAAAACCCTTGGCACATGACTTTGACGAAGAGTTGTTGGCATTGCTTTCCGCCAGCCGACAGCAGGCATTGGATGCTGCAAGCCGCCAGCGACTGCTGAGCGAATTCTTGTTGCGGACGCCTGAGTTATCCAAGCAGGCAGAGGAAATCCGCAAGCTTCGCACCCGGCCTGCCTCGAGTTCCAGCCTGGTGCTTGCGGAGCGACCTGCTCAGGATCCACGCCAGACCTTTGTGCATCACCGCGGTGAATACTTGCAACCGCGCGAAGCGGTAGTCGCGGCCATTCCCGAGGTGTTGCCGCCACTGCCGCCATCTGCGGAAGCCGATCGACTGAGTTTTGCCCGGTGGCTGGTTAGTAAACAAAATCCGCTGACAGCCCGAGTGGTGGCCAACCGACATTGGCAGGCTTTTTTCGGTACGGGAATTGTCAAGACCTTGGATGATTTTGGATTGCAAGGTGACCCGCCCACGCATCCTGAATTACTGGATTTCTTGGCCATCCAGCTGATGCAAGACAACTGGTCGATCAAGAGTTACCATCGTCGTATCGTTAGTAGCCAAACCTATCGCCAGTCATCGAAGTTCGGTGCTGTCTCGCTGGCGCAAGATCCTGAGAATCGTCTGCTGAGTCGCATGCCGCGTTTCCGGCTGGATGCCGAAGTGATTCGAGATGCCGCCTTGGTGGTTTCTGGAAAAATGGTGGACAAAGTAGGTGGACCGCCGGTGCGTCCGCCACAGCCTGCGGGCGTGACGGAGGTTGCCTATGGAAGTCCGCACTGGCCAGTCAGCCAGGGCGATGATCGCTACCGACGAAGCATCTATACCTTTGTCAAACGCACGGCACCCTTCGCCATGTTTTCTACCTTTGATGCGCCCAGCGGCGAGGCTTGCCTCGCACAGCGTACGCGCAGCAATAGCCCGCTGCAGGCCCTGACCTTGTTGAATGACGTGATGCTGGTTGAACTTGCCCGCGCGACGGGTGATCGCTTTGCGACTGCAGCCCACGCCGGCCCACAGCAGGTGGCGGAGAGTGTCGAGAGGCTGTTCCAGTCTGCCTTGGTACGCCAGCCCAGCCATGATGAGTTGACGGCCCTGACCGACTTCTTCCAAACTCAGCGGGCTGAATTTGGTGCCCATCCGCAGGCCTGCGCGGGAACTGTTGGCCCTGGACGATCAGCAGACCTCGGGTACTAGTCTGGATGCCCATCGCGCAGCTTGGGCCGCCGTGGCCCGGGCCGTATTTTGCCTGGATGAATTCCAAATGCGCGAGTGATTCAAATGTAGTCGAATAGACACTGACGACCATCTTCCGCCGCGGAGAAAGCCAATGAAAACTGTTTCCATATTTCTTTTGCTATGCAACTTTGCCGTATGTCAAGAACAAGGGCAGTTCACCGATGACGCGAAAGCGCTGCTCGGCTCATTGAAACAATTAGGCACTGGCCAGCTGCCCCCAGGAATTGTGGAAGCTAAAGACCTGGCTTCCATCAAAGCGTTGCGAGTCGAGGCGGCGGAAGAGCAAGTGGAAGGGTTGCGTGCCCGGTACGAAGGTGGCCTCGACAACATCAACTTCTTGCTAAGGGCGCAGATCGAACTAACACTCGCAAGAATGGACACGACCGATGACCGCGCGAAGCAATTGGAACACATTCAAGACGGTCTAAACTCGGCCGTCTTAGTCTGGCAAAGAGTAACGGAACTGCAGAAGGCAGGCGCAAGCGGTGGGGACTTTGCTTCTTCGGCCGAAGCGAAACAGCACGTTTTCAAATTCTATGTCCTGTGGCATAAATGGAAGGCGGGGCAAGGCATTGGCCATACCATGACTGATCCAGGGCTCATTCCACGCTAAGGAAAACGAAGTATTGCCGTTCCTAGTGCTTCGTCCAACTAATTTGGGATTAGCCGCACGGCGTTAGCCGCGGTTCCCTCTGCAGAAACCGGGGCTAACGCCCGTCGGCTGATTTGAGTAACTCTAATTCTTAAGTTGGACGAAGCACTAGGTGCTCGGGCCGTATTTTGCCTGGACGAATTCCAAATGCGCGAATGATTCAAATGTAGTCGAATAGACTTTGACGGGTGGTGCTACTCATCAACTGCAGGGATGCTTGTAGGGCTGCCTCTCGGGCGGTGAGTTCGGAAATGACCGTGGCCAGATCCGCATCGATTTCATCGGATTCGATTTTCTTGAGCTGCACCTGCTGTTCGGCGGACAGGTCGGCCATGCTTTCGATCGATTGCTGCCTGGCTCCCACGAAGCCGCGAGCCAGTGAAAGTCGTTGTAGATCGGCATCCAGGGCATCCGTGATGCGCAGCAAGTTTTCAGGGCGATTGGTTTCGATTGCCTGACGCAGACGGATGAGGGTCGTGAATACGCCTTCGACCTCCAAGCCGCTGACATCCGTACCTTGGATCACGCTGTTGGTACCTGAGATAGAACCGACGGCTTCATTATCATCGGAGCTGAGCAGCCCCAGGCCCCTGGCGGCTTGACTGCCGCCCGCATTGCGTACGGAGATGGGCGCGGCTCCCGCCGGTGCTGTCAGTACAATTCCGTTGCCGGTAGTGGCCAAGGAGGCAACGATTCTCAGGCCCGGTGTAAAGTTGTCAACTTGGTTGTTGATCCTGGCGATGGCATCTCCGACCGTCTGCGTGCCATTGAGGCTAACCACCATTTCGCTGCCGTCGGAACGTTTGAAGATGAGGTCGGGGCCGGAGTCGGATTTGAAGATACCTTGCCCAAAATTCAAACTGTTGAGTGGAGTATTGGCGGCAAAGGTTCGCAGCCCAAGCTGGGTAGCCAGATTGCTACCTTCCTCACCCACGGAGAAAGCGGTACCGCTCTCGGTGCTCTGCAGTAACAATCCCCGTCCATCTGGAGCAATGGAGGCAGTCAACTTGGCGCCTGAACGAGCAATGCGGTTGGTGAAATCTTCAACGGTTTGAATGCCACTGGTCGAAACCTTGAATGTCTTTCCAGCCTGACGAATCTGCAGCGAATCGCCAATGGTGAAACCCGTATTGTTGAACAACTGGGCGATGCGCGTGGTGCGGGTTAGCAGTGGGTTCAGGTCTTTGCCTAACACCGGACTTTGCGCCACCGAGTCCGCGTTGTTGATTCCCAAATCGGAGGCCATATTTCCTGAGCCCACTTCGTCGATCCGCAGAATACCGGGCAGACCATCGGCGAAGGTGATGTTCAGACCGTTGGCTGTCAGACTTGCCTGCAGGTCTCGATTGCCTATCGAGGTGGATTCGATGCGTTCGATAATGTCGGCCATGTTGTGGGCTGTGGATAGATCGATTTCGACTTTTCCCAAACCATCGCTGATCGAGATGGCGCCGCGCCGGATTCCCTCGCCGCGATTCAAAATACTGAGTGGTGTGTCGGCGGCCAGCCCCGGATTCAGATCAACGCTACCCACGATCTCGCGACTCTGTGCCCCAAAGGCATCATCGGCGGAAACATTGGCTGCGATGGTCGACGCATAGTCCGTAATGGTTGGCAGTTCAGAGCCATTGCCTTGGAAGCGAACCGCGTCGCCAGCGTAGACAAAGGGAGACTTGCCAACCTTGTTACCCCCGAAAATGTATTGGTCACGAAACTTGGCATTACCCAATTCGGTCAATTTCTGGATGGCCGTTTGAACCTGCGCCCGGAAGGCGCCACGTTCATCTTCGGACAGCGTGGTGCCTACGGCTTGCACAGCCAGGCCGCGGATGTCGTTCAAAATGGTTTGGGCCTGCGAGAGCGTCGATTCCGAAGCGGAGAGGATGGCGTCCGCGCTGCGCAAATTGTCATCCACCTGCGCCTTGAACTCCAGCTGGCGCTGCGCGGACAGCGCGGATGGCGGCTGCCGGATCCTCGCTCAAATTGCTGATGCGCCGGCCGGTGCTGAGCTGTGTCTGCAGTTTTTGAATGGCGGATTGATCTTGATGGATCTGAAACAGCAGTCGCGAGGTGGACAGCTGCATCGAGGTTCGACCGGCGATCGCGGGATAGAATTCACTCATGGTCTTATTCGCGGAATGACTACAGGTTTACCAGCGTCTCCAGCAATTCGCTGGAGGCTTGAATCAAGCGGCTACTCGCTTGGAACGCCCGTTGATAGAAAATCATTTTCACGGCTTCCTCGTCCATGTTGACACCTGAGGCTGCCAAGTGCTGGCCGGTGAGAGTCGTGTGAAAATTGCGGAGGCCATCCACAATTCCTGCTTGAACATTGATATCCTGCGTTACGCGGACGACGATGTCTTCGTAGGCGTCCTTGAGAGATCGTCCAGACAAGGCATCCAGTGGTGAATCAAAGGCCTGAGCCAGTCTGAGAGCGTTGTCTGTTCCGCTGCCTACTCCACTCAGGCTGGCGGCCAACAGCCGCGGATCCCTTTCAATCACTTGGTTGACCCGAATGTTGGAAGCGGCATCACCGGTAAAGAAAGTATTGAGTCCTGCCGAGGCTAAGAAGTTGGAAGAGTCATTCTGAAATGAAAAGCTGAGCGTTCTAGAATCGGAGGAGATCCGCAGTCGCCCATCAATAGTCAGCTCAGCCGACAATCCGGAAATGGCATTGAGCTCGTCGCGGACGTCTTCCAGCGATGTGTCCTCGGCCCCACCCTGCAGTTTGATGCGCATGGCATAGGTCTTGCTCAGCCCGGTCTGCAGGTCATTGACCTGAATCTCAAATTGTCCATTCTGGATTTTGAGTGGCAGCCCTGCCAAGTCCAGCGGGGCTGTTGGGTCGTCGGTCGCATTAAAGCTAGTCAGCTCGCTAAAGCCTTGCGAACCTTGACCTTGCGAGTGTATCAGATTGAACTGCTCGATCAGATCACGCGCGAATTGGTCAAGACCTTCCACAGTCTGTTCGATGGCCTGATCTCGGGCGGCGTAGACACCATTCAGATATCCTCCCGATATCTGCAATGGCGAATCGGTGTCAACCAGTCGTACCTCTGGCTCGAGATTGGTGTTGGTATTATCGACCGCAACCTTGACGCTACGCTGGATTCCGTCTGCTACCAGGTATTCGCCGCCGACGAAAACGGTTACCGATCCGCTAACCTGTTCCACCGCGCGAATATCGACCACGCCGGCCAACTCTTGCAGCAGCTGTAGACGTTCGTCGCGGAGGCCCACAGCATCGCTGCGGCTGGTGCCACCGCCTTCAATTTCGACAATCCGTCGATTGAGTTCTGCCACCCGTGAGGTCAGGCGGTTGATCTCGCTGGCTGCGGTTCGCACCTCCTGATTCAAGTCAGACTTGATCTCCCCCAGACGGCCGCTGATGGTGCGAATATTGGTGCTGAGTGTCTTTCCCCGTTCAATAACCAAACGACGTAACGCTTCGTTTCCTGGCTGATTGAGGAGATCATTGATACTGGAAGAGAATTCATTTATCTGACTGCTGAGGTCATTATCACTCAGTTCGCCAAAAATGGCTTCCATTTGGGTGTAAGTATTTGCTAAAGCTTCGTTGCCCCGTAGGGCACTCTCCGTTTGCCGCAATCGTTCAACCGCAAAGTCGTCTAGCTTTTGCACGACTCCCACGGCTCGAACGCCGAAACCCAGGACAACCCCGCCTATCTTCAAGCCGGCGGCAGGCGTTTGAATCAACTCCTGTCGGATGTAGCCTGGTGTGTTGGCATTGGCGATATTATTGCCAACGACATGCAAGCCAAGTTCTGAGACTTTGAGTGCATTGGCAGATTGTTGAATCGTCGCAAACAACGACATGTGGCGATCCCTAATTCATGGCAGTCAGCCCTGCGGTAGCTCTGTCAGGCCGCAACGCGTTGGCAGTCAGACACGCCCCCGGGAAGCTCATAAACTGGCGTCCAGCAGTTGCCCACCGCTATCCTGATGTTGCCCTGTCAGGTAGACATCATTCCGCAGCGAGCCGCTCATCATGATGGCCCGTTGATCGCGTACGCATCCCAGTCGCTGGCTGATGAGTACCCAAACTGCAACATGCAGTCGCCGAATTTCGGCCAATTGCCGCTTGGCGGCAACCAGTGTGCTGCGCAGCTCACCTTGATTCCACTCGGGCAATTGCCTGGCCAAGCTTTGCAAACTGCCTGCCTGCAGTCCGCACTGACCGGCGGCCTCCAGAATCTGCTGCCGCTGCAGGTTCATACCCGACAATTCGTGTATGAGTTGCTGACCACCGACTTCCATCTCTGCAAGTTGCCCCGCATCAGCGCTCAACACGGCTAACTCATTCTGCTTGAGCCAAGCCACCCAGCGATGATTGAGTTCGCCAATTTGTTGCAGAGTCGATTCCAGTTTCAAGGTGATTGCGTTAACATCTGCCACAGCTGTTGCTCCGTGTCTTTTTCCGGGCAATCCGTGCGGATGCTACCCTCTCACGTCTTTGATCGGCTAAATTTGGCGACAAGATTCAAGTTAAGTGCGTTTAAAGCCAGGAGAGGGATGCATGCGACGGCGGGTAACCATCCTCGAATGGATTTGCGGCGGAGGCTTGAGCGCGGTTCCCAGCCAGCAGATTCCCCAATCTTTGCTCTCAGAGGGAGCCGCAATGCTGTCGTGCTTGCTGCATAGCTTCTGCGAGTTGGGTTGCCATGTTTCCACCGCCATCGACTCGCGATTGCTAGCAGCGCAGCCATGGCGGGCCGATAAAATCCTCTCGGTTCCTGGAGGTCATCCAGCCGCAGTGTCGAACCAAGTACCGCCCCCTTGGTTTTCACTGGCACAAGATGCAGATCTGACGCTGGTCATCGCCCCCGAATTGGATGGCATCCTGCCGCGGACCCTGCAAGCACTGGCTGCAGCGGGGGCTCAGTTGTTGAATTGCAGTGACGAGTTTCTGTGCAATGCTTGCGATAAGCTACTGACGGCCGCGTGTTTATCGGCGGTAGGCATCGCCCACCCGCCAACCTTGCGCGTGTCCGATTTGACCAATGAATGGCTGGCAGCCTTACCTGCCGATCGGGTTGTGCTCAAGCCTCGCGATGGGGCTGGCTCTGAGGGTATCCTGGTGATCGCCAAGCAATCCTTGGCCGGCAGGAATCTCCAGCCTTGGATGACAAAGCACATCGTTCAACCCTTGCTCCCGGGGAGGGCATATAGTTGCAGTTGCATCGTCGACCGCCGGGGCCGCGCGGTTTGGCTGCCGTTGGTCACGCAGGAGTTGAATGAGAATCTCGCCTACGGCGGAGGTCAGGTGGTTGGGGCTGAATTGCAAAGTCAACGACCGTTGGAGTTGCTCGACCAAACTTTGGCCGCCTTAAAAAGTGGTGCCTTAGGTTGGATTGGCGTCGATTTGCTATTCGATCCTCAAACGCAGACCTGGCATGTCATTGAGGTCAATCCGCGGTGTACGACGTCGATGGTTGGGTTAGCCAATTTGTGTCGTCCCAGCTTGGCCCACCTATTGTGCGAGGCGGCTGACGGCCTGTGCGTGAATTCGGATTGGGAGCCCCAACGCCAGCGATTTACAGCGGACGGGCAACATTTCGATGCGGAATGAAGACAAATGTGAGTAAGCTACAAAAAAGCGTGCTGCTCAGTGCGCGGCTGACAACACCTGCCCGCAAGCTCCACCGCATTCAAAGGCGGTGCCCGCTTCAAAGTTCCCGCGGCGCATGATCCCCAATGCAAGAACGCTATCGCACTGGGGATCATACGCGGCGGAAGTAATGTTACCCACCAGCTTGTCGGCCTGGGTTAACTCGGTTGGTCCCTCGAGTGTCTTTCGCTCGAGCTGCAGCAAGCATAGTTTCTTTTGCAATTGTCCGCGGGCGTCGAGTCTGGCTATGGTTTCCTGGCCTAGATAGCATCCCTTGGTAAAACTGATCGCCCGGGCATCTCGATCGAGTTCCTGGGGAATGCATTTGTCCAATATGTCTTGGCCCATGATCGGCCAAAAGTTGCGAATGCGTCGCAGTCCGAACTCCTGCCTATTGTCCAACGGGTTGGCTGGCAGGGCGTCGAAGCATTCCGCAGGTCCCAGCAGCAGACGACACTGTGGGCCGGTGACGGAAGCTGTCAGAATCGTCAATCGCGGATCGTCCAGCAGATCGCGGAGCCACGGTGGATAGGGCTCCGTCAAGCCGTCCAGGCAAAACAGGCGATGGCTGTGACCGATATCCGCAGCCCGCGCATCTTCGCGAATGATATAACGCTCGATGTGTTCACAGACCCGGGTAGGTGCGGGGTGGCTGCCAAGCAACAGAATGCGATCTGCCAGCCGCAGCACGAAGCCATGGGCCACCGTCCAACCGCGAACATCCGTGACGAAGGTCTCAATGTACTGTGCAGGTTGCAGTTTGAGAATTTCGTTGGTCGTCAAATTATGCATTACTTTGGCTGCATCGCCGCCTACGATTTCGATAATCATCGTTTGCGGCAGCTCGCACAGGAAAATCTCCTGCGATGGGACAGGCATCAAGCTAATCCGAATGGAATGTGGACGGAAATAAAAAACTGTGTGCCGGGAAGATCCCAGCACACAGATTTCAATTCATTTGGTGCAGCCTGTCCAGCTCTCTTGGCTAGCGGTTCAGAAACAGGCGTTTGCTGAAGGAAGACCTGAACTCGGGGAAGTTGAAGTTCACGGCTGGAGTTGCCACCAGGACGACATCAAACTCGTTGATTCCAGCCGTTCCCGCGGCTCCCGTTCCCAGCTGTACCGTCTCACCTGAGAAGCCAGGTGGCTGCATTTGTGTGACCGTGTAAGTTCCAGGGAAGAGGCCAATGAAGCTGTAATTCCCGTCGGCGTCAGAGTTGGTGGTGCGGTTGATGACATTGCCCAGCGAATCGGTCCCAGCCAAAGCAAAGCCTACGCTGGCAATTCCGGGTTCACCGGGGTCCAGCTCATCATTCCGGTTCACATCGACAAAGACTGTACCGGAGACACTGGTAGCAACCGCGATAGCCGTGGTTTCGGTTGAAGAATTATTGCCTGGAACTGGGTCGTTTTCGGCAGCATCCACGCTGGCTGTATTCAGAATATCAGCCGTTTGCGTGCTGGCTACATTCACATTCAAGGTGACGGTCGCCGTGGCTCCGGCCGCCAAATTACCGATGCTGGCCGTGACGTTATTGCCGACGTTGGCTACGGTGCCAATGGTACTGGTACCAGACACAAATGTCACACCCGCCGGTAGATTGTCTGTTACCACTACGCTGGTAGCCGCGGAAGGTCCGTTGTTGGTGACCAGCAGGGTGTAGGTCAACGGGCTGCCCGCTGCGATCAGGTCGGATGAGCCAGTTTTGGTAATCGCCAAATCAACACTGGCATCAACGGTAGTGGTAGCGCTAGCCGTGTTGTTGGTGGTGTCGGTATCTGGCTCGGTTCCGTTTACTGTGGCCGTATTGGTAATTGAGCCCAGCGTGGCGTTGTTAACGCCTACAAGGATCGTCACGGTAGCGGTTGCGTTCGGAGCCAGACTACCCAAGCTGGCCGTCACCACTCCACCGGTTTGCGAGGTCGTGCCTTGGGAACTATTGGCACTGGTAAATGTCATGCCAACGGGTATTGTGTCACTGACGTTGACGTTGGTTGCGGTCGAGGGGCCATCGTTGGTGACCGTGATGGTGTAGGTCAGGCTGCCACCAGCGAGTACCGGATCGACCGAATCTACCTTGGCGATCCGCAAGTCAATTTCGGGCGTGAGCGTGGTTGTTTCGCTATCGCTGTTGTTGGTCGTGTCCGATTCGATCATCGAAGGGTCTGTGGAGGCTACGCTGGCCACGTTGGTCAATTGTCCATTCGTCCCACGGGTCGCCGCAAATACGGTGGCATTGATAGTCACCGTGGCGCTGGCCCCAGAAGCTAAGCTCGGAATGTTAACCGTCAGATCGTCGGGATTCGAGGGATCCGTATCTTGGGCAGTCGCTGGAATGGTGACCGTACCAGCGGTGGAGGTTGCACTCAGAATGCGAATTCCATCGGGCAGGTTATCGCTTACCAGCACGCTGCTGGCAGAGGAAGGTCCGTTGTTGGTGACTAGCAGTTCATAGCTAAAATTCTCGCCAGGCACCACGGGGTCAGTTAAATCCTGTTTGTTGATTTCCAAGTCGATAGTAGATTGGACTGAGGTCGATTCGGCAGTCGAATTATTATCTGGATTGGTATCAAAGCCTGCGATGCTTTCCGTTGAGCGAACCAACGCGTTGTTGGTTAACGAGTTCGGCGCCGTGGCATTCACATCCACGGTGAGTGTCAGGTTGGCCGTCGCACCGGAAGCCAGGTTGCCAATAACGATCAATACATCGCTGCTTCCACCTGCTGGTGGCGTTACTGTTCCGCCGGTTGCCGATACAAAGGTAACTCCGGCGGGCAGTGTATCGAGCACTTCAACATTGGTCGCGCCGCTAGGACCATTGTTGGTGACTACCAAATCGTAAACCAATTGGTCGCCACGATTGGTGGGGTCGGTACGATCGGATTTAGTAATTTCCAAATCGATTTGAGGATTGATGGTTGTCTCCGCCTCGGCGGTTACCAAGCTGGCTTCATCGGCCTCGGCCGTGGCTGTGTTGGCAATGGTCGAACCGGCGAAGCTTGGCAGGATGGTGGCCACGACGTCGATGGTCGCAGCTCCGCTCACTAACAGCGATGGAATATCAACCGTGATCACACCTGCGGACTCGCTCGCCGTACCCGCTGTGCTGTTAACGGAAACAAAACTCAATCCAGTGGGCAGGCTATCGCTGACCACAACGTTGGTAGCTGTCGAGGGGCCGGTGTTGGTGACCAGGATCGTATAGGTTAGCTGCGAGCCCACCACAGCTGGGTCAGGCGTATCCGTCTTGGTCAACGTCAACGCAGCCTGGCGAGAAATATCGATATCGGCTGTGTCCGCGTTGTCGATCGGGTCCAGTTCGGTACCGTCACCGGTGATGGAGGCAGAGTTGACAACCGCCGTGGCTGCAGCTTGACTGGCTGGAATCGCAGCAATGATGGTAATTGTCTCTGTCTGTTGGGCGGCCAGGCTGGCATAGCTGATTTCGATCTCGCCGTTCGGATCACCGGTCTGGGTGACGACGCCACCATTGGTGGCGTTCACAGAGACAATGCTCATGAAATCTGGTAGGTCATCGATTACCAGGACATTCTCGGCAGTGGCATCTCCATTGTTAGCTATTTCCAGCGTGTAGGTAACTTGCTGGCCAGCTATCTTGTCAGGCTGATCCACGGTCTTGATCAAAGCTAGGTCAATCTCGGGAGTAACGCCGAAATCCAGTGTCCGGTTCGAGTTCGGATCCGCGTCGCCATCATTGGTGGGTTCGGAGCCGGAGGCCAGCGTTATAGCGAGAGTAACGATGCCCACGCCGGGTACGAAGAAGCCGTTATCATCGCCATCGACTACATCCACGTCTGGATCTGGAACAGGATCGTTGCCCGTGCTTGAAGCAAAGCCGAACAGAGGATCTGCGGCGGTGGCAAACTCCGACAGCGGAATCACTGCGATGTATTCACCAGGCAAGAGGTCGGTGAACAAATAGACCCCAGAGGAATCTGTCGTCGTCGTGTCCACCAAGGGATCGATAGCCGGGTCATCATCGAAAATACCGTTACCATTGTCTTGGTAGAGTTGCACTTCGACACCGGCTACACCCACTTCGCCTATATCGAAGAAGCCGTTGTTGTTGATGTCATTAAAGACGGTGTCGCCCAATGACATGGGATTCAGATTTTGAAAGTTCTGAGTACTCACAAAGGGAGTTACGATCTGGCTGAAATCGATGCGTGCGTCGGCGCTCTCTGCAATGGTCAATTCCATGCGAATAGCGGCCACATTCGTAAAGTCTGCTCCGGTACCGCCAGCATCGGCAACAAAGTCTGCAAAGTCGACGATGACGTTTTCAAAGTTCAGCAGCGAACCGGTAACCGGCAAGGGAACCGTCAGCGATGAGAAATCGTTAGCGCTCGAATAGACGTTGATGGTCAGGGAGTTGTTGGGTTCCGAGGTGGCCAGCAAGTGAAACGAAGTGGCCCCACCAGCGGTCAAGTCTGCATTCAGGCTGGTCAGACTATCGAAATTAATCGTGCTGGCATCGTCGTCATTGCCATCATAGGTAACAATGACGCGACCCTGCGCACCGGAATCTGTATTGACGATCAACACGCCTGTGGATGTGTCGGCTTCCAGACTCTGGGCACCTGGTAGGCCTGTGTTGACCACCTGAATGTCACGTTCGTCCCCGATAGCCTCGCCGGGCGCAGTGTCGACTGAGCTGTCGGAGGTAACGCCTTGCGCGGCAGTAACCACTTGAGCGGTTACGTTGTAGGTGTCCACGTTGGTAGTTAGCACACCCGAGGCTTGAGCCTCGCTGATCACGACCGTCTTGGGACTCTCGCCGGAACGTTGCAAATAGGGCGCGATGACGATTTGTTCCACAAAATAGGTGCCGGCCACCAAATTGTCGAAGCGATAATCGCCGTTGGCATCGGAATTGACAGTACCGATGAGAGTGTCATCGCCACCGGCCACGCCATTGCCGCTCTCGTAACTACTGTTCCCACCGTCGCGAAAAAGATTCACGGGAGCAGCCACCACGGCACCGTCGGCGGGGTCCAAGCCATTGTCGGTCAGGTCAACATACAGATTGCCGTTGATGGAACCGATATCGCCCGCCAGCAGGCGGCGGAACTCCATGGGTTCCATTCTTAGCGGGCGGTTTCCTGCTCGACGTTTCTTTCGTTCGACTTGTTTCTGTTGATTGAAACGCGCGATTAAACGACCAATAAAGCTAGCCATGAAGCTTGCTCCTTCCGCCACAAAATACAAAAAGGGCTCAACCTGTCCAACAATCGGAGGTCGAGCCCTGGAGTTCTTGCAGATGTGCGTTGGCGTCCAATTACCAGCGGAACTCTCCTCCAAAGCTTAGACCTTGAACGTAGTAATCGGTTTCCACGAAGCGAAACTGCGGTCGGTTTGGCGTCGTAACGGTAGTTTCTTGTGGGGCAAGTAGGTTGGGATTAACGTTTAGATCGATTTGGTCACCTGGGCGGACTACATTGCCCCAGTAGACTAGCGAGTAGCCCGTCGTCAGACGTAATCGCTTGGTCAATTGATAGCCCAGGGTCAGCCCCAACTCGGGAATCATGGTGAACGTGTTGCGATCAAAGGTCCCGATGTTGGTGCTTTGAGCCAAGAAGCCGCTGCCGTAGGTGGTGGTGGTGCCGGGGTTGCCCTGGGTGATGACCGACGAACCGCCGATGGTTACGGTCTGCTTGACGTTGCCAATTCCCAGTCGCATCAGAGCGTCCAGCGACCACCAGCCGCGGCGGCCTTGCCAAACGACTCCGATTTCGGTTCCATTGAATTGATTGCGTGTCATGAATTGATCGGTGATCACGAAGCTGCCTGGATCGGTTGAAAGTCGCGATGTCAGGTTCTCTTGAATCTGCAGCGATTCCTTCATCTCCCAAATCCGATATCCAAGGGTTGCATCGATGCGCGACGATGTTGGCACCATTTGACAGCACAGTGGCGAGTAGGCGCTCCCACTGGAGCAGCACATTTGGCGGCGAAGTCGCACGGCCCCACCGTGAATCTCGCTGCTCTTGGTCGATGGCAACGCTGCCGCCGACCGTATTGGGAAAGGCGACTAATTCAGAGGCTTCCTGACCGGTGAGCACGTTAAAAAAGGGACGGGCTAGGATCTGCGAACCAGCCGCTCCGGTAGATTGCACGAAGAATGACTCGGTTTGTTCGCCCAGTCCTACGGATTCGCCCTCGATACCCCAGCCCGGAAAGGTAGACAACCACCAGCCAAAGCGAATTCGGTATCCGGAAGTCTCGCCGTCAAAGTGTTCGTCATTGCCAAACAGGATGCTGGTTCCCGTTCGCCCCAGCACGCCAGCCGACTGCCGCACTCGTTCCAGGAACACTCGTGGTGACCAAGGGTGGGCACTCGCGAACCTGACTGAACCCAGCCCAAGTACTCGGCTTGGACCCAGCCATGAGCTGGAAAACAAATGCAAAATCGCGGGGGTGTGTGGCAGGTGCGGCATAAGCCGCCTCCCGTATCGCAAGTACTGCAGCCACCGCCACCGCAGCTATCGCAGCCAGCCGCACCGAAATTTGCGGCTTGCATGCTATCCGCGATATAGTCATCCTCCAGGATGACGCCCTCGTGGATCACCTCGTGACTGACGCTTCGCACGGGCTGCTGTCCTGGGCGGCTCGCAGGAGCCTGCCGTGCGGTACGGGCACGTCGCCCTTCACCGCTGCTTTGCTGCGCGAATGCTGGTGCGAGTGCAATGCACTGCACACCGACCAGAACGACCATGGCTACTAATTTTTTCACGATTGCCGCGCCTTCCGTTGCGAAACTGGGCGTTACCTGCAGGCCAATTCAGGGGCTGTTATGCCTGCAAACTCTCTTTCCAGGAATTCCTACCTGGGATTAAAGAAACGTATCGGCAGCAGTTTGCCGGCAAGATTAGCCTAACCCTAAAAAAATACTTTTTCGGAAAACTCTACCTAACCGGCAAAGTTTTACATTGCACGTTTGCTTGCATTGGCGTGGTAGATTGGACTAATGCTAGGGTTCTAGTGCGCTGTCCGGATTCGGTTTCAGGGTAGCCGGATTCGCCAGAATTCGGATCTTTCGATGATTCGCGTCAGGCCAGGGTGCGCGATCCGTTTTTCAAGACGGGCGGCAAGCCACCTTTAACACGACTTTGTGAAATGGGCCGGAGGCAGCCAAGGGTGCGTGCGCGTCCTCGGGGAAAAAAATAGCCAATTCGCCCTGGCTTAAATGACACCACGTTCGTGGACGATCACGAAAAAATCCCAAGTCCGAATCGCTATCATACTCGTCCTGCTGGGCGACGGCAGTCTCGGGTGGCTTGCCAACCGATGGAATCGACGCCACTGACGATATATTGAATGTCGATGTAGCGACGATGGAATTCGAGCGGCGAATTCTCCTGGCCACGTCCGAATCCCCTGGCGACGAGCGCAAACAATTGCTGTCCCTGGATTTCATGCCGACCGTCCGGCAGCGATGCAAGGTCGCTGCGTTGCAGGAATTCGAAACCAGCGGCAAAATGCGTATGCAAAGCGGAGTAACGCTCAGCGTCCTGCAGGCGGGCGACGATCATGCATGGGTTCCCAATGAGGGGGTGGTTCTATTCAGAACGGAGGTTTTGCAAGACGGGCAAGCGAGTAGCAGCCCGCACCGCAAACAGGGCGGCTAGCATGCCGGCGAGCAGGACCAAGCCCAACATGAGCAGGGGCATGATCAGGCTCATTTGAGGACCTACGGTCCATACGTAGGGCAGCAAAGCCAAGCTCTGCGCTCAGGATTCCAATCAATACACCTCCGGCCAGCAGGATTGCTGTTTCGATGCTCAGCATTTTCGCCAGGCGTACTCGAAAAGCCAACGGCCTGCATCAATGCCAATTCCCTTCGTCGCTCGACCACACTGCGGACTTGCACGGCGACCAGCCCCAAAGTCCCGAGCAACAGTCCCAGCGCTCCCAACGACTGAAAGGCGCTGATGTAGGTGTTTTGTACTCCCAGCAGTCGTTGTAGGATTCGGCTGCTGGAGGTCACATCCAGGCCGACATCGCTCCATCCGGTTTCCAGCGTGGTGGCCACGGTGTCTGCCGACTGGGCGTTGCCGCTGCGGACGAGGAAGAAACTGTAGCCGCTGATCTTGGGAAACAGTCGCTGAAAATTGTCTTCACCGATCATCAGTTTTCCCTGCAAGACACTGTTGGACAACAGGCCGACAGTCTTGAAGTAGATCGTCTGTGTCCCGTAACGCAGCTTGATCACGGCATCCAATTGGCTGCCTTGCTTGAGACTCCATGCGGCGGTGTTTTGGTCGAGGATGACCGGAATGGGATCGTCACCTTCACCGCTGGCGGACATGCCCAAGGCATCCCAGGGGCGTTCGCGGTTGCGGGCTGCTGCCCAATCGAAGGGCGTGGCCGTGGGAGCCAGGTCATAGGTTTCCTGCAACAAACTGGGGACACCTAAGATGCTCGGCTGGGAGACTTGAAACAAGTTATTGCAACTGGCGTCCTCACCCTGCCATGCGCGGAGTGGAACGATGGATGTTCCGTTGAGTTTGCTAGCTTCGGGGCCGATGGCCTCGCGGCGGACTTGTGCTGAGGCGAGATTGCGAAAGATCGGTTGTGAACTTTCCGCGATCAGATTGAATCCTCCATAACCGCGTCATTGGGGCTAACTCGAAATACGCTCATGGATGCGATCAGAAAACTGGCCACGGCCAGCAGGCTCACCGACAGTGAACTGCGGACCGGATTACGGCAAATCGCCCGCCATGCCAAGTCCAGCAAGCCGGTCTGTCGTCCACTTCGTCTGCTATCGAATCCGGTCTCTGTCCATTGTCGAACGGCGATCAGCATGGCGGCCAGCAGCAGGAGGCCACTGCCAAAGAAGCTGCCGGCCCGGGCCATGCCTGTTTGCCCAAGTCCCAATACCGCGAGTCCCATAGCGGTTAACCCTGTGATGCCTGCCAGGGCCAACGAAAAACGGCTGAATTTGCGCGTCAAGCGGAAGGCATCCGGATCTTCACCACGCAGCAATGCCAGAGGCCTGTGCGGCGCAATTTGCGGAGATTCAAATAAATGGTCAGCAGGCTGGCCAGCATCCCCACCAAACCACCGAGGAGCAAGCTCCGCCAGGTAAAACCAAATTGCAAGAAGCGACTGGAGATGGCGTCCACCCACCAGCTCTCCAGCCCGGCAATCATCAGTCGGGCATAGGCCAGACCGATGAATATTCCCAGCCCGGCCCCTATCAAGCCGACCCAAGTGAACTCGCGTAAGAGGACATTGCGAATCTGGCCGGCGTTAAAGCCCTGAGCCGTCAGGATGCCCAGTTGAGCGAGCCGAGATTGGATGGCCAATTTAAACAGCAGCGCGACCAACAGCAGGGCTGCTACGATCACAAAGAAACTGAGCGATAGAAACAGCATGTCAAAGGGGGTCGTGCCCGTCGCCGCCAGCAATTGGCGTTGTCGAACCGGCATAAACACCAGACCTTTGTCCGCTCGCGTGGAAAGCAGCGCCTCTTCTATCTGCTCGCGCAGCAGCCCAACGTCGGGCACCCGCGACGCCTCGATGCGGATAGCCGTCGTCTTGCCGAAACGACTGCCAAACAGCGATTTTCTGGAGGCGTAACGGTAGGGGATGTACAACTTGGGAGTTAAGCGGTGGTTGTTCCAGTACTGGTCGTCGACCGGCAAGATCAGGTCTTCGAGTTCGAGTTTGAAGGGTAAGTCCCAATTGGCGATTGAGTCTTGGTCGGTAACGCCGGGAACACTAGGTGTTAGATTCGGATCATTGAACAGGCTGGGCAGCTCTTGGTATGCGGCTGGTTGAGTGCGTCGAAAACCTTTTACTGGTTCGGTGAGGGGTACAATTCCTGCCACCATGAGGTGCACTGACCGTTGAATCTCTTTGCCATCGATCGTTTCAGGTTCGAAGTACTTGACCTCGATCCAGTCGCCGGGCTGAACGTCCAATTGTTCGGCAAGCCAAGAATTCACCAAGGCGTAGGGGATCTGCACATCGGCCCGATCCAAGGCGATATATTTGTCCATCTCCAGATCGCCGCCTTCGTCCATGCCGACAATAATCGAATACGGTACTTCTCGGCTCAGCGCCTGTGAACTGCTTGGCGGGCTGTCGTCCTCTGGGCCGACGATGCCCGTAACTTGTATCATTTGCAAGACTGCGCGTCCGCTGTTCCCGCATTTCGCTGGCTTGGTCTTCATTCTCCAAGCTCCTACCCTGAGCCAGATCCTGAGGCGTGGGAGTGATTTTGGCGATCGAATTGGCCAAGTAGGTGATCATTCTCGTCGCGACGTTGAATTTAACTTTGCCGCAGATGGCATTGCTAGTCGCATCGTCAAGGATCAGCTCTTCGGAGGAAAGCTGATAATAATCGTAAACCACGGTTGGAGCTGCCGTAGCAGCCTGGGTAGTTTCGTCCACAACATCGATATCGGGATCAGGAAAAACACGACGATGGTGTTCGAGTTTGAGGCCGTAGTCTTCCAGCTTGGGGCGTAATTGCAAGTTGAGTTCGTCCGACCATTGTTGGCTAACCGAGTCGGCGAACTGGCCAGGACGATCCGAGAAAACCAGGATTGCATTGGCCTGCTGTTCGCACTCGAGGATATCTTGTACGGTAGCCAAGGAGGCGAAAATATTACGTGGAACTGCCTGTCCCGATTGGAAACTCAAGCCACCGATACCGGCATCGGGTAGGATGGCAACCACGCGCTGACGGGGTATGCTCAGCGAGGTGGCATCGCGGCGTCCCAGCGGATTGTCGGCCGGCACACCCGCGCGATCCTTGACCCGCATGGTCAGCTCCTGGCCCAGCACGATTCCCAACTCGGCGGCCAGCGTGGCGTTGATGGCCACCTCGTCCTCAGCCAACTCGGGCGGGAACTGTTGTGCATCCTTTTCCGCCAAATGCTCCAGGAACTGCTGATCGATGGCCAGTATTTGCACGTGGGTAGCTCGTCGTAGGTTGCCCTGCAAATTGCTTTCGGCCGTAGAGTTCGAAAACAGGATAGCGGGAGCCAGGCTGGCCTGCGGATTACTCTCGGGAAGTGTGAGCGTGCCTAGCAAGGCAGTCTCAAAAAAGTTGCGCGAGTGCAGCAGACACTCGATATTCGACATTCGCTCCAAGACCAAGCTACGCAGACTGCCTCGCACGCTGTCGCCCACGACCAAGGTGCCTACGATCACGGCCGTCGCCGCTGCAATTCCCATGGCAATCGCGGCGTGGGTTCTCCAGAAAAAACGCAAGGAGCGACGTGCCAGAGTCGAAGTGGAAAACGTTGAAACAGCTTGCGTCATTGTGTGTTAAATCCCAGCAGGGATGGCAGTCGTGGAAAGGCTTACATGGCTGCGGCGGGAGACAGTCGATGATTCTTCAATTGCAATTGTCGGGCTGCCTGTCCGGCTAACCACTGGCTGTGGGTCACCACGATCAGCATCGCCTGTTCCTGGCGAGGTAGTGCAAACAGCAATTCAGCGATCTTGTGCGTGCTCTCCTCATCCAGGTTGCCGGTGGGCTCGTCTGCTAACACCAGCTTGGGGCGATGGAGCAGAGCCCGCGCCACGGCTACCCGCTGACGCTCACCGCCGCTCAACTCCGAAGGCAAGTGGGACTGGCGATCCAGCAGGCCGACGGCTTCGATCAATTGCTCAGCCCGATCGACCAACTCGGCATGAATCGCTCCCTGAGCCAGTGCCGGCAGCAGCACGTTCTCCTGCAGTGAGAGTTGCGGCAAAAGGTGATGATCCTGAAAAATGAAGCCAATACTCTTATTGCGAAACTCCGCCAACTGTTTGGCTGGCAGTTGAAAGGGATCGACACCATCCAAACTCACCGTGCCACGGGTTGGCTTGTCGAGCGTTCCCAAGATGTAGAGCAAAGTCGATTTGCCGCATCCGCTTGGGCCAACAATCGAGATGTTGTCGCCAGAGCTCATCTGCAATTCGACATCTTCCAAGACTTTCAATGTCTCGGCAGCAGATTCGAATTCTTTCGATAGATTGCTAACAATCAGATTTGACATGGTGCTGGTCCGGTGAGCGCTGAGTCCAACTGCAGAGCTATTCAATACCCCACCCTGCTGATTGTCAACGCGGGGGGATTCGCATAGGTGGTTTTCACGGGGGTGAGTCTTTCCGAGACTTGCATTTTGGGCCAAGAAAGTCGCGGAGTCTGCCGTGGGAGACGAACCTGTGTGCGAAATGAAGTGCCATTTGGCTAGCACAATCGGCTCACACAGAACCCAGTGCTTTGTCAAAGTTTCATTTGGGGATGGAAGGGAAAAAGGGGTCGGACACCAAAAGCCGGAACGGCCCTTCGGGTGCTTCGCACTTTTGGTGTCGGCCCCCTTTTTCCCAACGCATGTCTAACCCAATTTTTATTCCTGACAAAGCACTAGCCGAAAACTCCAGAGAACCGCTAGCGTCGAAGCGGCTCATAGTCTTCGGTTAGGTTCTCCATCAACAGCCTGCTAGACGCGAGAGTTGGTAACCAATGATCGATCACGGCATCAGGCGTATTGTACGTGGGCAATTTTGAATAGCGTCTCGACGCGGCGAAAGCCCAGGCGCTGATAGAGCCGAACGGCGTCGGCATTCTCGACAGTGACTTCCAGATTGACGAAGCGGCAGCCGGCTTGGCGAAAGCCCGCCAAGGCATGCACAGCAGGTGGCTTCCGAGTCCCTGGTCACGATAACTGGGATGAACTCCCAAGTTCTGGATGGCCCCTTCGCAGGGCGAGGAACGCAGGCCTTGTATCGTCCCACAGGCCTGCAGAGTACGACCATGGTGTGGCGCATCGCAGACTAGCAGCCAAGTGGCTTCGGGCAGAAAGTCTCTGCGCCCAGCAATCTCACGCATCAGTTCGCGGCAGCCAGTCTGGTCAGCCAAACAAGGAAATACATGAGCGTCGATCTCATTGCGAAAGCTCTCGAATTTTACATCGGCGTGAAGATTCAAGGTTTCCGTTGACCAGGGCACGAGCCGAAAGCCCTCAGGCAGGGCGCGCTCCGGCTGGCAAGCAACCATGCGATCCAAACGCAACTCCATTCGGTAACGTTTAAAATAAGTGACTGCCATCACTGCTCCTGGTGCGGTGGACGAAAATCCAGCCGCTGATCGGTTGCCTGCATCGAATCCCATCTAAGAGCCTATCCGAAAAGGGGTCTGACCCTTTGGAGGCGAGTCGATTTCATTGGTTTTTTTTGCCTCGCCGGAGAGGGTCAGACCCCTTTTCGGATAGGCCCTAAGTTTCTTGAAATCGGGCTTAGAATCCCTTCACAAATCTACCCTTGGCTAACTGTCGCGTCAAATTCTTAATGTGGACGTTGTCGCACGGCTTCGTACAGCGTTACCGCAGCGCTAATGGACACGTTGAGGCTATCTACCTCAGCGGCCATCGGAATCCGAAAGGTGGAGAGGTGGTCTCCCAACCAATCGTCCTGCAAGCCGCATGCCTCGCTGCCAAAGACGATGGCCGCGCCGCGCTCAAACGGGCAATCCCACAGCCGATTTTCGCCATCCACTCGCGCGGCAAAAACAGGTAGTCCCAATTCTAGGGCCAGTTGCCGGAATTCCAGTGGATTAGAAAGTGCACTGGCTACGCTGAATACGGTGCCACGGCTGGCGCGTATCGCGTTCGGATTAAACAGCTCGCAAATGGGATTGGTCAGCACGACCGCATCCACACCGCAGGCTGCCGCGGTTCGAAAGCAAGCGCCAAGATTTCCAGGTTTTTCAATGCCGTCCAGCACCAACACCAGGCTGGAAGAGTGCAGTGGCAGTGCAGCCAAGGGCAATGGAGGTGTCTTGGCTACAGCCACCGGGGCGGCTGACTGCTCGCCATAACTCAGCTTGACGAGCACACGCTCAGAAACCAACTGTAGCCCCCCAGGCGCAGGTAACGGGCCATGCAATTGTTCTGTCGATACGCAGTAAATCGTTGTGATTTCGATGCCCGCCGCCAATGCCCGGCGAATTTCGGTGGCCCCATCGATCAAGAACTCGCCCGACTTGCGTCGCGCTCTGGCCGATCGCAACTTCAAGGCGTGCTTGATGCGCGGGTTATGCAGGCTCTCTATTGGTGTTGAATCCATGAAACCGTTACGACCCCTACACGCAAAACAATGATGATCATCGCGCAGCCACTTTTTTGTGGTCGCGCGGCTCGCCTCGGACGATCTACAGGAGAACGGCAGGGAGCCGCCGACGCCGACAGTACCGCGCTCGACCGTACCAGCATACACAGGAGTCTTCGGGGCATGCATGATCAAACCCACGGTATCAATCCCTATCTGCAGCAGGAAGTGCTATCCGCATCGCTGCCGCGTTTGCGGTGGATGCTGGTAAAGCGAGCCCAAGAACTGTGCGGATTGATCGACCAAATGTGGCGTGAGAGGCAAGTCCAAATCGCTGATCAGTGGAGTATCCGACTCCGCGATATCCTGATTGAACTTTTGTCTGGCGTGCAAGACGCAGCGAATCCGGTCAGCACTCGAGTGGCTGATTTTTACGTCTTCCTACTGCAACTATTGTCAGAGTTCGAACGCACGCGGGATGGGCAAAAACTGCAGACGCTCGAGGGCTTGCTGCAAATCGAAGAGGAAACCTGGCGCAAGTCGCAGAACGCCACGGAAATACGCCTGCACAGAATCTGCCTCTCGAAACTGCAGTCGTAGCTCAGGCAGCAGGGCTGGGAGCAAACATGCCCATGACTAGCGCGGGGTTCAGTCTAGAAATCTGATTCCAGTATCGGCCGTGCTACTTGAGCTCGCGAAAAGTCGACCAGGCTGCATAGGCGAGCGCCGCCGACGCCAACACAAAGACGATGTCCATGGGCATGTTGGCATACTTGAGCGGAGCCGAGGTAGCCATACCCGCAAGGCCGAGCACCAGGTCGAGTAGGAATATGAGCAAGACCAGGCTGGCCAGGACCAGCCCGATCAAACACAGTATTTTTGGCATCAGCCAACCTTTTTGGCTTGTGGCAGACAAGTTCACTTTACGGACATCATAAGTGAGAAAGCTTTCACTTTGGTCGTGGCACCGAGGCCGCCGCGTCCGTTGCGAGAACCGGGGCCTTTCAGTGACAGTTGGGTAGTATAATCCAACAAGTGCAACTGTCACCTATGTCCCCCATTTATCCTGGTTTGTGCCAAAACATTCGCTGAAAACCGCCCGCGCAACCCTCGTTTTCCTCGCAAACCGTATGGAGAAGCCGTTTTTGATGAACTCCTTGCGGCAGCAGATGCCTGTGACCGAGCGTTATGCCTACTTTGATCATGCCGCGGTTGCCCCCCTGCCAGCCGCCGCCGCAGGGGCGATGGCCGACTACGCCTGGCAGGCAGCCCAGCATGGTGACGTACACTGGCTGGAGTGGTCGGCTGCAGTTGCCAGGCTGCGGGAGACCGCCGCAAGCCTGATGGGTGCACAACTGGAGGAGATTGCCTTGGTGAACAATACCACGCAGGGCATCAACCTGGTGGCCGAGGGGTTTCCGTGGCGCTCGGGCGATAATTTGATCGTCCCAGCCAATGAATTTCCCTCGAATTCGTTGCCCTGGCGGAACCTGGAGCGCTTGGGTGTCGAAATACGATGGGTGGCGGTCCCACCGTCTGGCCAGCTAAGCATGGATCAATTCCTGCCCTTATTCGACGCCCGAACGCGGATGGTTGCGGTCAGTTGGGTGGGTTTTGCCAGCGGTTTCCGGCTGCCCGTGGCGGAGCTGGTCGAGTTGGCCCATGCCCGCGGCAGCTTGGTATTTCTGGATGCTATCCAAGGTCTGGGAGCGTTTCCGCTGAACGTTGGCGACTGCGGCGTCGATTTCCTGAGCGCGGACGGACACAAGTGGATGCTCGGTCCCGAGGGCGCCGGAATCCTGTATGTCCGCAGGGAGCACCTGAATCTACTGCAACCTTTGGGCTTGGGATGGGGCAGTCTGGCCGCCGCAGCCTTTGATCCCCTCTCGATCGAGCTCAAGCCAACGGCGGGGCGTTACGAGGGTGGCGCGATGAATATGGCAGGCATGTTGGGCTTTGGCCAAAGCCTACGGCTGCTCGAGGAATGCGGGGCGGGCTTGCCAAGTAGTCAGGTGGCTTCTGCCATTCTGCAAAACGTTGCGGAATTGGAAGACCGATTGCTGGCACATGGCTTCCAAGTTCATTTGCCTGCAGATCCAGCTCATCGCAGTGGCATTGTGGGCTTTGGCTGGCCGGAGGCCAGCGAGCAGGACTACCTGGCAGCCCGTAAAGCGTGTCACCATCAGGGTGTTGTCCTCAGTGTCCGGGGTGGGCGCTTGCGTGCCAGCCCGCATGCGTACAACAATACTGAGGATATTTCGCGTTTGATTGACGCACTGGTCGATTTTGGTCGCTCGCAGGGTTAGCGCACGTTCGCAATGAAATTACCGCATTTGCTCCAGCCGAAGTGCGTTGGCACACAGTTTTTAATGTAATCGGACGCTAACGGCTTGAGGCTGATTCGGCAACTTAATTTCGGACGGTCCCTTACCAGGCGGAGTCACTCATGACAAGATCGAGGATTGGCGTTTACACCGGTTCATTTGATCCGGTGACTCTAGGGCATCTGGACGTTATACAGCGTGCCTGCCAATTGTTCGACGAGCTGGTGATCGGCATTGGTGTCAACTCCGAGAAGCCCTCTTTATTCACACCTGACGAACGCATTGATCTATTGCGCATGGTGGTCATCGGCATGCCCAATGTGCGCGTCGAGAGCTTTTCGGGACTGGCGGTCGGCTTTGTCAAGAGCTGTCAGTCGCGGGTCATGATTCGTGGTGTGCGCCCCATGACCGATATTGCCGCAGAATTCACGATGATGATGGCCAATCGCCAGCTCGATTCTGAAATCGAAACTGTATTCTTAATGTCGGATGAACGCTATTCCCACGTTTCCAGTACCCTGATCAAGCAAATCGTGCCACTCAGCAACGACGCCATGCTGTCCAAGTTCGTTCCAGAACAAATCATTGCACCTTTGCGTGCCAAGCTGCCACGCCGCATGAGCTAGTATTGTTCGAGGGTAATGGCCATCACCATCGGCGCGGTATCGTCATCGCCCTTGATCAACTCGACTTTGTTGACCAGCATTTCCTTCTTCGTCTGCACCGTCAGATAACGCAACTGCTGCCCCCGCAAGCGAAAGGCATATTTCGATTCCGGGACATCCACGCGGCGAATATAGTCTGCAAAGTGAACGCCATTGATCAGCCGATGATCCTCGGTGGAACCATCTTGGTAATGGATGCGCACGATCATGCTGGTAGACTGCTCGCGCGAGTAGGGATGCCCCCAGCCACTTACACCGCTGAGCATATGGATGGTCTTGACGGGCATGTTGCAGGGAAAAGATACCTGGCGTGGCATTTGGCGAGGCAGCGCGGCCAGTGGGCCGTAGAGCAGAATTAGGTTGGGCCGTTTGCCGTCCAGGGGATCCAGCAGCTGAAAGGGAACGCCCTCAAAATTTTTGGGTTCCCAACTGGAAAAGATCATCTGGTCTGGCCCGCCTGGACTGTCGCTAAAGAGCGGCCGGTCGCTGATGGCACTGGCCAAACCACCCAAGGGCACGGGTACAAAACGACCTTTGCTGGTCAAGAATTCTAGCAGGTCGGTCATGCTGTCGGGGGTGAGTTGTTGCTCGAAGCCCTCGGGCATGAGGGACATTTTCGTCGACGTAATTTGCTCGATGTCCTCGCGCGTGATGGATTGTCGTTTGCCTTCGGCATCCACCAGCTCGACCGCCGACTGCGATTCGGCAGCTAGCATGCCACTGAGCACCTGACCATTGGCGGTCAACAGGATATAGCGTCGGAAATTTCCCTCAACGCTACGATTGGGGTCTAAAATATGCACCAACAATTCTTCCTTGGGGTGCACTGCCATGCCCGTCAGGTCGGGACCGATCTCATTGCCTTCACCCGAATGCTTGTGACAATTGGCGCAATTCTTGGTGAACAAGAGCTTTCCTTGGGCCGCATTTCCGCTGCGGTGAGTCGCCGCGGCGTAGTTTTCGATCACCTTCTGGCGGTCGGCATTGACTGTGGCTCCGGCAGCCGACGTCAGCCGTTCGGCGGCGCTGCGGATCTTGGAATCGGGGTGGCTACGAAGAGTCTGCCGTTGGTCAAGCGTCAAATCGCTCAAGGCTATCTTGCCCTCCGCAATAGCATCCAAGAGTGCCAAGGTTGTAGCTGGCCGCGCCAGCAGAACGGCCACGGCATCGGTTCGCAGCCCGGGTGTGAGCGATGGCCAGTTGTCGACTAGTGTGGCCGCGACGTTGGGGCTTGTGGTGCTGCTCAGAGACCGTACGACACCGCTCGACACCACCGGCGGCAACTGCGGTGTGAGCGTTGATACCAGGCTGGCTACCGTCTCAGGATCTGTGCCGGCCAGTTCCACCAACTCGTTCGCAGCCGAGACGCGTTGCTGGTCCGCTAGCTCTGGATTGTCAATCGCCTGCAGGAGTGACACTGATATCTGCTGCGCATAGCGGGCCAGGCGCTGGCTGCCCCAGCGGATAGCCAGCCGCACCGCCGGCCCACGTGCATCGGCCGGTAAGGCGTCGACCAACCTTTCCAAAGCAGCTTCTCCAGCGGATGTTAGATGAACCTTCTGGTCGGCGGGCCAACCCGCAGCCAAGCCGGCAATCAGCGCTCGACTACGCTCGGCGGAGGTTGCGGCTAAAGCAGCTAACAATCGATCGAGGTCAGCATCGTCCATACCAGCTCGCGCGATGTTCAGCAATGACTTGCATGGCGCTCGCCGTTTCCGCAAGCAGTGGTTGACTGTCCTTCAGCAGTGCCAACAAGAAGTACTCGGCGTGAGTCGAAGCAGCACAAATAGCCGCCTCTGCCAAGTTTCGATCGGCCATGAAGTTGGCTTGGCTGGTCAAGGCTGCCAGATGGGCTCCAACAGTGGCCTGAGGAGGCATATCCGCCAGAGCGAGCACGGCGGCCAATTGAACTTGAGCATCGACGTCCGCGGTGCATCCGGATTCTAGCAATGCTGTGGCGGCTGTCTGGCTGGGTGGCAGCACCAATGCAGCGTTTCGCCGCGCGCCTGGAGCGGGATGCTTGAGTGCGCCGATGACGGCCGACAGTGCCTGACTGTCCTCAGCGATGACTCCCAATCCATGCAGTGTCCACAGGGCGTGGATGGCTCCCGCATTGTTGCCGGTGCTGTCGACGTTCGGACTGTCGAGTAATTTGAGTAACGAGGGTACGACATCACGGCGGCCTCGCTCGACCAACAAACGCTGCGCATGCCGCCTCCACAATCGATTCGAATGCTGGAGACCAGCAACCAAACTGGCCGGCTGGCCAGGATCCAACTGGGCTGGAGGCTGGATAGCATTCGCCTCTCCAGCGTCGTAGACCAAACGATATATCCGCCCGTGCGTCTTGTCGCGCAGATCGGACTCGTAGGCATTGCCCTTGCCGGTGGTGAACCCCTGTGGCGTCGGATTGTGCTGCACGATGTAGTTGTACCAGTCGATGATCCACATGTTCCCATCCGGGCCAACCTCGGCCATGATCGGTGCGGACCACTCGTCGTCACTGGCCACCAGATTGAAAGTATTGCGGTCCCGGAACCCAGCCCCCTCTGCGATTGATGACGAAAGTGCCGACCAGGTGACCCGTCGGGCCGCACACGAAGGCCACCCGATTCCACCAACTCCGCGGATAGTTGCGGGCGGTGTACAGGGCATGGCCGGCGCCGGCCGTGTAGCCACCATGATGGTCCACCTGACGGACTTTGTCCGTTATCGGCGAGAACAGGTGATCCGGCGCAATGGCCTCAGCCATCAGGCTGGGAGTCCAGCCGCGAACTCGCTCGTAGTAGCGATTGGGAATGGGCACAAAAAAGCTGGGAGCACGATTGGCGGTTGAGGCGAAAATCAAGCCCTTCTTCACTGATCCCCAACCCCCAACTGTTGTTGGTCGTCGAGCGGATGAATTCGACATCCGCACTTCGACATCATCCTGTGCCGGATCGTTCAATTGAAAGGCGAAAGGACCCTGCCGGAATCCGGGATGCTCTCCGCCAGCGTATTTGGGTTGCGAACTGTTGTAGCCCTGCATGGCCCAATAGCGATTGTCCAATCCATACTGGAAATTGCTGACACCGCCGTGCGTATCTCCCAGTTGCCAGCCGCTGATCAAAGTCGATCGCTGATCGGCCTGGTCATCGCCGTCGGTGTCGCGCAGAAACAGGGTCTCCACGCCGGCTTGCACGATCACCCCGCCGCGGGCGAATTCGATCGATGTGGGAATGCTCAGCTGATCGGCAAAAACGGTGAATTTGTCGGCAGCTCCATCGCCGTCGGTGTCTTCGCAAATGCGAATCCGATCGCGTCCCTCGCCCGGGGGCATCAGTTCGTTAGGATAGTCGACGGTTTCGCAAACCCACAGTCTTCCGCGCTCGTCCCAATTCATGGCAATCGGCTTGCCCTGGATGTCTGGCTCGGAGACAAACAACTCCAGGTGAAATCCCTCAGGTGTAACGTAGTGTTTTAGGGATTCCTGCAGGAGTGAGCGGTTGTTGCATTTTGGTGAGAATTTCTCCTTGAGCCCCCCATCGCTCGCCGGCCAGATAGTTGGGGATTTTCGGCCCCACATCGTCGTACTCAAAGGGTTGCACATCCGTTCGGGGAGCGGTCATTTGCGGAATCGCGAATAGACCGGGGTCCTGAAAGCCGGGTACGACTGCCGGATCTTGGCCACAAGCCCAGCGGATGCCACGCTGGAGTAGATTCTGAAAACCCGGGTGCTCCCAGGTTCGTTGGTCATGACCCCAAGCGGTATAAAACACTCGACCTTGGCCGTGTGTGCGAATCCATGTCCAGGGTTCGCTGGTATTGTCGTCGGCCTGATCTCCGATTCTACGCTCCTCGAGCACGATGCGATTGCGCTCGTTGTGCTTGGTATGGATGTAGGTCTCATCCCAACTTTCAAACCCCCCAAAACCTTGCATGATGGGATGTGTGGGCTGCACGATCTCGGTCGAAAATACCTGACCACCATGCCGCAGGAATTGTCCGCCCACGAGATCGACAAAGGCCGGCGAATTGCGAAAGCAATACGAGGCGCAGTGCAGCGGGATAAAACCACCGCCGTCGGCCACATATTCGAGCAAGGCCGACTCCTGTGCAGCAGGCAGGACGTCAATGTTGGCGTACAGCAGCAGACCATCAAACCGCCTGAGGTTCTCAAGCGACAGGTCGGCCAAGTCGGTGGTGTAGACCAATTCGATGCCGGCTTGACTCAAGGGCGGTGTGATAACTTCAGCCAGTTTGCCGGGCTGATGATGGCCTTGATCTCCCAGAAATAGGATCCGCAAATTATCTGCTGCCAGGCTGCTGGATTGCCAACTAGCCGAAGTGAAGAGGCACAGGAAGAGTAGTGCGAGGGTTGGGCGCATAGTTATCTTTGGGCTGGGTTGCTGGGGGGGAAGTCAGAGGAAGTTCCCCATTATACCGCAAATCATCCCGCAAATCGCAGGTGAACCCGCTGGCCTGAAAATGGAGTACCATTTTCAAACTCAGAAACTCTTGCCTGCTTTCCAAGCGTTTCTATCAGGGCTGCCTTAGACCACTCGCGACCTGAAGAATCTATTGACGTTGCCTTCGACAACAACCACCAATAGTTGCGAATCACGCTGTAAACCGGCAAGAGACCATTTGCCGCTCGATTGGTTTAGTTCCTGCAGACGATCGGTAATATTGCCGAAGCGTCGGGGGTCTCGGAAATCAAATACATACAGGCTTCTGCCGTCAGCTGTAATGAATTTCCAGACGCGACAGGATTGGGCTAGACCGCCGGGGGCAAAAGGGCTGGAACCGATCAGCGTCAGTTTTCCAGTCGAGTGGACGAGCAGAGGTGCGAGCTGCGTCGCGGCTTCGCGCTTGGAAGCCTCGAGCCACTGGGGTGGGCTGTCGGAAATCGACTCCGCCTGAGTTTTGCAAAAAGCGATCAATTGGGCCACAGACATCGGCCGCGACTGCAAGAAACTCAGAGCCACTGCGGCAATCGCCACGGCTGCGGTCAGGGACAACCAATGTCGACGGATAAAATTCCGGCGCGGTCCACCTCGCGTCCGCCGTGGCTCGACCTCTGGCGTCGTGGAAACCGGCGCCAACTCCAGCGTCGGCATCTGGGCCTCGGCCACGAGCCGCGCACGAGCCTGAACCAGGGCCGTTTCGGGTGCTATCACGTTGCGCAATGCGCTGTCGATGAGCGCGTCGAGTGCGTCCCAATCAGTTGATTCATTTTCCGAATCGGAGTGATCTGGCTGGTCCTGCATATTTCAATCTCTCTTGGATCGATCCTGATTCGTAAACCGACTGCGCTTCAACGGGGGCACAAGCCTGCGGAAAAGTGGAGTCTATGTACCCTGTTTAGGCTGCTCACCGCGTGTACTCCGCGGCTCAGCGAGTGTATTGAGGACTGTCTTTAAATGGCTTCGGGCGCGATTCAGGCGACTCATGACCGTGCCCATGGGGATGGTAAGCTGTTCCGCGATTTCCGCATAACTCAATTGTTCAAAGTAGAACATGTTCACGACCAGTCGCTGCTCAGTCGGCAATTGCTCCAGCGCCTGTTGAACCCACTCGGCGCGGTCAATTGCCTGACTGTGCGAATGCGTCACTCCGTCGCCAGACCCAAACCCATCGAGCGCCTCGGCCGCCTCCAAGCTGGTATGCGGACTGCGCTTTCTGCACCAACGCAAGAATTCGTTTCTGGTGATTACCAGCAGCCAAGCGCGAGCCGCGTCGGCTTCTCGCAGTTGATGCAAATTGCGGAATGCACGCACGAACACTTCCTGCGCAATGTCGTCAGCCGACGAGGCATCCCCGCTCAAGCGATAGGCATAACTGAATACATTTTCATGGAAGGAGTCCAACAGCCGCTGTGCCATCGACAGATCGGCAGAGTCAGGTGCGAGCCGAGCTGCACTCGCATCGAAAGTTGCTTCAGCTAACATGGGCAGGCCATGCTGCGGATGTCGATCGCCCCCTGTAACTTGGCCCTGTGCAACTTGATTGCCCCTTCCCAGTGGATTGTTTTGCTCTTCAACTCCAGCCCCCTGCTGCTGCGAAAACGCCTGAACTGCTTGGGGAAGCCAGTTTTCATTCCGTCCCCCTGTTTCGCCTGGCTGCGCAGCCCAACCCGCCCCCACAGGTTCGCCGTGCTTGGCACTCTCGCCCTGCTTCGCGGTGCCTCCCTGCTTTGCAATTCGCCCTGCTTCGCAGTGCCTCCCTGCTTCGCAGTGCCTCCCCTGCTTCGCAGTGTTCGCCCTGCTTCGCAGTTTCGCCCTGTTTTGCAGTTTTGCTGGTGTTCGCAGCCTCGCCCTGCTTCGCGACGGGTATCTCAAAAGCGGGCCGGTCTAGGCGTGGACTCGACTGGTGGTGAACATCCGCCTCTGAATCGCAGGCATTTCCACTGTCTTGACCTCGCATAGCTTTTTCACTGGGAAAAGGAGGATCCCGAGGCTTTGGCTGGGCCTGATGATGGGACCGAAGTTAGAGCAGGCCTATTCCGATGAAAAACGAAAATATCGGCTTTTTGGAGGATTATTTCCGCTGACAGGCGAAATTCTGTGTCCCTAAGTGCCCTCCAGGGCGCTAGCAACAACTGGGCGATCGCCCAGACTGCTTGGTATTCCAGTTTACAGACGGTGGTTGATCGCCATCCTACAATAAGCGGTAACCTTCGGAAACTCTGAGACTGCTTTCAATTCTAGACAGGAGCCTTCCCATGTCCAGAATCAGGATCCTGCGCATGACAGCGGGCCTGTGCGTTGTGGCGTGCTTCGCTATTTCACATGCTGCTGCGCAACGAACGCTTCCCGATACGCCGCCGGGCCTCGTCCCGAATCCTGGGTTGTTGGAACAGCAGGCCGACGAAGATGTGCAGCGCTCATCGGCGATTTTTGCGGGCGGGTGCTTTTGGTGTGTCGAAACGGATTTTGAAAGTCTGCCTGGAGTGGTCAATGTGATCTCGGGTTACACCGGCGGAAGAACCAAGCAGCCCACTTACGCCAATTACGCGTCGGGCGGGCATCGGGAAGCCGTATTCGTCGTATACGATTCCAGCCAAATATCCTACGCGGGCTTGGTGGAATTCTTGATCAAGCATATCGACCCGACCGATCGCGGCGGCTCATTCAACGATCGCGGACGACAGTACAGCCCGGCGATCTATTACGAAAACGCCGAAGAAAAAGCTGAGGCAGAGAGGGTCATCCAGGCGATTGACGAGACGCATAAGTTTCCCCGCAAGCTGGGCGTTGCAGTCGAAAGTCGAACCGCCTTTTGGCCAGCCGAGGATGCTCACCAAGATTATCATGTCAAGAACGGTTTGAAGTATGCCTATTACCGTGCGCAGTCAGGTCGCGATGCATTCGTGCAAAAGCACTGGGGGCAGAGTGCGAATATCCTCGAATTGCCCGGTGCCACGCCCAGCTCGTCGGAACTCGCCTCCACAGACGACGTCAAGGGTGACAAGCGAGGCGGCGAGAGAGACGACCTTCGCCCCTGGGAACAGTTTCAAAAACCGTCCGACGCGACTCTCCGCGAGCAGCTGAACAATTTGCAGTACAACGTGACTCAGCACGAGGCTACCGAACCGGCTTTTCGCAACACCTATTGGAAGAACAAGCAAGCGGGCATTTATGTCGATATCGTTTCCGGTGAACCCCTGTTTACGTCGGCGGAAAAGTACGAATCGGGAACGGGTTGGCCCTCCTTCGTCAAACCCATTAACCCCGATTACATCGTTTACCGAGAAGATCGCGGGATATTTTCCACGCGCATCGAGGTGCGCTCCCGCTTTGGCGACTCGCACCTGGGGCATGTCTTCACCGACGGCCCGCCCGAGCGCGGCGGCAAGCGTTACTGCATGAATTCAGCAGCCATGCGCTTCATCCCCAAAGAACGGATGAAGGATGAGGGTTATGCAGACTACCTGCCCTTAATAGAGAGCAGCGAGCGGCTGGCAGAATAATTGAGTAGCCACGCATTCATACGAAGCAAATTCTCTCCGTAACGCGAACTGTCAGCTGCAGTGCGTTGTAACGCGTTGCGGCTGATTCGGTGATTTATTTTCGCGAGAGTCCTGTAGCTCTCAAGGGTGTCCCGGGACATGCGGCTGAATCGCTAGTCTTGCGCAGCACCCATTTTCAGCGTGCGGCCAAGGGTGTGTTGCATGTCGATTTCAATGGCCCCGGCGCTTCTTCCACCAGCCGATCGATTCTTGAATATGCCAGCGGCGTTTGGGAAATGGACATCCTGGTATTCGATGGAAGAGAAGCCCTGCAACTCAAATTGTTCGGGAAACGCGTGAATCATCTGCTTGAGCAGCTGGTGGTGGGCAGGTGCCGATCGTCGGTAGCCAAGATCATCGATGACAATGTATTCGACGGGTATAGAGTCCAGGTAATCGCGTAGCTGATCGACTGTACTGAACTTGGCTCTATATCTGGAACCCGCCCACGTGCTGCTGGCCAGCACCTTGCTTGCTCGCAGAACGAACTCGCTTCTGCTGCGGTCGCACAGTAGTCGCTCGGCCACCAAACTACCTTCGCCGATTTCATCCGCGCTCACCAAGCTCACGCGGCCAGCTCGCGCGTCCGGGATTTTTCGCGCGGCTGCGGCATAGCCCACCACCGGTCCGGCTATGTGGCCGAAGGTACTTGTCAAACAGGCCAGGACCAGCAGCCACACCGGCAGCCACGCCAAGAATGGCGTTCGCTTAGCAGATTGCAAGCGCTGAGTTCCAGCCAGCAGCGCTTGCAGTCCGTGAGCGAATGGGATCATCAATCCAAGGAGCATTGGCAGGAAGAATCTTGTTTCTGAATGGACTGGGGCTACATACAGAAACGCTAGATTGGCTAATACCCAGGCTAACATGCTCACCGTCAGCGATGCATCCGGGGCTTGGCTGTTTGTTCGACGTTGGGTGACAGCAACCAGGCAGCCTACTAAGGCCGTGGCTGCAAGCAACGGCGGGATAGCCGCAATGAGTTCATCGGTTCCACGAAAGGTGCTCTGCGTCCTTATTGCGGCCTTGGCCAGGCCACCCACATCCTTACTGCCGTGTAATCCCAGGCCTGCATTCCAAGTCCACCAGTAATAGGGTGCAGTCAAGATCCCAATCAGCCCGCCCGTTAACAAGAGTTTGCGATCGAACAGCATGCGTGGATGTCCATGCAGTGCGATGCTCAGTGGCACGTAGAGTGCGAGGGCTAGACCCAAGGGTTTGGTCAGAATGGCCAGCACCGACCAGATTGCAAAGGCGATTAGCTTGGCTGTCTGCCTTGAAACCAAATAGTCGTGGAAGGCCAGCACGGCTAGCATCGCGAACAGCACCAAGCTCATATCAGACATGAATAGAACCGATTGAACGCGTACCAGTGGCAGGCTCACAAAGACCACCAAGCTCAAGAGAGCAAGAGGTATGGTCAGTTCGCGGCGCATGCGGTGGTAAAGGCTGCCGAACACCACCCCATTGACGACCGCGATCAGCAGCATTGCGCTGGACTTGGAGACACCGAGAACCGCATAGCACACAGCCTGCAGCAGGTAGAATCCAGGCGGCCAGTGTCCCAGGGCCACCTTCGGATAGTGGATGTAGTATTCCTCCGCAAACGAGACGGGTGGCTTACCCAAGCTAGTGGTGCAATAGTCGTAAACCATGACACCGGTGACGAAATGCGCGGCCTCGTCAGAGTGGCTTGCGAAATCTCGGCCGTAGGCGCCCAGCAAGAGTTGGAAAGCGATGACGATACCCGTCGCCACGATTATCTCAACCCACGAGGGTAGGTCAGCGTTACGCACTGTTCTTCTTGGCCGCTGCAGATGGGTTGCGATTTATGCGAGCATAGAAGTAGCCCAGTGCATTGGCTAGCTGAGATAGGAACATCAGCCCCGGCAAGAGCCAGGCGCGCTGCCCATATTTGCGAGGTGAGAGAATCAATGAGTAGTAGAAGGACCAGGGTTCACGGCGCACAGCCAACTGATCGCGACTTCGGCGAAGAGTATGGAAATGGAACGCAGCCTGGCCATAGTTAAAATGCTGTCTGCAAAAACTCCGCAAGCTCAGTGCATGCTGGTGCATAACGACTGCTTTAGGTGCGTAAGTCAGTCGCCCGCCTTGAAAACGCCAGCGATCGCAGAGTTCTCGATCTTCACCGGCGGCGAGCGGGAAACTTGTGTCGAAGCCTCCCATCAACCGAAATGCACCGGCAGGGCAAGCGAAATTGTTCGAGGTAAAGAACTTGGCATCGTCGGGAATGGCGTTGTAATAATCGTATATGAAATCAATCAAGATTTGGCTGGCGGTGGAAAAGGGGTTGTCCTTGAGCGCATTGACCGTTGCTCCGCCGAACATAACATTGGGCTGTTGCTCCAGGACCTCTTGGAATCCGCGCAGCCAGTCAGGATGGGGGCAACAGTCATCATCGGTAAAGGCCAAGAAATTCCCGCGGCACGGGCTGCACCTGTATTTCGCGCAGTCGCTGGGCCGGCTTGTGGCTGCACGATGAGTTGAACATCCATATCGGGATAGGCCGTGGCTATCTTGGCCAGCGACGTAGGGCTGCCATCGTCAACGACGATGACCTCAAAGGCACTGCGGGGATAATTCAATCGCTGGAGTGCCGATAGACAATCTGCTAATTGCGTTGGGCGATTATGGGTCGGCACGATGATGGAAAAAAACGGCAGTCCGTTCATGACGGCCACCAAATCATGCTGTATTTCCCTTCGATAGGCTCTAGATGTGGGCGGTGGTAAACGTCTGGGCTTCAACCAGTTGTCGATAAAGGCCCTCCTGATGCAACAATTGCGGGTGTGTTCCTTGTTCCACGATATGACCATGGTCCAGAACCAGGATCCTGTCGGCGGTCTGAACTGTGGCTAAGCGGTGGGCGACTACCAGTAGCGTTCGGTCTTGCGCAAATTCTCTTAGGGCTTCCTGCATCAGGCGCTCGCTTTCCGAATCCAGTGCGCTGGTTGCCTCGTCGAGGATCAACAACTGCGGATCCGCCAACAGTGCTCTGGCAATGGCAATCCGCTGTTGTTCGCCACCGGAGAGTTTCGATCCTCGCTCGCCAAGAGGCGTATCGTAACCCTGCGGCAGGCAGCCGATGCGTTGGTCGATTTGCACACGTCGGGCGACAGCTTGAATTTCCTGATCGGTGGCCTGCGGTCGAGCCAGGCGGAGGTTTTCTTTGACCGAACCCGTGCATAGAAGACTCTCCTGACTAACCAGGGCAATTTTCTTTCGCCAGTCATGCAGATCCAATTCCCGCAGGTCGCACTGGTCGATGCGGATTGCTCCCTGATCGCAGTCAATCAGCCTGGCCAGCAAGTCGACAATAGTGGATTTTCCCGCTCCAGATGGGCCGACGATGGCCGTAACTTTTCCACGAGGAATTTCGAAGGATATGCCATCCAAAACGCGCGGTAAGTTGGGTGCGTATGCGAAACTCACATTCTCGAAACGGATGCCATCACGGAGTTGAGCAAATCGAGTTGAGCCGTTCTTGAGGTAGGGTTTGCCATGTTCATCCAGAAATTCCAAGATTGACTCCAGCGATGCGTGCCCGTTCTTCCATTCTGCTTGGGCGCGATGCACCGCAGTGGCCGGTGCGAGCAGCCGCAATACGATTGCCAGAAAGAGCATCGTTTGACCAAGCCATAGCTCCGTTTGAGTGGGCAAGATGAAGGTGCCCGCCAGCAAGAGCAGGCAGAACCCTGTTACCGCGCTGATGTTGAAGATCGGAGCGGCGCGTTGGATGAGTCTTTCGCTATTATAGAAATGCTGGAGCAGTTTGGCTGCTGCGGAATTGCATCGCGCGATCCCCTGCTCTTCCTGGACATACAGATGCGACAATTTCATCAGCCCCAGGCTCTCAATGACAATCTGCCGAAGTCGCTTGTGATGGAACAACTGAATCTGTCCTTCCTCTCGCAGGCGTTTCGACGTACAGCCTAAATTAATGGCTGCTAACAGCACCAGCAGGGCGACCGCAAAAAGGGTCAAAGGCCACGACATGCAGATCATCAGCAGGCCGTAAACCAGCAGGATGGAAGCGTTGGCGATTGCGGTGGCTAGTGTAGCCACCATATTCGCCGTTTGCCGTGTCTGTAGCATGAACACGGTCAACAGATCGCCTGATGAGTGCTGTTGGACAAAGGGCCATGACAGGCGATAGAGTTGCCGGACCGTGGCTTGCTTCAGTGCCAAGTCAAGCCTCACCTGAAGTCGCAAGGCCATCAAGCGATCCAGGTAATTCAGACTGGACTTGATTACCACGACCACGAACAGACCCACCGCAAACCAACGCACACGGTGAACCATGGGCATGTCACGCAACCAAGCCTCGAAACTTGCCAGCATGCCTGCCAGCGTGCCTACCGGGAGGGGTACACTGGTGGCCAGAGTGGCTTGGCTACTGCCCCAGTTCTGCATCAGCGACGCCAGCATGCCCACACTCAGGCCTTCGACGGCGGATGCGAGCAGCGTCGTGCTAACGAAGGCTAGGATCAGCAGCCGGTGTCCACGTACCAAGCCCAGCAGACGGGCATAGGCGGAGAATGGAGTGCGTGCATCCATAAGCTGCTGGCCTGCTACACCGAAGGGTTGGCTAAGGCCGCGACCATCCCCAACTGCCTGGCGGCAGCATCCATTTGAGACAGCACTTCAGGCAGAAGATGATCAGGCATGTGCGGCGATTGGCCGGGGGCGAACATATACTTGTCGGCGACCATCTGACGCAGCAGCGGCGATGTTTGGTCAGCATGATAGGCGTTATTCGGCAGCACGACTTCGCTAAAATCGGTGCGACAGGCTCCGGTGTAACCGAGCATTAATTGAAATCTAGGGTGGATGGCGTTGCGGCTGCCATAGTGCATGCACCCTGACGATTCAATGAACAGCACGCTCCCGCGTGGATAGGTAAATCTGAGCGTTTCGGATGGATGGATGCGTGTATAGACTTGAGTATCGCTCAATCGGTAGTCATGACCTGGTTGCCAATAGTCCAGGTCCTCGCGGACCTTGGTGGATAGGCTCTTAGGCAGGAAGGTCCATGGTCCCTGTTCCAGCGTGGTGTCGGTCAGCAACACCAGCACATAGATATTCGGCTGTGAATAATAGTCGATATGGAATAGCTGGCTGTCTTTGGCCAGATGGGGTTGGTCGTCAAAGGCGGCATTCGACTCCACCAGTCGAATGCCCTGCGGCAGCGTAGTCGACAGTGCCGGAATAGTCTTGAGATAATTACCTACTATGGCGATGATGTCGCTGGATGTTGCAAAGTCCATAAAGGAAGGAAAGCTATAGGCATCCTCCATGGTAAACATGTTTTGAAAGAAACAGCGATAGGCGCCGGTAGAAGACTTCTGAACGCCGCGCCGCGCCGCGATGATCTTGTCCGCATCTTCCAACACGCGGTCTAAGTGAGGTAGTGACAGGGATGTGTCCAAGGCCCAGCCATCATGCAATTCGATGGGCGGTCGGGTGCAAGGGCCGTTCTCCGTCAGTAAATTCTCAAAATTTGTGGCGTAGAGCTCGTCTCGCCAGGCTTTCTGGCTGGCAAATTTACAGGCGTTATAAAGGCCAGCGAGCTGCATGGTGGGGGCAATCCCAAGGGCCTGCATATGTCCCTGATGGAGTACCTGGGCGAGTTCACGGAAAGTGTTATCCAGTTCGTTGGGTGTCATGTTTTAGGCTAGGGGAAGTCAGGAAGAGGTGCGTGAATAATTTGCTGGCGGGGTCGCGCGACTTGGCGAGCTGTCAACCTCCAGCATCCCATAAACAGTTTGCCAGCGGGTGTAGAATTCAATGTCGCCAACACTATGTTCTACGGGGCCCAAGGCAGAGGCTTTCCAAGCGCTGAAGGGAGCCGCTGGATTGGCGCCCGCCGTGGCCACATTGATCCGCAGCATGCCGGCCTGGGCGCGGTTCAGGAAATCAGCTTGCCGCTGGCGGGACTCGCTGAACAGGCAGGCAACCAGACCTTGTGAGACACCGTTGCAGAGTTCAATGGCCTGCTCCCAGTCTTCGGCTTGATGGAGGACTACGATTGGACCAAAGGACTCGCACTGCCATAACTCTGCGCCGATCTCGTGCACGATCGCCAGAGTCGGCTCAAAGAAATAACCCTCTGCGTTTTCCGCTGATCGGCCAGGTTGGCACCGCAGTGGCTGTAGCTCTGCACCGTGCGCAGCGGAGCGGTGTAGCAAGTCTGTTAAGCGTTGCTGGGCGACAGCGGAAATGACCGGGCCAATGTGCGTGCTATCCTGTCGCGGGTCTCCCCAGATCAAGGTTCGAGCCACTTGGTGCAGTGCCGCCACGAATTCTTCCCTGCAGCGGCTGTCGACGATTAATCGTCGCGTGGCCGTGCAGCGTTGGCCAGCAGCTCCCAGACCGCCGAGCAGCACCTGCCGGGCAGCCAACTGTAGGTCGGTGTCGGACCAAATGATGGCTGCATTGTTGCCTCCCATTTCTGCTTGAAATGGCAGTTTTCGGGAACTGGTCAGGACTTGGCAGGCGATGCCCGCCTCGGTTGAGCCGGTGAAAGTCGCCGCGTCGACTCCTGTGTGTGAAAGCAAATGACCGACTACATCGCGGCCGCCTTGCAATAAGTTGACGACTCCCACAGGAATTTCACTGGCATGTATCAACTCCAAAATTGTATGTGCGATGGCGCCACCTGCAGGCGGGCTTCCAGACCACCGCGTTTCCGTAGATCAGGGCCGGAGCTAATTTACCCAAGGCAATCGCCAGAGGATTATTCCAGGGAGTAATCGCCGCCACCACGCCCTGCGGTCGCCGGCGGGCAATCCAATCTTGACCCTGCAACGAAGTCTGGCAGGTTGCGGATGCTCGGACGGCACTGGTGACTAGTTCTATTGCAAATTGGACTTCACCCTTGGCATCGTTGATGGGCTTGCCCACGTCGCGAGTGATCTGAGCTGCCAGTGAGGCAGCGTGACAGCCGAGGTGATGCGACAAACGCGTTATCAACTTTCGTCGATCGTCGATGGGGACACGCTCCCAGTCGGACTGGCAAGCTCGGCAGCTATTGACAGCAGCCGCTACGACCTGGGATCCGCAAATGCCGTCGACCCAAAAGGCAATCTGCTTGCCATCACCAGGGGCCAAAAATGCCTGGCTTCCCTCGCAGCTGAAGTTCGGGCACTGACCGGCAATAACCGCAGCTGGGATTCTGAGAGAGGGCTCCAGTTTGTGGTTCGCAAATCCGCAGTTGGAAGCGGACTGTTTCTCGTCGAGGGCTTGCAGAATATGTTGGCCAGGTAAGAAACGGATCGAACGTTGCTCCAGATATTGCCGCGTCAGCGCGGCATGCAGCGGATCATCGTCACCGACAGCGTCCTCAGCAATAACCACCTTCAGCCCATGTTGGTAGGCATCGATGGCCGTTGTTCTCACGCAGGCCCGTAGGTGAACACCGGCCAAGACGAGCGTATCCACCCCTAGCGATCTGAGCTTGGGCAATAGTTCGGGGCAAGAAAAGCCGCTGAAGAATTGCTTGTGCAACACCAGCTCCGTGGCCAGCGGACTTAGGCCAAACGGTGGCTGGTGCCCGACCGTGCCCGAAATACAGCGTTGTACGGAAGCCTGTTGCCAATGTGGCATCATCTCCTGCAGGGAACGCACCGTTGTCCAAAGGTGCATAACAGGCAACGCCCGTGTGCGGAATTGAGTGAGCAATTCTTGCGCAGCATAGCAAAGCGCGTCGGCATGGGGCTGCAAGCTGGGCGAACGCAAGTAGTCTTGCTGGAAGTCGATTAACAGCAGAAGAGGTTTCATGAGGTTGGCAGGCTACCCAGACGATAAATTGCTTGCACGATGCGTTTCGCCATTTCCTGCGTACCGATGAGATTGCAGCCCGAGGCCATGATATCGAAGGTCCGTTGTCCGTCGCGAATGACTTCCGTAACAGCCGCTTCGATCAACGCCGCTTCGGCAGTCAAACCGAAACTCTCATGTAGCAACATACTCAGCGCCAGTACTTGGGCAATGGGATTGGCCCGATTGCTGCCGGCCAAATCGTATGCAGCCCCATGGTTGGTCTGATAGACTGCCGCGCCCGTTTCCGAAAAACTGGCACCGTAACACAGACCGCGAGAACCCAGGAGCACGCCTCCCAAGTCCGCCAGGATATCTCCAAATAGGTTCGGTGCGGCAATCACATCGAAGGCTCGTGGGGATTGAATCAATTGAAAGACGGCATAGTCTATTTCCAGCATCTGCAATCCGATGCCAAACTCGTCAGTGACTTGCTCGGCGCTTTCGGTCCACAGTTGGCTGATGGCCGGGATCCCGTTCGGCTTGACAACCACGGTCAATTTTCCAGATCGCTGTTGGGCGATTGCTGCAGCGACGCGCAACAATCTCTGTACCTGGCGCTCATCGTAAGCGAAGCAGTGCTCTCCCTGCCTGACCCCCGAACGGGCTCGAGCGAGTGTTCCCTGCCCTTGATAGACTCCACCCGAATTATCGCGAACGACCAATACATTGACCTCTTCGAGGACAGTGGGTTTGACCACCGAGCATGAGCGAAGATCTGGGTGTGGAATAAGTGGATTGAGTTTACAGAATAGATCGAATTGTTTACGCAGATCGTAGACGAATCGATCACCACCGGCGCCCGCCAGGATTGCTCCTCCGCGTTCAAAGATGGACTGGCAAAACCTCACAACCTCCTCGCTCAAGGCGCAGCCTGATTCAGCAATTGCCGGTAGCCCGATCAGGCCGCCTTCGAAAATTTCAAAGGGAATCGAACGGACTGCGGATACTGCATCGAGTACCTGCCGCGCTACACCGATCAATTCTGGACCAATGCCTTCGCCAGCCAAGACACCTATCGTGTAAGCTCTTAGGCTTGGTTGAGGTTTACTGGTGATCAACGGTCGCCAGCGTGCTTGGGATAGTTCGTTCATCGCATCCAGCGTCTTGAAAGCTTCAATCATGAAAGGGGTATCCATTTTCTGCTGTTATTCGCTGCACCGCGAGGTGGCAAAATAGCTATCCATCTCACTCAAGGGTACCTGCCAAGGTCGGTCTGCCCACATGCCGCGCAAGCAGTCGACGTATTGATTCACCAGCCAGGCGACGCGCTCTGCATGGGGCATGGTGGATGGGCCCGCATCCAAAGGGCCATGCAGTCGAATGTGGGCTGTCAGTGGCCTGTACAAACGGCAGTCGACTACGAAGACGGCCGCGTTACTAAGTAGGGCTAATTCGGCAAAACCCGCCAGGAAGCGCCTGCGAACACCATGGAATTCGTGTTCGATTCCAGCGCTGGTGCCGTCGTAGCCATCGCCGTGAATTTCAACAACCTGTCCCCGTGCAAGCCGATAGCAAGCTTGGCTCAGCTGTTGGGAAAACAAGGCCTGTTCATCCAGAGGGCCTCGCTGTCTCAGCTGTCTCAGCAAATGCCGAATCCCACCGACTCGGTAATCCGCCAAACCCAGCGATCGAAACCAGTGAGTGGCCCGATCGTGGCTCCGGACGAGCAGGACTCCGCGGCCCGACATTCGCAATTCGTCCAGAATCGCCTGGCCCTCAAAACGCGTTTGACGAATCCCAGCGGTGAAGGTGAATGGGGAGTCTCCCGTCGAGACATCGATTCCATAACGCTCGACCAAATAGTAATAAAGACTGCAGGCAATCGTCTGGTCTACATCGGCGCTAGTATCGATGCTCTCTATGAATCTCCGGATCGTGAGCTGCTTGTCCGCGAAAATCCGTCGAGAAATCCCGCGACAAGCTGTCAAACGGTCCAACAGCGCACAGCTGAATCGTGGACCGAGCAGCCGACCACAGAGTCGCAAGAACCGGCTACGTCGATTCCACATGAGTTGTGGGCCAGCTTGCCTGTGCCATGGAATCTGGTGTGCCTGTTCGAGCAGTTCATGGACGCTCCCCAACTCGGCTGGCAGAGACTCAGTGGTGCTACCATGTCCGTTTACCTGAAGCGGTGGTGCGTTTCGCTTCCCAAGCGAAGCCTCAGTTGCAGTAAGCTGCGCGGCGCTAGCCGTCGATTCTTGGGCCTTCAAAAGACAATGGCGGCTAACGCCTTGGTTATTCAGTGAAACAGAAGGAATCTGAAGCGAATGCTGCCATGGCTGTTGGGGGAGCTGGCTGCTGGCCGACAGAATTGGAGCGCGCAGGGTCCGGGCCAGGTAAGCGATGTTGGGGTGCTCAAAGAATCCCGCCAGTGGGATTTGACGTCCCTGAGTTTGCTGGACGTGCATCAGCAGTCTTGCCATTCGCAGAGAATCACCCCCGAGGTCAAAAAAACTATCGTAAATGCCAATCGGCTCCACATCCAGAATGTCTCCCCACAGACTGGCAAGTTGTGTTTCGAGCGTGCTTGTGGGCGCAACATAGCCACTTGCCAAGTCGGGGCGCTGGCGACCGGGCGAGCCGAGTCGTTGGCGATCGATTTTTCCACTGGCTAGCAAGGGCATACTAGGCAAGTAAACCAGTTTGGCAGGCACAGCATAATTCGCCAGTCGGTTTGCAAGCGCCTCGCGGACTGCGGAATAGTTGGCGGGCGGATCGCAAGCTGCAACTACGTAGGCGATCAATCTCTCGCTGGGTGCATCCCACATGACTGCGGCTTCGCTGACGGCCGGCAACTCGCGGAGTGCGTCCTCGACCTCATGCAGGTCTACCCGATAGCCGCGGATCTTGATTTGGGAATCGCGTCTGCCGGTGATCTCCAAATTGCCGTCAATGCATTGCCGTCCATAATCACCGGTAAAGAAAATCGATTCCGCGGGATCATCAGCGGGCTGGAAGCGCTGTCGGCTTAGTTCGGGTTGCTGCCAGTATTCCGTAGCGATATAGCGGCTGCGGACCACGATCTGACCGATCTCCCCTATGGCTGCTGGTGAGCCATCGTCTGAGACGACGGTGACCGTTTTATCTGGCAGCGGTTTGCCTACATGCAGCGTACCTGGCTGCAGCTTGGAAAAACGCGTCAGCGAACTACAACAGACTTGTGTTGTCTCTGTGGCCGCATAGCTCGTCCACACCTGACACGTTTCCGAGACGTGTGGCCAAAGTCGTTCGATATCGCTCCGCGTCTTGGGGCCTGAGGGAATTACATGCTCCAGGTAGGGAAAGAAATCGCTGGGTTCCAGACTATCCAACCATTGTCGAAACAGCACGATGGGCAATCGCAAACTATTGATCTTGTTCGTTTGCAGCCACGAAGAGAAGCCAGACAATCCCAACGATTGAAAATGATAGGCGCAGTACGTGGCCCCGTTCAACAATGCGTTAAAGACATCGGCCACGCCACCGCCCAAGCCGCATTGGTAAATCCCGGAAACTTGCTTCCCAGGGACATACTTCAGCTGCTGGGCATTGCACCAAATGCGATGCAGAATGGTGCGATGAGTGCGAACGATACCGCGAGGGCGTCCCGTGGTGCCACTTGTGAAAAAGATGCCTGCCATGGCATCAGGCCGTAGGTCCAGCGGTGGCAGCGGGTCGTGTCCCACAGCCAGTTGGTCTAGATAACTAACCGGCGCTGCACCGTCCGCCAGGGCCTCGGCCAGCCGGCTGTTGGCAGTCTCAGAGATGATAAGTGGAGAGCCAATCACTGAGTAGATTTTCTGCAACTGTGCCATGGGTTGGCATGGATCCAGTGCCACATAAGCCTTGTTGGCATGCAGCGCCCCCAGAATTCCGGTCAGCATTTGAGGAGAGTGATCCAGCACCAGGGCCACCGGCCTGTTAGCTGGGCCCATGCGAGTCAAGACATCCGCGGCCAGCTCCATGCAATGGCTGTCCAATTGCTGGTAGGTGCACTGCTGCCCAAGACTGTCCGAGCTGGCACATTCCAGGGGGAAGGCCTGCACGACTCGCCGCCAGCGAGCAAGCAGGCTCGACTCCACCTCGGCTTTGCGAAACGGCAGCCGTTTTGAGAGGTCGACGGCTGGTGGCATTAATTCAAGTTCATGGTGGACCATCGTCGTTGCACGCGACTTTGATCCTGGCGATTGAGGTTCTGAAAGCGATTGCCTTCCAACGATTCTAAAGCCCGATCCGCCTCGCCGACACCCAGTGCATAGCCCAACAACTCTCCCACGGCGTAAATGGCAAGCAGTATGCTCAGCGGTGGTATGATGCCAGGAAACAATCTCTGCTGACGGACACCACGCCGAACGGCCGGCCAGGCCGCGCGTAGTCGCAAGAAGGGAATCGCCGGAGTTAATAACATATACAACCCGCGAATGAGTGCTGTCCAGCCTTCGGCGGTTGCCCGATGCCCGGCAAAACTGCGACCGAGGCAAAGCCAAAGCCACAGCGATGGCCTATAGCGGCTGATGTTGAGATGCCTGACAACAGCCTGGGATTCGATATAAGATCGATGTCCTGCGGCCGTGAGATGCTCGACCAATCTACCGCTTGGAGCTAGATACTCGTCTAAAGAATCGCCCAGTTGCATCAGAGCTTGTCGTTTAAAACTGCCATTGTGTATCAACGCCCGCTTGACCTCACGCGATGGTCCGGTTGCAAACCAATCGCCGTAAGACAATAAGAAATCTGCCCAACTCAACATTGACTGCGGATTGCCATTCATGACACAGGGGCTTACCGCAGTCCACGGCCCCTGGTGTGCGCGGATAATGGTTTCGGCCCATTCCCTATCGGGAAAGGCATGGTCCTCGGCGAAAGCCACGATGGAACCACTGGCCTGAAGCACACCCAGCGCGCAGACGCATCAATCGACCGCGTGCCCGTCTCTACGACCGTGACCAGTGCGAATGCGTGCCGAATCGAATCGCCCAGTTGCCATTGGGTTTCGCCCGATACCAAAAGAAGCAACTCCATTTCATCAGCGCTGGTCTGCTGCTTCAGGCATTCAATCATCCCACTCAGGCTGTTTGGGTCGCTACCGGCAACCAATATGATCGAGAGTGAAACGGGTTGGCTTTTATGGCTGGACTCCAATTTACACATGGCTCTCAACGCGATTGCTGGCAACCCAATCGTCAGCAGGTGCAGGCTGACAAGCCCTGACCCCGCAGAGTCGTTGATAGACCGCTAGCATGTGATCACAATGCACATCGGCGGAGTACTCGCGGAGAGCCACACTGCGTCCGTGAGCGCCCAGTGATTCACACTGATCCCTATCGCTTACCAATCTGAGCATGCAGGCTGCCAACGCTTCGATATCACCCGGTGGTACGAGCAAGCCCGTCTCCGCATGCCTCACAATCTCGCTCAGCCCGCCGGCCCTGGACGCAACCACCGCTGTACCGCGCATCATGCCTTCGATGGCGGCCAGGCCGAAGGGTTCTTCCCACAGCGAAGGCACGACCTGGATCCAAGCTGCATCCAGTTCACGTTCCAAGGCAGCGCGTCGCAGTTTGCCCATGAAGCGCGTGGCCTGTTCAATGCCCAGGCTACGCGCGAACGCGACCAGTTGCTGCAGTAGTGGCCCCTCGCCAGCGATCCACAGTCTTGCCTGGGGAACCTGAGCATGCACCAAGGCAAAGCTGCGGAGCAAGGTCTGGATGCCCTTTTCCGGAACCAAGCGACCTGCGTAGGCAATCACGGGTGAGCCGGACAACGCAGGGCGAGCAGCACGAATCGGACAGCCATTGGCAATCACTTGACAGGGAGCCACACCGGCTTGCTCCAAGCGCTGCTGCATGCAGCGGCTGACCGTTATGAACTGATCGAAGACGCCTTGATGTTGACGCCACAGTCGTTGCTGGGCCATCATGGCGATCCAGCTTTGGGGTGTAAGGCACTTTGAACGCAAACAGGCGATACCCGCCTGGTGGTTACAGGCCTGCCCACTTGGAAGAGTCTTGCGGCCGTTAGGGCAGATGGGTTTGTAGGTGTGGATATGGTAGATCGAGGGGATGTTGCGCAGTTCAGGCAGGATAGAAGGCGACAGCTGCCAAAGAAACATGTGCACATGTACCACATCCGGCTGGAAGGCGCGAATGGCCTCGCGGATCGTCTTGCTGGCGGAGAAATTCCATGTCGAACTGAGGACTTGACGCCGACCGAGAGCTCCAAAACAAGTTTCGTCAGCAATCGAATTTTCCGGATCCAAGCCGGCGAGACTGGCGACGACGCGCACCGCGTGCCCCCGTGCCTGCAATGTTTCCCGCACAGTCGCCAACATGACCTCGGCACCTGCGGTGGGAGTTCCATAGTCGTTGACCAATAGCACTTTCATACTGCTGTCAATTGTTGCGGGTAATCGAGCGAGATTTTGCAAGCTTGAGCCGCTGAACGCTCTGCCGCTTCGATAATTGCCAGCGACTGCAGTCCATCGATCAGATCGGGCTTGGCGGGGCGACCTGCCAACGCTGCAGAAGCAAATTCGCTTAGGGCTCGCCAATAACAGATCTCTACGGAGGGCCGTTTGAATTTATTTAGCCAATAGCTTGGATTAACCAAGGCTGCTGTCGCATGGCGGAAACGCAGCGCACGAACCCCGTCCAGCGAATTGGGATGTACTTCCAGGCGACTGGAACGGTAGCGATCGACTACCAGTCTGCCGCGGGTCCCGAAGACTTCGATGCGATCGTTGTCTCCCGCGCAGAGCGAGAGCATGAGTTGCACATTAGCCTCATTATCGAATTCCATTTGCAACATGCCAGTATCATCTTCACTGTTTAGCGAGCGCAAGATGCAGTTGACTGAGATTGGTTTCGAGTTAAGCATCCAGCTGACCAGGTCAATGTGGTGTGAGGCCAAGTCCAGCAACGCACCGCCACCGGTGGAACGCCGCAATTTCCAAGTTGGCAAGCGTCTTGCGTCGCAGGCCAGAACAGCCTGCACCGCCAGGACCTGTCCGATACGGTTGGCAGATATGGTCTCGCGCGCGGCTGCATGCATCGGACTAAAACGATAGTTTAAACCTAGCATACCCACCTTGCCCGAAGCGCCAGGCGGGGATCAAGCTGCGCCCGCTGGCTAACGAGGTCGCTAAGGGTTTTTCGAGGTAGACATGCAGATCGCGGGCAAAGGCAGCCCGAGCTGCGGGTACATGCAGGACGTTCGGTAGGGCAATCAGCACGGCATCCAGCTCGACCTCCGCCAGCAACTGCTCGTAGGACTCGAATGTCGCCGCGCCAGGACACTGTCGCTGGGCAAAGGACAGGTTTTCGACAGCGGGCTCGGCAATGGCTACCAAATCAAATTCAGGCGAACCCGTCAGCACTGGCAGGTGCAGGTAGCGGGCGGCATGTCCGGCTCCCAGGAGTCCGATTCGCAATGGCGGGTTCAAATAAATCTCGGTAACTAGGTTTTGTCCCAAAAGGGGTCTGACCCTTTGGAGGCGAGTCGAATTTACACCTGTTTTTGGCCTCGCCGGAGAGGGTCAGACCCCTTTGGTGACAAAGCCTAGTGTTGGAGTCGGGGTCGTAGCGGGGCGTGTGGCCGCAAGCGGCTCATGCGTTGGAGTCACCCTTGAAGGCGGGAGCCGATTCTTGCCGATACGATTTTTTCCGATCCAGGGCTAACTCCTCGTGATACTCTTGCTCTGCATTGACCTCCCACAGATCATGCGCACAACCATGCACTATGTTCTCAACGGCCAGCATGCCGGTCAACATGGCATGATCCTGGTTGTTGTAGCGATGCAGGCCATTGCGTCCGATGGTTTGAAAATTAGTGAAGCTGTCTACGTACTGGCGTAGAAGAGACAGGTGGACCCGGTAATCCGAGTCATAAACGGGATAGGATTTGGCGACTCGAAAGACGCAGCCGTGTTCGATATCCGCAGGGCTCACCAGGCCCAGCGTTTCCAGCTCCTGTTTTCCCAGCGCCACCAATTCTTCGTCGCCTAAATTCCATAAAGAGTCTCCCTCGTTACAGAAGTACTCCAACCCCAGACTGCTCCGACTCTCGTCGGGGACCATATCGGGGCTCCAATTCTTGTAGTTTTGGATCCTCCCCACGGCTACCCGCGGATCGTGCACATAGATCCAATTGTCGTCAAACAGCCGAGGTTGATTGACGATCAAACCAACCGTTAGGAAGTCGCGATACTTGAGTCCCTTGGCTGCTTCCAGGATGTGACTGGGGGCCGCTGGATCCAACTTTTGAACGAACTCGGTGAGCGGCATACTCGAGATAAAATCCGTACCTTCAACGCGCGTCGGCCGATCGTCGGTAAGCAGATGCAAACGCGTAATGCGCCCAGAATGGTGCTCGATGGAATCTACGTTTGAATGCATCCTGATGTGGCCGCCTTTGGCTCGGATTTGATCGGCTACAGTCCGCCACATCATGCCTGGTCCCAGCCGCGGATAATGAAACTGCTCAATCAACGACTTGATGTGGCCGTCCTGCTTGCGAAACATATTCAGCACGGCCGTCTTCAGCGATAAACCCTTGATGCGCTGTGCGGCCCACTCGGCTTTCAACTCCTTACAGGAGAGTCCCCCATACTTTTTCGGTGTAGGTTTTGAAGAAGGTTTCGTACAGACGTTTGCCGAAGCGATTGGTTACCCATTGTTCGAAGGTCTCTTCGACGGGATAGGGGAATGCCTTCCACCGTAAACAGCTGAGGACGATCAATATGCTTTCGGTCAGCCCAAGTCCACGCAGAGTGTCCAACGGCTTGAGTGGATAGTGAAAAAAATGGCTGCGATAATAAATCCTTGAAAGCCTTTGGCGCAGCAGAAAGTCCTGCTGCAGAACGGACTGCCAAAAATCATTCACCGCAGCGGACTTGCTGAAAAAGCGATGGCCTCCCATATCGAAATGAAAACCACGGTAGGACTCAGTTCGCGAAATGCCGCCGACAATCCCCGCCTTTTCGATCAGGGTGGTGGGCCACCCTTGACCAACCAGTTGATGGGCGGCAGTGAGTCCCGCTGGCCCCCCGCCAATCACAATCACTTGTCTCTGTTTGTCGATCAAGGCTGGCATCTTCTGGTAGCCGCCAACGAACAACAGAGCTGGGCCATGGACGATGCGTTCATGAACGTGTCGCCTCCTTCGCCCGAGTTTCGATGGTCTGAACACTGCTACTCGCCGCACCGAACCCATTCGCCTCTCTCCCAGCAGTGATCGGCCATAGCTGCCGCAATGCGCGTCGAGCACAGCCCCAGGCAAATGCCGCGCTACTGTAGGAGTAAACCAATACCTGCAAGGGCAACGCCAAGAGGGTGAAACTCAACCCACAAGTCCGATAAAAGAAAGTGAACAGTCGAGCATTGAGTGCGATGACGCACAGCAAGAGCATTCCGCATAGGAGACTCCACAGCGGATGTTGCCAGGCCACGAGGCCAGCAGTCGCCAGCAACACGGTCGCTCCAACTTGGTGGACGATCGCCAAGCTGACTGAACCAGGCTTCGACAGACCAGCTTGTCGAGTCTCTCCAGCAAGCTTCAGACCTTTGTTGGGACAGAGCTTGATGCCTGCCCAGTCGGTGAAAAGTAGAACGGCAAGCACCCAAGGCGGAACCAGTGCCAGGCTAGGAACTTGCCAGATACCTACCAAGAAAAGGATGCCTAGACAGCAACACAACAATCCGCATAGGCGTTGGGAGTGTTTGAGATTCAGATCATCGGGCATATTTTTGGAGTCGAGAATCAGCTGAGTCCAGGGCAAGGCCCGATCGAAGAAATCCGCCGCAATGCAACTGGCTAGCGTCCAGCGTTTGAGGTGTGTAACCTGGATGTCAGGCGATAGTCGGATTTGGTAGCCAGCCCGCTTCATGCGGACCCCCAGTTCGATGTCTTCGATGCACGGACGGCGGTAGTCTTCGCAAAAGCCATGCAAGCGGGCGAAGACATCGCTGCGAATGGCTCCGCAACCTGCCCAAAAAGTACTGGCATCTCTCTTCGCGGCTTGATGAACAAAGTGGTGGGACAAGTTCTTGAATTGAGAGACAAGATTGGCCGCGGCAGGCTGCAGATCATAAGAACCAAATGTCGCATCGCAGCCTGAGTGCAAACAGTCCGACAGCTGTCGCAGCGTGGTAGGTCGCACTACAACATCCGCATCGATAAAAGCGATGAACTCACCCCGGGCGGCACGCGCACCACAATTGCGGGCCACGGCTGGCCCACTCCCCTTAGCCATGCGAATCAGGCTGGCCCCTAGCTCCGTTGCCACCTAGCGGCGTGCCGTCCTGCGATGCGTCGTCAACGACAATAACCTCAAACTGGCAGTCTGTAGACGCATTCAAACCCTTCAGGCAGGGCCGAAGATAAGTGGCAGCATTCCAGGCAGGCACAACCACAGAAATCAACCCATCTTGGCTGCGAGCGGTCGAACCTTGACTAGTGCTTGAGCGCAAATCCATGGACGGTGCAGGTATTTGGACGGGGCGACCTCGCGGCCGCTCATAACTCGAGGGGTGGGTGCTGACGTTGTCCAACTAGCTAGAGTTTGTCCGTTTCGGTCAGTCATGCAGATACCGCGTTTCCGCGGCGACTGCCGTCTAGGCGATCTCTACGCTGGGCGCACTTCGTTCCCTTGGGTGACGCACCGAGTTGATGCACAACCACCTCGACGGCGGTCTACGAGCGACTGCCGCTATCGGACTCTTTGGGGGGCAAACCCTGCGCTGGGATGTTTGCGGGGGCCAATGCGCGATTTCTTCCGTGACTGACAATACAAGAAGGCGTTTCGGTGCGATTCAGTTCTTCCGTTTCCAAGGGTCGTGAATGCGACGCGGGGCTAGTCGATGAGGGTGGGGCGGGTCCCTACAGATTGGGCCGATTTATCTTAATTGTCGCACTCGTTCTACAGAACGCAAAGTTTGCATAATATCAAAAAAGCGTAAAAAGGCGCGCTTTTCTGCGCCCCTCGGATTCTGATTTGACAACCCTCGGGGGCCCCCTACAGCATGAGGTGATGCAGGAAATGTGCAGCTCGCGGGGGTGGAACATCCGTCGCCCTACCTGCGGGAAGCCAGGCTGGCAGCTGTCGGCTGTGGCAAACGTCTAGCTTGCGTTACACTGTCGGGCAGGCATGGCCGACGCGGGCTGACCAGCATCGAGCATGCCAAATTCCCACCCAGTCAGTACGATTTTTTGCCGTGTCAGCTTTTGGCCATGTCAGCCTTGAAGGTCGTGGACGCGGCAGCTAGAAGCAGGAGACATTCGATGGCCGCGCCGGATCCGGACAGAATTCGCAATCTTTGTTTTTGTGGCCAGACGGGATCGGGAAAAACGACCCTCAGTGAAAGACTGCTGTTCGCGAGTGGCGAGATCAATCGCCAAGGGTCGGTTGAGGATGGGAATACCGTCAGCGATTTTACGGACGAAGAACGTCAATTCCAACATTCCTTGCATCCCACTCTGGTTCAGTTTCACTACGACCAACACCAGGTCAACTTGGTGGACACGCCGGGTATGTCCGATTTTATTGGGCATGCAATCGCTTGCTTCCCAGCCGTGGAGACGGTCGTTATCGTCATCGATGCCGCCAAGGGAATTGAGAGCGAGACCCGGCGACTGATGCAAGTCGCTACCGAGCGCAAATTGGCGCGGATGTTACTTATCAACAAAATCGATAATGCCGATGTCGATCTGGAGAAGCTCACCCGGCAAATCCAAGCTGAGTTTGGGGAAATTTGCCTGCCCATTAACTTGCCTTCTCCGGATTTGAGCGACGTCGTTGATGTCTTCGAAACCGAATCCCATGATGCAACCCTTTTCGGCACCGCGGAAGAGGCTCATACGCGGATCGTGGAACAGGTGGTTGAGGTCGACGAGGAATTGATGGCCGAATACCTGGAGGGCGGCGCCAGTGGGCTGGACCCCAAACGCGTCCACGAGGCCTTTGAACGGGCCTTGCGGGAGAGTCATTTGGTACCGATTGTGTATGCCTCCGCCAAGTCCGGAGCAGGCATCGAGCACCTGATGCATGTGGCGGCATCCTTGCTGCCCAACCCCGTCGAAGGTAATCCGCGTCCGATCATGAAAGGCGATCAGCAACTGGTGACCGAATTCGATGATTCCAAGCCAACCATTGCCCACATCTTTCAAGTTTCTAACGACAAGTACGTGGGGAAACTGGGCATATTTAGAGTCCATCAAGGCGTCGTTCGCAGTAAATCGGAACTTTACTTGGACGATCAACGCAAGCCGATTCGTATCGGCCATGTCATGCGCGTGCAGGGCAAGGATCATCAAGAAGTCGAGTCGGTTGGACCGGGCGAAATGGGGGCCATCGCCAAAGTCGAGGAGATCCATTTTGATGCGGTCTTGCATGACGGTGTCGCCACCGAGGATCCCCCCATGTTGCTGCCGATGGAACTGCCGAAGCCGATGTATGGTTTGGCAGTCGAACTGAAAAATCATGCCGATGAAACCAAGTTCTCGACAATCATGCGGCGATTGATGGCCGAAGATCCATGCTTGGTCCTGGAACGGGTTGCGGCTACCAACCAAAGCGTGCTCCGGGGGCTGGGAGAATTGCACCTTCGTGTCGTGCTGGAAAAACTGAGCGGGGAATACGGAATCGAGTTGATAACCTCGCCTCCCAAGATTGCCTACAAAGAGACCATTACCCAGCCCGCCGAAGGACACTATCGGCACAAGAAGCAAACCGGCGGCGCAGGTCAATTTGGTGAGGTCTACCTGCGGGTTATTCCGCTGGCAAGCGACCATGCTGAGGGTTTTGAATTCGAGAATAAAACGGTGGGCGGTTCCATTCCCAAGCAGTACATGCCCTCGATCGAAAAGGGAGTGCGGCAGGTGCTAGCCGAAGGGGCCGTTGCAGGTTATCCCCTGACCGGTGTCCGGGTAGAGGTTTACGATGGTAAGCACCATGACGTGGACAGCAAAGAAATCGCCTTCTTAACCGCCGGCCGGAAGGCCTTTATAGACGCGATCGCCAAAGCTGGACCGATGCTGTTGGAACCCTATGTGCATTTGAAAGTCAACGTTCCCAGCGAGACCCTGGGGGATGTAACCAGTGACCTATCCTTGCGCCGAGCCCGCATTACCGATACGCTCATGAACGATGGCCGCTGCGTGGTCGAAGCCACGGCACCGTTGGGCGAATTGCAGAACTATGCTACGCAACTCAAGAGCCTGGTTGCCGGAGCTGGCTCGTTCAGCCTGGAATACAGCCACGATGAACCAGCCCCTGGCGATATTCAACGCGAGCTGATGGGCGCCTTTCGACCCCGGGGCGACGAAGACTAGTCGAACAGCCCAACAATTGCTTCGAACTAGGCTTGGCAAAAGGGGTCTGACCCTTTGGAGGCGAGTCGAATTTACACCTGTTTTTGGCCTCGCCGGAGAGGGTCAGACCCCTTTGGGGACAAAGCCTAGTCTCGCTCGTAGGAAATGCGGATCACGCTGCCGGTGCCGCCTTGGAATTTGTCATCGACAACCCAGGCGTTTCGCAGGAGCACGTACAAGTGCCCGTCTGAGCCGAAACGCATGTCGACCGGTCGCCGCAGACCGTGTGCGAAATCAAGGGCAGGTTTGTTGGCGACTGGATCCGCCAAGCTGGCATCGATTGCATGAATCCATCCATGTACGAAGTCGGCGAACAAGTACTTGCCGGGCCATGGATCCGGCCAATTCGAGTGCTGCGGTACAAAGTCGCCGCCCGAGATGGAGGCTTGTGGATAGATGTGAATCGGTCCAGTGTACCGTGGGTCCGGGCTGGGACCGTGCTCTACAATGGGCCAACCATAATTCTGGCCAGCTATACCTCGATTGATCTCCTCGAACTCGCCGCCGACATCGTTAATGAGCATCTCACCCGATTGACGGTTGAAGGCAAACGTAAATGGATTCCGCAGGCCTAGAGCCCAAATGGCTTGATACTTGCCCGTTGTTTGTTTTATCAACGGGTTGTCCCTGGGAATTGAGCCGTCAGGGGCTATCCGCAGGATTTTTCCCAATAGACTGTCCAGGCGTTGAGCCGGCATGCCTGCGGTCTGCTCGCCGAGTCCAATATACAGCATGCCATCTGCTCCGAAGTGCATGCCACCGCCCTGATGGCCGGCTGGCACATTGCCGCCCAACTGACTCTGGTCATCTCCCTCAAACAGCACTTGCTCGCTGCCGAGCACAGCGCAGTCCCCCTCGGCAACCCAGCGGCTGAATACATGATGCATGTAGGGTTCCGCCCTGACGTAGCACACATACACATGCGGATCCTTGGGGAAATCGGGTGCCAGCGTTAGGCCAATCAATCCGCGTTCCCATTCCATATGGGTGGGCAATGTTACGAAGGGGGTTGGCAGTAGTTGCCCGTCGCGAATCACGCGCACCTTTCCAGATTGTTCCGCAACAAACAAACGACCGTCGCTACTGGCCTCGATGGCCACACAGCCATCCAGACCTGTCGCAATAGTGCTGACCTGAAAGCCCTCGGGCAAGCCAATCGGGCCACTGATGCCCGCGCCGGGCTTCTGCGGGCCGCTCCTCAAGGACTCTAGATAAGCGATCAAACTCGTGAATTCGCCGACGCTTAAGCCACTGGCTAAGCCCGCTGGCATGAGCGATACGGGGCTGGTTTTTTCTGCCTCGATGCGAGTTGTTTCCAGCTCGATCGATTCCCCTTTGGCATTCAGTAAGCGGATGCGATCGGGACTTCGACTCTTGACCACACCGCTGTGGGCGGTGCCATCGTCGGTTACCAAAATCGATGTGCGAAATCCTTCCACGATTTGCTTGGAGGGTTCTAGCAATGATTCGATCAAATGGGGGCGATCGAACTTGCCACCAATTTGTGTCAGCTCTGGTCCGACGCTGCCACCCACGCCAGCCACCTGGTGACAGATTGAGCACTGCGTGCGCCGTTCATCGAAGAACAGCTTTCGGCCGGCTTCCCGATTCCCGGCAGATGTCAGCCCAGCCTGTTCATAGAGTTTGCGCATGGCGGGAGTGTCCGTGGTCTCATCCGCCAGCGCATGCCTGCCACAACACGCAAGCAGCACGAATGCACAACAACGCAATAACATGATCTAGGGACTTTCGGAAAACATAGCGATCGGTGGAACAATCGGTGATTGCCGGTTAACGATTACATTCCAGCCAATTTTCTGGCTGCGATCGCTACTTCGCCTGTGGCGTTGTGGGCATGGTCTATGGCTCCTGCCAAATGGAAAAAGCCGTGGATCATCGTGGCGTAGCGACGATGGATGGTTTGGACCCCGGCCGCTTGCAGCCGCGCAGCATAACTCTCGCCTTCATCGCGGAGTACATCGTAGCCTGCGGTAATGATGATCGCCGGTGGAAGTTCATGCAGAGATGTGGCCTGGCAGGGGGCCGCATAGGGAGTTGCCTGGCCGTCCGGCAGATAACAGTCCCAAAAATAACGCATGCTGGCTTGGGTTAATCCGAAGCCGGTCGCAAATTCACGGTAGGATTGGCTATCGCAGGCTGGGTCGAGCACCGGGTAGAGTAGGATTTGCGCTAAGATTTTCGGTCCTTGCTCATCACGGGCGCGTAGCGCCACAGCGGCCGCTAGCGTCGCGCCCGCGCTATCACCGGCCAACATGATGCGCTGTGGATCGACATGCAGCGAGTCCGCGGTGCGTGATACATGCTGGAGGGCTAGATAGCAATCGTCCAACGGTCCTGGAAATGGATGCTCAGGCGCTCGGCGGTAGTCGACCGAAACCAAGGTACACCCCACAGCCTTGGCAAAGCGGCGACACAGGGCATCGTGCGTTTGGATATCGCCCAGGACCCAGCCGCCGCCGTGAAAATAGAGCATGACCGGAGTGGTATGCCCAGCAGAGCCCTGCGGACGGTAGATGCGCAGCTTTAGCTGCGGTTCGAGCTCCACATCATTCACTTCGATGTCTGTTGGCCCCAAGCCAAATAAATCTCCCAGCGAGGCAAAGGACTCGCGAGCTCGGACGGGCGTCATCTCAAACCAATCCGGACCGGCTTGATCGGCCACCGCCTGCAGAAAGGCCCGGCACTGTTGGTCCATGGCTTCCAATTTTCAACTCCTGAGTGTCTCGACGGTTTTCGCTGGGGTCTTCCGCGGCAGACTACTGGCTAGCACTGGTGATTCTCAATGTTAGGCTCGGACCAGGAGCCAGCATCTCAATGCCATGATGCAACGTGTCCGAGCGCAAGAACACACTGGTTTATTCCCCTATTCAACCAGACGGGATCCACGTCCAAAGCAGAAAGGATCACATCGTGCTTGCCATCTCCAGCAATGGGGAGTGCATGTCCGGTCAAAGTAAAATAATCCTTAAGCGTGCCCCGGCCACCATCCCATACCGCCGCTTGCAGTATGGCCTGCTGAATATCTGCAGGCTGGTGGCCGACAATGAATTCACAGCTTTTGGGCTGATCGGCACGACTCCAAAAGGGCTCGGACATCTGGGTAGCTGGCAATATGAGCACCTCAATGCCCGGGGGATGACGCAATCTAATGGGCGGTGTGGGAGCGGTCTGATAAATAAGCGCCTGCGATTTCCAATATCGCTGGCCGGCGTCGCGACGCTGCTCTTCTTCGGCGCGGATCTCCACGGCATTCTTCCAGTGGATCATGGCGCGAATTTGGACATCGGATTGGGCAGGCAACATGCGTGTGTCCCATTGCAAGGAATAATCAGGCTGCTCTGTGGAGCCCAAATGACCGAGCGGAATTTTCCGCTTGGTCATACCGTGCCAATCTCGAGTGAGGCCATCGCCGTTCTCGTCGAAGCCGTCATATAGTGCGAAGTAATCCACCCTTTCAATACTTGGGTACAGCGATTCGTCTATGTCCAGCGAAATCTCGATCCGCTCGGCGTCCGGATGGGTCATATCGGTAGTTTGGGTATATAAGACTTGAGGCACTCTTTTGAATGCGGCGGGGTAAGCCGAGAGCAAGGGGTTGTCGGCGGGTAGCAAGACATCAATGGCCGCCTCCTCGACGATGAAGTGTCCCCAAAAGGTTTGATCACCATCGGCGTTGAACTGCAGTGCGTTGTTACCCTCAACCAGATCGGTTATCAGCATGGGGATGATCGGGTAGGCGTGGGTGCATTGTGACAATACCGGCACGGATATGGGATAGGTTGAACGTCCATTGACGCTCACTCGGCGATGAGTCGTAAAGGGATGTCCGCCCCATAATTCCAAGTACAGACGGGCGGCCGCGATATTGACAGGCGACTGCCGCATGGGAACAAGCATCATGCCATTACCCTTGGTCTCGGACCGAGTATGGAATTCCGGATGAGTCGCCGCATAAGGATCATTGACGCGAAAGCGGTTGTTCACTGCCGGGTTGGCGAATTCATCGCCCATTTGAAACCAACTTCGTTGAAACCAGTAGCCATCTGCGTCCGGCCATGGTTGACCCTGCGGTGGCTGCGGGCCACGCCAGGCCCGTGTTTCTGCATGCTGCCCTTCTGTTTCCGCAGGCTGAGCCCAAGCCCCTTGGACGCCAAATGCAAGCACAAATACAATCAACAGCCAGGCATGACTTCGCAGCACCCGAGAGATCGATGTAGGCATGGGGTGTAGCATCCATATGAACAGAGGGCAGGAGTGTCAAACGACTTGGCGTCTGCGGAAAATTAACTTCAGCAAATCCATGGTGGATATCACCCTTGCCCGGGGTGGATATTAATGCAGTGCGACGTGTACTTCCGCAGTTGCATTGCGGCAGCATGCGCTAGCAGCCAGCCTCAGTTAATTCATAAGCGTATTCTGCATAGATTCTACTACATGTTGGGAGGGTGCTTCGTCGTCGGAATGGAAAATCCCGCTAACTGAAGTGCCTGCTGGTAGTCCTCAGGGCAGTTCAGATTGAGCAACGTCGACAGGTTGGGGTCGACGCCCTGCAATTCGGCGGTATCCACGACCAGCGTGTTCACTTCGGCGAATAATTTCCGAGGTCGCAATTCATTCTCAGCGAGCAGTCGGCGGATGGTGGTCAGGACGTGGGGGCGGTAGACTGCGGCCAGCGGATGATGAAATTTGCCGTCATAGGCCACGGCCACGTCATTTTTGCCAAGTTTGGAAAACATCGTTTCCACAAAATGGGGTTGAATCAGGGGGACGTCACAGCTGCTGGCATATATGGCCTCAACGTCGTTCGGCAGGCTATCTAGTCCGGCAGCTAGACCTTCCAGCGGGCCACGATGGGGATGCTGGTCACGGGCGACGAGGACTTCCGCGGGCAGCTTTGGCAACGACTGTCCCTCGGCGGCGACTACAATTATCGCCGACTGGCTGACGATTTGTCCAAGGATTCTGACAACGCGTTGCAACATGGCTTCTGGCCCAAAGGGCAAGTTTGCTTTATCGCGGCCCATGCGACTTGACTTGCCGCCACACAAAATAATTGCACCACGCTGCATGTCAGCTCCCAGGATTCCCAAGACTTCAAGTGTTGTGTTTCATATGATGGAAACGGCAGTTGATTCTCAATTTGAACATAGCGGGAAGTAAAATGGCCATCAAGTTCACCTATCATGGCGCGACATCCGCACCCATTGAAATCGAGGGGCTGACTCCGGACTGGGCATGCGACAAATCCAACGCGGAAATTGAGCGATTCCAGATTTACGACGGCAATCGCAAGATCGCACTGGCAGAGCTCTTTAGCGTAGCCGGCGATGCGAGTGACTTGCACATGGAATTCGAGGGCGATTTGTCTGGCGTGCATTGGATTGGAGCGCACATGCAGGCTGGTCGAGTAAGCGTACATGGGCCGGCGGGTCGCCATGTGGGAAGCCAGATGCGGGGAGGCGATATGGTGGTCGACGGCAACGCGGGCGGCTGGGTGGGGGCCGAAATGCGGCGAGGGCGGATTCACATTCGCGGTAATGCTGGACACCTGGCGGGAGCTGCCTACCGCGGATCCGCCAAGGGGATGACGGGCGGCACGATCCTGGTGGATGGCAATGTTGGCAATGAAGCAGGCTTGAGCATGCGCCGCGGTCTGATCGCCGTTGCAGGTTCCGCTGGCGACATGCTGGGCTTCAACCTACATGCTGGGACCATCGTGGTAGCCGGCGAGTGCGGCATCCGCCCCGGGGCAGGCATGCGCCGCGGCAGCCTGGCGCTGTTTGGGCCGATGCGCCCACAATTGCTACCCAGCTTTCGCTTCGCAACAACCTTTCAATCGGCAGCCATAGGCGTCTTGCTGAACATCCTGCAGCAGCAGCGGTTTCCACTCGCTCCAGCTGTGCTCTCATCCGCAATGCGGTGGGATTTGTTTCATGGAGACCTTGTGTCTTTGGGACGCGGCGAAATTCTATTTCCCGCCTATGCGACCCAGTAAGTCCCCCAACGGTTCCTGACCCTCTTCGGTGAGGCCAGCACCGCTTCGCTTAACGCAGGCTCTCGCATGCACTGATTCGCCGATCGATCTCCGCCAGAATACCTTGAGTTCTTGCACTACCCAAACCACCGTATTCGGCTTGGAACTCCTTGTCTGACATGCCCTCGGGGAGGTCGCGGAAATCGGGGAAGAAGTCGTCCATGTCCAACCCCTGAGCAATGCGCAGCTGTATGGACCGCGCCGAGTCCTGATTGCGGGTTGCCGCGACTGCAAACCGAATGCCCGTCTTGTTTGCTCCCATGTCCACAAACGAGAATCCGGAGCCGCCGGGCGTCGAGTCCTTCATTTCCTTGGCAATGCCGACGGTCAGCGCTCTCTGCGCGTCGGAGAGAACCGTCAGCGCCGCGCTGACCGAAAAGTGCTGCGAGAGGTCGTTCCTTCCACGGATCGAAACGCGACGACGCAGCGCAGCCCGCTGCTTCTGCCCCCCAGGCTCAAGTTGGCGTCCGCCAACTCGGGCGACGCGGTCCTCACCCAAAATCACTCCCAGCGCCAGGATGGCGGCCTGGTTGGGCAAAACAGCATCTGTTCCATTGGAATTGTCCTCGGCATAGGCGAATGCTATTTGCAAAACCTGCACAAAGGCATCGTCGCTCCGGGGTAGATCCTGGGTGTTCTCCAAGACATGCAGTCCCGTCGCCCGCGCCGCCTCGTAGAGGTCGCCGGGAACTTGTGTGGAGGCACCCCATGCAAAAAGCCCGACGGCCAGCCCCACCAATGCCACGAGAGCCGTGCGGCTGCGACGTAGGACCAGACCCGCCAAGGCTCCGAAGACGGCTAACACCAATATGAATTGAAGCTGTGGCATAACCGGAAAGTAGCCAAAATTGATCCACTTAACGCCGAGGGCCAACAAGGGAGTCGCCATGAGAATTACCGGCGCCGCGTAGACAAGCCGCAGGTGTTGCAGCGACATGGATAATAAAAGACCGATCATTCCCAAACCGATGCCGCGCAACACCATGGTTGCGGCGATCCTCGCTACTGGCTCCGACATACCCAGTACCGCTCGTAGTCCGCGGACAGACCAATCTGGCGCACCAAACGGTCGCGGATCAGGCACGAAGCATAGCACAATAAGCCAAACGAGAAGTGCGAGTCCACATAACAGCGACGCGGGCCCAGCCGGGCTTTGAATTATCGATTTCGCGTCGTTGTGCATGTTTCCATTCGTAGAGCCTGTTCCCAACGGGTTCTAACTCTTTCCGGCGAAGCCAAAGAAAACAATCACGCAGCGCCAGGCTTGAAGGCAACGTTGCCCCAAGCCTGGCGAGCATTTCAAATACCTTTCGGATTTTCCGGGCGTCTGTAGAGAAGACTAGCGGTTGACCGGGAACCGCTCACCCAACTCATTCAACATCTCCATGGCCTTCATGGCTTTAAGCGAGTTGTAGTTGATTCCGCCGGCCGAGAGGCTCGAGCCCTCCTGGAAGGGATACGCAGGGATTGTCGCGAAAAAGTCCTTGAGCTTCTCCTGCATGGGCACGAACAACCACATGTTGTCCGCGTACCACCTTAGGTAGCCCATTTCACCCGCTTCGTGCATGATTTCATACGGGTCGGCTTTCAAATTGATAACCAGCGGCCAGTTGGGAACAACCCGCTCGCCGGTGGCGATATTGCCTTTGACAATCGCGAAGTGAACCTTCCAATTACCCCAGCGGATGGCATTCAATTCCCCGCCTTGACCGAAGTAGTAGATGGTTTCCCGCGGAGCCTTGTCGACTTCACCCTTGAAGAATGGCAAGTAGTCATAACCATCCAGATGGACTTTCCATGTCTTGCCATTGGCCTGATAGCCTGCCTTGCATTTTTCAACAATGTCGGGTACCCCAGCCGCATGCAGAAACGTCGGCAGCCAGTCTTCGTGCGAGATCAGGTCGTTGTAGATCGTACCGGGCTTGATGACTCCAGGCCAACGCACAACTAGAGGCACGCGGAAGCCACCTTCCCAAGTCGTTCCCTTTTCGCCGTGGAAAGGAGTGATGCCGCCGTCGGGCCAACTGGCTGTTTCAGCTCCGTTGTCCGTGCTGTAAACCACGATCGTGTTGTCGTCGATGCCCAGCTCCTTTAGCTTGTCCAGGAACAAGCCCACGTGATCGTCGTGCTCCACCATGCCGTCCGGATACAGACCGATGCCAGTGCGACCCTCGGCTTCCTTCTTCAGACGCGTCCAGACGTGCATGCGGGTGGTGCTCATCCACACAAAGAATGGCTTATCCGCTTTGTGTGCCCGGTCGATGAAATCCAGGCCTGCGGCCGCGAATTCTTCATCCGCAGTCTCCATACGCTTGCGGGTCAACGGCCCCGTATCCTGGATCCGACCGTCGGCATAGGAATGGATCACGCCACGCGGAGCGTACTTCTTGCGGAATGCGGGGTCTTTCGGGTAGTAGTACGTTTCCGGCTCTTCCTCGGCGTTGAGGTGGTAGAGGTTGCCAAAGAACTCGTCGAATCCGTGAGCTGTTGGCAGATGCTTGTCCCTGTCGCCTAGGTGATTTTTTCCAAATTGCCCAGTAGCGTACCCCTGGTCCTTCAACAGATCAGCGATCGTTGGAGCCCAATCTGGAGCTCCGTGCTCGCTGCCAGGCATGCCAATCGTCAGCAAGCCGGTACGGAAGGGGTGCTCACCCAAAATGAATGAAGCTCGCCCTGCGGTACAACTCTGCTGCGCGTACGCATCCGTGAACATGGCTCCCTCGCGGGCAATCCGGTCGATGTTGGGAGTTCGATAACCCATGATCCCATGGTTGTAGGCGCTAATGTTGTGAACGCCGACATCGTCGCCCCAAATGACGAGGATATTCGGCTTTTTCTTTTGCTGCGCCGATACGAATTCAGCAGTGACGACTAGGCCTATTACGGCTAACGCCAAGCCCATTAGCGGTCTAAAGCGAGTAGAAAACAATCGCATAGAATTGCCTTTCCTGAAAATAGAAAAGTAAGAGTTGAATGGATGCAACTGAACCATGCTGCTACTGCGGGACGACTGAGCTGGGCGGAGTAATTATGGCACATGATGACTTAAAGTCATTCTCCGCACATACGCTGAGCTAGACTATATCGGCCGCCCAAAAAATAGCTGTACGTAGTGAAATCAAATTTCACCCTAGCCGCAATTAGACCTTCGTCTAATGTACTTCTACGCAGTCTTGTGATTAGATTCTGTAAGTTCGGCGGAATCATGGCCTGTAATCGTTTGTTGAGCCTATGGCCTACTAGCGGCAACCAGCAATTGTGATCAGAGCGATTCGAGGATTATGGGATTCCGCCGACTTCCAATGCATTCTACGACCCGAGGGGGCCGCAGGCTCTCGAAGAAAATCAACGTGTCTGGCCAAGGCTCAAATGGGCAGTACGATTCATATTTCTATTGTTGAAGATGACCTCTCGGTCCGCAAAGCCCTGAGACGATTGTGTCTGTCGGCGGGGTATCGGGTCGACGCCTACGAATCGAGCGAGTGTTTCCTGGATGCCCATGTCTTGGCCAGCACCGACTGTTTGATTCTGGACGTCCATCTGCCTGGAAAAAGCGGCTTGGAGCTGCAGGCCGAACTGGTCGCCGCGGGAATTCGCTGCCCGACGTTGTTCATTACTGCCTACGATGACGAACAAGCACGATTGAGGGCAATGGAACGAGGGGCCATCGATTTTCTCGGCAAGCCGCTGGACGTCGAGCGCTTGCTCGAACGCATCCAGCAAGCGGTATTGGCTCGCTAATTGCTCTGCCCGGCAATGGACATCTCGCTGGGCGACGTACCCGCTCTCTCGCTCAGTCGCACCAAGTCCGCAAGGGAGGAGACTCCCAGTTTCTCCATGACTCGCCCGCGATGTACTTTGACGGTGGCCACAGTGATATCCAGTTCATTAGCGATTTGCTTGTTCAGCAGCCCGCGAATGACCAATTTCATGACATCTTGTTCACGCAGGGTGAGCGTCCGCAGGCGGTGACGAAACTCCACCAACTCGCCCGATCGCTCACGCTCCTGAACGCAGGCTGCAATGGCCTCATGAACCGCTGACAGTAGCTGCTCGTCGCTGACCGGTTTGGGTAAGAAATCCACGGCACCCGCTTTCATCGCTTGGACTGTCAAGGGTATATCGCCGTGACCGGTCATGAATACAATCGGCAAATGGTCGCGCGGCCGAAGTCGCTTCTGCAACTCAATTCCGCTCAATCCAGGCATGCTCACGTCCAGCAGCAGACAACTCGGCACGTCGGGTCGGCTGTAATCGAGGAACTCCTCAGCCGTTGCAAACGCCTCGACTTGCCATCCGGCGGATCGCAGCAGCCTGACAGCCGCCTTTCGAACCGAGTGATCATCATCGACAACAAATACGATTCCAGTGAGTGGGGTCATGACGAACCTGACTTCATGATGGGTAAACAAAAGTGGAAGGTCGCACCGTGATCGTCGTTGGATGTGGCCCAAATGCGACCGTTATGGGCCTCGATGATCGTGCGGCTAATCGCTAGTCCCATACCGGTACCCTGTGGCTTCGTTGTGAAAAACGGTTCAAACAGGCGAGCTGCGGTAGATTGATCCAAACCGACGCCGCAGTCGTGTACGTCCAATTGAACGAAGTCGCCCAGCGCCATGGTTTTCACCAGAATCGCGGGCGACGTCAGCTCGGTTTCCTGTATCGCCTGGACAGCGTTAATGATCAGATTCAGAATCACTTGCTGCAGCTCGGTCGGATTGCCAAGAATGCGGGGCAACTGGTCGGCAAGTTCCATCCGCAGCGAACCTCTCCAGTGGCGGATCTCCATGCTAGCGAATTCAACGACCTCTAACACCAATCGATTCAGATCGAGGGATTGTGTTGGCTGAGTCTCGCGGCTTACTCTCGAGCGAATTTGATCGATAATGTTCGAGGCTCGTTTGCCATCGTCAATTATGTCAGCCAGCGACTCGCGAACCTCTTGCATGTCCGGCGGTTCACGTTCAAGCAGCCGTTTTGCGGATGCAGCGTTGCTGACAATGGCGAATAACGGTTGCTTCACTTCGTGGGCAATGGATGTGGCCATTTCCCCCATGCTGGCAGCGCGATCGATGCGGGCCAGTTGTCTCAGGTATTCGCGAGCCCTCTCCTCGGCATTGTGGCGTGCGGTCACATCAATCAGAAAACCCGCGAGCCTTTCGGCTTTCCCATCCTTGATCGCCAAATGCAGAACCTCCTGGAACCAGACGCTGGCGCCGCTGGCATGTACCATCCGATACTCCATCTGGAAGCTGCCGCCGCGGCGAATCGCTTGCTGGCGGGACTCGACAGCTTGCGACCTGTCTTCTGCGTGCAGGTGGTCCAGCCAAAAATTTTCTTCTAACCATTTCTCCGCAGGGTATCCCAGCACGTCAAGGGCTTGCTTGCCCACAAAGGTAAACTTCAGCGTTGCTGCGTCAGCCTCCCAGGGAATGGTCAGCGTCGACTTGGCGAGACTCCGAAACCGCTCTTCACTGTTCTGCAATTGCATTAATGCCCGCTTGCGTTCGTTGATTTCCCTGCTGAGTGAAATGTTCCGTTTGCGAACGGCGTGGTTATAGCGTCTGGCGGAGAGAACGCTGAGAGCAACCAAGCTGAATGCTGCCATACTGCGGACGCTCATCCTCTCCCACCAGCGAGGTCGTACCGTGACACTCACCGATGGACTAGCTTCTGCCCAAGCCCCATTGCCATTGCGTGCAGACAACCGGAGGGCATAATTCCCTGGCTGCAGATCGGTGAAATGCAGGGTGCGGCTTTTGTCTGCCTGGTGCCAATCTTCGTCGAAATTGTCGAGTCGGTATCGGACCTGAATCTGCCGCGGATTCAAGAATTCGGGTACGGAGAATTGGAAGGAGAGTCGCCGCCTGCCGGCCAGAAATTCAGGCTGCTCCTCGAAGTTCACTGCCAGGTTATCGACCAGCACATTGTCGATCTGTACCTGTGGCGGAGGCAGCTGCTTTAGAAAGGGCTTCGTCGGAATTCGCACCAATCCGTGTTCGGCGACAATCCACAAGTCATCATCATGCACCAAGCAAGCTTGTGAAAAGGACGGCAGCGGAGGAAAGCGGTCGAATCCAGCAATGCGCTGACTATGGAACTGCGGTAGGCGACCACACGCAAAAGCATCCAGTTCCAAAGTGTCTGCACGAAACAGACCGTCCCGCCCACCAAACCAGAGGAACCCGTGATGATCCTCAATCATTCGTTCAATGTTGTCTGCCTGCAGTCCACAGTTCGCAGAGAAACTCTCGAAGCGGCCAGCCTGATGACGCACGATGCCGTTGGAAGTACCCATCCACAGGCTACCGTCCTGCGACACCGCGTGGCAAAGAAAGCGGGGATTGTATAGGCGGTCAAATGCGGGATCCTTTACCTGCCTGAACCGGCCATCGCGGTATTGAAAGAGTCCAGACTCATGGCCGATCCACAGCACTCCATCGGGGGCCTCATGAAACCAATGAATTCGTCCATTCTGGAAAACTGGCAACTCTCTTAACTCGCCCTTTTCCATAATGAAACCGCCACTGGTCGCGAGTGAGAGCCATAACAGGCCCGATGAGTCTTCAAAGGCCACGGCAATGTTCAACTTGGCCAACTGGCGGGTCGTGGTGTCTGTTTCAAGTGTTTGGCCCGTCCATCGCACCAAGCCCCTGTTGGTACCGATCCAAAGCGTGCTGCCGGAACCGCGGGCAATCGTTTGAACTGATAAATCTGGCAAGCCATCGTCGACACCGAAATCCGTCACCTGACCATCCCGCATGCAATGTAGCCCGCTATCGGAACCAAACCATATTCCACCGCTAGCGTCTTTGTGGATACAGCGGGCTACCGACTGATTCCAAAATGTCTGTGCAGGGTTGTTGCGATAGCAATGCAGTCCTCGATTGTTGCCGTGTCCGACCCACAAGGCGCCGTCTCGGTCCTCCAGCAGACATAATGCAGACTCCAGGCTGGACAACCGCTCGAACGGGCCTTCACCTACCGATCGATACAGGCCGAAGCGAGCGGCCACTATCAACCCACCGTTGCCCGTTCGCAGGATTTCATAAATCTGCTGTGAACCAAGCTCTCGCCCGCGTGCCGTGAACTGGCCATTCCGCATGTGCAACAAAGCTCGATTGGCACCGATCCACAGCCCACCGTCAACATCGGCCAGGATGGCGTTGACCCTGGACTCTGGAACGGAACTGTCGGTTGAGGAGTGCGTCGGCAGACGCTCATGGTTGAGCTGTTGATAGATCGAGCCCTGTTGACGAAACAGACCGAAATGCGATCCGAACCATCGCGTACCGCACGCGTCTTCACAAATCGCTCGGACGTTTGTCGGGGCGCCCCGCACGATCTCGAACTCCAGGGCATTGTTTCTCTTTGTCCACGTCTCTTCCTTGGTGCCGATCCACAGCGTCTGCTGGCTGTCCTCATAAATGGCGAAGATGGTGCTTCCCAACAGGTTTGGGATTTCGTCAAAGATCCCAGGCCGCCCCGGTTTATATCGCGTCAAGCCAGCCGTTGTCCCAATCCATAAGTATCCAGCATGATCTTCGTATAGCACCCGGATTTCCTGGCATGGTAATTGCGGAACGCTCGTTCCAAACAACTTGAAATGCAGGCCGTCAAACCTGACCAGTCCATTATCGGTGGCGATCCACAGATAACCATCTCGCGTTTGAATGACGTCGTTAATCCAATTGGAACTCAAGCCGTCGCGCAGGGAAAACTCGTTGTGCAATTGATCAGCCAATGGCACATTCGGGCGCAGGCTGAGCGTTTGGTGATCCGCGAACAAATCGCAAGGCACCAGCAGGGCGAGTAAAAACAGGGCCAAGCTGCAGTTCAAATTCATGTTGGTTGACTGCATCAAGCGTTCTACCCAATTCATCACTGTCTTGGGGCGATTAGCCGACGAAAGGTAAGTATCGAATCTGACCATGTAATAGTTAATTCTACCACGCTGCCGAACCGGCTTCCATCCGATGAGCACCTGTTGAGGAAGAGTCCTGAGACGTTTGGTCTTGGTTAGAAAATTCCGTAGTGATACGCACCTTCAATAACGCCGCTGGTATAGTACCCGTTTAGGCCTCTAAAATCTCCCTTGGCGAAATAAGCCTGGAGGGAGGGGTCGTGGTGCATGGCTTGCTTTAAGTTATCTACCAATTGCTGGTCGGCATTCTTGACCAGCACGCCTTGGAAGCCTGCGGTCAACGGAAGAATATCATTGCCACTGTCGCCGCAAAAAACGACTTGCTCTTTGGACACTCCCTTGGCTTTGGCGACGTACTCCAACGCGGTTTGCTTGGTCGCACTATTCGGCAGGAAATCGAGCAAACCTTTCCCGTCCTGCGAATCGAAGCTGTAGATAATCACTTCGTCAAATCTGTCTTTGACTAGTCTTTCGACCTGGTTCAAGACGCTGACCTTTTGGTCATGGTCGACGTAGTAGCTTAACTTGAATTGATTTTGGTGTTCCGCTTCCTGTTCTCGTATGTTTGGCACACCTGCCACCGTCTGCTTGATTCGCTGCGCGTCCCAGCGCGGACTCGAACGCTTGACATGCTCAATCCATCCCTCGTCGTCGTGCCATGCATTATTGACGAACTCTCGGATGGTCGTGCCAACATCACCGCACAAGACGTTGGGATACCGTACGCCGAATTCTTGAATGGCTTTCTCCGTGAGGTCCAAGTTCCTGCCAGTCACATAGACAACCAGTATGTTGTTCTTCTCCGTCAATTCGTTGAATAACGGTATCGCTGAGGCATCAGACTCCCACTGACCGTTTGGAAGCAGCGTACGATCCAGGTCGGTAGCAAGAATTTTCACTGCGATTTCTCTCCAAGTAGTGCACGCTGATAATTAGCTGTCTCAGGGCGAGGTGCGTAGAATGTTTATGCTAGGTATGGGTGGCTGCAGCATGCCATGCCCTAAGAAATAGCCTGTGTGGGCAGGCTGATTGTAGGACACGTTTTGCCAGGCTGTACTCAGTCGATAGAGGGGGTCATGCATCAGACTGACCAGCCGATGTTCGGTGGAATTAATCGCTTGCGAAATCACTTCGCTTCTAGCAGCGATGACGCAGCCAACTTGAGCATCTCCAGTCCTGAAGCCGACAATCGACCATAAGCGCTGGTTCCAGCGTCTGCTTCATGGGTCTTGTTTACATGGGCGTCCAGATCCACGTAGTGGTTGACAAAACGCTGCATCTGTTCCTGCGTCCAGGCACGCTGTTCTTTAAGCAGATTGAGGTACTCTATCAATTGTTCGACATCTCGATAAGCCTTGAGTCGCATGGAATGCCGAATGACGGATTCTCCTGACTCATCCTTGTCGAAAATGAATAGTCCCAACTGATCGGCTTCCTTCAGGGCACTGCCTGTCTTGTTGACGGTCTGCCAGGGAACGATACCGGTCGCGCCGTTCCGCCAGGCGTCGAGTGCCCAGGCCTGAACGTTGCGATTCGAGTCGTGAACGTGATTCGATGTACCATAGACCCACGCTTTCAGGCCGTCACGCTGCATGCGATCGGTCACCAAACGACGATAATTCTCAAAGGCCCACGAGGACACGACCCACAGGTCATCACGTCCATCGAGTTTCCCTCGGCAGTATTCCGGGCGAGAAATATCAATGCGGAAATCGATGTGTAGCTCCGGTGCAACCGCCCGGCCAAGATCGGTCAGTTCCCCATAGTACTGCAGGGCTTGGTAATCCCAATAGGCGGACGGTTCATCTAGAATCCACGGCGCTTTGGTCTTTTCGTTCAGCGATCCCTTGTTGTTGAAGTACACCTGAAAAGCGGTCTGCTTCCATCCTTTGGATTCGGCGAGACGAGCAAAGTCCTGCAGGATGTTCACGTAGGTCCGGGCATATTCAGGATGTTCAGCAAACGATTGATACGCGTCGGGATTGCCGTTAAAGTAGGACCGAACATTCAATGGCCAACTTTCGTGGAATGTCAAATAGAAGCCTGGAGGGGCAATCGGTCCGCGATGGCCTTCATTGAACAGAGAGCCGTCAAGGTAGGGACCAAAGGCTTCGACAAAATCGTTCCAATAGCCGACTTTGGCATCCGGCTGAAACCTGTCATAGCGTTTGTTGTCCATCCGCTTTCCAGATCGCAAAAGCATATCGAGATTGGATTTCCTCGATCCTGGAGCTGCCGTATTGTGCGAATAGTGGAGTATGTTGGCGTGAACGCGATGATCGTATGCAACTCGTTGCAAGGCATAGTATTCGTCGACATGATCGGGAAGGCCGTAGCCATTCATTTCACACACAAACGTCGCCTGACGAGGCAAGGCGAAGGGCAGGATCTTGATCACCAGCGGCACCACGCGTCCGTCGGAAATCGTAATCTTGCCATGACGCAGACCTGGTGATGCATCGAAGGGGAGAAAGATATCGGCAATAACACAGCGATCTTCGTCGGGCGTCAGGGAAATGGAATCAGGCATGGGCAGCAGCGGATCGGGAATCAAACGCCCATTTGCAGGAACGTAGAGGGCTTGATATGTATCGATCACAGGCTCGGGCTCATCCAACTCGACTTTGACAGAAACGGGCTTGCCCTGCTGGCCACGCAATAGCAGCTGAAATCCTACGACTTCTCCTGCAGCGGCAGTGAGCTGAACCTCGTGGCCATTAAAGATTGCGTTGTGATTCCGATAGTCTGCCGGCAAATCTCCGACAGCTTCTCCCTGCAGCATCATACTTGTCCGCCACCGGAATCACGCTCAATCCGGCAACCATCGACGAATGCAAAGAGGCGAAAGTCACCACTGGCGTTTCAATAGAAGCTGACTTCAAAATCACTCCACGAAGCGTAGCAGGCTGCGAACGCGAGCCAGTGCGATTGAGTGTCACAACCTTGATTTCAACTGGCTGATCGACAGCGATCGATTCAGGAAGGTCTCGCAGTGGAATCGTTTGTTGATGACCTTGCATTACCAGCGGAGTGTTATGTCGACCGAGCACTTTGCCATCGATGGTCACCTCGTAAGCAAAACCCAGCTTTGGAGGGACGAGCACCAATTGCGCCGAAGCGCTCCCCACTGAGACTAAACGCAGTTCGGTCGCCACCTCGGGATTCGCCTCGTCAGCGTCATCAAGCTCAACGCTCAGAAACGGAGACTTTCCGGATTGCTCACGAGCGAAGATCGTCGGATTGCGTCCGGTATCCGCATCATGTTCATGAATTGCCAACCCGTGTGCGACACCAATGGCCATGGCATGGACCATGTCGGGTGGCACGTCCCAATAGTACTTGCCATCACGGATGACTGAGTTCGCCTGGTGAACCAGCGTGAACGCGTTGCCGCCGCACACAGCTGGAAATCGAGCGCCGCCGTAGCCCCAACCGTTGATGCCGTCGATTCCCGCAGTGAGTCCGTTTGAGCGTTGTTCGTTCCACGGAGTTGCAATGGTTGAAATGGTCACACCGGAAATTGTTTGCTCGCCCTGCACACAGACCAACGTGGCTTTCTTTATCCGTCGGCCTTCTATGGCGGACGTGTCGAAGGCCATGGCAAGCATATGCTGGTTCCCTTTGACACGAATCCTCCCCTGCTGTCCGGCGTTCAGATCCCACTCTCCATCTACCATGACAATCGAGTTATCCTCGGTCACCGGTAATTGAATCGCGTCATTGGCGATCGCCTTATCTTGTGCGCACATGACCATGGAAAGAAAAACAAGCAGGTTTCGCATAAGGTGACTCGAATATGAACCGTGTTAGAATTCCAACCGTTCGGGCCTGCGGCCTACAACGGATTTAGAATGGATCGGGTGCAGGCCAGCGTAAATGCCGGTGTAGGAACGCAAAACTAGCTTGACCGTGAATGGTATGGGGGCCAGCAAAAAACTCAATTTCGCATCGCTCGGGCAGCCCCAAGCGAGCTGCATACAAGAATCTGACTTTGGCAAACTCTTTGGCGACGCGATCGTCCGGCGCAACACCGTCGAAATGGCCTCGCTCTACCATGAAGGGACGAGGCGCGATCAGGGCTGCCATCTCCGCATAATTAAAGGTATGCCCCAAATTGAATTCAAATATTTCGTATTCGCCGGTGCCCACGTAGCTGTAGGGCGAACGGGAAGAAGCGTTCTTCCACACCCAGTCATTGAAATCAGCACTGCATATCGATAGGCAATATTGCGGCAGCAGGGCCGGTAAACGCATGGCTGACTTTCCGCCGTAGGATAGCCCATAGAATGCGATCCGCTCGTGAATCGACATAGGGCAAACTCGACAACCAATTCAACAACTGTCTGTGTTGAGCTTCGATGACCGAGAATAGCGTCTTTCCAATGGGGTTCAGCTTGCGCTGCAAGGTTCTGAACTCATCTTGGCCAATATAGGGATTTTGGGGAGCAAAAACGATGAACCCACGTTCGGCCAGCTGCGCGGCAAAGTCATGATAGGCCGCATGATCGCCAGCGATCGTATCGTGCGGTCGACCTTCGAGACCATGCTGGCAAACCACCACGGGCCGTGGCGGACCATCTGCCAAATCATTGGGCAACAACAATATTCCATAGGCGAACACGTCCTCGAATACATCCAATGCAACCTCGTAACCAGTCCAATTCTTCCCCTCGTATTTCCTTGCCGAGCGTGGGGCAGGGGGCAGTAGGGGCTCGGTAAATTTGCCGATGATCTGCTCTGAAAATACTTGGCGAAATCGTCTCGTGGACTCGAGATAACGCTCCGCTGAGCTAGCGTCCACAGCATTGCTACCGTCAGGGAGATTGTCTCTCTCGAGGCCGATATTCAGAAACTGTTGACGTCGGTAATCGCATTCGTCAAGCAAGGCTTGAGTGTGCGCGTCGATCTCCGCTACTAACCGACTTTCGCGAGCTACCATTTCCGCCGCAGTCATTGCCATCGTGGGTAAAGTCGCAGGCTGTCGAGCAAAGTCGGCTGGGAGCCCCATCGCCTCGAGCAGTTCGCGTACGAGCGCTTGTGCTTCATGGCCTTCTTGGACTAAGGTTGCAAAGTCGCCGCTGCGCTGTAGCTGCGCCTCGGCGAAATCCTGCATGCGGGCAAATTCGTCGATAACCTGCTTCCGCTCTGGAGATCGCCACGCGGCGGGCGCACCGCCGGCAGTCGCCAGCGTCAGCTGGTATTCCGGCTGGCAACTGATCAGCAGCCGACGAGGAGCTATCATCGAACCCAACTCGGCATCACCAAACTGCTGCAGCCGTCCAAATACATTTCGGCTGAGCGGCTCCATCCAGCTGGCTTCACGGGGTCCAAAGTAGCCACAGCACAGCGTCACATCCACCCGTTCGTCCAAGGCTCCGCAGTACAGGGCCAACATTCCTCCCTCGCCGAAGCCACACACCATCCGCCGGCTGTGAGTGAATTGATCCAAGGCGGCTTGAACTGTTTGGATTTCATAACCAATGAGCGTGGAGCCCAGCTCAAATGCCGTGCGATGCAAGTACTCACGCTGCGAAAGAGTTATGTGGCCATGCTGCATCGGCTCGCGGCGAACGCAGCGCGGAATCAGAACCGTCGACCCGCTGCGCAACAACTCCAATACAAACTGACGCTGCCATTCCAGCTGGGTTGTGGGCTGTACATTCTGTTCGTCGGAATTTGCGACCGCCAACAATTGCTCTGGCGTTTGACTGGCATCCAACAAGAGCACCGCCAGGCTACTCGACGCGCTAGTGGGTTGCAGCAACAGCCCTTCGCCCCAAAGCGAAGTGGCTTGGGCCAATTGCGGAGCTGGATTGCCCAGTACCGGCCAACGAACCAACTGCAGGTTGAAATCAGCCCGGCTGTTGGACGGCAATTCTGCTGGCGATGGCAGGCTCGCATGGAGTAGGCTCGCAGCCGGAAACACGGCGCGTTCTTGGGGGATGCCCAGCCGCGTCGCAGGATGCCCAAGTTCTGCTGTCGACTATTAGGCTCCTGCCAGTGCCCTGCCCTCTCGCGTCGACCAGCTTCGATGTGACGCAAGGCAAAGCGATCGATGCCAGCCACCATCTGCAACGCGCGATCGCCTGCGCTCGGCTCCAGAGGCTGAGTACCAGCCAGCACTTGTCCGGGTCCTGTCACCGTTTCCTGGGCGGTACCCATCGCTGGCCCAAAGCACCCAAGTGCAATAAAGAAACCAAATTTAAATAGATTGAAATTAATTTTCTTGTCCTGAATAAATTCCTTGTCCTGAATAACTGGACAGCGCCGGCATCGTCGGCAGCTGTGTTTTGTCATTACCCGCGGCGTCATCGCCGACGGAGCGAGTAGTTCAAAGCAAGAATTCCTGACTGACGCGGCGGCTGTTGATGGCGCACACCATACGGCTTTCCATTTAGCTGGCGGCAGGAACATGGTTCTGATTCTGCAGTCGTCGCTGATAGATCTTTAATCCGTTCAGGGCATGGTACAGTGCACCGCAATCCAATTCTATCGCCTGGCTCATATCGAGCAGGTCGCACACATGGCTGGCTGCCAACTGGACCCAAGGTTCCGTAGTTGCTCTGTGGGTAAGGCGAGAGCGACAAACTCGAAGATATGTCCCGAACTGGCTAGCTCGGCCGACAAATCGACCGTCTGACTAGGCCGAACGAAATAGTAACTCGACAAGGCACCGTTGGGGCTGCGATTCTGTCGCGCATTGCTTAGATGCTGATCGACGACGGCTTGGGCCTGCTCCCATATGGGGCTATCGGCCAGCCCCAAACGCTGCTTGGCAAGCAGAGCCGCGAGCGATTCCAGACAACTGGTGCGTGCCCCCGCAGGCCTGCAGGTTCAGCTCGGACCTCAATTCCTCCTGGACCAGCATTTCCCAGTTGACGGTCACGCCTCCACTGGCCTGCCACTCGGCTTCTTCTGGAAAATAGTGTGTCAAGCCGATTAGGGTCCAGCCGAATTCATTCAGCAAGTTGTTGGGTACATCGAATTGCGCCTGACGGGCCAAGTCCAGCACGCTCAGTTGGGAGTCGCCGACCTGGATCGGCGTCTCTGGCGGCAGCTCGCACATGGCAAAGATGGCTAGCCATTGATCGGGGTGCCCCTGTCCGACGTAGCTACCGGGTTCGAGTCGAGCCATGACGCCGGGCCGGCCGGTTGAGGGCAGGCTGGTGCCGGAGGTTGAAATCTCAAAGCCCTGAATTTCTCCGTTGGAGAATGCGTATTCCAGGGCTCCTACTTGTCCGCGGTCGGGCGTGGCGATCTGCAGCTGCCATACCGTAGGGGATGACCGCATGCATGATCTGCCAGGCTGCGTTTACCGCAGTGTCGAGGCGGTGCTGTTCCCTTTCTCGGACCAAGGATTTGCTCGATGCGATCGGCCAGCAGACCATTGTCAGGGCGACTGGCCGCGGAATCCAAGGATTGTAATTCTGCCTGCCGCTGTGCAGCGTTTGGCAGGCTGGTTGGACTGCAGCCGGCAACGTTCGCCAACAGATAGCAGAACATCAGCAGCGGCGCGTAGGTCCGCCAGGGACGAGCTGCCGCAGCCTCTGGGGTGGGGCCGTGTCTATTCACTTTGATCTCGTTCCAAGCAGTACAGGATTTCTTGACGCTCACCGCTGCTGCCGATGTGAGCCACACGGTGAAAAATCTGTTGGCCACAGATAGAGGGAGTAGCGAACACTTCATCCCCCAATTGATTCTTGGCAATGCGCTGGAACTCCTTCGCTTGGGCAACGAATACAAAGAATTCTCCCGCTTCATTGCTGACATAAATGTGGTTACCCACGAGAACCGGAGAGGACGAAAACGTGCCGCCCAGTCTTGCCTTCCACATCTCCTTGCCTGAGTCGGCTTGCCAGCATATGGCGATGCCTTCATCGAGGATGCCGTACAAGTACCCATCGTGAAACAGTGGTGAGGGAACATAAAGACGCGAGCTGTTTTCCCAAGCCAGGCTGGCGGTGCCATTGGCCTGCACGGCCGAGACATGGTTCTTGGGATAGCCGCCGCTGGTATACACCAGTTGTCCATCGGTAACCGTTGAAGTAACGCACTCGGTTGTTGCCCCAGGAGTCGCCCACAACGTTTTCCCGCTCAACGGATCGTAGCTCTCGACAAGATCGCAACCGGTCAAAATCAATTGATCTCGACCAGCGCTGTGTAAGAGAATAGGTGAAGAGTAGTTTGGTTTCGTGGTGCGCTCGCGCTTCCACAGGACATCGCCAGTCAAGCGGTCTAAGCCCATCAACGCTCCGCCACCCTTGTTATCGGCGGAAGCGATTACCAGTTTGCCATACAGGGCTGGAGAAGCGCCATAACCTTGGTGCACGACGTAGCTCGAAATCCGTTGCTGCCACAGCAGCTTTCCTTCTAAATCGAGGGCCGTTGTAAATAGCGCATCGGAATTCGGGAAGTTGACGAAAATGCGCTCGCCGTCACAGGCTGGCGTGCTGGAGGCTCCGGAAGACTTGGAATTCTTCCACATAGCCCCCTGAGCATGCACCTCGCGGATCCAAAGCTGTTCGCCGCTGGAGCGATCAAAACAACAAACGAATTGAGCGCCACGAGACTCGTCACAGCTGAGCAGGAAAACGCGTTGGCCGCACACGGTCGGCGAACCATGGCCTCGTCCAGGGATGCTTGCCTTCCATTTCACGTTATGCGTTTCGTCGAATTCGGTTGGCGGGTTTTGGTTTGCCCAGGCATGCCCATCCCGCGTTGGCCCACGCCACCAAGGCCAGTCGTCGGGATGCGTATCAAAGCCATCGGCAACTCGAGGCGTCTCGGCTAAGGCTGCTGAACCGGAAGCCAGCATGAAACATAGAACGCACATCAAAACCGAAGGTAGGCAGCAACGCATGGGGAATTCCGCCGTGGGGAAGGAGGGTGAGAGTGGCCGTTTCACGTCGACGCGAAGGTAGCCAGCACTAGGCTCTGTTTACTGTACTCCACTCCATCAACTCTGGCCACATGATGAGCGCGATGGAGCCCAGGGATAGTCTGGGCAGAGAAATTGCGAGGAAGTTTGGCGGGCGTTTCTGTGGTTGGCCGCCGGGGTCGGGCAAACAGCCGACAATTCGTCTATATTTAACTCCTCGCATCCCCTGGGTCCATCCACGCCAGCCAGCTGCGCGCGGCCTGGTGCGTGTACCTGCTGCTGTGCTGCTCTTCCCGCACTCTTATCCCGCGAATTGAGAAATCTCCATGCAATCTTTTCCTTCACGCGGGCCTGCGCTCCCTTGGTTTATTTTTCTAGGCTGTTTCCTTTTATGCCTGACTGTTATTGCCAGATCTTAGTGTGCGCGGACAGACACCGCCGGCCCCTGAAAATCAACTGCGCGAGTCCGCCTCCGGCAGTACCTCGGACAGCTCGGCAGCCGATGGCTTGCAGGTCGCCGAAAGGATCATCGCCGAAGACGCTGCTCGACAAGCCGCGGAGGGTAGCGGTTCCAGTCAAGTCGCTGCATCCATGATTGCCCAACAACCAACCGTGGCCCCTGCGGCTCCAGTCTTTTGGCGACCTTTGATCGCCATGGGCTTGGGAGTCTTTGTTGTCTTGACGCTGATGATTGGCTTGCGGGCACACGCCTTTATCGCATTGATCTTGGGGGCCTTGGTAATCAGCTGCTTTGTGCCCTTGGATATTGTTGGCTTCGTAAAATCGCCTATTCCGCACGTCGTGCGAACGGATGACCCCCTGCCGGTGAATATCATCGGCCGCGTGACCTCTTCGCTGGGCGATTCGGTGGCAGGAATCGGCATTTTGGTAGCCATGGCAGCCATCATTGGTAAATGCATGCTGGTGAGTGGTGCGGCAGATCGAATTGTAAAATCCGCGCTGGCGACTTTTGGCGAAAGCAGGGCCGCCATGGCGATGATGGCCAGCGGTTTTGTGCTGGCGGTGCCCGTGTTCTTTGATACCGTTTTCTACCTCCTGGTACCCTTGGCCCGCAGCCTGTATCGCAAGACCAGAAAGAACTATCTGTTGTACCTGGCGGCCATTGCCGCTGGTGGTGCCATCACGCATACGTTGGTACCACCCACGCCAGGCCCGCTGTTAGTTGCCAAAGCGCTGCAGGCCGATCTGGGGCTGGTGATGATGATTGGCTTGGCAATTGGCGCACCCTCCGCCGTTGTTGGTTTGATTGCTGCCGGCTGGTTGAATCGGATCATGCCTATTGAAATGCGGCCCATGGCTGGGTCAAGCGACCTGTCCGCAGAGGCCAAGGAATTAACAAATCTACCCCCGTTGTCGCTTTCGCTGGTTCCGGTACTGTTGCCAGTGTTGTTGATCACGGTCAAGACTATCGTCGGAACGGTGGTTACCCAAGACTCCAGCCCCGGAGCTCAAGTACTGGAAAAGTGGCTGGACCTGGTGGGCGACGCCAACCTGGCCATGATCTTCTCGGCCCTGTTCGCCATCTATCTGTGTTGGAAGACGCAAGGGCACTCGTTAACGCAACTTGCCGAACACGTGGAAGATGCTTTGTTGAGTGGTGGAGTGATCATACTGATTACCGCCGCCGGTGGCGCATTCGGTTTACTGCTGGGCATGTCCGAGATACAGGTGGTTGTCGAGTCCTTCTTTAGTAACTCGGGCAGTGGAGGACTATTGGTACTGCTGCTGGCCTATGCCTTGGCGGCGGTATTGAAGGTCGCCCAAGGATCGAGCACCGTGGCGATGATCGTGACTTCGTCGCTGATTGCATCGATCGCGTTGCCGCTGCATGCCAGTGGCGAGTTGGGCTTTAACCCAGCCTACCTGGTGCCTACAATCGGAGCCGGCTCCTTGATGGGCAGCTGGATGAACGATTCAGGGTTCTGGGTATTTGCCAGGATGGGCGTGCTAACGGAGGGGGAAACACTGCGTAGTTGGACGGTGTTGCTGTGCATCCTGAGTCTGGCGGCATTCGTTATCACTCTGGCCATGGCGGCCGTACTGCCTTTAACATGATTTCTCGGTAAGGAGCGTGTCAAGAATAACTTCCGCAATCTCAAAGTAGCCATCAAGCTCCGCGTGATGATTGCCAAGAAAAACAGGGAAGTTATTTTTGACTCATTGCTAAGGTGGCGGATTCGGTTGGAATTCTCCGCAGTTGATGGGAGCGAGTATGGGTCTCGACCTTCGGAATAACACAGAAGCCTCTGAGCGTCCCGCAGCGGGATTGTTGTCGGGCTGTCTGTATTCCGCCTTTGTGGTCAGCGCAAGCGGCGCCATGATGCTGGTCAATGCATTTTTGTGCTTGACCATTTATGCGGCATTGCCCAAGCACAGCAGCCAGGAAGTGGCCTCGCGTGTTGGGCAGTTATTTTTCTTTATTGGGCCGATACTGTTGCTGATCGTAGAATGGAACCTTCTCGATCGTGTTCAGCGCTTGTTCCAACGGCAGAATTGAACCAGGCAGCGGGCGTTCCGCGAATGCCAGCTAGATGGTCACCGGATGGGAACAGTTGTTTACCGAATCTTGCTTACTCATCCACTGGTTCCTGGGAATTGTCGCCAATCAATTCCATGATATTCGTGTTGCTGGGCTTGATGAAGGCTTTATTCTCGTGTTCCAGCGTTATGGATTTGGCAATCTGGGCGCTGGTCAGGAATGTGGGCGGTAGCCAGCTGTTTTCCTTGAAACTGCAGTTGACCGAAACGGTTACTTTTTCGGTGGAGCCGTTGATTTCCGAGGGATCGATTTTTAAGGTGACATTTCGCATTCCGCTGGCGCTGAGCAAATTCTTGGCTCGAGCCTCAACATGTTCGTTCGTGGCTCCGGGTACGACGCCCACGCGAGCCGCTTCATAGGCCACCATCTGCAACGAGTGTTTAACGAAGACGAATCGCGAAAACTCCAACAGAGTGAAGGTCATGAGAAATAGCAGAGGTGCGCAGATGGCGAATTCGACGGTCACGGCGCCATGGCGATCTTGAGGAGATTTGTTTTTCATGTTTCCAGGCTCGGCTGTGTCTAGAGAGAGCATGGCAATCGCTGCTCCATCGTCATGATTGCCAGAAAACTCGCTTGATCCTACTGAATGAGTAGAGCTGGCAGGGTTTCGGCGAGCTTTCGAAAGACCTCGGCCAGGGTGGCACCATCTGGGGCATGATAGTATTCGCCACCACCGGCCGAGGCAACTTTCTTCATCAGCTCTTGGTCTGCTTGAGCACTAAACGTAATTGTGTGAATGGTGATATTGTCAGTTCGAGCTATGGCGGCTAACGCCACAGGGTCGTCGCCCTGTGTCACCACGCCGTCAGTCAACAGTACAATGCTGCGCGTGGCATTGGGGCGGCTGCCAGCAGCGGTCGTCAGCACGGCGATTCCGTCGCGTAAGCCAGCGGCGATATTCGTATTGCCGATCAGCGGCTGGCTACCGGTATTTTTGAGCGATGCGCGGATCAATTGAAACTCATTCGTGAGTGGCTGATCGACCGATGCAACATCAGAACGATACTCTCCGAACTCAAATTTACTGGCGTAGGACACGAGGCCCACGCGCGGTTCGTAGGGATTGTTGTTCAGCACGGTCAGGAACTCGTCCACGGCATCATGCAGGGATGCCCAGCGGCTGAGCGTTGCGTGAGGTGGCAAGAAATAGTTTTGGATAACCGATTGTCCGTTGAGATCACCAGGATAGGAAAAGGTAGCGTTGCTGAGATCCCATGCCATGGAACCTGAACGATCGACGATCAAGCAAATGTCGTGATCGATGCGGGTGGCAATCGACTCTTGGTATAGTTCAAAGCGTTCGCGACCGAGAAACTTACCCATTGCGGGCAGCGCGGCTGATTCTCCTGCCCTACGTACAAAGGAGGCGTCCACTTTGGCGGCATTGTAAGGCTTGGCCTCTTCAGTGAATTTGTAACGTCCGTCGGGTTGCATAACGGCCTTGCCAAAATGCACATCAATATTTCGAATCTGCAGTTCCGCTCCGGCGACGACATGCTTGCGGCAAATCTCGCGAGCTCGTTGACTGGCCGCCAGCTTGTCGCCGGTGATTCCCAGGTGAATCGAGGCGGCTTTAGCCGCTGCATCGGTGGCTAGTCTCATTTCGCATTTGGCCAGCTCGATGTAGGCCGCATTCATGCAAAATGCGATGACCACGCTCAGGGCAGCTAGTAGAAATGCGGACAGGACGATAATCGTGCCTGCGCGGCGATGATTGGTGATTTGGGGTTTGCTTTTCATCTTCATTCCACTCGTATTTACTCGCGCAGCATGACTGCATTCACTTCGAATTCACCCTGGTTACGCACCACGAATCGTGAAATGCTGTTCGGCATCCAGGGGACTTTGATGCGCACTCGAATCTCATCTCCCGTTTCCACGAGCTTCAGATGATTCAGTGAGCGTGCGACGTCACGGACCTGAACGGTCGCACCTTTGATACCACTCTGTTCGAGCAACGATCGGCATTTATCTGCCACCGTGTCCGAATTGCAGTTGCGGCGAGTTGCGGTGCGCGCCGATTCGTAGGCCGCGATGACCACCGCTTGCCTGGTAAACAGTCGTTGGCAGACCTCCAGTGAACCGAAGATCATGATCACGAAGACAGGCAAGATAATGGCTAACTCGACGGTCGCGGCGCCAGGCCGTATTGTCCGGCAGGCACCGCCCGCGCGTCGAGCGCGAGAGTTTTGGGCAAAGTTGAACATAACAAGGGGCAATCTTGAATGTTGTTTTGGGGCGAACCAGGCAATCAGTAAGGCAGCGTTCCAGAAAGGAATAGATTCTTGGCGTTCTCCTCACCGACATCGACGACAAACAAAGCATCGTTGAAGTCAGAGTCGCGAACCGCACCTGTAGCATCTTCAAAACCGATCAGAATGTACCGACTGTCTGGCAGCATGAATGCAACCATATGCTGTAAGCGATCTGCATTCAGCTTTTCGTCCGCCCAGAGTGTGGTCGTACCACCTCTGGCACCATCGGCCACCAAAAAGAAATCCAATTGCCAGCCGTTTTCCCCATCATCGATCTCGACAAAATCTCCAATGCTCAACGGAGCTTGGGGATTGGGGGGACCAGATTTGTTGAGCGATGCGTCAGGGAAGAGAATGGTTCGTGGACCCTTGGTCTTCGATCCGACCTTCGTCCAGGTATAGCCCAAGCTGTTGTGATAGCTGGCCGCTTCATACAGGAAGTAGACGCGAATCGGCTCGTTCGATTCACGCCGCAAGTAGAGTTTGGTGGGATCGATCTTGAACCCCGGCGTGCCAGAGAACTGTACCTGCTCGCGCAGATTGTCATTCATCACGCGCATAAACTCGGGTAGCAACTGAGTATAGAAGTCCGCACTGCGAAAGTCAGAACTATACTGGTAGACCGGGCCGGAGATCGGCAGATTCAGTGGAGTGGCTGGGGACTGAAAGGGCGAAGGAACCGGCTCACTCGAGAGTGCTGAAACGGGGACGAGAGTCTGCTGGGCACTGGCGATTGAGTTTATCGACAGTAATCCAGCTAATAGGAATACGTGCTTGATCATCATCATTACCTCCACGCGACATTGACGGGCAAATATCAGTTGCGATGTTTGAAGTCTGCTGGGCGGCAGGCTTCTGAACGGAGGCCATTTACGGGGCCTAATGAAAGACTATGTCACGTTGCGGAGGTTGCTGGCCGCAGCCGAAAATTATTCTGCAATTTGCCGCCTGCGGCCTGCAATTGAGCCCTGGCTCTCGTTAAACAAGCCATTACCGCTATAATCCGTCGTGGGAATTAATGATCACAACTGTCCCCTGTGGTGATCCACAAAGCCCGAACGTCCGTGGTACTGTGGCTGGAGCGACTGCCGAGCATTCCAGCCCACATTTGTTGGAGTTAGATTGATGTCGAGTGTGATGCAGGAAAACCAATCCATCTTGGTCGCCGGTGAATGGAAAACTTCAGACGCCAGCAGCTATTTCCAGGCCTCCAACCCGGCCCTGTCGGCCGAGCTGCCAGCTAAGTACCCAGTCAGCCGCTGGTCGGATTGCGAGCAGGCATTGCAGGCGGCGGTGGCGGCAGCCGAAACCCTCCGCAGAATGCCAAGGTCTCAAGTTGCCGCTTTCTTGGAGGCCTTTGCGAGACTCATCGAAAACCACGTCGACAGCCTGGCCCAGCTGGCCTGTACCGAGACGGCCCTGCCGATCAAGCCGCGTCTGGCTGACGTCGAACTCCCACGGACGGTAGGTCAACTGCGACAGGCGGCTGTGGCCACGCACAGTGGATCCTGGTCGCATGCGACCATCGACACAAAACTAAACATTCGCTCTTGTTACGAACCAATCGGTCCAGTGCTCGTCTTTGGGCCCAACAATTTCCCCTTTGCCTTTAACAGTGTTGCTGGCGGCGATTTTGCAGCCGCCATCGCAGCCGGTAATCCGGTGATCGGCAAGGCCAACACCTCCCATCCAGGTACAACCCAACGCCTGGCCGAACTGGCCTTGCAAGCCATTGAGGAAACAGGCCTGCCGCCAGCCACCGTTCAATTGCTGTACCGTGTATCGCATGAGGATGGGGCCAGGCTGGTCGCTGATCCACGGGTGGGCGCCGTAGGCTATACCGGCAGTCGCGGTGCAGGGCTGAAGCTCAAGGCTGCCGCCGATGCTGCGGGTACTCCCATTTACCTGGAGCTGTCCAGCGTTAATCCGGTTGTCATTCTGCCCGGTGCCCTGCAGGAACGCGGGCAAGCTGTGGCTGATGAATTCGTGGGTAGCGCGCTCATGGGTAGCGGACAATTCTGCACCAATCCTGGCTTGATCCTGTTGCTGAAAGATGCCGCCAGCGATGCATTCCTAACCGCCGTGGAATCAAAATTCAGTTCTGCCGCCTCGGGTACTTTGTTGTCCTCTGCCGTGCAGACCTCACTGACATCGGCCATTCAGGTCTTGACCGCAGCCGGTGCTAAACTGCATTGCGGTGGACAGGCCGTTGCGGGCAGGTGTAGCGTCGCGAACACCCTGTTGAGCGTCTCGGGAACTCAATTCTTAAGCGATCCCCACGTGTTTCAGACGGAAGCCTTTGGCAATGCTTCGCTGGTGGTCGTGGCGGATTCAGTCGACCAGATGGCGAGCACGCTTGCCGCCCTCGAAGGCAATCTGACGGGTTGCATTTACTCAGCCATGGATGGCCGCGATGACGCAGCCTATGAGCGATTGGCTCCCGTGTTGGCAGCCCGTGTGGGACGATTGATCAATGACAAAATGCCGACGGGTGTGGCGGTCAGCTCGGCCATGAATCATGGCGGCCCCTACCCGGCCACCGGCCATCCCGGATTTACCGCCGTGGGCATTCCGGCCAGCTTGCTGCGCTTCGGCAAACTCACCTGTTATGACGCTGTTCGCGCACCCCGTTTGCCGTCCATTCTGCGGGATGAGAATCCTACCGGCAGCACGTGGAGGTTGGTCGATGGACAGTGGACGACCGCCGACGTCAAGCTTGCCTGAGCGTGCCGTCAAGCTTGAGTAAGGACTTGAAGTAAGAAATAGCCGCTCAAGCCAAAGGGTGGCTCGCGGCTTGAAGATATTTAAAGCAGCGCCGGCCGCCATTGCCTGTGCACAAGCAGGCGAGTGTCTGGCGGCCGCTGCGATGGCTGCCGCTACCAATACCAGGCTCGCGAATTTCCATTGACAATGACGCCCCGCGAGTAGATGTAGTAGTTCGGCATGCCCTGTGACATATAGCTGGCGTTTACGTTCGGCCGCAACGGCGAATAGCCAATCCAGTTGTTCCACTCCATGCGTAGCATACGCTGGTCGGCGGCAAATTTGGCTCGCTGCTGTGGAATGGTCAGTAGCTGCTGCTGCAGCATGGGCTCGTAGAGCGAGTTCGCCAGGGGTAGTTTTTCGGCTTGAGGCAGATTCTCGGACACTTCAAAAGGATCCTGGGCCAGGCCGGTTGACGAAATGGCACCCAGTATCAGCAGGCACGCGACAAATTTCATGTTTGACATTTAGTTCTCTCCACGGAAATGGACATTGTGTTTGGCAGCTGGATGGCTGAGCCTCGCGCGACAATCAGCCCGAATGCGGTTGCACGCAAAGAGGGACAAGCATCGCCAGTCAATGGAGTGACTGATGGTTGCAGCAGAAATGCTCGAATGCCCAGGTCTTCCAACATCAATTCGCTATCGAAAATCCGAGGTGCCAGTCCTGATTGATTTCATTCGAAAGCCTGGCCAAGCCCAGAAGTGTTGTGGAAATTAGGGGTGGCGGAAACTTGGCTTATTGCTGGGAGTACCCAGCTGCGGAGAATGTGGGGATTGCGCTAGTGTTGCGTTAGAGCTAAATCTTAGGGTTGGCAGGAAAACGGGGTCAGGAGTCAAAAGCCGGAACGGCCCTTCGGGTGCTTTGCACTTTTGACTCCTGACCCCGTTTTCCTGCCTTCAAAAGCCGGAACGGCCCTTCGGGTGCTTTGCACTTTTGACTCCTGACCCCGTTTTCCTGCCTACCGACCGCAGTGGAGTGGCGAGGTTGTTAATTCATCTCCTGGATTTGCTGGATGATTGCCAACAGTTGCCTGGCGCGAGACAAGCCACCCACGGCTTGTACATAGTCAATAGCCGCTTCGATCTCGACCATGGAAATGGAGGCGGAGCCATCATCGGCAACAGGCGCACCGGTAGAAACGGTAGCGGCTACCACCGCGGCAGCTCGCGAGCGACGCCGCGTATATTTTTTCTTGAGCTGTGCTTTGGCATTGGAAACGTCGGCAGCTGTCACGCCATGCTCCTCGAGTGCACATACGACGTCTCGATTTCTGGCCTGCGGGTTAGCGCGCAGAAATTCCTGAACTCGCTTTGACTTGCTGGGGTGTTCACGACTCACGATTGACTCCCAATTTTCCTCTTGTCCAGGCAATTGCACCACCGCGTTTTTGTATTGGATGGTCTGGTGTTCGCTGACGCTTGGTACGAGGCTGCCAGAGTTCAGCTTCGACCATCAATTACCATTGGGGGCTTTGCAATATCGATCTAGCCAATCGAAGAATACGCGCGACCACAAAACTCCGTTCTGGGGTGATTGCACCCAGTGACCTTCGTCCGGGAAATACAGAAATCGGCTGGGTACGCCTTGAGTTTGTGCGGCAGTAAAGGCTTCCATGCCTTGGGTCACAGGCACGCGAAAGTCCTTTTCTCCGTGGATAACCAAGAGAGGTGTCTTCCATTCTCCCGCGAAGCGATGTGGAGAGAACAGGGTGTATTGCTCTGCAATCTCTCGACTTTGCCAGTAGGGGCCACCTAGATCCCAATTGACAAAGAACAGTTCCTCGGTTGCGCCATACATGGATTCCAGGTTATACACGCCGCAATGCGCGACCATCGCACAGAAGCGGTTATCCGCATTACCCATCAACCAATAGACGGTGTAGCCTCCAAAGCTGGCGCCTACCGCCGCCACCCTTTCCCTATCAATCTGGGGATCGGCCAGCATGCCGTCGGTGGCTGCCAAAATATCTCGCATCGCCTGCCCACCCCAATCGCCGCTGATCTGGTCGTTCCACTGCCTGCCGAAACCGGGTAATCCACGACGATTGACGGCCAGCACGACATAGTCGTGAGCGGCCATCAAGTGAAAATTCCAGCGATAGGAGAACCATTGCCCAATTTGGCCCTGCGGCCCGCCTTGGCAATAGGTCAACATGGGCCATTGCCGTTCCGAAGATCCATCGTAGCCCGGCGGAAGGATTACCCAGTTATGAATCTGCTTGCCGTCAGTTGCCGTAAAGAATCGCTCCTCGACAGTAGGCAGTTCCAAATTCGCATATGCTTGGCCATTCACATTGGTCAAGGTGAACACGCGTTGGCCCACTGGTTCGACCAGGGCGATTTCGGTGGGTCGCAACATGTTCTGTTGCAAGACCACCACTGCCTGGCTGTCGGCCAGCGGAGCGACTACGGAAAAATCAAATCGCCCCGAACTGATCTGCTGCAGTTCCGAGGTTTCGATATCGATGCGATAGACCTGAGTGGTACCTTTCGTTTCGCTGTAGAAATACAGGTGTCGACTGGCCGCATCCCACTGAGCCCCGTGGGCGGTTTGATCAAGTCCGCTGGTTATCTCGCGCATGGCACCGCTGGCACGATCGTAGAGCATCAGACGGTTGCGGTCCGATTCGAAACTGGCTCGTTGCATGGAATGGAAGGCAATAAAGCGACCGTCGGGAGAGTATCTCGGCTCCATATCGTATCCAGGCATACCCGGTGTGATAGCCTGCATTTTCCCGCCATCGCTGCTGACCAAGAACACACCTGTATCGGTACTCTCCGCAGGGTTATTGACCAATTTCAGCGTCAGGGCAACTTGCTTGCCATCGGGTGAGAACTCGAACTGCTCCGCGCCCCCAAAGGGCGGCACCGGGCAGTCCGCCTTGATATGGGCCATCAAATCCACAGCCTCGCCCGCTTTGCCGTCAGAGTTCACTTTGGCGACATGCACATGGCTGTATGCATAGTCGTGCCAAGCGTTCCAGTGGCGGTAAAGGAGTGAATCGATAATCCGCGCATCGGCCTTCGGCAAGTCGGGATAGAGCTCGACGACCGTCGAGTCCATTTTGACATCGACCGTAAATGCGATCGCATCGCCGCTGGGTGCGGGCTTGAGATTTGCGATGCCCTGCGGCACGTCGGTCATTTGCAGTGCTTCGCCACCGGCAGGATGCAACAACCATGCCTGAGTCTTTCCATCCTCACCCGCGGTGGGTGCCGCGTAGATCAGGTGCTCTCCATCGGGACGGGAGATCCAACTAAGATGGCTCAAGCCTCGTACGTCCTTGAGGAGCGTCTTGGGCTGCGAACGCAACAGGGGCGTCTCAAAACCAATGGCCAGTTCTTGGCTGCCACGGTCGGTTGGCCCCGGCAGATCTTGCCGCCCAGGCAGATCTTGGAGCATGAGCGAGGTCGATGAATTATTTTGCTGCAGGTCGTAGCGCGTGACCAGGTAAGCTATCTTCTTTCCGTCGGCCGATATAGCCACATCACCGATGTGCGCCAGCTCGAACAGTTTTTCAGCACTCATCCGTTCGGCGTATGCCTCGCAAGGCAATCCGGCAGCCAAGATGATCAGAGCCAAGGCAAGTAAACGGTTCCGCGAAATGAGCATCATCGAGCATAGCCTCCAAAGTTCCCAAAGTTGCAACATCGTGTCGATCGTGAATTGAGGACATTATAGCCCACCGCAGAATCAGTCACATCCGAGGGCGACCGGCCGCGAGGGTTCAAGAGTCATATTCAAAATCAAAGTCAAGCTGAAGCGACGGGGATGCGCCGGGCTATTGCCAACGACTCTTGCCCGTTCCGGCCACGGCTTTGCCAATAACCCAGGATTTGAGCTTCATGCCAGCTATGATGTCGGCGACGGTGTTGGCATAGAAGGGGCTGACAATGAATACCAGGCCGATCCCCATGTTAAAAATATGGTGCATTTCATCCACATCGATTTGCCCTAATCGCTGGACCCACGGGAAGACGGCGGGGATTTCCCAGGCATCGCGTGAGAATTGCAAATCGATATGCTGGGGCAGTATCCGCTCGGTATTTTCAAGCAGCCCACCGCCAGTGATGTGGGCAATCCCATGCACCACGCTCTTGACGCGGTAATGTCCCAAAACCTTGCGGGTCAAATTGGAATAGATCAGCGTGGGCGTCAACAAGGCTTCGCCCACGCTCTGTCCAAGTTCTTCGACGAAGTCATCAGCCTTGAGCCCAGCTCGTTCGAAGACCGCCTTGCGTACCAGGCTAAAACCATTGGAGTGGAAGCCAGATGACTGAACGCCAATGACGATATCCTCTTCACAAATCTGCTTGCCGGAAATCAAGTTTTTCTTATCGGCCACGCCTACGCAAAAGCCGGCTAGATCATAGTCATCGCCCTGATAAAGATCCGGCATGATAGCCGTCTCGCCGCCCAGCAGCGAACAGTCGGCTTGCACGCATCCTTGGCTGACGCCCGCCACGATTTGCTCCAACAGTGGTGGATTGTCGCGACTCATGGCCACGTAATCCAGGAAGAATAGTGGCTCAGCACCACAGCACAAAATATCATTGACGCACATGGCCACCAAATCGATGCCCACGCTATCGTGGCGGCCAGCCAGCTGGGCGACCTTGAGCTTGGTGCCCACGCCGTCGGTGCCCGACACCAAAACCGGCTGCTCATATTTCCTGGCGAACAAAGCGCAGTCAAAATCCAGCTGAAACAGGCCAGCGAATCCCCCGTCATTCTGCATGACTCGTGGGCTGAACGTGCGGTGCATCAACGCCGGTAGACGCTGCATAGCCTGCTCGTACAACTCCAAGTCGACGCCGCTGTCCTTGTACGTAATCGGGCTCATAGGTCTCTTGTTAACTCTCATGCACGTTTGGCGGGCGTCGCTCGTCTGGCATTGGCTACAATGCCAGTTTGCCGGCGGCCGCAGGCCTGGCGGGCCACCGATAGGGGTAGCCAGCCGCACCAGGCTGGCCTAATTATGGCGGCAGACGACCCGCCTGCCCACTCCATGACGAGTAATTATTCGGCAACGCCAATCAGGAACCCAAGTGTCGGTGATCCTACATCCACGCAGCGCCTACGTGCACATCCCCTTCTGCAGGCACCGTTGCGGGTACTGCAATTTTACTTTGGTTGCCGGGAGGGATGACTTGATCGACCATTTCCTCCTGGCTATCGAGAGGGAGATGGAACGCACTCTGGGAGCCCCCATCCAGGTCGACACCCTATTCTTGGGCGGGGGAACGCCGACGCATCTTGGCCCACGCTCGCTCCAGCGACTGCTGGAGGTGGTCGCCAGGTGGATCCAGTTAAGGCCGGGCTATGAATACTCGTGCGAGGCCAACCCGTTGGACTGCAGCGATGATGTGCTCCAAACGCTGAGCGACTGGGGCGTCAACCGATTGAGTTTGGGCGGTCAATCCTTTTCAGACCGCAAGCTGCTAACCCTCGAACGGGACCATAATGGTCAGCAGTTGGCGGAGTCTCTTCAACGCTGCAGCCGTTACTTTGAGAATCTTTCCTTGGATTTAATATTTGCGGTTCCTGGAGAAAGCTTGCGCCTGGCAGGCTGACGTAGACCAGGCGCTGCACATGCCGATTAACCATTTATCAACCTACGGATTGACGATCGAGCGTGGCTCGGCCTTTTTCGGCAGGTCGCTTCGCCGAGAGATTTCGGAATTGGAAGACGATCTGCAGTTGTCCATGTATGAGCACGCCATGGCTGCCATCACGCAGGCCGCCTGGACACATTACGAAGTCTCCAACTTCGCCCGCAACGGCCAGGAATGCAGGCATAACATGAGTTATTGGCTGGGTGAGCCATGGTGGGCCTTTGGTCCGGGCGCCGCCAGCTTTCTGCCGGCAACAGCTCTAGCAGATTCAGGGGAAGAAATTTCGAGGGACACACGACTCGAGCCAACCGAGCCGGAATCGACGGCGACGATCGCGCCACCGGCGAGGCCCTCCATGGTTCGAGCGGTCAACCATGCCAGTACCACCAGCTACATCCGCCGGGTTCTACAGGGAAACTCTCCCATTGCCGAACGCGTCGTGCTCACGCTGGAAGAACGCGTCCGCGAGAGGCTGGTTTTCGGCCTGCGGCTGCTCTCCGGCATAGGGCTCGGCGAATTGAATGCCATGTGGGGCGGCGAGGCGCGGCCATTGTTTGAGCCGCACCTCGGTGAATACATTCAGCGCGGCTGGCTGAGCCTTCATGGCGATCGGCTGGCCTTAACTCCACGCGGGTTGGTAATCAGCGATGGTCTGTGGCCCGATCTGCTTCAGTCCACGCCAGCGGTATGAAACAAGGTTCCCATGGACAACCGAACGCTTAAGGTACAGACGTACAGTTACGCTGGAGTTTTTCGGGACCTGCTCATACGATGTGGAGCTTAAGAAAATTGGGTCGCGACTGGCCTCCGTGCGTCCTGCATCGGCTGGAGCGATTCGAGAGATCCATGGCGGAACAGCGATGAAATGCCAGCATTTTGGTGGTGTCCGCTATCTAAATTGGCTTGACGATTGGTTGAGACGGTGTGGACGAACGTAGTAACGATGCAGAGCAGCAGTTCGAAGCGGATTTGATTCAGGTACTTGGCTACCTGAATTTCTCCTCGGGAAGAATGGATCACAAGACGCTATCCGCGTTGAACCGCCTGTACGGTCGCGCTCTGCCCGGTGGTCCCTATGAGGGTATGCCGGCTTGGCTGCAGATACAGATCTGGCTTCAAGACGCATTGGCCCGTGTCGCGTCGAGCAACCCTGCATTTGAGGATAGTTCGCAGGCTGCGGCCCTTATCGAACTGGTTTGGCTCAACTTTCTGCCAGGCTATTTGGATTTCCATCGCGACCTGCTTTTCCACCAGGAGCCAGAGGGGATCTTCAATGGTTTTTTCTTGGGAAAGGCCATGGAAGCGGTGCTCATGCAGGGGCCACCGTGGGATGAGCCAGAGCGGATCGTGAACGCGGCTATCGCCCAGATCAATGATTACGTGGGCTACCGCCCGGTGGCCGTTCTGGAGGGAAGACGACTCGAGCCCTATCCGCAGGAGTGGGTGCGTCCGATTCCGCTGTACTTAGCGGGAGTCGGGACGAGCCAGGGACAGTATCAAGCGGTGGTGGAGCGTTGCTTGGAGATCCTCCGGCAGACTAGTCCCGACATTCTGCGGCAGGCCAGTGTGGATCTGGATCTGCTGGATGAGTTGGCCATTGATCCTCGGGCTTACGATTTTGATCACCCCGTCAACCAGCGCCCCAACTATCATTTCGGGCAATGGGATCCCCATCAGATTGACAACTCGGGCAATTATCGGCGGTTCGTGATTCAGCAGGTTACCTTGGATGCACTGCTAGCTCGCCTGGAGCAAGAACGCAGTCTGCCGGCAGATGAATTGCTGCTGGAAGCTGCGGCCGTTTTGGCGGGAACGATTCTGATGGCTGCGGGAATCTGTGGCTATGGGCCTGGCGCCTTTGCTTCGACGGTCACATTGGCAAGTTTGTTGGCCCCCATTGCCAAGTATCGCGACGAGTTCTACGAACAGTTGTTGGCCCGTTTAGAGGGCGATCATTATCGACGATTGGTCGACGAACAGAAGCTCCGCCGACAGCCATTGGGTGGTGCCCGACAACATTTGAACACGCACTTGGCCAAGCATCGCGCCAGCCAGTTGGAACATGTTCAATTGGCCCGCTTATTCGCGCGGATGGGGCACGCCGCTGCCTCGAAAGAGCAGTCGGATTTTGTACCGGTGCCGTCGGCGCGGATCGTATCCAGAATTGATTGCCTGATGACGGCAGCCGATCATTTTTTGCAGAACAACGAATTGGACGAAGCGGTCGCCATGGCACCGCAGATCATGGATCTGGTTCACCGAGGTATTCAATGCGGTGGCATTGTGGATCCATGGAATATTTTGGGATTTGCCGGAAATTTCGCCCGCTTTGATGGTCCTGACTCGGCGGTGCATGATCACCGTGTGGAGGACCTGGTACAGCTGATGGAGTATGTATTTGCGCTGCAGTCTCGGATTTGGCGCGAGTCGGCGGCTGCGGGTCGCAACGATTTGTGTGAACAGATTGAATCCCAGCTGCGCTCGGCGGCCGACTGGTGGCGACAGTTCGCGGCGCATGAGGTCGCAGACCTGGAGGCCACGGACCCACTGGAGACGCTGGAATCGGCCGTGCTGGTGGCCAAGGCTCTTGAACTCTGGCACGCCGGAGGTGCGGCCGCCGGCGACATTCGTTTTTGGGCACCGCATGCAGAGTTGTTCGATTCTCCCAAAGCCTATGCTTTGGTGGTCGAATCGCTGCTGGAACGCGACGACTTTGTGGCCGCTATGGCCTTGCTGGTGTATTGGCTGGGCCAAGCCGATCGCGTGGGTTTGGAAAAGGGCGATGAGTCTTTTTCCGATCTGGCCCGACGCTGGATGCAAAAGCTGGAACATCACCTGCAATCCGCCAGTCAGTCACCGCCCAAAGGACTGGAGCGTGGCCCACAAGTTCTTTGATTACCTGGAAGCCAATGCCGAAGAATTTTGGGAGCCACCGCAATTTGTACTTGGGTACCGCGGCAGGCGGTCGGGAGCCAATGGTGCCGACGAGTCAGTGTCCGAGACGCAGCCTCAGTCGAGCGAGGATGGGCGGTTCAATGCAGCCTACGCCGACTTCGTTTACAACGATACAACCAACGACGGCGTGGATAGCGACACTCCTGAAGAGGGTGGCAATCCCCAGACCACAACGGAGTTGATCGAAGAGTCCAATCGATTAAACCAGCATTTGACCTTCCTGACGGCACTGGCCCAGATGTGGAAGGGCGCCGCACTGAGCCGCCATCTGCATCAAGAATTGACACCCGAATCGTCCGTCCGCGAGCAGCGCATGCAGGCCATGGCGGCTTGGGCCGGTCAAGCTGCTCGAGAATCGCCTTGGCTTGCTGAAACTGCTTGAGGATGTGGCCGCCTACCGCATCGAAAAGGCCAATACCGATCACGACTCGATGTCGCGTTACGATCGACAAAGATTGATCAAGGAATCGCTGCTCGAGCGAATCATTGCCACGGCCATTGAGACGGCCGATGCACGCCGTTTGCTGCTCGCGAATCTGCATGCTTGTGGCGGCCAGGACGTTGACTTGCAGAAGGAATTGCAAGAGCTGCCGGACGATGACCGACTGGCCGTGCAGGTCGTCGGAGCATTGCTGTATGCCGATCAAGGCGCTGTGGAAGAGCACTTTTCTCAGCTGCTAACAGCTCTTCGCAGCCAGATACTGCTGTATCTACCCTTGGCCCGCGGAGGGGATCCGGCACAAATCTACAGCGTTCGACTGCGGCGTCGAATGCTTTCCCACCTGCTGGTTTGGCTACCCCGCCAAGGATTCTTTTTCGAGGCCTGTCAGCTGATCGAAGCCGCCCGCTTCATGGAGCACAATAATCCGATCGGAACAGGAGCCGTTACGGAGTTTGATGACCTATTCAAACTATGCTTCGTCTCCCTGGTACGGGCTGTGGTTCAGAATTCGATCAATTGGCGCATCGACGAGCTGCGTTCTGCTCCGCAGACCTCCGCCAGCACCGCGGAGACCCATGCGCAGACCGACGCGGAAGTGGATGCAGACGCGGATACAGACGATGCGTTGCACGTCCAGGATCCGCCGTCACTCAGACTGGCTTCCTTTCAACCGCGCAAGACACCGATGCTGGACGCGGAGAACATCTCAGCTATCGATCTCGACCAGCACGATGGAGCTGCTCTGCTGGATCTGGAACCACAAAGCGATGAATTGATTTCGGTGCTGGAGCAATTGACCGAGGTGATGCTCGGTAGTTGGCTATCCCACAGCCGAACGCTCCGATTGAGCGTCCTGGAAACAGTCGACAATCCGCGTAGTTGGGCCAAGCTAGTTGACTTTATCGAGAGATTCGGTGGGCCCATCTTCACTCAATCTTTCCTGCGCTTGGGCAATGTCCGCGCCATCCTGCATCAAGGTGTCAAGCATTGGTTAGATATGCTCGTCGAGGAGGATCATGGCGACGTCTACGCAGAGCTGTTCGAGGCCATCGAGCTGGGAAAGATCTCACGCGTCGAAGTCGAAAAACTGCTGAGCATTGTGCTGGAAGCTGTAATCGACCACTACAGCGAATATCGCGACTATAACAGCACCACTACCCAATCCGATCGCGGTGAAATGCTGTTTATGCTTTTGGATTTCTTGCGCCTACGCGTGCGGTATGACCGCGTCAGTTGGAATTTAAAGCCCATCTACTGGACGCACGAAGTGCTCGTTCGCGGAGGTTGTCACCAGACAGCCCAGCAGTGGCGTCGGGCTTTGTCTGAGCGAATTGGCCGTGAAAGCGAAATGTACTTGGAGCACTTGGTGGAACTTGCAGAATAAGTACGCCATGCGCATGCCAACGGTAGCCGACCGCTTGCAGGAGCGCTTTACGCGCCCGATGACCGTCGATCGCATGCGTGCCCTGGTGGGGCCAGCCGTTCGCGAATTCCGTGAAACAGGCAGCACCTCGAATCAATTTGATCGATTGATTGAAGAATGCAAGTTGATGATGGAACAGCCCACCGGCGTCGGCCTGGATATTCCCCACTGGCTGAACGCACTGGAGGAAGAGGTTGAAAGCGTGTTGGAGAGCCAACGTGGGTTCTTTCAAAGACCTCGCTATGACGCGGCTGTTCCCTTTCGCTCGGTTAGCTGCGAACGCATTCTTGAGCAACTGAGCAGAGCCGCCAAGACGATCACCACTCTGAATTTAAACTAGGAAAAAAGGGCTTGCAGTGGATTCCAGTCGCTACGACGTTATCGTGATTGGCACCGGTCCCGGTGGCGAAGGGGCTGCCATGCAAGCCGCCAAGCAGGGAAAGCGCGTGGCCGTCGTCGAACGCTACACACGCATTGGCGGCGGCTGTACCCATTGGGGTACCATCCCCAGCAAGGCCCTGCGATTCTCTATCTTTGCGGCCATGGAAGCCTTGAATAATCCGGTTGTTCGCGAGTTGGGTATCCACGCTACGCCAACTCCCGCTCAGTTGCGGGCCAGCAGCCGATCGATCATTGCCAAACAAGAAAGCATGCGGAAGACCTTCTACGACCGCAACCGTGTGCGGGTACTCAACGGCACGGCGAGTTTCGTTGACCAGCATACTCTCGAGATCGATGGCAACGAAAGGCTGCAAGCCGACTACTTTGTAATCGCCGCCGGATCCAGCCCCTTCCGTCCTGACTCGGTTGATTTTTCCCACCCACGCATTTTTGATAGCGATACCATCTTGGAGATGACCGAACGCCCTCAGTCCATCACGGTCTATGGCGCGGGCGTTATCGGTTGCGAGTACGCTTCGATGATGCGCAATCTGGGAATCAAGGTCAATCTCATCAATACGCGGTCGAAGTTGCTGGAGTTTCTCGACGATGAAATCATCGATGCTCTGGCCTATCATCTGCGAGATCAAGGGATCTTGATCCGACACAATGAAACCGTCGACAAAATCAAGGGCGAGGACGATGGTGTCGTATTGTTTCTTGAGAGTGGCAAGCAGATCAAGACAGACGCACTCTTGTGGGCCAATGGACGCAGCGGAAACAGTGCCCAGCTGGGACTGGAAAATCTGGGGATCACTCCCACTGATCGTGGCAATCTAGAGGTGAACGAGACCTACCAGACCCAGGTCCCTAACATCTACGCCGTGGGCGATATCGTCGGCTTTCCGGCTTTGGCCAGCGCGGCCTACATGCAAGGTCGTGCCGCTGCCATGCACCTGACCGGTAGCACCGAATACTGCCTCAAGCTGAGCGATATCCCAACGGGGATCTACACCAGCCCCGAGATCAGCAGCATTGGACGAACCGAACGCGATTTAACCGCCGAAAAAGTTCCTTACGAGGTTGGTCACTCCCAATTCAAGAGCTTGGCGCGAGCCCAAATCACGGGCCGCGCTGTCGGAGTCTTAAAACTGCTCTTCCATCGCGAGACCCTGGAAATTTTGGGCGTGCACTGCTTCGGACCCAATGCGTCGGAAATTGTGCACATCGGTCAAGCCATCATGAAACAGCCCGCTCCGCACAATTCACTCAACTACTTTATCAATACAACCTTTAATTATCCGACCATGGCGGAGGCCTATCGCGTTGCCGCCCTCAACGGCTACAACCGTCTGTTTTGACGCTGGCGCGAGAGGAAATCCAGTCACATCGCACGGCGTGATGATGCCAAGGCGAGCGGCAAATAAGAATCTGCCTGTAGTGGACGAGGTAACGAGTCCCTGCGGCAAGGACTCGTTACCTCGTCCATTACGATTGGGTAGGAACTCATCTACCGCTCGCCTAATCAAGGCAGAGCCACTGGATGCAAATCTAGGGCAGACTGGGTTTCGCTGGCGATACGCCGTCGGCCTGCAATGGGTAAACGGCAGCGTGGGATTCCAGTCCATCAATTAAAGCTTGCATCATGTCGCTGTAACTGCTCAGGCTCACTGGAGGCCAAATCCTGTTGTTCAAAGGGGTCGTGACGCCAGGTGAAAGAGTTGATAGTGCGAGAAGTCTGAGGCATCTTCGGGAAAATAGTGATAGACGACCTTCCAATCGTTCTCGCGATAGCTGGTAAAGTAGTTGGTGCGATGCGGTGAGTGTGGATAGTGCATCAGAAAACGTTGGTGTCGTGTTTCGTCGGCATCCCCGCTGAGCAAGGAACGCAATGGCAATCCATCGACCAGGTGCGCTGGCGGTACCGCGATGCCCGTCAGCTCGAGTATGGTCGGAAACAAGTCGTAAACCGCAGCCTGCTGTTGTTGAATGCGATTGAGGGCAATGGGCAAACGCTTCTGAAAGCGATTCTCCGGGTTTGGCTTGGCCCAAGCGGCTATGAATGGCACGCGCATCCCACCTTCGTAATGCGACCCCTTTTTACCTCGCAACGGTGCCGCACAGGCCACGCGTGCTGGTGCCCCAAAGGCGCATCGCTGCCGTTGTCACCCAGAAAGAAAATCAGCGTATCTTCGGCAATCCCCAGCGAATCCAGTGCATCGAGTAGTTCGCCTAAAGAGTCGTCCATACCCTCGATCAGGGTGGCGAAGGCCTGAGCCTGCGGGCTCTGACCCGAGGTCGAGTAGTGGGCCGCGTAGCGCGCGTCAGAATTGAAAGGAGCGTGCACGGCGTAATGTGCGAGGTAAAGGAAAAAGGGTTGCCCATCGGCTACGGCTCCAGCCACAAGCGCGTTGGCCTCGAGTGTCAGGGCTTGAGTCAGAAAGGTATCGCTGCCGTGGTACTTTTCCAATCCCGGAACTGCCGCGCGCGACGACTTCTGCACTTCGCCACCAGCATTGCCATAGTTTCGCTGGCCATAGTAGCTGGCCGGCGCACCAATTGAAGCTCCACCCACATTGAACTCGAACCCCAGATTCAGCGGCTCGCCTCCCTCCGACTGCCGTGGGCCGAAATGTCCCTTACCCACATGTATGGTTCGATAACCCTCGGCCTGCAAAAGCCTTGGCAAGGTGACATTCGCCTTGGTTAATCCGTGCCAATTCCATTCGGTCGGACCCTGTGGACCGGCATTGTTCTGGTCGGGGTTGATCCAGTTGGTCGTCCGGTGCCTGGCTGCATTCTGACCGGTCATGATCGAGATGCGGGTCGGCGAGCACACGCTCATAGCACAAAAATTGTTAAAACGAATTCCGCCTTCTGCCAATCGCTGCATATTCGGTGTGCGATAGAAATCGTTCAGCGGATAGCGTTGCGGCGCACCGCTGGCATCGACCAGAAATGGCACGGATGTATCCATGACTCCCATGTCATCGACTAGAAAGAAGACGATATTGGGTTGGTCGGCAGCCCGCGCAGTGACAAGCCAAGTGCATAGCCATAGGGAACATCCAAAGCTGGCGAGTTTCATGTTCGGCCTTTCATGGGTTCAATTTACATTGGCGATCTTGGTTTGTGGCCTGTGCCTGCCTGTTCAATCGACTGCATGCTAAACTGGGCTCTGCCTCAACAGGCTAGGGAATCCAAATGTACAGTCATTTCCAGCATTTATTCCAAATTCCGCCAGCTTGGCTGGTCGATGGGGTGTGGCGCGTCCTTTCGCTGCGCGACTATAACACACGCATTGTGCTATTGGGAACCGTGCTACTAGGGGTTTGCGCTGGGATGCTGGGCGTGTTTCTGCTGCTCAGGCGGCGCGTGCTGATCGGAGACGCGATCAGCCATGCGACCCTTCCGGGCGTGGCCCTCGTTTTTCTGTGGATGGCCAGTCTGGGTGTCGAAAAGAATCTTTCGACACTGCTATTCGGTGCTGCTGTCAGCGGCGGACTGGGAGGTTTATCCGTGCTTGCCCTAAGGCACTTGGTGCAGATTCGCGAGGATGCCGCGCTGGGAATTGTGCTGAGCGTTTTTTTTGGGGCGGGGGTTGCATTGCTGAAAATTGTCGAGGAGGCGCCCGGGGGCAATGCGGCCGGCTTGGAAGCGTTTATCTACGGCAAGGCTGCGACGATGACCTCTGAAGATGTCTGGCTCATCGCAGGCGCCACCGGTCTAGTAATGGGTTGCATTTTGTTGCTTGGCAAAGAGCTGAAAATCCTGTGCTTCGATTCGGCCTTGGCCCGAAGTCAGGGCTGGCCCGTATTGGGGCTGGATAGCCTGTTGATTGGACTGGTGGTGGTAGTCACTATCGTGGGCCTGCAAGCCGTCGGGCTGATCATGATGATTGCGCTGCTAGTCATACCCGCCGCCAGCGCTAGGTTTTGGACTCACGATCTGCGAAAGATGTTAATCTTGAGCGCCAGCCTGGGAGCGGTTAGCTGTGCCGCCGGAACGTTGCTGAGCGCTCTGTATGCCAAATTGCCCTGCGGGGCCACCATCGTATTGTGCGGATGCGCTTTGTTCGTTATCAGCTTTGCTTTTGGTCGCCAACGGGGCGTGGTATGGCACACGCTGAGGATGTGGCAATTGCGTATCGCCCAGGAAAATCAACACATACTACGCGCGGCCTATGAAATCCTGGAAAGCTGCGGTGGGCTTCCCGACGACCCTGACGAACTGAAATCCAGCCAGCCAATCCCTGTCCAGGCAGTTAGCAGCTTGCGAGCTTGGTCCAACGCTAAGACGCAGCGGCTGGTGCGCAGGTTGGCCCAAGCCGGGCTGGTTGTATGCAGCGGTGACGAGATTCGCTTAACACCCCGTGGTTACCTGCAGGCCTTGTCAGCCGTTCGCGAACATCGCTTGATCGAGAACTATATGATCGAGGAAGCTGACGCCCCCATCCCTGTGGCCGATCGCGCGGCCGACTACGTGGAGCATGATTTGCTGCCTGAGCACCTCGAAAAACTGCAGCGCCGCCTTCGGCAAGAGCAGAGTGAACGAATCCCCCCCAGCCCACATGAACTGTTGATCGAACCTCCGGACGCGGAGACCGACGACCAGACGGGTCCATAACGACACCGCGGGGTAACTATTCTGCGGCAATGCAGAACAAATGTTCTTCACCGCGAACGAACAGCTCATTGTCGATCGGAGCCGGCGTGGCGTCGACCGTCTCTCCCATGCGGTTGGTGGCCAAGATCTCCAGCTGTGGTGCGTCTCGGATCACCACGATCGTGCCACTGCGATCGGTGAGATAAATCTTACCACCCGCGGCTACCGGTGAGGCATAGATGTTATTCAAGCCTGCAATGCGCTGGGCACTGTAATACACCTTGCCTGTCTTGGCATCAACGCAGGATAGCTGCCCCGTCTTTCCCTTGTAGAAATAGATTCTGCTGGAGGTCAGTAGAGGCGATGCCACATCGGGTGTGTCTCGGTCCAGCGTCCAGACGACGTTCGACGATCGCTGAATATCACCGCTGCCATCGAGTTTGAATGCTCCCATAAAGGCGCCCCGAAAGCCACTCCCTACGAATACCAGCTCGCCCTCGGCCACTGGGCAGGCAACTGGCCGCTCCGTTTGTCCAGCGCATCGCCATAACTCTTTTCCGCTTTCCAAATCGTAGGCGCGGGCGTAATTTTGGCCGTTCATGATGACCTGTTTCTTGCCATCGTGTTCGACTACTAGCGGTGTGGCCCAACAGGTTGGTTCATCGCGAGCGGTTCTCCAGAGCGTTTCGCCAGTCAGCTTGTCCAAGGCGTAGAGCGCAGAGGGGCCCTCGTGATCCCAGGGTACGAGCAGCTTGTCCCCTGCCAGCGTGGGAGAGCTTCCCTCGCCAAATGCATTCCGCGTATTCATCTTACCAAGATCGTCGCGTTTCCAAACCAGGTCTCCATCCATGCTGTAGCAATAGGTTCCACGCGAACCGAAGTGTGCGTAGACATGCTCGCCATCGGTGCAGGGCGAGGCGGAGGCAAAGCCATTGGTTTGATGCGTTTCTTGATGCGGAATAGCGCTCGTTGCCACTCGCTCCCACAGCAGTTTCCCAGTTTGGCGATCGAAGCAAAATAACTTGAATTCCAAATTGGGTAAACCTCTACCCGCTGATGAACCGGCCGGCACGGCGCTAACCACAAATACGCGTTGATCCCAGATCACCGGCGAGCCCGAACCGCGTCCGGGAACGGCGACTTTCCATTTAATGTTCTTGCCCTCGCCAAACTCGACCGGTGGCTGAGCATTGAGTGCGATTCCATTTCCACCCACTCCCCGCCAGTGTCCCCAATTATCTGCCAGGGCCAGAGACGTAGTCCCCAAAGCGAGAGTGCAAGACAAGCAGCCGAGACGCACCCAGCGTGAGCATAGAATGAGCATGATTCCTCCGAATTAATTGAATTATCATTACGTTAGTGCAGTCAATTCCTCGAGCAGTGAAATGAGCGATTCCCGCAGTTGTTGATCATCAGCATTACCCGACACAACGTGGGTTGCATGAGCCCGTTTTTTCTGCAGCTCAATTTGCACCGACTCGCGATGGACTAGCTCGTTCTCCGTCCAACCGCGTGCCTGCACACGCGCGAGTCGTTCGGCAAAGGGAGTGTCCACGAACAGAATCGCATCGCACATGGGTTCCCAACCCGCCTCAATCAACAGGGGAGCATCCAGCACGATGGCCGCGGGAGGATGATCCGACTCGCACAGGGCTCTTAGCTGTTGAACAGCGGCGGCATGTATCAGGGGATGCACAATTTCCTCGAGTTGAGCTCGCGACCGGTTGGCGTTAGGCTCTTTGCCGAATACCAACAGGCCAAGTTTCTTGCGATCGATACTGCCATCGGGGGCTAGAATGCCTTCGCCAAAGACCTGCCCCAGGCGGCGAACCACCAAGGGTCGCCCAAGCACCTCATGCGCCAAGTGGTCGGCGTCGATACAGGGAACTCCCAAATTCTGAAAGGCCTTCGCTACATGGCTCTTGCCTGCAGCGATACCTCCTATCAAGCCGATCACAAAGGGCTTTTTTCTAGGGCTGGCTTGGACCATGGGCCTACCTGTTCTCATTGGCTGCCATCGCCAACCTGCAAATTGTAAGAACGCTCAAGTGTTCGGCGCCTCGTCCGCGGGGTAGACCCATAACTCCCCTTTTTCGACGTTGAAGCGGTAAACCGCCCCCTCGGGCAACTCCGGCAATTGGATGTTGTTAGCGGCCACAATCTTTTCCATAAATTCCTCGTGGGATTTCGGAAAACGTCCCTCGAGAGCTTTGAAGAGATTCAGCGCGTGAGGAATTTCTATTTCCAACGGAATTTTCTGCTTGATTTGCAGGTAAGCATTGGCAGGACCGGAGATGATCTTCTGAGCGTCAGAATGCTGTTGCAGTTTTTGGCCTCGCTTGCCAACACCAGCCTCTGCTTTTTGAGCCACAATTTCGTTTTTCTCGGGGGCGGGAGTCAGACCGCCGGTCATCGGCGATGGTTCACAGCCGCAGGCAACCCAGAGCATCGAAACGATCACAGCCAACTCACATCTTTTCACGGTAAATTCCTGAGCAAGAACGACGAAATGACGGGAATGACATATCGTAGCAGTTTGCAGCCCGAGCTTCTAGCAATGCCATCAGCAGGTCAGGGCAACGCAATTGTTCAAACCAGGCAGTCTCTTGGTGAGCGAAAGTGCGCTAGCACTCGGTGTTTTCAAAACCGGTGGCTAGCCCAATCCGCTCAGTTCGAAAAACTGCGTGGCCCTGGTCAGCAGGTCAGTCAAACGCTGTTGGCACCAGTTTTGCTGTATTGCGGGCAGCAAGGTCGGTAGAGCCATGCAGGCGACAAACTGGCAGGTTTCAAGGTAAAGTAAGAATATGAAGATCGGGACTTTCAAGGGAATTGGCGTTTATATCCATTGGACCTTTTGGTTGCTAATGGCCGTATATTTGGTCATGGTCTCAGCACAGGCTGGTTTGGCTGCCGGATTGGTGGCTGTGGCCTTTATCATGGCCATTTTCGCGTGTGTCTTGTTGCATGAGTTCGGACACGCGGCGGCTGCGGCTGCGTTTGGGATTTCTACCACGGATATCACCTTGTTGCCGATTGGCGGCGTCGCTCGCTTAGAGCGGATGCCCAAATTGCCCAAGCAGGAGTTGTTGATTGCTCTGGCTGGCCCAGCGGTTAATCTGGCTATTGCGGCGGTGTTGCTCGTTCCCGTTGGGCTCGGCCTGCAGCTTGGCGGATCAGCCGCCTTCATGGGCGGCAGCGATGTGTTGAATCAATTGCTTTTTGCAAACATGGTGCTGGTCGTTTTTAATATGCTACCGGCCTTTCCTATGGACGGTGGCCGCGTGTTGCGGTCCCTGCTGGCGATGCGTAAAGGGCACTTGCGAGCAACGCAAATCGCGGCTCGAATTGGGCGTTGGATGGCATTGTTGTTCGCAGTCTACGGGTTGTGGAATGGCTATCCGATGCTCTTGCTGGTGGCCGCTTTCATTTTCATGGCCGGCACCGCGGAATTGCTGGCCGCCAAGGTGCAGGCTGCGAATGTTTCAAACGCCGTCGAACCGTTCGCGAATTGGAGTGGACGCGTTTGGCCCACGGGCGAAAACAACCGTTATGCCTCGGCCGCCGATCCGCTGGATACCAGCTTTGTGAACCGAGGCCGCAGTAGCAGGAGCCACGACGTGGTGGACGCTATCCACGTCAGGCAGATTCGCTAGGACCACCGGGTAGGTGCGACAGCACGTAACGCGCCACCGGTAGCGACAGGCTGTTGCCAAGTAGCTTCCAGGCGGCCCGCAGGGGTAAGTGTTCCAACGCGAAACTGTCCGCAAAACCCAAGAGCCGGGCTACTTCACGCGGCGAGAATCTTCGTAGGCCTGCATTGCATTGCAGGTAGGATCCGGAGTGCAACAGGGCTTTCCCGTAACTGCTCGCAAAGCACGCCGAGACAGCCAATGGATGATGCGGGTCGACTCGGTCGAGGGCGGATGCATAGCGTTCGACGGTGGCTCGCGCAACGTACAGCTCTGGGTTCTGCTCCGCATCGTCGGACAGAAAGGAAAGCACAGTCCGCTGATAAACGGGCAGAGGCTTCCAGGCAGGCAGCGGCTGGTGGCTGGCAATGAGGTAGAAGCGTGGCCTGCGGTTAGGCCAACAGAATTGGGAAGGACAGAGCTCGATGGATTGCCAATGGTAATCATGGCTGTCGAGTGTTGTCTGCAGGCGCTGGTAGGCGGCAGACTGGCCAAAACCGTGCACATTCTCCAGGGCTATCACAGGCGGCAGACAGCGGTCGATGGCGGTGATCAAACGTTGCAACGGCCGTGAACGCGGATCATCTAGATCTCGCCTGGCACCACGTCGTGTATAGGGCTGACAGGGCGGCGAAAGCCACCATACATCCGCCGCATAATCGCGCAGCTGCTGGTCGCTCAGCGATTCAATTTCACGCACGATAAATGGATGTGCATGATTCTTGGTGTAAGTCGTCGCCGCCAGCTGATTGATGTCCACAGCCGCCAAAATCTTGGCGTGCGGCCAGGCCGCTGCCATCCCACCGATGCCAGCAAACAACTCCAGGACTTTGGGCTGTGCCTCGACCAAGTTCGGTTTTCCCGCTGAAAAAACCAGCAAACCTCAAGGCATCAGCAAATGGTCACTGCAGCTGGGAATTCAACCACTTCATTTGCCGGCCTAGGTGACAGGCTATTCGCTTTCCTGTTGCTGGGGAGTACTAATGCGCAGGCGATTCGTGCGATCGTCCAGGACTTCCAAGACCTTGGCTTCGGCTATGCCGCCTAGATCGACGATATCGCCTACGTTCACGATCCGCTCGGCAAAATGAGTCAACAAACCGGCCATGGTGTCTACATCCGTTTCACCAAACAGCAGGCCCAAACGGCGTTCGACATCTTCGACCGCCGCGCTGCCTGCCACGATATAGGCCCCAGGACCATCGGGTACGATATCGGGGGCTTCGACATCGAATTCATCGGAGACATTGCCAATGATTTCTTCAAGCACATTCTCAAGCGTGACGACGCCAATCACCGTTCCGTATTCGTCCAGCACAAAGGCCAGCAGCTGATGTGTCCCCTGAAAATGCCGCAGCAATTTGCTGATCGGCATATTCTCAGGTACTTTCTTGGGCGGACGCATGATGGTCGTAAAGGAAAATTGATCGTCAATTTCGCGACCTATCAGATCTTTGACATGCAACACACCCAGCACATTGTCTAGAGAACCATCGCACACGGGATAACGCGTGTGCTTGGTACGACGCAGCATGTTGATCACGTCCGCCGGAGAGTCGTTGATATCGATGAACTCGACTTCGCCGCGAGCACACATAATACGTCGGCAAATCATGTCATCAAACTCGAAGACTGCATCCAGCAAACGATGCTCCGAGCGCGTTAAATTGCCTTGGATGTGCGCTTCGCGGAGTAGGGCCCGAATCTCCTCCTCCGTGTAGGGTACCGCGTGTTCGTCACCGCCGCTTAGACCAATATGTTTCAGCAACCATGCTGTGGCTGCGTTCAGAGCAAGCATTAACGGATAGGTCAACAAATAGAAAATCTTGAGCGGTACTGCACACCACAGCAGCATCGACTCGGGCTTGCGAATCGCGAAAATCTTAGGAGCCTGCTCGCCAATCACCAAGTGCAAAGCGGTAATGACCGTAAATCCCACGATCAGCGAAATCGTGTGCACGGTGCGCTCGGACTGCAGGCCTACCGCATGCAACACAGGTTCCAGCAGCGCCTTGAAGGCTGGCTCACCGACCCAACCCAGCGCCAGCGAAGCCATCGTTATGCCCAATTGGCAGGCCGAAAGCGAGCGTTCCAGCCGCTGGGCAAGCCATAATGCAGTCCGGGAAAAGAAACGCCGAGCCGCCACCATTTGTTCGACCCGACCAACTCTAACCTTTACCAGCGAAAACTCGGCGGCAACGAAAAAACCATTGGCAATCACCAAGGCAATAGCCAATAGCAAACTAATCCAAGCAGGCATTGAGTCTCAGGGTCCGGGCGATGGATTCAACAAGGTCACACAAGGCCGGCCCATTGTAGCCCTTTTTTTGATGCGCAGTCCCGAGCATGACTAGGCTTTATCCCAAAAGGGATCTGACCCCTCCGGCGAGGCCAAAAACAGGTGTAATTCGACTCGCTCCAAAGGGTCAGACCCCTTTGGGACAAGCCTAGTCGTAAATGCCAGGCGAATACACTGATGTACAGTTAGGCTTTGAATGGGCCAAAATCCATAAAAAAGGTCACCTCGCCTGGCTGCCAGCCGGGCGAGTCCGATTCGAAAACTCCGTTGCGGAATGCAAGCCGGTGACATCCAAAGAACGCATCCTGAACAAACTGCGGCGACAGATTGTGCCGCAAGTCGCCTTGCCCGAAGTCGTGGAGGGAGATTGGATCCGTTACGACGATCCAGTCGCCAAGTTCGCGGAGATGGTGCAGTTTTCCGGCGCCTCATGTGTCGAGTTGTCCGGGCCACATGAACTGATTCACCATCTGTCCCAATTCGAACCATGGCAGCAGGCAGAACGCATTTATTCCAAAATACCGGAGGTTCCAGGAACGGTGGACGTGCAGGCAATCGAGGACCCTCACCAACTGGAGAACTTGGATTTTGTTGTCTACCCGGGTGAATTTGCGGTTGCTGAAAATGGAGCGGTGTGGCTGACCGATCGCCATCTCCGACATCGAGTCGTTTTCTTCATCACTCAGTTCCTGGCGCTCGTTGTGCGGCGAGATGCCATCGTGCACAACATGCATGAGGCCTACCCGCGAACTCAGTCCCCGCAACCTGGCTTTGGACTATTCTTGTCCGGACCCAGCAAGACAGCGGATATCGAACAGTCGTTGGTGATTGGTGCTCACGGCTGCAAGGAATTGCAAGTCTACCTGGTCTAGGCAGTCGACTGAAATTAACCCATTTACCTGAACTCACGAATGATGCCTGCATCCAGTAATCCGCCGCAAGCGTTGCCCGCCAAGGGCGTCGACAAGAGCGGTCAGCGCGTGCGAGATATGTTTGCTCAGATCGCGTCTCGCTACGATCTGATGAATCATGTCCTCTCGCTGGGAATTGATATTCGCTGGCGCAAGAAAGTTCTCCCACGCCTGCGACTGGATCGTGAACTGCCTGTGTTGGACTGTTGCACGGGTACCGGCGACTTGGCACTGGCAATCGCCCAACATGTACGGGGCCGCGTTGAAGTGGTAGGTACCGATTTTTGTGAACCCATGCTGGCGCTGGCTAAGCAGAAACACCAGAGTTCGGCGTCGCAATTCCCGGTTCGATTTTTGGAAGCCGATTCTCAGTCATTGCCCTTTGAGGATGGTACATTCCAGGCGGTAACCGTTGCTTTTGGCTTACGCAATGTGCAGGATACCGATCAGGGGATTCGCGAGATGCTCCGCGTGTGCGCCGAGGGTGGCCAGGTGGCAGTGCTCGAGTTCTCTCAGCCCACGCTTCCCGGGTTTCGAGAACTTTACCAGGCCTACTTTCGCTACGTGCTGCCCCGCGTAGGACAGAGCATGGCCAAGAACGATAAGTCTGCTTACGAATATCTGCCCAATAGTGTTATCGAATTCCCCAGCGGCCGGGCGCTGGCTGATCAATTGGAGGCGGCGGGCCTGCGCAACGTGCAGATTTTTCCTTATACCCTTGGCATTGCGTCCCTGTATGTGGGAGACCGCTAGTCGGCAACTATGCTACCCCACTCAGACTACCGCAACAGCCGCAGCCTCCCATTGTTTTGGCGATCACCGGAGCCAGCGGGGCCGTATATGGCGCGCGGCTATTGCAGTTGCTGCTTGAACATCGTCGGACGGTTCATCTGGTAGTCAGCAGCTCGGGAGCTGCCGTGATCCGTCAGGAGTTGGGGGTCAGCTTGAGTGGGCGAAGCCAAGCCCCCAAGCCGTCGGAGATCTGCCGCATGCTGTCGGCCAGCGACCACATGCTCGCTCTGAAGCCGACTGAATCGATGACCGCAGCGGCCAGTGCGGGGGACGAGGCCTGGCTTGACTTGCTCAAGATTCACGCTCAAGACGACTACTTTACGCCGGTTGCCAGTGGTTCCTTTCTGACTGGTGGCATGGTGATTTGTCCCTGTTCGGGCAGTACGCTCAGCGGCATTGCGCGCTCGGCCAGTCAGAATCTGGTGCAGCGGGCAGCCGAGGTACATTTGAAAGAGAATCGCAAGTTGATCGTGGTTCCACGCGAGACACCGCTCAGCGTTTTTCAACTGGAAAACATGCATCGGCTGGCTCAGGCTGGTGTCGTGGTCCTGCCAGCGGCGCCGGGTTGGTATCACGGAGTGGGGGGATTGGTGGACTTGGTCGACTTTGTGGTTGCCCGCATCCTCGATCAATTGGGGATTGTCAATCAGCAGATCCGCCGCTGGGAGCCACAGGCCTAATTGCGTGGTTCCTGGTGGTGGTTTTGCGCGGTGGCAGTGAGGCGGTCATCGAATTTTTCGGTGAGCCAGCCTATCCGCCGCACATGGCTAAGAATTGCGCTGGACACCTTCCTATAGTTTTTTGCGACCAGACAGCATGGCAGACCAAGTGGATTCGACATCGACAGCAGCTGCCGTGCTGGCCAGTCCTCCTACCAGCGTTGCTGGTTTACTGCGCCGCTTTCTGGAACTCATTCGCTTTAGCCATACGCTGTTTGCCTTGCCCTTTGCCGCGCTGTCGTGCGCCTTGGCGCTAGCGCTTCCCTTCAGTTTGGGCCCCTTGACCAATTCTGAGATTGGATTGCGGCTGTTGGGCGTCTTGCTGTGCATGGTTAGCGCTCGGTCGGCGGCCATGGCACTCAATCGGCTGGCGGATGCCCGATTCGATGCCGCCAATCCTCGCACCGCCATGCGGCATTTGCCCGCTGGCTTGCTGAGCGTGGGACAGGTGAGCATGTTTTTCTTGGCCAGCAGCCTTGGATTCGTGGCTGCCTGCCTGCTGTTCTTGCCGAATTGGTTGCCTATGGCGTTTTCGCTGCCCGTGCTGTTGTGGATTTGCAGTTACAGTTTTGCCAAGCGATTTACGTCAGCGGCGCATTTGTGGCTGGGCACTGCGTTGGCTTTGGCACCCATTTGCGCTTGGATTGCCATTCGTGGAGAAGAGGTTCAGCAATCCCCCGCAGACGTCTTGCCCGCATGCGTCTTGGCTTTGGCGATCGCCTGCTGGGTCGCTGGCTTTGACATTATCTATGCCTGTCAGGATGCGGAATATGATCGGCAGGCCGGGCTGCGGAGTATTCCCGCACGCTATGGAATTCGGGGAGGGTTGCGGATTGCGGCTGGATTACACATGGGGATGTTGTTGATTCTGGCAGGTCTGCCGTAGCCTGTTCCCGCAACTTTCTCTGGGTTGGCTATATTATCTCGGTTTGCTGGGCGTGTCGGTCCTGGTCATCTGGCAACATCGTGTGGTCAGTGTCCACGATTTAACCCGAGTGAATATTGCCTTCTTCAACATCAATGCGATTATCAGCTTGGGTTTTTCGTTGGTCGCTGCTGTAGACGCCTGGCTGCGGTAAACCGAAATTAATTCATTTTTACTGGCCTGGTCTCTGTGGAGGTCTGGCCCTAGATGGTGGAAGTCTCGATTCTATGGACGGTTCTGTGGATGTTTCAGCGCTAGTTCGCGACTGCTTCCCTTCCTTGCTTCGTGTGCATCCCGGCACGCAGCGACCGGTGGTCTACTTGGATGGCCCCGCCGGCAGCCAGGTCCCTCGTTCGGTGATCGACGCGATCAGCAATGTCTACCTGCATCACTGTGCCAATACTGGCGGTAAATTCGCAAGTAGCCAAGAAACGACGGCCATGATGGAGGAGGCGCATCAGGCGGCAGCGGATTGGTTTGGTGCGGCGCAGCCCGCCGAATGCATTTTTGGCGCCAATATGACCACGCTGACTTTTAGCTTTTCGCGGGCCTTGTCGCGCACATGGACTGCAGGCGATCGCATCGTGGTTAGCGAACTGGACCATGACGGAAATGTGACTCCCTGGAAAATGGCTGCCCGCGATGTGGGAGTGGACGTGGATACGGTGCGCGTAAATCGCCAGGACGCGACACTGGACATCCAGGATTTCCGACGCGCCGTGCGGCAGCCGCGCACCCGATTGGTGGCCTTCAGCTGCGCATCCAATAGTGTGGGCAGTCGTACGCCGATTCGCGAGTTGGTAGAAATTGCTCATGAGGCGGGCGCTGAAGTCTACCTGGATGCGGTGCATTACGCGGCCCATGACTTAATCGATGTTCAAGCCTGGGACGCGGATTTCTGCGTTTGTTCGGCCTACAAATTTTTCGGTCCGCACATCGGCATGCTGTGGGGGCGTGGGCAAAGGTTGGAAGAAATTGTGCCCTATAAATTGAGGCCCGCGCCAGGCACTTCTCCGGGTAAATGGATGACCGGAACGCAAAACTTTGCCGCCATTGCGGGTGTCACCGCTGCCATCGACTACCTGGCCTGGTTGGGAAGGCAAGTCGCGGCGGTGCGGGCTGTGGACGATTCGCTGGCGACCGTATCGCGGCGCGAGAGTCTGCGGAATGCATTTGCCGCTATTCAAGGCTATGAAACGCAATTGGCCGCGCAGCTTCTACAGGGGCTCAAGTCCCTGCCGGGCCTGAGCCTGTACGGGATTGTGGACAACGAGCGGCTCACCGAACGCGTTCCCACCTTTGCGCTCAACGTGCAGGGCAAGCCCTCTCAAGAGGTCGCCGGGCTGTTGGGACAGCAGGGGATTTTCTGCTGGGGTGGAGATTATTATGCCGTCGACGTTTGTGCGGCCTTGGGCCAGCAGCCGCAAGGCATGCTGCGTCTGGGCCTGTTGCACACCAACACCCCGCAGGAGATTGTCACTACACTGGATGCCTTATCCAAGATTTCGGGCATCTAGCAGCGTTCGAAGAATAATGGTCGCAACGCTATCCTAGGCTTTGTCTCAAAAGGGGTCTGACCCTTTGAGGCGAGGCAAAAACACGTGTTTTTGACTCGCCTGGAAAGGGTCAGACCCCTTTTGAGACAAAGCCTAGCCATCATGCTCGTCGTGCTGGCGGTCAGTTAAGTGAATCAGTAATCAGTTCTCAGAGGAGTGAGAGAATGAGAGTCATCATCGTAGGAGGAGTAGCAGGTGGTGCATCCTGCGCGGCCCGCTTGCGGCGGTTGAACGAGCACGCGGAAATCCTGATGGTGGAACGTGGTCCCTTTGTCTCTTATGCCAATTGTGGACTGCCCTACTACGTGGGTGGCGTCATCAAGCAGGAAGATCGCCTGCTGGTAGCAACCGAACAGACCTTTCGCGACCAGTTCGCTATCGACTGTCGAACGCGCTGCGAAGTGATCGGCATTTCGGCGCAGAACAAAACGGTAGAGCTCAGGGATCATACGAGCGGCCTGGTCACCACCGAAGCGTACGACAAATTGGTTTTGTCTCCAGGTGCAGCCCCCATTCGACCCCCCCTGCCTGGAATCAATCTACCTGGTATTTTTTCGGTACGAACCGTGCCCGACGCACGGAACATTCGAGATTGGTTGGAGCAGCTCGCCGCTCAGCCCTCCGGCATGGATCAGCATTCGACAGCTAAGCCGCTGCGTGCGGTGGTGGTTGGCGGCGGCTTTATTGGCCTGGAGATGGTAGAGAATCTTATCCACCGTGGGTTGGATGTAACCCTGATCGAAAAGCTCGATCAAGTCATGCCTCCACTCGATCCCGAAATGGCTAGACTGGTTGCGGGCTACATGCTCAAGCACGGAGTCCGGCTGCAGCTCGGCGATGGTGTGGCTGGTTTCCAAAGGACCACCGACGACTCGCTGGAGGTACTAACCAACTCTGGAGCTATCCATCCGGCAGACATCGTGATATTGGCCATTGGTGTCCGCCCCGAAACGACGCTGGCCCAGATGGCAGGTATTGAGATTGGACAGCGGGGAGGCATTCGTGTGGACGATCAAATGCGAACCAGCAATCCGGATATCTTCGCCGTGGGCGATGCTATCGAGGTCAAGGACTTTGTGACTGGACAGTGGACCTTGTGCGCTTTGGCCGGACCGGCCAATCGACAAGGGCGGATTGCAGCCGATGTGATCGCAGGCAGGGATTCTCGTTTCCGCGGTTCGCAAGGCACCTCGATATGTCAGATCTTCGAGGCCGCAGTTGCTCAGACAGGTGTTAGCGAAAAAGTTCTGACACAACTTGGAGAAACCGATTTTGAGAAGATTTATATCTATCCAAACTCTCATGCTGGTTATTATCCAGACGCCAAAATGCTGGCCCTCAAAGTCTTGTTTCGAAAGTCGGATGGAAAACTATTAGGCGCCCAGCTGCTAGGCGAAGATGGCGTGCCCAAGAGAATGGATTCCCTGGCCATGGCGATTCAAATGGGATGCACGATTTACGACTTGGAGGAATCCGAACTGTGTTATGCTCCGCCCTTCGGCAGTGCCAAGGACCCGGTCAATTTTGCGGGGATGGTAGCAGCGGATATCCTGCGCGGCGATATGCCGGTCTGCCACTGGAACAGCGTGGACAGCAATTTCCTGCTGGATGTACGCAACCCTTCAGAATTGGCGGTCGAGTCCATTTCGGGAGCGCTCAATATTCCATTGCCCCAGCTGCGTTCTCGCCTGAACGAACTGCCTCGGGATCGGGAGATCTTGGTGACCTGCCGTTCCGGCCAACGAGCCTACTACGCTACGCGAATTCTACTGCAGCAGGGCTTTCAAGCCAGAAATGTAGCTGGGGGTATGTTGTCGCGCTCCCACATGAGTTAGTCCACCTTGGTAAGCGTGATTCGGGGATCCCCTGCTCCGCTTAAGTTTTGCACCATCTTCTTGAAATCGAGCCCATGAAAATCTCTTGTATCTTCGCCCATCGCGTTGAATTGCCGCTTGTCGAAGGCAGCTACAAATGGTCGGGAGGAAAATCTGTTTCCGTTTTCGACAGTACGATCGTTGGAGTCGAGACCGAATGCGGACAGGTTGGATACGGTGAAGTCTGCCCGCTGGGGCCATTTTATCTGCCCGCTTATGCCGAAGGAGTTCGCGCCGGTTTGCGGGAACTCGGTCCACACCTGTTGGGCTACGATCCACGTGAACTGGGGCAGGTCAATCATCGCATGGACGCCGCCCTCAAGGGACATCCCTACGTCAAAGCAGGGCTGGATATCGCCTGTTGGGATCTGCTTGGCAAGGCGAGTGGCTTGCCGGTCTGCCAGTTGCTGGGGGGGCGTTTCGGCGAGCGGGTTCGGTTGTATCGTGCAATCTCGCAGGTTGCTCCCGAGGAAATGGCTGCCAACGTGGCGGGTTATCGCAACCAGGGATATACACGCTTTCAATTAAAGGTTGGTGGCGACCCGGACACCGATATTGAACGCATTCGGGCCGTCGCGGCGGTACTGCGACCCACCGATCGGCTGGTGGCGGACGCCAATACTGGCTGGACGCAGCACGAAGCCATGCGCGTGGTCCGCGCAGTGCGCGACTTGGATGTGTACATCGAGCAGCCCTGCTTGAGCTACGAAGAGTGTTTAGCCATACGCCGTCACACGGATCATCCATTTGTTCTCGACGAGAACATAGACTGCTTGGAGATGTTCCTGCGCGCAAAGGGGATCTCGCTATGGACGTCGTCAATCTCAAGATCAGCAAACTCGGCGGACTTACGAAAACGCGACAGATTCGCGACCTGTGCATCTCGATGGGAATTGCCATGACACTAGAAGACAGCTGGGGTGGCGACATCACCACCGCGGCTATCGCCCACCTGGCGCATAGCACTCCGCAGGAGTTTCGTTTTACGTCAACCGATTTCAATAGCTATGTTACGGTCAGTACGGCTGATGGCGCTCCGCAACGCGACCAGGGCTATATGTCGGCTAGTACGCTGCCAGGTTTGGGGGTCAGTCCCAAGTGGGATGTCCTGGGTAAACGCGTCTTGGAGATCTCCTAGCCATGTTCGAGTCCGTGCGGTTCCTCCTGCTGCGCGAAAACCAAGTGCTCCGCGAAAACCAAGTGCTGTGCTGCGCGAAAATCAATCAAAGCGGGGGAAGGGCTTCGCACATGAAAAACACAGCATCGAGCCTGGTCTTGGCGGCATGCATTGCGCTACTAGCAGGCATGCATGCCCTAGCGGCTGAAGCCGCCGACCAGCCAAATATCATCATCATTTACGCCGACGATTTAGGCTACGGGGACCTCTCCTGCTACAACCCTAACGCTGCTTACTCAACGCCGCGACTGGACCAAATGGCGCGCGAGGGAATTCGCTTCACCGACGCGCACAGTCCCTCCACGATCTGTTCACCCTCGCGTTATGGTTTGTACTCTGGGCAGCAGATATTTCGCTCGACAGGTCGCGGTGGCGGTGCTTTTGAGGGTCCGGGGGGGCCAAGCTACCTCAAGCCCGACACGCTAACTATCGCCAGCATGCTTCGTCAGAACGGTTATCGTACCGGCGTATTCGGCAAATGGCATGTGGGACTGACCTGGGTCGACCGGGATAATCAACCACTCGCCGGTGGATTCGAAAATGCATTGTTGATTGATTACGAGAAGAGCACTCCGTTGGTAGATGGCCCTAATCAGCGCGGATTCGATGAATCATTCATTACTCCCAACTGTCCCAATACCGATCCACTCTACGTCTATATCGAGAACGGCTTGGTGCTCACGCCGGCTAGTGAGCGGCATGATCCACATCAGCTCCCCAACCCTGGTGGAAAATGGCGGTGGGACAATGACGCAGGATGGAAATCTCCTGGCTATGACTTTCTCAACGCGGATTTGTTGTTCTTCGAAAAAACAAAGAGCTTCATTACCGAACACCTCCAACAGCATGGGGAGCAGCCCTTCTTTGCCGTGCTTTCAACGCAGATTGCGCACGCTCCTGTGCTGCCCGCTGCGGAATTCGAAGGAATGACATCTGCCGGTCCACGCGGAGATTTTGTGTGGGAATTAGATGTGCTGGTGGGAAGAGTGCTCGATTTAGTAGCCCAGCTCGGCTTGGATGACAACACTTTGATTCTGTTTAATGCCGACAACGGACCGGAGACGGTCCACGTGGACTGGATGCGCCAGGACCATCAACATGATGCAGCGGGAGGCTGGCGCGGCATGAAGAGAGACGGCTGGGAGGGCGGTCATCGCGTGCCTTTTATAGCGAGGTGGCCCGGCCAAATTCCCGCTGGACAAGTGTCTGCTCAAACGACCAACACGACGGATATCTTCGCCACACTCGCCTCGGCAATTGGCTACAGCCTACCAGATGATGCCGCGCACGACAGTTTCGATATGTTGCCTGCCATGCTTGGTATTCAGGACGAATCCCAGCCTATCCGACCGCACATGCTAACGCAGAGCTTTCGTGGCGAATTCCAATTGCGACAGGGTAAGTGGAAGTATCTGGATCATATCGGATCGGGTGGAAACGACTACGAAAAAGGGGCACTCAAGAAATACGCCATGCCGGATACTGCTCCGGGGGCTACCGGACAACTCTACGACTTGGACAGCGATCCTACTGAGAGTAAGAATTTGTTCTTTGAAGAACCCGCCAAACGCCGCGAAATGCAGGAGCTGTTATCGCAACTAAAGACCTCCGGTCGCAGCGCTCCGCTGGGGCGAGAACCTGTGCGGGCAGCGGCCAAAGTGAAGTCAAGCCAGTGACTTTCGCCGCCTCAAGTTGATCACGAGAACAACGCGGCGATGGGCTGGCCTTGGTCGGTAATGGGCACAGGACGATCGCCATCATATAAGTTCTTGCGATAGTCAATTCCCAGGCTGGCGAAAATGGTGGCAAAGAGGTCCGGCACGCTAACCGGGTCGGCGACGACCTGCTTGGCCAGCTGGTCGGTCTCGCCCCAAGCTCCGCGGTGAGATAAACCGCCGCCAGCGAGCACACAGCTAAAGGTAGAACCCTGATGGCCCCGCCCGCCGCCACTATCGAATTCCGGTGGTCGCCCGAATTCGGTTGTGATGACAATCAGCGTCTTGTGCAAGAGTGCTTTCTCTTCCAGATCTGCTAGCAAGCTGGAAAGCGCTGTGTCCAACTCTTGAATAAGCTTATGTTGGTTGACGATGCCACTGTTATGAACGTCCCAACCTGATCCATTGAGGAAGTTTAGATTGTGGCTGACTTCGATAAACCGTACCCCATGCTCGACCAGCCGCCGGCTCAACAAACAGCGTTGTCCGAATTCCCCGCCATATCGATTCCGTAATTCGTCCGGCTCCACATCCAATTGAAAGACGCGATTGAATTCTGGTCCGCTCAATTGCAAGCTCTGCTCGATCGCCGCTTGATAGTCGAGTAATTCGGCAACTTCGATCTTGCTCTTGCTGTTTCTCAGGGTCTCCAGGAATTTTTCACGTCGATTCTGACGAGCTTGGCTAATTCCATCCGGACGTGATAGCCCTGCGGGGCCACGACCGGTTTCCGTCAAATACAAATAGCCATACTTGGCGCCCAGGAACCCAGGACCTCGGGTTACATTCGGATAGCCAATCAGCACATAGGCTGGAGCACGATCATAGGCCGCGCCCCGCTCGTGCACGACCAAAGAGCCAAGTGATGGATAGGTCACGGTACCACTGATGGCTCGTCCCGTGTGCATGCGATTGGTAGCTGCCGCGTGCTCGTCGATCACATCGTGATGCACCGTGCGAATGGCGGTGACGCGATCCATGAGTTTGGCTAGCTGCGGGAGATGTTCGCAGACCTGCACTCCGTCGACAACGGTATCGATAGGGTCATAGTAGGCCCCGGGCTTGTTGGCTTGTGGGTCGCCTTTGGCCTTGGGGTCAAAGGTGTCTACTTGGCCCATTCCTCCTCCCAGCCAGATGGAGATCACATGCTCTGCTTGGCCTTGCAGCAATGCATGTTCGTGTTGCGCATCCGCCCGAAGTGGCAGGCCTACCATGCCGGCAGCGGCCGCGCTGCCAGCCAGAAATTGTCTGCGTGTTGGTTGAGTCATGCTTTTTCCTTTGCATTGAGCCGACCGGCGGGGACTTGCTCAGGGTACCCAGACGAACTCTTGATCGTTGATCAGGCTCCAAATCACGTCTTCATACACCTCGCGCCAGCCCGGCTCTAATCGCGGATCGACGGGTGGGCCAAGAAGAACTCGACGTTGCCATTCTTCCTGGATTTCATTTGCCTCGGGTACAAGATGGTTTGACCAGGTGACTTGCGGCAGCGGTGCTAGCTTCGGCGGTGCTTGCACTCGATCAGCGGCCAACTGGCGTTCAGCAAAACCATCCGTTAACGCCGGTAGGAATGCCGCCATTTCTTGACTACTAGGATAACGTGAAAGGAAACGCAAGAAAAGCGATTCCAGCAACGCCTCGGGAGAGGGCGCCGTCAGCGCGAGCTCGGCCAGCGGACTGCGATCGGCTGCTCGCGCGAGAGACATCGACAGCGTCCCATTGGCCAGGATGCCCGGTTGCAGGAGGTTGGGATCGGTATCGCGTTCGGCTATCGGCTGTTGTCGCGTTCCCGTCCAGGAAAACGCCTCCAGTACGTCGACAATGGGCTGGGCGCGCGGCAGCGAAAGGCTTGGACGGTCGCGTTCGTTATTCAAGCCGGCAAACATCCACGCGCGAGTGGGCGAACCCAGGCTCTGACGCTTGGCAATGTCCTCGGCCCCATCGCGTACGAAAGTCAATTCGCCGGTATCCATCTCGCGTCCAGTGGCGGTAAACAAAGAGTCGACAACTTGCTCGGCGGCAAGTCGCCGTGGATCGGGCGCGGTAAAGAAACGCTGCTCCGCTGCCGTCTGCTGATTGTGTCCAAGCGCCTGCCGCTGGTAAGCTTGCGAAGTCATGATCTGCCGCAGTACCTGGCGTACGTCATACCCTTGCAACACCAGCTCATCGGCTAACCATTGCAACAAGGCGGGATGGCTGGCCACATTGCCTTCCCAATCGTCAACGGGCTGGAGAAGTCCGGCCCCCATCAATCGATTCCAGAGATGGTTGACGACAACTTGCGGAAAGCGATGGTTGTGTGGCGCGGTGATCAGGGCAGCCAATCGCTCGCGTGTATCATCCGGATTGTGCATCAAGGCATCGATCGACGGACCATCCTCGACTCCAGTAACCGACGCAAAGGGCCACGCCGGTTGCACCTGTACGTCTGGCTTTAGCGTTACCCGGATCAAGGATTCGCGTCCAATGCTCGCGAAGAATGCATCCGGAACACGACTCGTCTTGGGCGGCGCCAACTGCTTGCGATTCAACATCGCAGCCAGGGCGTACAGGTCTTGCTGCGTTGTGCTGTGGTAAGGAGAATCGTGGCAACGTGCGCACTGAAGCTCAATTCCCAGGAAAGCCGAAGCGATAATATGTCCCTTGGCGGCCAGCGGTGCATCGTTTTCACCCGCCAAAGCAAAGCCCGCACTTCCCCCTTCGTGCGGACTGCCACGCATCAAGATCAATTCCGTTACCATCCGATCAAGCGGCTTGCCATCGCGTAGCGAATCATGCAAGAACCAGCGAAAGGGTCCAGTTGAATTCAAGGACTGATTTAACAATGTGGGATTCTCTGCCAACAGGTCCAACCAAAAACTGACCCAGTGGTCGGCGTAGCGATCGTCCTGCAGCAGTTGCTCAATCAACTGCGTTCGCCTTTGCGGCTGGGTGCTGTTCAAGAATGCACGAGCTTCAGCCTCTGTCGGCCCTACGCCGACCGTGTCCAGATATACTCGGCGCATGAAGGCTGCATCACCGATGCCTGGAGCAACGGCCAAGGCCTCCGGGGCCAGTGGTGGCTGGGGCCAGGCAGCACCCTCGTCGATCCACTTTTCCAAGGTAGCGATGTCCGAGTCGGAAAGTCTTTTTTCCGTCGGTGGCATGTCGCCGGAGCGAACGCGCACCATTAACTCACTGGCATCTGGATCGCCAGCTACCACGGCCGCCAATTCCGAATCCCCCATCGCCAGGACACCCGCGCGTGAGTTGAGCCGCAAGCCGCCCTGCTCTTTCTCTCCGTGACAACGGAAGCAGTTTGTGCTCAGAATAGGCAAAACGTTGCTATGAAAAAACTCTGCCTTCTGCTGGTCGGTCTGCGCGGATTGGCTCTTTGCCTGCTCTAACTTCTCGGCGATGAATTGGTCAATTGGATGCACATCCGACCCGATTTTCGCTGGCTGTCGAGCCACGGCCTGTTGGGCCAAAAGGTGCCGACGCTGCCAAAAACTATCTTGGGAAGCGGCCGCCAGGCGACGAGTCCCCATTTCCAATTCCAGCATGTCCGCTTCAATCTTACGGAGCACCGGTTCGATATCTACGTCGGTCAGCAACAACGGCGAAGATGTGTCGGTTCTTAGCACCCGCAGCGGAGCGTCACCCGCGAGTTGAACGGCAACGCAAACTTCCCCCGATTCGGTGCGATCGGAGTTGCCGCCTACGAGCAATTCCAGAACCACGCGGACACGACGCACTGGGCCCTCGGGGCGGGGTGTTAATTCGTAATCAACGAAACTCTCCTGCTGGGGGAAAGGCAATAGTCGGGCGTCGGCAACCAACGGTTGCGGGATGGGCACAATCGGTTCGAGATTGCCACCTCGGCTGCGAACTGTATTGGTACGGGATACCAATTCACCGTCAATCCAAAGTCGACTGAGCGAACGGGCGCGTACGAGAAAACGATGCTGACCAGAGGGCAATTCGATATCGCCAGCCATCCTCAGCAAGAGCGGGGCCTTCCAGCTTGTCCGAATGCCCCACTCGTCATAGTTCACCGGGATCCGTGAAAGGAGAAAGCAATCGCCTAGCCAACGACTGGATTCGGCGGGCCATGTCTCGCCAGAGTATAGCCAGCGGTCTGCCGCAGGCATGTTCTCGCACAATTGAAACAAAACGCGACCGGGCGGAATGTGGCCGACATCCGGCATCATCTCTGCTGCCAGCTCGAGCACCCGCCGCTTGCCAACTCGGTTGAATCTGGCCGCCAGCAGCTTGTCATCCAAAATCTCGCGGTGGATGGCGACTCCATCGAGCATCCCCGAGAAGGCATTACCCAAGCGGATTTCATCGTCATCGACAACTGGCGGTTCCCGAGTCGGACCACCCATGTCCCACGTGCCCTCGCTCGGAGCGCCGTTGATCCAGCCACGGATGGATTCGGGTTCCCCAAAGCGGTAGGTGATGGCCACATGATGCCAACCCGTCGAAATTGGGAAACCGAGTTTCGAGGTCCAGCGATGCCAATGCTGGTCCGTCTTGGATAACTTGGTCGCAAACAGAAAATTGACATGAGCTTCCCCGTCTTTTCCTACGATGCGAAGAGCCCAGTTCTGGTTGTCGCGTGCGAACTGAGCCGATTGCGTGCGGCCCTTGCCGATGATGGTTTGCGGCTGTCCATTGCGAAGACTGTCCGGATTAACCCAGGCTTCGAGCGTGATGGCATCGCCGTTGCCAAAATCAAACGGACTTTCGGGCCCAGTGTCTGGCACGGACAGATAGGCTCCGGAATCAACGCGGACCGCCGTGTTGTTGGCTGCCTGGTCGGGGAACTCTGGGGGCCGCGGTCCAGCTTGATCGCGTTGAATGTTGCCATGAGGTTCCGGGGGCGTTGTTTCTTCCGTACCAAAGTCCCACCGGGCAACGGCCGAGGCACGCTCATCCTGCGCCCTGCCGGACGCAGGGCCGTACAAACAGAGCCATAAGATCGTCGCCGGCAGAAGAAGGAAGTTCAGCAAGAGCTGGGTGTTGGGCATTGTAAAAATAAAACTCATCCAGGGGTGAACTCCTTGGGACTCACCACTCGCGTGGGTCGACGCTCACTGCACGGCTGTTGTGCGGTGCCTATCTATCTGCGTGGTTGCACGCAGGATACCACCAACAATACTAGATAGGCTTTGTCCCCAAAGGGGTCTGCCCCTCTCCGGCGAGGCCAAGTACAAGTGTAAATTCGACTCGCCTCCACAGGGTAAGACCCCTTTGGGGACAAACCCTAGGATATCATAGCTGCCAGGCCTGTGAGCCCGTGCTTCGCTGGGATGTGAAGGAAATCAAGTTGGAAATAGAGTGGATCCAGTGCCTAGCGCGCTACCTCCGGCAGGTCGACCCAACAACGCTGCTGATGGCTGCGAAGAATCGCCTCGCAAAGCACGATCTCATGGTGTCCGTCAGCAAAGGTGGGAAAGGGAGCTGGTGTATGCCTGTCTCCACAAGCAATGGTATCGTAGAAAGTGCGAAACAACTGCTTGAAAGTATCCGGAAAGCCCTCGTTGTGCCCGCCTGGGTAATTGCTGATTGCCGCAGCAGGGGGAGCAAGGAGTGCAGGATCGCGAATCAGCAATTCATTCGCACGGGAACGATGGCCTATCCACAGCTGATTCGGCGATTCGCTATTCCACTCTAATGCCGCCTCGGTTCCCGACAACTCGTAGCGCAGTGCATTTTTGCGTCCAGCAGCCATTTGCGAAACCCACAAACAACCATTGGCACCGTTCTCAAATCGCAACAGAATCGCCCCCATATCTTCTGTTGAGATGTCCATCGCCTGCTGGTCGGTGCGGCTCGCTTGGGAACCAGAGAAGGTTTCGGTGCCTGCCAGCGGGCGAAAACGCTGTTGATGCACGGTTCGCAGATCAGCACAAACCGAGACAACCTTTTTACCCGTAACGAATTGCAACAAGTCCAACCAGTGAGTACCGATATCGGCGACGACGCGCAGTGGGCCACCGGCTTCAGCCATCACCCGCCAATTGAAATCGGTGGGATACAGTAGCCAATCCTGGACATACGAACCATTCACGCTGATCAATTCGCCGATCGCTCCGGTTGCTACTCGGCTCGCTGCCTCATAACACAACGGATAGAAGCGAATGTTGTATGCCACTCCAGCAGCCAGTTGGCTGGACGCAGCCAGTCGAACCAATTCACTCGATTGTGCAGAATTCATCGCCAACGGCTTTTCACACAAGCAGTGCTTGTTGGCAGCCAACACCATTTTGACCTGTTCGTAATGCAGGACATTGGGGGTTGTCAAATGAACAACGTCAACCGACGGATCACTCAAGGCGTCACCCAAAGTTGCGTAAGCAGTTGGCAAACCCAAGCGTTCACTTGCGGATCGCGATTTCTCTGGCGTCGACCCGACCATTCCGGCGACCTCGATACCCGCTCGCTTCAAGCCTTCCACATGTACTGGTCCAATGAAGCCAGTACCAACCACAACAGCCCGAGGCAGGTTCATTTCGCGAGAGCTTCCGTTTGCATAAGTTGAAATCGTGACACACGACCATCACACCATATCCAGCCTGGAATTTCCAGCAGGTTAACCAGGATTCCACAGGCCAGGCCGCGGGATATGCGGTCTGGCCTTGAATAAAAGAAAATCGGCTTGCTCAGAAGATCTGAGCAAGCCGACGGAGATCGTGTCGTTTAGCCGGAGGCTACCTATCCCAGGGCTGAACCTAGGGGATGACGCCGTACTTTTCTTCTTCTTCTTCTTGGATGATGATTCGTGGAGTGACGGTCATCATCAGTGTGCTCGTTTCACGACCGATGGCGGTGTTCTTGAACAAGCGATTGACGTAAGGGATCTTGCTCAGGATGGGTACACCCCGCTCGATTCGCCCTTCACGCATCCGCTTGATGCCACCCAACAGGATCGTGCCGCCGTCTGGTACGCTGACCGTTGTCGAGACACTGGTTGAGGCAAAGCTAGGTTGCTGTACCGTAGTACCGGCGATGACGTCTTCCTCGTCATTCGTCGTTGTCGGTCACGTTGCCATCCGGATCCAGATATGTTGATTCCCGAGCGGCGACTGCCAGATCGCGTGGTTCGTGAGCCTTCAAAGGTGAAGGTGTCGACGCGATCGATCTGCGAGAAGGATGGGTTGAGCGTCAAGTCGTACGAAGCGTTTGTCGGGCGATACCGTGGCTTGTACGTTCAGGACCGTTCCTTCGTTGAGCACTACAATCACAGGTTGTTGAGCGACAGCAAAGTCAGCCACAACCGGGATCAAGCTGGTTACGAAGGGTCGCGAAACCGTGTCGTTGATCGAAGCTAATTGTCCGTCGAACATCGTTACCCGAGGTGCTTGCAATACGTTGGTTCGTTGGTCACCTTGAGCTGCATTCATGAAGAAGAACATCTCCAGGTCGCTCAGGATCGCAAAGCCGAGGCTGGCACCCGCATCGGCGGTAAAGCCACCGAAGGGAGGAATGACCGTGCTAAAGCTGTCCTGCGTCATGGCGATGTCAAAGTCGGCTGTAAGCGGGAAAGGGTTGGTTGCGCTGGACGCTGGCTGACAAGCCGACCACCGTACTGGGGCCCTCGTCGTCCAGTGGCAAGCGACGTACGTTGTCGTCGATTCGCAAGTCAAAGTCGACACCGATTCGCTCGAAGAAGTTATCGTTGAGAGTGATGAACTTGACTTCGATCGTGACTTGCAAGTCCTGCAGTCGACGGAGCGAATCCAGCAGGTCGGTGATCTTCTCGTGCGTGGTTTGAGGAGCACTGATAACCAGCGACAGGTTGGCAGGATAGGGCATCATGCTGCTGGTACCGCCGGCGTTTAGCCACGAATCCGGATCAATCGTCTGCTCGATCAGAGCTCATCAGAGTTTGGAAGTCAGCCATCGCTGCACCACCACCCATCGCCGCTGGAGAACCCATATTCATCGGAGAGCCACCCATGCCACCCATCACTGGCGAGCTGGGGCCGAGGCCGAATCCACCGCCCATCGCACCGGGCAGGTTACCACCGCCAGGCAATCATGTTGTTGAACTGTCCGAGCACGGGAGCATTGGGATCCAGCGAGGTAGCCGAAGCCAAGTTGCACGTTGCTCGCCGCTAAAGCCAGTACCACCGCTGGTGTGAACAGCCAGGCCATTGACCGTTTCGTAGGCGTTACGCAAGGCACCAGCCATGCCACTGTTGTAGTCCGTGACAAAGTTCGGAATCGGAATCACCAGGTCTTTGACACTGTAGACGCGCTCGCACATTGGACTGGGCCGTGTTGCGTGACGAGGTGATCATCAGTACTTCGTTGCGAACTTGGAAGTCCAAGCCTTGCGTATTGAGCAGCAGGTTGAGTGCACTGCGAAGCGAGATCTGCGAGGGCAGGCTGAGGGTGACCGGCATCTCGGCGGTCAAGCCTTCGAGGGCCAGACCGTTTTGATCGATGTGAATCAGTACACCGGTCATATCGGAAAGTGTTTGTGCCACTTCGCTCAGCGGGCGTTGCTTGAAGTCGACCAACACCGGTTGCTTCAGTTGATCCCAAATCTTTGGCTTCGGCTGGAGACATTCCCTGTTGAGATTCGCGAAGCTGTGCCGCCTTGCGATTCTTGGTTAGCTCCTCCCAGACCTTAGCGTCTGGGAATACGTAGGGCTGACGGTCGTCCATGGGTACGGCCGCCTCGTCCACATTCTGCAACGAGTCGATGAAACCGTCCTCTTTACGAGTACGAATCTCTTCGTATTCACCGATGCGACGCAGCGTTGCGTGCGTTAGCGATCAGCAGGCTAGCGATCTGTCGAATTGGGATCGAGTGCACCAACTTGCTTGGCGACCATTTCGGCCTCCATAAAGTCTTGCTTGTCCATCAGATCGTTGTAGGTCTCGACCAGGGAAGCGATTTGCTGATCCACTCGATAGCGTTCCTCTTGATCCAGAGCATCTGCCCGGCCTAATTTGACGATTCCTCATGTTCTGCTCAATCGCAGCCCGATTCTGTGTCAGGTAGAATCTGATGAGAGGTAATCGCTCGATCGACGATGGTCAGCATTCGCTTGCGTGCGTCGTTGTCCAAGTCTGCTTGCGAGACTCGGGTACGCAGTGTCTGCAGACGTTCTGCTACCAATTCGGGTTCAGCTCGCGATTGGCTTCTGCCGCGGCGATTTCGCCCGTGATTTCGCTCATCCATCCGTTGCCGACCCGCCAGTTCAGCTTCGCTGATGTGCAGCAACGGCGAGCACACTCTCCGCGGGTCGGCTGACGGCTTGCATCGAGGTCAGCTTGTCGCTCAATTGAGATCGCAGGGCAGGATCCATTTCGTCCTTGAACTTCCACGCACGTTGGAAAGTTTCGTAGGCTGCCTCACGATTGCCTTGAGTCAGCAATTCAATACCACGGCGATACAGTTCTTCACCGCTGGCGTTCTCGTTGCCGGGTAGTTGGGATTGGGCGACCAATTCGACCTGTGCCCCAGCCGGCTGAGTGCTGGTGGAGTCCATGGCGGGTTGGAATACTCCGGGCGAAACCGCACTGGTCGGCTGGCCTCCGGTCGTCCCCGCCGTGACGATGGGCTGCGTTGCCGAGGCGGTGGTCACGCCTGCAAGCTGTTGTTTGACTTGCGTCAGCGTGAGCTGGCCGGGCAACATCCAGGCATCGGGCACACCGGCCTGCTCGGCGAGAGCAATCAGCTCGGCCGCTTTGGCACGATCACCAGACTGTAGAGCCTGGGCAGCTTCCTGAGTCATGGCCGCAACGCGATCGCGAAGATCGAGTGGGCTGGCACCAGGCTGGCTAACCAGAGCCTTGGTTGGGGCGGTCTTGACGGCACCCAAGTTTTTGACCGCTGCGGCGATCTGCTCCGGCTTGAGTCCCTTGCCAAGCAACACCTGCTCGACATCCTTGAGCCGTGCTTCGACCGTTGCGTCCGCAGCACCGAGCATCTTGCGTCCTCGCAGAGCCTCGGCAAAAGCTTGGGCCGAGCCGGCCGCGTCGCCGGCTTGAGCCTGCTGCTGCGCATGGTTCGAGCCATCCGATGACAAACCCAGCGTCGACCGCCGGACTCGTTGTCCGTGATCGTCCGCGTTGCTGCCGTGTGCTTGGCCATAGGCGGAATCGCTAAAGGCGGTCGAAAATGACCGGCGAAAGCAAGGCGGGTGCCAGCCAGCCAGGCCTTCGGTGCGTGGACGCTGAGAATTCGTGTAAGCCAACGTCGCTTCTGATTCGAATTTTCTTGACTCAACGCGACTCTCCTTCTTCGCGATGGTGACTAACCGGTATACCCGGCCGTAATGCGAACAAATTGTTCAACCAGTTGCCGCAATCGAACGGCCCTGTGTCAAAGCAGCCTTGTTTCGCTGGTGCCTCAGTGGTTCAGAATCACCAAGAGTAACTCTGTCCACTGGCTAGTCCGAGCTCATGCTCAGGTCAAACACCGGTGCACTCGCCAATCCAGGCTCGAACACCGCAGTATTTACCACCGAAGCAAGACTGCCTCTATCTCGTCGAAACAATCACCGACACCCAAGGGTGGCGGTCCTCCGACAAGTAAAATGCCCGCAAGCGAGTATGCCCGCGAATCATTTATTCCTGTCAAAGGGGAATACTTGATCCCGATTGTGTCGTCAATGTTTCTTTTCGGCAGGCTGTGTTAAAATATTCTGATTATTCCGACAAGTTAAGCTTTTTCGGTCGTAACGCTTATAACAGTCTGCGAGGGCTAGCATTAGCAGCCATGGCAGCAATCAGCCTAAAGGACTCATTGCACTCGGTGTAATGGTTTCCTTCCTAGACGCGATGGATCTCGTATCCCGCCCTTTGCTGGCGAGCAAAGAAGCCAGCAGCCTCGTCATCCCCAACAATCTTCTCGGCTTTGGGGTCCCATTGGATGACCCGATTCAATCGGGCTGCAATGGCCGCCAGATGGCAGGTCGACATAGCCTGCACGTGGGAAAACACATCGCTGACCGGCAGGCCGCCTTCGCGTACGCAGCGGAAGAAATTGTTCTTGTGCGACTCGTGCGGCTTGCCCTTGTAGAGATTGGTCACGTCCTCGTCGGTATACAGATCCTGATCCCAGTTTTCTTCGATGGGTTTGCCTGCAATCTTACCTCGGCTGACAAAAATCCGGCCTTTGTCACCTTCGAACAAGATCCCATTGCCCACGGACCGCGGCGAATCGGCGTCGGCTTCTTTATTGCCGCCACTGGTCACATTCAGGGTTACGCCGCTGGCATACTTGCACTTAACCAGGTAGTCGTTGGCAGTGTTGTACCGCGTATCGACAGTCGGATTGCCATGCTCAAAGGGCACAGGATGGTGAGCATCGGTGCCGTCGATCTCGATGGGACCACCGCCCAACTTGTCTTCTCCCAATGCCCAGGTGGCAATATCGATATGGTGGGCACCCCAATCGGTGAACTTGCCACCGCTGTATTCGTACCACCAGCGGAATTGGTAGTGCGAACGCTCGGGGATGTACTCGACTTTGGGGGCTTGCCCTAGCCACATTTCCCAATTCAGGTTCTTGGGTGGTTCCTGCTTCACGAAGTCTTTGTCGGTCACATCGCCACCTCCGATGCTGCAAGTCACCGTATGTATCTTGCCCAGCAGTCCCTTTTGAACCATGTTCACCGCTCGTAAGAACAATTGTCGTGCATCGCGTTGTTGCGTACCAACTGTAAACACTCGGTCCGGATACTTGTTGCATGCATTGCGGATCAGTTGGTTTTCTTCCAGCGTCAGTGTCAACGGCTTCTGGCAGAAGACATGCTTGCCAGCTTCCAAGGCCTCAACGGCAATCTTGACGTGCCAATGATCGCAGGTGACGATACTGACTACATCGATGTCGTCACGGTCCAAGATCTTGCGGTAGTCTTCGTAGGCGTCAGCCTTTCCCTTGCCGATTTGTGGATCGTTGCGAGCGCGATCCATGTGCACGCTGTCGACATCGCATACGGCGACGATATCTCCAAAATTCGCATGGCCCCGCGCGTCCCCTGTTCCCATGCTGCCCACGCCGATGCAACCAATGTTCGGCCGATCGTTCTTCTCTTGATTGGCAAAAGCCTTCTGCGTCCAACTGAAGTAGGGCAGTGAAGCTCCCATGGCCGTAAGAGCAGAAGTCGATTTGATGAATGCGCGTCGGGATTGCTGATTGCTAGTCATCTGAGGATCCTAGGTCATTGAATGGATTTTGGGCCAGTAAAGCGTCAGTATACGCCAGCTGAGGCGGGCAATCCAGCCTACCCAGTCGTCATGCAGGGCTCATCAGAGTTTCCATTTGAGAGGTGAGCCGCGACGCGTAAGCGGCCGGGTTTGCAAGCCCACCCGAGGCCTGACGGCCATGCGGCTCACGGATCCGAGAACCCAACTTGAAACTCTGATTTGCCCTGGGTCGTCATGAAAGGAGCAAAACCCCTGCGAAAGATCAATGCCCAAGTTGAAGCCATGTGGGACGTAGGATCATGACCAAACCCAGCAGCAGAATTACCAAGCCACTGATCAACTTGAGCCAGCGCCCCTCTCGCTCTTGCAGGCGACGATGAGACAGCGTGACGACGACGACCAAAAGCAGCAGGCTGTCATCGAGCATATAGGCTGAAATGTAAAGTGCCAAATACAAGTAATTCTTCCACTCGGGAAGCCCCTGCATGGTCAGGATCTGCGTGTATAACGCGGGCAATCCGGCCGTACATAACAACTCGATCATATTGACGATCACTGCCAGGCTAATGGCTCCTGCCAATGCCAGCGTCAAGTACTTTGCGTTGACAATCTGCCTTACGCGGCGGTACAGGCCTGGCTTGCTAGATTCGGGAATCGAAAAGGAAATGCCCTTTTTGAAGGCAAAAAAATCCTTGATATTCACCAGGCCGATGAAGATGGCCATGGCCCCCAGAGCGATCTGGACAGGCCGCGCGATTCCAATTAACAGGAACAACTTTAGCCAGGCCGCCATAAAGGCAAAATAGGCAAGCCCGCTGACAAATACGAAGGTCCCGGCAATCAGCATGATCTTTCGGCGATCCTTGACATTTACCAGTACCGAGAGCAGAAACACCAAGACCCACATGGCACACGGATTGAATCCATCCACCAACCCAACCAAAAAGGTAAAGCCTGGTAATCCCAAGCGACTGACGCTCAGCTGCCCAAAGAAGGGGACGTCAATCGTGTCCGTTGTGGCCTCCGCTTCCACGATCAGCGAGGGGCTGGCGCCTTCCCCCACATCGGCTTCCTCTGCAGCAGCCGGCAACTCCAATTCATCCGGCAGCGGGACGTCATCCAGCAATTGCTGCTCATCCGGCAGTTGCATGTCCTCCGCTGTGGGCTGCTGAGTGGGCAGGCAACTCAGGCACAGCGCGAGTAAGCCACTGGCCGGGCAAAAGCCGATAGTTATTGGACTACCGGCTTTTTTTTTGCACCGGCGAGGCATCCTGTGGGGTGTCCGTCGCTGGTGCATTCTCTGCGGCTGCCGGCTGGGCCTGATCTGTCGCCGCAAATTTCTCAATGATGCGTTCCAATTGCGCGCCCGTTACCGCGTCACCTTGATAGCCGATCAACACATGATTGGCAAAATCGATAGTCGGCAAGCCTGGCACGGTACCCGCGCCACGGCATAGCGACTCCCAGCGCGCGCGGGCTTGGCTGTCCTGCGTCACCTCATACTCGCGGAATTGAATACCCGGCCAGCGTTTGTGGAGTTCTGCCAGGAAACCCTTGGCCGCCTGGCAGCGCGGACAGGTTGAACGCGTATACACATCTGCGGTAAATAGGGCTTCAATGCTTGGGCCACTTTTTTCAGCGCCCGAGAAGCCAAAGTACATGCGATTGCAGCAAAGGAACGCCGGTACAACGGCCTTGTCACGCCCATATTTCTTGGTCAGTTCGTGCAAGCGCTGCAGCTGCTGGCGGTCTTGCAAGACATCGTGCGTGACAATGGCCAGCCCTGGGAATCGCTGTTGCAGGGCGGCGGTATATTCGGCGACTTGCTGGGCGGCCGGTAGATCGCCCCGCACAAAGGCCTCGAATTGAATTTTATTGCCGGCAGCGGCTTCCTGGATGTTCTGTGATCGCGCGCGATCAACGGCCAGGCAACACACGACCAAGGCAATGAACAGCGAAGTCAAGGGGAACCGATGCATTCTCAAGCTGTACATGGTGCTTGCCTCATAGCTTTCTTGCGTTGCGCAAGGCGGATCGCTCCTGATCTTTCTAATGCACGCTGGGGGTATAGGATGTCAGCGCGCGCATGTAATTGGCCCGCTTCAATCCGTCTGGGTTCGGACAATGTTGCAGGCTCAAGCTGCCCTGCATCTGTCGAATGGATTCGTAATCGTGATCTTGCAGCCATTGCTCGAGCTCTTGGCGCATGGTGCCGATAACCTGCGGTCCTTGACGTAGCAATGTCGATGCACAGGCAACTGCGTTGGCACCAGCCAGCACGGCCTTGAGGATATCGCTGGAACTATGGACTCCCCCCGTAGCCACCAGGGACATGGAAACCTGGTCACGCAGGATAGCAATCCATCGCAGCGCAGGTCGTAGTTCGTCAGGGGTGCTCAGCTCGAGCGCCGGCACATATTGGAGAGTTTCCAGATCGATATCGGGAGCCAGAAAGCGATTGAACAGGACCATCCCATCAGCGCCGGCTGCTTCCAATTCTCGCGCCAGGCAGGGAAGTGAACTGAAATAGGGGCCGATCTTGACCACCACCGGAATTTTGAGCTGTTTCTTGAGTTCCCGAACAATTTCGACAGCCTGCGCGTCGATGCTACCGGGCGCGTCCTCAGGACGCGTTGGCACGTGATAAATATTAACCTCCAGGGCGTCGGCGCCGGCTTTCTCGATCAAACCGGCGTAACGCACCCAGCCACCAAGCGAGGATCCATTCAGACTGGCGATGATCGGCATAGCGCATTGCCGTTTCGCCTCATGAATCAACTCCAAATAAGCGTCGGGCCCGGTATTGTAATTATCCAGTTCGGGAAAATAGTCAGCTGATTCCGGTGAGGACAAGGCCCAGAAGTCAAGCATTTTGGCCAATTCCAATTCGTCATGCTCAACCTGCTCTTCGAAAATAGATGGCAACACCGCTGCCGCAACTCCAGCTTCGCTCAATCGCAGCAAGGATTCGACATTGCCAGTCAAAGGACAGGCCGAAGCGATGATCGGATTCTTGAGCCGCATCCCCAGGTAATCGGTGGAAAGATCAACAGCCATTGGGTTAACTTTCAGTTACTGATCGCATCCGCGTTTTTGATTCGGGCAGCCAAACACCGCAATTCTAAATCATCGCCGTTACAGAGAGGCGAACTCACTGACCTCGCGTTCGACTCCCGCCAGTTGCTCGTAGTAGTGCCAAGTATCGTCAATATCGCGCTGAGCCAAATCGAGTAGCTCTGCCGCGTGCGTTGGGTTTGACCGCGCCAACATGGCAAAGCGCGCCTCCTTCATAGCGACTTCCTTGAAGCGTATGCTGGGCTTGTGGCTGTCCAGATGGAAGGGATGACCGCCATCGTGCGCATTTCGCGGGTCGTAGCGATACAGGGGCCAAAAGCCGGATTTGACCAAGTCTTTTTGATGGGTCATGGAGGTCGTCATGTCGATGCCGTGCGCGATGCAATGGCTATAGGCCAAAATCAGCGACGGTCCGCGAAATGACTCGGCTTCGTGGAAAGCCCGAACGCACTGCGCCGGGTTGGCACCAATGGCGACCTGAGCGACATACACATTGCCATAGGCCGAGGCCATCATTCCCAAGTCCTTGCGGTGAACGGCACGACCGTCTGAGGCGAATTTGGCCGTCGCCGCTCGCGGCGTGGCTTTCGAGGCCTGCCCGCCGGTATTTGAATACACGCCCGTATCCAGCACCAGAATGTTCACGTTCCGCCCCGAGGCCAAAACGTGATCCAACCCACCATAGCCAATGTCATAGGCCCAGCCGTCGCCGCCAACGATCCACATGCTGCGACGTGCAAAGTCGTTGCACAGCTGATCCAATTCGCGGGCTGCCAGACTGTCCAGGCCCTCCAAATGACGTTTCAACTCGCCGATGCGCAGCCGCTGTTGGGCGTACTCCGCCTCGGATACCGTTGGAGATTCGAGCAGCTGTTGTACCAATTCACTACCCACCACCGGCGACAATTCGCGCAGCAACATGCGTGCATGCGCTTGGCGACTATCCAAGGCCAATCGCAGTCCCAGCCCGAATTCAGCATTGTCCTCAAACAGGGAATTCGACCAGGCTGGACCACGACCATCGGCATTCTTGGACCAAGGCGTGGTCGGCAGATTGCCGCCAAAGATCGACGAGCATCCAGTAGCATTGGCGATCAGCGACCGATCGCCAAACAACTGCGACATGAGTTTCAAATAGGGTGTCTCTCCGCATCCCGCACAAGCACCGGAGTATTCGAAAATAGGTAGAAGCAGCTGGGAGCCCTTGACTGTGTCCGTCTTGACGCTGGTGCGGTCGATCTCGGGCAGTGCACCAAAGAATTCGAATCGCTCCCGTTCGCGGACCAAGTGCTGGGACTTGGGCTGCATGTTGATGGCCTTGTGTTTGGCAACTTCCTTACTCTTGGCTGGGCAGACGTCCACACACACACCGCAGCCCGTACAGTCCTCGGGGGCCACTTGAATCGTCAGCGCATCGCTATCGTTGGCTCGACCAAGACGGTGCAGAAAACTGGCTGGCGCCTGTTCCAATTCCGAAATGCCATAGCGTTTGCTACGAATGGCCGCATGAGGGCAAACCAGCGCGCACAATCCACATTCGATACAGATATCTGGATCCCAAATCGGGATGAGCTGAGCGATATTCCGCTTTTCATACTGCGCGGTGCCAGTCGGAAAACTGCCATCAACCGGTAATGCGCTGACAGGTAACAGGTCTCCCTGGCCACTGATCATCATTCCCGTCACACGTTGCACAAAGTCCGGTGCGGAACTGGAGACAGGCGGTAGCTTGAGCACACTACTGCTGGCCTGCTGCGGGACTTGTACCTCGTGCAGGGCAGCCAAGGAAGCATCGACTACCGCAAAGTTTTTTTCGACGACGGAATTGCCACGTTTGCTGTAGGTCTTCTTGATGGCCGTCTTGATGTGCTCGATAGCCTGGTCGCGTGGCAAAATCCCTGCCAAGGCGAAGAAACAGGTCTGCATGATCGTGTTGATCCGCCCACTCAAGCCGGCATCGCGCGCGATACTCTCAGCATCAATCACAAACAGTTTCAGCCGCTTGTCAATAATCTGCTGCTGTAATTCCAGCGTCAGTTGATCCCACACTTCATCCGCGGGATAGGGACTGTTCAGCAGCAATGTCGCCTCATCCGCAGCAACCTCAACAATGTTCATGCGACGCAAGAAATCGAATTGGTGACAGGCGACGAAACTGGCTTCCCGAATCAGATAAGTGGCTTGGATGGGTTTGGGGCTGAAGCGAAGGTGTGAGACGGTCACCGCCCCAGCTTTTTTGGAATCGTATACGAAGTAACCCTGCGCGTGCAGTTGCGTCTCCTCCCCGATAATCTTGACGGAATTCTTGTTGGCGCCGACCGTACCGTCACTTCCCAAACCGTAAAAGACCGCTCGGATCACCTCTGCCGGCTCACAGTGACTGCTCGCATCCCAGGCCAAACTGCTGAGACTGACATCGTCGTGGATGCCAATGGTAAAGTGACGCTTGGGTCGCTCCTCCGCCGCATGATCCAGAATGGCAAACACCATCGCGGGGGTGAATTCCTTGCTGGAAATGCCGTAGCGTCCGCCAATCACTTGGGGCAGAGGCGTTTGCCGATGGCCAGGCTTCTGCAACGGCCGCCAGGACGTCCAAGTAGAGCGGCTCGCCAACAGCTCCAGGCTCTTTGGTGCGATCCAGGACGGCCAAGGTACGGGTCGATTTGGGGAGGGCATCGATTAACTGCTGGACGGGAAAGGGACGCATGAGCCTTATCTGCAGCAATCCCACCTCTTCCCCAGCGGCAACGCGGGCCTCGACCGCTTCCTTGGCCGCCCCAATGCCACTGCCCATCATGACGATGACCCGTGTAGCCCTGGGACTGCCGTGGTATTGCACCAAGTGATACTGCCTGCCGGTCAGCCCGCCTAGCTTGTCCATTTCTAACTGGACAATCTCCGGTACCGCAGCGTAATAAGGATTAGCCGCTTCGCGGGCCTGAAAGAAAACGTCGGGATTCTGTGCCGTACCGCGGAGCACTGGGCGGTCGGGGTCGAGGCCCCGCCCTCGATGCTCGGCGATACACGCTCGGTCCAGCATTTCGCCAAGCACGTTGTCAGCGAAAACCTCGATTTTGTTGATCTCGTGTGAAGTGCGAAAGCCATCCATGAAATGCAGAAAGGGAACGCGTGCCTTGAGTGTTGCCGCATGACTAATCAATGCCATGTCCTGCGCCTCTTGAACCGAAGCTGAACACAGAAATGCAAAGCCCGTGCTGCGAGCCGCCATCACGTCACTATGATCACCAAAGATCGATAGTGCGTGGGTTGCTAAACTGCGAGCCGCGACGTGAATCACACCAGCAGTCAGTTCACCCGCGATCTTGAACATGTTGGGCAACATCAATAGCAGCCCCTGCGAGGCCGTAAAGGTGGTCGCCAGGGCTCCGCCCTGCAAAGCCCCATGCAAGGCGCCAGCGGCCCCACCCTCACTCTGCATCTCGATGACTTGCGGCACCGTTCCCAAAACATTGAGCCGCCCAGCTGCTGACCAGACGTCCGCAAACTCACCCATCGGCGAGGCCGGCGTTATTGGATAGATGGCTATCACCTCGCTCGCCGCATAAGCCACTTGGGCAACTGCCTCGTTGCCATCCACCGTAACCTGTTGGGTCATAACCAATGCCTTAGAATGAGGAACTCGCCTGACTGCCAATCCTTAGGCAAAGCTCGTTCCATTCCACAACTCTAGGAATCGATGACCACCTGCACTCGCATTCGTGCACATTCGCACTAGATTCCGTGGCCATTGAGTCAGATTGGCACAGCGGCTTGGATACCGCGTATTAGGTCGCTTCCGCCACCGGCGTTGTGGCCACGGCACTTTTGGCTTTTTCAGGAACAATCTTGACCACCAACACCGGGCAGTGGGCCAAGCGGGTAACACGCTCCGCGACCGACCCGAGCACCAGGCGACTCAAACCAGTCCGCCCGTGGGAGCCTACGGCAATCAGATCCGCTTCCAGTTCTTCGGCCAACTCAGCCACGACCTGCCCGGGATCTCCCAAGCGAACGTCGAGCTGCAGGTTGCCAAATTCTGAGACAGGAAGCTTTTCCGCCATGGTTTCCAAGGCATGCTGAATGCGCTCGCCATCGTCGATGGTAGCCCACACAACTCCCGGTTCGGTGGGGATCATGAAGGGCAACACGTGGAGTACGTGAATCTGCGATGGCGTCTCCGCCAAACTGATCGCCTTTCGCAGCGCCACCAAGGCATGCTCTGAGAAATCATAGGGAACCACAATCGCTTTCTTGATGTTCCAGCTCATTTTCATTTCCTTTCCGCCGCGCTGCCCTCCGCGATGCGCTACAATAAGCACCACCTGATGAAGAGAGCTAGCCTACACTTTTCGTGCCGAAGCCCGATTATTGCATAATTAGAAAACCACGAGCAGCGGAGTGCATTCCGGGCCAGGGCCACGCAGTTTCTCAAACTGAGCGGATTGGCGCTAGCCACCGGTTTTGAAAACACCGAGTGCTTGCGCACTTTCGCTCACCAAGAGATTGCCTGGTTTGAACCATTGCGTGGCCCTGCATTCCGGTCAAGATGAGGAAGCAAAGTTGAGATTCATGATTCAAAAAATAGTTTGGTTCTGGGTATTGTTCCTGGCCGGCCTGGCCAATGCTCAGTCCGCTGGCAACGCTGACGAGGCGCTCAATGGCCGGCTGGCCATGGCGGCTGACAATCGCGGCCAACTGGAGGATGCGTTGCGGAGAGTTCCGGCGGAACAAGCCCACGCATTGCATTTTCTAATCGAGAATATGCCCGAGGCCGATCTGCGGAATTTGGATGCGGACTTTCTGCTGGAGCACATCGCATTGGCTTTTCGCTCGCGCCAGGAAGCCAATTGGGGAGCCGATATTCCCGTCGACATCTTTCTGAACGAAGTGCTTCCCTACGCCAATGTTAACGAAAAACGAGATGATGTCCGGCGCGAATTGCGAGATCGCTTTTGGCCCTCGGTCAAGCACCTGGAGTCGCCTGCCTTGGCCGCGGCGGTGCTTAATCAGCAGCTGTTCAAAGAATTGAATGTCCAATACTCCACCAAACGGCGGCGGGCCGATCAGGGGCCGCGAGTCGATGGAATCGGGACTCGCATCCTGTACCGGTTTGTCCATTCTGCTGATTGATACCTGCCGGGCCTGCGGCATTCCAGCTCGCTTTGTTGGCACGCCGCTCTGGTCCGATGGGAGTGGCAACCATTCTTGGGTCGAAGTTTGGGACGGCCAATGGCACTTCACTGGTGCCGCGGAGCCCACCGGCAATGATCTCGACAAGGCCTGGTTTGTCGAGCGGGCCGCCAAGGCTACGCCTGGGGAAAAGCATGGCATCTTTGCGGCCAGCTTCCGACGAACTGAGCAGCGTTTTCCCTTGGTATGGTTACCGCGGGAGAGCGAGGTGTATGCCGTTGAAGTTACCGAGCGCTACGCGCGAACCCAACCCGCCAAGCCGGACTACTTGGATATTGGCTTCCGTACATTGGGGGCGGTTGAGAGCGAGCGCTGCGTTGCCAACTTGGTGGTTCGCGATGCGGCGGGCCAAGTAGTCTTTCGAGGGCAAACCAAGGACGAAAGGGCCGATGCCAACGACCATCTGATGGCACAGTTGCCGCCCGGCAACTATTCCGTCGAAGTTGAAAGCAATCGGCCAACGAATCGAATGGAGTTCACCGCGTCGGCCACGGGACAGGTGGTCTCTCTAGCCATCGACCAAACGCCCGCAGACGATCCGCTCGAGCAACTGCGGATTTATTGCCAAGCCCACCCGGACGTGCTGCCCGAGCAATTGAGTCTCGTGGCCGAGGAGTCCTTTGCCCAAGTAGCCCTTTCCCGCCAACAGACGCAAGCAGCCGTGGAGATCTTGTGGGATTACCACCTGCGACTCATGCAGGCATCCCGCCGAGAGGAACACGCTTCCCAGCGCCTGGTTAGTGGCCAATGGGAACTCAAGTACACGAGTCAGACCTTTGGAGAGCCGCCCAAGAATGGTCACAGCCTGACCATCTCGATGCACGGCGGGGGGGGTGCGCCGAAGGCTGTCAACGATCAGCAATGGGAGAATCAGAAGAAACTTTATCAATTGGAAGAGGGGATCTACGTCGCTCCGCGTGGGCCGAGCGATACCTGGAATCTCTGGCATCAGGCCCATATTGACGATCTGTTTACCCGGCTGATTGCCAATATGATCGTGTTTGAGGGAGTCGATCCGAATCGCGTCTACATCACCGGCTATTCGGCAGGCGGAGACGGTGTCTATCAACTCGCTCCACGCATGGCCGACCAATTGGCCGCTGCGGCCATGATGGCGGGGCATCCCAACGAGACCCAAGCTCTTGGGCTGCGCAACCTGCCTTTTACCTTGCACGTTGGAGAGAAGGATAGTGCCTACGACCGCAATCAACGCGCGGCGCAATGGGGCGAGGCATTGCAGGCACTGCAGGCCGCAGATCCTGCTGGCTACACCCATTGGGCCAAGATTCACCCGGGAAAGCCACACTGGATGAATCGCGAAGATGCGGAGGGAGTGCGCTGGATGGCCCAGTTCACGCGGAATGTGATTCCAGAACGCGTGGTCTGGCTGCAAGATGACGTCACCCACGACCGATTTTATTGGCTCGCGGTGGAACCCGGCCAGGCCCGTGAACGAACGAAGATCATCGCCCACCGCCGGGCTTCCCGGGTGACCATTGAATCCTCCGATGTGGATGCCCTGACGATCTTGTTGCGGGATGACATGTTGGACCTCGATCAACCCGTCTCCGTAACCGTGGGCGACAAACGGGTGTTCAAGGCTAAGGCCAACCGCACGATTGCCAATCTGGCTCGCACCCTGGCAGATCGCGGTGACCCCCAGGCAATTTTCTCTGCTTGCATCAAAATCGAGGGAACCAACTAGCGCTTTGTCCAACTTTAATTTCGGGGTTCATCGGAATTAGGACTCTGGACAGAGCATTCGCCCCACGGGCAGCCCAACAAAATGCGGGGTTTCCCCAACGCTCGCGATTGACTAGTGGCTCTGGCTTGGTTTAGCATATCCGGTTTTCATTCGGCGGGCCCCAAAGGGCCCGTTTCGATACTTAGGGACCGCCCGAGATTAAGTCACCGAATTAGCCACAACGCGTTAGCGTCCGGTTCCATCAAAAACTGTGTGCTAAACGCACTTTGGCTGGAGCAAATGCGGTACTTTAATTGCGAACGTCCGCTAAGCCCCGTTTTCCGATAGACCCCTGTTTTGAAACAGTTTTTTAGGTGAAGGAGCGATTGCCAAAGTGCAAGACGCCATTGCTAAAGCCGATACGCTGATCGAAGCCATGGGGTGGATTCGCAGATTTCGCGGCAAGACAACGGTTATCAAGCTGGGCGGCAGCCTGTTGGAAGACCACGAGGCGCTGCACCATTTGTTGCTGGATGTCATCTTCATGGAAACCGTGGGCATGAAGCCGGTCATCGTCCACGGCGGCGGACCAAGTATCAATCGCGCGATGGAGCAGGCAGAAATTGTGCCGCAGTGGGTCAAGGGCCGCCGCGTGACGGACGAGGCCACACTGAGAATTGTGGAAAAGGTTTTGGCTGGCGAAGTGACCCAGTTTCTAACCGATGAAATTGAGCGTCTGGGAGGCCGAGCGGTTAATTTGAATTTTGCAGGCGATTCCAACGTGCTGTTCGGAGAGAAGCTGTACCTGGAGGATGCCGAGCTGGGACAGCTGGACCTGGGCTATGTTGGGCAAGTCACCCGCGTCGACCGCACGGTCATCGAAAATATTGCCTACGCAAGTCAGGTACCCGTGATTCCATCGATGTGCATCGACGAGTTTGGGCAGAAATACAATGTCAATGCGGATACCGCGGCAATGGCTGTGGCTGAGGCGCTAGGGGCAGAGAAACTCGTTTTTTTGAGTGACGTCAATGGAGTGCGGCGTGACAAGCATGATGCATCGACCATCATCCACTCGCTGACCGCCGCCGAGGCACAACAGCTGATCGCCGATCGCGTGATCGACGCTGGAATGATCCCCAAGATCGAGGCCTGTTTGGCGACGCTGGCTCGTGGCGTTCGCAAAGTGCATATTATCGATGGCAAATTGCGACATTCGCTGCTGCTGGAGATTTTTACGACCAGTGGCATTGGCACCGAGATCAGCCTCGAACGGGTGCCAGTCTAGGGCTTTGTCAGGAATAAAAATTGGGTTAGACATGCGTTGGGAAAAAGGGGCAGACACCAAAAGTGCGAAGCACCCGCAGGGCCGTACCGGCTTTTGGTGTCTGCCCCCTTTTTACCTTCCATCCCCAAATGAAACTTTGACAGTGAACTAGGCTTTGTCTCAAAAGGGGTCTGACCCTCTCCGGCGAAGCCAAAAACAGGTGCAAATTCGACTCGCCTCCAAAGGGTCAGACCCCTTTTGAGACAAAGCCTAGCTGCTTTGACAATTCCGCAGGCAGTGCGACGCGCTGCCTTTATTTATTGATAGGCTTTCCATGGCAATTCCACGCCGTGGCAGCACAAGCAAATTGAACAAATCATGCTCAGTCGCCAGGCTTGCAAGAACCGCGCGGGTGCATGGTTGGTGCAGGACGAAAGAAAATGGCCAGTACGAACCTCAGTTCACAGCAAACGTTGGATCTATTCCACCGCTATGTCATTCCCAACTACACGCGTTATCCGGTAAACCTGGTTCGGGGCCAAGGATCCGTGGTGTGGGATAGCGAGGGACGCGAGTATCTCGATTTTTTTCCAGGTTGGGGCTGCAATCTATTGGGACATTGTCCACCGCGAATCGTTGAGGCGATACAGCAGCAGGTGGCCACCTTGATCCACGTACCCAATACCTGGCATATGCAGTCGCAAGGCTTATGGGCCCAAATGCTTGTCGAGCGCTGTTTTGACGGCCAAGCCTTTTTTTGCAACAGTGGCGCAGAGGCAAACGAGGCTGCCATCAAGCTGCGCGACTGCACCAGTCCTCTCCGCTTGGGAGTGCCGATGCTACAAGATCATTACCTTTCAAGGTGGATTCCACGGGAGAACCTACGGTGCCTTAGCCGCCACGGCACAGCCCAAATACCATGCAGGTCTAGGTCCCATGCTGGCCGGTTTCACCTATGCTCCCTTTGGCGAGCTGAGCGCCGTGGAACAACGCATTGATTCCGCGACGGCGGCCATCATGCTCGAACCCATCCAGGGTGAAGGCGGTATTCGGATTCCTACCCCCGAATTCTTGCAGGGGTTGCGGCAATTGGCCGATCAACACCAACTGCTGCTGATCTTCGACGAAGTCCAGTCGGGGTGTGGACGAACGGGGCATTGGTTCGGCCACCAATATTTTGGGGTTGAGCCGGATATTGTAACCCTGGCAAAATCGCTGTGCGGAGGTATTGCCGGCGGGGCCATGCTCGCCCGACGCGAGATCGCCGGCAGCTTGCGAGCCGGTATGCATGCCAGCACCTTTGGTGGTAATCCCATCGCCGCTGCCGCTGGAATCGCCATGATTCAAACCATCGAAGAAGAGGGCTTGCTGGAGCGATCCAGGCAGGTCAGCCAGCGATTTGCCGAGCACCTGTCGGGACTGGTCAACAGTTGCCCGCATGTCAGAGAGGTGCGGCAAGCCGGGCTGATGATCGGGGTGGAAATGGAGTTCGACGCCAGCGATATCGTTCAGCGTTGCCTGGAACAAGGTCTGCTGATCAATTGCACGCAGGGCAATGTTTTGCGTTTGTTGCCTGCCATGAATGTTGAGTTTGAACAGGTGGATCAGGGCATGCAGATCCTGGCAAAGGTTGTCGCTCAATCCGCGTTGGATTTCGCCCAGGCAGGTACCAGTGGCATAACGAATTAAAGTTTCGAGTAATATCATGCGGCATCTCATTTCACTGTTTGACCTCAGCCAGCAAGAGTTATTGTCCATCCTGTCCATCGCCGAACAGGTCAAGACACTGTTGCGCCCGGGAGTACGCCCGGAGTGGTTGCCACGCCGAATATTGGCCATGCTCTTCGAAAAACCCAGCCTGAGAACGCGCGTCAGCTTCGATGCTGGTATCAGCCAACTGGGCGGTACCGCGATGTTTCTCGGCCAGGAGGTCGGCTGGCAAAACCGGGAATCCACCGCAGATTTTGTTCGCGTCCTGGCCCAATATGCAGACTATGTCGTGTGCCGAGCCAAATCCCACGCATCGGTCGAGGAACTTGCCCGCCACAACTGTGTTCCCATCATCAACGGATTGACCGATGTGGCGCCACCCCTGTCAGGCCTTGGCCGATATCATGACGATGCAGCAGTATGTCAAATCATTGGCCCAGTGCACGGTCACCTTCGTGGGAGACGGAAACAATGTTGCCCGCTCTCTACGCGAGGCTGTGCCATGGTTGGTATGCGCTTTCAATTGCTTGGACCCGCCGAATACTTCATGTCCGAGTCGACAATTGAAGACATCATGCAGCGTTATCCTCAAGCCGAAATCCGTATGGGGAGTGATCCCAAACAGGCCCTGGCGGCAGCCGACTTTGTGTACACGGATGTTTGGACGAGCATGGGCCAAGAGGCGGAAATGGCCGAGCGGAAGCGTGCCTTTGCACCCTTTCAGCTCAACCCGGACATGCTGGCCCTGGCACCCAACAATTGTCGGGTCCTGCATTGCCTGCCGGCTAGACGCGGCGAGGAAATCACCGATGGGGTGATGGAGCATGCAAATAGTGTGGTAGTCGAGCAAGCCGGCAATCGCATGCATGCCCAGAAAGGGCTATTGATCTGGCTGGCCCTACAGCACGAACAACTGAGCCCCGCAGCGCTGGCACGCGAGGGTGTGCGACTGCCACCCGCATCACACTAATCGGCCAGCGGGCGTCACTGCTCAGCCGAGTTTGCGATCCGCCGAATGGGCGATCAAAGAGCATTCCCGGCGGCTGTTTGGCTGGTTTTCGCTTCCGTTAGTTGGCCTAATCGATCGCCTGAGGCTCAGCCTTCGCCGCGGTTCTTGATCATGACAACCTCATTACCTCGCTGGTTGTAGGTAACTTGGTTCATCAGTTCGTGAATCAGTAACACTCCTCGGCCATGCGTACAATTCAACCGTTCTTCGCTACGTCGGATCGGGTAACTTGCTGGGGGGAAAACCCGGCGCCTTCGTCTTTGATGCGCAGATAGACTTTTTCTTTGGAAACTTTGAATTCCAATTCCACAACTTTATCGTTCTGCTCACTGATTGCCATGCGTAATGGCATTTACCATGGCTTCTTCAACAGACATTTGCACATGGAAGTAATCGCGGCCGTCCCAACCGGCTTGCTCGAGCGCGTCGAGCAGTTTCTCAATGGCCGCGTGGCCGGCGTCTCTGTCGCTGGCAATCTTGTCTTCCAGATTCCAGCACCACACAGCTTCGATCATGGATTTTTTCCGACAGCTATGGCTGGAAAAAGAATTGTAGGTTCGTGCGAGGCGTGCAAGCGATAACAATCCGCCAGCGGGCTAAAATTCGGCTCGCGGGCGGAACATTCCAGCAGTTCCAACGCTAGACACCAAACGCCTTGAGCGCATCTGCTTCTGTCTTGCGAATATCGAAGACACGATTCAATCGCGTAATAGTGAAGACCTCCATGATTTCAGCTCGCAGATTACACAGTCGCAAAATGCCACCGACTTGTTTGACTTTCTTGTCCATCAGAATCAGCTTGTTCAAAGCGGCTGAGGACAAGAATTCAACGCCTTCAAAATTCAGCAACACGTGCTTCATGTGATCTTTGTCGACTAGCGAAAACATTTCTTCGCCCATTTCCTCAATGTTTCCACTATCGACGATCTTCTTGTCGGAGAAGCGTACGGTAGCCAAGTCGCCAATCTTGGCGACCACCATGCGGCGTCTGTCTGTCATGAGGAGATCCTGCAACCTGCAAAATTTTTATTACCCAGTTCCCTCAGCGGCCTGGTAGAAACCGCGTCGCCGACTGGCATTGTGTTAAGAGAGACCTCTATGCTAAGTCAATCAAGCACTGCAGGCAAGCTGGATAAGGGCACAAATTGACCATGGATCTAGGCTTTTCGACGGTAAATCCAACATCGCATGGCGCTGAGCTATGGCTTCGGTGGATTGGCCAAGGAGTAACGCAACTGAGTATTGTACCCTGCCGGCTGTTCTCGCAAGCCGCAGTGCCCCTGCTCTCCACCAAATTGCCGGTACTCCGTCCGCTGCCAGCCAGACGCTCACTACAGGACCAAGCATGCACACCATCGACCTGCTCGAGCAGACTCTCACTATGGCCGAACGAGCTGGTATTCAAGTGCGGAGAGAGTGGCTTGGCGACATGCCCGGCGGCCTATGTAGAATTGGTGCCACTCGCGTACTCTACACGAATCTTTCGCTCTCCGCAGAGGAACAACTGCAGCAGCTGGTCTTCCCCTGCGCAATGAACCGTCGCTCCAACAGGGCATGCCTGACCGCTAGCCCCCTCTTTCCGCAACTCTGGCGGCAACTCTTGTCCTTTATCCTGCTGCTCTCGACCTCGCTCTCCCTTGTGCAACCCTGCTCTCAACTTCCCGCAGCTTGGCCTCGGCCCAATACGCAGGCTGCACGGCGGGGCATCAACGTTCTATAATTTTGTGCTAGCTCCTGCCGATCCCCGCTCCCCCTATCCCCGCATCCCCCGGAGACGAATCGTGAAAAGTTTAGGTTTTTGCATGGCTATCCTGTGCCTGTGCCCGCCTGTCATTGCACAGGTCGAGGATTTCGATTCCATCCAGCTCTACACGCTGAGCAATCCGTCCGGCATGACCGTGAAGATTTCCAATTACGGAGCTATCATCACATCCATCATTGTGCCCGACCGAGACGGCAAGCTGGCAGACGTGGCCCTCGGATACAACCGTGTCGAAGACTATATCAATGCGGTTGATAAACCCTACTTTGGTGCGGTCGTGGGGCGCTATGGTAATCGTATTGCCAACGGCCAATTCAGCTTGGACGGCGAGACCTATACACTCTAAAGAACAATGGGGACAACCACTTGCATGGTGGAGCGATTGGCTTTGATAAAGTCGTTTGGGATGCCAACCCGATCTCGACCAAGACAAGAACACGCTGAAACTTTCCTATCTGGCCAAGGACAAAGAGGAAGGCTATCCAGGTAATTTGCAATTGAGCGTGACTTATCAATTGACCGACGAAAACACCTTGCTCGTTGATTATCGGGCCACCACCGACAAAGCAACTCCCATTAATGTGACGCAGCACACGTATTTCAACCTGCAGGGAGAAGGCACTGGCCAGATTCTCAACCACGAGTTGATGCTCAATGCCAAGAGATACACGCCAGTTGACCAGGGCATGATTCCGACAGGTGAGATTGCCTGGGTATCCGGAACTCCCTTCGATTTCACCACGGCCAAGCCGATCGGACGTGACATTGGCCAGTCGCATGAGCAACTCGAATTCGGTTTGGGCTTCGACCATAATTGGGTGTTGGACCGAGCAGGTCCAGGACTGACACTCGCTGCTCGTGTGGTTGAGCCCACTTCGGGACGCGTGCTGGAGATTCACACCACCGAGCCTGGAATTCAGTTCTATTGCGGAAATTTCTTAGATGGACGATTGATCGGAAAGTCGGGAAAGCCCTATGTTCATCGGGGAGGCTTCTGTCTGGAGACGCAGCATTTCCCCGATAGTCCCAATCAGTCACAATTTCCATCGTGTATTCTCAGGCCCGGCGAGCCCTTTCATTCGCAAACGGTTTTCACCTTCAGCACTCAGTAGGTATCCAGAAATGAATCGATTACCTCTACAAAACGCCGGTAAGTTGAGCATCGGTGCGTGGCTTGTTGTAGCATCCGGGATGCTAGGGCGAGCCCAAGAAATCTACAGCGAAAAGCCTGGTACGCTGGGCAATGGCAATTTCATCGTAGGGCCCGAGTACCCGATCGATCCGGACCTTACCGAGCGGGGGAATCCCCAAGGTAAGAGCTTCCAATTCAGCCTGCCCTTGGCAGACAGCCAGCTCTTTCCCGGTGATGCGGCAACTTTAGACCCTAAGAAACCAGTTCGCGAAGAGCGAAAGATCTTTGTTTACATACCAGCTGCATATCAGGATGGTACAGCTGCACCCATCCTGGTGATGCATGATGGTCCCAGCAATCTGAACCTGGTGCGGAATGCCTTGGACAATTTGACGATTTCCGAAGATGCCGAACGACGGTTGCCAGCATTTATCGCTATCGCCGTTGAGAATGGCGGAAACGATGGCAAAGGTAGCGAACGGGGCTTGGAGTATGACACCATGTCCGATCGCTTTGCTCGCTTCATCCATGGCGAAGTCTTGCCCGCCGTGCTGAGCAATGCAGAGATAAAGGCCGCCTATCCACACCTTGCCTTTACGGACAATCCCTGGGGACGGGCGGCCATGGGCTGCAGTTCGGGCGGCGCAGCCGCCTTGAGCATGGGCTGGTTTCGGCCCGATCTCTTTCGACGACTGATTACCTACTCGGGAACCTTTGTTGACCAGCAGGATGATGACGCTCCGGAGGAAGCCGAGTACCCATTGGGCGTACTGGGAGTATCACTCAAGCATGAAGCTGATTGAGAACAGCGACAAGAAACCCTTGCGCATTTTCACGCACGTCTCAGAATTCGACCTGCGAGCCAACGATCCAGAGAGCAGCTATCACAATTGGGTTATGGCCAATGAACGCACCGCGGCAGCCTTAAAGGCCAAGGGCTACGACTATCGTTACGTCTTCAGCCGCGGCACTCGGCACTGCGATGGCAAGGTCTTTCAACATACTCTGGCCGATACGCTCGTCTGGATGTGGCGCGGCTATCAACCCGACTAGTGCTTCGTCCAACTTCAAGTTTGTGATTAGCCGCACGGCGTTAGCGGGGGTTCCCGCTGAAGAAACCGGGGCTAACGCCCATCGGCTGATTTGACCTAATCCTCAGTCTTAAGTTGGACGATTTCAAATTCACCCTCCCGCTTGCGGGGAGAGTGGTGATGCGGCCGGGAGGGTCGGATCTTCCCCTCTCCGCTCGCACTACTCGTGCTTCGTCCAAGGAGAGTAAGTTTATTTTGATCAACCATTTGCAAGGACAAACCTACTTTCGCAAGCAAAAAGCGCAACTTCAAAAGCCGTAGGCGAGGATACAGGGGTGCGAACCTCGCCGTTGGCTGCGGGTTAAACCGATTAAATCAACAGTCTGCTAACGCCCATCGGCTGATTTGACTAATCCTCATTCTTAAGTTGGACGATGCACTAGGTTCTCGCAGAGTTCCATAATTCTGCTGTCCCAAATTGTGAGCCGAAGGCGGCTCTCCGCCCTCGGCTCACAAATATTCCAAGACGATCGCCGCTGGGACCATCGCCCCTACTTGGGCAGGGGGACTTGCACAGCATGTTGTAGGTAGCCTACGAGGTCACGTACTTGCTCCTCACTCAGCGTCTGTAGCAGTCCGTCCGGCATAGCTGACAGAGATGACTCTTTGATCATTTCGATCTCATCCATAGCCATGGTTAGCTTTTCGGTAGCAGTTTGCAGCACTAGTCTTGATGCATCTTTACTGACGATCAATCCGTTGAGTACGCGTCCGTTTACATCCAAAATAGTGGACATGCGGTATTCCTTCCCGACCACGGCACTTGGATCGAGAATATTCGTCAACAGGTAATCAAGACTCGAACGTTGGGCACCCGTCAAATCTGGTCCGACCGTCTGCCCATCGCCGTAGAGCCTGTGGCAATTGCTACATGTCTTGCCAAACAACATTCTGCCGGCCGCGAGATTTGCCTTGCTTAAGGCTTCCTCGTTCAAGACGTGTTTCCACTTGTCGATCTCTTGTTGACGTTCGGCGGTTGATTCCCGCAGTTCGCCCCAAACCTTGAAAGCATGGCCGTCAATTGGTTGTCTCCCAGGCTGAGCACCTGCCTGGCATGTGAAGCGGTAAAATCGCCCGGCGGTATTTGACTGTTATCGCTATCCATGGCCTGCAACAGCAAGAGTGCCGAAGTCCGGCGAGAGACGAGTACTTCAATAACCTTGGCTCGATCGCTGGGTTGAAAGCGGCGATACTTGTTCACCAGCAGTCGGGACAATGGCGCGTCGTCATAAAGAGCTAGACCGCGTAAGGCCGTTGCATTGAGAACGCGAACGTCCAGCAAACTTTCACAGGTCTGTCGCAGCTCATCCGGCCTGGCGTCGATCAATGTTTCCAATGCACATTGGCGTGAAAGCATTTCAGCCTGGCTGTCCAGCGCGCAATCGCCCGCACCTCGTCTAAGGCTCGGCCATCGCCAAATAGAGTATTCAGGTCGCGTAGGACGTCCCCTGAATCGGCCACGCCGGGCAGCGAGCAGAACTGTTGCCAATTACTTGGTTGTCTTTCTCGGCGCAGGCCACGGAAGGCGTCGGCTACTCCGTGAAGCGTTTCCTTGCGGGCCGCAACGGTCATCGTCGACGCAGTCGCCAACAGGCTTTCCAACGCATTGGGGTCGGAGCGATAGCCGGTGGCGATACGGCGCCGATCCAGCCATGGATACCCACCCAGCTGTTGGTAGATGCGAGTGCCAGCATGTCCTCCGTTCTAGCTTCACCCAAAGGAATCAAACCATACCAGGCGAGCAAGGACAATTGCCGATCATGAGCGAATTCTGTACGGCATCAGCAAAGCGTTCGCCAGACTGGTTCGCTTTTCAACAGGCAAACGCTGCAAGGTTGAGGTCAAGAGCGCGAACCACGAGCCCAGAAGTATCTTGCATGGCCATGCGGGTGAATAACTCAAGGGTCGCCTCATCCTTCGGGTAAACCGCTTTCGGGTTGGGACCGGTCACCCAATCCAAGGGCCAGAGATCGGTCAGCAAGCGGATGGCCCACACTCGGACGTGTTCATCGGGGTCGCCTAACAGGACTCGCAGTTGCTCGGGACTGGTTTGGCCGGATTGATAATCTTTCCACAGCTGGGGCAATGCACCATCGCCCGTCAAACACAGTGGTTTGTCAAAGTCCCGAGTGCTCTCGCCCGGGTAGCTGATCTGATAGATCCGCCCGCTCTCACGATGCACGCCGGTATGCTCATGGCATTCGCCGGTGTCACTCCAGTCGATCAAGTAGACATTTCCCATCGGGTCCCACCGACAAGTCCGTCCCACGGAAAAATGGGTCATTTGAAATCAGAAAGTCCGGCTCATGCTTGCCCACGTATCCGCTCGGGCTTTGCTCCAATCGCTCGACATTAACGCGCATCCCGTGCATGTTGATGGTCATCAGTTTGCCAGCATAGGACTGGGGCCAACGATCGCCCTGATAGATCATCGTACCCACGTGAGCATGGCCGCCTCCGAGAGAATTGGCAGCACCGTTGCGGCTGTCCGTCCAGTTGCCGGTGGTATCGAAGTGGTAGTGGTCGGCAATCATGTCCATCCGCTGGTAGACATGGGGATTCATACTCTCGCCAAAGGACTCCTTGAAATGTGAGCCTGGCGCAACGTGCCACAAGTGACCGATAACTGTGTTGATGAAGAACAGTTCGCCATTTGCATCCCAATCATGTCCCCAGGGATTGGTCGTGCCGTGGCACAGAACCTCGGCAATCCCATGCTCGGGATGATAGCGCCACATGCCACCATCCAGTGGAATGCGTTCGTCGGCTGGCGTAGCGGGTTTGCCAATTCTGCCGGGGCAGGAGTGGCCACAGCGACCATATAGCCAGCCATCCGGTCCCCAGCGAAGTCCATTAGCGAAATTGTGGTAGTTGTCCTGGGCGACGTCAAAGCCATCCAACACAACCTGAGCGGGACCATCGGAATGTCGTCCTCGTTTACATCGGGGATGAACAACAACTGGGGTGGGCACTTAGCCAAACTCCACCACGCCCAACCTCGACACTGGTCACATCCTGCACCGAGTCGGTGAAGACGGTACGCGAGTCGGCTTGACCATCGCCATCGGTATCTTGAAAAATCAATACGCGATCACGCAGCGACAAGTCGAATCGTTGGCTGCGTTCGGCATAGGTGTAATTCTCAGCGATCCACATCCGACCACGCTTGTCCCATGCCATGGCTATGGGATTCTGGACATCGGGTTCGGCGGCAAAGACGGTCGCTTGGAAGCCAGGCGGGAGTTGCATGGTCCGGGCGGCCTCCTGCGGGCTTAGGGCCTGGACATCGCTTGGTTCGCTGTTGTAGATCGTCGGGAAATCGTCGGCCCATACTTGGGAAGCCAGGCAACACGCAAGGATCGTGAGGGTCTTCATCATGATTGTGGTGACGATTCTGTGTCGCCAAGCTCCAAAATGTCTTGTCCAGCAAATTAGTAACTGCCACCACCAATCTTACCCGACTGCGGGCTGCAAGTCTGAACATTCCCAGCGGCCTCACGGCGTCGGAATTCATCCAGCATGGCGGCGGTAGTCGTAGCTCCGCAGCGCGAGCAACCCAGCTCTCGGACACGGATCAATCCGTCCAAATCCCGCACACCGCCAGCCGCTTTGACTTGCACACCCCCGCTACAACTGGCTCTCATGACCACAAATCATGTTCGGTCGCGCCTGATAATTGTAAGAGCCGTCGGGTTGCTTGATGAATCCGTAGCCCGACGAGGTTTTCACCCAGTCGCGCCAGCCCGTTCGCAGATTTCGCACAGTCGGCGTTTGAAATCATCGCTGGTCAGGCCAGCCCCGCCACCGGTCAGGTAATCATTCTCAAAGATGACCTTAACCTGAGCCCCATGCCGGTGGGCTTCATCGCACACCATTTTCACGTCTTGCTCTACGTATCCCCAGTCACCACTGAGCGCCTTGCCAATGTTGATAACCATATCGATCTCCACTGCGCCATCCCGGCAAGCCAGTTCCGTCTCATACCGCTTGGACTCGCTGCAGGAATTCCCATGTGGAAATCCAATCACGGCACCGACCTTGACATCCGATCCAGCCAGCCATTGCACCGCCTGCTTGACCGCATAGGGTTTGATGCAGACTGAGGCGACATCGTACTCCGCCGCCAACCTGCAGCCTGCCTCAAGATCGGCATCCGTCATGGTTGGATGCAGCAACGAGTGATCGATCATTTTTGCCAGATCGCGATAGGATAATTTCATGGGCTTGCAGTGTGGGCGTGAGTCACAGGTGGGACGGTCGACCCAAAATACGGTGACTTGACTTGCCTGTCAACGCTTTGCCCGATGCCCCGCGCCAGGCTGCCCAGGCGGCAAAGAGGACAATGGATTCGGGAAGGGATTCAGGACCTGTCACAAGCTAATTCGTTTGTTGATCGCCAGGCGAAAGTGCGATAGGACGCCAGGCGTCAACTCATGCTGCCCAATCAGGTTATACTGATTCCCTTCCAACTCATGCTTTGAGGCGCTAAATGCGAATTGGTTTTCCAGCCGGTCTAGGGTCTCTAGTCGTGTGGCTGTGCGTTTTCTCGGCGGCCACGCTGTGTGCTCAATATGATGGTGCCGAACCGCCGCCGCAGTCATTGGCGCCAGGTTTCGACTCGATTACTGCTGAAGAATGCCGACAGTGGCTCAACGTGCTGGCTGGCCCGGGCTTTGAAGGACGCGGCACTGGCCAAGAGGGACATGTCAAGGCCGCGCATTGGATCGCCGGTAAATGCGGAATTCGGACTGAAGCCCATGGGTGATGCCGGAACCTATTTTCAGATGTTGCCCATGGGACGTCTGATCGTTGTGCCCGAGCAATCGAAATTGAGCGGGCCGAATGACCTGTCCATTGCCTTTTCCAGGGCGATCGGTCTGGATCGTTTCTCGGACCAGGCCGAAACGACAGGCCAAGTGGTCTTTCTTAGGATGATGGGTCCCAACGCAAAACTCGATGCCGAACTGCCGCTGCGTGACAAAGTGGTGATTCTGGTTGCCGATGAGGCAACCGCCAGTGGTTCCACTTTTTCTGGCCTGCTCCGCCGACGCCCGGCGGCCGTGCTGCGTGTGATCGACGCGGAACCTGTCTCAACCTCGCAACTCCAGCACCGGAAGGTCGTCAGCGCTCCTCGGGACTGAGCGGAACGATAACGCGGCAGGCAGCCCTGGATGTATTGGAGGCTGCCGGCGGTGAGGATTCCTGGCTAGAGCCTTGCCAGGCCGATAGCGTGCTCGCGCACGAAACAAGCCTGGAAGTCAAGTTGGAAGTGCGAGTTCGCGAAGAGCCGACGGCGGTACCCAACGTTTTGGCTTGGCAGCCGGGTTCCGACCCGCATGTGCAGGACGAGTACTTGGTACTGGGGGCTCACCTGGATCATCTGGGCATCCGCGGGACGTCGGTTTATCCCGGAGCCGATGACAATGGCTCCGGCTCGACGGCAGTGCTGAGCATTGCAAAAGCGGTCAGTCTCAATCCAGAAAAACCCAAGCGCGGCATTCTCTTTATGTGGTTCGCGGCCGAAGAAATCGGCCTCGTGGGGTCTGCCCATTATGTGGCCAATCCGACCCTGCCCCTGGACAAAATGATCTGCATGCTGAACATCGACATGGTCGGTCGCAACGAAGAAAAGGGGAATGAATCAGCGGCAGACAATGAACGCACCCTGCATCTGGTTGGTAGCCGCAAGGGTGACCTCTCGCTGCACGACATCGTGCTGCAAGCCAATCAAAGTATCAAACTTGATTTTGAATATGATGAAGAAGGCGTATTTTCACGCAGCGACCACATCAACTTCTTCAAGAAGGGGACCTCGATCGCCTTCCTGTTTGGCGGCTTTCATCCCGACTACCACCGTACATCCGACGCGCCGCAAAAAATCAATTACGAAAAGATCTCCGCTGCGGCTCGATTGTATTACTTGACCTGCTTCTTGGCCGCAGATCACGGTCCCTTTCCCATCCCGCCGGCCGAAGGCGAGGCAGGCGAAGAGAAAACCGAAAGCAAGTAGTAATCCCGGAAATGAAATCCAGGCTCTCGGCTTGCCAAGGCCATTAGGCTCGCTGAAAGTACATTTTGAATAGATGCAATAGGCCACCACCGCTGAACATACCCAGCAAATACGATCCGAGTATGACCACGATTTTAGAGACGTTTGCGTGCCAAAAAAGGAAATCTACTTCTACCGCTGCCAGATTCTGTATGGCGAATATGCCGATCAGTATGAGTGTAAGAATGGCAATTCCGGTGATGATGTAGTGGAGCATGGACGCCTCGAAGGTGCGTGTTTGTTAACTGCGTAATCCTCACTTAGGGACCGTCTCAAAACAAGCTACCGGATCAGCCGCAACGCGTTAGCGTCCGGTTCCAGAAAAAACCGTGTGCTAAAGCACTTCGGCTAAAGGCCAATGCGGTAACTTATTTTGGGACGGTCCCTTAGCTTAGCACAATCCACAGCAAACCCGCGATGGAAAGTAGCGCAACCATAATGGCAACGGTGATGCTAAGTGGCCAAACCATCAGCACAGGCGGTTCGTTGCGTGCGGCGCAAACGCTTGAGGGCCTTCCAATACGAGATGCTCGACAGCACCATGGCCGTGATGCCGATCAAGACTAATGCACCCCCGAATCCAATGGCCGCCCGGTGCAACTCTTGCTGGCCCGGTTGATCCGATTGCATCATAGCCGAACGCGTGAAACCGACCATTCCGAGACCAAAGGTCGCGAAAGTCAATGAAGTTCTAATCCAGGCTAGGGCGGTACGGTCCATAGCCAACTGCGTTCGATAGTTAGCCATCGCGGTACGGTTGTGTGCAAGGTCGACACGTGGATCCATAGTTGTTGTCGCCAGAGTGTTCCCCGAATGTTGTAAGCATGGCATCTTATCAAAAACAGCCTGCCCGACGTCAATCGTCGAACAGGCTGCTGTTGTAAAACGATGCAAGACACCCGGTAGCTTATTTGCTTGGCAATCGCGTGAAACTGATGCCAGGATCGTTGGCGGGTGCTCCGTCCAACATAAACTGCCATTTGTCATTGCCCAATGACATAACCCTCCCCGCCATGGATCCCTGTTTGTCATTGGTCAATACAATCGCATCTTGTTCAGCAGTTAGTTCTCCGCTGAGCTCAACCGGGGCTTGGCCAGCTGGCGTTGCCTTCCATACAAAACTGGAATCTTCTTTGATGGTCAGCTCGAGCTTGGTATCGCCAGTCGTGGCCATCCAAGTTCCTACCAAATCCGTGCTGGGGGCTTCGTCGCCTACAGCGGTCTGAGAGGGCGCCGCCGGGGGAGCTGGAGGCGAAAGTGCATCCAACATCCGTTTGGCCGTCGAGTCCTTGGGCTGATTCTTGAGCACGACTTCCAGAGCTTTGACCGCTTCATCCTGGTAACCGGTGACCAAGTAGTGGTAAGCCAACACGAAGAACGCAGCGGCATCGGTGGGATGCGACTGGCAGTGCTGTGCCAGCTTCTCTAGCTGAGCTTGATAGTCATCTGTATCTCCATACAGTCCGCTCATCGTGGTCCAGTCCATGCCGGGAGCTGAAGACAAAAGCGAGTTCAGCGATGCCGCAGCAGGCGTATAGTCACCGAGCGCAAATGAGCTCAGGGCCCGTACCTCGTGAACGACCGGATCGTTGGGCAATTCCTTGAGGGTCGCATCAAAGGTCGTCAAGGCTTGCCGATAATTGCCCGCTTTGAATTCAGCCAGACCTTCATCGAAAGCCGAAAGGGCTTGCGGCGATTCAACCGGCTGCTCCACCTGTGCGGTCGAGCCCTGCGAATCAGCGTCCGAGGATACGTAATTGTTCACCACCACCGGTTGCGAATAGTCATAGGGCACCGATCCACCCACCGCCACGGGAGTCGTGAAATACGGATTGAAGTAACTCGTGCCATATCCCCAGCCGCTGGTTAGCGCGCCCAGACCCCAACCTACCCCTACCCAAGCCACAGGACGGTACCAATTGCTTCCCCAATAGCCCTGGTTCCAGCAGCCGTTGTACCAACCGTGGTGACCATTGATACAGTTGTTGTGCCAACTTCCGCCCCAACCGCCGCCAATCCCCCATCCAGGACGATTCAAGCCTGGGCGAGCCCAGGCGGGCAGGGTAGTAGCAAAATTGCCGCCACGATTGCCAATGTTATTCCAACGGTTTCCACCGTTGAAGTTGATGTCGTTACCGATATTGATGTTGCCATTGCCAATTCCACCCGGGCGATTGCCGGGCCGGTTACCACCAATTCCAGGGCGATTGCCATCACCGATTCCAGGACGATTGCCGCCTCCAATTCCAGGGCGATTCCCATCACCGATTCCAGGGCGATTGCCATCACCGGTTCCAGGGCGATTGCCGCCTCCGATCCAGGCGATTGCCGTCACCGATCCAGGCGAGGGATACCGGGACGATTGCCATCACCGGTTCCAGGGCGATTACCGCCTCCGATACCAGGACGATTGCCATCACCGATTCCAGGGCGATTACCGCCTCCGATACCAGGACGATTGCCGTCACCGATACCAGGGCGATTGCCGCCTCCGATACCAGGACGATTGCCGCCACCTATACCGGGGCGATTGCCATCACCACCGCCAATTCCAGGTCGGGTTCCGGGTAGCGGAGTGGGGCGGGCATTGCCAATACTGGGACGATTGCTCCCGCCGGAGCCGGGCAAGCTTGGGCGATTCCCATTGCCAGCCCCAGGTAAGCTCGGGCGATTGCCACCGCCAGCCCCGGGTAAGCTCGGGCGATTTCCACCACCAGCCCCGGGTAAGCTCGGGCGATTGCCGCCGCCAGCCCCGGGTAAACTCGGGCGATTGCCGCCGCCAGCCCCGGGTAAACTCGGGCGATTGCCGCCGCCAGCACCGGTAAACTCGGGCGATTGCCACCGCCAGCCCGGGCAGGCTCGGACGATTGCCGCCGCCTGCGCTGGCAGGCTCGGGCGATTGAGCGCCAGGTAAACGGGCAGGCCATTTCCAGGTAAAGTAGATGGGCGATTGACGCCTGTCCCAGGCCGCGTAGAGATCCCTCCGCTACCTCCGGGACGACCGGCACTCGGTCGCCCACCCCCTGATGGATTGAAAGCGCCACTACCGGGCCGCGCCGAAGGGCTGGGCCGCGCCGAAGGGCTGGGCCGCGGACTTGGGCGGGCAGCATTACCTACCGAAGGCCGCGACGGTGAAGGCCGCGCCATCGAAGGCCTGGCTCCACCGCCCATCGAAGGTCTACCGCCTCCGCCGCCAACGTGCCCCATGGAAGGTCGGGCTCCCCCGCCACCTGCTCGAGCACCTCCACCTCGCCCTCCACGTTGGAAAGCCAAGATCGGTGAACAAGTCCAAAGAATGACGCTGAGCACGGCGCCTGGCCGCAACAATTTGTCTCGTGGTTTTCATGCCAATGTTCCTTGCTGCCTAATGCTGGATTTTATTGAGTGATATTGGGTGGACGTCGAGTGATCGTCAATTCAAAATCCAGCTCGGGATTGTCAGCGACAATCCGTTGTGAACCGGAGTATTTGAAGTGATCCTTGTCGACAATTGTCAACTGGAGGGTGGCTGAAGCCGTCGACCCGTCGGGGTTGACCGAGCTCGACTTGATGATCGCCCCATCATCAAGGAGTGTCCACGAGCCCTCCGAAAAACCACCATCTGCATCGAACAACCACGAACGAATGCGGCCGGCATTAGCGTCCCATCCAATGCGCTGCGTCGATTTCTGAGCGACTCCGTTCAGCGTGACGTAATCAAAATCGCCGAGCAAGAAATTTCCATCCTCGGACCATTTGAAAGTTACCGCAACCCTCCCGTCCGCACCCTCATTGATCCAATCGCCAACCAACCAAGCAAGTGGTTGCAGAAAATCACCCGCTGTGGGCGGGATCATCCGCGAAATCTCGATGCGATGCAATTCTCCAGCCCTTGTCTGACTTGCCCCACACGGCGATATATCTGAAACGAGAACTGACATCGCCTTCCTTGGTTGTAATCGAACGAATTCCTTCCTCGATCGCGATGGGGCCCACCAGTCGAATCGACTCGGGAGCCAAGGCCAAGGTCGCACCGGGGAAGCGTTCAAACAGGGATGTCAAAATTTCTTTTATTTCTTTTTCTCCGCGGTAGACATTTCCCAACTCATCGATGATCTCCCCCCGCGACATAAACATTGATGCCAACTCGTCCACCTTGCCGGCATTGAAGGCTGATAGCACCTTGCTGGACTCTTCGCTCACCGCAGCAATAGCTGCTTCCTCTTGCGTTTTCGAAGCGCTGGCTGTCTCCGTCGCCTGCTGAGCATGCAGACCAGCCTGGCTCATCATCAAACAAGCCGCGCACAATAGAACTCGTGGAATCTTCATCGGGTTTCCTCAAAGCAGAAATATGGTGAAGGGAATGGTTGTTAAGCGAGCAAATTTACTGGCCGGTTCGCACAAAGAAAATTGTACTCATCACACTCCGTGTGATGTCTCTTCAAGAGAATTGTACTCATCACACGCCGTGTGATGTTTTTCGCGAAGGTAGTACTCATCACACTCCATGTGATGTTTTTTCGACAATGAGTGTACTCATCACACTCGGTGTGATGTTTTTCGAGAAGATTCTACTCATCACACTCCGTGTGACGTCTCTACCAGCAGATTGTACCCATCACAGGTGTGAAGTTCCTAGGCGGCGAGATGGGAGCGACGGACCTTGGCGAAAATTTCTTCCACCAAAGGAAAAAGGCGTCCCTTTGCAGGAACGCCTTTGGTTTAGTATCTCGACAGGCAGGAAACCTTAGGGCTCTGGTAGATCGGGAGGGGGAGGAGCCACATTCGTACCACCTTCCTCCATGCCACCAGGACCACCAGCGCCTTGAAGCTTCTTCGGAGTGTCGGGAGAACGCTGCGTTTCCTTGTAAGCAGAAGGCACCTCGGCCGAATTGTCGGTGCCGCAGCCTGCGCTAAATAGGAGCAACCCAAACCCGAAGGTCAAGGGAATGAACAGAAGTTTTTTCACTAGATACATCCTCAAAGAAAAACGGGCGGGCACCAAGTGTGCTCGCCCGAACGTTTCCAACTACTGCTTACTCATAAGTTCCAACGACTTCACTGTCTTGCATGCCAGTCAAGCGACGGTAGGTTAGACCGTCAATCGTCGGACTGATACCTTGAACTGAGCCGTCAGCCAAGCCAAAGTTGATCATCTTGGCTGCGTGCTGCGAGTTGTACTTGTACCAGTTGTGCGGAGTTGTTCCGCCTATACCCCAAGCTGTAGCCATGGGACCGGTGGACCAACCAAAGGACCAACGACGCCCTTGAGGCAGGGCAGAATTTGTCCACAAACCAGTGACCTCGCCGTGCAAAATCACGTTCGAAGTTCCATCGGTAATGTGACCGAAGGTCGTCTTGGAACGATTAAAATAAACACCCAACCACTTATTCCAACCGGTGTTCGGGGTTTTGCCAAGACCGCCAGCACATCCCAGGTAGTTCGTGCGTCCCAAGTTCTCGTAGTCGGGAGCTCCGAAACCGGCCATGGTCATGGTCCCGGAAGAGGTGGTGCCGTAGGTGTGCAGCAGAACTGCCGATCACACTGTCATTGCCGTAAGCGTTATCGCTCGGGCATAGGAAAGCAGCCACGCGGAATTGGGCGAAATCCCACAGCGTATCGATATCCGAAGGATCATAGTCGTCGTCATTCCACCACGGATCAAACTTTTGTCCGTCAACGGAAGTATTTCCAGTTCGCTTGGCACTCGGATCCAACTGCCGAACCACGGGGAAGGGCTGATAAATCGCATCCTGTTCCATGTAAGGGAACAGGTAGGTCAAATTGCCAACCCATCGGTCTGAGTTGTAGTTAGGACCGGCCGTCGCTGGGCTACCCAAGTAGCCTGGTGGAAATCGCTTGTAGGCACTTTCAAAGTTGTGTGCAGCCAAGCCCAATTGCTTCAAATTGTTGGTACATTGCATGCGGCGAGCGGCTTCGCGAGCGGCTTGAACCGCTGGCAGCAGTAGGCCCACCAGAATACCAATGATGGCGATTACCACCAGCAACTCGACGAGCGTGAACCCCGAACGGGGAGCTTTCCAAACCCTGAGACTTTTCTTCATTAGATGACCTCGCAGAAGAAATGAATGAAACAAAAAACAGGTTGCGGCAACTCGTCTAAAAAGAACCAAGGAATAAATTTAGGGGAGTCACCCGTTTGCTGCACATGTGCGGTGAGAGTGTGCGTTGGACAGCAAACGATATCATTGTTATTAGACCCAAGTCTTTTTTTCAACCAGTTAGTACTCGGAATCTTAAAAAATATCCGTAATAGCGCGATTTCATGGTTGTGTGGCGGATATTTTCCCCCAGCGGAATTGGCGACCCGCCCGTCTCCCTCGCTCCAATCGTTGCTTTTGGGTGACAATCAGCCCTTTGGGTTCTCGGCGTTGGCAGTCGACTAACATTTTCTACGTGGTTAGGCGAACGAGGAAGGATAAAGTTCTAATCGTTTTGAGAAGATTCTGCAAATATTTGGTGACTCTTTTGCCGCGTCTGCTCGGTTATTTCACGCGTTTCAGCCCCGCCGTGCGAAAAGCCAATACACACCTAGTTTGAGGTACTCGTGGGTCAACGGCTCGTAGACCTCGGCGGATTGTTGTGGGCCTGAGGCCGAATAGACGTAAATGCGTGTGGCCTCCCCCCAAGCCCGCTGAAAGCACAGGCGGCTGCGCCTGGTATGGGGAGCAGAGGTAATGACCATGACGCTGGCGGGCGACGGCGGCAGCACGTCGCGCATGGCCAACGCTTCGGCGTAAGAGCTCAACCAAGTCTGCTGCTGCACCTCAAGAGGGTGAGACGACGCTGGTTGGTACGTTTAGCAATTCTAGGAAATCGAAGGCCTGTTCCGTCACGGTTTGCAGGCGTCCGAGTTCAAAATTGTAACCGGCCGGCTGCTGTTCGCGCATGATGAAGATGTGCTGAATCTTCCCCATGTGGTAAAGATCGGCTGCCGCCCGCAGACGTTCTTGGTAGGCGAAACCGTCGGCCATGACGTAGGCGTTCTCCGCCCGAGCTTCGGCATCGTGCACATACAATGGCCATGCCAGGTACGCCCGAACGGACTTGAACGAGGGCAACAAGACGCATGCACACCAGCCCAGCAGCATCCAGCCGGCCAGTCGCCGCAGCCTCGCGTTCCAGGTTTTTTGCACGCTTGTGTTCATGCCATTATTGAACCTGAGTTTAGCTGGATCCTCTAGGTGGATGGCCCCACTTTCTTCGGATGAGACGTTTTTCACAAGGTAAACCTGAGAACTTCGGCGAAAACCATGAGTCGCATCCACGCTATCAGTTTGTCGATTGTCGTTTAACCCCAATACCGTTCAATTATCGTGGCGTAAGCATCCTGCTTGCGGACTTTACCAATTAGCTGTGCAAGCATTTCGTTGAAGCCAACACCGGTTGGCAAGCTGGAAGCTTACCGCACCTTTATTGAACGGATGGGTTAAACAAACTCATTGGCTCTGTCGGACTGGGCTTGGTTTGCGGTCGGCCAAGACCTGTTTCAGCTCGCTGACCTCCTTGGCGATCTGATCGGCCAAGTCGCTGGCATCGTTGCATGGCATCGGCTGGGGCACTTGTTTGAAGAGCAGTAGGTAGGCGCAGGGCAGGAAGGTCAGGGCGATCATGGTGGCCCCGCCGACTCCAAAGCCGATCACGACAGCCAGCGGTGGCCAGAATTGTCCACCCTCCAAAATCAAAGGTAGGAAGCCGAACATGGTCGTTAAAGTGGTCGACAACACGTGGCGGGAACAGCCGACAACCGTATCTACAATTGCAGCTAAATCGCCGGTGCGGCTGTGGTCCGCAGCGCGGAGTGTGGAAAGGACCACAATGGAATCGTTGATGGCAACTCCCATCAGGCCCATCATGCCGATGATGGCCATAAATCCAAAGGGCAGGCCAGTCAAGCAGAGCGTTCCGATTCCGAGCCCCATGGACATGATCGCAACCAAGCACACCAGGGCAACCATGCGGACGGATCCCAGTGCAAGAACCAGGCAAGCGATAACTGCCAAGGCGATGAATGGAGTCCTGCTGAGGAGGTTGCGAACGGCGATCTTGCGCTCGGCGTCGTCGCCGCCGTACTCAATTCTGCACCCGCCCGGCAGATTGATTGGGTCGATCTCCAATTGATTTTGGAAAGCCTGTAAGACGTTTGCTGGTAGTACTCCATTACCGACATAAGCCATGATCTCGTTGACGCGTTGGCCATCCATGCGGGTAATCGAGCTTCGCTTGGGCGCGAGTTCAATAGTCCCCGGCGCGTCCAGCGGGGTAAGCGGGCGCTGGCTATCAGCCCCTGCGGGGTTGCCGACCAGTACATTCAAGTTGGACAGCTGGCGTTCTGCGGAATGGGTTGCTTGGGCCGAGAAGATGCGTACCGGCAGGCACTGGTTTTGCTCGAGCAAATTGCCGGCTTGCAAGCCTTCTAACTGTGAGAACAACTGCGACTGCACATCGCTTTCCGAAAGTGCAGCGGCTCGTAGCCGCATGGGATCCAAGCGCAAGCCGGCGACCGGACGCACCTCTCCCAAGTCAGTTCGAATGTGTTCGATCCCCTTGACGCTGGCTAGCCGTCGCGGACCTGATTGCCCAGCATGTGCAGTTGGTCGATGTCTTGGCCGAAGATGCGGATCTCGATGGGGGCATTCAGCGGCGGCCCTTGTTCAAATTGGCACACCGTGGCCCGGGCCATTGGGAATTGTTCATTGAGTTTGGCCTGCAGCCTTTTCAGTTCGCGCCTCGATGCAAAACGGCCACTGACCTGCACAATACCCTGTGCAAAACTGGGAGTGTTCTTTCGCGAGGGTATTTGATTGTAATAAAAGGCGGGAGAACTTTGCCCCACGTACCAGCTGACATTCGTGCAATCCAACGTCTCGCGGACCACGCCTTCAATCTGGCCAGCTAAACGTCGTGTGGATGCCAAGGAGGTGGAGGCTGATGTTTCCAATTCGATGTGGAATTGATCTCGATCCGCCAAGGGAAAAAACTGTTGCGGTAGCAAGCCGAAAAGCAGGCCACCGCACAGCGGCAAAGCGGCACCCAGGGCGATTCCTCGCCACGGATGTTCCAACAGCCACATGAGCCCCAAGCGATATCTTTTTTCCAATTGGGGCGACTTATAGCCTCGATGCCAATTTGCCAACCAGGCCGGCTGTGATCGCAGCCTGGGAATTGGTTCGAGAAATCGCGAGGCCATTGCCGGCAGGATGGTCAGGGCGATCACCAGCGAACTGCAGACCGAAAGAATGACAGTCATGCCGATCGATCCCACGAACTCGCCGGTTGGCCCGGAGAGAAATGCCAGCGGGCAAAAGGCCAGCACGGTAGTCAAGGTAGAGCCAACTAGCGGAGCCGTAAACCTGCGCAGAGTGGTAGTCAAGGCGATGCGTTGGTTTACCTTCGAACGCAGCAACAATTCCAACTCGTCGGTGATGATGATGGCGTTATCAATCATCAAGCCCAAGGAGATCACTAAGCCGGTAACGGACATTTGGTGCAATGGAATTTTCAAGAAAACCATGCCTGCCAGCACGATGGATGCATTGATGGGCAAGTGTCAGCGTAACCAGGCAGGCTGCCCGATAGCCCATGAAGAATACGGTGATCAGTCCCACCGCCAAAGTTCCCAGAATCAGGTTGCCCAGCAGCGAGTGCATTGCGCGAACCCACATAACGATTTTGAACCAATAATGGCAACAACCGCACCGGTTCGGGTAGTCCTGCCTCGAATTGCTGCAGGCGCTGCTGGACCTCGCGATTCCAGCGGGCGATGGAGCACTGCGGCGACATGTAGCTGCCAACCACCACTGCCGGCTGGCCGTTGACGATCACTTCGGATAACGCCGGCTTGCGGACCTCGCGATTGATGACAGCCACGTCTTTGAGCAAAAGCAAATCGCCATTGCTATTCTGACGAATGACGCTGTTGGCCACGTCATCCAGCGAGCGGAAATCGTGATTCACGCGTACGCTGGTTTCATAGTTGTCGGCATGCAGCATTCCAGCAGCTTGTTGCGTATTGGCCTGCCGCAGACTTTCGGCAACTTCATGCACGTCCAACCCCACAGCCGATGCCTTCAGCGGGTCGAGGCGGACCGCAATTTCCTCGCTTGGGTCGCCAAACAGATCGGTACTGTCGGTACCCGCCACCGTTCTTAGTGTTTCTGCCAATTGCAATGCCAAGCGGCGTAGCAAGTTGCGATCGACTGGGCCGGGGGCTTCCCAGACCACGGCTCCCAGATAGGCATAGGCGCCAACCCGCATATCATCGGTTACCGGCTCGGAGGCTTCGCTGGGTAGATTCGCGCGCCTCCTGCACCTTGCCGCGGACACGTGACCACACGCCATCGGTATCCCTTACGCTATCCTTGACCTCAAACGAGATCCAGGATGACCCCGCGCGGCTCTGAGACCGCAGCTTTTTTAGCTCGGGAATTTCTAATAGTTTTTCCTCGATCTTGTCGGTGACCTTGGCTTCTACCTGGGCTGCGTCGGCGCCAGGCAAGAGCGTCGTCACGATCAGGCTACGTTGCGAGAGTGCAGGATCCTCCATCTGCGGAATCTGCAGCAGGGCGGCTAGCCCCATGCCGAGCACCGTCAGTACGAGCATAACCGTCAATCGATAATCGCGCTGCAGAATTAGCGCAAATCGCGATGCCAGCGAGCTGCCAGGTGACTCCATCTTGCCGATCACTTTTCTAAATGGATAACGCCATATCGTGGCCTATCGTAACCCGAGGCGTAAGGGACCGTCTCAAAACAAGCTACCGGATCAGCCGCAACGCGTTGGCGTCCGGTTCCAGAAAAAACCGTGTGCTAACGCACTTCGGCTAATGGCCAATTCGGTAACTTATTTTGGGACGGTCCCTAAGTTTGGAATTTGCGCATTCTCATAGCCCCTCGCGTGAGCGAGGAAACGGCGTTAGGTAATGACTTTAAAGCGTGCTGCGACGCACCAGCTGGCCTGGCGACACGCGGTGCAAGCCACTGACGATTATCAAATCATCTGCCTGGAGTGGCCCTCGAATCAGCACCCGTTCTTGCTGGTGGCGGATGTAATCCACAGCAACCAATTCCAGCGAGTAGGCTGTTTGACCATCTACGGGTTGTGCCTTCAGCACGGCCCATTGCCCCTGCATAGCCGAGGTTAGGCACTCGCTGGGCACCCACCAGCCCGTAGGGCCTGCGTGAACCGGCACGCGGACTTCGACCGCTGTTCCCGAAGCAAACTGCTTTGACTGAGAATCGGAGACTGCAAAGATGGCTTTGCGTAGTCCCGTGACTTCGTCCAGGGCGGGAGCGATGCGGTCTAATTTCGCAGGCAGTGATTGCTCGCCCACGGCCACCATAACCCGCCCTGTAGCGTCTGTTCTGGATGATAGGGCGTATCCCACCGCGGGCGGTAGCCCAACGTGTACTTCCATGCAGTCGGATTCAATGAGACGAGCAATGGCCTGTCCCGAGGACAGCAGTTGTCCCTCGTCCACCATCCGCTCCTGGATGCGTCCAGGAAAGGGAGCGCGAATGAGCGTATCAGCCAATCGAATGCTGGCCAGTTCCCTTTTGCGAGCCATGGACTCAACCACCGCCTCTTGGGCGTCGATCTGTTCCTGTCTTGCGCCGATCAGCAGTTGCTCCAAGGCTTGCTGGGCTTGCATGCATTCGGCTCGCGAGGACTGCAACATAAACTGTGAATTGTCCAATTCGTTAGGTGTGACAGAATTAGACATAGCGGCAGTCAAGTGCCGCTGCTGGGTCGCCTGGCGAAATTCCAAGTCTGCCTGACGTTCCCGCAACACAGCCCGCGCAATCTCAATCTCTTGCGGGCGAGGTCCAGCCCGCAGCTCGAGTAAATGCGCTTCGGCCGCTGACAATTCAGCGTGAGCCAAAGCAAGAATGCTTTCCAGTTCGGAACTCTCCAGTTTGGCCAAGACCTGGCCCTCTTGGACCTCATCACCAATGTCGAAATACAGATGTGCCACGCGCTCAGCAAGCTTGCTGGTTACCAACAACTCACGTTTGGCTTGCAGACGCCCGAAATAGGTCTGAGTGTTTGGCAGCTGTTCGCAATCGGCCAGTCGCGTCAATTCCACAACCGGAAGGCCGTCCGACTGGATGCGCCGCAGCAGGCGTCAATGAGGCTGCGGAGCGATACCAAATCGCGACCAGCAGGCAGGCCACAAGAGCGGTGATGCGTTTGGGTGCCGAAAGGCTCTTAAGTCTCTTTGCAAGCATGCCAGTCACTTCATTGCATTTGATCCGAACGAAGGCCGTGAAAGGGTGGCAGCTTGCTCACGGCCCGAAGAAAAACTGTAGAAACATGGGTTGCCGTGAATTAATGTCAAGCGAAGCCCTGCCCCAAGCTTGCCTTAAATTGCGTTTTGTATAGGTTCTATCGACTGGTTCTGCTGTTTTGGTGGTGCTGCGACGGAAATTGCGTCTTGTACCGCTTCCGCAATCGAGTGCGGTAGGGACGATGGTACGGTCTGTAAGGGCATGACGGTCTTATAGCGTCGCCTGCCCAAGGGGATGAAATGACGACGGAAGTCTTGAACGACCAAGCTTGGCCTGCCATGGACTTGGCCTCCGACGCGGCCATGCCGCGATTGAACGGCCACCAGCCAGCCTGGATACAGGCCGTCAGTCGTGGCTTGGGGCATCAATCCTTGCTAGTTATCAGTCGCAACCAACAAGGTGCGATTGATGGCTGTCTGCCCCTGATGCGCGTTGAAAGCTGGCTGTTTGGGAGATTTCTGACGAGCCTGCCCTACCTGAACACCGGCGGTGTGTGGGCAGCCAATTCGGACGCAGCTTGCAGTCTGATCGATCGTGCCTGCGAGTTAGCCGATGAGCACAAGGCGCGCTACCTCGAATTGCGGCACGAGCGGGCTTTCCCTCATCCGAAATTCAATGCCCAACTGGATGCCAAAGTGCATATGCGGTTGAAACTACCGGCCAGCGACACCGAGTACGAAACACAGATCAAATCTAAAGTTCGCAGCCAAATCAAGAAAGCCGGCCAGTATCAGTTGACGGCGGAATGGGGCGGAGTGGAATTATTGAAGGAATTCTATGATGTGTTTGCTACCAACATGCGGGATCTGGGAACACCCGTGTATTCCCAGTCTCTGTTCCGAGAGATTCTAACCGCCTTTGCCGATGACGCTGAAATGTGCGTGGTGCGACATGCGGGTCTGCGCCGTCGCCGGGGCGCTGCTGGTGCAAGCCCATGGGGTGTGCGAAGTTCCCATGCGCCAGCAGTCTGCGGGAATTCAATTTTACCAACGCCAACATGTGGATGTACCGTCAATTGATCCGTCGCAGTATTTCGCGTGGCAATCATACCTTTGATTTTGGCCGCAGCACGGCCGGTAGTGGTACCTATAAATTCAAGGCACAGTGGGGAGCTGTTCCCCATCCGGCAGTCTGGCAATACTATGTTCGCCAAGGATCGGCAGAGGACATGCGTCCCGACTCGGGTGGCAAACAACGCCTGGTTTCCTTGTGGCAGCGACTGCCGGTCAGTGTTTCGCGAATGATCGGCCCCCACATCGTTCGCGGAATTCCCTGAGGCCTCTTGCCGAGGAAGCCTTCTCCACCCACATGAATATTCACGTCACAGCCTGGTGAGACGCGCCCGAGCGACAAAATCATGATTCTCGAAGGAGAGACGCGTGGCGAGTGGCGTAAATCGTGTGGAAAAGTAGCCTGCACAGAGAAACGCGCAAATTGCGCTATTCAGATTAGTGGTGGTTTACTCGACCGAAAAATTGTCCCAGACTCCATCGGTTTGGCGGCAGAGGTTTGGGACAGGGTACTCCCACATGATGCTTGCACAGATTTCGTTCGAATTCAATGCGGTCTAGCATCGATTCCAGTACCCCGGGGCTCACCCCCCGCTTGAGTGCTGACAGAACGATCTCCTCACGCCGGGTGGCTGAGTTCTCGCTTCGCAGCGACTCGAAAAGTCGGTTTAAATCATCGCCCATTACGATTGCCCATCGCTGTAGTGCAGCCAAATAAGAAACTGGGTCGACAGTCCAATCCGAACATTGATCGACCATGCAGAGCCGAAATCGGCGGGACGAGGTGCAAATCTTGTGCAAAATCCAAGGCGGCGTCTTTATTAGTTACCAAAAAATCGCCGTTTCGCTCGCCTAATATGCATATTGTAGCTCGCAAGGCTACCCCAATATTTTGTCGCCAAGCCATTCTCGGGAAAAATTGCAGGAAAAAAGTACGCCCCAAAAAGGCTTTACGGGGTGCATATATTCCTGTTGCTCCGATTCGGTTAACCGTCGCGTTCCGTAAAGATTTGAGTTGCATTCTGGGCGTCAGTTCCCGAGAATAGCGAAAATACGGATGGCATGATCCAGCGGCATGCCTTCCAACCCACCGATCTGCGGCCCCTAGCCGGATAAGTTTCATGACAAGTTCTCCACTGAATCCCTTGTATACGTTGGATCGTCGCGGCTTTTTGCGGGTGGGAGCCGCGGGAGTGGTGGGCACTAGCTTTTACGCTTCGCCTCGCGTGGCGGATGCGACCACTGCGACCGCTGAGGGTTTTGCAAGGGCCAAATCGGTGCTGATCGTTTTGCTCAGTGGTGGACCAAGCCAATTGGACACGCTCGACCCCAAACCCGAATCGCCCGCCGAAGTTCGCGGCGAGTTTTCAACTATCGCAACCAAAACACCAGGCATGGCGGTCTGCGAGCACCTGCCTAGATTGGCCCAGCAATCCGAGCGCTGGGCTGTCATCCGCACTCTGGCTCATCAGGAGCACAACCATTTGTTGGCCACCCACGTTGCCTTAACGGGACGACCCACGCCCTTGCCACGCGGTGGCTCGGATTTGGATCGCGTGGAAACGCGGAATGATTTTCCAAACTTTGCAGCCGCGTTGGATTTTGTGCGACCGCGACGCGATGGGGTCCCCAGTGGTGTCTCCCTTCCCAATTACTTGATCGAGGGTCCTTTGACTTGGCCCGGACAACATGCTGGATTTCTGGGTCCCAAGCATGATCCATGGCAGATTCAGGGCGATCCCAATGACAAAGAATTTCGCATGCAGGCGCTGGCCATGCGCGAGGGAATGTCGACTTCTCGGCTACAAACTCGGCAGCAGTTGTTGGAGCAATTCAACCATGCCCGCCAAACGATGCCGGGGTCGGAAACTCAATCTCTCAAGGATCAGCAGCAGATTGCGTTCAACCTGCTAACTTCCGGCAAGATGAGTGCGGCATTTGACATTCATCGCGAAGCGGATGAAACTCGCGAGCGTTACGGCCGCAACAAATTTGGACAATCACTGCTGCTATCGCGACGGATGATTGAGGCGGGCGTACCTATCGTTCAAGCCACCATGGGCATTGTTCAAACATGGGATACGCACACCGACAACTGGGGCAAACTGAAGAATACTTTGCTGCCACAACTTGATCAGGGCTTGGCCGCACTGACGGACGATCTGCTAGCCAGTGGGCAGATGGATGAGACGCTGTTGATCGTCATGGGAGAATTCGGGACGGACGCCAAAAATTTCTACCCTGCCGGGCCAGACGCTGCCCGGTCGAGACCATTGGGCCCATGCCTATTCAGGTCTATTTGCGGGAGCAGGCGTATTGGGAGGCCAAGTTATCGGACAAACGGACTTGCAGGCGGCTTATCCGATTACGCGTTCCTGGTCGCCAGCGGATATCTGTAGCACCGTCTTCAATGCGTTGGGGGTTGCTCACGACGTGCAAATTCGCGATCCATTGCAAAGACCTCACCACTTGCTCAATGGCAACGTGATTTCCCAACTTTATTCGGGCGCCAGCGCTTAGCGAGAGTCAAAAATAACTTCCCTGTTTTTCTTGGGAATCATCACGCGGAGCTGGATGGCTACCTTGAGCTTGCGGAAGTTACTTTTGACACGCTCCTTAGCATCGGCACTCCGCGGCCTGACGATTGGGTGAGAACAGCGGATGTCCAATCAGCTGTTCCCGGTCAGCTGTTCCCGGTCGAGAATCCATTAACTCTCTGTTCCGCAAGCGTGCGTGGGATCTCTGCCCGCAATTAAGCGATGGGGGGAGATCCTTCCCCCTTTTATTTCGGTACAATAAGCTTCTGATGTGTTCACCCGCGGATCGAAGCCCACCAGAGATTACTGAGGACCGGCAATATGAAACGGTTTGTTGCAACATCCTTTCCCGTTCTTGTCCCTCAGTGGTTGGTAGCCAGCTGCGTGGTGGTCATGGGTTGCCTGCAAACACCCGGCCTCGCACAACCAGCGACTTTTGAACGGGTACAACTGAGCGACCAATTCTACAGCGAGGGTGCTACCTTCGGCGACTTTAACGGCGATGACCAGGGTGATGTGGCGATCGGACCTTGGATCTACTGGGGTGGTGGATTTGAGAAGTCTTCTCGATTCTACGAGGGTGATGCCTTTCCACCCGAGGCCTACTCCGAAAACTTTCTGATGTACTCGGGTGATGCCAACGGCGACGGCTTTCGCGATATCTACGTGCTCGGCTTTCCGGGCCAGGAAAGCTGGTGGTACGAAAATCCTGGACCGCAACGGGCCGCAGATCAGTTGTGGGACAGGCACACGCTGTTGGAAGTTACAGACAATGAATCGCCGACAATGCGGGATATCGACGGTGACGGTCTGGAGGATCTCGTGTGCAGTAGCAATGGCTACTATGGATTTGCGTCGCGGGCCGGCCAAGATCCACGTCAACCGTGGAATTTCACTCGCATTTCGCCGCACAACCCAAAAAGCTATCAGCGCTTCACGCACGGGCTGGGAGTTGGCGATGTTGACAACGATGGCCACATGGATTTGATCGAAAAGGATGGCTGGTGGAAAAATCCAGGCCGCAAAAGCGATGGACAGCCCTGGGACTTTACGGCCTTCCCGTTTTCTAATGGCGGTTCTCAAATGCACGCCGTGGATCTTGATGGAGATGGCCAGAACGAGGTCCTGACCGGAATGGAAGCCCATGGATACGGACTGGTGTACTACAAAGCTCTCAATCCGCAAGCAACGCAGTTCGAGCGGGTGGATATCATGACCGACGACGTCAGCACCAGTCCGGTCGGGGTGGCCGTCAGTCAACTGCATGCTGTCGAGGTGGCAGATATCAACGCCGACGGTATCCCGGACATCGTAACCGGCAAGCGTTGGTGGGCCCACGCCAATGGTGACGCCGGTAGCTCCGAGCCCGCGACGCTATTGTGGCTGGAAACCCAGCGCCTTGGCCAGCGCGTGGCTTTTGTACCGCATGTGATTGATAACAGCAGCGGTGTCGGCACGCAGATCTCCGTTGGCGACGTGAATGGCGACCAATTGCCGGATATCGTGGCCGGCATCAAACGCGGTGGCTATGTCTTTCTGCAACGCCCCAGCAGTCTAGCGCCGGGCCAGAAAATGGTCAGCGGTTTGGCCGCCAAAGATGCCTTCGGTCAGCTGCCCGCGGAGGCGATGGTAAAAATCGATGGCGAAGTCGGGGGCTTCATGCCCGCAATTGGGAATCGCCAACTGAATTTCAGTTTTGATTCAACAGAACTACGGGATTGGGAAATCCGCGGGCCGATGGCCGCAACGGCAGTGGCCGAGCATGCTCTAGATACTGGCAGCCATTCGCCTGAGCTGATCGGTGAGTTGATCAGTCGACCGTTTAGACTGTCACAGCCTTTTATCAGTTTTGAAGTGGCAGGCAGTGGACATCCCGAAGCCCGTGTCGAAGTCATCGCCGAGGAATCTGGACGACCCATTGCCTCAGCCAGCGGTTCTGGTGAGTCCAGCTTGCGTCGTCAAACCTTTGACGTGGCCGACTGGCAAGGGCAACTGGTCCGCATACGCGTGGTCGACCATGCCAAAGACGGTTATGTTCGATTCGATGACTTTAAAATGCATTCCCAAAAGTGATGCGCACATGGCGTTACTCCTGGCATTCTCAAGCTGCTCTTCCATCAACAAAATCGCAGTCGAGTCGGATCGAATCCCCTGGCTAAACTTGGCTCCCCGTCTCGGCGCAGTTTTGATCTGTGGAGCTTGCGCCGCGGGGCTATTGGGCTGGCAAATGAAGCCGGCAGCTGCCCAAGCAGCGGCACCCCAAACGGCAAGTGTGGTGCTGGCCCAGCTTGGTCAGCAGCCGATTACCGCTGCGGAAGTTGATTTTCAACTTGGGCGGGTAGCCCGGCCGGGTGAGACATTGCCCGAATTGCCAGCCGTTGTCGTAAATAGCACCATCGACTTGATCGCCTCGCAGCGGCAAGCCCTGGCAACGCTCAGGCGGAGCGGTGAGGCCGTTTCCGAAAAAGAGGTCGACAGCTGGTTGGAATCCAATTCGCTGGCCATGGCCACCGATGAACAACCGTTGACCGTTGAGCGAATCATGGCCCAGATCAGGCAGCAGTACGGTATTGAGGCGCAGGCCTACCGCGACTTGGTGGCCTTTCGGCTTTCCTGGCCTGCATATATTCAGAAGCACATGTCGGACGTCAACGTCGAAAAACACTTTGGTCGACAGACGGCCCGCTTTGATGGCAGCCAATTCGAAATTGAGATGCTGTCCATGCCCGTTTCGGCAGGAGCATCGGCGGCGCGTTCGCAAGCGGCTACGGAATTGTCAGCTGTCCGAGCCGAGCAGGAAGAGCAGTCGGCTGATTTTGATTCGCTAGCGTCCTCGCAGCGGCCATTTGAGCTCTTGTCGCGGCGTTGGATTCGAGGGACAGGAGATCTCGATCCACGGCTGATCGACAGCATCTTGCAGCTGCAAGACGGCGAAATCTCGCCACCCATCCACACGGCGACTGGAGTGCACCTGATCCGCAGGCTGGCTACTCGCGGCGGGAACCGCCCGCTTGCCGAGGTCAAGCATGAGGTTCGCGCCCACATGCTCCTGTTCATGCTGGAGTACTTGGCCGCCCAAAGTCGCCAAGGGATGCCACTTACAGCCACACGCTAGTAGCGACTCACTGTTTGCCTTCGCGAATGGAGTTAAAGTACTCGCGGGCATGGTCTTTTTGGGTCTTCGGGAGCGGCGTATCGTCCAGTGGATCGGGTTCCTCTGAAAGCGAGGTCAAGACGGCGTCCTGGATCTCCAGTTGCGTGTTTCCCTTGCGGTTGGCCCCACCCACTTTACCACCATAGATGGTTTCGCCAGCCTTCATTTGATCGCGCACGCGTGATTCGAAGAAATCGGTGTCCGTCTCGGCCTCTGGACGCTCGCCTTGTCCGCGGCCTTCGCCCATGCCTTGGCTTGGCATGCCAGCCATGGAAATCATGCAACTGCTGCATCCCTGACCGTTGCACTGCTGGCACATCATTTGTGACTTGCTTTGCGACAGGCTATCCATTAATTCGTCCAACTCTTGCAATTCGCTGTCCGACTGGTTCATCTGTTGCAACTGGCTAGCCATCTGCTGCAGTGCTTCTTGGGCGGCCTGAGCATCACCCTCTTTCATCGACTGTTGTGCCTTAGACAAGGTATCAGCCATCTGCTGCAATTGCGCCATGTTTGCATCTTGAGCTTGTGCCTGCTCTAGCTTCCGCTGTAGCTGAGCGGCTTTTTGCAGATCGCCAGCGGCTTCCGCTTGCTGAATTTGTTCCTTGAGGGCCTGCTTGGCGTTCTCGTGGGCCTGCGCCGCTTCACTCATCGCTTTTTCGAGTTGCGCCAGTTGTTTCTCGAGTTTCTGCATATCTGCGGGATTCATATCTCCCTTGTTCATTTTCTCCAGCAATTGCTCCAGAGCCTCTTCGGCTTTATTGAAGTCGCCCTGCTTGAGTGCATCGCTGAGTTTCTCTGCCGGTCCGGCCTCGAACTTCTCTAGGTTCTGCAGATTCTTCTTTAGTTCTTCCGCACTCCCCAATTCTTTGCGGCGCTCAGCCAATTGCTCTTTGATGTCATTCAACTTGGCCAAGGACTGTTTGGTATCCAGCTTGGTATCTTTTTGCAACTTGGCCAATTCGCCTTCGAGTTTCTTGAACATGTCGACGGCGGCCGTTAAACCCTCGCGTTCCGCCTGCTCGCGCTTTTTCTTGACCTGCTCCAGCAAGGGCTTCATCGAGTTTTTGACTTGGGTAACGCTCGGAAGGTCCTGGGTTGCCAACGCGGGCTTGGCTTGATAGTTGGGTACCCACCAAAAAATCCCACTCAACAACAGGGGAATTAAGGGAAGGATCAGCTTGGAGGACATGCCCCACTGGAATTGATCTCTGACATCCAAGGTGGCTGCGCGTTTTTCGGCATCGCTGACCAAGGCTTGTCCCAATTCAGAATCCCGGTCTTCTGCGGACAGCATTAAAGCGCTCGACAGTCGTTCGCGCTGCTTGCATCGCCGATCGATTTCCGCCGCCGCATCCGCCAGCGTGGGGCGACCCATCCAAGTCATCACGCCCGAGGCGATCAAAGCGATAATTGCCAAGCCAATCATCCAACTTGCGTACCAATACCGATCGTCCATGTTTAAGGGCATGAACTTAGGCAACATGATGGCCAGGCAAGCGAAGCCCAAGGCGATGGTGAGAGTCCAAGGCAGCGTTTGGAAGAAACGCTCACTGGTCAAACGTCGGCGAGCAATCCGTGATTGTTTGCGGATCTGATCCATGGTTTGATTCCGAAAAAATTGTTGACCAAGCTTGGCCGCGTGGGCATTTGTCTCAGCCAGAATTCGTGAATGAATAAGCGGTTGCTAGGTCACGCACGATCCTGAGACTTTTCAAAGTATATCGTCTGTTGTGGGGCGCGTGCAAATGCGGAAGTCCTCTTTTTTCATGGACTTAGATTGATTTTGGGAAAGCACTTGGGTGGTGCAACCAGCTTGGATCAACGGGGCCCAACACCGGGTAGGACTCGCGGGGTCGGGCGGGAGATTTGGGGGCAGTGCACTCGGGGAGGAGGTTCGGGCTTAGTGCTCTTGGGGGGCTTGGGAGTGGCCTGCCGAAAAGCTGGGAAGGGAGGTGGGGCGGTTCGTTGACATGAGCAAGAGTACTTATGAACCGCACGCCCGGCTAACCTGGCAGGGGGTCCGCAGGAAAACAGCCGACAAAACAACCAACAAGGCTGGGCACTGAGTTAGGGCATCCCGGAAAATCGAAAAGCCAGAATGGTGTAAGATTGCGGGCTCTGTCGAGGAGAGGATCGACCAATCATACAGGAGACGTCTCGCATGCTCGCGCGTTTTGTTCTTAGCTGTCTGGCACTGGTTTTCGCCGAGTCCCAATGCTTGGCTCAATCCCCCACCTCGTCGGCTGCAAGCCATGGTGGCGATTCAGCAGGTTGCATTGCCCATGCGCACAATGATTATTTACACGATAGGCCGCTGCAGGACGCGCTTGCCCATGGATTTGGTAGCGTGGAAGCCGATGTATTCCTGGTGGATGGAGATTTGCTGGTGGCGCATTCCCGATTCGAAATTGCCACCTCTCGGACACTCAAAAAACTCTACCTCGATCCCTTGCGCCAGCGGGTTCGTGAAAACGGTGGCAGTGTCTATGGGGATGGCAAAAGCCTGATATTGTTGATCGACTTTAAGGCGGAGGGAGAAAAATGTTATCGGGCCCTGGATGCGTTATTGGCGGATTACCCGGAGCTCTTTCCAGTATTCCCAGTACAGCCCACAGCAGGCCAGCAGTCTGGGGAGCAGCCGGCCGATCTCCATACGATGCCTGTCGTGGTGGTGATCAGCGGAGATCGGCCCGTAGAGGCAATCCTGGACGATGCCAGCCGACGTGTGGGCATTGACGGTAGACTCTCCGATTTGGAAAGCACGCTCTCTCCCAGCCTGATGCCCGTGCTGAGCGATTCATGGAGCAAGCATTTCAAATGGCAGGGTACGGGAGCTATGCCTGATGACGAGTTTCACAAGCTGCAGGCCATCGTCGCACAAGTCCACGCAAGTCGACGCAAGCTGCGTTTCTGGGCCGCACCGGACAATGAAGCGACTTGGGCTGTGCTGCGAGATGCCGGAGTGGACTTGATCAATACCGATAAGCTGGCTGAGCTCAGTCAGTTCCTGGGGCGCGCCAGGCTGAATGCCAAGTGAAAACATTCGGCCCGGCAACTCTCCTTCGCAGAAAAACACTTAGAGCCTATCCGAAAAGGGGTCTGACCCTTTGGAGGCGAGTCGATTTCATTGGTGTTTTGGCCTCGCCGGAGAGGGTCAGACCCCTTTTCGGATAGGCTCTAAGCCTGCGCCGTCGAGTGAGGGTTTGAACTGGTTGTTTTACTCCGAAGCGTCGGGGCGAGTGCCCTTTCCGAATTAACGTAGCGGCTACCCTGGTAGAATACAGCTGGAATTGCTTTACCTTTGTTCGCCCTGAGGATCTGTTGAAGTCTTTGCCTGAATCTGAGACACCTGCCAAACAAGGCGCTCGCTACAGCCGATGGCTTCTGTTGGGGACGCTAGCCCTGTTGGTCGGTTGCGCCTACGTCCTGGACGCGCCCGGCATGTGGATGCGTTCCTTGGCTCATCGCGCTTTGCGGGCTCATGATGCCCGCCAGGCTCTGTTGTGGACCGAGCGGTCGCTCAGCTACTCGGCGAATGACAGGCAGGCGCACTTGCTGGCCGCGCGAGCCCATCTTCAGCTGAATCTAAACGCCGCCGCGCAGGCGGACCTGGCGCGAGCCAGCAACCAGGTCGCTGCACAGCCAGACGCTGAACTGCTGGCGCACCAGGAAATGATCTCAGCCCAAATGGGTGATTTGCAAGCTGCGGAGCGACTACTGCAATGGGACTTGGATTACGCGCTCCCCAACGAAGCTTACGAAGCAATTTTGCGATGCACCCTGCAGCATGGGGAGTTTGATCTAGCGCGGGCCATTTTGAATCAACTGGACCAGTTGCAGGTCGAGCCGGCGTTGGTTGCCTACCAAAGAGGCCGAATACATGAAGTCGCCGAGGAGTTTCAGCAGGCGGCGGCCGATTATCAGGCTGCGTTGGCATTGCGACCGGCCATGCTGCGAGCTGCCTTTCGTGCAGGTACGTGCTTCTATGAATTACGTCAGTTTCAAGCAGCAGCCGAGATGTTTTCCCGAGCGGCAAGAGGTCACTACCAGCAAGTTGCCAATATTGAACTGGCCAGCAGTCTGTGGGAAGACAACCAATTCCAGGCCGCCGAGCAAGCTATTGCCGTGGCCATTGACAGCGATCCCTTGCAGTTGCAGGCCGACTATCTGGAACTCGAACAATACGTCGATGAGGATCGAGCCGCCCTGGTGGCTGCCAGAATTGACGACGCCCAGGGCAACAGCCAACGCGCTATCGAAAACTTGCGGCGGGTGCTCGCTTTCAATCATCGGAGCTTCGAAGCCCGCGGCTTGTTGATCAAGAATTTGCAAGCCACCAATCAGCGCGATGAAGCAGAACAACTGGCTGAACTGCAGCGGGAGATGATCGCCAATCGAGAGCGTTGCCGAAGCCTGGTTCTCGAGTTGGAAGCGTCGCCGCACGACATCGAAAAACGTTGCGAACTGGCTGAACTATATTGGTACACTGAATCTGTTGCGCAGCGCGGCTTGCGATCCACGAAATTCTCGAGCTGGACCCCAATTGTGAGCGAGCACTCGCGCTTCTCTCCAAGATCAATACACAAAACCGACCCTGAGAAAGCCATTGTCCACGAGCTCAAACCGCAATTCCAGTCTGAGGTAACACGTTTTTTGCTGGTAATTTGCTTGGCTTGGGTCCTGGTCGCTGTGCCCGGTTGCAACTCGAGCGATTCCGATTCACGCTTAGCGCATTCCAAGCCTGGTCGTTCGAGACCATTACCTACTGAAGCGGTAATGCCGAGTTTTGATGTCGTGCATGTTGCCGAGTTGAGCCAAGCCGAATTCAGCAATGGATTTGAAGCCAATCTCAACAGTATGCTGGAGATTGTGGGTGGGGGGCTTGGTTGTGTGGACTACGATCGCGACGGTTGGGTTGACCTGTTCTTCCCACGCGGCGGAAGAATCGATGTGGAAAACCAATTGGTAGAGGGTGTCCCGTCGAGCTTGATGCGCGGCAGGGGCGATTTCGGTTTTAGCACGGTAACAAGCGCGGCACGAATCGATACTTCGATGATATACTCCCATGGCGTGGCTGCGGCAGATGTCGACCACGATGGCTTTAGCGATTTGCTAGTTTATGGTTATGGCGGCGTACGCCTCTTGCAAAATCAGGGTGACGGTACCTTTGAAGATGTCACTGGCCCAGCTCAGCTGGAATTTCCGTATTGGGTTACCGCAGCTGCTTGGATGGATATCGATAACGATCAACACTTAGACCTCTATTTGGGATCCTACGTCGATTGGAGCCCTGAAAAAAATATAGATTTGTGCGACCAAGAGCGGAGTCGCCGATGTGTGTTCGCCTGCCGCCTTTGCGGGTACCCAACACAGGTCCTACCGCAGCGATGCTGGCGGAGGATTTTCAATCGCCCCACGTGCTTTCCCCTCTGATCAGCTAGGCAAGTCCTTGGGGGTGCTGGTTTCCGATTTGGGTGATCATGCGGGGACCAGTTTGTATGTGGCTAATGACGGAATTGCAAATTTCTGGTTTCACCGCGAGGATTCTGGTTTTGTTGAAAGAGCATTCACGGCAGGCATGGCTGTGGATGATAGCGGGGTTGCCAATGCCAGTATGGGCATTGCCCTGTTAGATTTTAATCTCGACCAGCGCTTCGATATTTTTGTTACCAATTTCGAACATGAAATGATGGGCTTGTATATCAACCTGGATGGTCACAGCTTTCGTCATCAAAGTCGGCAGGCTGGACTCAATCACAACGATCTCCAGGTAGTTGCCTTTGGCGTCGCGGCCTGCGATTTCGATTCCGATGGGGATGAGGATGTCGTGTATACTGCTGGGCATGTGCATTACCATCCCGACCGCGGTTCGATGCAACAGTTGCCTGGACTACTGCAGAATAATGCGGGCCGCAGTTTTTCGAGGATCGATCTGGAGTGTGAGTTTTTCACGCAGGCTAGCGTTGGCCGAGGACTGGCTACTGCTGATATCGACAATGATGGCGATATGGATCTGATTGCCACACAGCTGCTGGGATCACCAACTTTGGTGAGAAACTTGCAACAGAGCGGCCACTGGATCACTTTGGAACTGGTGGGTCGCAGCGCTCCGCGAACGCCCATCGGGGCCACGGTGGAGTTGTCCGTCGGTGGGAGCGTACTGGTGCGGCAATTGTACGGTGGCGGTAGCTATCTCTCTCAAAGCCAGCAGCGATTGCATTTTGCCTGGCCGAGTGCTTGGGCTGCCAACTCCAGCGATGCGCAAGTTGCCAGCGTCAAAGTAAGCTGGCCAGACGGCACGCAGAGTGAAACGCTGAGCGTGCCCATTGACCAACATTCCGTGATTGTCCAGGCAGTACGAACGCCATGAAAACATTCGCAACGTCTCCGACTTGCTCCCAATCGCTACCAGGCTTATGGCGATTGCAGGACCGATCCTGCCTGAGCTGGTGTTTGGTTGGGTTGTCAATTTGCCTGGCCGCCTGCGATCGTCGTACGGCCACGCCGCCGCCTGCCGAGCTGAGAGAGCCCAAGAGCGTGGCGAGTGCTTCTGCCGCGCAAGCAGGTGATGCCACGGAAGTGCTCGCAGCGACGGCCTACACTCCGCGCCGCTTTGAGATGCCGCGAGCTAAAAACCCGGGCTATGTGGGCTACCAGAGTTGTGCCGATTGCCACCAGCAGCGGGTAGCCGAGTGCGCTGGCACCAGTCACTTTCAGACCTGCCGCGTACCGACTCTGGCACGCATGCCATCCGCCTTCACCAGCCCGAATGTGGAAGATCGCACGCTGCAATTGCCTGACACGCCTGTTAACTTTGAAATGGGATATGGCGACGGAAAGTTTTTTCAGAGAGCGCGTCCAGACGCTTCGGCCGAAGCGGTTGAATCCAGCATCGATCTGGTGTACGGTGCCAAGACCGAGTCGGATGAGGTTTATCTGTCGTGGCATGCAGACCATTCCATGTGGGAATTGCCTGTGGCTTGGGTTTACGCGGAGGATGCTTGGGGAGCGGCCGGCTTTGATCGTCGTCAGGGCGGAGACTTTGCCCGCGAATTGACGGTCCGCTGCTTTGAATGCCACATGACATGGTTTGAGCATATTCCTGGAACGCTCAGCGGATACCGCCCGGAGGGTCTGTTGCTGGGCGTTACCTGCGAGCGCTGTCATGGACCCGCCAAGGAACATGTCGAGCACCATCGAGCGCACCCCACGGACACCAAGGCGCGTTCCATTGTCTATCCAGGCAGCCTCGAGCGTGAGCGTCTGATTGAGGTTTGTACGCAGTGCCATAGCAATGCGATTCGACATCGTGGTCCCGCGCTGAGCTATATCCCCGGACAGGAACTGGAAAAACACTATCGCTTTGTGCACCCGCAACACGGCGAGGATGACCATGTTGCGAACCAAATCGCGGACTTGCGACAGAGCGCGTGCTTTAAAAACAGTGACATGAGTTGTGTTACTTGCCATGATCCGCACCTGACCGACCAAAGTGCCCATGGGCAGACGTTTCAGGACAGCTGTACCGAGTGCCATGCACCGGTTGATTGCGGGAAACGCGCTGAGCTGCCGATTCAGGTTGCGGACAAATGCGTTGAATGCCACATGCGGCGTTACGCCAAGATCAATGTAAATTTTGATTTGGCTGATGACTCCTATGTTCCTCCACTACAGCGTTCTCAGCATCGAATTGCCATTGATCCGATCGCCACACAAGAGGTCCTGTACGCCTGGGTTCGCACGCTCAGCGATCCCGACTCACAGGCTCAGGCAGCTCGGCTCAAGGCAGATTTGACTGCTCACTGGCGAGCAGAAAGCCAGGACCTGCGCCGCTCAAGGTCGCTTTACGGCTGCGATCGCCATGCTCCGCGAGCTGTTGCGTATTGATCCCGAGTCCGAATCCGCTCGAATCGAATTGGCTGGTTTGGCGGCGCGACAACGGCAATTTGATGACTTGCATTCGCAAGCCCAGCACGCCATGCAACAGCAAAGGTTTCGCGACGCACAGCAACTGTTCCAGCAGGTACTGGCCATCCGCCCCGATGATGCTACCGCAATCGGCAGGCTGGGGACGGTACTCGCCCAACGAGGAGCGAGAGCTGAAGCGGAAGCCACTCTGCGCCGTGTAGCGGAGGTTGACCCAGACGACCAATACGGATGGTCGATGCTGGCTTGGCTAGCCTATCTGGACGGTGATTTTCAACAAGCTGCCGAGTTTTACGAAAAGGCGAACGCCATCGAGCCTTTCAATTCCAAGGTGAATCGACTGTGGGGCAGTTCCCTGCTCAAGTGCGATCGGCTGGATGAAGGAATTGCCCGACTGCAGATCGCGCTGCACAGCGATCCAAAGAATCTAGATGCCATGCGTGATTTAGTCGATGCTTATGTGCAAACCTCGCGACTCGAATCCGCCGCTGAGTGGGCCGAGCAAGCCGCCCGACTCACCGAGCACCGCAGTCTGCGCGAGTTGATGGTCTTGGCAGAATGCCAACTCAATCTTGGCCGTCGCGACCAGGCGGAAGACGTGGTCCAGCTCGCGCTGAATGTTGCCGAAGGAGATGCCGCGGCCACCGCCCAGATTGAAGCCTGGGCAACACAGAATCTAATCCGTGTATCCAAGCCCTAACCTGCTCGCGCAGATGCTCGAGGATGTCCTTCCAGTCGAGGTGCCCGTGTTCGGCATCAATGACCACCCAATCCAATCCCAGTGCCACCGCCATCTCACTAATCGAAGCGGATTCCAAGGTGATCTACAGACCGCAGACGGTTTCGTCCCGAGCCAATTTCTTGCGGAACCGCTGCAAGGCTGTAGACTTCATGGGCTGAAGATGGCGCTGGCCAAGTAGACCTCGCCAGCCAACCACCCAGCATCGGATGATGCTTCCAAACCGAACGAGTTGCAGCATGAGATCAGCTCTCTACGTGATTGCATTCACGACGCTAACTTGCACCGGATGTTCGGCTGTCGCGGATGGCCAGTTGAACCCAGTCGAACTCCGTTGTGAGCACTTGGTAGATCCGCTGGGCATCGACGACGTTCAGCCGCGGCTGAGTTGGCAGTTGAAGCCTGCCGACGCAAGGCTGCGCGGCTTACGTCAGACCGGCTATCGGATACTCGTGAGCAGTTCTCGCGAAGGCTTGATGCGTGACGAAGGAGATCTGTGGGATTCCGGCGACATCCCGTCTGATCAATCGCAACTGGTCCGCTACAGCGGCAAACCACTTGGGTCGCGTCAAACCTGCTGGTGGAAGGTGCGCGTGCGGGATGGTCAAGGACAGTTTTCGGACTGGAGTCCAAGCGCATTTTGGTCCATGGGTTTGTTGACCGTCGAGGATTGGCAGGCTGCCCAGTGGATCGGCCTCAAGACACAGGAGGCAGAAGACATTGATGTCAGTGATATCAAAACGGCTCAATGGCTCGGTTATCCGCAAGGCGATTACGCTCGCGATGCGCCGGTGGCGACCCGCTATTTTCGCCGCGATATCGAGCTGCCGCAGGATCGCCCGGTCAGCAAGGCGCATTGCCTGTTCGCAGGCGACGATCGTGTCGAGGTCTACCTGAATGGCAAGCTGATCGGCACGGGCGCAGGGCATCCGAATCTGGTGCACGCAGAGGTGACACAGGAATTGAGACCGGGCATCAATCGACTCGCCGTCGCCCTGACCAACGCTGACGCACCTGTTCCGGCCAATCCCAGTGGTTGGTTGGGCGCGCTGCATGTTGATTTTGCGGATGGCCCGCCCCAGCTCTTTTTGTCTGACAAGAACTGGAGTTGCGCCCAGTCGGTCGATGAGGACTGGTTGCAGGCTGATACCCGTGGCCCGCCCTGGGTCGCGGCCAGGGAACTCGGCAGGCCGGGGATTGATCCCTGGGGAATCCCCTGGCCTGATCGGTTGCGGTCGGAGCACCGACGTCTCGCTGGCCGTTACCTGCGCCGCCAACTAAACGTTGACAGGCAGATCGAGCGGGCGACGGCGACGGTCTGTGGACTCGGATTCTTCGATCTGCATATCAACGGCAAACTGATCGGCGACCAGTTGATGAACCCGGCACTGACGGGCTACGACCGACGTGCCCTGTACGTCAGCTTCGACATCACCCAAGCCCTTCAATCTGGCGAAAACGCAATTGGCATAACTCTCAGCAATGGCCGCCTATTCGCGCCCAGAGCACAGAATCCAATGCCCATGCACAGCTATGGTCAACCGCGGTTGCTTGCGCAATTTCACCTTGAGTACCGCGACGGGACGCAGGAGACGCTGGTCACCGACCCCTCATGGAGGGCGACGGCAGAGGGTCCGCTGCGGGCTAGCAACGAATTCGACGGTGAAGAATACGATGCTACTCTGGAAATGCCAGGGTGGTCCGCGCCGGGCTTCGATGACTCAGACTGGCAGCCAGCCCAGGTCCTCGACTCGCCAGGCGGTCAACTCGAAGCGCAGATGATCGAGCCCATCCGCGTTACAGAGACTCTGCGGCCGCTCCAGGTGCTGCAACCGAAGCCGGGGATCTGGATGGTGGACTTTGGCCAGGCATTCTACGGCGTCGTGCAGTTAAAGTTGCATGGACCCAAGGGCGCGCGTGTTTCGATGCGCAGCAGTTTCAATATTCGCCAAGATGGGACCCTGAATTCCATCAATGACCGCAGCGCGAGGAATACCGACATCTATACGCTCAAGGGTGAAGGCGAAGAGATTTGGCATCCGCGATTCCGCGGCAATGCCACCCGTTGGGTTCAGGTTGAAGGCTTTCCTGGAGTACCCACGGCTGAGAATTTTGCTGGACTGGTTACGCACACCGATCACGCACCGGTCGGCGAATTCGAATGTAGTAACGAACTGATAAACCGCATCTATCTCAATGCGCGCTGGGGAACTCGATTGCAGAATCGCAGCGTGCCGATGGAACCCGATCGTGACGAACGCATGCCCTGGTCAGGCCATCCTGCCAAGACGTCTGAAAGCGAGGGCTGGGCATTTAACGTCGCACGCTTCTACGAACACTTTCTGCATAATTACCGCGCACCAGGACGTTGACGGCAGCTTGCAGGAGATTCTTCCACCCTATTGGACTTTCAACAGTCGAGACATCATTTGGCCGAGCGTGGTCACCATCATTCCCGATTGGTATTACAACTTCTATGGCGACGACCGGCTGCTGCGCGACAATTACCAGCTGATGAAACGCTTCGTACTGTACCATCAGCGGACGAATCTCAACGCCGATCATACGACCGATAAGTGCACTTATGGCGATTGGGTGGACACTGCCTCCATGGGAGCGAACACGCGTAATGCCGGTGCTACCTCCGCTCCCCTAATGGGCACGGCCTACCTTTATCACAACGCGCGCATCGTTCAACGAGCTGCAGCTATCCTTGGGCACGACGAGGACGAACGCTATTTCGGAGATTTGGCCAACCGCATCTATGAGGGATTTAACCAACGCTTCTTCGACCAAGCGTCTGGCACCTACGAGTCAGCTACGCAGTGTTCCGCCGTATTGCCATTGGCATTCGGCTTGGTTCCAGATGAGCAGCGCAGGCGTGTCATCGATCACCTGGTCAACGACATCATGCTGACCCATCAGGGGCACACTTCGGTTGGCCTCATCGGCATGCAATGGCAGATGCAGGTTCTGACAGAGGTTGGGCGGCCCGACGTCGCCTGGTCCATCGCAACGCGCACGGAGCGGCCGAGCTGGGGATATATGATCGCCCATGGCGCGACGACCTCGTGGGAACGCTGGGATACCGATACTCAGGACGGTGGCATGAATGGTGAAAGTCAGAAAATCCTATCTGGAAACTTCGAAGCTTGGTGCTACCAGAGCCTTGGCGGCATCAACTACGACCCACAGCAGCCGGGCTTCCGCCACATTATTCTGAAGCCGCAATGGGTCGGGGATTTGAAATGGGCCAAGGCCTCGCATGACAGTGTATACGGGCGCATCTCCAGCGAATGGGAAATTGCGGACAATCAATGGCGATGGAAGGTTATCATACCGCCCAATACAACGGCAACCGCGCACCTGCCTGCCAAGGAGATACAGTGGGTCCGTGAATCGGGGGAAGGCCTAGAGCGAGCGCCTAGCGTCGATATTCTGGACAACCGCCCAGGATCGATCGTGTTAAAGCTGGGCTCGGGGACCTTTGAATTCACAACCCCACTTTGATGCTGCACTCCGCTTCCAGCGAGGGTCGCGCCAAACTCGTTACCTGCCTTAGTCTCTTGCGTTGAGGGATCTCTTGCGCTGGGGATTCGCTGGGGATATCGTAGGCCACCAGAGTGCAGCTGTCCGCCTCCAGCCGCCTTAGGCTGACGTGCCGCAAAAACCAAGCACGGCGCAAGCGAGTTTGTGGCTGTAAGCCGACACATTCCCTGCGCTTCGTGCTCGCAAGACACTTGAAATTGGCGCTGTCCGCCTAAGCGATGTTTTGGTGAAGGCTGCGTGCAGTTAGCAGCACGCTGATGAATAGCAACAAGCCGCCGGGGGGAACCAGGAAAATTCCCAGCCCAGGATCTCCCGAGTAATGAAAAAGTCCTCCCAGGAAGAAGCCTAGCGGCATCAGCACGCCGGCTCCCGTCAGACAATAGGAAGGCCACAGTCCGCCGGATCCAGGCAGGGCGCGTAAAGTCAGTGCATAAGCTAAATGTATCAGTGCTATCAGAGTGCCGTGCGTGTGTGCCAGGGTCCACATCAGGCGTCGCGTTTCCGCGTCGACGCCCAAATAGTAATTGAGCTTCAATCCATGCATAGCTTCCAACACAATACCGAGAGTCAGGAAGAGCAACAGCGTCCACCAGCCGATGCGCAAGTGCTGCACAAACATACCCACTCCCGGCTGGCTGGCATTCCCATCGCTACGGTGCTTGCTGGACATTGGCTTCCGGTGTGCTATTCGTTAAGAGTCAGTGGTGTATTGTCACGTTCGCCGAGCAAGCGCTCGAGTAGGCTACGATTCAAATCACCATTGTCGTCAAAAAATGGACTTAGGCCACTGGGCGGTACGCTTAGCTTGGGCTCTGAAGCCGAGTGCAACAGTCGCTGAAGGCTGGGAGCTGCTGGCGAGCGCTGCGCGGGTGGCACCAAGAAATCGTAACCTGCTAAGTCTTTGCCGTGGCTAGCTAGGGCTCGAGCGGCCATGTAGCGAACCATGGTGTAGGGATCGTCGAGCAATTCGATGAGGAATGGAGTCTGCCATTCGCTGGCCGGCTGGCTGCCACCGGAGGCCTCTTGGGCTGGCTCCCAGGCAAAGGTCCAGGCTGACAACACACGCTGCACTGCGTCGCCGCGTAAGAGCCACAGCAGCGAAGCGGCTATGTTTTTTTCGTCCTGGCTTAATTCGACCGGCGGCTGGTCGTACCAGGCGCTCAAGTGCTCTCCGGTCCATGCGAGAGATTGATCCAAATGACATTGATTGCACGCATTGGGGCGGCCACCAAACTTACTCATGGCGACATTGGGTGAGTCGATTCGGTGGCTGCGAATGGCATTAAACAATGCATAACTCGAATAGGGCATGTGGCAGTTGTAACAACGGCTGCCGGCAGACTTCGCATCGTGGTGTGTATGCGCGGAGATATCCTGGGCTACGGTTGGGTGACACTGCGTACAGGCATCGTCGGCATGGAGATCTGTCCGCAATTGCTTGTTCGGGTCGCTGGCATGCATGGCATGGCAAGACAGGCAAGACATTTGGCCTTTTGAAAAACAATCCGATTCGATCATGCCCGAGTACTCGCGGCCACCGATGCGCATGGTGCCGTCTGGCCAAAAGGTTGACTCGGCATGTGGATTGGCCAGCGTGAATATGTTGTCAAAATCGGCCCCTGGGCGGAACACGTTCTTGGGCGTCGATGCATTGGGTTCGAAAGCAGTGTGGCACTGTCCGCATACTTGAGATGCCTTGTCGGCCGGCAGGCGTGCTGGATTGACAATCGTATCATCCACCTGGTCGTCAAGGCGGGCTGCGTAGCGCGTGACTGGGTTGCTATGCTTGTGCACATGCTCCTCGCCTGGACCATGGCAGGCTTCGCAGGATATCCCCAACTCGGCGACGCTGCTTTTCCAATCTCCAGGGTCATAGCCGTCTTCACCAGCCACGCTGTGGCAGAGGATACAGCTGTTGTTCCATATTTGGGGATAGTGCTTCATGTCTGGCGGGCTAATAAAGGAATCCTCATTGGGAAGCCAGCGTTGCATGCCGATATGAAACACCCAAGGAAAAATGCGGAGCTTATTACCATGCTCGCTGGGTACCCAGTATGCCTGCAGGTGATGTGAGCCCGTCGTCATGACGACGGGCAATCGCACCCGCGGTGCATCGGTAACCAGGCCCTTGGGGACGCCGTCGGGGAAAGCACTGGCCTCCCAATCCGGATCGGGCATTTCAACCACGAACAGATCACCATGTTTTTCAACTCGGCAGCTGTCTCCGTACAGATTCAGCTCGCGCCCGTCAAAGGGAGCCAGCACGGAACTCTCCGAGGCGACCTGCGTCATACTGCGATGAAAGGAATGATGCCAACTCTCGTATTGCTCGGCATGGCAGCTGCGACATGAGCTAGAGCGAACATACTCGCCTTGGCGAATCTGTGGGATCTCGGCTGCCAATTGCTCTTTTTGCTGGTTGGGCGGAATCCACCATATTGCCAGAATCAAGCAGAACACTGGCAACAGCAAGAAAGCGAGCGCTTGCTTGCCTGCGGGCCGCGCGGCCAGGTACAACAATCCAGCGGTCATGCAAGCCGTAAGAAGAAAGAGTGTCAGTTCCAAATTCTGCATGTGCCAGGGCTCTATTTCCGTGTTTTTGCTTGGGTGCCTCGGAACTCGTGTTCAGTCAATATTATAACGTAGGGCGATTGCCGTAGCCGGAGTCGCTAGACTTCGGACAGGGCAAATCAGACTTTCAAGTTAGGTCCTCGGATCCGTGAGCCGCATGGCCTCGGGTGGGCTTGCAAACCCGGCCGCTTACGCGTCGCGGCTCACTTCTCAAATTGAAACTCTGATTAGCCCTGAGACTTCGGGGCAGCATGCAAAGTCCCGAATTCTGGCGAATCCGGCTACGGTGAAATCCAGGCAAGAAGCGAATTCTGGCGAATCCGGCTACGGTGAAATCCAGGCAAGAAGCGAATTCTGGCGACTCCGGCTACGTTTCGATCTAATCTGTACGCAGCGCTAGGAATTTCGCAGGCAGTGCATATTAGCCATCGAAATGCCGCTGACGATGGCGCCAATAATTCCTACAAAACCTTGGTCGGTGCCGCACAGGAACAGATTTTCTAAGTGCGTTCTGCCGTCGAGCTGTTTATCTGGGGCGCCGTATACAGCCCCGTTGTCGTGCGAGGTAAAGCGGCGAATGGTCTTGGGGGTGAAGACGTCGGTATCGATCACATGCGAGCGAAAATCGGGAATGAAGCGCACGGCCGCAGCCACGCTACGGTCGTACCACCACATCTTCTGGCGTTGATAATCGGCCTCGCTCAGCCCTGCCCAAGCATCGAAATCGGCGATGGTTGTCAGCCGAATCACGGCATCTTCCAGCTCGCCAGACTGCTCGGGATAGAGGTAGTTATTCGGACTGCAGATGACCCCCGTTCGCGTATCGCACAATCCCTGTCGCGGCCGCGTCCAATGAAACTCGGGGCTATCGTTAAAAAACACGATCGTCTCTGCAAAACCCACGTTCTTGGGTTGTTGGTCCAGCACCGAAATGGACTCGATGAAGCTCAGTTGTCCCGCTCGTTCGGGCAGTGGCTGGCTGAGATCCTCGCACAGGCGCTGTGTCTCGACGACTCCCGCACTGGATAGGATGCGTTTGCCTTCAATGCATTCTCCGTTTTCGAGTTCAACGCCGACCGCGCGGTGGCCATCGACCCGGATCGAAGCCACTCCGCTGCGTAACTTGAGTTCCCCGCCCAAACCACGATACCTGCGGACGAGATGCTTGAGGATCAGTCGCACGCCCTTGAAGGGCCGCGCAAAGCCCTCCAGGAAAATACTGCGGAACATGATGCAGAACTGGCCGAAGTCCATGTCATTTTCGCGGGCATTGCCGTACCACATCAGCGGGCAGAGCAGCATTTCAACCAACAATGGCTCGCTGAACGTGCGATTCAGAAAGTCGCGGGCCGAGCCGCCAAAATTATCTTGATTGAGATCGTCGTAGTCGGTCAGCTGGCCCAGCAAAGATTCGAACTGGTCCCGCTGTGACGGGAACACCCGGGCGATTTCGCTGCGCAGGTAGTCGATGTCATTCGTAAACCCTAGCCGCGCCCCTGGAAAGGCAATGGCCGAGCCGACTTGGGGCGACAGCTCGAAGTCCTCCCAGCGGAAACGCAATTGACGAAGCAATCGCGCCAGAGGGCCCTTCTTAGTGCCGGGCGGAGTAAAGTTGGTTACCGCGTGCAATCCCACGTCGTAATTTCGGCCACCGGTGCGGTAGAAAGAATTCAGACCGCCGATCGTCCAGTGCTTTTCAAGAATGCAGACTTTTTGATCGTAGTGGGCCAAGCGAATGCCCGCCGCCAACCCGGACATGCCTGCACCAATAATGATCGTGTCGTACATCTCTTGGCCGACTGAGGGGGTGGCGTTATCCAACTACATATCGCAATCCTAAATCGCCGCCATCAGCGGTTCGAGGTATCTAACGGTGCTGGACATGCTAGCCAACTCCCCGTATTGATCCTCGGGAATTTGCACTCGATGTCGCTTGCGGAGCTCCATGACGATGTCCAGGAAATCCATGCTATCCAATTCCATCTGCTCGCGAAACGAAACATCATCTTTCAGGTCGCTCAGATCTTCGTCAGGTGCAATTTCGCTGAGGATATCAATGATCTCATCTCGGATTTCCGCAGGGCTCATATCTCAAAAACTCCTTGTGCATCTCGCTCAAAAGGGCTCGGGACCTTTCAACTCGAGTCGATGTTACCGCTTTTCATGCCTCGCCGGAGCGGGACGGACTCCATTTGAGGCAGCACGAATTCTAGCCCTTGGCGAGCCTTTCGTATAGTGTTGCCGACCCCTTCGGCAATTGCTAAATCCATGATTTGCGGGTATCCTCGCACCCCAAAAGCAGATTGCTAGATACACGCTGGCATCCTCCGCTGATCGCGGGGATCTTCCGGCCGAATAGGGGGCTTCCAGGAGCAATGCGTGCTGGGCGTTCCCACAGCATTGGTTCGCAAACCGGAATGGGCTGGCAGGCCCATTCGAAAACACAAACACTTAGAGCCTATCCGAAAAGGGGTCTGACCCTCTTCGGCGAGGCCAAAAAAACAATGAAATCGCCTCGCCTCCAAAGGGTCAGACCCCTTTTCGGATAGGCTCTTACTGAGAAAGCGGCCCATGAGCGTTTCCACTCCAAGCGTCAGCAACTCCACCCTTGAAAAACTGGCCATCGATACGATTCGCACCCTGAGCATGGATGGTGTGCAGGCTGCCAAAAGTGGTCACCCCGGTACTCCCATGGCTTTGGCGCCGGTCGCTTTCCAACTGTGGACGGCCACGTTGCGCTATGATCCAGCTCAGCCGCTGTGGCCGAACCGAGATCGTTTTGTGTTGAGTGCCGGGCATGCGTCGATGCTGTTGTATTCGGTATTGCACCTGGCTGGTGTCCGCGCGGTGGGCGAGGATGGTCGGGCCGTCGATCGCCCGGCCATTACGCTGGATGACATCAAGAATTTTCGGCAGCTGCACAGCCCCTGTGCGGGACATCCTGAATTCGGCGAGGCGGCTGGGATCGAAACCACCACCGGCCCCCTGGGGCAGGGTGTAGCCAACAGCGTGGGCATGGCGATTGCCTCGAAATGGCTGGCTGCTACCTATAATCGCCCCAACTACCCATTGTTCGACTTCAACACCTACGCTATCTGCGGTGATGGCGATTTGATGGAGGGAATTGCCTACGAAGCCGCTTCGCTGGCGGGGCATCTGCAGCTCTCCAATCTGTGTTGGATCTACGATGATAATCGAATCACCATCGAAGGCTCAACGGATCTTGCATTCAGCGAAGACGTACAGCGACGTTTCGAAGGGCTGGGTTGGAATGTTGTCCGCGTTGCCGACGCCAACGATACGCAAGCCATCGCAGCAGCCCTGATCGGCTTTGAGCAGTGCAAGGACCGACCGACCCTGATCATGGTTCGCAGCATTATCGGTTACGGTTCGCCCAATAAAGCCAATTCGCATGGTGCTCACGGTTCTCCGCTTGGCGATGAGGAAATCCGGCTGACCAAGCAGGCCTATGGCTGGCCGGCCGACAAGCAGTTCTATGTCCCGGATGAGGTGCCCCAGTATTTTGCAGATACCATTGGAAAACGCGGGGCGCACAGCAGCGCGCAGTGGAATACGAGCTTTGCCAAGTATAAGAGCGAGTTTCCCGCAGAGGCGCAGCAATTGATCTCGATGCTGTCTGGCAATTTGCCACAGGGTTGGGATAGCAAAATAAGCGAATTCCCTGCCGATCCGAAGGGGTTGGCAACCCGTGTCAGCAGCGGCAAAGTGCTGAACATGCTTGCTCCCGGCATCCCGTGGTTGATCGGTGGTTCGGCGGATTTGGCTCCTAGCACCATGACGCTGCTCGACGGGCAGAGCGACTTCAGTAGCCAAGATTATTCCGGACGCAACATGCACTTTGGCATACGCGAGCACGGTATGGCGGCAGCCCTGAATGGCATGGCTCTGTGCGGCCTGCGACCCTACGGGGCAACGTTTTTTGTGTTCACCGATTACATGCGCCCAGCCATGCGATTGAGCAGCCTGATGCATCTACCAGTGCTGTATGTGTTGACCCACGATTCCATAGGTGTGGGCGAAGATGGGCCAACGCACCAGCCCGTTGAACATCTGGCCGCCTGTCGGGCTATCCCTGGTCTCTACGTTTTTCGACCAGGAGACGCAAACGAAGTCGCCGAGTGCTATCGCGCCATTATGCAGTTGCCCAATCACCCGGCAGCCCTCGTGCTCTCGCGACAAAATGTGCCCACTCTCGATCGTTCCCATCTCGCCCCCGCCGCGCTGGCTGCCCGTGGTGCTTATGTCTTGAGCGATTGCAAGGGCCAACCGCAGGTCATCTTGATGGGAACGGGAACCGAACTCAGTCTGTGTCTGGAGGCTCAGGCTGAACTCCAAGCTGCTGGCATTGCCACGCGGGTGGTCAGTATGCCTTGCCAAGAATTGTTTGACGACCAACTGCCAGAATACCAAGAGCAAGTACTGCCCAAGGCATGCACCCTGCGCATCGCCTGCGAGGCGGGCATTCGCCAATGCTGGGATCGCTACCTGGGCAGCGAGGGGCACTTTGTGGGAATGCAGGGATTCGGCGCTCGGCGCCCGCCGACCAGCTCTACCAGCACTTTAAGATCACCAAGGAGCAAATCGTCAGCCAAGCCAAGTTTGCGCTTCAAGGCCTAGTGCTTCAGGCACAACTTAACTTTGGCTGATTTCACCCGCCCGGCGTTGAGACTGCAGCGAATCGTTGGCGACCTTCGCTGCAGCGGGACACAACGGCACGGGGCAGGTCCGCTGAAGCCGCCGCGCCCCAAGACACCATCGCACTACGATTTGACTCCAGACCCTAATTCTCCCTCAAGATCTTGGCACCCGAGAGCACTAGCCAAGCTCTGCCCGAGGTTCATAAGCATGCGTTAGGAAAGTGTGCGAGCATCTTCGTAGAGGGTTGAGCAGGCTGCTGCAAAGTCGGGCCACAACATTGTCTGAAATACGATTGTGCAAGCAAATACTTTTGCAGCAGCCTGCTAGTGCTTTGTTCCAATTCAATTTTAGGATTAGCCATTGAGCCTTAGCGGGCGTACCCCGGTTCCTGCGGAGAACGGGGCAACGCCCTGGCATTGAGAAAAGCCTAAATCCTAATTGGAACAAAGCACCAGACGGTCGGGCGTCGTACTGCCTGGCGGACAGGCGTCCCGAAGCCGTCCGGAATCCAATCAGGAGAACTCGGGCAAGTGCACGATCTTGCCGCCTTGCATGGCGGATTGATGGGCACACAATCCGGTGCAGGTCCAGTTGGCGGAGGTGCGGGCATTGGGCCAAGGCTCGCGATCCTCCAGCACTGCCGACACGAATTCATGAACCAGATGCGGATGCGAGCCACCGTGCCCACCGCCCTGCACAAAGGACAGGTGTTGGGCATCGTGGATCTCGGCCGGCAAGGTAAAGCGCTGGATCGCTTCGGGCAACAAGTGCGCGAAATCGGGAATCTCGATTTTCTGCGGAATCTCGTGTTCAGCCTTCTTGGCAGTGTGGATCACGTGCGGCTCGTTTTCAATCAAGCTCCACTCAAAACTGCGCTTGGTGCCATACACGTCAAAGCTCTCCCGATACTGGCGGGCGACGTCGTACAAGAATCGCCAGATGTGCGCCGTGATATCGCTGTCTTTTAGCTTGATATGGCAGCTCTGCACGGCAAAGGGATTGCCGGATTTCTTGGCAATGTCCTCGCGGACAGTGCCCGAGCCGAAACAGCTGACATACTCCGCCAGCGCGTCCGTTAATCCCAAGCAAGGACTGACCACATGGGTCGCATAGTGCATGGGAATCATCGACTCCCAATAGCTTGGCCAACCATCCATGTCCTGCGGATGCGAAGCGGCCAGATGCTGGATCTTTCCCAATTCGCCCTTGCGGTACATATCCTTGATAAACAGGAATTCGCGGCTGTATACCACGGTCTCCGCCATCATGTATTTCAATCCCGTGGACTGGACCTTGTCGCAGATCTGCTGGCATTCTTCAATGGTGGTAGCCATGGGCACGGTGCACATCACATGCTTGCCAGCATCCAGGGCTTTCAGTGACATCCATGCATGATCGGCGATGGGACTGTTGATATGTACGCAATCGACCTGCGGGTCGGCCAAAACCTCATCAAATTCCGTATACCTGCGCTCGATTCCAAACTGATCTCCCGTTTCGTTCAATGCTTCTCTATTGCGCCGGCAAATGGCCACCACCTCGGCATGCGGATGCGACTGGTAGATAGCGATGAATTCCGAACCAAAGCCTAGGCCAACCATGGCCATGCGAACTTTCTGATTGCTCATGTGGTCACCTCAGTTGAATAGACGAACTAGTGCTTTGTGCAACTTTAATTTTGGGATTAGCCGCACGGCGTTAGCCGCGGTTCCCTCTGCAGAAACCGGGGCTAACGTCCCTGCCCAAGCCGACTGTAATTTATGGAACGATAGTTAGCATCGACCTCGGTTAGGATTCGAGATCACGGGGTTTCCAGTAGGCTTGCAATTGCCAGGGGTGGCTATTGAGGGAGTCGTGCCAGGTGTTTGCATCGTGGCAGCAAAATACAGCCACGGCTGCAGTGGGCATATCTAGCTCTTCTCGGCTCAACCGCCAGCAGAATTCGCACAGCCCCGGATTATGGCCCACGAGCATGGCTGATTTCCACGAGTCGTGCAAGGCGTGGATGATCGAGGTGATCGTGTCGGCAGAGGCCAAATACAAACTCCGCTCGGTGATAACCTGTGTCCCCATGGCCCAGCTGGCCTGCAGCAGCTCGAGTGTCTGCTGTACGCGGACGGCCGAACTGGCCAGAATAATATCGGTCCGCACGCCCTGTTCGAGCAGCAGCTGTGCCATCAGCGGTACGGCGCGTTGCCCGCGCGGATTGAGCGGTCGATCATGATCCGCTAAGCCCGGCTGATGCCAATCGCTTTTGCCGTGGCGCATGAGGATGATGGTTCGCAAAAGAGTAAACTCCGACGAAAGCTGTTGGGCTAATGCGAACCCAGACGCATGTTGTAACGCTAGTCCCCCGCGGGCATTATTCAAATTCTAGCTGCTTTTCATGAGGACGCTTGCCTTGCCACCTTTTCATCTGGCCATCGAAGTCAAAGACCTGGAATCCTGTCGAGCCTTTTATGGCGGACTGTTTCAATGTCCCGAGGGTCGGAGTTCCGAAAGCTGGGTTGATTTCGATTTTTTCGGCCACCAATTGGTGTGCCACGTCTCGCCGACCTATCCGGGCGGTGAGTTGACATCCAATCCCGTGGATGGACATGCTGTGCCCATTCCCCATTTTGGCGTGGTTCTCGAAATGGATCAGTGGCAGAGTCTGGCGGACCGTTTGCGGGCCGCGCATGTGGCCTTTGTAATCGAGCCCTATATCCGATTTGCTGGCCAGCCCGGCGAGCAGGCCACCATGTTTTTGCTGGACCCCAGTGGTAACCCCTTGGAATTCAAGTCTTTCAAGGACATCGCTGGGCAATTGTTTGCCAAGTAAAGCTCCCATGATGGGAACGCGTGTTTCGAGTATCCTATAGACTGGTGAATGAACTAGGCTTTGTCAGGAATAAAAATTGGGTTAGACATGCGTTGGGAAAAAGGGGTCAGACACCAAAAGTGCGAAGCACCCGCAGGGCCGTTCCGGCTTTTGGTGTCTGACACCTTTTTCCCTTCCATCCCCAAATGAAACTTTGACAAGGCCTAGGCTGGACAACGAACACAGGCTGAAGACAGGCTGAAAATCAGGCATGAAGACATGCGACGCGGCTCTCGCTTAACGAGCGCTCGCCGAACAGCGTTTTCGTGGGGAGTTAAAGCATGCTGGATTTAATTGGACAAGGCAAATCGCACACCTGTAACGGCGTAACGCGTCGCGATTTTCTGCAAGTCGGCACCTTGGGTGCAATCGGCTTGGGGCTCCCGCAACTATTGCAAGCCCGCGAGGCGGGAATGCTGGAAGCCGGCAGTGATAAGAAGTCCTGCATTTTGATCTTTAACCTGGGCGCTCCCAGCCAGCTCGATACCTTCGATATGAAGCCCGAAGCGCCCGCCGAGGTTCGCGGTCCCTTTAAGCCCATCGCCACGGTCGCTGATGGTATTCAACTCTCAGAGATTTTGCCCAAGCACGCGCAGATCGCGGACAAGATTGCTTTTGTGCGTTCCTGCTTTCATCGCGGTGCGGCGGTGCATGATGCCGGTTGGCAAATCATGCAGACCGGCCGCTTGTTCACCGGTGGGGTGGATACTCCCCACGTGGGTTCAGCGGTGTGGTATCTGCGCGGTCCGCGTGGCGACCTGCCTCCGCATGTGGTATTGCCCGAGACCATGGGCCGCGGTGGAGGAAACCTGCCCAATGGGCAGGCGGGGGGATTTCTGGGCAAGGCCTACGACCCCTTCGCCCTGCAGGCAGATCCCTCCCAAGAGAATTTCAAGGTCCCCGATCTATTGCCCCCGTCTTCCATTCCCGCAGCTCGACTCGATCGTCGTCGGCGATTGCGCAGCGCGGTGGAAGAGTCGATGACTCAGTTCGAAGCTAGCGAGTCAGCCCGGATCATGAGCGAGCACTTCGATACGGCCTACCGGCTGATGACCAGCCCCCAAGCCCGGGATGCTTTCGACCTGTCCAAAGAACCCAAGCAGGTGCGCGAGCGCTACGGCATGAATCGTTTCGGGCAGTGTTGCTTGCTGGCTCGACGCTTAATCGAAGGCGGTGTGCGTTTCGTGACCATCAATACTTTCCTAACGGTGTTTGATGAAATCACCTGGGACATTCACGGCAGCAAGCCCTTCACTTCGATTGAAGGCATGAAGAATATTGTCGCTCCCATGTACGATCAAGCCTACGCAGCCTTAGTCTCCGACCTGTCAGAACGTGGTTTGCTGGACGATACGCTGGTGGCCAATCTGGCCGAATTCGGCAGGACGCCCAAAGTTAATCCCGCAGGTGGCCGCGACCACTGGCCACAGTGCTTTACCGTTTATTTTGCAGGCGGTGGAGTTCGTGGTGGCCAAGCGGTCGGCGCAAGTGATCCCATTGGCGCCGTTCCCGATGATCGGCCTGTCGAACCGCCCGAGGTGGTGGCCACCATCTTCAAGAGTCTTGGTTTTAAGCTTAGCGAGCACTTGCCTGGACCAGGTGGGCGGCCCTTCCCCATCGTGGATTCCGGTTTTCGTGAGATCCACGAATTGTTCTAGGTTTCAAGGGTCGTACTGAAATTGGCCGGTTTGGTTATAATCGCCGTTTTCATATATTCGAGACCCTCCGGCCGTTAGCAGTTGTCTATGCGTGCGCTAGCGTTATTGTTTTTCTTCTGGCTGGCGGCGTGGCCTTGCGCAAGCACAAGAATCCTCAGGGGCACTCGCGCCTGCAGCTTCTGCTGAGGCTAACGACTTAGAGGCTCTCATCGAAATTCAGGCTCAACCGCAGGCTGACGGCGAAAGCCCAGCCAGCGTCGGGCCGCAGGACCCCGCACCGCAATCGGAGTTGCCTCCCGCGGTGGATGCAAGTGGCGGGCTGGCACTCAGAGGGCAGCGGGCCGGTCGGAGCGGCCACCCAGGTGCCGGCTGCGCCCACGGTCTGGCTGAATGATATCCGCACCAATATCTTGTTGGGAGTCGTGTTGGCTACGCTGGGGATTGCCTCCTTGGTTGGGCAGTACCTGCGACGACGACCGGCCGAAACGGTGAATCCGGCTTTGGTCCTCCGCTTTCGTCAGCGTCTGAATGCCTGGTGGTTAATGTGTGCCATCTTGGTTTTCGGTTTACTGCTACAGCCCATGGGTACCGTCGTGCTGTTTGGCCTGGTGTCCTTCTGGGCCTTGCGCGAGTTCATTACCATGGCGCCCACGCGTCGCGGCGACCATCGCGCCCTGTTCTGGGCCTTAATCGTATTCACTCCCTTGCAGTACGTATTGATTGCCCTCGAGCGCTATGGCTGGAAGTGGAATAGTGGGGCAACCATCGACTTTTATGGCCTCTACAGCATCATGATTCCAGTGTACGCATCGCTGTTTGTTCCGCGCGCATCGCCCTATCCGGAGATCACAAGCGATTCCTGGAACGCACGGCACAGATCACGGTGGGCTTGTTGATTTGTGTTTATTCGTTGAGTTATGCGCCGGCCCTGATCAATTTGAACTTGGCCCGCAGCAATGGCGAGCCATGGCAGGGTAGTCCCGCCGGACTGCTCTTCTTTTTTGTATTGATGTCACAGTTAGCGGACATCTTGCAGTGGACCTGGGGACAAGTCGTTGGGAGACGGATCATTGCCGAAGACGTCAGTACCAGTCGCACCTGGGAAGGCTTCGCCGGTGGCACGCTGACAACGGGGATGATCGGTGGCTTGCTATTTTGGGTGACTCCTTTCAATCCTTGGGAGGCGGCCTGCATGTCCATGGTGGTCGGCGTGATGGGCATGTTTGGAGGAATGACCTTGAGCGCCATCAAACGCGATCGCGGCGTGAATGATTATGGTTCATTGGTTCTGGGCCACGCTGGCGTCTTGGACCGCATTGATACGCTGTGCTTTGCCGCTCCCGTCTTCTATCATCTGACGCGATTCTTCTTCACGACGTAATGTGTTACAATTAAGATGAAAAACAAAGACACTTTGCGACTGAACGTCACTACTGAACCGCTTGGCCGACTGGTAACTCAACCGCCTGGTTACTAGGCTCTGCCTGGTAACCCAATGTCTTGCAGGCTCCGCCTGCCTGGGCTGCGATTGGTAGCCCAATGTCCTGCAGGCTCCGCACTGCCTGAAGGCTGCGATTCGTGGAGGGCTGCGTTCAGCGAGGCAGAGCCTCGAAGACAGTGCGTTCCCAAGCTAGCCTTGGAACGGGACGTCATGATGGACTAAAACATGGTGGCGATCAGCCAGCACCTATTCGCACTCTTATGAGAATTGCCATGACAGATGCCTTCGGTATGCTCAATCCAACCCAGCGGGTTCTCATGGGGCCCGGGGCCCAGCGATGTTTCCGCCCGCGTGCTGAAGGCGCTGGCTGCGCCCACGATCGGTCATTTGGATCCCGAGTACCTGCACATCATGGATGAGACGCGACAGATGTTGCGGCAGGTTTTTCAGACGAATAACGAGATGACCATGGCCATCTCCGGCACGGGTAGTGCCGGCATGGAGGCATGTGTTTGCAATCTGATCGAGCCCGGCGACGAGATGATCGTGTGCGTCAATGGCGTTTTCGGTGGCAGAATGAAGGATGTCGCCGAGCGATATGGCGCTCGCGTGCACGTGATCGAGGCGGCTTGGGGGCATGGCATCACCCCCGAGCAGGTACAGCAAGCGCTTCAAGGAAGTGCCCGGGGCAAAAGCCTTCGGCATCGTGCATGCCGAAACCAGCACCGGCGAACATCAGCCCCTGGATGAAATAGCCAGCCTGGTACATGCACACGGCGCACTGCTGATTGTGGATGCCGTGACCAGTTTGGGAGGCATTGATGTACCCGTCGATCGCTTGCGGATCGATGCTTGTTACAGTGGCACGCAGAAATGCCTGAGTTGCCCGCCTGGACTGGCTCCCGTTACTTTTTCTCCCAAAGCTCTCGAGGTTATCGGGGAACGAAAGACCAAGGTTACCAGCTGGTACCTGGATGTGACCATGCTCCGCAATTATTGGGGCAGCGATCGCGTGTACCACCATACCGCGCCCATCAATATGACCTACGCCTTGCGCGAGTCCTTGCAGATCGTCCTCGAGGAGGGATTGAGTCTCCGCATCGCGCGGCACGAGCGGAATCATCGCATGCTGCGGGCCGGTCTGGAAGCCATGGGATTGAATTTCATTCCCCAGCACTCGCTGACAACCCTCAATGCGGTGCATGTTCCCGAGTCGATCGATGACGCACTCGTCCGCAGGCGTCTGCTGCAGGAATACAATATCGAGATTGGGGCGGGGCTCGGGCCTTTCAAGGGTCGAGCCTGGAGGATCGGATTGATGGGCTCCAGCAGCACCAAGCAGAATGTGACCCTTATCCTCGCGGCTTTGGGCAATATCCTTCATGAGTGCGGTTGTCTGACCGACCCAGGGGTTGGACTCGCTGCGGCCTGTAACGCCGCAGAAAACCTGCAACCAGCCGGGGCCTAAGGCATGGATATTGCGTCACAGGAGATGCTCAGCAGCCTGCGACAGTTGCTGCCTGACGATCGCTTTCAAGATAGCCAGTGCGCCTTGACGGCCTTTCAGAGCGACGGGCTGACCGCCTTTGCGGTGACTCCCAAGGCAGTCGTCGTGCCGCGGACCGTCGACGAGGTCATCCAGGTAGTTCGCTGGTGCCACCAGCAGCAAATCCCCTTTGTGGCCCGCGGAAGCGGCACGAGTTTGTCCGGCGGTTCTCTACCGCATCAGGACGGAATTGTGATCTCGCTGAATCGCTTGAATCGCATCCTGCGACTCGATTTGCCCAATCGATTGGCGGTGGTAGAACCTGGGGTCATTAACTCTAAACTCACTGCAGCCGTCGAACATGCCGGGCTCTACTATGCCCCCGATCCGAGCAGCCAGCAGGTCTGTACCATCGGTGGCAACGTGGCTTTCAATTCCGGCGGGGCACATTGTCTGAAGTATGGCATGACCAGCAATCACATCGTGGCCATGACCATGGTTTTGGCTGATGGTAGCCTGGTCGAACTTGGCAGCCCTGCCGGCGAACAGATCGGCCCTGATGTCTTGGGACTGATGGTTGGCAGCGAAGGTTTGCTGGGGATCGCTATCGAGATCACCGTCAAATTGCTGCCCAAGCCGGAGAGTTTCCACACCGTGCTGGCTGGCTACTCATCCCTGCAGGTTGCCGGCCAGGCGGTCGGAACCATCATCGGCAGTGGCCTGTTGCCAGCCGCCATGGAAATTATGGATCGCTTGAGCATGCAAGCCGCCACGGCGGCCGTGGGCGCCGAGTATCCGCCGAATATCGAGGCCGTGCTGATCGTTGAATTGGATGGTAGCGCCGAGGCGGTCGCCGATGAGCGGCTGTTGCTCGATTCTCTGTTGGCAGCCAGCGGGGCTAGCGCGGTACACGTGGCTGCCAATGCAGCCGAACGGGCATCCATTTGGAAGGGTCGTAAGAGCGTCTTTTCGGCGGTTGGACGATTGAGCCCTGACTTCATCGTGCAAGATGGCGTGGTCCCGCGTAGCCAGTTGGGATATGCCCTCGAACAGATTCAGCGTCTCAGTCAGCAAGCTGGAATACGGGTCGCCAACGTATTTCATGCCGGTGATGGCAATCTGCATCCCCTGATCATGTTCGACGGACGCAAGCCGGGTGAATTGCAGCGTGCCGAAGAGTTAGCAGCCCAAATTGTGCAGGTCTGCATTGACCTGGGAGGCTCCATTACCGGTGAACATGGCGTTGGCATGGAAAAGCGGCAATTTCTATCGGGAATGTTCTCCGAGGATTCCATTGCCTGCATGCAACGTTTGCGATGGGCCTGCGACCCGCATGAAATCGCTAATCGCGGCAAGATGTTTCCCGCGGCCGACGCGCCTGCGCTCAGTATGTACGGGCTGCATCCCTTAGAAAAACAGGGGATCGCCACGCGCATGTAAGGCGATTGCCTGTGACTCATGGGACCGTAATGTTCGCTGTTTGACCATGGCGCTTTCGAATCAAAGTACTCAACGAGAAGATCGTTCCCAGCATGCAAACCAAAGTCGCCTTTCGCTCCCGCGAAAGTACACTCCACAGTCGCCTTTCGCTCCCGCGAAAGTACAACTCCACAGTCGCCTTTCGCTCCCGCGAAAGTACACTACCCTTACAGTACACCTGCACGACACCAACAACCGTGACACTTTCGCGGAGCGAAAGGCGACATTCCTATGATCAGCGGGCGGCTTCACTTGGGCGAGTACGCTCGTTCCCAGGCTCCCGCCTGGGAACGCCCTGCTATGGAGGCTCCGCCTCTCCTGCTCAGCCGAAGTGCTCGTTCCCAGGCTCCTGCCTCGGTTGCCCTTCGAAACCCAACCACGACTTTAGAATCCCTATGACCAACACACATCCCATCGATCGCGAAAAACTCCGGACTGCGGGACAAATGCACCTGATGCAATTCGTCGATGAGCTCAACGCTGACGAACTCGACCAGCTTGCACAGCAAATCGAGGCAATTGATTTCGATGAGCTAACCAAGTTAGTGCAGCAGGATGTGGACGCCGTCAATTGGGAGCAGCTCGCAGCCCGTGCCGAACCTCCGCCAGCAATTCGGCTGGGAGAGTCCTCGCAGCGACCATTTACCAGCCAGGACGCGAGACGTTGCGGCGAGGATGCCTTGCGCGCGAATAAGGTGGGCGTGTTGTTGGTCGCCGGTGGCCAGGGAACGCGATTGGGATTTGCACCTCCCAAGGGCATGTACCCCATCGGCCCCGTTAGCCAACGCACGCTATTTCAAATGCACTGCGATCGACTGTTGGCCGTTATGAAGCGCTATCACGCATCCATACCGTTGTACGTCATGACCAGCCCGGCCACGGATGACGAAACGCGCGCCTACTTTGAAAGCCAACAACGCTGTGGCCTGGCTGAGGACCAACTGAAGATATTTTGCCAGGGCACCATGCCCGCCGTCGATTCGGAGGGCAAAATCCTGATGGCCTCCAAGAGTCAATTGGCGCTCAGCCCCGATGGACATGGTGGGCTGTTGACCGCGCTCGATCGCCACGCCTGTCTAGCGGATGCCAGGCAACGGGGTATCCAGTACTTGTTCTACGCCCAAGTCGACAATCCCCTGGTGCAACTGTGTGATCCCGACTTGATCGGCTACCATATTCTGTCGGGCAGCCAGATGACGACCCAGGTAGTCAAGAAGCGTTTCGCCAAGGAGAAGGTGGGCAATGTGGTTGCCATCGATGGCAAGGTACAGATTATCGAATACAGTGATCTACCTGATAAGTATGCCGAGCAAACCACCGAAGATGGTGCGCTCAAGCTGTGGGCTGGCAACATCGCTGTACACGTTTTCGACGTCGATTTCTTGAGCTCCGTGGTCGAATCATCATCTGGATTGCCCTTTCATCGGGCTCACAAGACGGTCAGCTACGTAGATCAGCGGGGACAGCTGATTGAGCCACAGCAGCCCAATGCCATCAAGTTCGAACGCTTTATTTTCGATCTGTTGCCGATGGCTAGCAGCGCATTTGTCGTGGAGGGCGATGCGGCCGAGATCTTTGCTCCAGTCAAGAATGCTGACGGTGCTCCCGTGGATACACCGCAACACTGCCGGCAAGCCATATGCAGGCTACATCGCAGCTGGCTGGAGAATGCCGGGGCAACGCTGGCCGACGGCATTAGCATAGAGATTCATCCCGACTGGGCGCTGGACGCACAAGAGGTCCGCGCAAGTTGTCCGCGCCGATCGAATTTTCGGCGGACACCTATCTGCGTTAGTGTGCCTGCCTGGGAGGGCAGGCTTACGTACAAAAGCAAGGCCACTCTTGTTTGCAGGATCCGCGTTAAAACAGAGAACGATACCGGAAATGCCCGAAATCATGTGTGGGACGGCGGAACGATGGCGGGAGCCTTAACAGGGACGCGGGCAAGGGCAATCAGGCGGCGGTTGACCGGTTCGCCGCGGAGCCGGAACCAAGCCTGTTGGGGCCAGGACCAGTCGGTGTGGCGCCCGATCGGGCGGAACTCGGCGTCTGGCGACCGGCTGCCAGTGCAACTCCTTGGTGTTACCCCGCTGAAACCCGCTGCCCAGAACTGGCATCTGATGGAATGCCTCCCAGTCGAACGACTCGACCGGAAGGTCCAGCAAGCGGCAAGCCCGCTCAACGGTCGGAACCGGGTCCTGCAATAGATCTTCATAACGCAGTACGTCCCAGCGCTGACCACGTTCCGACGCGTGCGTTTCGGCAAATTCCAGAACCGCTTTGGCGCCAGCGTGATCCACTCGTTGGTCCAGTAGCGGTGTCGGGGCTGACGGAAAAAGCTCTTGCACGCCGATGCGACGGTATCTTTCCCGTCGCGGACAATGAATAGGATCCTGGCCTCCGGAAACAGTCGCAAAGCATCGCCCGCACCCCAGGGCCGTGGCGTCACCAGGATCAGTCGTTCGTTGGGTGCGTGGAGAAAAACTCCAGCAACATTTGCCGGAGCCCATCGAGAAAGCGGTCACCGGCGTCCTTCTTGGGATCATACCAGTGCCGTTCAGCCCGCTCGGCAAACTCCAGTAGCAGATGGCAATAAGCGGGAATATAGTCCTCTCCCAACGGACCACGGCTGACGAGCGGATGACACAGGAGAGTCTCGCGCAAAAAATGCGTTCCCGAGCGATTCATCGGCGCGAGTAGAAAAACTGGCTTCACGTCGAATCCCCCTCAATAAAGTTTGCATTAGCGAAGCGTTGCAGTGAAGGCAGGTAGGGAACGCGTGCGATGGCTACGCGATTGCCCTTCTTCGAATCGTTGCCGAATGTCAGGAATGACAACACAAAAGTCGACCCCTGACAAACTGCGACGAGTGCCGCGAACATATCCGTGAACCAGCCTTCTTTTCTCCAACCGTAAATGGCAAAGTTCGCTTCCAACCGCCAGTGGTCTTGGAATTGTCCTGCTATTGGAAAACGTTATTCGATACCCTCGGAACAGCTATGGAGATAGATATGCGTAAGAACCAGAGCGTTCTGCCGTCGTAGTATCTCTCTAATCCGCTCCATGATAGAGCGAGCAATACGATTCAATCATCTGAGACATGGTAAAGTCTTTGTCGAAGCGTTGACGATTGTCCTTTCCAATTTTCTCGCAAAGGGCTGGATCCATTGCCAAAATCGACAACATTGTCGAATACCGGTCGTGGTCATGTAGCTCGACGACATAAGGCGAGTTTGAGTTTGCAACCATTGACATGATATCCCCTACGTCGGTACTAACCACGGGCAGTCCCGTTGCCATGGCTTCGAGCACAACCAGGGGCATCTGTTCGGTGTCAGAAGAAAGCGCGAACACATCCATTGCCCGATAATGACGGGCCGGGTCGTGTGAGGCACCAAAGAAGGTGACTTGGTCCGTGATCCCCCGTAACGACGCGTCGTTCTTCATTGGCATTAACAATGGGCCGTCGCCGACAATTAGCAGGTGAAGCCCCACTCCCTCCGCTAGTATTTTGGCGAAAGCCTTCAAGAGCTGCATTTGATTCTTTTCCGGCCTCAGGCCTCCAACTGTTCCGATCACCGTTGCATCGGTAGGTATACCAAGCTCCGCGCGAATCCGCTGCTTCTCTGCTTGGTCGGTGACGGGGTGGAATCGTTTGCCGTCAATTCCATTCGGAATAAACAAGAGCTTTCGCTTCGGCACCTTCCATTCTCGAAGAGCGATGCTTACCAGGGTCTGCGATGGAACGACAATTCGCTCGGCCATTTTGAAGACGAGGCGTCGAGCGATAAGGCGTGCCGGTTTTTGCTTCGATCGTTCATCTTCCAAGAATCCATCTTCCATATGAACCACGCGACGTATCCCGGCCAAACGCGCTGCAAGTATAGCGTCGACGCCCCCCCAACCATAAGTGAATACAGCATCCGGAGACAGGCTGGAAATCATGCTACGCATCGACCGAATCGTTTTGTGAGGTCCGTCAATACATTCGGCGTCCTGTGTAGGCTCGACCCGCCCCCAACCGCTACAGTCGCCGTTAAGCGAAGCAACCACATGATGGAATTGATGGCTGGTACGATTGATCAGGTCGGTGGTCCGAACTTCCGGACCACCGCCGGCAAAGCATGGAAAAACATGTAGAAGATTGGGCTTCATCGATTAATCAGTCTATCGCTGCGCGAATGCCCTTCTCAATGAAACGCTCACGATCTTGCTCGGGATTCCACGCGAGCAACGTCTTACACCGAGATGTGTCAAACTCTGCCGCCCCGGTGCGGTAGGCAACTTCTCGCCAAGTCATCCGTACATTATTTTTCTTGCGTGCGACAGCCTTGACCAGCCATTTGAACCACTCCAGGGATACCCAAAAGCCGACCGACTGCTTATGTATGCGAAAGTCACGCTGCGATGCATCCCTGAGTTCGTTGACGTACTCATCGGCCGTCAGCCTAACATCACCTACTAAGTTGAACGTCCGCCCGTCGACCCGGTCGAGCGGCGCACGCACGGCGGAGACAAAGGCTTTCGCGACGTCCTCTGCCAGAACCAGTGGCATCGGGCTGCAAGTGTTGCGTCCCCAACGTACACACTCAATATCGCTCGGCCACTCGCCAACGCCGAGGTGTTGTGGGTGGCGTCCCCTCGCCGATCACGATGCCTGGTCGCAGGATGACCGTTGGCAGCCCTCGCTCAGTATGCCACTGCTGCAGCAGCCTTTCACTCAATATCTTGGCCTTTGCGTAGAAGCACCGGCTTTCGGCTTTGGGGTCGGCAGGAGTGTCGTCGGTAATGTGATCTCGCGAACTGCCGAGGTACAGAGCTGCAATGGAACTCGCGTAGATCACAC
>CAVPPY010000053.1:0-9469 GCA_963707245.1 Pirellulaceae bacterium
CCTGTTCTGCATCCTTCGCAAGGCGACGAAGGGTGCTTTGCGTGTAGCTTGCCACTGCGGAAATGTTCGTGCCAAGTGAACATCGCACGAGCATTCCGGTTTGCGGCGGTTCCAGCAGCCGAGTTGTTGGGATGGCTAGCGAATAACGTGATGAGACCTGGGTGTGATACGCGCGGGTGAGCCGTGCTGTTAGGCTAACGCTGTCTTGGTTTCGCGGGCGTATGCATGTGCATGCAAGTCGATTTGCGTATGCGGAGACTATCTGTACATGCAGACTATCTGCACAGGTTGACCTGGGCATGCATGTTATCCTCGTTCCCGGCCCCCCCGTGCGGTCTTGGGATGGGTGATGCTCTCCTGAGGAAAGGAATACAAAATGAAATGGCTAGTCCTTGTACTGGCGCTGGCGATTGGGCAGTCAGTGGTCGCTGCTGAGCCGTGTCGGGTGCTGTCCTACAACATTCGTTTCATGAATAGCTCGGACGGCGAAGACATATGGGCAAATCGAGCGTCTGCGGTGGTTGAAGTGATTCGTGGGGCGGATCTGTGCGGATTGCAAGAAGTGGTTGCACAGCAGTTCGCCGAGATCCTGCTCGCCACGCCGGAAATGGAGTGGTATGGAGTCGGCCGCGACGACGGTCAACAAAAAGGGGAGATGACGCCAATTGGTTGGAAGAGCAAGGAATTCGACCTGCTCGACAAGGGCACCTTCTGGCTGAGTGAATCGCCCGAGCGTGTTGGTGAAAAGAGCTGGGATGCGGCTCTACCGCGTATTGCAAGTTGGGTGCGGCTCTCGCGAAAACGAGATCGTACACAACTGTTATTGGTCAACACTCACTTTGATCACGTGGGACAACAAGCTCGTCTGAAGTCGGCCAGTCATTGGCAACCGGATCGCCGAGACGGCCACACTGCCGCAATTTGATTGGAGATCTGAATGCGGAATTGCAGTCGCCACCCTTCATATGGCCTGGTTGTACCACCACCTGGCAAAGCCAAACCCAGCTTGAGCGCCGCCGGCTACCACGCAGTCACCGGCTGTGGGACCCGACAAGACCGGAATGGTTTTCGCGAGATCGTCGTAGGTAGAAGGATTGACGACGCGTTGGTGAGTGAGGTATTTGTGCTTTAGTTTGCAACGCTCGACCCATGAAACCTCCCAGTTGCTGCTTTGCCAGCGATCATCTGCCGATTCAAAGAACCATCAACTTTTAATGTCTAGTCCAAAAGGGATTCTGAGTCCATCTCGTTCTCCAGGCCAGCAAGCACTGAAAAATCGGCTAGCCCCCCAAAAAGGATTAGGCAGCTTTTCGATAAGGCTCTTGGTGGATTGGCCTGGCAACCCTGTTTTCTATGCGACCGCGCTAAGACACGAACTGGCTGACTAGCGAGCCACAGATGACTGAACCGCTCTGTCGATGCCAGTTTACATGCCGCGTAGTCGAGCCTGTGAAGCGCAGGTGTTGGGGCCCAAGAGTAGGTAGCAGCTGTCGCGCAGCCGGCCGATCCGTCCGGCTGGGTACCAAGTGCATGGGACCTAGGTCTAGTAGAAGCAAACCAAAACGCTGCTTCCACTTGGGCAGCCAACGCGGTAGCTGTATCAGGGTTGCTGGCGCTGTGTGGCTAATCGGCATGACAACTTCTAACTCGCGCGATCGACCGAGGGGCGAGTCCATTGGCGGGGTTCTGGTGGCGGGCTTTGCTGATCGTTGTCGTGACCATTTTGGGGACTGCAGCTCGCAGTCTGACGGCCAGCATTCTTGGATCTAGATCTGTATCGCGCAGCGCACAGGCCAGGGATTTGGCTAGCCGGTCGACCACGCGACGATCGCTGGCATCCCGACTGGCCGACATCAAACCGACGGTAATGCAGCTGGCCGGTCTGCTTGTCGACAACACACTTAGTCCACGGAGTCGAGAGCGACATCGCTAGGGGATTGTTTTTGTCGAGCTTGTCTGCCGATGCGACAATCAACGCCATGTGGTCTCCTTCCGATTACTTGCGAAGTTTTGCAAACAGCTCGAACTGTAGGGGGCTGTTCGAGCAGGTGTCGCCGGTGCTGGTACAGAGTCGCTGGCTCGCGCGCTAAGCGGGCGGGTCCTCCTCGATGATGAGCAGATCGCGATCGTCATCGACGTTGCTTGGCGTGTTGGCAAAGATGGATTGGCTTTCGTTCTCTTGAGCTCGATGCAACATGTAGATTTCAGTGTTGTCGCCCATGCGAATCGAATCGACGGGTATCTCTGACTGGCGGACGGCATCCAAGGAAATCTGCTCTACGCTGTAGGGCTCGATGGCAAAGGCCGAGAAATTCAATTGCGAAACGATGTCTTCGATATCCCGAGCGATTTCCAGCTCGCTCCGCGCATCGAGCGCGGCGGTGCTGAGTTCCCAAGACTGTAGATTCGCGTCTCCAGCGGCAGCAGTATCGCCAGAATCGCAGGCGGCAAGAATCTCGTCGACCTGCAGCGAGTCTTGGTTCTGGCGGGCGATAGATTCTGCATAGTCTTGGATGCGCAACATAGTCGGATATTTCCACGGCCCTCTGTTGTTCGAGGCGGTTGGCTTGTGATTCACCAAACTCCCTTTCGGCAGCTGGCCTGGGCTGCAGCTCGCTGGCCAGCATCCGCGACGATGGAATGGGTGTCTCGTCCTCAAAATCACTTCCGAACAGTTCAATAAACTCAGACGACTGGCTGGCAATGATATTGCCTGCGTCGATTGTGGTCTGAGCTCCATCGGGGCTAGCCTGGCGCAGCGTTTGATTCGTTGGGACTAGGTCGACATGTTCTTCAACCTGGTGAAGATCCACAAGTTGGTTGGCCTGCAGCGGCGGATCGTTTTCCCAGACGCCCATGGCATCGTATTGCGCTTGTTCGTCTTCCAGGGCCAGTAGCTCTTCATCGGTAGGTTTATTGGCAAAATAGCTCGCCTTCCGAGAGGTCTGCAAAGAGAAAGGCTGGGGCAGCATGCCCTCGCTTGCGTCGCACTCGGCGTTGGAATCTGCGCACTGCCTGGGTACCTCGCTGGATGCTTCCTCTTTCCGTTCCGGCTGGACTGCCAGCGGACATGATTGGCTCGCCGCGTTGTCCAGCTCTGTCGCTTCGACTGTGTGTGGTGCGTCGACTGGCTCTGAGTTGCTGTCTATCTCCGTCGGGTTGTCTTGCTCCGGGGCGTATGCACTGTAGGCGACAGGCGTATCCTCTTCTTCGATGGTGTCTTCGGCTTCATCCAAGCTACCAAATTCGATGATGGAACCTTGTGCTCCGGAGGCTGGTGCTTCGGTCGCATGCCAAGGTGCGGGCAGTTGTTGCAAGTCGGCCCATGCCTCTTGAATCAAGGCGGCTGAAATTGGACACTGGTTATTGGTGATTGCCAGGATAATTGCGTGGTCCATCAACTGGTTGGCTAGTCGTGGAACACCTTCGCTGGCAAGGTAGATAGCGTCCAGCCCGTCGTTGGTAATGATCGTCGTGGGTGCGAGTCCCGCCACGCTCAATTGGTGTTGGATGAATGCGTAGGTGTCTCGGCGATTCATTGGCTGCAGGTAGCATCGCGCCGCCAATCGCTGATTAAATGACTCCATTTGCGGGTCGGTAAAGGTGTCTTCTAGACGCATATTACCCAGGAGCACCAGCCTGGTTCGAGGTTGATGATTGCGATTGAAATTATTGATCAAGCGCAATTCATCCAGCAATTTTGCGGGCAGGGTGTGCGCTTCGTCAACCAGCAGTAAGACCCCGTCAGGAGCATTCGACTGCGAAGGCTCGAGTCGGTCGAGGATTGACAGCCGCAGTTCGCCTTCGGAGAGTCCACGGTAGGGCATCTGCAATTCGAACAGAATGCTCTGCAACAGCGCGCGACGGCTACACAATCTAGCTGCATGTAGCCGCACGATGTCAAAGCGCGACCCCAGCTCGCCAGCGATGACTTCGCCCAGCAGGCTCTTTCCCAGACCAGCACCACCCAAGACGACCACGGGGCCTTCGGCACGCAACATGGCACGCACCACGGTCTGCCGAGCTTGCTCGATGCTCTCGTGGCCGAAATAGAAGCGGGCATCGGGAGTCGCGGCGGAAGGGACGATTGGGCGATTGAAGGATTTCTCTATTCATGGCTATCTATATCGAGTGGAGTGTATTTCAGTGAAACATGGCAGGCGGATGAAAATTCAGCACTCAAGGCATACCCGCTAGCAACCTCCCATAGGCGGCCAGGGGACTATCAACCAAAACCAATCGCCACAAGGGATCGATCAGCATGCGGACAACGATCAGCGTGCACCAAAATCCAAGTAGCGCCTCACTGAGACGCGTCAAATGCCGTGCGGTTTGACGACCGGCGTAACCCGCATGATGACTCGTCATGCCCACCCAATCCTTAGCGTCGGCAAGACCGCTTGCCAATCCCAGTGTGCCCGCCAGAGGAATGCCTTGTCGCTCTAATTGCTGTGCGACCTGCAACGGATCATGCACTCCGCCGGATTGCAGCCGATGCTGTACCCATCCGGCTGTGGATCCGCTGGCCAGACCAAGGATCAACACGCTGATGGCCATCCAAAAGGGAATGGTTCCCAAGTGTGGAATGACTGTGGGCGTTCCGGTAATTCGCAAAGCGCCCGATGATTGCTCAATTTGCTGCTTCCATGCAAGTTCAGTTTCGGCCAGTTTTCGCTGGGCAGCCTCAATCCCGGCATCTTGACTGCTCACTTCGCTTTCGAGCGAGGGAAGGCTATCCTGGGGCGCGTGAGATGCTAGCGAGGCAGACAGGCGCCGTCCGGAGGGTTGTTTCCCATTCGCGGCCCGCGCCAATGAAAGGGCATCACTCTGCCCTTCCCTCGCGTCCGCAGCATGACGCTGGTTATGCTTTGCATAATGCTTGGCAATGGACAATTCCCAACGGGCTAGACGCAGCTCTTTGGCCGCCACCGTCTCGGTCATCCGTCCACTTCCCGCAACCGGCAGACTGTCCAGCCAGCCTGCATAACTGGTCTCTGAACAGCGCTCGCTCCAGGCCGACTCGATCTCTACGAGAATCAGTTCCTGTTTTTGAAGTGAACCCGTGCTCAGGTGCTGGTCGTCGCTGCGATCAAGCACCTTGATACCTCGAATGTTAGCCGAATTCGTGGCCGACGAGTTAGCCAGTTGGTTTTGCTGATCGACGAGAGCTTGCAGACTATCCAATCGCGCTTGATTGACAACTGCATTGGCTACAACCGTATAACGTATGCTGACCGGCGGAACCAGGTTTAGGGCCGTCAGCAAAACAGCCAGCGAAGATACGATGCCACACCAGGTTGCCTGCCGGAGCATGAATTGCGATCCAGTTGCCGACTCAGCACCCATGGATTCTGCGGCTTGTTGGTAGTTTGCCCGACGAATTGGTTCAGTCACTCAGCAGCCCTCCTTGGCATCGTGAGGAGATTCGGTGACGATAGCAAAACACAATCGACAAAGACTCGCTGTTCGGTATCGTCCGAATAATCGGCAAAGTTGACAAAAAAGAGAACAAATTGATTTTGAGATGCATGCTATGACTCCGCCGGTCCCGCGAATCAAGGTCTGTGGCGTGACGCGACTGAGCGATGTGGAAATGCTCGTCGCTGCTGGCGTCGACGCCATAGGAATAAACTGGGTGCCTAGCAGTCCACGCTATGTGTCGCCAGCCCAAGCCAAGGTACTTTGCGAATTAGCAGGCCAACTCGGCTTGCTCCGCGTGGCGGTGTTGATGGATCCGACGCCCCGAGAATTGCAATCGGTGGTCGAGCAAGGGCAGTACGAGTTCCTTCAATTTCATGGCATGGAAACACCAGACTTATTGCTCGGGCTGCAGATTCCTAGGTCGACGGTTTCGGTGAGCAGTAAGGGGCAAGCCGTGGTTGGTCCTTTGAACCTCCAAGAACCTGGCGATAGCCTCATGCCGCTTGCTTCAACAAAGGATTTGCCGGGTGAACAAGCTGGACAGACTCCTCGCGCGTGTCTACAGCCTGGAATCATCAAGGCCATTGCTGGAGCGGTAGAACGGAAGAAGCCCAGCTGGCAGCGGCCTGGCAGGCATATCTCCACGCTCCGCCCCTGGCCAATGCATACCCTCTTCGAGCATTCTTGGTTGACGCCTATGCGCCGGGGCAGGGTGGCGGTAGCGGCAAAACGGTCCATTGGGGGCTGCTCCAACCGCGGCCCCCACAGCTCGTGGGCGTGCCCTTGATTTTGGCGGGTGGCCTCAAGCCGAGCAACCTGGCTGAGGCAATTGTCGCCGCACGGCCTGACGGCGTGGATACAGCCAGCGGTGTCGAGGAATCACCGGGCATAAAATCCACCGGCTTGGTCGAGCAGTTTGCCGGTGTCGCCCGTGCAAATTTGCCACCTCAGTCATGGACATCCGGGGAATGAGCGAGCTGCCCAGATGAGAAATTGCAGCCCTGCAAGGGTGACTACGAACTACCCAATTCGAAATCAGCCGCAGGCCGTTAGACGCCGGTTCTGAGGTAACCGGACGCTAACGCGTTCCGGCTAATTGGGTAACATAATTGCGGACGAGTCCTTAACAGGCTTCCGTCAAGCCAGCGGGTGCCCCCTGCAACAACTCCGGCTTGCACCCTAGAATTTGGAAGCTCTACGGTTAGCACTTGACGTGCATCGGTGGTGGATCTGCGTGTCCTGACAACCCAACAGCGAACATTCCAACCCAAGCTATTGAGCATGCCCAAAATCACTCCATTTCGTGGTCTTCGCTACAATCTCGCCCGTGTCGGTTCACTCAGCAAGGTTATTGCGCCTCCCTATGACGTGGTGGACGCCGCCTTGCAGCAGCAATTGTACGATAATTCACCGTACAATTTCATTCGCCTGGAGCTGACCAAGCCTGATCCAACGGAGCCAGACCCGCATGCCGTCTATGCGCGTGCGGGTGCCTTATTCCGCCAATGGGTGCGGGACGGTGTCTTGCAGTTCGAACCAGACCCGGCGATCTATGTGTACCACCAGGTCTTCGACCACCTGGGCCGGACGTACACTCGCCGCGGATTTATGGCTCGCGTCGCGTTGGTTCGTTTTGGCGAGGGGAATATCTATCCACATGAGCAAACGCATGCCAAGGCGAAGGATGATCGACTGCGGCTGACGCGGGCCTGCGAAGCCAATATGAGTCAGATCTTTGGTTTGTATCCCGATCCTACCAATGAAGCCCAGAACTTGTTGGAGGCCCACATCGCTGGAAAGGCAGGACTGGAAGCGGTCGATCATCTAGGCGTTCGGCATTGCTTATGGCCAGTCAGTGATCAAGGCTTGATATCCAAAGTCGCGAGCCTGATTGAGGACAAGCCCATGTTTGTTGCCGATGGGCACCATCGCTATGAGACAGCCTGCAACTATCGCGATGAGTTGGCCATGGCGGCGGGCGGCACGCTGCCAGGCGAGCACCCAGCAAATGGTGTGCTAACGATGGTTATGAGCATGGATGATCCGGGATTAATCGTGCTGCCGACCACCGGCTCTTCCATGGTGTGCAGGAGCTGGACGCTCAGACCCTGCGGAGCAAAATAGGAAATGCCTTTGATACGGAGATCGTTGGCCAAGGTCCCGAGGCGGCGGCTCAGGTTTGGCAACAAATCGAGGATTTATCGGACCAGGGCGCGATAGGCTTGTACAGCGCCAAGGACCAACAATGGACGCTGCTAACAGCCAACCAGAATACCGCGGCCAGCATGCAATCGGTTGCCAAGTCGCACAGCCCCGATTGGCAGAGCTTGGGAGTCGCCATGCTGCACAGCTTGGTTGTTGATGAGCTGCTGGGTATGAAGGATCATCCCAAGCCGACCTATGTGCACTTGGTTCAAGAGGTCGTCGATGGTCTGCAGGGCAAACTTGAAGGCCAATTGCACTACGCATTGGCCGCCTTGGTCATGCCTGCTACCGTCGAGGATATTCGGAAGGTCAGCCTCCACAACGAACGCATGCCGGCCAAGAGCACCTACTTCTACCCGAAGCTACTTAGTGGTCTAGTGGTCAATCCGCTGGACAGCAACTGAGCTGCCCTGCCTGGCCACAGAGTCTGTTTCCCGTGGAACCATCGCTACGTTCGTGAGGGTTTCTCATGAAACATATCATTGCCCCTGATTCTTTTCTGCTCGACCTGCATGGCGGTCGACCTGGGCGGAGCTCGACAAGAACAGCAGGACGGGCAGTGTCAGCAGCGAAATGACGCTCATGCTCAGCATGGCCGCGGAATATCCAAAGTGTGCAATGATCAGTCCAGATGCAAAACTGGACCACGCTTCGCATCCATTGGTTGATCCCATAAAGGCACTGAACTGCGTGGCGGCAATCCTTGGTTGTGAGATATCCATGAATAGGGTGTACAGGGCTGCTGTAAAAAATCCGATGCCGACTGCCGCCAAGCCGAGCAAGGGAAAAGCAAACCAGGCGATTGGGGCGAGAGCGGATGAATCGGCGGCGGCCAGGGTCATGATGCACATCGCAAGAAAAACCAGTCCAAGCGTAACGCACTGCTTTGCGCCGAACGCGATCCGCCAACCGCCCGCCCAGCATCGATCCCATGATCATCATGCCAATCATAGGGCCCATCGAAAACCAACCTATGGCGTCTTGCGAAACTCCTCGATCGATCAAGTAGGGCCCATAGAAAACCTCCAAGGATTTAAAAGCCGCTCCCGCCGTAGCCCCGAACAGCAAGCCGACCCAGGTGTTGCGATGAGTAATGGCGATCCACAACGAGCGGCCAATCTGACGCAGGCGATCTTGATGACTGGCTGCTTCCGATTGAATGGGAGTCTGTGGTATCCAGACCACCAGCAGCAGTGAGAACATGGTAAGCGCAATGAGCAATCCGATTACGAATCGGTCACCCAGGTAGGTTGACATGACCAGCGCCCCGCCGCCCATCACGCCACGGCCGAGCAGCATGCCTGTCTGCATCCAGCCATTGTAGGCGCCGCGTTCGCCAGGAGCAGTCGTGGAAATGCAGTACGCATCGATGGCAACGTCCTGCGTGGCGGCAGCCAGGGCGTGAACCAAGAGGATGGTTGCGATCAGGTTGAAGCTGGCGAGGGATCCAGCCAAAGCAATGGCAACAGCGAGAATCCCATCACGATCTGTGCGCTCACGATCCAATGCCGCAACGACCAATGCGGGCCGCGAAGCGTATCGAGCAAAGGCGCCGACAAGAATTTGAAGGTCCAGGGGAGGACCAGCATGGCAGTTAGCCAAGTGATTTGCTCGATGGGTACATCGCGCAGCTCCAGACGCGTTGGCAGTGCCAGCCAGATGAAGCCGATGGGAGCACCTTCGCTGAGATAGAGGCTCGCGAACAGCAGCTTTTTATGCTAGCCCGCTCTGCCGCCACGGGGGATTGGCAATCGAATTAAGCAGTGGCTGATCCCGGTTGGTGCTTGTCGCTTTCCAGTTAGCATCGCTTATAACGAACATGTTGCATTTATACCCCTAGCCA
>CAVPPY010000054.1:0-29904 GCA_963707245.1 Pirellulaceae bacterium
GCGGACAGCCCGGTCGCGACTCGCGCGTCGTAGAGCGTGGGGACCCGGGCGGGACCTTCGCTTCCTCATTCTCCCTCGATGCTGACGTGGTGGCTCGAGTCGAAAAAAGGTGCGATCCGGGCAAAGCCGTGCCACCTGCGTTACCCGCCCGTCAGCTGCTCACATCGTCGGCGTCGCCGGCCGCTTCGCCCGCCAGGAGCGCCGGGTCCAGCGTCGGCATTCGGAGCATCATCCACGTCGCCCCGATCGCCGGTGCGAGCAACACGAAGCGCAGCGGGTGGGCCAGCAGGAGGACGCTGGAGAGGATGGCAGCCCAGGTGAACACGAGCACGGTCACCTTGCTGCTCGCCGGGAGCGCTCGATGCTCGCGATAACCGCGGATGATCGGTCCATATACACGGTGATTCATGAGCCACGAGATGGAGCCTGTCCGAGCTCCGTACGAAGCACGCTGCAGCCAGGAGCAGGAACGGCGTCGTCGGAAGCAGGGGAACGAAGATGCCGAGCGTTCCGAGGCCAACCGAAGGACCCCGCCACAACCAGGAGCCAGCGAGGCACTGCCGGCGTGCGCCCACCCCCGAATCCTCGCTCACCGGCCGTCAATCATGATGATCGGCCGCCTCCATCGTCTCCGCTCCCGCCAGGCGACCGGCGAGACGCGTCGGATCGTGAATGAGGGTGGGAAGGTGCTGCGGGCAGATCCCGATCACCGCGCCCTGGTACTCGATCCGCACGATCGGCACCTCGTCGGAACTCCGGGCACATGCCACGCACGTCGATCTGCTTTCGCTCATGGCACACGCTCCGGGGGGTGATCGGTGGATTTCGACCGTTCGTCTAGATACGGCACCTGGCAGCGTGGGGCAACGGGCTGCGGCTTCCCGGCAGCCGGATTTTCGAGAATCTTGAGAACTTCCAGGATCAGTGAGGGTGGCAGGGCATCCGATGTCTTCGATCCCGGGCACTGTCCACTGCAGGCAGGATCCACCAGGTCTTCCGCCCAGCGATCCAGGGTATCCGACCAATACTCGGCTTGGGCAATGGACATGCCGTGCTCTTTAGGAATTTCTTCTCCCAGTTTCTGAATGGCGACCAGCACCTCGGATTGCTTCATGTCATCCAGCACGACTTTGAACTGATTCATCCGCCTGCGTTCGTAGTAGCTTTGCATATCGTCCATGATGTAGGAGATACCCTGGCTACTCTGCTCCTCAACGCTGGCCAGATCCTTGAACATCTTCTTGTCGCCGTCTTCGAATTGAGAGGTCAAACCGAAGATATTCTGGATTCTCGAGCTGATGCGCTCGGCGACCTGGTTTTGCTCGCGTGAGGCAGCTTTGAGCCGCTTGACCAAGGTCGAGCCCTCGAGATTGGCCAGCAAGGTGTTCAACTCGTCGGCAATCTTCTCAAATTCGGCAAGCAAGTCGGCTTGCTCGAATAACGCCTGGTCGACGCTATCTTCCTCCGCTTCCTCATCCTCCTCGGGCGTGTCCTCTGCCTCGCCTGACTTGGCGGGCCCGGCCAAAGTCGTCGTTGGTAGACTCAGCTTCGAACCGTTACCCTTCTTCTTCTTGGGCTTTTGTGGATCTTCCGTTTGACCTTCGTTGGGCTGCAAGGAGGACTCTTGATCGCTGATCGAGGGCATCGGCGGTTGGGCAGCCAATTTCGGATCTTCCTCTTGAGGTTTGCCACTACCGGCCGGGGTGGAACGATTTTGTCCAGCCATGGGAGCAGAGGGTTTCGGCGGGCTATTACCGGACCTGGCGAGCTTGTTGTCCGTGGACGCTTTTTGCAGCAAATCCGACACCGAGGGCATGCGATTGCTGCCGATATCGTTCAGGATCTGCAGCATTTCTGCCCAGCGATCCAAGTGCCCCACGCCAATTTCCGAGTTGCGCGAGGCCTGCCGCAAGAGATCTTCACCACTTTTTGCTAGCGAGGCAAGACGCCGCCCGTTGGAGGCTTCGAGCGAGGCCTGACGATGCAATTCGCCGCGCATCTCCTCGTCAGCCAATTCCTCGACAGGCGTTTCACGCAGTCGTTTATTGGTTTCGTGCAATTGCATTTCTTTGTCTCGCACGTCCAACGCTGCCCGATGCCATTTGCTCAATTGGCTGGTAATCCAGATCGCATGCTCCTCGGCTGTCAGCACGTACAAGATGTGTGGCGGCGATACGACACGTTGGTGTTCGGGGTGGAAGTCCTCGACCCATAACTGGACCTCGATGGGCTGTGCAGGAATACCCAGCGCCACCGCGGAAAAGGTTCCCCCAACCTGCATGGACGAATTGTAGGGGCCCCCTGCCGACAACAGTTTCTCACCCTCGGCAGGCCTGCGCGACGCGCTGGTCGTCCAGCCCCTTCCATGACATGCCAATCCGCTTGATGCCAAAGTCATCCGCCGCGAGGGCCATGAAATTGATTTGTTCGGACTCCAGCACAACGGCTTGCCGAGGCAAATCCTGGGCGACAACCGAGGGCATTTCATCCACGGCGGGCTTGAGCGTCAGCTCAAAGGGTTCGCGACCGGCCAAGCCATCATGGTCTTCCCAGCTCATCGCAAGTTGCGACTCTACAGCCGATATGGGCATGCTGTCCGAGGTGAACGATGCCCGATCGACAGCCACCGCCTGGCCATTAATTGCCGCAGAACGCAGCGATCTCGACGCAGTCGCCAACACGCTACTCTGGCTACCATCGACGCTGGTCAATGTCCCACTGCGAACATCCAATTCGACCGCTTCGCTACGCTCCAAATAGGCAGGCAACTGCACACGAGCGACCGCACTAACCAACTCGGGACGGTGCTTGGGTTCCAGTTTGACGACCTGGGCATAATCGCCAACCTTTAATTTCAGGCTCATGTCGCTCGTCTGAGGCGGCAACTCAAAGTGATAAACATTGCCCTCCAAACTGGCTTCGATGGGAGGTAGGTCTCCCAATTGCAGATGCGCCTCGGCGGGCTGCCAACGCGTATCGCCAGCCAGCTGGATATTGAGAGGCACGGCTTCGCCATGGGGAACAACCAACGTCGCGGCCAGTGGCTCGATGGTCGTAAAGGTATAACGCGGCGTGTTCTTCCAGGGTGCAGCCAGGCGGGCCCAAGCATTGCTGGCTGCCAATGGAAATAGGGTGCCAAGCAACACGGTGGCCAACCCCGCCAGCACCAGCAAGGTCCCCAAACTTCTGAGTCTGGTTGGCGGCGCAGCCTGGCTAAAGTCGCGGCTCTTCGCCGAATCAGCGACTTGCTGAATCGCGGCCGCACACAACGTCCGCGAACGTGCTTGTTCCGAATCGTTGTCAGCCAATTCAATGACGCTGAGCAATTGATCGCCTACCGCAGGCTCGCGGACCCGCAGCAGTCTGGCTAATTGATCCGACTTGCGGTTCCGCCACACCCAGCGATGCAAAGCCCAGGGCACAGCGAGCCACACGGCCAAGGACGCCACAAAGATTCCCAAGCGGGCGGCCCGCGGGGTATCCAGAAAGCGATCAAAGGCATAAACGGTCAAGAAGGCCAGCAGGACTGCCAGCACGCCCAGTACTAAGGCCTCGGTGATTTTGGAAAACCAGACGCGACTGCGATAGGCCAGCAGTTGAGTCCGCAAAGAGTCGGGAACGATCAATCGCTCATGCCCCAGCGCGGTGCTCGACCTACCAGTTCGATTTGTTCCACTCACATCGCGTCTCCTGGAATTTTTCAGCTCGAGAACAGAATCTAGTGTTTGTCCAACTTAAGAATTAGGGTTATTCAAATCCGCCGATGGGCGTTAGCCCCGGTTTCTGCAGAGGGAACCGCGGCTAACGCCGTGTCCGACCCCTTTTTCCCAACGCATGTCTAACCCATTTTTTATTCCTGACAAAGCACTAAATCATACCAGCCATTTTGCGACCAACCCAAAATAAGGCCAGTAGAAATATTAGCGTAGCGGCAACCAGCGGGTGACTCCAGAGTTGCACGCGCCGAATTTCGGCGGGAGGATCCGGAACTTCCGAAATGGCTTTGATAATTTGGGTAAGATCGCCGCTGAAGCACTCGTCCGCGCGTCACCCGCGACAACTCCTCGAGCACTTCTGGACGAGCTGGTTTGCCAACCTGTTCGAGGGTGGAACCCTGCACAAATAGCGTTGTCTTGAGCTCACTAGAATTCTGTTGGCAACGCAGGATGACTTCGTGGGCGCCGGGCTCGGCGGGAGTATACGATCCGGCAAAGGCACCCCATTCGGCTCCGGTGCTGGTCATCTGCACCGTTTCGGTGCGACCGCAGGGCGCGACGATGCGGGCAAACACATCACCACGACTGAGCGGTTCGCCACTTTTCTCCATGACATTGGCACTCAGGGCAACGGTTTGTCGGACTTGCGGCTGCTCCGGCGAATAATAGAAACGCATGAGTTCGCCCTCGGCCATGTTGCGCTGATAGGCCATCCAACGCACGACCTGTCCCCAAAAACGGTAGTGATACAGGTCCTCGACGCCTCGCCGCCAGCGCCAGGCACCGTCGGTTCCCATGAACAGCACCTTGCCGGCGCCGAATGTCCGGGTGACCAGCAGAGGGATGCGACCGTATTCGTTGGATGATTCCTGATGGACCGCCAGCACGTCGGTGCCTGCCTTCGCCCGCTCGATGGGTGCATGCCACTGAAAGCCGGGAAGATTCTCCCAGACTTGCATGTTTTCGTCTTGAGTATCCGCCAGTTTGGTCAGCAGGCTGCGGCGACCGAGTTCGGTGAGGGCAAAATGGCTAGGCGTCCGCGAGCCCCAACCGCTGGGCTGCGTGCTATCGAAGACCACCGGCAACAGGGGACCCAACGGCGATTCGACCAGGGTCAGCATATTGCCTTTAAAGCCGGGCATGAAGACCAAGCCGCTGGCCTGCTGCTCGACCAGCCCTTTCATCAGGCGACATTGTTCCTCGGTCAATTGCTTGTCACCGATGCCCACGTCGCCAAGAAAAATGACATCGTATTGGGATAACTCCTCTAAGGCGTCGGGAAAGGCGGTGATGTAGTCGCGGTTACCACCGCCCACCTTGCTCAGCCCGGGATGAAACAGCAGGCAACTGACTTCAACGCCCGGGTCGCGTGACAAGGCGTTTCGCAGGTAGCGATACTCCCAACGCGGAAAAGACTCGACGACCAGCACGCGCAGTCTTCTCTTCGCGAATGGCGATCGGCGTCTCACGCGTATTATTGTCGCTAACCCGCTCTTCGGGATGTGCGGGGATATCCAGCTTGAGCGTGTAATCGCCCACCGCGGCCGGCTTCCACAAAAGGGCGTCCGAAGTGCGGCCCATGGCTGCCACCCGCACCTGCTGCTTGATCGAAGTGCCATCGGAGATCGTCAATTCAACTTGAGCCACGTGATCTCGCGCTAGCGAGCTCTCAATCGTAAAGGGAATGCGAACATTCTTGTCCGCAATGCCAAAGGTGGGCACATCAAAGCTGATCAGGTCCAGGTCCGGTAAACGCGTTTGGCTGCCGACGGGTACGCTGAATATTGGTATCTGCTCCAGGCGTAGTCGCATGGCAGCCTGTACTGGCGGCAAGCCAGTATTCCAGTCGCCATCAGAGGCCATCACGATGGCCCGCAGATTGTCGTGCTGCTCGCGAGCCTGGGCGATGGCATCGTGCAAATTGCTGTAGGACCCATTGTCCTGGCTGGCAAAGGGGGTGATGACGATCTCCAATCGCTCGGCCAGATTTTCCCATGCAGTCGGGTCCAACAGCGGCTCGATGGCGCGACGCCTGGTCAGCAGCGGCGTCGAACTGGATGATTGCTCCAAACCGACATCTTGGGTATCCATGCTGGAGGATTGATCGCCCAGCACGACCACGGTTGGCTTCTCCGTGGGGCGAAACTCCTGTACGGTTTCTGGCTGGTTCAGCAGAAAAACTGCAAAGGCAACGATCCCAATTCGGAGCAATTCCAAGGCCAAGTTGGCCGGGCGAAAACCGCTGCGGCGCCAAGCAAGCCAACTCAAAGCACACACGGCCACCAGGGCCAGGCATGAGATTGCCAGCGTCAGGGCTGTTGATTGAAATCCGAAACTGGTGTGCGACATGGTTGAGCAGTTTTTGCGACGAACAGACCGCAACGGCCTGCAAATAAATTGAGGATCTGCCGAAAGTAAATTGTCTGTGTTTTCTGCAAGGATCGCGGCGGGGCGCGATGGCTATGTGGGCATGTCCGAAGTGGTTTCCGCAGATCCTAGGTTACCCCCGCAGTGCGTGCGGGGAGGAGTCGGCGGGCCGTACGCGGCAAGCATAACGCAGCCTCGATTAACAGGGCCACAATCATCGCAATCAGGAACAGGCGCCATATTTCGCGGACAATGCCGCTTAAGTTTCCAGCCTGATCATCGACTCGGGCGAAGGGCAGGCCAGCAAATAGAGCGTCTACCTTTTCATCCGCTAGCATTTCACGCTGGTCTTCCGCAATCGACCGATTCACGGCCAACTGCCGTTCATCCACTTGGTAGACTCCCGCCTGCGAGGCATATTCGGTCGACAGGGCTTGGCTGGCTCCGGCCAGCTGCTGCCAGTTGGCCGTGGATTCCTCCGACGCGCCCGCAATTCGCTCGGCCGTGTTGCCCAATGCGGCCTGTCCGCTCGATAGCCCGCTGGATGGCTACGAATAGCACAATCCCACTCTCGGCCAGCGTGGATACCTGCGGATCGGCAGAGGCAGTGCAGAAATAGAGGCCACCCCGGGCGGTGGGCACGCGTGCCAGCAGCGGGTCGCCACCGCTCACCGTCGCCAGATTGGTTAATGCAGTTTCGCTGGCCAGCCGCGCATAGCCGGACAATTCCAATTGGCCAACCGGCAAGCCGGCTCCGCTGCGCGTAGCGGCTAGCAGGTCCTGATCTCCGCGCCAGTTATCAACCATGGCCTTGGGTTCGGCAGCCTTCCAGTCCAGCCAGCGCACTCCGTAGAAGCTGTTAGAACTGTCGGTTCCGGCATCGTTTATCAGGCTGCTAGGCGGTAGAAAGATGACCTGGCCGCCGGATTCCAAATAGTTCTTGATGGCTGGTGCCAGGCTACCATCGGGTAGCTGCGTTTGCCACAGCAACAGCGAGGCCCCGTCCAGTGCCAGTGAATCGAGTTGATCCGCCGCTAGGACTTCGACTACGGCGTTCGTGGAGCCGTCTGCCGAAACTGACGCGGCAATCTCCAACGCGCGTGTGGCCGACCGATCATCGCTGACGATGACGACCCGCCGCATGGGAGGTTCATCAAATACAAAAAAGAATTCGTTATCGGCGTTGTTATCGTCCGATGGAATGCTGACGCGTCCCCATCCTTGGCTAACATTGGAAGGTAGGGCCACGCGATGGTTCTTCATCTCCGCCGATGCCCCGGACATCTGCAAGCGGTGTTCGCTGCGCGCCGCCAATCTCAATCTGAATCGGGATCTCAATATCCTCCATGCTCGATTCATCCACCGAGCGGGAAAGACGTAAAGAGAGCAGCAGCACGTTTTCGTTGACGTTTCCCTCACTGACCACTTCGCGACGGGCTTCGGTAACACGTATCGTTAAATTCTCACGTGGCGGGTCGGGATAGGCCAACAGATGAAAGCGAACCGATTGGGGTAAACTCTCAAATCCTTGGCGGATCAAGCTCCAGCTACCGCTGTCGGCATTCCAATCGGCGGTGCGCAGGTCGGAACAAATCCATATCTCCGTTGGCCCGGGCTTGTTCTTCTGCAAGTAGTCCAATGCCGATTCCAACATCTTGGGCACATCCGCCGTGGCGCTCGAATCCGCAAAGGCCGGTGAATCCAACATGCCTTCCAAGCTGTCGAAGGCAGTCGCCTTGGCGCTCGTCCCATCGACCGCGACCCAGTGGGTAGATCCCAAGGTCTGCAAGGCTGAGGACAATTGCCTGCGCCCGTCTCCAGCTTGGATTGCCCTGCCACCCCTTGTTGCTGCATGCTGGGCGACCGATCGAGCAAGACCATGGTCGTGTCCGTTTGCCCGCCACCGGAGAATCCAAGCAGACCGCTGGCCAGTGGGCGGGCGATGGCAAAAATCAAACCCGCAACAGCCAGCGTCCGCGCTGCCAGAATCAGCCATTGGCGGATCCGGGCAAACCCACGATTCATGCGATTGGCGGCCAAGAGAAACATCATCGCACCCCAGGGCTTGGTCTGGTAACGCCACTGGTTGATCAGATGAATCAGAATCGGGAGAGCGATCAGCGGCAAGGCGGCAAGCATCAAGGGTTGCAGAAAACTCATCGACTTCTCCCCCGATGCGCCGATCGACCAGGAATTGAGTCAGTTCTTTGTCATAGCGTGAACTGATGTCAATTCGGCGGTAATCCACGGCAGTCTCCAGCACCACCCTCCGCAGGCTTTCCAGATACTCGCGCAGAGCGCGATGGTAGCGATCGGCAATTTCAACCGGGTCGGCAAACACAGCCGTGCCACCCTCCATGTCGATGAAGCGCGTAGGGCGCTGAAAGGCAAATGCCAATTCCTCCGGATCCAGCAAATGGAAAACCGAGACATCGTGCTTGCGAAAGCGAAGGTGCTCAAAGCAGTCTCGCAGCAGGTTGTGTTCGACAAACAAGTCGGAAAAAATAATGACTTGGGCGCGCTGACGAACCGTCTCAGCCATTTCGTGCAAGACACTGACTAAGCCGGTCTCGCCCTGCGGCTGTATCAATTCCAAAGTGTCATACAGCGTCTTGAGGTGAGCCGGACTGCGACGCGAGGGAATGTGTTGCAAGATCTTCTGCGCACGCAGGCCAGGCCGACGGCGTCACCCTGCTGAATCGCCAGGTAGCCCAGCGCAGCTGCCAAGCGGCGCAGCGTATTCCAGCTTGCTCATCCCAACCGAGCCAAAGCCCATCGAGCCACTCGTGTCCACCACCAGCACCATGCGCAGGTTGGTGTCGGCCTCGAATTCTTTGATATAGAAGCGATCCGAACGGCCATAGGCTCGCCAATCCAGTCGCCGCAAATCATCGCCAGGCACGTACTTGCGGTACTCGGCGAACTCGACGCTGGCACCCCGGTGTGGGCTGGCATGACGTCCCGACACATTCCCCAACATCGGCTTGCGCAGACAACAGCGGCAGCGCGCTCAATTGGGCGAGCACGGCCGGATCGATAAAACTGCGTTGTTGTCGTTCCGTACTCATGAGCCTGGATAGCTAGTTAGGACAATGGAGCCCGTAATTTTGGAGAGATCCCTGTAGTCGGCGGACTAGGCGCAACCCCGGTTTGTAGGCGGATCAAGGAGGCTTCTTGCGTGGCTGTTTACCGCGGAGGCTTCTTCGCCAGGCTCAGAGCCCCTGCAGTGCAGCCTTATCCCTCGGGCGTTTCCTGCAGCAGTCGTTGAATAATGTCCTTGGCCGATACGCTCCGCCTGGGCCGCAAAGGTAGTGATGATGCGATGCGTGAGGACGGCCGAAGCGACGGCTTTAACATCCTCCGTGCGGACCATGTAACTCCCATGCAGGGCCGCGCGGGCTTTGGCTCCCAGGATCAAACTCTGCACCGCCCGGGGACCGCCACCCCAAGACACAAGCGGCTTGAGCCAGTCGGGAGAGGTGCTGCCTGTGGGACGCGTCTTGCGCACCAGTCGCACCGCGTAGGTATAGATATGATCTGGAACCGGAACGCGGCGAACCAAGCTTTGATGGGCAATGATCTGCTCTGCCGTCATCAGGTGTCGCAATTCGGGTACATGATCGCCAGTGGTGGTGCGGGCGATCTGGATCTCCTCCTCTTCGTTAGGGTAGTCCAATTCGATCAAAGACATAAAGCGATCGAGCTGCGCTTCGGGCAGCGGATAGGTACCCTCCTGCTCGACAGGATTTTGCGTGGCCAGCACCATGAATGGCTCGTCCAGCGAAAAGACCTTGCCCAACACCGTGACGCGATGTTCTTGCATCGCTTCCAGCATGGCGGCTTGCGTCTTTGGTGGGGCGCGATTAATTTCGTCGGCCAGAACGATGTTCGCAAACACGGGCCCAGGCACGAACTGGAATTCGCGTCGGCCACCCTCTCCATCCTGCAGAATATCCGTGCCCGTAATGTCCATGGGCATCAGGTCGGGCGTGAACTGGATGCGACTGAACTTCAGCGACATGGTCTCCGCCAGTTTACTGACCAGCAGAGTCTTGGCCAAACCGGGGACACCCATCAGCAACGCGTGGCGGCGGGCGAACAAGCAAATGGCCAGGCTTTCAATCGTATCGCGTTGTCCGACGATCACTCGACCCAATTCGTCGACCAACTGATGATATGCCTGGCGCAGACGGTCTATCGCCTGGACATCATCATCGCTCATGTGTTGGACGGCGGGTTCGCTAACCTGACTCATATTTTATTCCAGCTGAAATGAAACGCAGCGAATCTCGTTTTTTGTAGGTGTCTCGCACCAAAGGTCGAGACGCATATTATAGACCGTAGCCTTTTCAAAAAGCGCCTGCCCAGCGGACAAGCCCAGAATTTCGGAAATCAGCCTGATTTCGCCTCAGCAAAAGCCCTCTGCAAATTTCTGCTGCAGGCATTTCAGGGCCTGGGCGCCCGACTTGCTTCCAACCACCACATTGACTCGCAGTTCGCTGGTATTGACCATTTCAATGTTGATACCGGCAGCGGCCAGTACTTCGAACATGCCGATGGCCACATTGGTGTGGCTGCGCATGCCAATCCCACTGACCGATAGTTTGGCAATGTCCTCACTGCCGCAAACTCGCCGAATAGAAAATTGCTCCTGCAAGTCCTTCATGACCAACATGGCCTCCGCATATTGGCGGCGGGGTATGGTGAAACTAATGCTGGTCTCTCCCTGATAGCCATCGTAGCTCTGAACGATCATGTCCACGAACACCCCCTGGGCGGCAACGGCGTCGAACACATCGGCAGCCAAGCCGGGGGCATCGGGTACACCAGCCAATGTTACCCGGGCTTGATCGTCAGCCAAGGAAATGTCGCTCAGAGAAAGCTGCTCCATATCCGCCGCCTGCAGGTCGGCCAGCAGTTTATCTACGTCGGCTTGGGAGGAATTGCGACGGGGAAGCGTACTCCAGGCAACCGCATCAGCCGGTTTGCGGTAGAGTTCAAAACTTTGATGAACCGCTCGCAGGGCAGCCAAAGCCTCGCTGCGAGCTACCAGCACGGAGATTTTTATTTCACTGGTCGTGATCATCTGGATGTTAATACCAGCATCGGCGATGGCTCTGAACATCTTTTGGGCCACGCCGGTTTGCTGAGCCATTCCGAGTCCTACCACGGATACCTTGGAAACTTCATCATCCTGCGTAAAGCCAGTGGCTCCCACGGTAGCCACCGCCTCGCGCACCGCCTTGACCGCCTCCTGCAACTCTTCCTTGGGAACAGTAAAGGAGATATCTGCCCGATCCTCCTGGCCGACATTTTGCACAATCATGTCGACGGTGATCTTGCGGGCCGCTAATGACTTGAAGATCTCGCTGCTGGTGCCGGGATGGTCCGGAACGCCCTGGATGGTAATGCGTGCCTCGTTGCGAGTCATCGCGGCACCGCAGACTGGAATGGAGGGCGATTCGCTTTGGTTGACAATCAGCGTGCCGCGGGTGTCGCTGAAGCTGCTGCGGACGTGAATGGGCACGCCGTACTTCTTGGCGAACTCGATCGAACGATTGTGCATGACGCCCGCGCCAAACTGGCTAGCTCGAGCATTTCATCATAGCTGATGCAACTCATTTGCCTGGCTTCAGGTAACTGTCGTGGGTCGGTGGTGTAGACCCCATCTACATCGGTATGAATCTCGCAAGCGTCGGCGCGCAGCACGGCCGCCAAAGCCACTGCCGTGGTGTCGCTCCCGCCACGACCCAAGGTGGTGATGTTCAGCTCGTCATCGATACCCTGGAAACCGGCCGCAATGACGATGTTGCCCTTGTCCAATTGGCTCTGAATACGATCGGCGGCAATGGTCCGTATTCTGGCTTTGGTAAACGAGCTATCCGTCTGAATACCCATTTGGGCACCCGTTAAACTGACCGCCTTGTAGCCCAGGGAATCAACGGCCATGGCCATCAGTGCTACGCTGACCTGTTCCCCGGTGGAAAGCAGCATATCCATTTCGCGGGCTGGCGGAGAATCGGTAACCTGCTGTGCCAGATCAACCAGCAAGTCCGTGTTATGTCCCATCGCGCTGACCACCACCACTACCTGGTTGCCCTCTTGTTGAGCGCGAATGGCCTTGCGGGCGGCAGCCAGTATTTTCTCGGGATCCGCTACACTCGTACCACCAAACTTCTGTACCAACAATGCCATGATTCAGTCGATTTCCTCGTCATAATAAGGGACTCATCCGTAATTAAACTACCCAATTCGAATTCAGCCGGCGTGCGTACAAACAGCTGGTAGCGATCCACGTGGTCCCAGCCATTCACCATGGGCCGCGAATAAACTCTTCCATCATTTCCCAGCCATTGCAAAAGGACTTGCTGGACTCTGCGGCAGCCGGCTCGCTATAGCTCTCGCCGAAACCGCTGATGCCCGTGCCGCATACGGCCAGCGGAACCATGCCATGGCTGTGCTTCTTGGTTGAACATGGCGTAGGGTGATCCGGCAAGATCAACAACCGGTAGTCACCGAGTTGCTTGAGTTTGTCATGCACCGGCCCTACGATATGCTGATCGATGGCCTCGAGGGCCTTGATCTTCTCGTCATAACGACCCTCGTGCGATGCCTCGTCGGTAGCTTCGACATGCACGCACACGATGTCGTAGCGGTCCAGTGCCGTGACGGCCGCCTGCCCTTTGCCTGCGTAATTGGTGTCCAGATAGCCCGTGCGCCTCGACCTCCAGTCGATCCCAGCCGATCAGGGCCGCCAGCCCACGCAATAGATCGACCGCGGTGATCATCGCACCGCGCAGTCCAAAACGCGTCTCAAATGCGGGTAATTGGGGACTCTTGCCCTGTCCCCACAACCAGATATTGGTCGCCGGGCGATGTCCCTGACCAACGCGTTGCTTGTTGACCGCATGTTCGGCAAATAGGCTGGCCGAAGCGTGCATGAGGTTCGGTCAGCAGGTCGCTGCCAGGACCACGCGGGTAATCATCGCTGACGGCAGGATCGGTCAAGTCGTGTGGGGCACTCGTCCGCGTGTCCGTCGGTAAAGGGCGAGGGCTGCTGTGCGTCGCCGCGGACCAGCAACAAATTGCGATAGCTGACACCGGGCACGAACTCGAGGCGAGGATCGTGGACCGCTGCGTTCATGGCTGCCAGCAACTGTCTGGATTCGTCCGTGGAAATATGATCGGCCGTAAAGTCGACCATCACTTGATCGACGATCGTCGACCAGATTGCAGCGCACCGCCCAGTCGTCGGCTCGCCAGCTGAATTCCCTGGGCGGCTGCCTCGATGGGCGCCCGGCCGGTGAAGTAAGTGTTCGGATCGTAGCCAAAGAGGGTCATGTTGGCGACTTCGCTGCCAGCTGGAAAATGGGCGGGCACATTATCGGTTTGGGCAAGCATTCCCTGCTTGGCCACCGCATCCATGTGAGGAATGCGGGCAGCCTGCAGGGGTGTTTTGCCACCCAACTGCTTCCATGGGAAGATCGGAGCAACCGTCGGGAATGATGATGGCATACTTCATGAGGTACATCCGCTATCGAGTTACTCTTTCTTCCATCACGCGCATCGCACGGCGGAACCGCTTACGCATTCCAAACGCATGATCTTTTCCACCGCCGCCCGCGCTGCGCCCTCGGGAGCTTCGTGCGTCATGATCACCAACTGCACGCTGGCGCATGCCGTCGTCGATCGGATTCGTGCTGAATGATCGATGCAATCGACAGTTGTTGATCACCGAGAATGGCGGTGATCTGGGCCATGACGCCCGGCTGATCGACGACTTGAAAACGCATGTAGTAACGACCCGGCAGGTCATCTCAGTGGCATGATGCTCACCGGCGACTCGCGTGTACTCCACAGTTCCAAGGTGCGAAAAGTAATCGGCGTGCGGCCCACGGCCATGTCAATCATGTCGGCCACAACGGCCGAGGCGGTGGGCATTTGCCCGGCCCCCTGACCGTGGAAGAAAAAGATCGCCAACCGCATCCCCCACGACATTGATGGCGTTGTAATTGGCCCGCACTTCGGCCAACGGATGACCGATGCGAATCAAGGTTGGGGCAACACTCAGCTCCAAGCCGCCATCGGCCAATCGTGCGTGGGCGATGAGTTTGATGCGATATCCCAGTTCGCGGGCAAATCGCAGGTCCGCTACATCGAGGCTGTCGATTCCGGTCTTGGGGATCTTGTCCCAGCCAATCCGCGCCCCAAAGGCCAGATGGGCCAGGATGGCCAGTTTTTGGGCCGCGTCGGTGCCGTCGACATCCATCGCCGGGTCGGCTTCGGCAAAGCCCAGTCGCTGGGCCTCGGCCAGCGCATCGGCAGTAGCTCCAGCCCTGCTCGTCCATCTGAGAGACGATGAAGTTGCTGGTTCCGTTCAGGATGCCATGCAGGGACTCGATTTGATTGGCCGACAGGCATTGGCTGACGTTGGTAATGATCGGAATGCCGCCGGCGACCGCCGCTTCAAAGGCAATGCAACGCCCAGTGACGGGCGCGATCAAACAACTCAGGACCGTGCTCGGCCAGCAACGCCTTGTTGGCCGTCACTACGTTCTTGCCGGCTTCGAGCAGCTGCAGCATGATGCGTCCGCGCCGGTTCGAGGCCGCCAATCAGCTGAGCCACGACCTTGATCTCAGGATCCGTAGCACGTCGTCCAGATTGTCGGTCAAGACTCCCTTGGGCAGTTCGCAGCCGCGCGGCTTTCTCCATATCGCGGACGACGGCTTTTTCCAACCAGAGCGTTCGGCCGGCGTGCCGGGCCGTGCGGTCGCCGTGGTCCAGCAGCAGTCTGGCCACACCGCTACCTACGGTGCCAAGCCCCACAATGGCCACTTTGGTTTTTTCCATTCAATACGCTCCACAGGTCGGCTGGCGTGTGCTGCTGCACGGCACCACTCCATCGTGTTTTGAGAGGTCGTCCGCTTCCGTGAGCGGCAAGCCGCTTGCCCTACGCCACCTACGATCACACGTAGGCCCGCCTCTCCGGGAAAGACAACGCGACTGTTTTCGCCATCCATGCGAGCCTCGGAAAAGACTCGCTTCCGTGAAGTAATCGCTGGCAAGCAATCCGGACGAACTCTTAAGGAACATATCCTAAACGATAGCCGCAAACTGACGTAGGTCGGGTAGCCTACGGTTTAAGCGGGTTTAAGCGGCCGCCAAGTGCCTATGCCAGCGGTGGTCGGGCTAACGCTCAGAGGGTTGAAATCTACCCGACGGCCTTATTTCTGCAGAATGCTAAGGCTGGAACGGGGAGGTTTGCCGCAACCCAAAGACGGCGGACGCGGAAAGTCGAGCAGGGTGAGAGCCAAAACAGCAAGCTCGGCCACGCAGAGCAGCTGAGTTACTCACCTTTGCCGACGACGATGTCGCGGGTGACGGCTGGCAGGCTGGCCTCTTGCGCCGGAGAGTCCGTAGAGCTCCTTCAGGACTTCGCCTTCGCTCGCCTGGCCGACGGCGTCGCTGGGGTCGTCGAGCATTTGGGACAAGGCCTCGGTGCGATTATTGATGCGCACCTGCAAAGTGCGTATCAATCTCAGTTCGGCCAACTTGTCGACCAACGGCTGTTCGCCGGGCTGTCCCTGTTGAGGCTGTCCTTGCTGCTGTTGGCGAGCTTTGTCTTTGTTGTCTTTTTGAACTTGTACGAGCGCGGCTACCATTTCTTCCAGGGAGCTGACAATCTCTTCTTCAATCAGCACCGTCAACGGTCCTACGTCGGCTAGGTCTAGTCGCGGCGGCGACCTTGGCGATGTCAATATTGACTTGCTCGATCGCCTCCGGGAAGGCGGCGCTAGACCCCTCGTCGCGCAGCAGCAAGTAAGCAGCGCTCACCCTCGGTCAGTACCTTCCGCTGGTCGCCTGCAAGGCTGCTGGCCCGAATCTCGACTTGCCGCACGGCCTGTTCTCCGGAATCTCTTGCAGCCGCTTGGTCTCTTCGAGCAGTTTGCTTTCCATTTCGAGCATTCTGCGAATTCTGGTTTCCAGCGACACCAGCGAGCGTTCGATTTCCTCTTCGCGCAGTTGTCGCAGGATCTCTTCGAGCTCGTCGATGGCTTCACGCAGTTCGTTTTCGGCCTCCAGTTGCTTCTCGATAGCTCCCTTTGCTGCGCCTTTTCCAGTTCGGCTTGCGTTCCTTCATCCGCTGCTGGGCCTGTTCGATACGCTGCCGCTCGCTCCGTCGGGTCCTGGGAGGTGGGTGGCTGCGGCGATGGCTGTGCGGATTGTCCCGAAGAACCCTCGCTGGGCGGCGTAGCCGGGGAGGGCTGTCCCTGGCCTGGTTGCGGCTGGGACTGCGAAGGCTGTTCGCCGGCAGGCGTGTCCTTGCCAGCGGGCTGTGGACTCGAAGGCTCTCCCGCTTTATCACCGGCTTGGTCACTTGGATTATCACCAGCCTTGTCACCCGCTTTATCGCCAGCCTTGTCAGCCGCTTTTATCGCCAGCCTTATCGCCCGCCTGTTCCCCAGCTTTGTCCCTGGGTTTGTCCCCGGGTTTGTCCCCAGGTTTGTCCCCTGGTTTGTCGCTGGATTTGTCACCCGGCTTGATCACCCGGGTTTTCTCCCTGCTCATCCCCGGCTGGTTCCTCCGGTTGACCGTTGGCTTTTTGCTCAGCTTCGTCCTTGGGTGCGGCGGGCTGGCCTGGATCGGCAGGCTCGGGCCCCGCGTCTTCTGCCGCTGCATCGGGACCGCGCAATTCGGCGGCAATATCAGCAGCTTTCTGGGCCAACTTATCTTGGTCTGCCGAAGCCTGGAGCACATCCTGCCCTCCCTCGGTTCTTCCACGCAGCGAGCTTTGCAGCCTCAGCAAGCGATCGGTCTCCTCGATCCATCTACGCACCTCGTCTCGTTTTTCACGGACCCGCTCCTCGCGATTCTCGCTTTGTAGCAGTTCCAACAGTCCCCTTCAGGTTTTCGCGGCTGGTCTTTTGCTGCTCAATCGCTTCGCTGAATTGCCGCTTCTCTAAATTCGAAGCAGCTTTGGCCAGCAGGTCGCTGAGCTGAGCCTGCTTGCTCAATTGCACGGCCTGTTGCAGCAGGGCCGCCCGAGTTGGATTCTCGGCAGACTCGAGCTCGGCGGAGCGGAGGAGCAAATCTTCCAGCCGCGCAAAGCGTCCGGCCACGTTCTGCTGTCCCTGCGGCGAAAGGGTCGTTCATCGCGGCGTCCGCAGGCTGCTGGCCAGGGGAGGAAAGCGGAGCCAACAAAACCATCGCAGCCAGCAATACGGCGATCTTCCCCGATTTTTTTACGAAGCCCTACTGAGTTCGTGATTCTTGGCAGAATCCATGTTGTGCTCGATTCGCATGAAAGCGGAGTTGGAGCTAAAACTGGTGCCCTCGACGAGGACCATGCTCGGTCAGCGTCAGGATTTCAGGTCCCTCTTCGGTCATCAAAATACTGTGTTCAAACTGTGCCGAGAGTCGCCCGTCTCGGGTGCGGACCGTCCAACCATCTTCCTTGTCCAGCCGCGTAAAACGTGAGCCAGCATTGATCATCGGTTCGACGGTAAAACACATACCCGGCAACAATCGCTGCTGCCGCGACTTGCGGTCGGGAAAATGGGGGATATTCGGGGGCTGATGGAACACGTTTCCCAAACCATGGCCGACGTACTGGCGGACTACCGAAAACCCGCGACGATGGGCTTCAGCCACGATCGCATCGCCAATCACGCTGACCGCACAACCGGGGTGCAACACGTCGATGGCCAAGAACATGCAATCAAAAGCGGCTTGCGTAACGGCTCGCGCTTCGTCGCTAGCTTGGCCGATAATCAGGGTCTCTGATTGATCGCCATGCCAACGATCGACGACGCTGGTAATGTCTACATTAACCAGATCGCCTTCTTTCAACACGGTGGCATCGGGTATGCCGTGGCATATCACGTCGTTGATACTAGTGCAGCAGCTCTTAGGATATCCTAGATATCCCAACGTGGCCCGCTTTGTGCCCATGATCACGCGTGTATTGACTCACCAGCTGGTCAATTTCATCGGTTGTCACGCCCTCCTTGACGAATCCGCGAATCTCATCCATCAACTGCGCATTGAAACGCCCAGCCTGACGCATTTTCTCACGGGCCTCGTGACCCAACATCAGCTTGCGGATTTGTTTGTCTTGTTGCAACATGTGTAGCACGAACAGCTTGCGGAGCCCTGCCTGAAACGGGTGCCCAAGCAACCGAGAGTCTAGGTCACAGGAAAGCGAAACCCGCGTTTTGGGGTAAAGTTGGACCAAATCGCTTGGAACCAATCCGAAAACCGAAGAGGACCGCTATCGCCGAAGCAGCTCATCGTTTTCCGGTCGAAACTAAGTATAGCCGCCTGAGCGGGCGGTGAGAATCCGGAATCCGCACCGCTGGTGTGGGTGAGTGCATTGCTGCGGCAATTCCACGGTTTAGCCAAATTGGTGGTTGGCTAGCCCAGATTTTATGCAGCCTGCTACGTTCGCTGCATTGTAGAATGGGGTGCGTTGTCGAATGTCGCTTAGCATCGGTCGATAAATAACTGTCGCATCTTTAATGTAGCCATCATGCTCCGTCATGATGATCGCCGGACAAATTGGACAGTAATTTATCGAACGATGCTAAGCACATCATATCCTGATGACAGGCTGGCACTCCCCGTTCGATCCTTGGGCTGGCCGCCCCCAGCTTGCCAAACCCCACTCGTTGGTAGGAGTTGAAGCCGTGATGCCGCAGGAATGGATCGCTTCGAAGCAAGCCCTCAAACGCCGAAGTTTCGTTAAATGGACAGCGGCTGCGATGGCAATGGGCAGTCCGGCCCTGCGTCCCCTGCGGGCCGCGGCCTCTGACCGAATCTCGCTAGGCTTCATCGGTCTGGGGGCACGCGGCTTCCAATTGCTGGGAGACTTTCTAGCGCAAGCCACTACGCAGGTGTTGGCAGTCTGCGATGTGCAGGAGGTGCATTATCGCGACAATCCATGGGGCCAGGGACCGCAGATGGGAAGCGTTCCCGCCCAGGCGCGGATTGAAAAGCACTATGCCGAAGCGACCAAATCAGGGCGGTTTCAGGGCTCGGCGGCCTATGCCGATTACCGCGATGTTTTGGCGCGGGCGGGATCTGGATGCCGTGGTCATCGCTACGCCCGACCATTGGCATGCACGCATCGCCCTCGACGCCATTCGCAGCGGCAAGGCTGTCTATTGCGAAAAGCCAGTCACGCATTTTTTTGCAGAGGGTCAGGCTGTAGTGCGTGCGGCGGAGGCGCGGCACACGATTTTCCAAGTAGGCTCCCAGCAGCGCTCCGACCCAACCTTTCGTCGGGCGGTGGAGTTGGTCCGCAACGGGAGGCTGGGCAATTTGCTCGCGATCGAAGTGGGCTTGCCGCCGGGCTACGAACAGGCGCTCGATGACACCACGCCCAGCGATCCGCCGCCTGGCTTGGACTACGACATGTGGTGTGGTCCAGCGCCCAAGTTGGATTACATGCGTGCGCGACACCATCGCTGGTGGCGCGCGCCGCGCCTTCGGTGGCGGGGTGTTGATGGATTGGATCGGACACCACAACGATATCGCCCACTGGTCCTTGGATTTAGACCGCTCAGGACCCACCCGCGTCGAATCACTCGGTTGGACCGACTCGCAATGCCCCCTGTACGACACACCCCATCAATATGAAATGCGTTGCACTTACCCAGGTGGCGTTGAATCACGCATCTCGACGCAAGTTGAAAACGGTACGAAATGGGTGGCTGAAAAGGGTTGGCTGTGGGTCAATCGTGGCAAGATCCGCGCCTCCAATCCCGAATGGCTCCAGCCCGATTTTGATCCTGGGCCATGGAATGCCTATGTTTCTGACAATCACGCCGAAAACTTCATCAACTGCATTCGAACTCGAAAACCGTGCATCGCCCCGGCTGAAGCCGGCCACCGCAGCATCACGCCCGGGCATCTGGGTTATGTCTCCCACGCACTCGGTCGATCGCTGGCTTGGGACGCAGCCACCGAGACCATTATCGACGATAACGCCGCACAGCAATTACTCATGCAGGCTCCCTATCGTCAACCGTGGAGCCTGACCTAGAGCTCTCCAGCGAACGCAGGGCGACCTGGCGACCTGCGAACCATGCACACGCGGCAACGGTCCGCGGCTGCCCGTGTGCGGCCAGCCACGCTATTGCTGGTAGACCTCGTGACTGGCGTTGCCTCCGCTGCGCAAGTAGGCCAATAGGTCGGCGATTTCGTCGGGGTGAATGTATCCAACAGACCGCTGGGCATCATCGAAACCGGCGAAGGACGACGCTCGATGAATTTCATCGACTTTGACGTCGGTGAAGTCACCGGGAGCGAGCATGTTCGTAACGATCGACAACGTATTGCCGTTCAAGTTGGCAACGCGTCCTACCACGACGCCATTCTCCGTCAAGAACTGCGTCGCCTGATATTGGTCGCTGATTTCTTTGTTCGGTTCGACGATGGCGGTCAGCATATCCTTGTCATTGAAGCGATGGCCGGCAGCGGTCAGATCCGGGCCCTTGGATGCCACCTTGCCCGTCAAAGCGATGGCACTTGAAACACTGGGCGACCGCGGTCAGTTCCCGGCCTCGCTCAAAGTTGGGCTTCGTGTCGATTTTGGCCAATTCGGCTTGCAATTTTTCCACGGTCCATTCGTCGACCAGTTGCCGTGGAGCCAGGTCGGCCAAGGGATCGCGCGGGGCGGGCATATCTCCGGCCAACTCACCCAGTGCTTCTTTGCTCGGCATCGCTCAAATTGGCCAGAGCCACATCGCGAATGTTCGATAGGAAGCCGCCGAACGACGCACCGCCACGGGCCGTGGCAACGTCAAAGAACCATTGGAAGTAGGCTCTGGCGCGTCTTCGTTCCAGCCATTCTTCACGTCGCGGAGGACAAATGCATAGTGGATTTGATCTTCTTGAGCGCTGGCTGCAGCTGAGCGACTACGTTCGCTCAACGATATTGGGTGCATTCAGGTAAACCAGCACGACGCCAATTCGCGATTCACAAGTCCCTGTTGACCGGGAAATTGCGAATCGAGCTGAGCAAGACGGCCCGCGCTGTGGCATCGGTCGGCGGTGCCAACCGGAGCCATACCAGATGGTAGGCCCGCAGCAATTCCAGCTTCGTTGCTGACGGGAGCTATCCAGAAATCGATGGCGACTAGTTTCTGCGATCAGCGGCCTGATCTTTGGAAGCCGCTGCGGCCAAGTGCGTAGGCAGCAGTGATGATGGCTTGAGGCTGGTAACGGCCGAGCGCCGCTTCGCGCCACTATTCTACCGGTTGAAATTCGAGTGCAATGCGGGCCGCAAAGCGGAGGCCCGATCTGGGTTCCCAAGTTGGCAATCGCTGGCGCAACTGCTGCCGCGTCGGCATTGCCGTGAAAGGCTTCCAGCGTCGTCCGCAGCTTGCGGGCGGCCAGCGCTTGCGGTGTGTCCTGATGGCTGCCGGGCTGGTCGACTCGCTGCCGGTATAGCGCACGCGATAGAGGACGAGGAAGTCCTGCGTCCGCCGACGGCAAAGTACATATTGCCGTCGGGATGGATCACGATATCGGTCACCGCCATCGGGGCCGCGGTCACGAAGGATTCGAAATCGCCGGGTAGTGGCCCCGTCGGCTTGCATGTGGACGGCGTAGATGACGCCGTAGCTCCAGTCGCTGATGAACAACGACTGCTGGTACTTGGCTGGAAATTTCGCACCGGTGCCGAAGGCAATTCCGGTCGGCGAACCAGGACCAATGTTGACCACGGCACCAAAGCTGTCGCCGTAGTAGTCAGGCCATTTGCCGGTTCCGTTTCGCCAACCAAATTCGGCACCGCTGATCACGTGATTGACGCGCGTCGGGCGATACCAAGGCGTGCCAATGTCCCATTCCATGTCCGCGTCGTAGGCAAACAGATCGCCTTGCAGGATTGAAAGCGATGTCGTATTCGTTGCGAAAGCCGGTGGCCATAACTTGACGTTCGAGCCATCTGGATTCATGCTGCAGATCCAACCGCCGGGTGCCAGTCGATCTTGCATAAAGCCTCGTCCGTCGGGCATTCGTCCCAGTAAGTGATCTTCGCCCCAATGCCGTGGCACGGCACCACCGGTGGCCGATTCGGGAACATCGGTTTGATTGCCGCTGCAAAAGTAAATGCGTTTTCCGTCTGGACTCAGGACCAACGCATGCGGTCCATGCTCACCGGCCTGATCGGACATGGGCACGATGTATTCGACTTTGTCGTATTGATCGTCGCCGTCGGTGTCGGTCAAACGATAGACGCCCGGCCCTGTGGCGTCGGTGCCTTTCAAGCTTTTGCGATTGGCGTTGATGTTGATGTACAGCGAATCGAAAGCACACAGCATCCCCTGAGCCATGCCGATGTTGACATTCAACTGTTCGACTTCCGGCTTGTCGCTTGCCCAGGGTGACGCGATAGAGTTTGCCGTACTGATCGCTGGCGAGGATTCGATTCTTGGGATCGACGCACAGCGAAACCCACGATCCTTGCTCTTCGCCGGGAACGTTGTAGACCAAATCGACTTCGAAGCCGGGTAGCGTCCGAAATTTGCCGCCGGCGAACCGTCTGTCGGAATCGGCCGCTAAGGCTGGCGGCGACGGCATGACAGGCAAAAGGCTGGCAAACAAGCATCAGATCCGTATGGCATGTGTCGTTATTTGTTCGCATTTCGGATTCCCAAAGTGATGTAAGCGCAGGAGTCGAAGGAAGTCGCGGTGGTTCAGACTGGGAGTAGGGAATGCTAACGTCCCGGCGAGCTCTACTATGAAAGAAAAGCGCCATTACGCAAGTCGGTGCGATCAAAACGTTCGCTCTGCGCGGTCCATGCTTCTATTATTCCGTCGTTGCCACCTCAGAAGCGGACCTAAGTCGGCGAGCTCATTGCGCACGTCGCTACGCGGTTGCGAATCGCTGCTCTATAATCCCGCCGGGTCCAGGCATGCAACAATACTCGGAGTGCGATTAATGGCGATCACTTGGAAAGAACTCGGCGACGCTTGGTTGGTCGAAGATCCACACATGGCGCTCGGCTGGCAAGCTGGGGAAGATCCGAGACCGGTGCGCCCATCGCGAGCAGCTCGAAGACTATCTGCACATGCAGTTGGCGGTCGCGGGCTTGACCGTGCCCGATCCGCGAGCAGCATTCCCGAGACGAATCGCTCTGGAGCGGCGAAGCTGCTGTCGAGCATGCGCGAAAAGAATCGCTTGCTGGCGGCGCATCGGCCGGCCATTGATCAGCGCATTGAGAGTTTTCTGCATCACACTTTGGCGATGCCCCGATCGATCGCCGCCTGAAGCTGCCCCATCCAACGCTGTGCCTCGATCGACACGGCATGGCTCGGCTGCTCAGTTTGCCCGCCGATCGAGATGAGTTCACCAATGAACTGCTTTCCAGCTACCGAGTCCACAATGGCGTCGTCCACAATCCGCGAGCCGATCGCCGCACGACCCAGGGCACTTTTCATGTGTGCGAAGGCGGATTGCCGATCCCGGCGGACAAGCGGGCCGTGCCCAAAGCGGTATTTGCCCGGCTTTTTCAAGCGGCGATGCAGCCGCCCGCGGATATGCTGCAGCTTGCCCTATCCATCGACCAGTGGATGGCGAATCGCGGACCTTTGTGTCGCTGCTGGTGCGTCCGCTGGTCTGTCCGGCGGTTCCCAGGTTTCTGTCGGCACAAGACGATGGAAATCCGCTTTTTTGCTCCCGGCGGCTTGGTCAGCAACCTCGACTTTGTCGAATCGATCTTTGGCAATGCCGGCGATCCGTTGCTGCCAGAGAACGATGCAGGTCTCGACGTGCTGCATTGGTCGGGCCACACCGGTTGCGTCATCCTCGCACCACATCTGTGCCACTTGACGAAACGCGAATTGGGATTGCCGCATTGGGATGATGCGACCGAACGCCAGCGCCGCGACGCGTATGTGCTATCGCGATCCCGACGAAAAGTACAACGACGGCAGCGCCTTCAAGCTTACCTGCCGCACCGAGGCTGGCATGATCGTGACGCTGATCGCCGACAACTACTTCGGCTACTGCAAGAAAGAAGTCAAGACGCAGATCAGCTACGCCGCCAATTTGATGGGCAATGTCGAAGAGGAGCACGCCGGCGGCACGCTGGCCTTTCCCAGTTGGTCGCTCGGCGACGAGTTTCAAGTCAATAGCCAGCGCTACAACGGACGCACCTTTGCAGATGTCGAACGCGACTACGCGAGATTTATCGAGGTTCAGCCGAAGGGCTATGGCGTCGATCGCTTTTGCGAGCAAGCTGGTCTACATTCCCGAGAATGCCAAAGCCAGCTTGCACGACCAGAAGATTCATTGGCAGTCACGATGGCCAAGAGCATCAGCATTCCCCTCGAGCCGAACAAGGTCTACATGGCCCCCAGCGGTTACAAGCTCGCGTATGGAAAAGCACCCCTCGGCACCGTCGTGGCGATTGATCGGTACCAGTGCCGAGGGCATCGTCTGCCACAAGCCGTGCACGGTGAGCGGTGGTGGCAAGAGTGAAATCAGCAAGTCGCTGCGCGACTATATGCTTAGCGGTCCCATCTTCGTCAACGATCTCGAAAGCGACTTTGCCACGCTCGATGAACTGTTCTCGACGGACTACGCGACTCGCTGGCGAAGCGATTCGCCGGAAAAGCCCGATTACAGTCGGTCGCAGCAGCCGACCCATTGCTGGATCCCCAATCGCATCGCTTGGGCAGCGTGATCAAGCTGCTTGACGCCCTCCCGCGATTATACCGATGAGTACAACGCCTGGCTGAAGACAATTCCAGGTTACATCTACGCCATGGCGTTTATCATCAAGCGTTTTTGCAAGCCGGAATGGAAGGGCAATTGGCGACGACACTTTAGCGTTGATGTCGTCAATGGCGAGCCGGGACATGAACTCAAGTACGAGAATCGCAAACTGGTCGGGATGTACCTCCGCGTTGGTTTGGACGGCGACGGCCGCTGGCAAACGTACAAGCTGCGACAGGATTTTGCGGCCGCCTAGAAGATTCAGCTCGAGGACGACATCACCGCTTCGGTCGTGGTGCCAGGGCGTTTCTTGCACGGCGAGCATCGGATCCGGAGCATCAGCTACAAGTTCGTGGCGAATTGCGAGTATCGCTTGTTCCAACGTCCCGACGATGCGGTCCATCGTGGGTTGGACAAGCAGACGGAATGGGATATGTCGCAGCCTGGCAATTTCTTCTGCAACTTTGAACCGCTCAATCGTGCCGCGGTCCAAGCCATCGTAAGCGACGTGATGAATTTCGACCACTACACGCAGCCGATGCAGGAGATGCTCACGGAATGCGCGGGCATCCGATGCTAACTTTGTGGTCAGCTCGGCCCATCCGCGGATTGTGGATGGCAAGCCATCTAAGAATCCGCGTTACCTGCAAGATCGTCCCGATCTGTCCGCGCCGGAGGAAAGCTACATCGCCATGCGGAGCGTGCGGCTGTACCGCGGACTGCCGGTCGATGCGCCGATTCACCAGCCGGTTTCGGCCATCCTCTCCGGTCGTCGCAACAATCCGCCCGACAAACAAGTCGGTATTCGCTCGCTGGCGGTTTATAATCCGATTCACTACCAGGAACTGCCCGAACTGTTCATGGATTACGTCTGTTCGCTGACGGGCAAGAGCCCGTCGACGACGGGGGCTGGCAGCGAAGGGGCGTTGACCAAAGGTCCATTCAACGCAATTTTGCCAATCCATGATCTGAATGCCGCCTTGGTGAGTATGATTCTGACGCAACTCGGCGGCTTCTCGACCGCGGCCGGATTCGTGGGCAGCAGGTTGAGGTCGGACACGACATTAGCTTCTTGGTTCCCGAACTGTGGTGTCGACTTACGCCCGCTGAAAGGGATCCGCCTTCCTGATTCGCGAGGGAATGCTCGAGAAAGTGAGGACTACGATTTCAAGGGCGGACGATTCTGGCCAGTCGTCTGGGTTACCGCATTACCGTTCGTTTCGTACGCCGCTTCTTTGGCCGTATGTTTGACAATCCGGACAAGGTCTTTGATCAACCGCATCCTCTGTCCCGAAACCCAGGATCAGAAGGTTTCGCCGACGGCATCGATCACATTGTCGAGTCACAGCAGAGAGTGGCCAAGCCTACTTTGAAGATGGCAGCTACGAATTGGCCTGCCCGCCGCTCCAAGCCGTGTTGTCGATCATGGTCCACGGACATTGGCAAGGCAAGACCTCGATGACCCGGAGCTGCGCCAACAGTTCACGCGGCAGTCGATGTTGGGCAGTGATTGGTACCGTGAGCGGTTGGATGCCAAACGCGGGCCGATATCCAGCTCTGGAAACAACACCACAAGTACCTGAAACGTTATTGCAGCAAGGCCACGCATGCCGATGTCGTGCGCTCCGCATGAATCTGGAGGCCCGAATTAAGCAGGCCAGCGAACGCCTGGAATTCTTCCAGCCGATGAATATCTGAAGCGGATTGAGGGCACCCTTGGAACCGATCCGGCCTTGGTCAAAGAGACCTACCTCAGCCCCACAGGAAAGCAGCCAGCGTGTAGCTCGATTTCTCAATGGTCTGGAGAGGCGATAGCCTGAGCGGCCGCCCCCCTACAGGGCGTCAAACTCTTGCTTCGAGAACTGATCGTAGTGCTCTGCTACCTTGGCATCGATGGTGTCCCCACGATGCAGTAGCAGGCGATAATGCAGCTGAATCGAATCCCCCTGTTTGAGACGCACACCATCGCTGGGTGCTCGGCTCCAGTAAAGTGATAAGTCCCAAACGGATTGGCGGCGAACAGTCCGTAACTGCGGACGTGCCAGCGATTGGGGAAATTGAAGCTACTCGGGTGGCACAGCATGGCGACACCGTAGGTCTTGTCGCCGATGGGACCAACGTAGTCCACCCAAGCGGCCTGCTTGCCCCACGCATCATCGTCACGGTCGCCCAGATTATTGACACAGTAACCACCACGTTTGGCGTCGATCTTCATTGACTCGGCAATCCGCATTCCAAAGGAGCCTTCCTTGGTATCTCCAAAGTGCACATCGCCAAAGTCGGCGGACAATACAAACTCGCAGTCCAGCCAACGCAGATCGCCATCCCCGGCAAAGGTGAAGCGACGGCGTTCGCTGAGAATATTCTTGCCTTGTGCCGTTTTCCAGATGTCTCGAGCCGCGATAACGGCTTGCGGGCCATCTTCCAACTGAGTGAACTCCTGGTGCTCGATCATGCCATGCTGGTCGGTTTCCGCCCAGAAATCCACGCCGTTGACTTCACCATGGGTAAACCACAACGAACGATGGTGCGGGTGGTCGTGGGCCTCGCCTTGGCTATCCATGACCATCGGGTAATCTCGCGTCATTCTGACTCCATCGGGTCCGAGCAACGGATAAATGATTGGCTTGCTCTTGCTCAGCGTCAGATAATCGGCGACTAGCTCGCCTGCTTGCATGACACGCACCCCGCCATCATGTTTCTGCAGCTGGTATTTGGCTGATGCAGCCGCTTGCGGATTGGCTTGTTGCCCCCAGCCGATAAAGTGCCTAGGCTGAACACGCACTGGCGATCAATCCAAGTCGCGTCGTGAGGGGTGGCTGAGCTTGCATATGAATTGTTCCTTGGTAGGGTCAGGGCTGGGGATCGACTGGCAGGCTTTCATCCTAATCCATGGGCACGGAGCTAGCATGCAGGGTGTCGTCGAACAGGATAGGGGCGCCCCCTGAACGAGTTCAGCCTGCCGAGATTTCGGGTTAAGCAGTCACTGGTCATGGAATCAAGGTGCACAATGGACTAGGCTATTTTTAGAAGAGTCTGCCCCGAAAGAGACCGTCCGCTTCGCTCATCAAGCGGATCCTTAGTTGTACGGCGCAAGTTTCAAGTGTCCACCAAGCACAAAGCGCAAGCGAGTGAACGACTTACATCCAAACACTCGATGCGCATGGTGCTGGACTGACGGCATTCGAGACAAGAGTTGGGCGTATCCAATTTGTTGAAGTCAATTTGTTGAAGTCAGTGGCCAGATTGCCCGAATTTGTGCCTTGCCCCGGAAAGGGGCAAACCTCTTTAATAATGCAAGGCGAAAGCGTTCGTAGCTAGCGCCGGTCGACTTGCACAGCCGCCAGCTGAAAAAGGGTCATCATGCTTTTGCGTTCTAGCCAATTGAAGAAAGACATTCCGCTGAAGGATGGACGGCAGGTAATCGGCAGACGCACCGACTGTGATATCCTGCTCGAATCGTCCAATTCGGCCATTAGTCGTCAACATGCGGAGTTGCATGTCGACCAGCAGCGTTGCGAAGTGCGTGATTTGGGAAGCCGCAACGGCACTTTAATCAACGGCCAACGCCTAGAACCACAACAGTGGACTCCTCCGGGATGGCGACGTAATCGGGATTTGCGAGTACGAATTTAGCTTCCTGGAATCCGGAGTCCCGACGGATTCAACCTCCTCGGGCACCTGTCGAATTGTCACCGGGCAGGGCGACCCGATCAACGCCGGGAACTCTATCTCGCTTTCAAGACAGACACTGCCCAGCCTGCCGAATCAATTGCGAGCACTGTTGGTAATGACGGCCGCATTGAGGGATGTGTTGAATCCTGAAGAAATGATGCGCAAGGCAATCGACAGCCTGTTCGAGATTTTCCCCGCAGCACAGCGGGTGGTGATCGGTTTCGTGGATGAATGCGGCCAGTTCAGCCCCGAATGCTGGCGTGTGCGTGACGACGATCCACAGGACATTCAACTCAGCCATTCGGTACTGAAGTACGTCCTGGAACGCGGTGAGGCAGTGGTTATTGAGGACGCGCACTCGTTCCCAACACACACGGACAGTGTGTTTGCACTCAAGATGCGCTCCATCTTGTGTTCGCCACTGATGAATGTAGAAGGCAGAGCAATTGGGCTAGTCCACGTCGATTCGGCAACCTCGGGGCATTTCAACGATTTTGATTTGGAGCTGCTGGCGGCCGTTTCAACGCAAATTTCACTGGCAGTTAATTTCTGGCGACTGCATACGGCAGCTATTGCCGATGCCATTATTTTGCGTGATGTTGAGAACGCACGCATCGTCCAACAAGCGTACTTGCCGGAATGCGCTCCACAGGTCGAGGGCTACGAATTGTCTGGATATTATCGACCGGCCCGGCATATCGGCGGCGACTATTACGATTATCTTCCGTTGGCCGACGGGCGCATGGCACTGGTGGTGGGTGATGTGGTCGGTAAAGGCGTGCCTGCGGCTCTGACCATGATCCGATTGGCCACCGAGACGCGGTCAAGTATCGAGCTGTGTGATTCACCCGCTGATACGCTGAAGCGTTTGAATCGCAGATTGTCCTGTTCATTCATTACGATCGTCATAGCCGTCGTGGATCCCCACAACCACACGGTGTCGGTTAGCAACGCCGGGCACGAGTTACCGCTGTTGCGCAGGGCCAATCAGAGGTAGAGCAGGTTGGAGGAAGCGTCATCCGCTGCCCTATTAGCGTGCTCAAGGACGAGGAATATGTCGACACCGTCATCTCGTTAGAGTCCGGCGACAGCCTGACGCTGTTTAGCGATGGTTTTCCCGATGCGGAATCGGCCGATGGCAAGCGATTTGGCAAGTCTCGATTGCAGCAGCTCTTGACGCAACCGCAGTCCAGCGCCCAGGCGGTGGTCGACACGGTGGTTAATGACGCGCTGCGGTTTATTGGGGACCATCCGCAGTTCGACGATATGTGCCTGGTCGTCATTCGCAGATGTTAGCAACGTTTGACAAATAACTGTCGCATCTTTCAAATAGCCAGCACGCTCCTTCGTGATGACCGCATGAATGTAGTCATCACGCTCCGTCGTGATGACCGCATGCATGCAGCCATCACGCTCCG
>CAVPPY010000055.1:0-33884 GCA_963707245.1 Pirellulaceae bacterium
ACATTACGCAGTTGTCCTGATTGCGGAGTCAGCCAAGTGACGACTCGGCTAGAAGCGAGAACGGCATGATTGCCTGGTACCGTCAGCAAGTTTTTACCAACTAAATTGCCGAGTTCGTTGGTGCAGCAGGACGGTCGTCACAACGGCTGAAAACCTGCCATTGCTGGTTCGCTGCTTTACGGAGCCTATTGCGGTTTTCATAGGATTGTCCAGTCAGATAGATCGGCGGATCCCTAGCTGCAGTTCGCGTCAGCGGCGTCCCACTCCCAAAGCAGTTTCCCAAGTTGCACAGATCGCGCGTGGTCGAAACCACCTGTGCAACTTGCGCCGTCGGATTCCCCGCTGGCGGGTGGTCCAACTTCGTGCAGTTGATAGTAACGAAGTGAAATTGTCTTAGGGCGACTTATACGCCGTCAGCTTACGCCGATTCGGAATACGAACTCGGGAACTGAAGACGCGGAGGCGTCCGACCCAATGCAGATTCGGTAGAGCGGGACGACTGGCTCGAGCGATCGGACACGTTTCAGTGCGTATATGCACAGCACGCGTCTAACATCAGATACATCGAGAAGTGACACCGTACTCAGGTTTGTGGCCCCAAACAGAAAGTAGCTCGGGATCGCAGTGACGGATATTCAGGACGAATTCGTTGATTTGGAAATCATTTCGAAGTTGACTTGCGTCGGACTGAATCGAGTGCTCAACCGTTCGGCTTAGAACTTGCACGATGAGTTTCAGGTCGTTCCAGATTGGAAACTCACAGGGGAGAACTTAGATGGGTACCAGCAAGATTCTGCTAATCCCGCTGTTGATGCTTGCGTGCCAAACGGACTCTGACTCGATTGCGAGGCAGACGGAACTAAAGACGCTTCACGGCACGATGATACTGATGCTGAGTGAAGACGAGGGAGTAGCCTCAGAAATCTGGGCGAAGGGAACCAACCTTCGTTCAGAAGTTCTAGTCGGAGACTTAAAGGTCATTACCATCCAGCGAGGTCCCACGATCTACACATTTCGTGAAGGCGATCAAATTGGCACGAAGCAGACGCTTCAACGTGGATTGGGAACGCTTGGATTTATCAAGCAAATCGAAACCGTAAAAGCACATGGAAAGAAAACGGGCTCGCAAGAGATTGAGGGTGTTGAATACGACATCTATGAATACGACGTCAACGCTCCGACTGAAATGACAATTCTCTATCTCTCAAAAGAAACGTCACTCCCTCGATTTGGAATTAGTGTCGTTCAGACTGGGGAAAAGACAGCGGAAGCCATGCGCATGGTTTATCGAGACATGGAAGCAAACGTGGATATCCCTGACGAGTTATTCAAATTACCTGAAGGGATCAGATTCACCGAAGCGTCCGCGAAAGACGAATCACAAAAGAAGGAACTGGCCAAGGATGATCAACAACGTCCCGACGCGGGCGAAGCTAAAACTGAATCCAAGCATGTCGTGGTAATATCAGCGACAGCCAAGGTTATGGATGCAAAAACAGTCTCAGGCGTTAAGAAAATTGGGGATGTCCTGAAGATTTCTCGCAAGCAAGGGAAATGGTGGTTGGTTGAAGACCCGGTGCTCAAAGGCTGGGTAAGAGACCGAGACGTCGTCGCGTTCGAAAAAGCCAACGACTTTTTCATCGCCGCCGTCAAGAAAAACCCAGAAGATGCGAACGCAATCCTAGGCAAAGCAAAGCTCACATTATGGATAGCGCAATTTCTTTCCTCGCAACCTGGTGTTGAGAAAGATGAGTCGGATGCATTATTGGATGTTGCGTTGGATGATTTCGGGCAGTCCGCGTTGTTGCAGCCAAGCGTCGATGCCTTTGCCGGCAGAGGACTGGTACGCGAAATGAAGGGTGACCTTCAGATGGCCATCGCTGACTATGGCAGGGCACTTCAAATTGAACCGGATAACATGGAGACAATACGTCGCCGGGCCTTTTTGTGGATCAATGCCGACGAGATTGACAATGCGATCAAGGACTGTGACAGACTTCTCAGCATTGAACAAAAAGACGCCGAAGCTCTTAGTCTTCGATGTTATGCGCTTGGAATCAAGGGCGAATTGGATGAGGCAATGGTGTCATGTGACGCGGCAATCGAAGTCGATCCTCAACTTGCTTCCGCCTACATGCGACGGGGGTTAATCTGGGCGGGCAAAGGCAACGACCTCAAAGCCAAATCAGACTATGACGAGGCGGTTCGTTTGGGCGATGATTCCGCGCGTGCGGTCCGAACGAGAATTCTTTATGACCAAGGTAAATACGAGCAGGTACTTGATGACCTTAGTGTCGTGATTGAGCTTCAGCCTAAGAACCCTGAGTTCTACTTCAAGCGAGGATCGGTCTTGATGGAATTGGACAAGGTTGACAGCGCAATCGAAGATTTGAGCAAAGCCATTCAACTGAGCCCCAACGCAGACGCATACACCAACCGGGGAGTAGCATGGGCCAGGAAAAACGATCTTCCTAAGGCGATCGAGGACTTTACCGACGCCATCAAATTGGCTCCCGAGAAGCCCATGAATTATCAGCAGCGGGCGCGATGTTATTCCGCGATGCAACAATACAAGGAAGCGATAGCTGACTTGACCGAATACCTTCGCCTGTCTCCAAATGACTTGGCCGCCCATGTGCAACGTGGGTTGTCCGAGCTTTTCTCCGGTGATTTCAAAAGTGCAATCAAGGACTTCAGTTTTACGATCGACCGTGTCCCCGCCGATCCCGAGCTGTTCCTTTTCCGGGGTTCAGCATTTAATGGCATCAAGGAATTCGAGCATGCGATCGCGGATTTCAGTCGCACCATCGAACTCGATCCCAATTCAGCGGAAGCGTACACGTATCGCGGTGTGGCATGGAATGCGTTAGAGGAAACAGAAAAAGCCCGTTCGGATTTCGATCAAGCGGTGAGTCTTAACCCTGAGTTTGAAATTGCTTATATCAATCGCGGAAGTTTTTTGAAGAGCTCGGAGCGGTATGACGAAGCGTTGGAAGACTATCGAACGGCGCTTCAGCTAAACCCCAATCGGCCAGGAGTCCTAAACGAAATCGCATCAATTTATGCAGGAGCTCCCGACCGTCAATTCCGTGACGGAAAAGAAGCGGTGGAGCTTGCGACCCGTGCGTGCAATTTGACCGACTATAAAAATCACGAGTACCTGAGCACGCTCGCGGCAGCCTATGCGGAAGCGGGGGACTACAAAACCGCTATCAAGTGGCAGATGAAATCCGTTGAGATCGCACCAGAGGAAGCCAGAAAAGAAGCCCGGGAACGACTCAAGAAATATCAACAAGGCGAGCCGTACCGGATTCCCTTGAGTAATAAGTAGCGGTTTCTAATTGCCCGATTAGCGGAATCCCACTAACCCTGAGTTCCACGAAGCCCAAATTTCCGACTGAGAGCTCAAAAAGGGCACTCGCGAACGGAGAGAGACTCTCCGTTAACAGGCTCGACTACACACCAACGCGCCTCGGGTGCATCGTCCGAAGCGTCAGAGCAGTCGATTTGCCGTTCCGTTTAGACGCGTCGGTCTCTGTCACCGCACGCGGAAACTGCACTCAAATTGCACCTGCTAAGTGCGAGCGGGCTGTCCCACCAAAGCGCAGCTAAGCGCAGGTCGGCATCGTTGTGGATCGCGTCTAGTCAAATGTCCCGTAGGCTGTCATTCTTACCGCCATTACGGCAGAAGGATCGAAGGTGGCTAAAGGATGGTATTCTTCCCTGGTGGCAGATTAATTCGATTTACGAAATCGGCTTAAACGCGTCACGGAGCAATTTGCTTTCAGCTTCGCTGCTCTCGCTCACCACGTTCGGTAAATGTCATTACGGCAGATTCTGGGGGACTGAATGCATTCGCGTTGGTGACACCTGACGAACCGTCACGGGGTGTCATGTGCACATGACGATAAATGTCACGCCCACCTTACGTACGAACTGCAGTTGGGCAGGCTTGCTTCGGCGATTCTGGGCCGTTGTCAAATTGATTGCGCACCTGCAGATGTCTACTTCACCGCTTTCATTTGAGCACTTGCTTTCGCCCTGGAGATTTGTCCAACCGCCGCGCCGGAGCGTAGTCGCCAATCCGCATCGGTGTCGGTTAGTTGGTTTCAAGTCAGCGTGGAAAAAGGGCGCGTAAGGAAACAAATCGAGTTTAGTGAACTAGGGAATTCCGGTAGCCTTCGGCGACCATTCTTCTTTAAAAGCAGACTCGAAACTTTCAAACTGCTACCGGGACGCAGCGGCTGCAGAAACGAAGTTTGATAAGTTCTGATCCGCAGCGCTTAACTCGTTTAAGCGTGGGGCCCAGGAGTGATATTTGCTGTGAAGGCTTCCAGCCTGCCTACATGGTACAATCTGGCGATACTCGCGTTTTCCCTCTCGAAGACAATTCTCGATGTCCGACGTTACCCGCATACTTTCGCGAATCGAATCCGGTGATCAGCAAGCCTCAGAAGAGCTGTTGCCGCTGGTTTACGAGGAACTCCGCAAGCTCGCCGCTGCGCGGATGATCAGTGAGCGGCCAGACCATACTCTGCAAGCCACGGCGCTGGTGCATGAGGCGTATGTACGACTAGTGGATGTCGATCAGCCGCAGCGTTGGGACTCACGTGGGCACTTCTTTTCGGCGGCTGCTGAGGCGATGCGGAGAATTCTTGTCGACAACGCCCGTTGCAAAGATCGGCCCAAGCATGGCGGTGGGCTTGAACGCATCGAATTGACAGAGTCAGTGCTGGTTGCTGACAACCTGCAGGGTTTTGAGCTGCTTGATCTGAATGCAGCCTTGGAGGTGTTGGCGGCCAGGGATCCGCGTAAGGCTGAGCTCGTTAAACTTCGTTTCTTTGCCGGTTTGACTGGCAAACAAGCGGCTCAGGTCCTGGGAATTGCTGAGTCTACTGCGGATTTGGATTGGGCCTACGCCAAAACATGGCTGCGAGTCGAGATGTCCGAACCACGGCCCGACGAAGCTACTTTCTAAAAAATTCAAAAAGCTTCGTGTTTTGAGTCGGGGAGACGGGCCAGCAAACTCGCATTGCCTAATAGAGCAAGATAACGCGAGAACCTGACATGACCCCAAACACACTCGACGAAGAAGCGATTTTCAAGGTCGCCTGCAGAATCACTGCATCAGACGCCCGCGATGAGTATCTGCAACAGATTTGTGGCGACGACCAGGCACTGTCGGCATCGTGTCGCCAAACTCCTGCACGTGTACCATCAGCAGCCCACCTTCCTTGAGAATGCGGGCGTTGCTGCCACCTTGGATCTGTCAGGCTCGTTAACTGGAATCGGCGTTGCGATCGGCCCCTACAAGATCCGCGAGCGTCTCGCCGAGGGCGGCATGGGTGTCGTCTATGTCGCCGAGCAGACCGAGCCCGTCCGCCGCAAAGTCGCTCTGAAAGTCATCAAGCCGGGCATGGCTTCCAAGGACGTTGTGGCCCGCTTTGAGGCCGAGCGTCAAGCGCTCGCCATGATGGACCACCCGCATATCGCTCGCGTTTTTGATGGCGGGGCCACCGAGAACGGTCAGCCGTACTTCGTGATGGAACTGGTTCAAGGTCTGCCCATCACCGATTACTGCGATGACAAGCGACTTTCGACCCGCGAGCGACTGGAGCTGTTCGCCAAAGTCTGTCGAGCCGTTCAACACGCCCATCAGAAAGGTATCATTCACCGCGATCTCAAGCCTTCGAACGTGCTGGTTGCTCAGATTGACGGCCAGGCAACGCCCAAAGTCATTGACTTTGGAGTCGCCAAAGCGGTCAGCCAGAAACTGACAGAGCAAACCGTCTACACACAGTTTTCTCAGATGATCGGCACGCCGCTTTATATGAGCCCCGAGCAGGCGGAGATGGGCGTTGTCGACATCGACACGCGGAGCGACGTCTACTCGCTAGGCGCACTGTTGTATGAATTGTTGACCGGAAATACTCCTTTCGACCGCGAGTCGTTGAAGCAAGTGAGCTTCGACGAACTGCGTCGCGTCATTCGTGAAGACGAGCCGCGGCGGCCCAGTGACGCGATCAGCACGCTACAGGCACAAGCCCTCTCGACCGTGGCCGATCGCCGTCACAGTGATCCTCGCAAGCTCAGCAACAGTCTGAAAGGCGAGCTCGACTGGTTGGTCATGAAGGCGCTCGATAAGGACCGCAATCGACGATACGAATCAGCCAAACGCGATGGCGGCGGACATCGAGCGGTACTTGAATAACGAGCCCATCGCGGCGAGTCCTCCGTCCACCATCTATCGATTCAAGAAGCTTTGCCAGCGACATCGAGGCCGCCTGCTGGCAGCGTCATTTCTTGCCGTCTTGCTTCTGGTGAGCGGGGCAGTGGCGGTACGTGGAAAGTTGGAGAAGACTGGTCGCGCAGCGGCAGGTAAGTCAGGAAGTCGAACAGTCCGTCGCTGCCGCGCGGGCCGCGATTGATATCGGCGAACTCGCCGTCGCGAGTCAGCGAATCGGTGAAGCGAGTGGTCGCCTTGTCACTACAGGCCAGGGACTGACGGAGTTAACTGTAACCGTTGAGCAACTGGTTGCGGAGGTCGATGCCCGATACGAACAGCGGCAGCGTTTCGAACGCTTTCAAAAGCTCGCACGAGGTGTGCTATACGATGAAGCCTATGAAACTCAGGCGACCGGCCACGAAAATATTCCAGCATTGCGGGACGCACTGAACGTTTACTCGGTCTTAAGTGATGATCACTGGCACGAGCATCTCAATAAAACGTACTTAACGGTGCAACAGCAGAACGAACTGCACGAGACGGTCTATACATTATTGGTGTTCATGGCGGATTACAACGTTCGTTGGCCCGAGGTTCGCAACCAGGAATCGGCTCAAGAGAGTCTTGAATATCTTCGCCGGGCCACTTTGAATCATGAACCGACGCGCGCGTTCTATTTTGTTCGCAGTGAATGCCACAAGCATCTAAAGAACACTGAGGAAGCAGAGCAGGATATGAAAGCTTTTCTGCAGACAAAGGCCGTCACTGCATTCGATTATTACCTGCCTGGACACACGGCCGGATGGAGAGGCGACCGTGAAGAGGCGATCCGCTCTTACAAAGCTGCCCTCCGCATCCAACCCGACCATTTCAACTCACTTTTCTTCTTGGCCATGAGACTCAGCTCAGATGGACGCAAAACCGAGGCCGCTCAGCTCTATCGTGCATGCCTCGCCCTTCGGCCGGATCACGTTCCTACGCTAAGGAATCGTGCAACTCTATTGGTGGAAACAGGAGAGAACGAAGAAGCGTTGGAATTGACTACTAAGGTGATCGAGTTCAAGCCCACGTCTCCGATTCGCACGCGGTTCGAGGTGACATTTACTCAATCATGGGGCAGCAGGAGAGAGCTTTGCGAGATTTCGACGAGGCACTGCGATTGGATACCCTTGGCGGCTCCGTGGATACCGCGACGACGATGAATATCTTTGATCATCGCGCGAAATCTTTCTTCATGACGCAGCAATACGACAAGGCACTCAACGATCTCAACGCGGCGGTCAAGCTTGCCGCCGAACTCCCTAACAAGGATTCTGAGGCCGTTGTGTTCCACTCCTTCACGAATCGGGCTCGGGTATTGTCCCATTTCGAGCGGCATGTCGAGGCCTTGGCGGACATCGATGAAGCACTGCGTATGGCGGCAAGCCCCCAGTTGACGCTTTCGAGCAAATTCATCGCTGGTGCACACACACTCCGCGGCAATATTTTGCTTCAAACACAACGCTTGGACGAAGAGGCTATCCGAACTTGACCAGGCGCTGTCCCTGGCACCGGACAGTGAACTCAAGCTCATCAGCGAAATAGCTTGCTTTCGTGCGGAAGCATTCTACAACTTGGGACGTTTCACCGAAGCGGTGCGGGAAGCCAACCGAGTCATCGAAAACGGAGCCGACAAGGCACTGAAAGATTGGGCGGCAAGTATGCTTGCGTGGCTGCTAGCGACCTGTCCCGATCTGACCGTTCGCGATGCACCACGAGCATTGGAACTTGCCAGCCAGGCCGTCGAACTCCAACCTGCCAACGGCAACGATTTGAACACACTCGGTGTTGCCCAGTATCGAAACGGGGATTTCACGGCGCGATTGCGAGCACTCAGCAAGGCCGATGGAACTTGATCGCCGAGAAATGAAGACCATGCTTACAACGGCTTCTTCCTGGCCATGGCCCACTCGCAACTCGGCCATCACGATCGAAGCCCACAGTGGTACGCAAAAGGCCGTGCAGTGGATGACCGACAACAAATCGACCGACGAAGAACTGCTTCGCTTCCAGGCAGAAGCCGAAGTAGCGTTGGGAATCGATCCCGAGACCCGTTCCGAAAAGAGGAGACGGCCAATCAGCTGAGTCAATCATTCCACCTGAGAAAGAAACGCAGGGCGATCCGCCGCCGAGTTCAGACTTCCCTTGATGCTCAATAACAACCACAAGAACACTTTCAAAGAAAACAGGCCGGTGAGGCTGCATCGCCAAACACATTCCTCACCGGCCCCCAACGACTCTCGGACGCACGGTCTGCGCGCCCGCTAGCCGCTTTTACTTTACCACGCAGACCACCACTCCTAAATGAGGATTTGCGTGATGTTTCCAAATCAAACGAACGACAGCCTTGCTCGCGGCCAGTATGGTTCTGTGCGGTATTCTGGTTCTCTCCAGTTTTGCGGATCACTCCGACCGGGAAAGGTGGAGGCGGCGGTGGGACTCACCTCCGCCGCCAACGCTACCTGCGGACCTGGATGTGCGCTACCGCGTCCAGTTCATTCCGCTGCCCACTGATGCGTCCAATTACAGTCAGTGCACGACGTAAACGACGTCTATGAGGCAGTCGGAGCATATAACGATGTCGACGGGTTCCGAGTCGGCTATTACTACGACGCAGTTGCAAACAGACGCTGCAAACAGCAAACGAGATGATCCCTTCCTGCCAGCAGCAATGGGTGAACACGTCATTTGTTGGGATCAATAACGGCGGTGTAATCGTGGGAATGGTCCAGGACAGTTTGGGTTTTTCCCAATGCATCCTGATCTTCCCAAGCCGAAGGACGGATACAGCTACGAAATAACGTCTCCCGTTGATGCTGACGGAGCAATGGACAGCCACTTCACCAAGATCAACGATTCCGGTGACATCGTCGGCATCAGTTGGGACGACGATGGCGTTGGTTCTGCATTCGCCTACAACCCGGGACTCTTCGGCACCTGCAGCTACCGTTTCACATTCTTCGGTTCCCCAGGTGCTTGGTGGAATGCGATGCAAGTGACAAACACGAGACTCGGGACAGTACGCGTCGGGCGACGAAATGTCTTGGTTTGACTTTCTTAATGGGCAAGAATCCCTGGCCCAGCTTCCAGCAAATGAACGCACGTCCAACCTCGGACGGTTTATCAAACGATGGTCAAATTCACTGTCAACGAGGCGCTCGTTCAGAAAAAGGGAAAAAACGTCTCCTACCGATATACACCCGGAATCATGGTGTCGGGGAAACGAATATGTTTGGCAGGGGAATCTGGATGATGGCTACGCCACGCTGGTAAACTCCGCCGTTGGACACGAGAACCCTGTTGGCGACGTGATTGGGTTTAATGAAATTTCGCGTGTGCGGTGGCTCCGCCACGCTGATCATCCCGAATGGGGCTACCTGGATCTGGGCGCGATGGTTGTGTTTAGCTCTGCCGCCGACGAGGAACGTTGGTCATTAATACCGGATCGGGAGTACGCGTCTGGGGAATGAGCGACCGAGATCCAACAACCGGATTCGGAGTGTTAACTGGCGATTATGGCCGGCCACCCGGATTTGGTGTCGAATGCCGCGTATGTACTGATCCCGGAATTTGTTGTCACTAACCCTTAACGTTCGCTGGCGGCATCATCGATTGCCGATTCCTGCTGCCATGAAAGCGACGACACGTCTGCGAATGATTCCACACTCACTATTGACCATAACAAGGATCTGAACATGTTTTCAAGAAACAGAAACGCTCCCAAACATTCCGCTGAGGCACACCGATCGCGATCGAGTGCGAGACGAAATGCGATACGTCCGTGCGCTTTTAGCAATCACTCGAAGGACGAAGTGTTACTCAAGTAGGTGTTCCAGTTTTTCCGATCGTGTACGTAGCGTTGCTAACGGCAGACGTTCTGCAGTGCTCCGGCTAAAACTGCGTAACGGCATGCCAATCCGGCAAGGCAAGAAAGGCGGTAAACCTCCGTCGGCAGGGATCTCGGTTTCGACAGCGCCGACCTTTTCATCACCGGGCTTAATGATCACAACCGAACTTGGCGGGACCGCAGAATTCAGAGTCGTCCTCGATTCGCAACCAACGGCAAACGTGACCATTAACTTGACTTCCAGTGATCCGACGGAGGGAGATACCGACGTACCGTGCGTTGACTTTTACGCCCAATAATTGGAATACACCGCAGACGGTTATCGTCACTGGTGCGGATGACCTGGACGCTTGACGGTACCGTGGGCTATTGGATTATCACGGAACCAGCAAGCAGCGACGACCCAAACTACAACGGCCTCAACGCCGCTGACGTGTGGCTCTCAAACATCGATGATGAATCGCCGATTAACAAACGCAATCTATGTACGCAGCTTCGAAATGGAAACGCGACCAAAGGGTCGGAGCACCGAAATACGGCTTAGCATCGACGTGCGACATGACACGATGACGATGGCGGTGCCTATGGCGTATCGGAAGATAGCGACTTACCAGCCGCCGGCGCGGTAGTCGTCATTTCGATCTATGATTCAAACGGTACGAATGTCCGGAACATTGTGGGCACAACCAGCGATCAGGGCACCGGTACTACCTCTTGGTACAAGCTACCCGGCACCGGAGACTACCACATCGAAGTGCATGACGTGTCGCTGGACGGATTCTATTGGGATCCCTTGGAACGTACTCGAATCTAGCCTTGGCGACTGGGACGGGGATGGCCGCCCAGATTTGCTACTGTCACGTTTGAACGCGAGCTGCCATGCCTGACCCAAGTCTTGTCCCAAGGACCAGCCTTCGAAACTGCGGAGGTTGGTCCGTCCTCGGTATTTAACGGTGACCTTGTTTGCAGCAAAACTCGTGCTGATGGATTCGCGTTAAGGAGCGAACACAGCCCCTGCTTATGAACAGCCCCACAATGACGCCTTCTTCACCGTACAACAGCTCGCTGCTGGTTATTGTCACGTGATCCTAAGCGTTTTCTCCAACTTGGAGGCGGAGCAATGTCATCATTTTGACTGCGCGAAGCGGTCGAATCTTGGCCTGCTTGCGATTGCCGTTGGTGACCCAGGACGAACCGTCCTGGGGCAGAAATGTGCGCTGCGGGGGTCGCGACCGACGCTTCGAACCGCCATCGCTAACGTGCTTCGGTGTGAAACGCCGACGCACTCTAACTAACCGCTCAGGTCGAATCACCCTGAGTTCCTGCGGCCTACCGGACTCTACACTGTGGTCATTGCCAAGAGCTGCAAGCCCGGTGGGCTTAAGTGACCGAAGCGATATTCCTCCAAACGAAGCCCCCCTCGTATTGATTGATATTGGTGGGTCACTGGCCAATAGGTTGACCCGTTCGCACGCGAGAAACGTCAAAAAATTCGCAGGCTTGGGTCTGGCGGACCGACTGATAGATTGACTTTTCCGTGTAGCCGGTGGTAGGCAATCCCCGATAAGGTTTACCCGTTCTTTTCCAACAGCCAACCAGGGAAGACTCTCTGCCTAATGTGCGGAGCAAGGCTTCGCTTTCTCTTCAGCGCCACTTGAATTTGGTGGCTTATCTTAGGCCGCCCCAGCGCGACTGGTCTATTGCCCCGAAGCAGTATGTCTCCAACGACGGGTTATGCCACTTTCTTGTTTGCAGGTCTTTCGTCCAAGGAGTTTCATTATGGACCACACCACAACAGCACAGGAGAAAAGGCGAACGGATGCACCACATGATCAAGCTGACTCCAGTCAACAAGCGGAATTGGTATGCGATCACACGCTCGAACTGTTCGACGAGCAGGGACAAATTCGCGGTTCGTGGGCGGGAGAGGATTCGTCCAACGGTATTCGCTATTCCTGCCGCCACTGCGGAAAGTTTTATGGCTACCAGCCGAATAAACAATCACAAGTGGGATGTAGCAAGCCTATCTTGAGCAGCAGCGGCGATTGATTTGCCCGGGCTGTGGGGATGGGCCGTTCATGGGCTGAAGCATGGAGGTTTTACTAAACAACCTTTGTCGACCGGTTTGGTATCCAACATCGGTCGCATTTTCTTTGCCGATCCACAGTGTCCAAGAAGTGCCAAAATTGTCCAAAGAAATTGCTAGAAATATCTTTGCACCTCGGTTTCAAGATGTACCTGCATTAGCGTTCTGCCAATCGCTGCACCTGAGTGCCATGCCATGTCAGCGCATGACGGCGCACGGCAGTGGCTGGCAGCGACTTTTCGTATTGGTGTGCACACTTGCCCAGAACTCCAATTTGGCAGTCAAATCGCTTGACCCGTTGGGTCCTACAATCCTAGCAGTTTCCAACCTTTCCCCTTCAAGGAGCTCTGCTATGTCGACGAGTCAGTCCCAACCTGTTCCCCACCACCGTTTTGCTATCCGCAATGGCGACTGGACATTGCCGTTATCTGGTTCAACGCCGGCGAACGTCAATGGCACCTCAGCCGAGCAGCCGTACGAGGTGCTGCAAACCGAGGCTGCGTTGGCGGAGTTGTCTCTTCACCTGGAACAGAAGCTCGGCCAGCTTGTGCTCGGTGGAGAAGTCGATCATGAACGCAGTCACTATGAAGCAAGCCATCGAATGCTACGCTTCACAAATTGGTCGACTGCATCAATTGTGTAGCGAATGGTCAGGGATGCTGGCGATGTTGACTTCCGTTGCTGGCACACTGAGCGGGATGACTACGGAAGCTCTGTTGCCAGATCAATTGGAAAAGGAAATCGAATTGTGGCGGGCCGAGTTGTTGCACGAGGCTGGTGTCAATGGCACCGTCACTGAGACGATTGTTACCGCTAAACTGGCTGCGAAACCTCTATTCAATCTTAAGTCTGAACTCAGTGGAAATATCCAGCAGTCGATTACGCAGACAAAACACAAGATGCTGGATCAACTGGTTAAACTCGTGGAGCGTGAGGTTCTCAGCATCATTGAGTGGTTTGCAGACGACAAATGTACATTCCGCCACTTCACGCGTGAGTGCGTCGTCGAGCATGATAAGACAACCATTGATGAACAGGTAATACCGATTGCATTCGGAGAAGCCATTCGGAAACGCACGTTTAAATCCACTGGCACCAGCAAGCGTTCTTTGGTGCAGAGAATTCAACACCTGGTTAACGCTCGTCCGCTTCCGCACGATGGGGCAACACTTCCGATTCCCCGAGGTCAACAGGCGATTCTGGAAGCATTACCGACTTGGATCTCCCCGGCAATCAAGATCGTTGAAGGAACTGTCATACGCGCAACGGTAGCCATCCAGGAGCAAGGCGCACATCAGTGGGCGGAACAACGCGTAGTTGAAGACAAGGTGCAGTGGCACACTGATCCAGCCATAGTGCTCGGCCCATTTGTGCTTTCCGCCTGGGGACAGGAAGAGATTGACGCGGAAGTGGCCTTGCGGGAACAAGAGGAACTAGCGGCCAAGAAGGCACAGCAGCCGGTCGAACGGACGATATCTCAACACAAGCTAATTGGGTTCATGTTGTTGATGGTGTCGTGCATATTTATGGTTAGCTGGCGGTTTTCATTCGGCAATGCACTGCTCAGTCTCTTTTGCGGGCTGGCTGCCGGTACGCTGCTTTCTACGCGTTGGAAAAAAGTGGCCGCTGACAGAGGTGAAAGCGACTATGCCTTCGGTTATGCTATGTGTACGGTCGCCACGTCGTTGCTAGCGATGCTGTTGGTGCCGGTAGGATTTTATGTCGTCGGAATTGTCTTTTTGTTATTGGCGATGGTGGCGTTGGTCTTATACCTTAACCGCACGTCGGATTGGGATGAGATTAGGGAGGATCCTCAGTCCGCGAGTTAAGCGACAAGTTCACGCTCCCTGTAGCCAGCACGATTCGAGGGGCTTATGAAGTTAGTCCGCAATAACGCCGTCATGCTTGCTTGCATGGCGGCGTTCTTTTTCGTCTTGCTGATTATTGGACTGAGGATATCCGCGATCGAGGATTCGCAACCGGGTACGGCAGGTGGAACGGTTACGCCGGATTCATCCGCGGCTGCCTCTAACTTAGCTCCCACCAAAGGCGATGTAGTCGACGGTGAATTTGGGCCGGGCGTGGAAGAGCCAGACCAGGCAGTCTCTGCGGCGGCAGCGTCTGACAATCGTGCGTCTGTTGCACGGTCGAATAGGCTTGCAGAGACGAAGAACAGGCTAGTGCGTGAGGACTTGACTCGCTTCGCATCCAAACGCGAAGCGGTAGGGGAAGAGGTCGTGGCACTCACAACTCTGCTGCACGATCTCTCTAGCAATGAGGCTGGACGCCAGCTTGGACAGGCTCACGAGCTGCTCGAATCGTACATGAGTTTCGAGGATCGCTTCCAAGCCGCCGCCAAGCAGTACGACACGGTGCGTCGGGAATTGACTCTTTTTGAGGCTGAAATCGAAGAGCAACTCGAACTCTATCCGGCCACTCCAATCCCGGATTCAACGGCATCGCAATTGATTGTGCTCGGGGATTCGCTCGAGCAGGTCGACTTGGAACTGAAAAACTGTCGGTTGGGGCTGGCAGCCCTTGTCAGAGAAGGAGCCAAGTACCCCGTGGGTGAAAGCAGCCTTGCCACGGCGGTTGAAAATTATCTGATCGACCGCGAGAGTAGGCAGCTGCAAGCCGTCGCCGAGGAACGCAGACGTCGCGACCAGGCTGACCTTGCGGCCAAGATAGAAGACGATCAGAAGCTTGCCGATGCTCGGGAAGCGATGCGGAAGGAAAAAGTGGCTGCGGAATTGATCGAGCTGGAGGCCGAGAAAGCGGCCGCCCGGCTCGCGGCCGAGGAGAAGGAAAAACAAGTCTTACTGGAGGCAGAGTTCGAGCGGGATTGGCCGAAGATTCAGCGCTACCTGGGACCATTGTTTGTGAAAACGACTCGACAGCCTGGAGTAGGCAAGTATGTCGAAACCAAGGAACCAATGCCGGTTTCTCTGACCGCGCTGCATTCGATTGGATTGTCAAATTCTGACATCAGTCAAGCTTGCATACCGCTGCTAATGTTCTTCAGTTCTGGCCAAGCGGGTGGACGCGGACAAGGGCCGTATCCCTCCTACTACGTCGGTGGTGCGTTAAGTCCAGAGTATATGGCGGCGATCCGCCCTGCCTACGATCTGCTCGACAAGTACGGCGAGTTGCTGGTTGAGAAGGGGCTACTGGCCAAATAGTCGCCGCGGTAGCGGGTGCCAAAACGTGGCATGTCGAATGACAATGCGACATGCCGCAAGGCATGCCAGGCCGTCGCGAAGTTCACCGAGCGATTTGCAGCGTTTTTCGCGCCCCGTGCGGTGGCATGTGTTACTGACCGGAAAGCTTATCACACCCTGTACCGACCATCGTCGGCTAGATGCCCGATACACACGACCTGATCCCAACCCTCCCATCGACTTATCGCTAGTGCCTTTTATGGACCAACCGAACCGACGTCGCAAGCCATCGCAGCACCGTCGAGGCCAACCCAATAGCGGGCTGCCCGGCGTACCGGCGTCGAAGCAGCGGGTCGAGATCAACGGTATCGAGTATGACGTGCTTGAGTGTCTATCGCTGCCAAGTCGCGGACGCTGGAAACTTTGGGAACAGCGACCACAACCGAAAGGCACGAACTACACTCTGCTTGACTTGGCCAATACGCCGGAAGCGCGGCAATTAAGATCCTCTCTCCAAAGTCTTCCGGATCGCTTCGCCGGTCTCCCCAGGTTAGTGGACGTGCTTGAGACGCAGGGCCGTTTGTGGCTGGTGATCTCGTGGTGTACCGGCACCGACCTGGAAACCTACTTTGATCGCTACGGAAACGGTAAGGCCCAGTTACCTAGTGTCTGGGATTCGGTTCGCCGCATCCGGTCGCTGGCTCACCTCAGTGGTATCCTGCATAGCCATTGCCGGATTGTGCATGGGGACATCAAACCGGCAAATCTCATTCTGCCGAGCGACCGTCGAGCGGGCTTCGCCATCATCGACTATGGCAGTAGTTGGCAAATTGAGAAAACTCGTGGTAGAGCGATAGGGGACGGCGCCAACCCCTATTATTCAGCACCCGAAGTGTTCATGGAGGAAGCGGTAGTCGACGAGCGGGCTGACCAATTTTCGATCGCTGTGGTGCTCTATCAAATGCTCACCCTTGAATTGCCCTATGCCGGATTAGGGGGGAAGGCGGGGGAGTTCATGGAGGAATTCGATGGACGACTCGACCTCCCCTCGGTGCACTCACAGGAACTCCAGCGGATGCCCAAGGCGATTCGCGATGGCATCGATGCATTGCTAGCCCGCGCTTTGGGACTGCCACGTGATCGTCGTTATCCGACCACCCGAGCGTTTTGTCAGGCGCTTGCTGACGTGGACCAACTGCTCAAACAGGCGAGTGGACTTAAACCAGGAGCCGCTGGTGTGCCCAAAGTTCCCGCTTTCTTTCGCCGCTGGTTTGGCAGCGATTGACGGCTAGAAGATTTTGCCGTCAGCGATTGAAACGTGTCTTGAATGCGCGGTAGGCCTTAACGAGGCGTGATTCCCAGAACGCGTGAAACGGCGCCCAGCCGAAGACGTCCCCACAGTCGCTGTGCCTATTTGGCTGCCTTCGAGAATCGGCGATCCATAGTCGAAATTCGCCCAGAAAGTATGTAGCGCTGGTGTTTCCCGCCCCATGTAGCTCGGGCAGTTGCTCGACAATTTGTGAGTTGTTCAGATTGGGGAGCACCTCTTTCAAATCGTACAGGTGGGGTGTCAGGACCTGAGTACCAAGCTGCGTTAGGCGTGACTCTCGCCGAGGATACGAGAGCGGACAATAACGACACACGCGTGCCGATCGAGGCTCGATGGGGAACTTGTGACCTGCGGGGATGATTTCGCGGAACTCATGTAATCGCTCGATCACCCGCTCTTTGTCCTGTGCTGAAATTGGAATCGCAAACCCTAGCAGGGACTTCGCATCGATCACCACTCCCCAATCTACCTCCGGACCTTCTTGATGCTCCATTAACACAGTGCAAGCAGCCAGCTGAAGCCGATAGCTGGACGTGACCGCAACCTGGTTGCCGAAATGACTGAAATGCTGAATGACCGGAATCCTCTGACGGGCTCGCTCATTCACCAGTACTCGCCAAGGCCTGCCGCTTAACCCTATTTCAGGATGGGTATAGGAACGCGGCACTTCGGGCGAAAAGCCGGCCTTGACGAGTGACCACCATTCGACGGCAACCGGCTCGTACGCTGTATCAGGCAGCGGCTTGGGCAGTGCTATTTCAAACGCTCGGATCTGCTGGACGATGCACCCATACCAATGCACAACCGGCCAGGCACAGTACACAGTCGGGGCCATGGCCAGAATCAACCAAAGTGCATAGCCCCAATGCCCCTGTGAGTAAAGCAGGCAAATGATTAACAGCTCAACGACTATCAGCACAGCCCACCACACAACCCGCATGCGATAGTCTTTTTCCTGTTCCAGTAAACGGGCGTAGTCGAAGCTGGGTGTGTAGCTCAGATTGGCAATGCGGTCGGGGGTAGCTTCTTCCTTTTCCCCTTGTCGCAGATACAGGATCTTGCCCGCATTGCGGCAATGTGCGAAGGCGGCCAGCGTGCGTGCGTCGATCATTAGTGGAGTAGGGGCGACGTCTACCATTTGTTCCAAACTTTCAGAACGTCTGCTACTTGCTTAGGTCGATGGTCAACGCGAGGGTGTTGGCAACTAAGCAGCAAGTCGGCAATGCCAGGATCTGACAGGGCGCTCGTCAGCATCTGCATGTCAGCCCTAGGATTTCCGGTGAGAAGCTCTGCCATGATGGCTGCCCAACTGTACATGTCGCGTCTCCTAACGATCTCTGGCTTTCGCGCGTAATCCGAATCATCGGAGTTTTCGGGCGCAAGATAGGGGCTGCCGTCTTTCCAGCGACCTGAGACCGAGGTGGTTCCTTGCGTCAGAATTGCCATTTCAAAATCGGTAAGGGTGCATTTCTGGTAGTCCATAGAAACGAGCACTCTGTCCGGTGTCAACTCGCGCATGACGATGTCGTGCGAGTGCAATTCATCCAGACCGAGTAGAATCTCAGTACCCAGCTGTTTGACTATTGAATGCGATAGGTTTTGCGGTGGATAGAGAAGTGATTCCAGTGGAACGCCTTCCATCCAATAGTCCAGTACCCACCAAGCGGTGTCATTCCCGAGTGGGATAACCGTGCGGTTGCGTGCAATGCGTTGCGCCCCATTGCATCTCTCACACACAACGGCATGTCGTCGAAGACACGCCTGGAGCTTCGTTTGGTTCTTTCGGTCCACTCCGTCCAAGTGATAGAACTTGCCTCTTGCGAACTGCTCATCAATAAGAGTGCTTTCCAGTTTAGCAATGCTGTACGTCAGGCCATTCGCTGCTTGCTTGGGCGTTAACAGAACTTCAAGCACGCTCCAATTTCGCGGTGGAGTTAAATCATGCACAAGTTCTTCGGCCTGGGAGTAGCCCGCTGCCAACATCAGCGATTCAGGAGTTGTACCAAGGCGTGCAGCCAACGACTGGAGATGGTGAATCGGCATCTTTTCCATATTTAGGTAGCGATTCAGTGTTTGGCGGGACATGCTTGTCCCCTCAGCCAGATCGTCATCCGAACCTATGCCACGCAGCACTCTTATTAAGTCAATCTTGGCCCGATTGATCGCTGGATTCCTCGGGTCGGGTGCTAAATCCAGCGGCTTCTTGGCTGATTTCGACGTCTCAGATTTTTTCGGTGGCATCTGTTTCAACCGTGGAAGCGGCTCCAAAGCATGGGCTGGCAGTCATGAGCAGAGTTTGAGCACGCATGACATTGGGTGAGCAGCAGAACGCTCTAGTCTAGTTGATGCCGGTTTCGAGGGGCAAGCGTCCAACGAGAACGGCATCAAGATTGACTATCGACCGTTCCCGTCTCCCGCGGTTTCAAAAAAACGGGTTCAGCCAGCCGAGGTATCCCAATGCCCAGTGACCGACCACGACGACTCCGACTTGGTGCCCGCGACCAAGAGTTGTTGCGCCTACTGACAGACAAGGTGCCGGTGCTATCGCTCCGGCAAATCGCAGATACCTTCTTTGCTGGTGACAAGGGCAATGCCGTCCGCAGCCTGTCGCGGATGCTTAGCCGGCTACTATTAAGCAGTCAGCAATTATCAGCCAAAACTCCACCCGCTTTCAGGTCCCCGGTGGTTGCCTGGACACCGGGTCAGAATCCGCCGTCGGCCACGCGGCTGTCTCATCAGCTTGGCCGCCGATGGGCTCAGCAAGGTCTCCGTACACGGCAGTGCTACTTGATCGGTCCTCGCTATGCCGCATTGACGGGGATCAGAAATCCCAATCACCTGCGACGCCCGCTTCAGGCCAGTCATGAACTGGCCATGGCCGACCTTTACTTGCACTTCCACGCCGTGCGTCCCACCGATGCCCGCTATTGGCTCGCCGAGCAGGCTTATCGCCAACCGCATTGGCGTGACCGACTCATCTCTCGCGATGGCTGTGTGTTTGCCATGGTCGGACAGAAGCCCGATGCATTGTTGGTCGACGAGAACGCCGTCGTGATTAAGGCGATTGAACTGGGTGGCGTGTACAACGCCAAACGACTCGAACGCTTCCACCGCTGGTGCCAACGCCGGAGTCTGCCTTATGAAATCTGGTAAGTCATCGCCGAGCGGCAGCCGCCAACAATTGGGTAAACGCGACCGAGCCATCTTGGCCGATGTTCTGCGTTACAAGCTAACGACCAATGAACTGATTCATCAACTCTACCTTCCCGAGGCCAACATCAATGCGGTGACCAAGATCACTTCCCGGCTGACAGGGGCGGGATGGTTGCAACGGCACACGCTGGTTGGTAGTCAACTCTACTTTGTTCCCAGCCGCACAGCCTGCCGCCACTTTGCACTCCCCATTTCCCGCTGTCGTCCATTGGGCTTGCAAACGCTGGCCACCAGTCTGAGCATCGCACAGTATTGCCAAACGCTGTCACAAGGTTATCGACTGGTAGACAGCAAAGAGCTGGAACTTCACTGGCCTTGGATCCCTACAAAATTGTGCACACTCCCCTATGCCATGTTGCCGTCTGGGCAGGCTGGGCAGTTGCGCCCTCTTCGGGTTGACCTAGGTGGCACGCCAGAACATGTAGCCACCAAGTGTGCCCACGATATCAAACAGCGCCAGCAAGTGGGTGGCTTTCGAGCACTGCTGAGCGAACGCCGCTTGGTGTACGTCGTGCTGACCAGCACCGCCGCCAAGAAGGACTTAATTAAACGCGCCTTACAGAAACGCGATTGGCCGGACAACATGCGTTTCGAAGTGGTTGAGATTCCGGATCTGTGTTGGCTTCTTTCACTTTAGGAGACTGTTTGGTATGTCTATTCCCGACCTTCGACTTGACAATCCGCTTGATCTTAGGCAACTGCCAGATGAGCCGTTGATTACGAAGCTCCCAGCGTTAGGGCGACCGCAGCCGTTGGGGAGCCTTTACACTTGGGTCAATGCCAAGAGTGCCTTGGTGGCCGTGATTCTTGTGCAATGTATTCTCACTTTTCTTACAGGCTACGCTGGCGGTAGTACATGGCCGCTGAGCGGCTGGTTGGCTCTCCTCTTTGCTGGCGCGATCGTGGCCAGAGTGCGGTTCCAGTTTCCGGCTTATACCTGGATCGTGCTATTGGCGGCGGCTCCTACGCTAGCGACCAACGTTTCCATGGCCGTACATCGCTTTCCGCAGCGGGGAACTGCGTCTGATCATTGTATGGGCCGAATTGATCGCGTGCCTGCTCATGGAGATGGGAATCCACCACTTCTACTTGGCGGAAAATGGCATCACCGGCAAAGGTAAAAGGGTTGATCGTCTGGACCAGCTCACTGGCGAAATGCTGAATTATGGCTTCGCAGTGGTGCTCGCATTCGTGTTCATCGCCATCTTCTTGGGAACAATAGCGGCCCTGTGGGCGACCACTATGTTGGCCATCGCCGTGGCGTCGCTGCGTCACGCGAGACTTAGCCCCAAGGTTTGGAAAAACTTCCGAGAGGCGGCCATCAGCTTTCTGTTTTATCCATCGGTTTCAACCATTGGCCCCGGTAACGTGATTTCACCCACGGGCAATATGTTTGCTCGCGTCACATTGGTTGGTCTCGCATGGGCCGCTGCCATCTCGCTGGCTGTCTCAGCTGGTTACGCCGGAGACTACTTCACAGCCGCAGCGTGGGGACTGCTACCGCCCTTGTTGTGCATGGCACTCTTTTATTTGGTGACCAGCACTGCGGGTGAGGTCATTCGACTGGGAGCGCCGGAAGACACTTGGAACATGATCGTAGAGTCAATGCGAGCGTCACCCAATCCTGTCGAACGCAATGGGATTTTCTTGGGCTACGTGGCTGCGGATAGTTCGCCAGTGGTTGTCGACCGAGAACTTCTCTTTCAACACAGCCATGTCTTAGGCGCGACGGGGACGAACAAATCCTCCATGGGATTGGCTCCATACATCGAGCAAATCCTCAGCTTTCCCGATACCTCGGTGGTCGTGATCGATCTCAAGGCCGATACGCCGGAGCTTTACCATGCGGCAAACTCTGCCATGCAGAGGTATCGAAGCGACACGACGCAAATTCGGAGAACTCAAGATGTTCTCCGTTGAGAATGATACGGGCACTCATGTCTTTAATCCGTTTCTCACCCAGGGTTGGACGAACTTAAGTCTATTGGCCCGTTGCGACGTGTTGTGTGCCGCCTGTGGCCTGGCTTATGGCTTTGATTACGGCAGATCATTTTTTACGTCATCCAATTCCGCGGTCGTTCGGGAAGCCAATTTGGCTAATCCGGACGCTATGTCTTTCCGCCAGCTCTTCATCGACGTTGCCAGACTGTTAACCGATGACTCGGACAGCCTTTTGCCCGAAGTGCGAAAGGCTGGGGTGCATTCCATGGAAGTCATTGGCCGCATGGCGGCCTTTAACAGCCTCAATGTTGTTCCAGGTGACGGTTACCCAGAAGCAGCGCTCGACGCCCAGATCCAACTCGCTGGACCTTTTCCAACGGCCAAGTGCCGCCTTTTTCCGACTTGCCATCGACAACCGCTTCGATCGGTGCTCCAGCGATCGCGCGATTGATTCTGTTCTTTCTGATCATCGCGGGAAAGACCGCCGAGCGAAAAATAAAAATTCATGTCGTTATCGACGAGTTCCAGCGTATGGCATCCGAGAGTCTGGATCAGATTTTGCAGCTCGCCAGAAGTCATGATTGCTCACTCACTTTGGCAAACCAGTCGCTGGGTGACCTGCAGGCCAGCAGTTCGAAGAATCTTATCAAGCCGTAAGCGGTAGCTGTGCGATCCGTCAATGGTTCTCTGTCAGTTCGCTGTCCGACATTGAGTCGTTGCAGAAGCAAATGGGGACACATGAGGAAGTTCAAGTAACCACCACTCACACTTCGAATGGCACGAACACCAGTTACAAGGTAGACCACGTACCCCGGGCTCGTATCACCGATCTTCATACCATCTCCGAGCATCCCAATCTCAGTGTACTGCAAGTCGGTGGATCGGGACGGGCTTATGCTCGCTACCGTGGAATACCATTCGTTTGCTACTCCAACTATCACATCTCGAAACAAGAGTTTGAGCGACGAAAGAAGCTCGGCTGGCCAAACGACTTGCCCGGCATGATCAAAGCGAAAGAAGAGGTGCAAACCGTTTCGTTCAAAAATCCTAGCCCCAAAAAGGGTAAGCCGCGACGCAAACCCGACACGGATAATGACAACCGTCCCGACCATGATGGCAATCGCTGGGATCCGGGACTATTTGAATAGTCTCGACAGACAATTTCTGGATGCCATGTCTGTGAGCAGGGATTGAGCAGACATGGCAGAGCATGAGCAGCCATTGCAGTTACTATTCAAGCAGTAACCAACCGTTTGAGATTGAAGCATGAGTTGTCCACGCACCCAATGCACCGTCGATATTCTCGCCCGCTGTCTACCTAGCGTCGACCAAGCGACCGTAGAGACTTTGCTCAGTTATCTAGGACATGGTGATTCATCGGTTAAGTCGATACTCCGTTACTTACGGCGAGTTCACATGGTGGAGGCCAATGTTGTCAATTTGCCTAGTCAAGTGCAACTCTATCCACTCTACGTATCCGCCTGGCCAAGCGAATTGGAAACATCGATGTTGGTGACTCAACTTCGACGACAAGCCAGTGAAATTATGCTGCCTTGTACCATGTACCGCGCTTCGCGACTGTTGTGCGGTTTAGCGGGTAGGAACTACCAACGGAACTACGAGCTACAACACTGGTACGCGCAGCAAAGACTAGCAACCGCATTAACGTATCACTGTTCCAAATTGCGAGCCGCCGACAGTTGGCGCCGATTGGAATCTCCAGTCAAAGACCAAACAGCACTGTGGGCGGCCATTGGTAAGAGAATCATCTGTGTACCAGTGCATAGAGATACCCGGGCGGTGCATAGTTTTATTACCCATGCCCAGCGTACGGGAGCCATTTATGAAATCTGGTAAGCGTGCTGGGAGCTACCCGCCTGAAGTGGAATTGGCCCTGCGTGAGCAGATTGAAACCTATGGGATGACCACCAGGATGGTATGGGAGCACACTGCGTCCCTAAAATCATTTACTTCAAAGGACATCACCGCTTGTCTGCGTGCCTTGAGCAAAAGCGGGTCAGTTGAAGCCCATCCGCTGTATCACGGTCGATTCTATTTCACCTTTACCCGCCACCACACGCTACGCAATCGCTACGAGCCGTTGGCGTGGGGGAGCGTATGGTGAATCCGAGAAAAGCAAAGTGTTCGCAAGACTGCTGATTGGGACACTGTACATCCCTGGTGCAGTTTTATGCACCGCAGAGCAGCATAGCAAGCTGTTGGGGGAAGGGGGCCAAGGCTTGTCATTGCAATTCATGCTCCAGCCCGAGCAGAAAAAAGTATTTTACCCGCAAGTGGACACTTCCCTGTACGCATATCCCAGCCGCACTGCCCAGCGACTGCGCGATGCGATCTTCCGACTCGCAAAGTTGCCAGCGCTCAAGCATCTGGTTCAGCAACAGCAGTTTGAACTGGTGCTGGTGGCCGTCACCGCCCAGCGGGCTGAATCCATATTGAATCACTTTCGGCGTTACGACCGCGTCGGTGGTACGCCCATCCGACCGTTGGTCGTTCCCGAACTCATGCCCCTATTCACCGCCGTACCTATAGGAGGCAAGTCACCGAAAAACCTTGCGTAGATTTTAATCTACCAATCGAAACGCTCTGACTCGCTGAGCTGTATTACGCGAGTGGCGTTCTTTTACAACCGTAGGAAGTGGGATCGTTCAAAGCAGCGACCATTTCTGAATGTCTATGGATGAAAAGACATGGCAACACGCTACCAGTACCTGCCCAAACGCAAGAGGCCTTCATTGATCAGCTTGCTATTTGCAACGAAAGTTCGAGAAGTCAAATGCACGATGTGTGGGCGACCTTACATCGAGCACCCTGACCACGAGCCGGACTATAAGTTTCGGGACGACAACGTCGAGTTGTTTCTATACCGGGACTTTACGCAAGGCAAACTTGTGTACAAATCGCGAGTTGGAGCCTGGCGCCAGCAAGGTGACCAGTTCCATTACGGGCAATTGTTCACAGTCGATGAGATGAAGTCTCTCGTGCGGGTGATCCAGGATGCGGTTGAATTCATTGAGGTTGAAGAAGAGGTTATGCAAGAGGGTGCTATCAAGAAAATGAGTTCTCGATAGCCAAGTAACAGCAACAACAAAACGGAGGATTATGGCAATAAAAAGAAAGCCACCCTATGAAATCTGGCGCGGAGCAATTCGCGCTACTATTTATACCAACGAGGCCAGCGATGGTTCTCGGTGGTGTTCCTTGGCAGTAACTCGCAGGTACAAGGACAGGCAAGGACATTGGCAAGACACGCACTCGTTTCAGGTGCAGCACTTGCCACTTTTGGCCGAGGTGCTCAAGGAGGCCCAGCAGTGGATGCTGGAACACTCTTTGTCAGCCGAAGCCAAGAGCTTGATGAACCAGCTTGTGCCGAGTACTTCAAGCAGCAGCACCCGGTCTACAAGGAGGGCATCATGAAGGACGAAGCTCCGATAGATGGTACCCCGAAATTTGGACTGGGACGTGTTGTTGTAACTCCTGGAGTCATCGAGAAATTGCGGCCAACAGAGGTTTTTCACTCTCTTTGGCGGCATGCTTTTGGTGACTGGGGCGACATCCATAAAGAAGACATTGGCTTGAATGAAGAAGCCTTGCTTCATGGAGGTCGGCTCTTGTCGGTGTATTACTCCGACGCTGGAATTCGCTTTTGGATTATTACCGAAGCGGATCGCTCAGCAACGACCGTTCTTCTACCCGAGGAATACTAATCGTCACTGAGCTACCAGGTTTTTCGAGCTTGAAGGTTTCAGCGAAGGTTTTACCCAAGGTTCTGGTTACAGGTTCTCAAAGGTTGTGGCGTGAGCGCGAATAATCGTCATCCATTCGTGCTTACACCTGCATTCTCCCGTTCGCGGTGTCCCTAGTCGTTGAGCTGCTTGTGAGGGTGACCACCAAGCTGTTCCGACTAAGGTTTACGTACCGCAGATCGGGATCGAGTGCAACTATGGTTTTGGGGAGTCTCGTGAAAATGCTTTTGCATTGGATCGGGGCTCCCCTTTTTCCTATTTTCCAACTCAGAAATAGCGCCAGCCACGCACCCTCTAATCACAAGGAATGACCCACTTTATGAGTCGACCACCGATCCACAACATCCGCATGGGTTTTGTCAAAGCCAACATCTGGCGACAAGACACCAAGTACGGCATACGCCATCACGTGACCATCAGCCGCCTATTCAAGAACGGGGATGTTTGGCAAGAGTCCACCCGCTTTGGACGCGACGACTTGCCACTGGCCAGCAAGGTGCTGGAACTAGCCCACGAATGGATATTTTTCCACAGCCACGAAGATGAAACCGACGAGGAATAGGCATGGAAGAGCACGACCAAATTTCAACCGCTAATTCACCGGCATCGCGAGATGCTGTACGTAGTGAGCTAATCACCGCCGTGCAGTTTGCACAGTTGCTAAATGTTTCTGAGCGAACGCTGTACCGCCTCAAGAGCACCGGCAAATTGCCCAATCCCATTGTGCTGGGTGGCCTCGTCCGCTGGCGAGTGTCCGAAGTCCATCGCTGGATTGACCAAGGTTGCCCGCCGATCGTGGCTACCGGGACATAGTGCCATGCTCACCGTCAAGCAAGTCGCTGAGAAACTAAACATCACCCCTCAGTCTGTCTATCAGTTGATTCAGACTGGCAAACTCCCGGTGCATCGCTTTGGCAATGGCCGCGGAACGATTCGTATTAGCCAGGAGGATCTTGATCGATTCATCGAGTCTTGTAGACACGTCGCATCACCGCAAGACGTACCCAAAGTCTCGCGCCCCGCTCGCCAGCCACCTCTCAAGCACATTCGACTTTGAGCGTCGCAGAATACTTCCTCGCCCCCGACCATCGATCCACACGAGCAAGCCGAGAGGCTTGTTCGGCAAACGCTCCAGTGAAGTGCAGTTCACTGGAGCGTTCCTTTTTGCAGTTGGCACGCCTATGCCGGCGGTTGGTCGGCTCGCGTGGCTCGCTGGGCTTCAGCCAGCATGTGCTGAGGGTTCAAAGACAGATGCTGATAGACGCGGCTTAACATCGAAGGATCTTCATGCCCCATCAAAATCGCCACAGTTAGAGGGTCGACTCCCTTCATCAGGGCTGCGCGTGGCCCATGAGTGCCTCAAGGCATAGAGCGAATAGCAGGGAGTCACGTCAATGCACAATCGGTACATCAGCTTCCTTTTTGCCTCTGATTTCAGATCGGATTCCGACTTTGTGACCTTCTTCCCCGCCGACAATCGAGTTGGAGAAAGGGTCTTGATCTTCTTCTGAATCTCTTGCTCTCCAATAGAGAGCCCCTGTCGCTTGATGATCTCTCGCCCCATTCGGTGGCGAATCCCTTGAAAGGCACAATTGACCGCTTCCGTGGTCCAGGGCTTTCCGTTGGTGTTTCGGAAGATCGGGCCGTCAGGATTTAGCTGGGCCAAGCGGGCCGTAATCTCCATCGCCCGATCGTTGAGATAAACGACTCGAGTAAGTCGCTTGGTCTTAGACTCACGCTTGGGAATAATCCAGCGTTTATGGGCGTGATCGAAATGCCGAGCTTCCACCCGTAACGACTCCTGCGGACGACAACCGGTTTCCCACGTTGTGATTACCAAATCGGCCAACCCAGGATTTCGTATGTAGCCCAACAGGCACGCGAACTCTTCCGCCGAGAATGCTATTTCGCGGCTTTCCCCGGCAGGTATCTCCAAGCTAGCGACAGGATTGCTGCCGACCAATCCTTGCTTGAGTGCCCAGCTCATACATCTTTTTACCACTCGCAAGTAGTTCCGCCGCGACGTAACCGACAAATCATACTCATCCACCCAGGCTTCTACTTGATGCGGGCGGATGGCATCTGCCTGAAGCTCGGGAAACTTACGCACAAAACGTTCGAGGCGGTAGCGATACCACTCGTAGGTATCTGGCGACTCGTTTCCGCTGGACCCATTCTAAGAAACTGGTCGGCCAGACTCGCAAACGACTCTGCTGCCGGTTTGGCTTGCTGAGTTTCCAGCATTAGCCGGTAAAACTTTTCGAAGGCAGCTTTTTTGTCCGGGCCAAGATTGTGCTGCTTGCCATCCAGCATGACAAACCAGCAATTCCGGGACTTACGGTACCAAGGGGTGGGGGTACGGGCCATTGAAACACACCTCTCACTCACGGGAATGGAAACCACACGAGCAAGCAGAGAGAGGTGCTAGCTCTACAGAGGTAGAGCTTGCGGGATCCCCGATCATTAGCCAGCTAATGACCGTGCAGTAGGAACCCTGAGAGTTGACGTTATCCGACTTGCGGCAGCCTAGCCACCGCAGATGGCAAGGATTCCGTGCCAGAATTCCGTGCCACAAAGTATCGTCGTCGTCGTAAGTCAAGCACGCCCGGTAGGATTCGAACCTATAACCTTCGGTTCCGTAGACCGATGCTCTATCCAGTTGAGCTAGGGGTGCAAGCTTTCGGGAGATTCTAACGCTTGGCAGGGGGTTTTACTACGGGTTGAATCTATTTTTGCGACCTACCATCCGAGCTAGCCCAAGCTGGGCAATTGTCGGCGGGTTGACAACCTCATTTGGGTAGCAGGTGTCGTTCGAACCAGTCAACCATGTGCTGCGTCGCTTTCTGGGCATCGTCCCCCGCGAAGCCGTGGCCGGCGCCTGGGAATTCGACAAGTTGACAGGGGACTTCGGCTTTCTCGAGCGCTGCCAAGATCTCGCGACTGTGTTGGATGGGGACCAGTTCATCCTTGTCCCCAGCAAGCAGCAGCGTGGGTGGATCGTCCGAGGTGACGTGCACCAGCGGTGAATAGTCTTCGGCTGCCTTGATATCGAGATCCAAGGCTGGGAAGTTTGCGTAGGCTGGCAAACGCTCGGGAGCATCCGTGACCATGATGCGCAAATCGGTGGGGGCGACAAAGGCTACCACCGCACTCACTCGGTCGGATTGCTGGTCGATGGGGTCCTTGGCATCCGCCGCGCCCGCGTCCGAGGCGGTACCGAGCATGAGCGATAAATGACCACCAGCACTGTATCCGAAGACTCCCAAACGTTGGGGATCAATCTGAAATTGCTCCGCATTCTTGCGGATGTAACGCACACTGCGGCGCACATCCGCCACCACCTCGGGAATGGAGAACTGGGGACTGCTGCCGTGACGCACGGCAAATACAGTAAAACCCTTGTCGGTCAGTGGCTTGAATATTCCTTGAAGTTGCTCCGGCGGGCTCCAACTCGAATACCATCCTCCGCTAACCATAAATAGTATTCCAGCACCATTGGCATCCGCCGTGGGCGTAAACACATCAAGAGTCATGGCCAAGCCGGCTTTGTGGCCGTAAACCACATCCGGCGTAATGTTAACCTCCGCCTTCACGGCCGATATTCCAGCTAGCCACAGTATTCCAGCTAGCCACAGGCAAACCAACTTCAATGCGCAGCGCATAGCAGACGTCCTCAGGTGAAAGAGGTTCAGCGAGAAAGAGGGCTTGGATTATAGAGCACGCGAGTCGGTGATGCGCAGGTGGATTGTCAATTTAGTGGGTCGGCTAGTTGGACAACGCCAGTTTCCGCTGAACGGTCGAAAGACCAAGTCGCGCGCGCATTTTCCCAACGTTTTTCATAACCCGTCAGCGAGGAAGTAAATCATTGTGAGAATTCCTCGCTGACGCGTCGGGTTAGGATAATAGGCGCAACTTCAAAAAGCGTGAGCGAGGAAGCAAACCATTGTAATAATTCCTCGCTGACGCGTCGGGTTAGGATAATAGTGCAACTTCAAAACTCTCGCTTCGTGCTGGTGGACATTCTACCGTGGCGCTGTGCAACCAGGTGATAGGCTCGTCCATCCGGATGGAATGGATGGTTTGCAGCATTCATCGCGAGGGATGGGCGTCAAACCAGGCTAGGGCGGCTGTAGCTAGTCCCTCATGTCCGCCTTCGAATATGGTAAGTCGCGCGCGATGGGCCTGGCGACGCAGATAATGGTCTCGGCCAAAGCTGGGATCAAATCCAACGTCTTGCTTTTGCGGATTCTGCAGCCGGCCAGCGGCCACAGATAGTTCGGCGATTTCGACTGGCGATACGCCCGGTATGTCCACAGACTGGGCGACGGCGTTGAAGGCAGCCATGGAATGCAGGATGGGGACGGAGCCCTGGTGGCCGTCATGCACGCCGGCGGCAATATCCAACCACAACTGGTTGGCATTCCCCAAGCTGTGAACGGGAGAACGGGCAGCGTATTGCGCATCGACATCAGGCGAGCTGCCCGGCGCGCCTCCGCAACAGGCTTCCAGCATGTTTGCATATTTTCCGCCGGACTGAGTTGCATGCCAGGCAGCTAAATCGCTGATGCCAACCCAGGCGCTTGCCGCTGCCCACTTGTGTGGGAAATGAGCGGCCAGCATCAGGGTCATGTGTCCTCCACCCGAGTTGCCGGTCACATAGATCCGCTGGGGATCGACGGGATAAAGCTCACACAGTCGATCGACGGCGTCCAACACGTCCTGCATCGCCGCCGGCGAGGCGCATGCCAGCGGATGATCGTTGACTCCACGGAAGTTGGGCTGCAAACAGTACCAATGGCGGTCGTGGACCAAGTGCTCCAAATCCGGTTGGCGTTGCTCCATATCCGCACTCCAGCTGTGCAAACTGACAACCACCGGCCGCAAGCCTGTGACTGCCGAATTCTCCTCGGCTGCCGATCCGACGGGCGCTATACCCGTGGCTGCTGTCCCCGTGGCTACTTGCAGGGCTGGCTGGCTGGGCAAGGTCAGGTAGGCCTCCTGCAAGGTCTGGTCATAGCTGCTGCGGAAACTGATCTTCTGGCGTTGGGGGAGCACGCGTTCCAGGTCGGCCATGTAAATCGCCGTGATGCTGCGGCCTTGAGAGTCGCGCTCGTGACTGGAATACCATGACACGACTGCCCGGGCTGGACTGAGTTCCACAAATCCAGGATAGGAATTGTCACCATCGCTGGGCAACAGGGCGAATTCTTGCAGCTGCTGAGTTGTTGGAGCATCGGTGGACAACCAGCACAGGGCCGTTCGAGGACCGGCGGCGGTTTGGTGCCGGCCACCGACTACCCAGCGTTCACCCCACTTGCACAGCAAAGGTCCTCCGATAAAGCGATCCAATTCGCTGCTCTTCCAGGTCGTGTACGGGGCAACCGATTGGAGTAGTTGGGCGGGCTTCCCCGTGCGGCGTGCAATCCCCAAGCCGATGCCTTGCCCGCTGAATTGAAAGGCCGTTTCATTGCCCTCGGTATGCTGAAACAACGCGTGTGTCCGCCAGACTAGCCCGTCGTCGCTTTGCAACAGGGCCGATTCCACTCCCTGTCCATCGCCTCTGGGCCGCGCATCAAATTCATGCTTGCGGCGACCGCATAGATACGCGTGCTGGCCATCGGTCGCGGCCCGCCAAATATAGTGTCCGTAAGTTCCCTCCAGCATGTGCGGCTCAGACCAAGTCTGCCCATCTGCTGTGGTAACGGCATAGCCCAGTTGCTGATTAAGATCGGTTTCTGCGGGTACAGGACTGCTGGCTCCGCAATACCAAGTACCCGTAAACACGAACAACTGGCCTTTGAAATCCAAGAAGTGCGGGTCGCGCGTATCGCGCGATGGTACAGAGAATTGATGCACCGCTTCCCAACTCTGCAAGTCGCTGCTGGCCAAAATAATAATGGACGCGGTTGGATGAACCATGTGCCCATCAGGGCAACTACGAAAAGTCAGGAAGTAGCGACCGTTGAAACGAATTAAATCGGTAAACGCGTTGTGCTCACCGTTATCAAAGACTCGGCGAACATTCGAGACGCGCACTTGCGGAGCTGGTTCCGCAAGGACGACCGGTGCGATAGAGCAGATTGCAACGCATACAAAAAATGCCAGAATTAGCGGTTTGGTGATTCGGCAGTTCCAAGAGGTGCACGGCATCCTCCATTCCTGTGCACTTTGGGACCGTCCGAAATTAAGTACTCGAATCTGCCGCAATGCCTTAGCGTTCGGTTCCTTTAAGAACAGCGTGCTAACGCACTTCGGCTGATAGCGAATTCGGGGCTTTAATTGCGGACGTGTCCTGAGCATCGTGTGATGTTTTTCTTCAATAGTTATTTGGTAGCATCGGGACGGGGGATGAGAAGGATTTTCTAGGGCATCACGGCGGAGCGTGATGAGTACATTGGAGAGGGGCATCGGGACGGAGGGGATGAGAGGATTTTCTGGGGCATCACGGCGGAGCGTGATGAGTACATTGGAGAGGGGCATCGGGGCGGAGGGGATGAGAAGGATTTTCTAAGGCATCACGGCGGAGGGCATCACGGCGGAGCGTGATGAGTACATTGGAGAGGGCATCGGGACGGGGGATGGACAGGCGGCCGTTATTTTTCGAATGAGACTCAAGAAGTAGTGAGTAGCCCATGACGCAATGCACTTGGAAGTTGATTGTACCGATAGTTTGGCTGGGATTGTTGCTGAGCACGGCGAGCCAATGCGTGCCAGGTGCAGAGCCGGGGGCAATTGCCTTGTGGCCGGCCGGGGCGCCTGGGTCACAAGCCCGAATGCAGGAAGCGGAAAAGGTGGACCAGGGGCCCGGGAAGTGCAATGTCACCAACGTGCATCATCCTTCCATCACGCCCTTTCTGCCTTCGGCTAGCAAGGCCACGGGCGTGGCTGTCATCATCGCTCCGGGTGGTGGGCACCGCATGCTATGCCTGGGGCATGAGGGAGATGCCTTGGCAGAATGGTTTGCCGAGCAGGGTATCGCGGCCTTTGTACTGCGATACCGTTTAGCGCGGGAGAAGGACTCGCCGTACACGGTTGACGAGCATGCGATGGCGGATACGCGCCGCGCGATCCGCTTGGTGCGCTCCTGCGCGGCCGAATGGAAAATCGATTCCAAGCGGATTGGCATCCTGGGGTTTTCAGCCGGCGGCGAGCTGGCCGCGTTGGCGGCTATGAATTCGGATGACGGGAATCCGAATTCCGCTGACAAAATCGAGCAAATGGGTTGTCGACCCGATTTTCAGGTGCTGATCTATCCAGGTAGCTCCCAGCGATTCACGGTACAGCAGGGAATGCCACCTGCATTCATCGCCTTGGGGGCCAAAGACAGAACGGATATTTCCGAGGGCATGGCCCAGCTGTATTTGAAATATAAGCAAGCGGGCGTGCCCTGCGAATTGCATATTTATTCCAACGCGGGACACGGCTTTGGCTATCGACCCGAGAGCACTTCGGCCGCCGGCGCCTGGCCCCTGCGTCTGCGGGAATGGTTGGTGGATAGCCAATTGCTGGTAGCCCCCGCCGAGCCCCTGCAGCCGTGATGGCTCTTCCTGCGTTGAATTGCTCGACCTCTCGATGCGTTCCCGTGGGCGTCCACCATTCGGCGGTCCAGCGCCCCCTCATCCCCAACCCTTCTCCCCCGGAGTACCGGCGGGAGAAGGGAGCCAGATCGATCAAGGTGTTGTTTGGAAACTCAACCCGGCCAAAGAAAAATAGCTCCCCCTCGCCCTGTACTCGGGGAGAGGGGGATGGGGGTGAGGGGCAAGATCGCGTGGAAGCGTTGAAATTGGAGCATTTCTATGAAACATGCCTTCATACGGCTGGCGACACTTTCAGCCCCCTCATCCCCAACCCTTCTCCCCCGGAGTACCGGCGGGAGAAGGGAGCGATCGATCAAGGTGGTGATTGGAAACTCGAACCCGGCCAAAGAAAAATAGCTCCCCCTCGCCCTGTACTCGGGGAGAGGGGGATGGGGGGTGAGGGGCAAGATTGCGCGGGAAGCGTTGAAATTGGAGCATTTCTATGAAACATGCCTTCATACGGCTGGCGACACTTTCAGCCCCTCATCCCCAACCCTTCTCCCCGGAGTACCGGCGGGAGAAGGGAGCCAGATCGATCAAGGTGTTGTTTGGAAACTCGAACCCGAGCACGATTTTTTTACTGCTTAACACCGCTTGGTCAGGCCAGTTGTTGAGGGCTGGTTGCGGGCTAATGAGGGCTGATGAGTGGCTGGTTGAGGGCCGGTTGAGGGCCGGTTGAGGGCCGGTTGACGGCCGGTTGACG
>CAVPPY010000056.1:0-5715 GCA_963707245.1 Pirellulaceae bacterium
AATCCGGCTACGGTGAAATCCAGGCAAGAAGCGAATTCTGGCGACTCCGGCTACGTTTCGATCTAATCTGTACGCAGCATTAGGAATTTCGCAGGCAGTGCATATTGGCCATGGAGATGCCGCTGACGATGGCGCCGATAATACCGACAAAGCCCTGATCGGTACCGCACAGGAACAGATTCTCTAAGTGTGTCGTACCATCGAGCTGCTTCTCCGGTGCGCCATAGACGGCACCATTGTCGTGCGACGTAAAACGGCGGATGGTCTTGGGGGTAAACACGTCGGTGTCGATCACGTGGGAGCGAAAATCGGGGATGAAGCGGACGGCTGAAGCGACGCTGCGATCGTACCACCACATCTTTTGCCGCTGGTACTCGGCTTCGCTCAAACCTGCCCAAGCAGTCAAAGTCGGCAATGGTCGTCAGTCGAATGACGCCATCGTCCAGATTCCCCACTCTTCGGGATACAAGTAGTTGTTCGGACTGCAGATAACACCCGTGCGTGTATCGCACAATCCTGTCGCGGGCGCGTCCAATGAAATTCGGGGCAGTCATTAAAGAACACGATCGTTTCGCCGAAGCCGACATCCTTGGGCTGCTTGTCGAGTACCGAAATCGATTCGATAAAGGTCAATTGCCCAGCTCGCTCGGGCAGCCTCGCTGAGATCCTCGCACAGCCGCTGCGTCTCGACGACCCGGCACTCGACAGGATGCGTTTGCCCTCGATGCGTCTCGCCGTTTTCGAGCACAACGCCAACCGCTCGTTCGCCTTCGACCTTGATCGTCGCCACGCCGCTACGCAACTTGAGCTCGCCGCCCAAGCCACGATACCGGCGCACGAGATGCTTGAGGATCAATCGGACGCCTTTGAAGGGCCTCGCAAATCCTTCCAGGAAGATGCTGCGGAACATGATGCAGAACTGCCCGAAGTCCATATCGTTCTCGCGGGCATTGCCGTACCACATCAGCGGGCAAAGCAGCATTTCAATCAGCAGCGGCTCGGTAAACGTTTCGTTCAGAAATCTCCGGGTCGAACCGCCAAAATTGTCTTGATTCAGGTCGTCGTAGTCGGTGAGCTGGCCGAGCAAGGATTCAAAATGATCGCGTTGTGAGGGAAACTCGCGGCAATTTCGCTGCGCAAGAAAGTCGATGTCGTTGTTGAAGCCCAGCCGACGCCAGGAAAGGCAATCGCCGAACCGACTCTGGGGCGACAGCTCAAAATCATCCCACTTGAAACGCAGTTGACGCAGCAATCGCGCCAGCGGCCCCTTCTTGGTCCCGGCTGGGGTGAAGTTCGTTACGGCGTGCAGACCGACGTCGTAATTGCGACCGCCGGAGCGATAGAAACGAATTCAGGCCGCCAATCGTCCAGTGCTTTTCAAGAATGCACACTCTTTGATCGTAGTGGGCCAAGCGAATTCCGGCCGCCAACCCGGACATGCCTGCACCAATGATGATCGTATCGTACATCTCTTGGCCGACTGAGGAGCTGACGTTAGGCAACTACATATCGCATCCTAGATCGCCGCCATCAGCGGTTCGAGGTACTTGACCGTGCTCGACATGCTGGCCAGCTCGCCGTATTCGTCTTCAGGAATCTGAACGCGATGGCGTTTCCGGAGCTCCATGACAATGTCCAGGAAATCCATGCTGTCGAGTTCCATCTGCTCGCGAAACGACACTCATCCTTCAAATCGCTCAGATCTTCGTCCGGAGCAATTTCGCTGAGGATATCGATGATCTCGTCTCGAATTTCCGCTGGGCTCATACCACAACAACTCCTGTCATCTCGCTCAAAAGGCTCGGGACCATTCAACTGAGTCGGAATGTTCCGCTTTTCATGCTCGTCGGAGCGGGACGGACACCAGTTGAGTCAGCACGAAGTTCTAGCGTTTGGTGAGCTTTCGTATAGTGTCGCAGCCGGTGCGGCAATTGCGAAATCCATGAATTGCGGGTATCTTCGCACCCCAAAAGCAGATTGAGATACATATTTGGATCATCAAGATGGCGGGGATCTTCAGGCGGAATAAGGGGCTTGCGGGAGCAATGCTGCTAGGCGGTCGGACAGCATCGGTTCGAAAACCGGGATTGGTCAGGCATGCCGATCCGAAAACACGAACCGGTCGAGCGTTGTGAAAAAACAGCCACCTTTTTGCTCTTACGAGAAAGCGGTCCATGAGCGTCTCATCCCCGATCGTCGGAAACCCCGCGATTGAAAAACTGGCCATCGACACGATTCGCACCCTCAGTATGGATGGGGTTCAAGCTGCCAAGAGTGGCCACCCAGGGACGCCGATGGCCCTGGCGCCTGTCGCGTTTCAGTTGTGGACCGCAACGCTGCGCTACGATCCGGCTCAACCACTGTGGCCCAACCGCGATCGTTTTGTGCTCAGTGCCGGTCATGCATCGATGCTGCTGTATTCGGTGCTGCACTTGTCTGGCGTTGAGCGGTTGGCGACGATGGCCGGGTCGTTGATCGCCCGTCGATCACGCTCGATGACATCAAGAATTTTCGGCAGTTGCATAGCCCCTGTGCTGGCCATCCGGAGTTTGGCGAGGCGGCTGGCATCGAAACCACGACCGGACCGCTCGGTCAGGGCGTAGGCAACAGTGTGGGCATGGCGATTGCCTCCAAGTGGCTGGGAGCAACCTATAATCGCCCCAAGTACGAGTTGTTCGATTTCAACACCTACGCTATTTGCGGTGATGGCGATTTGATGGAAGGAGTCTCCTACGAAGCTGCTTCGCTGGCCGGGCACCTCAAGCTCTCCAATCTATGTTGGATTTACGACGACAATCCACATCACCATCGAAGGCTCAACGGATCTTGCATTCAGCGAAGACGTCCAGCGGCGTTTTGAAGGACTCGGCTGGAATGTCGTTCGCGTTGCCGACGCCAATGACACGCAAGCCCTCGGCAGCGGCCCTGACGGCTTTCGAGGAGTGCAAGACAAGCCGACGCTGATCATCGTTCGCAGCGTCATCGGTTACGGCTCGCCCAATAAAGCCAATTCGCATGGTGCCCACGGTGCACCGCTGGGCGACGACGAAATCCGGCTGACCAAGCAGGCCTACGGCTGGCCGGCAGACAAGCAAGTTCTTCGTGCCCGACGAGGTGCCCAAGTATTTTGCAGAGACCATCGGCAAACGGGAGCGCACAGCCAGCAGCGCTGGAATGACGAACTTTGCCAAGTACAAGAGCGAATTCCCCACCGAGGCGCAGCAACTGGAAGCCGATGTTCGCGGCAACTTGCCGCAGGGCTGGGATAGCAACATCACCGAGTTCCCGGCCGATCCGAAAGGTTTGGCAACCCGGGTCAGTAGCGGCAAAGTGCTCAACATGTTGGCGCCCAATTTGCCTTGGTTGATTGGCGGTTCGGCGGACTTGGCGCCGAGCACGATGACATTGCTGGATGGCCAAAGCGACTTTAGCAGCCAAGATTTGGCGGACGCAACATGCACTTCGGCATTCGCGAGCATGGCATGGCCGCAGCGCTGAATGGCATGGCGCTGTGCGGCCTGCGTCCCTATGGTGCGACCTTTTTCGTGTTTACTGATTACCTGCGGCCGGCCTTGCGTTTGAGCAGCCTCATGCATCTTGCCAGTGCTGTATGTCTTGACCCACGATTCGATCGGACTCGGCGAAGATGGGCCAACGCACCAGCCAGTGGAACACTTGGCAGCCTGTCGGGCGATCCCTGGCCTGTACGTCTTTCGACCTGGAGACGCAAACGAAGTCGCCGAGTGCTACCAGGCGATCATGCAGCTCCCCAATCATCCAGCCGCACTGGTGCTGTCGCGGCAAAATGTGCCTACTCTGGATCGTTCCAAACTGGCTCCCGCCGCGCACACTGCCCGGGGTGGCTTATGTCTTGAGCGACTGCAAGGGCCAGCCGCAGGTCATTTTGATCGGTACCGGAACCGAACTTGATCTGTGTCTCGAGGCTCAGGCTGAACTGCAGGCGGCTGGCATTGCCACGCGGGTGGTCAGTATGCCTTGCCAAGAATTGTTCGACGACCAGTTGCCAGAATACCGCGAGCAAGTTCTCCGAAGTCATGCACGCTCCGCATCGCCTGCGAGGCTGGCATTCGCCAATGCTGGGATCGCTACCTGGGCAGCGAGGGGCACTTTGTGGGCATGAGGGATTCGGCGCTCGACGCCCGTCGACCAGCTGTACCAGCACTTTAAGATCACCAAGGAGCAAATCGTCAGCCAAGCCAAGTTTGCGCTTCAAGGCTAGTGCTTCAACCACATTTAATTTTGGGATGCGGCGCAACACAATTCACCCTCCCGCGAATTAATACAACCCGCTGCATATTGGATCGATTGGATTTTCAGTTTCGCTTGCCTATGCTTGTGGCAGCGGGGTAGTCATTGGCACCACAGAATCATGTTGTTTGAACAGGAGAGAACAGAGGAAACAAAGCCAGCATTCTCTTTTCCCTGTGCCTTAGAGCATTTTCATTTTTCATATGGCAACTCGCGGGAAACGGGGTCAGGTACCAATAGCCGGAACAGTCCAGGGGGGCTTTGCACTATTGGTACCTGACCCCGTTTCCCGAACCTACGTCGTTCCTAAAAATGCTCTAGTCTTTGTCTAGATTGGCAGCTGGCAAGATCAGCCTCGATACTCCATCGGCAAGCTTGGAAGTGTTGAAATTGATGAGCAGTCTCAGCGGAGCAAACCAGGGCCTTGATCCCGGTGCACGTCGATGGCGGCTCCGATCACATCGCTCGTAATTGCGGAAGATTGGCTAGAAACTGGATGCACGGCAGACTCCTTATGAACGAAGAGGGCGGAGGTAACAAGGACAGCGATTTCCTCCGTTTCTCCGTTAACTCCTGTTCAATCAAACCGCGCACGACTGTCCTTTGAAACGCGAGAATCCGCCTGCATGAAAGAGTTTCCGCGTAGGTGGAGTTTGTGTGGTACAACCGAGCGGAGTAAAACAAGTATGTGCACCCGAGAGTCTTGGTAGGCGAACAAGATCTCGGTGCCCCAGTCGGAGAGAGCCCCCTCATTCCCAACCCTTCTCCCCGGAGTACCGGCGGGAGAAGGGAGTAAACCAAGTGATTGCTCGCGAGCATCTTCGTAGAGGGTTTGGCTAGCAGGCTGCTGCAAAAGTCGGGCAAACCACGAGCTATTGTGAAAGCATATATATTTGCTACTACAGCCCATTGTGCAAGCAAATACTTTGCAGCAGCCTGCTAGTGCTTTGTTCCAATGCAATTTTAGGATTAGCCATTGGGCCTTAGCGGCGTTAGCCCCGGTTCCTGCGGAAGAAACCGGGGCTAACGCCCAATGGCTGATTGAGAAAACCCTAAATCCTAATTGGAACAAAGCACCAGACGGTCGGGCGTCGTGAGCCTGCCTGGGCGGACAGGCGTCCCGAAGCCGTCCGGAATCCAATCAGGAGAACTCGGGCAAGTGCACGATCTTGCCGCCTTGCATGGCGGATTGATGGGCACACAGTCCGGTGCAGGTCCAGTTGGCGGAGGTGGGGGCATTCGGGCCAAGGCTCGCGATCCTCCAGCACTGCCGACACGAATTCATGAACCAGATGCGGATGCGAGCCACCGTGCCCGCCGCCCTGCACAAAGGACAGGTGTTGGGCATCGTGGTCGGCCGGCAAGGTAAAGCGCTCGATAGCTTCGGGCAACAAGTGCGCAAATCGGGAACCTCGATTTTCTGCGGAATCTCGTGTTTCAGCCTTC
>CAVPPY010000057.1:0-160407 GCA_963707245.1 Pirellulaceae bacterium
ATCAATTAAACCCCAATTCAATCTTGTGCAATTCATCAGATACCTCATCTCGTTAAGTTGAAACAAATCAAAATCTGCCATGACAACACACTCCTCAGAGGCTGCTGGGCAATGAACTCCGCGCCCAGTCTTTTTCTTGCCGCCAACACGATGCCGAACGTCGTTGAACAGATTCTCACATTCTGAGTCCGCAAGGCCACCAATGGAAATAGAGGCCGAAGCGGTAATGGCTAAACTTTGGTCAGAGATTTGCAGCCTCGCGAACTCCCATCAGCCTCAAATCCTAATTGATCGGCATGGACAATGCGCGAACGGGAATATGCGAAAAGCGCACGAAATTGGCCCGCCTGCGAGCTCAAAAGCGAGACGCCACCAATCCCGATACCGTCGCCAACTCTTGGCCTCTTGGTAAGCGCACGGCGAAGAGCATGTTGACGGCTGGTGTAGGCTTCGGATTTCTTTGGAGGGAATTCGATGCAACGACAACGGTATTCGACTGAGCGCCTGGAGAAGCGAGCGTCTGCTACCGGACATCTGGAAGCAGTCTCACCCGGAGGCGATTCGGGCGTACCGGCCGGGAGAACGCCGCGACAAGGCGGACCGCAAGCAATACAACGCCACCCGCCGCCGAAAGCTAAGAAGGCAGCTGCTCAGCTAATGCCAACCTACCTGTCGCTGCTGCGCACACTGAGAAACCCCAATTGTCGCCGACCACCATTGAGCACTATCGAGTACTTTAGGGATCAATATACGAGTCGCAATCGCAAGCCAAAAAGGGCGAGGAAATCCGTTTCGGGATTCAACGCTGGATCCCCGATGAGTTGCACGCTGGGTGTAACCTGCAGTCTTTTTGTCATTTGAAGAAGCTGAAATCCTTCTACAGTCCACTGCGAATTGAGCCCTGGACCAAAACTGTCTTCGTTGGGCTGGCCCCAATTCACCGCAATCGCTGAGACGTTCTTACTGGGGTCACGCTGGTAACCAATGCCAGCGGTCACAGAGGTTTGCAGTAAGCTTCCACCTCCAGGTGTCGACCATCCGCCCCTAACAAAGGGCAGCCAATTCTCCTTGACCACTTTGGAAAAGTTTGTGGTAACTCCCCACTGCTCTGCCGTTCCTGCCTGCTGGCGAGGGTCGACGTGCCAGAAAGTCACATGGGCATTATCCAAAAAGAGCTTTTCTTTCGAGGACGTTATGCCAAGCTCTAATGTGGTGATATATTCGGATTGGTTGAAAAATGAATCGAATGATATCTGGGTGGGATCGCCGTTGATATCTGAAATCATGCCGACAACGTAAACTCGTTCGGGGATCAGAAAGCCTCCCAACACCGCTCCAAGTGCACCACTGGGCAGATTAATCATCGCCGAACCGCTGCTCATAGTCAGATTTGTGAAACTTTCCCAGGGACTTCCTAGTGCATATACATCTACAAAGTCGGTGGTATCAAAGAAGCCTGCATACCATACCCAATTGCCGTCGCAGAAGTGCTGCTGCCATTCGAGATGCTGGACTCGCCACGGTGTGTCAGCTAAAAACCAGGTAGTTCGTACCGACGTAGCCGATGTCGGAGCCAAAATCCGCGGGGGCATCCGGACTATACTTGTGGCGGCTTTCTATCTTCCAAGATTAATTTGCCATCATTTGGATCCCCACGATTTACCAGGTCCCACTGACCATAATACCGCGCGACACCACTGGCGGTTCCCGTGTTATCGAGGCTGTTGGTTGCCAAGGCGCCCAGCGTGATGTAGTCAATCGAGCAATCCAATCCGCTGCGTTCACGGACTCGGGCCTTCCACGCATCCCAGTTTTGAAACAGGTCGATGTCCAGCACGGTATCGGATACGGCTCGATCGGATGGCAGTTGGTTGACGACAGCGGCTGGACTTTTCAACGTTTGGGCGGTGGTGGCTTCTGCAACGTTGCGGCCGGTGGTGGGGCTGGATGCTTCCGCTGTCGTGGATCCAGCCTGAGCTTGAGGCGAGGTCTGCGAGAACGCTGCTGGGTGCCAAGCAATGCAGAGCGCAAAGGTCAAGAGGGACAGTCCAGTGGTGCGATCGGGGATCACAATTGTGGTTGGAAGTATTTTGGAGATGAGACGGAACATAATCATGGAACGTCCTATATCAGTGCGCGCCGGTATAATGAATCGATGAATGACGCATAAGTTCAGCAAGTGGAATAGCATTCAATCCGCCGTCTCGGATCATTAAGTACGGGCACTGCTTACAACGTGATGTTGAGTCGCGTGCTAAGCACGAAGGGAGTTCCAAAATCTTCGAGCGGGGCCTCGATGACTTGCATATTAAAGGTCAAATTGGTTGCCGGTGTGAGGCTGATGTTGTAATAGCACTCGAAAGCGTGCGAGCGATCTCGCGGCGAAAGTCCCGCGGCGATCGCCAGGCTGGCCGGTTCGATATCAAGAAACGAATAGGCGATTCCCCACGTATCCCGATCGCGTCCCGCAAGCGTTCCCTTGCCACCAAGGCCTGCGGAAAAGGCAAATGGATACGGGCAGGTATCTTCGTCAGCAACGCCAACCCGCGCCCAGACACCGATGCCCCGAACGTCCTGTTCATGATTCAGTAGAGCGATCGGACGGGAGCCTATTTCTTCAGCAACGTTCAGGTATTGCCAAACTCCGAACCAGGTTCCCCAGGTGCTGGCAGCAGGCTGTGGCACGAGTCCGACGCCCGGAACGTCCACAACTTTTCCGCTGAAGTTTATGAGATCCGCATCGCCGGCATAGATGTATCCGGCATTGAAGCCACCCGGCAGGTGGCCGAGTCGATATTGCTGATACCACTCGGTGCCAGCGACCCAGCCGCTATCGAAGTTGTTGAAACCGCTCGTTGTGGATGCGTCACCATATTGCTCCGCCAGAATATATCCCCACGACGTATCCGTCGGCGTGATGACAACCCCAGCCCCTAGAGCATCATAAGGACCGGCGACAATCAGGGCATTATTAATCGTATGCCGAAAGTTATTGAATTGCCGCACCCCGCGGCCGCTCGCGAACTCGTTCAGGTCGGAGTCATAGCCTTGGAGCTTACCCGCAATCAGCGCAATGTTAGGGGTGATGCTTTGGATCCAATAGAGGTCCGTGATCGCAGCCACGTCATCGTCGACACCATCAGGACTGAGCGGAATGAACATCGCACTGTTGGTCGGCGACAGTAAACCAGACGTTGTATTCGTCGATTCGCCGTATCTTGTCTCAAGACGCAAGATGAAGACTCCGCCAGGGATCACCCCGGCTCGGGCAGCGTCCCAAATGAACTGAGTATCCGTCTTCGCTCCGTATTGCAAATCGTCGTTGATCCCGTCGCTCACGACGCTTTCCCAGAATTGGGTGTAGTCGGAGAGGATCAGCAATCCTGACTTGGACATCGCCGTACGTGCTCCGCCAAAATCCCCGAGAACGAAGGGACGTTCCACGAAGGGACGCACCGCAAGGCCCTCCTCATATGGAGGAGGGATTTCCCAGAGTAGATTAAATGGGCTATTCCATCCCTGAATGTGCCCGGATTCTTGGAACCACGGCGGGATCTCCCAGTCCTGCCCGAGCGATGGGCTCGTCATCCCGAGGACGGCGACGACTATCAGTGAAGCGGATCATTGCGACGATTCCGTTCTGGCTAGGTCGATTACTTGTTGGCTTACCCATGCAGACTGATCTCACAAATCGTCGACTGATCTGATTCCTCGCTTAACAAAGCAGATTGCTAGCGGTCACAGGCAGAGTTTTCTCCTTTTTGGTATCGGTTTTGCGGAATTTCGCCACCAGTTTCTTCGCGCTGGCAAAACAGTTCTTGCGGATCTTTCGCATATCCCGAACGAGATGGATCGTGGAATTAATCGCCGGTAACATCACGGTATTGATCGCATCACGCTAGGCCGAAGGGAATCACCGCCCCAACGAGTCTAAGCCAGTACCCAATAGCGAGTAGGCAATGCACTCTGAAACCGCTTTGCAAAAATCCGACAAATTGCCTGAGTTCCTACAGCAAGTCTTTCAATGCATTGACAAGAAGGACTTCGAGGGATTGACGAGCTTCATTTCAGCAGACTTCTGCCTGTACTTTGCCGCACTATAAGCTCAATGGCATCAATCAGGGGTTGGGGTTTGTCAGGCCTTCGATAAGCGTCTCCCCAAATATGAGCACGTTATGGGAGACATCTACGTCGGCGAGAACATCACCTATTTTGATGGCCTGTTGCGGGTGTGGTTGTCCGATGGGTCGCTCATCGAGACCCCGTTCTGGGACAAGATTGAGGTTGATCCCAGCTGCCGGAAAAATCACCACCATGTACGCTCTGTTCAGCATCGCCGCTGTGCCCGAGGAATTCTGGAAGGATTTGAAGCCCGAGGATTTTGCTTAGGCGTACGCGGTGGTGTTCATGTAAACACTCACGCGAGATTTTTCCCGGCTATTCACCGCTATGGCCCGGTTGCCATGGCAGCCGCAGGGCGTTAGCCCCGGTTCTCGACGTTGTTAACGTTCAGCAACACCCCGCTCCCCAACACCACATCAGCTCGCACGGGAATTCGATCATTGAATTTTACCGGACAACAAACAATTGGCACGCCCCTGGTTGAACCGGTTGTTGGTCGGCGACTAACCTTCGATTAGATCCATCGTACTAGAACCGCGGCTAACGCCGTCCGGCTGATCCGAACAGGGAAGAACCGGGGCTGACGTCCTACGGCTGATGTAGACGGCCGAACTGGAATTCATCTTGGCTTTACGATTTCACGTGCTTCAAATCCAACACATCCGGGCATTCTAGAAAGTAGTTTTGGCCGGCATCAGCCGAGGACAAGCACCGTGACACGGCGTATAACACGTGAGGACCGAGTTGCCATGCAAATCCGTGGTCAGGTGCGTCACGTAGGTGCCAGTCAGCGCAGGGAGCCAGCCCCGGTTGACGTCTGCCCGTTGACGCTGTCAACTCACACCAACGCTCAGTATTGGCGATGCATCGTGCTGTGAGTTCCGAGATAGGTGGTCACAGACTGGACGCATCCAAGCTGGATGAAAGCCTTCTCCCTTGTCAATTGACACACTCTGGACCCAGCTGAGGGTGGCTGTTTCTTACTACACGGCAAGAGGAAACGAAAATGACGGACCAATTCCGACAAATTGAACCACCTCAGTGGATGCTCGACCTGTTCAAGTCCATCGACGATCTGAACACATCGGAAGACTCGGGTTTTCGCATCTTCGCCGACGATGTCGTGCTCCAATTCGGTCCCAAGGCAGCCCGTGGCCTCGAAGACGTCAAGAAGTTCTTCATCACCTTGGACGCTCCCCTTATCACGAAGCATTATGTCGACGTGGTTTACCAGTACGGCAATGCTTACCTCATGCAGGGCAGCGCCTCGCTTCGCAAAAAGGACGCCCCCGAGGGAGACGAAATGAGAGCTGCTCCGCTGTTCAACCTGCTGTGGTTCAACGACGAGGGCAAAGTCATTCGTTACGTGGTTGATTTTCCTCCGGAGGCCGCCAAGGCCGCAGGTTTTTGAGGCGTTTCGCCGTTGGGCGTTAGCCCCGGTTTTCGAAGGCGTTGCCGTCCAGCGGCACCACGCTTTCCAACACCACATCACCTCGCACGGGAATTCGATCATTGAATTTCAGCGGAGAACAAAACAATTGGCTCGCCCCTGGTTGAACCGGTTGTTGGTCGGCGACTAACCTTCGATTAGATCAAGCGTAGTAGAACCGCGGCTAACGCCGACCGGCTGATCCAAACAGGGAAGAACCGCGGCTAACGCCGACCGGCTGATCCAAATAGGGAAGAACCGCGGCTAACGCGGCTAACGCCGACCGGCTGATCCGAACAGGGAAGAACCGCGGCTAACGCCGTGCGGCTGATGAAATGAGCCTTGATGAGATCAGCCTTTGGCCGTTAGCTGATCAAAGCTAAAACTACAACTGACTTTCCAGCAGCTTATCTTCAATAGTCTCCAACGGATGCGCATGAAAAGGCATTTTTATGAATATCGAAGCAGAAGAAAATCTATGACGCTGATATCGCGAAGGCCGCCGTCGCTGGTCACCCCGCTGCTGACGATCCAAGTCGAACAGACATCCGACCTTTCTGAAAGAACCGATCAATGTTGCCGACTTCGCGACTGGTGTAGTCGGTGCCCTTGGCGCGAGCGTCGCGGAAATTGGTCAGGCCCGGGGCTTGCCTGCTCAACAGATTTCCGTGGATCGCCGGCACGCCACGCTGACTCTGAACGACGGTGTCCTGCACTACATGAATGGCGTGGTCATCTTGGGCGGCGAAATTATGGTACCCGTCAATGGCTTCTACCAAGCTCGCGATGGCAAGTGGATGTGTTTCAACGGCGCCTACCCGCATCTGCGCGACGGCATCCTCAAGTACTTTAACGCGCCTCACGATCAGGATTCGCTGATTAAGAAGGTGGCTGAGCATGACTCGGCAAAAATCGAGGCCGACTTTGAGAAGCTCGGTCTTTGTATGGCTCCCATGTTCACCCCCGAAGAGTGGCTTTCACATCCGCAAGGCGAAGCCATGAGTTCCACTCCGGTCATCGGCATGGAACAATTTGGGGATGCGAAAAAGAGGGTGCTCCCCGAAGCCAAGCACCGCCCGCTGGAGGGCGTTCGGGTCATTGATGTCACTCACGTGATTGCCGGACCTTGGTCGACACGTGTTCTGGCCGACCACGGCGCGGACGTCATTTCGATCCGGAATCCCGCTTTCCCATTCCTCTATCCGGCCATCTTCGAGGAGAGTTATGGGAAGAAGCAGATCCTGCTGCACCTGGGAATGGAGAAATCGAAGGCGCGTTTCGCCGAGTTGATCAAGGATGCCGACGTGCTTGTTTGGGGGTACGCGCACCGGTTCGCTCGATCGTCTCGGCTTTACCCGAGAAGCCCTGATGAAGCTGAATCCCAACCTCGTGTTGACTCATGTCTCCGCCTACGGTCCCGAGGGCCCCTGGGCGAAGCGCAAGGGCTGGGAGCAATTGTCGCAAACGTGCTCGGGAATGGTTAAGCTCGCCTCCCAGGGCCGGGATCAGCATCACCTCGTCGCCGCCCTGCCGTGCGACTATGGAACGGGCTACCTCGCCGCGGTTGGAACGATCGCGGCCTTGCGGCAGACGACAAGATCAGGGCGGATTCTGGGAGGTGCATGCCGCGTTGACCCGCACGGCGATGGAGGTTCTATCCTTGCCGCACGAAGCCGAAGAAGCCGTTCCAACGTCGCTCAAGGACGATGGCAAGTACTTCGTGGACCAGGATTCGAACTTCGGCGCCGTGTTCACGAGACTGGCACCGGCCGCTCGACTATCGAAAACCCCCGCGTACAGCGAAACCGGTCCGGCCATCAACGGAGCCCATGATCCATTCCTGACGGGTTGGGATGAGCAGGTTACCGCCGACGGAGTCCCTAAGCACCGTGCTTCAGAAATGGTGAAGAGGGGGTTACACGGGTTCCTCGAAGGCTACGGTCACGAAGATATCATGCTGCGAAAGTCTTGAGTCACGTATACTCGTGTTCGGTATGCTGACTGAAACACGGTGCATGTCACCCTATCCGTGAAGTTTCTCTCTCTCAGCGACTTTCAAAATTGCTGCGTCTGCTGATTTACGTTGGGCACTACGTGAGCCGCCGAGTTTCCGATGGCAGATGGCCGAATAGATTCTTGTAATCGTGCGAAAAACGGCTCAGATCCACGAATCCGGCTTCGCGGGCGGCGAGCGTAACGGTCATCTCATCGACAGAGGTACGCTTCAGACGCTCCCGCACGGCGTGCAAACGCCGTAGTTTCAGGTATCGCGTCGGGGAAATTCCCAGCCCCCCCGCAAACGCGACCTGCAGAGTCCGCTGCGAAACTCCCACGGCTTGGCAGACGTCGGCGAGTCGGACCGGACCTCCCTCATGCCTCTCGAAGTACTCCCTCACCTGCTGCAAGATCCATCCGTTTGATGTGAATGATGGGCGCCCACGAAACAGATCATTCTCTTCTGCCGTAAGCACGCATACGACCTGCTCGACCAAGGTCTTCTGCATCTGCTTAACAGCTTCCGCGGATGGAATGGAACCGAGCAAATCATGCGATGTCCGGAACGCCAGGGCGACGATGTCAATCAACTCACGCACGCGATGCTTGCCGAGCCTTAAGAGGTATCGTCGAGTCGTGAAGTCAAGAGGATCCTGATTAAGCCTGGACGCGAGCTCGTCTTCCAGCAACTTCACCGGAACGAACATCTGAAAGGTGTGCTGTCCGGGTAACACCGTCGCCAGGTGTTCTGCCCGCGGGCCTGCCAGGAACACATCGGCGTTCGTAAACGCATCCCCGTTCATTAGCCTGGGCTTGGATTTGAGAGACTGAAACCCAATGGCGACCAGGTCGCCTGGATTCACCCCTTCCATCAGCATAGGACTCTCGTGGTGATTCGTATGAAAGGTCAGATTACCGAGAGCTGCCTTCTTCATTTGGGAGAAAAATGGGCCGGTCTTGGAACGTAGGTAACGAACATGGGGACCGCTATACACCTCCCCAAGTTGATCTACATCACGGCACGCAACTTCGGAAATCTGAATTTCGGAATCAGGTGTTTTGACCACCACAATACCTCTCTTCTTGGGATGCCGCGAACACTGCGAGACGATGGACCGCATTTTACCATCGGCACCGGTTGTCCCGAAGCAGTTCTGCAGTGGATACGGCGCCGCGCCGGGCATGGCCAGTCTACCTGTCTCGATGAAATCCTCCAACTACGGGCAGAGTACGAGTCGGAAGGTACCTTAGAAATTCGACCCCGAGGGCTTCAAGTTGCGGGAAGCCAATTCGTAACTGTGACCTGCCGGACTATGGACGCCCCTGTCTTTGACGGCTTTGGCGAGGGCTATTGGCTGATGGCGAAGTGCGTAATGAGGGCGTGTCCGATGCTGTCCTGAGTGCCGACTTCAAGATTGGCTGAAGCGAAAACGCAACATGCTAAAGTTAGGCAGTAATTTCAAATTCCCTTGGCCCGACTGTGGGGGGAAATTCAAACTCCATTGCTTGGCCCTGCACAAATCAACGCCTTTGACTGTGAACCCCGAGCTGAGGTACGATAAAGAAGGAGGTGAATTCATGCAGATCAAAGTACCCGATGATACGCAACAGCTCTCCTTAGCAGCAGGATTTGCGAACGTTGATCAGTTCGTGAATAGTTTGCTTCGCAAGGAGCGAGAACGCTTGGCCATCCAAGCCGGCATTGACGCGATGGATGCCGGAAAGGTTGCAGACTTCGCCGACTTCGACCGTGAATTCCGAGAGAAGAACGGATTGAAGTCTCGATAGATGGCTAAAGTAGAAATTGCCGAGCCGGCCAAAGCGGACATCCAAGAAGCATTCGATTGGTGGTCAGAAAACCGGTCCGCAAGTCAGGCGGCGGAGTGGTACGAGCGAATCTTCGAAGCAATCACCACACTTGAACGCATGCCCGAGCGTTGCCCACGTGTGTCGGAATCCGGGTTGTCGCGTGCCGGAGTACGTCAACTTCTATTCGGCATCGGTTCCCGTCCAACGCACCGAGTTGTTTTTCATTTCGACGTCGATGCGGATACTGTGACGATTCTTCGAGTTCGCCACCATGGTCAGGATGAACTTTAGGCTCCGCTCAACCTCGGCCGCCGTCAAGGGACAGCACCGCCCATTGCGCCAAACTGCAGAGGTGCTCTTCACCACGTGCACAGACTGCATAATCGCTGCGTGTGTCAGAGATGGCGGACGCTGCTGGCGCGAACTGCAGCGAAGCAGGAGTCCGATAGCCGTCACTCATGATCTGACCAATGTCGCATTCACCTCCATAGGCCTTGCCCGCTATGCATAAGGACACGCCGACATGGTGCCAGTGATGAGCGAGTTTCACTATGAGCCTGTTAAAAGCCTAAAACTTGTGAGGTAAGCCGACGTGTGCCGACGGCCAATGGTCACTAGGCTTCCCAGCTGCTATTCCACAAGGGTAAGCTGGTTGGTTACCAATGGCGACAGTTGACTCCTAATTTCAGGTAAGCCTCCATGAGTCCCTCCAAAGTTAAACGTGAACTGGTTCAAAAGCTGACGGACCTGCCTAACGTCGGAGTGGCTACGGCGAAAGATCTTGTACTTATTGGAATAAAAACACCGCCTCAACTCGTAGGCAAGGATCCGCTTACGTTGTATCTACAGCTTTGTCGTAGGAGTGGTGTCCGGCAAGACCCATGTGTATTGGATGTGTTCATATCAATCACGCGTTTCATGAACGGAGACGATCCAAAGCCTTGGTGGGCGTATACAGCAGAGAGAAAACGCGATTATCAAGCAGTTTAGGGTGCCAATCTTCGTCTACGCTTCTGGCCTGGGCTGCAACTGATCGAACGCACCTATGCAGATTGAAGTATTAGCGCTCCTAACACATGACGGATTCTCATTATGGCCTCGCTTGAGCGGCTTTCTTGTCGCAAAACGACGCGAGCCGCTGACAATACATGCGCGGCAGCGAACACGGGACCATCTCACTTAACAATATTGGCCCCTTTTAAAGTAGCCAACTGACAGGCAATATGCTAGCTCTTCTTTTGTTGAGTGCTCTTTTTCTTCCGATAGGATTTTTCCATAATGTCCTTCGTCTCCCGTTTCCCGAACCTACGTCGTTCCTAAAAATGCTCTAGTCTTTGTCTAGATTGGCAGCTGGCAAGATCAGCCTCGATACTCCATCGGCAAGCTTGGAAGTGTTGAAATTGATGAGCAGTCCCAGCGGAACATCGAGGAGTTTCCTGTAGCTAAGTAACTGCGCTTTGCTAATTGGAAGGATTTTGTCCACCGCTTTGACCTCAACCAACAGACAGCGATCGACTAGCAAGTCGAATCGAAGCGGTTCTTCGCGAGAGAACTGCTTATACCGAACGGTGACTTTCTTTTGTTTTTGCCCATGATGGCCTCGCAGCTCCAATTCCATGGTTAAGCACCATTCATAGATCGATTCGAGCAAACCAGGGCCTTTATCCCGGTGCACGTCGATGGCGGCTCCGATCACATCGCTCGTCATTGCGGAAGATTGGCTATAAAGTGGATGCACGGCAGACTGCTTATGAACAAAGAGGGCGGAGGTAACAAGGACAGCAAGTTCCTCAGTTTTCTCCGTTAACTCCTGTTCAATCAACCCGCGCACGACTGTCCTTTGAAAGGCGAGAATCCGCCTGAAAAAAAGAGCTTCCGCGTAGGTGGAATTTGTGTGGTACAACGAGCGCCAAACGCGGGAGGGTAAATTCAGAGCTGATATACCCAGTCATTTATGATGACCTGTTTAAGAGACTTCGACTTGGATCTGCCATGATCGGCGAGGACAAAAATTGGCGTTCTTACGCGATCAGGTTTTCAACCCTGCTCTGCAGTGTTCACGCAGGTAAGCGATGCTTCTTAGGAACTCGTTACGCTCATGTTCTTGATCGAACGTCTTCTCGTCCTGGCCTTCGGCGGGCTTATCAATCCTGGCTGGCTTGCCTTTGCGAACCAACTTCAGGAAGTCGATGATTTGGGATGCGTCAAGGTTTGGATAGGCTTTCCAATACTCCCTGGTCAAGTAGGGAATCGGCCGCGCTGAATTCGAGATGGACTCGACGAAAATCGGCATACCGGGATTCGCACTGGCGAGCGTGTCGACATAATTCGGCACGTCCATCATGCCTTCACCGACAGCCATCCATTGAAACGTGGCTCCATCTTCACTGGGCCACACGGTGTAGTCGCGAATGCTGTTGCACACCGCGTAAGGGGCGAGTGTTTCCAGGTGCTTCATCGGGTCTTCCATCGCCCACAGTCCGTTGCCGGGATCAAGCATGACGCCACAAACGTCGGTTCCAACTTCTTCGACCAACGTGACAAGTTCTTCGCTGCGAAGATCGGCTGCGTGGTTTTCAAACCCGAATTTGATGCCAGCGTCTCTCGCTCTTGAACTTGACGCCTTCAGCACACGAACCGCTTCGTCGATTCGTGGCTGGATTCCGCCCTGAAGAAAGCGGTCGTCGATGCTGCCGATTCTCACGTTGACGACGGGCGAGCCCAGTGTCGTGGCGACACGAATTCCCGTGGTCAGTAGCTCTTCGGCGGTGCCCCATGTGTCTTTGAATTGCTTGCCGTTGTTCGCAATCGCTCCTGCGCCGGTGTAGAGCTTCATTTCATGACGGTCGGCCAGGTCCTTGAGGCCCTTCAAATAGCTCGTTTCAAGGCTCTCGAAATAGTGCAAGCCGTTGAAGAGTGCCGCATCGAGTGTTTGCTCAGCGGCGAACTCGATCAACTGGGTTGCCTTCCACTCTTTCCACCGCATGGATCGCATCGAATGCCCGTCGAGTCCGAGTGGAATTCGCTTGCCTCCAGCGTCGTTCATGCAAAAAGCCGTTGATGGCGAAATCGCGGAAACAGCACCAATCGCTGCTGCTGTTGCGATGAATTGACGACGTTGCATCGGGATCTGTTCCGCGTTGGTTTCGGTGAAACGTGAGTTGACTCCTATTCTCTCCCGATCAATCGAAAATTGGACACGGAAATTTCTTTTTTTACAAAATCTCGCCCGAAACATCCTTATGAGCGAGGCTGCGGTCTGGCCGTTGGTGCGAAAGAGTTTCTTTATCGCTCGGTGCTGCCGAACTGCCATTACACCCCAACAACAACGCTTCGAGCCGCCTTTTGGCCGAAGTAAAGTCGCTGGCGTCGATCGTTTCAGCCAACTGGGCACGTATGGGATTCTCCGACACGGAACACTGAACCTCAATAGAGATGACGCTCGTCGCGAGTCGTTCCTTACAAGCTTCGGGCGATTATCTTGAAAAAACTTCCGCATCGAAGTGCACTGCCCCCAGGGCTCAGTGCACTGCCCCCAGGGCTCAGTGCATCGAAGTGCACTGCCCCCAGGGCTTCGAAGTGCAGTGCCCCAGGGCTGCCCAGGGCTTCCCCCCATCGCAGATTTCGGCCCATGCAATCATCGAACAGCCCTGTCGGCCGATTGGGGCCTTACAATGGGGATTGCCGTCGACCGGGTCTTGCCAGGCCCGGCTACAACGCTGCCGGCATTGCGTGCCTGAGGTCCCTGCTCATTGCACCGTTGGTCCGCAAACCAGGCAATTGCTAGCAGCAGGGTGTAACTAGCCAGCACAAGTTGAGACTCGATGCACTCGCAAAACGCGCAAGACTGAAAACAACCAATCGGGACGCTCCTACTAGCGGCCAGTTTTTCCGCCGTGGAGAACCCGGTGCTAGTGCGCGGAGCGGCTGTCAACCTCATCTAACCAGGAGGCACTTGCCTTGATTCGCATCTTCACGACGGCCTATATGTTTTGGACTTGCATCGCTTTCGCGAGTGCTCAGACGTCAATCAAAGACGACGACGCGCTGGGTGACGCAATCTTGCCGTTGGTCTCAAATCACGGTGGAGACGTGGGTGTCGCGATCGAGCATTTGGTGACGTATGAATCGTTTCGCTACCGTGCCGATGCGGTGATGCCGACGGCGAGTCTGATCAAATTGCCGCTAATGGTCACTGTCTATCAATCTGTTGCCCGTGGCGAACTTGATTTGCAGCAGCCGATTGTTCTGAGGTCCGAAGACAAGGTGCCTGGCTCGGGAATCCTCACCGACCATTTCTCCGACGGCGCGACGCTACCTCTGCGCGACTACATTCGGCTGATGATGCGAGACTCGGACAATACGGCTACCAACATCGTGATCGATCAAGTTGGTTTGGCTGCGACCGCCAAGTCCATGGAGTCCATCGGGCTGACAAATACCAAGCTGCATTCCAAAGTCTATCGAGGTGACACGTCGATCTTCCCCGAGCGCAGCAAACAATTCGGGATCGGCAGCACCACCGGCAACGAAATGGTGACGCTGCTGCGCATGCTATACGAGCGGACAATTGGCGACGAGGCGGCCACCCAGCAAATGCTGGGGCACCTCGCGTCCTGCGATGATCGCAGCAAACTTGCACGCTACCTACCTGCAGGCACCAAGCTATTTCACAAGACGGGTGCGATCGGCAATTGCCGCACCGACGCAGGCGTCATCGAAACCCCTACGGGGCCCGTCGCGGTGTGTGTATTGACCAACAAGAATGCGGACCAAAGCTGGTCTGATAGCAATGCAGCAGAGCTCTTATGTTCCGAGATCGGTCGCATTATTGTCAAACGCTTCGGAAGCGAAAAATCTTCGTCGACACTGCAGCGTGGATCAACGGGCCTGTTGGTCGAGGCGCTCCAGCGAACACTGAATGCTCGACTCGAGCCTTCAGCCGGTTTAAGTGTCGATGGCGACTTCGGCCCAGCCACGGAAATGGCCGTGAAGCGTTTTCAACGAGAGCAAGATATCGAGCCCTCGGGCATCCTGGACTCGGCCACTTGGAAAGCACTGGGACCACTAGTTGAGGAAACGGAGCTGAGCGAAGATCCCGAACAATTCAATCAACGCACCGCCATGCTGGCCAAGCAGCCCGCGCCTACAATCGCCGATCCTCCCATCGTGACCTGCAAAGCCTGGGTTGTGTGCGATGGTAAAACCGGACTTGAGCTGAGCGGGTGGAATGCCAATCAACCGAGACCGCCGGCAAGTACAACCAAAATCATGACTGCGTTGCTCGTCGCCGAGTTGATGAAGCAAGCCCCGCAGATCGCGGACGAAGTCGTCACCTTTAGCGAGAACGCCGACAGCACTGTCGGATCGTCGTGTACCTTGCGGGCTGGAGAGCAAGTCACGGTTTCGCAGCTGCTCTACGGGCTGCTCTTGCCTTCCGGCAATGACGCATCCATTGCGTTGGCAGAACACTTTGGCAAGCGTCTTCAGCCGGGTTATTCAGAAACTGGCGATCGTCCGATCGACGCGTTTGTCGCAAAGATGAATGCACGTGCAAAGGAACTTGGCATGAACTCGACCCATTTCGAAAATCCACACGGGCTTTCACAGCCGAAGCATCTGACGACGGCGGCTGACCTGGCTCGATTGGCATACGCCGCATCGAAAAGCGACATCATTCAACGTGTCGTTTCCACTCGACAGCATGCATGCTGGGTCGCGAGTCAACAGGGATACCGCAGAACCGTCGTGTGGCGCAATACGAATCAGTTGCTTGGCATCGAAGGATATGTCGGAATGAAAACGGGAACGACGGACGCAGCAGGAGCTTGTTTGGTCGCCCTGGGATCGCGGGAAGACAAGTCGCGTATCGTCGTTGTACTTGGCTCGTCGGATACGCGAGCTCGATTTGCTGATTCAAGAAATCTATTCCGTTGGTCGCTCGCCAACGCACCCTAGTTCGATTGTTGATTTAATCGCAGACTGGAATCCTTAGTGAGCCGATGGCCGTAAGGCCGCGGGCAAGGGAACCCGCCCGGCCGCTCACGCGACTCGGCTCACTAAATCAACGCACCCTAGGATCTTTTGGCTGGTAGCGGGAGACAACACTTTTACATTGCCGTTGCGGTATGCTCTGCCTTGAATCTTCCGTTATCAATCAACGGAAGGCTTCTGCTTCTTTGGCTACAATCTGAATGATGAACCCAGATCCATCTGGTGCCCTAACACAGCTTTTATGTGGAGTCCTGTCGATGGTCGCTCGCAACGTCCATGTGTTTCTATGGCTGCTGCTGGCTGTTTCTCAAGCGACATTTACTTGGGCAGATGAGGCTGTCCCGCAACTTGCGGGCATCGTCACGGATGCAACAGGAACTCCGATTGCTGGTGCCCAGGTTCGGATCGTTGGAGAGAAACATCTCTTCATGCCTGTGTACCGCTCGCGGGGCATGCTCAACGCTCGATCAGACGCTGGAGGCCGATACTTGGCCGAGTTGCACGCTGAGGATTTGCCGCTACTGTCTAACCACCAGCCTCAAGTAAAAGTCGCCTGTTGGGCTCCGGGTAAGAATCTTGCCGTCTATCGCTTTCCAGCCACTCGATTAATGGTCGCAGCAGAGTTTGATATTGAGCTTGCTCCTGCGACCAGTTGTCGGATTCGTCTGGTGGATTCCGAGGGCCAACCCGTCGCCAACGCGAGCGTTAGTCCCGCGACGATTTCGGGGTTGGAGTTTGCGTTTGGAGAATTGGATTTTCTGACTACCACCACGGACCCAGACGGAAATGCGTCGTTCGAGGGCATCGATCGGGACAGCCTGACACAAGTTTACGTCGACTCACAGATCGTCGGACATCAATCATTGACACTTATTGATGAAAACGACGCGCAAGCCAGTGATCAGACGACGTTGATCGCGCGTGCCTTGCCGGTGAAAAAGACGTCGACACACTTCGTGGCTCCAGCCGAAAAAACCGGTGAGGTTGAGTTCAACAAAATCGTGGCTTCGATAGTATCGATGCCAAGCCAGAATGCAACGAGCTACATATGGCACGAAGTCCAAGCCGATCGAAGTGGACGGCTGGGCGGCATCCAAATTACGCCAGGAAAATCCATTATCCGGCCAGACCTTCCGTATGATTTTCAATACTTACCCGAGGAAATGGATATTCAAAAGGATGGAGATCTCCCGCCGATTCCTTTGGTGCAAGCTGCGTTGGTCACTGGGCGTATTGTGGATGCCGAACGCGGCCGCGGGCTCGCGAATATGTATATCTCGCAGCACTCCAGGGATTGGCGGCTTTCATTCACGGATGCTGACGGCCGCTTTTCGTACTGGGTGAAGCCAGGATCGCATGATGGATTCTTCCCACAGGATCCCTTGGGACAATACGTCTCGCTTCGCGCTTTCTACATCAGGCCTGAGTCGTTGCCGGACGAGTCAGGGATCATCCAAGCCGGTGAGCATCGGTTGAGCGCCATGCCCCAAGTTGTTGGCAAAGTCGTTGATGCCGATGGGCAGCCAGTTGCCGCCGCGCAGGTTTCGCTTACTCATCAAAAAGAAAGATTCACCTACGATATTCCACTCTTCACCGATTCGAAGGGTGAGTTTCGAATGTACCATGCCGTCAACGGTACGCTGGTCAATCTCTCTTCCAAGACAGACACGCTGCGTACAATCGAGGACCTAGAGGTCCTGCTTGACGACGAGGCACGTCCCATTCTGAAGATGCAGCCTATCGTCCGCCGGACCTATTCTGGGCGAATCTTGGATCAAGACGGACAGCCCGTGGCTGGTGCCAACATCCGATTCAAGCAGTCCACAATTTCCGTTCCGGAAACCTACAGCTCTGAAGATCGGAACGACTCTTCTCTTTACGAAGAAAATGCGCGAATCCGAACCGATGCTGACGGGCGCTTCATCAGTCCGCCCAGTGGTGAGAGCCTCAGCACCATTGCCTTCGAAGTGGAAGCCCGAGGTTTTCGCAATTATCACAGTCCTTGGATCGATCTCACCAGCTTGGAAGCCGACGAAACTACCATCGATTTGCAAGGTCCATCAGCGGGCTTCAGGCTTCAGCCGCAGGCCAAGCAAATCAATTGTTCCGTCACAGTGGTCAGCGCTCAGGATGAGCCGCTCAAGGGTCTGCGATTTGTTTCCTTGGGCGCTCATTCGGGCCTGGTGCAGCACGTGCCCGAGTCGCCCGAGTTTCACATCGAGTTGTCGGATAGTCCGCAGATGGTGGGCGTAATCGGAGACGGCCATCCACCGGTTTTCAAACTACTGTCGCGCGTGCCGGATGCGTTATCGTTCGTACTGCTTCCGAATTCAGCATCCCCTGCGGCTGAACCCCAAGTTACGTCCCCACCAAACGACGACGGACTGCGGCGGTCACTCGCCAACGATCTACTCAACGGACTGGGCCCCGTCACGAAGGCTGATACATTCTACAAACGTCGCCTATTCTTCGAAGCCACCATCTACGCTGATCAAGCGAATGCACTGGAGCTGATGGCGAGGGGTATGGTCGATGAAGCCGGGATGAGTTTTGGCGCAGGTTACATGCCGCTGCCACTTGAATTCATTGAGGCGATACTCCCGCAGATGGGTAATGATCAAGCGGGCATGATGATGAAGCTGCATGCGGCCACGATGGTCGAGGATGATGCGATTGCTTCGCAATACATCCGCGACGCCGTCAAGGGGCTGGAAGAACTCGCCGGGACCGAAAAAGCCATGGCCGTTTCGCGTGTTGCATGCGCACTGATTGCCCTATCCAGACTTGACCAGGCTCAGGAGCTGCTGCGAGAGTGCTGGGCGGAACAATCCGCGCTCCGCGAGCTTGTCAACCGGGACGAGCGCCAAGAGGACGGTCGCACGTTCCGGGGTGTTGCGCGCTATTTTGGTCCCGAACTGGCCCTGGTCGACAAGCGAGCCTCGATGAAGTTCATTGAGCTCACCGCATTCGCTGGTGAAATTTCGTGGTTGAGGTCCGAGGCAGTAGTCTTCATGGCCAATCAGGGAACGCCGGGCTGGGAGTTGGTACTCGAGGCGTTCCTGGATAACAAGCTCAACCCAGCAGGTATAGAAGGCTTCCTAAAGAAGACGGAGTTCACTAATATCGAGCAAGGCCTGAAGCTTGTCGAGTTGATTGACTCGCATTCGGTGCGCGCCCTCTTTCTGCTTCACTTGATCAAGCATTTGGATGCCGACTCGGAGCACGACAGTTTGGAGTTGCTGGAGCGCATTGCCATGGAGCTGCAGCAAGCGGAATTTGATCCTGGCGAGCCTCATCCTGCACAACTCGCCGCAAGAGCCTCCACAATGTGTTACGCCACCGATCGTCAACTTTCCGACACCCTGCTATTCGAGGCGCTTTGGCTATGCGAGGGCACTTATTCGATCTTGCCTTACGATACGCTGTGCCGGACGATTGCGGAATTCTTGCCAGACCGCCCAGACGTAGTCCGACATCTCCTCGAACCCTGTTTCGACGATTGGAGCTGGCTCTACACAGTCCGCAATTCAAGCCTGATGTTCACGAATATTCAGCCACTGGCCGCGGCTGCGTTGCTGGATCCCGAGTGGGCAGCGCGTCTTGCAAATCAGCTGATGCAGGAACACCTCAGTGGCGATCGTTCTCGGAGACTCGCCGTAGTCTATTGTCTGATCAACACCTGGGCTCGTTCCAGCCTGAACATGAATGTCTTCTTGTAGCTCTGGGAGTGGACAACGTGTGGCCGTAGCTAAGCTCGCCAGAGCTTGGAGAACCACACCCTCTGGCGAAGGTAGCTACGTTCGCCAGCACGTGGACGGGCACGATACTTCGCTGTTCCGCCGGGACAAGCCCGGAGCGGAGACCGGAAGACAAGAAGTCATAAATCGGTGTGCGTGTTGGCTGGTAGCTGCCAGTTGTGCGCTCCGACCGGGGCAAGCCCGGCGGAAGCGAGAAGGCAGCCCGGCGGAAGCGGGAAGGCAGCCAGGAGGGAGCCGATTTCGCACGCGAGTGCATGGGCTGGGCTTACCTCGGTGGTGCTTCCGTCCGGGCAAGCCCGGCGGAAGCGAGAAGGCAGCCAGGCGGAAGCGAGAAGGCAGCCAGAGGAGCCGATTTCGCACGCGAGTGCATGGGTCCGGGCTTGCCTCGGCGGTAGCAACCAACTGGCGGCTACATCTGAGCTTGCTCGGCGGGATAGCAACGAGTGGCGAGCCAATAATATCTCTCAAACTGCTCCGTCCGGGCTTGCCCCGGCGGTGAAGCAATTGGCAGCTGCACAGCTCGAAGAACATGCTCTGACCGGTGCAAGCCTCGACCTCCGTCCGGGCTTGCCCGGCGGGAGCGAGAAGGCAGCCAGGAGGGAGCAGCTTTCGCACGCGAGTGCATCGGCTGGGCTTACCTCGGTGGTGCTTCCTTCCGGGCTTGTCTCGGCGGAGCAAACAACTGGCGGCTACATCTGAGCTTGCTGCGGCGGGATAGCCACGAGTGGCCACAGAGCCAATAATATCTCTCAAACTGCTTCCGTCCGGGCTTGCCCCGGCGGTAGCAAACAAGTGGCAGCTACATCTGAGCTTGCTGCGGCGGGATAGCAACGAGTGGCCACAGAGCCAATAATATCTCTCAAACTGCTTCCGTCCGGGCTTGCCCCGGCGGTAGCAAACAAGTGGCAGCTACACTAGCTCGAAGAACATGCGCTTCTACTTATTCATGCCTCGATCTCCGTCCGGGCTTGCCCCGGCGGGAGCAACGACTCGGTTTGGAACGCCAACATGGAACCGATTTACACCGCTGACAACACCACGGTTGCGTACCAACTCAATTGGTCCCTCGCGTTGTTCGGAAGATCTGAGATACCGGAGCAATCCGTTTGGCTTGACGACTTGCGATCTGCAACCGAGGTCGATGGTGTGCGCATCCTCGCAATTCATTTTCGATCTGAAAACACACTTCAGTTCCTCATCAGTACTCGCCCTGAGTCGTCACCCTCAGAAATGATTCGCAGTGTCAAAGGCCGCTTGCAGTACCTGATTCGCGACCAAATTCCGAGAGCGTTCCGCCGCAACTATCATATTCAAAGCGTGGGTGAAGCAAACTCTAACATCCTGGATCAGTACGTCGCCGGGCAAACGAGAAAGCATCCGATGGCTGATAACATGGTTCAATCGCAAATTGAAGCCATACAGTTCGACGACAAAGCCGTCGATCTCTCGCAACCTTCCATCGGAACTTACGGACAATATCTGAACTCGTTGCATATCGTCGTCGAGAATGCGGAAAGCTGGCACGAGGTTCGAGTCGCTCAGTTAAATCGAGTGCGTCGTGTCATTGTTGCCGCTTGCAAGAAGAAGCAGTGGCGTTTGTCGCGGATTGGTTTGCTGAGCAATCATGTTCATGTACTACTCGGGTCCAGTGTGACGGAATCTCCACAATCGATCGCGCTATCGCTGATGAATAACATCGCATACGTATACGATATGAAGCCGATTCTGAAGTTCAGTTACTATGTTGGAGCGTTTGGTGGGTATGATCGCGGGCCGGTGCGTAAGCAGCATTGAGTCGTTTGTTCCGCCGGGGCAAGCCCGGAGCGGAGACCGGAAGATCAGGAGGAATAAATCGGTGTTCGTGTTGGTTGGTAGCTGCCAGTTGTGCGCTCCGACCGGGGCAAGCCCGGCGGAAGCGAGAAGGCAGCCCGGCGGAAGCGAGAAGGCAGCCCGGCGGAAGCAGATTTGGCAAGCGAGTGCATCGGTCCGGCCTTGCCTCGGCAGGAAAAGCCTGCAGCTGGGGGCAGTGCACGCAGGCAGGGTAGCTGCCAGTTGTGCGCTCCGACCGGGGCAAGCCCGGCGGAAGCGAGAAGGCAGCCCGGCGGAAGCGAGAAGGCAGCCAGGAGGGAGGCAGCCGGGCGGGAGCAGCTTCGGCAAGCGAGTGCATGGGTCCGGCCTTGCCTCGGCAGGATGTTGTTGGTAGCTGCCAGTTGTGCGCTCCGACCGGGGCAAGCCCGGCGGAAGCGAGAAGGCAGCCGGCACGGAGGGCAGCCCGGCGGAAGCAGATTTCGCAAGCGAGTGCATGGGTCCGGCCTTGCCTCGGCAGGATGTTGTTGGTAGCTGCCAGTTGTGCGCTCCGACCGGGGCAAGCCCGGCGGAAGCGAGAAGGCAGCCCGGCGGAAGCGAGAAGGCAGCCAGGAGGGAAGCCCGGCGGGAGCAGCTTTCACAAGCGAGTGCATGGGTCCGGCCTTGCCTCGGCAGGATGTTGTTGGTAGCTGCCAGTTGTGCGCTCCGACCGGGGCAAGCCCGGCGGAAGCGAGAAGGCAGCCAGGAGGAGCGAGAAGGCAGCCAGGGGGCCGGGCGGGAGCAGCTTTGGCAAGCGAGTGCATGGGTCCGGCCTTGCCTCGGCAGGATGTTGATGGTAGCTGCCAGTTGTGCGCTCCGACCGGGGCACGCCCGGCGGAAGCGAGAAGGCAGCCAGGCGGGAGCGAGAAGGCAGCCCGGCGGGAGCAGCTTTGGCAAGCGAGTGCATGGGTCCGGCCTTGCCTCGGCAGGATGTTGTTGGTAGCTGCCAGTTGTGGCTCCGACCGGGGCACGCCCGGCGGAAGCGAGAAGGCAGCCCGGCGGAAGCGAGAAGGCAGCCAGGAGGAGCCGGGCGGAAGTAGATTTGGCGCGGTGGTGCTTCCGTCTGAGCTTGCTGCGGCGGGATAGCCACGAGTGGCCACAGAGCCAATAATATCTCTCAAACTGCTTCCGTCCGGGCTTGTCCCGGCGGAGCAAACAAGTGGCAGCTACATCGCGAGCTCAAAGAGTATACCCTTCTGCTCATTCAATCCTCGATCTCCGCTCGGGCTTGCCCCGGCGGGATCAGCGACTCGTAGCGTCCGTCCATCTTACCCGGAGCAGGCAGACTGGAAGGTGGAAGGACTGGTCCATTATGATGAATCATCTTGCGATTGGACAAGTGGAACTTGCAGACCCTGGCTTAAAGAAGCAGCGGATTGTGCCGGTATATGCTGGTGGTCCACCGAATTTTCTCGAGCCTATTTGCGGTTGATAGAAAGCAACAATATTCGGCCTGCATCGCCTTCGGATGAATAGGTGCTCTCGGCACACTGGCAAGAACGCCCGCAACCGGAAAGCAAGCAGCGTCTTTCCTCAGGGTCGAAACTGGGGAAACGGGGCTCAGCTTACCTCCTCTCCACCACGCCTATTCCTGTTGTAATGGACAAATGCGTCATCTGCCATTCCAACTATGAGGTCAATAAAGGGGCTATTGGCGCGTTGGGATTGAAGTTGCTGGTCGAATAGTAACCGCTGCAGACCGGCGTGTGCCCAAGGTTAGTATTTGAATTAGGATTCTCGGATTGGAGTTCCGGCCATCTGGCCAACCTTAGGACTCATTCTTGCTTGCGATAGCTTCCAGCGTTATTTTGGCTCGCTGGTTCTTGCGCTTTGATAATGGGGGATCGCTCAGCTTCAATGCCAACTCCAAAAACTCCTTGGCATCGGCCAGCTTGTTGAGATGAAACTCTCTGATCCCGCGGTGATAGTACACCCAGGGATTGTTTGGACACAGACGTACGGACTCTTCGAAATCGCGGACCGACTCTCCATAACGCTCCATTCCTGCCAGTGTCACCGAACGGCCATTGAGAGCATAGGCAAGTACCATGGTTTGACCCGCTTGACGTGCCATTTCCACTGCCTGATTCAGGTCGGCCAACGCCCGGTCCCATTCGCCTAACTCCGCCTGCACTTGCCCCCGCGCACTGAGGCAATCGGACGTGATACCTTCCATTTCAATAACGCGCGTGTAATCTTCACAGGACTCGACGTACTCCTCGCGCTCCCAATGTACATGGGCACGGATGCGATAACCTAGCGATTCGTCAGGATAATCAGCCACGATTTGATGTGTGGCCTCCAATGCTGAATCATAGTCTTCGGCGCGTAGCAAACGGTAAACGTTGGCGGTCGCCGTACGGCGCTGAATTTCGTCGGCACATTCTGGAGAACATTCAATGGCTCTGTTCGCATCTTCGTTTGCTCGGTCGGTATTTCCCAGCACTATCAATGCAAAGGCTCGCCCCGAAAGAGGCCGAGGATCCTCTGGATACTTTGCGATTAATTGGGTGTAATCTTCGATCGCCTCTTGATATCGATTCAAGCGAACTAATAGACTTGCCCGATGAATTCTAGCGGTGTCGTCGTCTCCGGTGATTGCCAACACGCTGTTAAAGTCAGCCAACGCAAGCTCCGTTAGCTGGCAGTTCATTCGGAAAACACCGCGTAGAAAATAGATCTGTTCATTTTCAGGTTCGAGCTCAATGGCTCGATCATAATCGTTGGCGGCGTCCGTAAACTCTTGCAGCTCCGCGTAGGCAAATGCGCGATTCACGTAATGTGATGCCTGTTTTGGCTGGCGTTCAATCAGCAGCGTTTGCTCTTCGACCGACCTCCGAGGGTTTTCTTTCAGCCGGTGCACCAGCGATATTTGCTCGCGAGGCTCTACCCAATCCGGCGCCAACTCGCGAGCCAGGTGAAACGCGTCCATGGCTGCATCTAGGTCGCCGGCTTGAAGCTTCAGACGACCTTGCAGCTGAATTGCCCAAACGTTACTTGGCTCGAGCGCTAACGCCAAGTCGAGATCCAAGGCGGCTAGAGTTGGCCGATCGGTATTGGCATAGCTAATTGCCCGAGCGAGGTAGACCAACGTGTGTTCATGTCCAAGTTCGACCGCACGCGTGCAGGCGAGGATCGCTTCCTCGAACTGCCCATCACCCTGCAAGACTCGACCACGAACTCCATGTGCGAGAGCGTTATTTGCATCGCTGTCCAGCACGTGATTGCAGTCTTCCAATGCCAAAGCGAGCTTGTTTTGAGCCAAATAGGCCAAACTGCGATGGAGGCGAATGTCCGTATTGTCACGGGATAAAGCAATGGCTCGCGACAGATGCTCAATGGCCTGCGTTCCCTTGTCGGGGGAAAAGCACGAATATAGCCATCCCAAGCGAAAGTGAGCCTGGCTAAAGTTTGGGTCCAATCGTATGGCTTCACGAAAGTCGTCAAGTGCTGCGGCGGGCTCGTTCTGCTCAAGCCGAACCTGGCCGCGGTAAAAAAAGAGTTCGGGATCAATTGGATTTAAACGCAGTCCTTCCTCAAGGTCGCTTGACGCTTCCTCCCAGGCTTGCAACTCCATGTAAATGAGCGAGCGTTGAAGCCGAAACGTGGCTTCATGCGGCGCCTGTTCTATCGCTCGGGAATAATCAATTAGCGCCGCTTGATAGTTGCCGTCACAACGGTACACCGCAGCACGGCGCCCAAGCAGAGGAGTGATTTCTTCCAGCCCAGGCATCAGCCAATCATACCACTCAATCGCCACGGCCCACGATTCATGCTGGCGGTGCTTCTCCGCAAGCGCAACGAAGTACTGCAATTCGTCAGGAGTATCCTTGACGGCACGCTCGAGGCGGTCCCAAGAATAGGCGTCAGCCATCTGTTCGCATTGCCGCACCCACCGCTCTTGCGCCTCGAACAGTTCTCGAGCAGAGGGTTCCGCTGGGACAGATTAATTGCTGCGGCGCACGGCCGATAAAGAGTCTTCGCCACCAAGGTATTTGTCTCGGTTTGGGTTCGATCGAAGTCTTGGCCGCTTGAGCGCCCAGCGACATACCGAATGCTTCGCGGAGCGCCGCTTCCAGGCCGTACGACTTTATGGCAGCGCTCAGACTGGGAAACACCGATAACGAACCCTGCGTTGCATCCACTGGCCGCATGCGAATGAAGATCGCAAATGCAATCGGTGATGCGTAGATTGGAGGAGCCTCTATCTCATGGATCTGTTCACGCAACATTTCTTGCTGCTCAAAAATTGCATCGTTGGGGTAGAGATCGAACTCAATCCGTTTCTTATCACCAGGCGCTATCGCAATGGAAAGAACCAATTCGGCGAATGATGCAGTCTCCATGGACCTGATCGTCTTCACGACCTGCCACTGCATTAATTCCAAATAGTTATTCATAGCGAGAAGCGAAACGTTGCCATCTTGGCCCACTCTTCCGCAGCAATGTTGCAAGTGGAAGAGTGGTTGCGATAAAGTCACATCCGTTGTTTCAATGGTCGATGCAAACCATGCTAATTCAACGGCGGGCGTTGCTTCGTTGCGTTCCTGATGATTCTTCAATTCACTCAGCCCAGGAACTCTGCTCTTCTCGCCGCAAACGCAAGTCACATGGCATCCTGCTTGCGACTCTTGAATCTCCATTTCCTGTCCACATGCACAAATCAACCGATACATCCCAGTCTCCGAGATAAAACTAAGAATTCAATCGATCATCGAAATGCAATTCGATCCAGAAAAAAATCGCAAGGGCCTTGCGAAGCGATTTTGCCAGGCATGCCTCGTCCGCCTACGGCAGTGATTCCTGCATATGTCAGTCTTCATTTTACAAGATTTTCCACGGCGGCGGACCAGGTGCTTCCCAGCGTTCTTTTTGCGAACCAAACGCGCAGAATAAACGCGGCGCGAGAGCTGGACCTGCTCCTCTGAGCGGCATAAAGAGGTGCGCCTTCGGATGTTGCTTCATGGCTTGGGCGATCTCAACATCGAACTCGCTGATCGTCTTTTGGGCTTGCTGAATCTGGTTAGCCAAGAGCTTGCCCGCCATGGCCGCCGGCGTGATCAGCGCATCGTTGCGCGTCAGCAACTGGGCCAAACGAATGCGCTCGGTAATTTCGTTCTGCTGCTCTTCCTTGCGGATAGAGTGGTCACTCAGCACGCGGCGAATCAACCGCCGATCAGCACGCCGAAGCTCGCGTGGATCTGCCCAACGCGCCAGAACACTCAGCATCAATGGCAATTGCCATTGCTTGCCGAAAAGCTCCAAAATCAGAGGGAAATAGGCCTTGAGTTGAGCGATTAGTTGGAGGCACGTAGTTGCCATCACGTTGACTATAGTTCTAGCTGCGGTCGTTCACCGCAGCGCCGAAACGGATTCGCTTCTCGCGTTCGGTTTTCCCGGCATTCCTGAAACACCCGGTGCCATCAGCCCCGAAGAAGGCGTTTGCATGGCCGCCCCGCGGCCCATTCTCTGGATGAAATCGCCGGATGGCACGGCGAAGAATCAGACCGGCAAGGACGAAGGTCCGCTTACCCTAGAACGCTCGAAGACTGTCGACGAGGAAATTTCCGCCAAGGTGGTGGACTGGCTTGATCGCCAAGATCCCAAGAAGACGAGCAAGCCCTTCTTCTGCTGGTACAACCCGGCCCGCATGCACATCACCACGATGTTTTCGCCCGAGTATGAAGCCATGCTCGGTGTGAAGGGCGGCAAGGATTGGGGAATCAACGAAGTCGGTATGAAGCAACTCGACGACAACATCGGTGTGGTCCTCAAGAAGCTTGAGGACATGGGTGAACTCGACAATACCATCATCGTCTTTACGACCGACAACGGCGCGGAAGTCATCACCTTCCCTGATGGAGGCACGACCCCATTCAAAGGCGGAAAGCTCACCACTTGGGAGGGCGGCATGCGCGCTCCCTGCGTCGTCCGCTGGCCCGGCAGGATTAAGCCGGGCACTGTCTTTAAGGAAATCTTCGCCTCCCAGGACTGGCTGCCCACGTTCGTCGAAATCGCTGGCGGTGCCAAGGGTAGCGACCTCAACAAGCAAATCATGTCGGGCGAATACCCCGGCATCGTTAAGACCAAGCTCGATGGGGTCAATCAGATCGACTACCTGACGGGTAAGTCCAAAGAATCCGCCCGGGACACGTTCTTCTACTACACCGCGCGCAACCCTCGGCGGTGCGTTACAAGAACTGGAAGTTCTACTACACAATGGTCGGTGCCGGTGCCATGGACGGGCTGATGGGGGCCCAAACCTACCACTGGACGCAGCTTGCCAACATCATGCGCGATCCGTTCGAGATCAGCGTCGGTGCGGATACTAAGTCGCTCCTCAGCTACGCCGGAGCACTTGCAGCACCTAGCACTGCGTACATCTACGACTGGAACCTCCTGCCGATCGGCCAGCTTCTGTGGGAGAAGGAGCTGATGTCATACAAGGAGTTCCCGCCTTTGCAGATGGCGGCCAGCTATAACCTCGACCAGATCCTCGAGTCGTTGAAGCGTCAGAGTGGCTCCCACTCGGACTAGGCTATTCCCGTTTGATCGTTAACCACGCGGGCCGCTTTTCATGAGCGGCCCGCGATTTTGGGACTGAAAATCAAACGTCGGACTGCGTGAATGCCGAACAAATCGGTGAACCCGAGCGGCGGATCGGGCGGAATCTGGAATCAACGTCACTTGGCCGCCGCCGTTATTAGCATGACTTTGCTCGGGGGTTAGGTCATGTCAAGGAAAACGCAAAGCCAGCTAGATCTGTGTGCATCCGTCTTTATCTGTGGCTACCTTTAGGACACAGCGGTGGCCTTCAGCGAGAAGTCTCAAAGTTTTGCTCCCTCCTCCACCGCAAAGCCGAGGGAGAAGGGTGCCAGGAATTCCCAGTCACCCACGTGGGCGTGTCATTTGTACTTTGGCGTCCGCCGGATTGTGCACGTCGCTTTGGTTGGTTTCCTCAACCCCAGGAAGCGGCTTTCCTGATTCCGACTTTACGATTTTCCAATCAAGGAGAGCGCCGTGACCAAGCCGATCGCAGTCGCTACCAAGCCGCCAAACGCCGGCAGCTTCTCCAGTTGCTCTAAGCGATTCCACTCGCTACTGCATCACGCAATCATAAATGTCTGCGAGTCGATTCTTGATCGCTGGCGGATTGACGATATCTTTGCCAGCCGGAACGCAAAGGGTCGGGAGGCCGCGAGTTCGCGTGCTGGAACGTGCGGAGCGCCTCGGGTTGACTTCCGAGTTGGAGCTGCAGAAGCGACTAACAGCATTGACGGCGTTTGCAAAAGCTGCCGGAGTCGCGAGTTGGCGATTTCGACGGTCCGTGTTACAACAAGTTGCGGTGAACAGGATGGGTTGAATCATCGATCGCCGAGTTAATCTGAGATCAGCCCTCTGAAAGCCAGAAAGCCCTTTGAAAGTTTACCTATGTTGCGAATTTGGCTGCTGACCTTGCTGACTCTTCTTCATGCTCTGGTGATATTGCTGGCAAGTGAGAGTTGCTTGGCTGCTGAGCAGGCGGACCTAATACTGGTTAATGGGCGTATCGTTACCGTCGATGCGGACTTCCAGGTCGCTGCCGCCATGGCGGTCAAGGATGGGCGAATTATCGCAGTCGGCGAAAGGGATGCTCGTCTCGAGGGATTCATTGGGGACAAGACTCAGGTACTCGATCTGCAGGGGCAAATGGTACTCCCGGGATTAATCGATTCGCATACGCATCCTGCTGATGCGAGTATGTTCGAGTTCGATCATGAAATACCCGGTATGGAGTCCATTGCAGACGTATTGCAGTACGTGCGCCAGCGAGCCGGGGTGCTACCGCAGGGAGAGTGGATTTATGTTTCTCAAGTATTCATCACGCGATTGCGGGAGCAACGCTATCCGACACGCGCCGAATTGGATGCAGCGGCCCCAAACCACCCGGTGCTCTTTCGAACAGGACCGGATGGAAGTGCGAATTCGCTTGCCATGAAGCTCAACGGAATTGACAAGGCATTCGCCCGTCAGCACCCGCAAAATGTAATGGTCGACTCGGTGTCGGGCGAGCCGAATGGAATCCTCCGCAAGGCATCCTCAGTCCTAACCGTCGTCCCCGACTTGAGCCAGCGGAGAGTGACGGAGACGGAAAGGGATGAGCAACTGGTGAAATTGTTTGACGACTATAATCAGATTGGAATCACGGGCATCATCGATCGCAACTGCAGTGATGCCGCGAGGGCCCAATATAGCAGGCTCCTCAACGCCGATCGGCTGACTGTTCGAGTTAGGATGTCGCGTAGCCTGGATGCCAGTCAGGATTTGGAAACCATCGACCAACGCTTGACTACGATTGCCTCTGATCCACTGTTCCAACGACCTGATCCTCGACTGGGAGTCATCGGCGTCAAGTGTTTTCAAGATGGTGGCATGCTGACCGGTAGCGCTTACTTTTCGCAGCCATGGGGCGTCAGTAGCATCTATGGGATCGGCGACCCGAGTTATCGTGGTATGCAATATATTGAACTCGACCAATTGGAGAAGATTGTACGAGCCTGTGCAACTCGCAACCTGGCGTTCACGGCCCATTGTCAAGGCGATGCAGCTGTCGAATCGTTGCTTGAGGTCTACGAGCGTGTCAACCAGGATATTCCGATCGGCCCAACGCGGTCCACGGTCACGCATGCGAGCTTTATGAGTGAGAAAGCCATTGCGCTGGCAGCTAGTTTAAATGTGGGGATCGATTTGCAGCCCGCCTGGCTTTACCTAGACGCGCGGACACTGTTGGCCCAGTTTGGCGAACAGCGACTTGAGTACTTTATCCCACTGCGGAGTCTCATGGAGGCGGATGTCAGGGCAGGTGGCGGCAGCGACCACATGCAAAAGATCGGCTCACTGCGCAGTGTGAATCCCTATAATCCATTCCTGGGTATGTGGATCGCAGCTACCCGCAAAGCACTTTGGCACGACGCTCCGGTGCATTCTGAGCAAGCTTTGTCTCGCCAACAGATGATTCGCTTCTACACCCTCAACAACGCTTTTCTGATGAGGATGGAAGAGGAAATTGGCTCCTTGGAAGTCGGTAAACGGGCCGACTTTATCATTATTGACCGCGATCTACTGACTTGCCCCGATGAAGACATTCGTTCGACGCGAGTTCATTCGACATGGCTAGACGGTGTGAAACAGAAATCACCTTGAATCTATAACCCAGGCGGCTTGCTGCATGGCTAGCCGTCTCGTTTCAGAAACCAAGAACTGTGCTGATGCCTGTTATATAGGGGAGGGTTATGTTGCGAATGATGCCACGGATTTGCCTCTGGCTTTCGGCCTTCGTCGGCCCATGTGTGGTGTGCTCTGCCCAAGAGTATAACCCTCTCGAAACAGTTCAGCCCGGTCAGGTGCGTACCCTTGAGCTGATTGTTAACGACTCGCGGCGTTCGCGGGAGCTTCCGATCCGGGTGTACCTGCCGCCAGCCGACGCGGGGGTGGTTGGTGAAACTGCTGAGAAATCGCCAGTGGTACTATTCAGTCACGGCTTGGGTGGCAGTCGCCAAGGTTCCGCGTTTCTCGGCAAGCACTGGGCGGCGCGAGGGTATATTGCGGCCTTTCTGCAGCACCCCGGTAGTGATGATTCTGTCTGGAAGGACGTAGGCGTTGCTCAGCGCATGGCGGCTCTACAGCAGGCCGCTTCCACTGAAAACTACCTGCTCCGCGTTCAAGATGTATCGGCGGTACTTGACCAGCTCGAGAAGTGGAATGCGGAGCCCACTCACGTGCTGCACGATTGCTTGGATCTCGAGAGAGTGGGGTTGTCGGGTCATTCTTTCGGCGCACAAACGACGCAGGCTGTCGCGGGACAAGCAGCAGCCTTGGGTGGAGCACGTGCCGATCGGCGCGTCAAGGCGGCCGTCATCATGAGTCCTGGTGTGCCCGCCCTGGGCTCGGCGGAGCGAGCGTTTGGCCGCGTGAGTCTGCCTTGGCTGCTCATGACGGGGACGAACGATACATCTCCCAAGCACTTACTTACGGGTTGGTGCTGGCAAAGTTACCAACGTCGCCTTTGCTCCCGCGAAAGCCCAACCCAACCAACGCGATCGTAAGCCAGCGACTTTGGCGCGGAAGCGGGAAAGCCACGCGAGACGAGAACATTGGCAAAGCCGTGAAGCCAAACACGCTGGTGAAGTCAGCTATTCTGCGCTAGATCCGTCAAAGGCAAGATGCTGCAGTCGATTCAGACTCTTGTTTTAAAAGCTGCTGTCAATTAGCCGCCATTCACGGTTCATGGAACCATCTACAACTTGACTTCATGAAATTAGTCCGAGACGCTTCAGGTCATCAATCGCAGCGTTTGTGCGTTGTTAGGCATGACGGGATTTCTGTTGTGAGAAGATTGGAAACACAGAGGCACAGAGGACACAGAGTTCATGATCGCGGCGACTGCGGCTCTGTGTTTTAAATGCGACGATGAAGAAGACGATGTTGGGAATCGAGTCGGCTTACCCTCGGCATAGCAATCTGATCGACGGCTAGAGAGTCGGTGTCCGCCGGATCGTCAAAGTCAAGCAGCCACCCCCGATGCCTGTTGATCAAGTTCCATGTGCTTACCGTGGGAAGCCGCTTTTAGCTACATCCATTCGCCGCCACGACCGCCTGCGGAAACGGAAAAGGTCGAGCTTAGAAAATATTTCGAAAAGCGGGCAAATCCCCGTTAGAAGACGCAAATCCACAGGAACTTTAGGATTTGGAGAGGGCAAAGCCTTTTTGAAACAGTCGTTAGGCAATAATCGCCGCAATGGGATTTCCATGGTCGATATCTAATCGTTTGCGACCAGGGATTTCCAATCGCCGCGAGTCGAGCCCCAGTTGCTGCAAGATCGTAGCATGGACATCCGTCACGTAATGCCGATCCTCGACTGCATGGAAGCCTATCTCATCGGTGGCGCCATGCACCACACCGCGTTTCAATCCGCCACCCGCCAGCCACACGCTGAATCCGAAAATGTGATGGTCGCGACCATCCGAGCCCTGCGAGCCGGGGGTTCGCCCGAACTCCGTGGCAAACACGACGATCGTTTCGTCGAGCAAGCCGCGTCGCTCGAGATCTTCCAGCAAACCGCCGATGGGTTGATCGACGGCCAGCGAATGAGTTGCATGATTGCTTCGCAGGCCACCGTGGGCATCCCAGGCACCAGCCCCACCCCCGCCGTGTTGGATCTGGATAAAACGCACCCCTCGCTCAACCAGCCGCCGAGCTGCCAGCAATTGCATACCAAACTGCTGACAATGCGCTTGGTCGATACCGTAGAGGCGCTGGGTTTCCTGTGTCTCCTGAGAGAAGTCCACAACCTCGGGGACTGATCGTTGCATGCGAAAGGCCAGCTCGTAGGACGCAATGCGGGCAGCCATATCGCGATCGTTGGGGTACTCGAGGCCCCGCAGGTCATTCAACCTTTCGATCAACTGCTGGCCGACTTGTTGAGTGGCTGGTGACATTTTCCCTTCAGGGCGGCTGTAGTCGAGTGGATTCTTGGGATCGATTCGCAGCGGCACCGCATCATGCGCAGGCCCAAGATAGTGGCCATCACGTTTGTTCCAGTATTCGCGAGTGCCGATCGAAATGTATTGCGGCAGATTCTCGTTCAGCGATCCAAGCCCGTAATGGACCCATGCTCCAAGATTCGGGAAATCACCGTCGTTTACGTGACGACCCGAGTGGAATTGTGTTTGCGCCATGATTGCTGTCGGAGGTCCACATGGAACGCACTACGGCTAGCTTGTCGACATGCTTGGCCACATGCGGAAACCAATCGCTGACCTCAATACCGCTCTCTCCATGTTTCCGGAAGCCAATTTGCAGTGGATACAATTCGTTGCGTTGATTTCCATTGCCATCGGGTACGACCAATCTTTCGATGGCCAACTTCTTGGGATCCTGGGCGTCGGCGAAGGGGGTTTCCGCAATGGTTTTGCCAGCGTACTTGGTGAGCATCGGTTTGGGATCGAAACTCTCCATGTGACTGACGCCGCCATTCATAAACAGCCAGATCACGCTCTTGGCTTGGGGGGCAAAGTGGGGTTCACCCGTGGGCGGCACCCAAGGCTTGTGTTGGGCATAGCCCTCGCGGTGCAGCATGGCTCCCAGTGCCAAGCCGGCAAAACCCATGCCTGCGTCCGCCAAGAACCCGCGTCGCAGGGGGGATCGATTGGTGTGTGCTTTCATATCCGCATTCCGCTGGTAAGTCACTAACGCAGGGTTACAAAGTCGTTATGGTTCATCAGTGCCCAGATGAAATTCGTGCGTGCCAACGTGTCGTCGGCATCCGGTAATTTTCTCCATTCCACAAGCGCCAGTCTGGCCGCATCGAGTTCCGCGGCACTCGGTGAAAATCCTAGCAGCAAAGTGAAAGCCGAATGGATAAAGTCCTGCTCCTGCGGATGCCTGAGGGATAAGCGTTGAGCAATATGTTCCGCAGATTCAAGCACCAATCGGCTATTGGTCAGTGCGAGTGCCTGTTGTGGAACGATGCTCTGTTCACGGCGATAGCAATCTTTGACCAAGGCTTCGTCGAAGGTGGTCAGGAACAAGTTGCGATCATTATTGGAGTGAAAAAAGTACAGGCTGCGTCGCGTCGAGGCGGCTTGCTCGGTGGGCAAGATGGGAGGTCCGCCGATGGTTGCATCCAAGTTACCGGATAATGCCAAAATGGAATCCCGAACTACTTGTGATTCCAGACGAATAGCCGGTCGCCGCCACCAGTAACGGTTGTCTGGATCGCGTTGTAGATTGGCGGCGGCAGCGTCGTACTCTGTCGAGCTCAGTCGGTAGGTTGCGGAGTTGACGATCAAGCGATGCAGGTGCTTCATGCTCCAGTTGTGCTCAATCAGTTCGGATGCCAACCAATCGAGCAGTGCTGGGTGCGTGGGACTCGAACCGTTGCGCCCAAAGTCGAAGGCGGTCGCAACCAGGGGTTGCCCCATGTGTCGCGTCCAAATGTGATTCGCGGCGACCCGTGCGGTCAGCGGATTGCGTTGATCGGTGATCCAAGCCGCCAGGGCCGTGCGGCGACCGGTGCTGTGTTGGACGAATTCAATGATTGGATCATCTTTGCCCGAATTGAAGAAACGGGTCGGCGTCCACTGGGCACCGATGAGCTTAGTAAAATGATGTGTGGCCGCAATTTCGGCCTGCGTTTGTTCGTTTGCCTTGTCCAGGGCAGCCCGAGCCTCAGTCAGGGCTTTTTCGGCAGCAGACTTCTTTTCGTCGGTAGCGGCGACCAGCCGTTGTTGGGCAGTTGCCACAGCTAGTTGCGCTTTGGCCTGAGCCACTTCACGCTCGGATCGAATCGCGGCAACAGTTTTCGCTCCCGCTATTTCTTCGAGAGTGGCGGAGGGTTGGCCGTCCGGATTGTCGGCCACGGCCCACTCCGCCTGCATGGCTGCCGCAACGGCCACGACGCGTCGCTGATCCGCGAGGGCAAGTTCTACTTCAGCTTGTGCGACTTGCACGCCTGCCTGTGCGATTTGCAGGTCTGCCTGGGAAGGGACGACTAACGATTCGGAAGTTGCTTCAGCGGGAACGATGGTGGCAGGCGGCAATGCAACTTCTGTGTGCTGTTCGGCGGAATCACTGGCCATCTTGGCCGCTTGTTTTTCAGTGGTGGAAGCCAGTTGCTGCTGAGCGGTTGCCAACGCTGCTTGTGCGGACTCTAACTTTGATGTGGCCGTTGCCAAGTGATTGTCGAAGACCCATGGCTGGCGCTCGGGCTGCCAGGCGGCTGGCGGAAGGGTCACCGGTTGGATAGCCAACTGGTCGAAGGCCAGGAATTCTGGAATGCCGGGCGAAATCTCGATCGACTTGTCCGGCTGGGTCTCCTGGCCACGGATGTAGCGGTAGGTCGGCGTGTTCAGTTGAGAGTCAAATACCCGCGGCAGTCCATCCCGCCCAAGGTCGCTCTCGCCTGGAAGCATATCCATGCGCACATAGTAAGGCTCGAAGAAGGCGCGCATGCGATAAAAGTCCACTTGCTCCACGGGGTCGTATTTGTGGTCATGGCACTTCGCGCAATTCAGGGTCAGTCCCAAAAAGCCCTTCCCCACGTGCTCGACGGTCTCTTCCATCCACTGAGGTCGGTTGAACAGAAAAAAATTCCTGGCGAGGTAACCCGTGGCACGCAGCTTGTTCTGATCCTCGGGATACAGCTCGTCGGCCGCCAACATCAGTCGCAGCATTTCGTCGTAGGCCAAATCATCGTTCAAGGATTCGATGATCCAATCCCGCCAATGCCAAATGTGCGGCTGGCTATTGCGCAATTGTTCACCCAAACCCCACCAATCGCTGTATCGCCAGATGTCCATCCAGTGACGCGCCCAACGCTCGCCATAGCGCGGATCATTCAGTAGCCTCTCAACCGTTTGCGGATACCAGTCTTCGTCGCTGGCTTGTTGGACGGCGGCAATTTCTTCCAAGCTGGGTGGAATTCCGATCAAGTCAAGATACAGGCGGCGCAGCAGGATGACGCGGGACGCGGGCTGCTGAGCCGTCAAGCCATGCAGTTGATGTTTCTCGGCGATAAAGGCGTCGATGGGGTTCCTGGCCCAGCTAAATTCTTGGCGCTCAGGTACCTCGGGGCGACGGATAGGTTGAAATGCCCAGTGCTCTCTTGGGTCGGCTTCGGCTGTCTCCTGCTCGGGGGCTAAGGCGCCTTGCGCCAGCCAATCTCGGAGTAGTTGAATTTCTTCGTGGGAGAGTTGTTCGCCTTCGAACTCTGGCGGCATACGCTGGTCGGCGGCCGTGGCTGAAACTCTTTCGATCAGCAGGCTGGCCGCCTCATCGCCCGCGATAACAGCCGCTCCTGAGTCGCCGCCTAGGAACATTGCCGCCGCAGTATCGAGGCGCAAGCCAGCCTCCTGCTTCAGCGCTCCATGGCAGGCAAAGCAACGTGCGCGCAGCAAGGGCTTGACTTGGGTTACATAGTCGATGTGCTCGCCGCCGCAGACGATGCCTGCCAATCCCAGATAAAGCATCAGGGATACTCCAAGCGAGCATTTACTGCCTGAGTGCAACCTGCGTATTCTTTGAGGATATGCCTGGGCGAACATCTTTTTGGAAATCGGTTAGATGTTTTTGATGATGCCGGTGCTATCGGCGAAAGTGTCGGTCGATACACCGAGTCGTTGCAGCATGGTGACGTACAGGTTAGCCAGGGGAATATCCTCTCCCTTTGCCTGATCCTGCCAGGGCTCGCGTTCTCCGAGCCAGGGACCGCCTTGGAAATTCATGCCGGCGTTGTTGATGTACTGCCCGTGCTGGAACCCCATGTGTTTTCCACCTGCCAGGATCAGAGGATAATTGCGAGACAGGTGAAAGGCGCTCGAAGCAGATCCAAAGAGCAACAGGCTGTTATCTAACATACTCCCCGTCCCTGCGGGTTCGGGAGTTTCTTTCAGCTTGCTGATAAACCGCCCGAACTCCTCGTTGAGAAACCGGCAATAGATGCCAAAGTTCTTCCATCCGTCCGGATTTTTCGTCTCATGGGATAGTTGGTGCGCTAGATTGAAACCCACCGCGCGAGACAGATGATCGCTGCGACCGACCCCATTTTCGCGACCAATTTGATAGGTGGCCACGCGCGTTGAATCTGTTTTGAAGGCTAAGTAAATCAGCTCGAACATCGTTTGCAAGTATTCTCGTGGTTCATCCGTTGTCAACTCGAGGTTCAACGGATCGCCATCCAATTGCGGGAGTGGGGCATTGAGCCATCGCTTGGCCTTTTCGGCTTTGATTTCGGCTTGTCGCACCGAATCAAGGTATTCATCCAAGCTCTTCTTATCGTTGGCAGACAATGATTGTCGCAAGGCATGTGCATCGGACAACATGTTGTCCAGTGCGCTGCGACTGAGCGCCAGACGTCGAGCCGAATTGCCGTCACTCTTGACAAACAATTGGTCAAAAACCTGCTTGGGCCGATGCTCTGCAGGAATTGGCCGACCTTGGCGATCAAAAGAAATGGTGTGCGTACCTCGTGCCGTCCCGGTGCCGCCGTCCGTCGACATGACCAGTGAGGCAAAACGCGTGTGCTCACCAGCTACCTTGGCGTACTCCTGATCCAGAGAGATCGTGTTTTGGTACTCGCGGTCTCCACCACCCGTCGCCGCCGCGGTAAGAAACTGGTCCGCGTTGTTATGCCCGTGTACATTCCGCGATTTGGGATGCGAAAAACCTGACAACACGGTCAGCTCCGCCTTCAGCCCTTCGAGTGGCTCCATGCATTTGGTGAAGCTAAACTCGCCACCATTTCCATGAGGAAACCAAGCCCAGTCCTGAAAGGCAGGATCCTCGGGCAGAGGCATGGGAACGCCATCAGGGAAATAGAAACAGCCCAGTCGTTTTGGGTTGTCCACCGCCTCTTGGCCCTTCGTCGCCGCGGACAATGATCCGAACATGGGTAGTGCTAGCGCCACACCGCTGCCCCGCAGGAATCGCCGCCGGTCGAGCTGATTGATATCCCATCCCATGAAATTTTCCTCGGGTGAAGGCACTCGCTTATAGCGTTAAACTGGTAACGTTCGGTAACTATCTTGATTGGAACAAATTACTCATCACGATTTCTCGAATCATTGTCTTGAGTCCATCACCCTGGCTGCGAACTGTCGCGGTGATGGAATCAATGTCCGCTCGGTCAGCAAAGACCAGCGGACGCCCCAGCGAGTAGGTCACAAGTTTAGTGACCATCGCTTGAACAAACTGATCCTGCCGATTCTCTAGCAAGAACCGCTTCAGCCCGTCCATGCCATCGAGAGTCTGGTGATTAAATAGCTCGCTGGACGCGTCGACTGGTTTACCTTGAATTTCTTCGCGCCAGAGTCCCAATGCATCGTAATTCTCGAACGCGATTCCCCAGGGATCAATCTTGATGTGGCAGGACATGCAAGCGGCATGATTGCGATGATCCTCGATGCGCTCCTTGAGCGTCATCTTTGCAATTTCGGGATTCGCCAGGTCAATCTGCGGCACTGCCGGGGGTGGTGGCGGAGGCGGATCATTCAATAGGCTCTCCAGCAACCAAATGGCTCGTTTCAGCGGGTGCGAGTCCGGCCAATCCGAATTCATGGCCAGCAGGCCAGCCTGAGTCAACAACCCGCCACGCTGAAAGCTGCCATCCAGATTCACCCGTCGAAAATGATTTCCGTATACGCCACTTAGGCCATAGTGCTTGGCCAGGCGCTCGTTGGCCATGGTGTAATCGCAGTGAATAAAATCCAATACGCTGTCGTCGTCAACGAGCATCTTGTGAAACAGGGCAATTGGCTCTTGCTGCATGGCCTCTTTTAAAAGTGGATCAAAACGCTTGATGTGTTGATTGAAATTCATGAAATCCAGCAGACCCATGTCCAGCCATTGATGCACAAAATGTTTAGCGAATCGCTCGCTGCGAGGGTCTGACAACATGCGTTCAAGCTGCGATGTCAGCACAGTTGGGCTTGTGAGCTGCCCGCTGCCGGCTAACGCCAGCAGTTCTTCATCGGGGACGCTGCACCAGAGAAACATCGACAAGCGGGTCGCCAAGGCGTAGGCCGTCAGTGCTGACCGCTCTGCAGTTTCGTCTGCAGTTTCTGAAGTCGGTGTGACTGTTGTGGGAATCGTATCGCTGGAGATATATAAGAATTGTGGTGACGATAGCACGGTCGCTAGGACTTCTATGATTGCCTCTTCAAAGCTCTCGCACTGTGGCCTTATCTCGGAAAAGAGCTCTAGTTTGCGATTCAGCTCCAGCTCGGCGAGCGGACGACGCCAGGCGCGAGACATAAAGGCATTAACAATCTCCCGCGCATAAAGCGATTCGTCATCAGCATGCTGGCTTTCAAAAAAGATTCGTTGATGCGACTGGGGCGGCCAGTCATCGTAAACAGGAGCAGCCACGGAAACGAAGTCAATTTGAATATCGTCATTTGACGCTGAACTATTGGCCAGGCGGATATATTCCGACGGACTGGGAATGGCCCCCATCGGTGAAGTTTCTCTGACTGAATTACGTGGATAGATCTCACCAAGTGGCACGTCCCATTGAATGATTTGTGGGCGATCGGGGCCTGCTGTTACCGGCGTGTCTGACTGGCTAACTCGCAACAAAGCACGCCCTTCGTTGCTGGCCTGCCATCCAAACAGAAGCTGCAAGCTTGGAAATTGATCGCCATCCGTACTTACCCGCGAGGCTCTCACCGTGACGCGCATCGTGCCTTCATCGGGCAATTGGTTTCCTAGCTCGACAGTCAACTCCTGTTGACGACCGGGAGGCAAAATTGCCACACAATCAAATGAGTCTGGAAAGACGGGTTGCTCATTCGTCGATGCAAATGCGTACTTTGCACCCGGGTACTGCCACTCCGCTACAGCGGTCCGTCCGCTCGAAAGCTCCTTATAATATGCGGTGCGGTGTGCTTTCCGAAAACTTTGCTGTAGCTTCTCTAATTCCAGCTCTTGCTTCTCTGCATCGCCTTTGAACTCTTGTTTGACTTTATCAAGCTGTTCGGCCTGCTTGGGCCACTCTCGCAGGGCTGCATCTTGCATGGCAACGCCCCAGTAGCGAGTTGGCGGTCGCTCACCGATGACGGTCACGCGCTCCAAAGCAGTACGGGCAAGCCGGTGGATCGTCTCGAACTGTGATACGGACAGATGCAACAGTTCCGAACTGTTTTGAAATCCATCTTCAGAATGAGCTTCAGGCGGTAGGTCTTTGGCAAAGTCCCAAGGCAATCCGAGTAGATCCTGTAACGCGTAGTTCAACTCGTAGCGCGTCAACCGACGAAAAGTAGAATGCGACGCAGAGTTGCGTCGTGATTTGGAGGCGGTCTGCAACTCATTGGCTAACCAGTCAACCATGCGCAGTCGATCTTTTTCCTGCAGATCACCATCCCCTGGAGGCGGCATTTCTCCTTTGGTTAGCACCGACAGGACTTCTGCCCACCAATCTGCATCGCTACCGTCTACGAGGTTGGGATCCAAGCTATCGATTCTGAAATTCCCTTCCGACGTATCGGGGCCATGGCAGTCGATACAGGTCTGCTGCAGAATCGGCCTGATCGTCGCCTCAAACTCTGCCAAATTCGCTTCCGCAGGCACTGGGCTATCGGCCCCTGGTGGCGAATCCTGTTTGAGGGATGCATGATTTTTGAAACGCGAGCGCGTGAGCCCAACTACCTTCGATTCTGCCAGGCTCGGACGCTGGCCGTCTACCAACGCGGAAGGACTTAACGTCGTCTGTGAATCGCCTGGACGATCCGGTTCGCTGGCGATCAGTGGCGTCGCAAAAAATGCGGCACCGCTCATCGCGAATAGAATATTCACGAAGCAGGCACAACAAGTCTTCTGGATGGATGATAGCATTTGGCGGGCTGAGCCATTCACTCAGGTCGATCTATACAGGTGGGCTGCAGGCTATATATTGACCGGGGGCGGTCAATCGGGGGGGCAGGAAGCTGGTCCTCGCTCACAAGCCTACTGATATATTGTACCAGCTGGACGGCGAGAGGGAGTTTCTCTGCTTTCACACACTCCGTGTGAACCGAGTTTATGCGATCAATGCCTAATTTCAAGCCATTCCTAATTCTGCAACTGCGGCCCGAAGACGACACGTCGCAGAACGAATACGAAGCATTTCTCAAGTACGGCGAACTGCAAGCGGCAGATACGCATCGAATGCGCATTGAGAAGAGCGGTATTCCCGAGATTTCGCTCGACAGCTTTGCGGCGGTGATCGTCGGCGGTAGCCCATTCGATATCAGCACGCCACAACAAGATAAGCCTGCTAATCAGGTCCAGATTGAAGAAGATTTCCGACGGCTGTTCGACAGAATCGTCGACATGGATTTCCCCTTTCTGGGTGCCTGCTCCGGGGCTGGGCTGTTGGGTGCGTATTTGGGTGCGACGATTTCGGGAAAATTCGCGGAGCCCGTAGGTGCCACCGTTGTCAGTTTGACCGAGGCGGGCGGCGAGGATCCTCTCTTGGCGGGTTTTCCCCAGCGATTTGATGTGTTGTGCGGGCACAAGGAAGCTTGCGACCGCGTTCCACAGGACGCCACACTTCTCTTAACCGGCGAAGTTTGCCCCGTACAGATGTTTCGCGTGTGCAGCAACGTCTACGCCACGCAATTCCATCCCGAGGGCGATGGCCCAGGTTTCAGCATGCGCATCCAGGCCTACAAACATCACGGCTACTTTCCGCCCGAGCAAGCCGAATTGTTGATCGAGGAGGTCAACCGCTCCGACACGCCCTATGCTCGCGAAATTCTACGCCGCTTTGTCCAGCGTTATCGGTAAGCCAACAACTCCCCCCGTCGCCAGGATTGGGGACTTCTACATCTAGGGCTCACCCCGAGTCCGCCTTCTTCAGTCCCCCGAGTATCCGCAATTGAATCTTCGGATTCTCTCCGTGTTTATTTCGCAGTCGACCCGCATATTTATTTCGCAGTCGACCCGCATAGGTCGGGGGATGGTTGCTAATGCGCACAATTCCACTATGCGCCATTTCGGCGCGGGGGGCCAGTGGGCAAGGGCCCCCAGAGGGGGCACCAGGTGGCAGGTCGACCCGGCGCAAAGCGAGTTGATGTTCGAGCGGCCGGGGGCCAGCGGCCGGGGGCAGCAGGCGAGCGGGTGATGTTCGAGCGGCCGGGGGCAGTGCAGGCGAGCGGGGGAAGCAATCGGGTCCGAGCGGAGTGCACTACCCCCAGCGTCCCCCCCAGCGGCCGGGCGAGCGCACTGCCCCCACGGCCGAGTGCAGGCCACTGCAGGGCAGCACCCCCGGCACCCCGGGGGCACTGCACGCCAGCACCCCCGGCACCCCGGGGGCACTGCAGGCCAGCGGGGAAGCAATCCGGTTCGAGCGGAGTGCACTGCCCCGCCAGTGGGGGAGCCCGAGCGGAGTGCACTGCCCCCAGGGGGGCAGGGGGGCACGGGCGAGCGGCCGGGGGCGGAGCGGCCGGGGGCAGTGCAGGCGAGCGGGGGAAGCAATCGGGTCCGAGCGGAGTGCACTGCCCCCAGGGGCCCGCCAGGGGGGCACCAGGTGGCAGGTCGACCCAGCGCAAAGCGAGTTGATGTTCGTGTAGGATAGGAGCGTCGTGAAAACAAGGGTTTAAGGGATGTATCGAAAATTGGCATTGACGAACAAGCGACCGACGGGAAAGTGCGATGGGCATGCCTACCCTAGGGTGGCGATACTCGCCGGCATTGCCTGCCTTTGCACGGGCTGGTCCGGGATCCCTGTGCAGGGGCAGACGCTAGCGCAACGCTTGAAAGCGGAGTCGGTGGTTCAACTCGCCGCGGATGCACGTCAACAGGGCGATGCGGTGCGTGGAGCCATACTTTTCACGGGGCCAAAGCTGAGTTGCACCAAGTGCCATGTCCGTGGCGCCGAGCGGCCGATTGGACCCGAGCTGATGGGCCTCGGCAAAGACGTGAGCGATGTCTATTTGATTGAGGCGTTGTTGGAGCCGTCCAAAGCGATCAAAGCTGGATTCGAATCGGTTCGGGTTCTGACCAAAGAGGGAGTGATCGTTTCGGGTCGAATCGTTGAGGAATCAGCGGATGGCCTGGTGTTGCAGCCTGCATCGGGCGACCTGCAGCGGATCAAGCTCGATCGCGCGGAGATCGACGAGATTGCGCCCAGCCGCCTTTCGGCCATGCCGGAAAACTTGGTCGATCAACTAGGCGATCGCCGTCAGTTTCTGGACCTGGTCCGATATCTGATAGAAATGTCCGCCATGGATGCTCCCCGACCGCTGGCCCCGACCGCGGGCAGCGCTTCATCTCTGTCCGCCGAGTTGCAGGGGATCGTGCTGCTTAAGGATTTCAATTGCCAGGCTTGCCATCAGGATGATGTCACCCGTGCCAGTTTGCCCGCCAAGGAAGCCCCCAATCTATTGCGCTCAGTGGGCTGCATTGACCCGCACTTTATGCAGCAGTTTATGATGGAGCCCACTGCCACTCGACCTGGAACGAGCATGCCGAATGTCATGTCGCAGCTGCCAGACGATGAGCGTCGGCTGGCAGCACGTGAAATCACGCATTATTTGGTATCGCTGAACGACCAGCGTTTCTCGCATCAGCCCGTCCAATCTGAGGCCGCAGCCCGCGGGCAAACCCTGTTTCATGAAGTGGGCTGCGTGGCTTGCCATTCGCCGAGGAATGACGAGCAGCAGGAAATATTGCCAGATTCATCGGTTCCCCTGGGGGCAGTGCATCACAAGTACAACGTCGATGGCCTGACGGAATTCTTGGAAAACCCATTGGAAACCAGGCCATCGGGGCGCATGCCACAGACTCCGCTGTCGCACTGGCAGGCGGTCGATTTGGCAAGTTATCTGCTGTCCCAGGCGGATCCGACGACGGGCGAGCAGCCATTTGAATTGCAACCGGAACTGGTTCTGCAAGGAAAAGCCCGCTTTGAGCAGTTGGGTTGCAGCCAGTGTCATCGCGTGGATTCAGCGACGCCGCTCCGGCACTCGCTGCCCATGTCGCAGTTACGCGCCGATCAAGGATGTTTATCGACAGCCGTGGGCGCATGGCCGAGTTTTGATTTGTCGCAAGCACAGCGCGATGCGATCCGTCAGGCGCTATCCCGCCCGGTCGGTGATCTGAGCGAGGCCCATCAGGTTCAAGTAGCCTTGACGGCGTTCCGTTGCGTGAATTGTCATGAGCGGGAAGAGCTGGGGGGCGTGTCCGCGGAACGGGATTCTTACTTCCAGACGACGAATCAGAATCTCGGTCCGCAGGGACGCATACCGCCGAGTTTGACGGGCGTGGGTGCAAAGTTGAATGCCGGCTGGATGCGTCAGGTGATGGTAAGTGGGCGAGCGATTCGGCCCTACCTGCTCACCAAAATGCCACAGTTCGGGGCTCAAAATGTCGGTTTCTTGGTTGAAAAATTTCAGCGGCTGGATCAGCTGCCTGCGGTCGAATTTCCGCATTTCGAAGACGCCAAAAAAATGCGCGAGACGGGCACAGAGCTGGTCGGCACCGCTGGACTCAATTGCATCGTGTGCCATACCTTTCAGTTGCAGCAGGCCGCCAACATGCCGGCCGTGGATTTGACCGAGATGTCCGAGCGTCTTAAGAAGGATTGGTTTTTTCGCTACATGCGCGATCCGCAAAGCCTGAGTCGCAACACGATCATGCCCACGTTTTGGCCTGCTGGTCGAGCGCTGCGCACGGATATTCTCGACGGGAATGCCGAATTACAGATTGAGGCCATCTGGCAATATCTGCTCGAGGGGCGCGAGGCCCGCGCGCCACGGGGATTAGTGGTCGAACCGATCAAGCTGCTGGCTACGGATGAGGCAGTCATGCTCAGACGCAGTTATGCGGAGGTTGGCAAGCGAGGGATTGGTGTGGGGTATGCCCACGAGCTGAATCTGGTATTCGACGCTGAACAGATGCGACTGGCAATGATATGGAAAGGTGGGTTTGCAGACCCAGCCGGTGTATGGCGCAGCCAGGGACATGGCAATGTGCGTCCCCTGGGGGATGGCCTCATGAAATTTGCTCCCGGCCCCGATTTGGACTGGCTAAACCATGGCTGGATGATCGATGAGGGACGTCCCGTGGAACACCAATTCTCGGGCTACGCGCTGGATGAAAACATGCGACCGCGCTTCAAGTACCGATTTGCCGGACTTCGCGTCGAGGATTATCTGGTTGACCTGGTTGATCCTGCCAGCGGAAAAGCATTCTTCCGCCGCAGCCTGACGCTCCGCGGCGAACCCGATCAATCAGGCCTGGCCTTCCGCGCGGCAAGCGGCCAGTCGATTGTGCAGCAAACGCCCACTGAATTCGTTATCGATGATCGATTGCATGTTCACATCGCGAGCGAGCAGCAAGGGGTCATCATTCAGGGGGCCGAATCCAGCAAAGTGCAGATCCCGCTGGATGTGGTGAATGGTTCGGCAAGTCTAATTCTGGAATACCACTGGTAGGTTGGTTGCATGAAGATGCGTTTGATGATGGTAATCATGTTGGCTTGTGTCGAGCCCGCTGCGGCGCAGACCTTGGGCGAGTATTGGGGGACGGCCGAGGAAGAGGCCAAGTACTATCGCATCGTGGATATCCCCTTTCCCGAGGACATGGCCCTCGAGGCGAGCAGTTTTGAGGTCTTACCCGATGAACGCCTGGCTATTGGCACCCGCCGAGGCGATATCTATGTGGTCAACGGGGCTTTCGACGAGAATCCTCGCACGGATTTCCAACGTTTTGCAGCGGGGTTGGATGAGGTTACTGGGCTGTCCTACAAGGATGGAGAGTTCTTGGTCACGCAGCAGACGGAGGTGACCAGAATTATGGATACCAATCAGGATGGTCGCGCAGACGAATTTCAGACCCTGTGCGATACGTGGGGCTTTCGCAACTACCATGAATTCGCGTTTGGATCCAAACGCGACACAGATGGCAACATCTGGGTCGCACTGTGTCTCTCCGAATCCTACAACTCTAAAGTGCCATTCCGTGGCTGGTGTGTGAAGGTGACCCCGGATGGTCGCATGATTCCGGTTTGCAGTGGAATACGCAGTCCGTGTGGCATCGGACCCAATGAGCACGGCGTCATGTTCTATGCGGAGAGCCAGGGGCCATGGAACGGTTCCTGTTCGTTGAAGGTCTTGCAACCGGGCGGGTTCATGGGGCACCCCATTAGTTTCAACTGGTATCCTTTGGCAGCCAAGCTGGACCAACCAGGGTCTAGCGAGTTGGCACAACGTTTCGCTGTGCCTCCCATCCAGCCCAAGAGTCCCTCACGCCTGCTGACCGAATGTGCTCGCATTCCGGAATTGGTGCCCTATGCGGTCGTCTTTCCCTACATCAAAATGGGACGATCGATCTCGGGATTTGTGGTGGACCGAAGCGGTGGGAAATTTGGTCCCTTTGAAAACCAAATATTCATTGGTGACTTTAGCCTGAGCGTTGTTATGCGAGCCACGACCGAACAGGTCAACGGCGTCTGGCAGGGGGCCTGTTATCCCTTTCGCGAAGGCTTGGCGACAGGCCTGCTGGCCTGTCAGTTTACGCCCCAGGGAGATTTGATCGTGGGCGGAACCAATCGTGGCTGGCCGGTTCGCGGTCCGCTCCCCTATGCGCTGCAACGTCTCGACTGGACCGGCAAACTCCCCTTTGAAGTCAAGGAAATCAATGCCCGCCCCGACGGGTTTCTGGTGACCTTCACCCAACCCATCGATGCTGACATTGCCTCTCGCCCAGCGACGTATGCGCTGACGAGCTACACGCATATTTACCAGCAGGGGTATGGCAGTCCAGAGGTCGATCATACTCAGCCGACCGTTACACTGGCCAGTGTTTCGCCCGATCGCCTGCAGGTTCATTTAAAGGTCGATGGATTGGTTCAAGGCCACGTACACGAATTTGACTTTCAGAAGTCGCGTTCGCAATCCGGCGAAGCGCTTGTGCATGGTAAAGCCTATTACACGCTCAACCAGTTACCGCAATGATCCGCTGTTGGCTTGGTGATAACGTTGCACCAAGCGGCGTAAAATTTGGCGAGCATGGGGCGTGTCGGAGCGGTTGACCACCTAGTAACGATCTTTTACATCGTCGAAGCCACCGGCGTTTTCAACATTGGTGAAGCCCAGTTCCTCCAGGGTGGTTTTGGCCTTACCCGCGCGGCCACCTGCGGCACAGTACAGAACAATCTTGGCGTTCTTGTCTTCTGTTACTTCGGCGATGCGGTCGGCGATCTCGGTATGAGGAATGTGGATCGCCTGCTCAACGTGGCCGCTATCCCATTCCTCCTGCGAACGGACGTCGATAACAATTTCCGCGGAAGGGGCGGTCGTCGCCGATGCAGTCGGCTGAGATGCCGTTACTGCTTGCGTACTCTTGGAAAGCTCGCTGGCACAGCCAAGGCAGGCGAACACCGACAACAGGACTAGTAGGAATCTCATGGCAATTTACCTCGAGGCTGATAAGTGAAATGGGATAAATCTCAGAAGGCCCGTCAAAAAGGGGGCTGACCCGGGTCAGACCCCTTTTCGAAACAGACTCTCAGTTTAACCTCTGCGACCCCGCTTGTGGCATGACTTCGAAGCGACATTTGCCGATGCGGTCGTTGCGACGAAGTCGCGGAGTCCGCCACGCAGGGGCAAACCTGGATGTGATATTAAATGCCCGATTAATGGACATTTAAGCCAGAGTGTGGATTGGCATAGCAAAAACGCTGCGAGAGCCAACCAGCTCGTGCAGCGCGCTCGAGTAAGAAATTGTGCCAGTTGGAGCCGATCTAGGCTAGGCTGCCAGCCCTCGCGATCGGCGAAGGAAGCCGAGCAAGCAACATGCTCCCAAACCAAAGACAGCGAAGGAGGTGGGCTCTGGCACCGTGCCGTAATCCCCAAAAAAGCTATCGGTGAAATACAGGGAAGGCGGCGGAGCGGAGTTCCCGGGCGGTTCAAAGGACAATACTGTTTCGATTGCATTGGCGAGGTTGATAAAGTCAATAGCACCGCCAAATGGACCGCTCGTGGCACCCGTGTTGCTGAAATACAGCGAGGTTCCACCGCCGGAAATAATCACCTCGACTTCACTCAGTGGTGTAACGGCATCGGCCAGGGTAAAGGTATCCCCGCCGAAATCGAAGAATACGTCAAAATCCGGTAAGCTCAAAACCGCAAAGGTTCCGTCCACCACTGGCCCTGTCCAGCTGACCGTGCCGGACCCAACAAAGGGACCAGCTAAAATCTCATTAGGGTCATCATCAAAAACGAGGCTAATTAATCCGGCTTGGGCTGGCGGCGCACATAGAATCAAGCCTGCAAATAAAGAGCAAATCAGCTTGCGCATAGATCTTTTTCCTTAAATCACCCTGGAAAGAACGCCGAGCACACCCAAACAGGTTAGACGATGCAGCGGGAGGATCATACCCCCGACGGCGTTTTTGAGCAGATTTATCTCGCCCGAGTGCTGAGGCTGTGCACCGCAAGGTAATCCAACTGAGTTTCTTCCGGCGATGCGAGTGGGCCCCTCATCTTAGTCAACCGCAGCGACTGGCCATGAAACGTCTGTGAAGAAAATGTTGAGAGTGTGCAGGAACAGCTACTCCTGCGGCTTGGGGTTGTGACCATGGATGGTATTCGTTCGTAGTTCCGCCTTTAGGCGGCGCCGTCTACGATCGTGCACTACTCCGCTCGTCGTTCCACTTTCTATTTTCGGCGGCCTGCATTTCCCGAGGAAAGACCGCCTGAAGGCGGAACAACGAACAGAAAGCCGGAAGAGCTGAGTTGGCGGCGGACGCTTAAAAGAGTTCCAGCTGACGGCCGTGATCTTGCTGGGCGGGCTGTAGCGTTCCAAGGATTCTGCCAGCTGCAGCCATACCGCTGAGAAAAGCGCCTTCGACCCGAGAGCCCGCTGCCCAGTCACCACACAAGTGGATGTTCCGGGCAGCATTCGAGTAGCAGCCATGATTATGGCTGGTCTGAGGTATTGCGTACTTCCAACGCTTGGCCTCCGAGTTCAACGGCAGGCGTGGTTCAAGTCCGGACACTCGCCAGAATTCTCGCAGCATTTCTTGCACAATCTGCTGTGGATCGCGATCCAGATTCTCGTGGCTCCATGTGCTGTGGGCATGGATGACCAAACTGCTCTGCGGCAGGATTGCGTCCGGGTTTGGTATGATTTCGAGCCGCCCAGCTCAAGAAACTGTCGTGCAGGAATGCGCCAACCCAGGCATTCGTCAAGGGTTGCTCAAAGGTCGCCATGACGGCCCAGCAGGGATGCATGTTGATGTTGGCAATCGCAGCTACCAATTCAGGTGACTGTTCAATCATCGGCAAGGCCTGAGGTGCGGGGATTGCCAAGACCAGTTGCTCAAAGCTACCCAGAGACGGCCCCTGCTCGGCGAACAGAGTGAGTTCTCCCTGCCGCAACTGAACGCGACTGGCCCGCGTTTGTAATCGCAGCTCGAGGCCCTGTGCCAGATGCTGGCAGACGGAATTCATGCCTGGGACACCTACAAATCGATCTACTGAGTTCGAATCAGCCTGAAGGACGCCATCTCTGAGAACCACCACTCCAGCTTGCGAGTGAAAGTCTGCTGGCCAGCAGGATACCAAGCCCTGCTCGATCCACGAGTCGACGTAGCGGCGAAAGCGGGCATCGCGGACTGTGAAATACTGTGCACCATGATCAAACGCCGACTGGCCGTTGAGCTGACGAGTGGCCATGCGCCCGCCAACACCACCGCTTTTTTCAAACACGGTCACCTTCATCCCACTGTCGCACAGTGTTCGGGCGGCGATCAAGCCCGACATGCCCGCGCCGACGACAGCCACGCGTGGCACGATAGCGCATCGGGGTCGACCAATTTTGGATGCATAAGCCACGCTGTCCAGGCGTTGTGCGTGGCTGGTCGTTGGACGCGGCCTGACGCTGCCCAGCACCGCTTGTTCGGGCTCGAATGGCCGGTCGAATTGTCCCAAACACCACAGGATACCGCCGTAGGATGCCGGATCGCGGCCGTCGAGTGCAAAGCGGTGGTTTAAATCCACGATGGTTCGCAGAGCCTGTTGAGGCGTAGCCTGCCAATTCAGGATCGCCTTGCCCCAGGTCATTCGCAAGTTGTTGTGCAGTTCGCCATGCTTCAGCAATGACTGCTGGGCGCTGTTCCACAGTTCATCGTGTGTTTGTCCGCGAGCCAATTGCTCCCACGTATACAGGGCCGGCCGTTTGTCGTTGCGGTGCGCTTGCAAAGACTGCCGAGCCCAATCCGGAAGTGCCGACCAACGCCCATGATCGGGCCGATAAAAGCAGAAGGCGTACGCGAGTTCACGCCATATCAGCAACTCGTCCAGGAATTTTTGCGATCCAGCGGTAGCCTGTTGAGCGGCCTCACGGGCGATGCGCATGGGTGAAATCATGCCGTAGTGCAGATAGGCCGATAGTCGGCTGACGCCGTCAACCAAGGGGTTATTGCGGAGGCTTGCATAACGGCTGAGCTGCTGCTGCCGAAATCGTTGCCAACGCGCGTAGCCCGCTGCGGTTCCCCCTTGCGTGTCCACGACGGGACCGATCGAATGGTCGATGTCGCAACCTGCTACCAAATCGGCAAGCGAGGCATGCTGTAGATCGATCTCGGGCATTTCCAGCTCTGGGAAATCCCGCGACAAGTGGCACGGCTCGGCGTCTGGAGTTTCCCATTGCGGCCAGTCAAGGGCCAGACGCTGTTGGTAAAGATCGCTGCGTAGCGTCGCGAAACTCAAAGGCTCGCGTATAGGCACGGCCTAGCGTTCGCATGGGCACGACACAAGCGGTGTCGACGCACAGAATGGGCGTCCCCAGCTGGCGGGCGAGTGCCCTGAGAAAGAACCGCGGTGGGTCGACAGGCATGTCTTCGGTAACCGTTAACGCGGCACGTTGCGCTAGCCACAGAAGATATGGCTTGTCATCTCGGCGGCTGGTCAAGGCAAAGGCATAGCTCACGCCAGCTGCTGCCAACTGCTGCTGCAGGTCGCGCGCGCCTTGTAGAATGAATGTCTGATGGCGGTCGGACGCGTAGCGATAGTCCTCAGAGAGCCCTTGATAGACCAAAAGCGGCAGTTGATGGCGATGTGCAATCAGACGCGCAACATCCAGGGCCGGATTTTCGTGGGCCCGCATGGCCGTTCGCAGCCAATATAGTACGAACTTGCCCGGAAGGTGATGTGCGGACGAACCGTAGAATCTAGAACGTTCACGCAGAACTGGGGGCAATTGGGAAAGTAGGAGTTGGCTGTCGATCACCATTTTACAATTTCATTTTTTCTTATCATCTGGACGTCATCACTGCCGGCACAAAAAAAGAGGCGGGCCAAAACAGATTGGGCCGCCTCTTATGCCAGTTCTTGGTGAACCGTCGAAAGCCGAAGCTTTGCGCGGACACCAAATGCTCCCCTACATCTCAGGGAAGGTTTCTCGGATAGGCTCTTAGTCGCGTGGCCGCTCCCTGCTCGATGCGGGGAGCGGCTTCGGCGAAAAATTTAGCGGCCTCCCATGGAAGCTTCGATTTGCTTCTGGACTTTGTCCAAATTAAACGAACCTGGCGATTGGCTCGGCGGATACTCCTTCATGGTCATCAGGAATTTTGCGCACAACTGTTGCATGGGCGCGAGCACAAACACGCGATCGAGGAACCAATCGTTGTAGGTGGTTGCATTGTGCTGTGCGCGTTCGAAAGGATCGCGTCGCAGATTGAACAGCAGGGGTACACGAAGTTCCGTAAAGGGCTCGCGCCATACCTCGAAGGCCATGCCACGATTCTCCAAGAAAACCGCTTTCCAGTCGTCATAGCGGATAGCTACAATTTGGCCGTCATCATTCACATAAATGAATTCATGGCGTGTCGTACTATCCGCCTTACCGCTCAGATAGTCGAGAATATTGTAGCCATCGATATAGTTCTTGTAGCGACGACCGTTGAGCTCCACACCTGCGCGCAGCTTGTCCTTGATGTCGGGTGCACCGGCTGCCGCCGCAAAAGTGGGCAACCAATCTTCGTGGGAGACGATACCGTTCAGGGTCACGCCGGCAGGGAATTTTCCTGGCCAACGAATAAAGCAAGGTACACGGTAGGCGCCTTCCCAATTCGAATTCTTCTCGCTGCGAAAGGGAGTCGTACCCGCGTCAGGCCAGGTGTTGTAGTGCGGGCCGTTGTCGGTTGAGTACTGAACGATCGTGTTGTCAGCGATGCCCAACTCGTCGATCAATGCCAGCAATTCGCCGACTTGCATATCGTGTTCGATCATGCCATCGGTGTATTCGTCATTTCCCTTGTGTCGGTGTTCAGGCATGACGTGTGTACGGAAGTGCATCCGCGTGCCGTTCCACCAGCAGAAAAAGGGCTTGCCGGCTTTGTTCTGCCGCGTGATAAAGTCCTTGGCAGCGGCAACGGTTTCCTGGTCGATCGTCTCCATCCGCTTCTTGGTCAATGGTCCGGTGTCTTCAATCGTTTGTCCACCCTTGCCGTCCGCCTTGCAATGCAGCACTCCCCGCGGTCCAAACTGCTCGAGGAAAGTCTTGCCGTTAGCCAGCTTCATGTCACGTGGATAGTCTTCGTTCTCCGGTTCCTCTTCAGCATTCAAGTGATACAGATTGCCTAGGAACTCGTCGAAACCGTGCATGGTGGGCAGGTGAACATCGAGGTCGCCCTGGTGATTCTTGCCAAATTGCCCGGTGGCATAACCCTGGCTCTTGAGCACGGTAGCCATGGTGACATCGGTCTTTTGCCAGCCCTCTTTGGCGCTGGGGATGCCGACTTTGGTCATGCCGCTACGGACTGGTACACTGCCGCCAATAAAGGCTGCACGTCCAGCGGTGCAGCTCTGCTGCGCATAGTAATCCGTAAAGGCGACACCCTCGCGAGCGATGCGGTCGATATTGGGCGTCTTGAACCCCATCATGCCGCGATTGTTGTGACTGATATTCCAGGTACCAATATCATCGCCCCAAATGACCAGGATGTTGGGCTGTTTCTGTTGGGCGGAGACTGTATTGCCCAAGGCAGAAACCAGACCCAAGGCACCCAGCATGGTGGCGATGAGCGAAAAACGGGACGCTAACTTCATTCCGTAAAACTCCTTGATGGTGGAGACCCCAAACGGGAGTCGTACAACGCGTATGACTAGAATTTTGGGGCAAATTGCAAAGAATTGTGTCCGCAACAAGCGGGGATGAGCAAATCGAATCTACGCCAGCGTGAATGCCAAGCTGGAGACAGTTTGCCCCCGCACACCCTTGGACTCGCAGTCGGAATCCGTTGTTTGCCGGAAAACACTAAACACCTGGCTTTGTCCCAAAAGGGGTCTGACCCTCTCCGGCGAGGCGAAAAACAAGTGCAAATTCGACTCGCCTCCAAAGGGTCAGACCCCTTTTGGGACAAAGCCTAGAAGAGACGAATACTTTAGCACAATCGGAGCCCATCAACCAGCGGAGCCTCCGAGACATTTCGAAACATGTCGCAGCCCGAAGGGATTTTAAGTGAGGAAACCAAGAAGGCACAATCGCTGGCTCACTTTCGCTTATCGAAAATAGCAATTTCCAGATTTAGGACTCGTCTGTCAATAAACTGCCCTGAAGAAGGTTGTTTCCGACGAGAGTGCTGTCCAATCCTACCAACGAAAAAAGGGGATGCGTCACCAGACACATCTCCTCTATGCAATTCCTAATTTTTTGATTCAGTAGAAGAGCCTACTGGGCTGGATCCAGCATTCTGGCCGAAGGAACCAAGGCGGCAATCTGGCGGAATGCGTCAATCACATCAGCTTCCATTTGCTCGGTAGTCGATCCCGCGGGTACCTCGACGTATGTTCCACTACCCAAGTGGGCAATGGCGCGCATGAGTTCCGTATCGGCATCGGCTCCCACAGACATGGTGTGGATCGTGTAGCCGGCGTCCACGCACTCCTTGGCCTTCATGAGCACGTAGTGTCTTTGCGAGCTGGACGTATAGTAATCGCCCGACACCATCATTGTCGTAGTCGAACAGTTCGTCCCAATCCCAATCGCCGGGCAGACTGCTGCTGTCGCCGGAGTCGATGGTGTTCGCATTACCGTCCGTAATCAACAGTACCGTCCCACGAGCGCCCGGGCGACCATGATTATCCAGCAAGATCTTGGCGTCCTTCAAACCTCCGCCCATGTTGGTGGCGTAGGAGTAATGAGCGGCTTGCTTGTAATGGATCAGATTAAACATGGACGTATAGTCGTTGGTGATGGGCGTACCGGAAATATCCACCGTAGGTAGTCCCGGAGCCGCTCATCGTTTTTTCGATGCGGTGACTGCTGTCGTAGCTGACCATGCCCAGGTAGTCATTGAAGCTCAGATCATTCAGATAGTTGCACAGCAACTCTTGGCCGAGCTTCAACGAGTGGAATGGGTAGTGGCGTGTCTTCCATAAATCGGGTGTTTCATGGTTTGCAGGATTGAATTTCATCACGTAGTGCAGGAAGGTCATCGTCCCAAACTTGCGTCGGTAGCCGTAGTTGTAGATTTGCGCGTCGTAGAATGAGCCACTGGTATCGCGAGCCATGGCGATGTACTCATCCCAACTGCCTGCTGGCCAAGGATAGCTAACATTGCTCAGACCTAGTCCGCGTTTAATGTGGTTGTTGTTGTAGAAATCAAAGGTCTCCCAAGAATTGCTCCAGCGACGACATTCGCATTTTGCAATCCGCTGACCCGAATTACTACCCGTTCCAGACCAAGTGCCTGTATTGGAGGACGTGCTGAAAGTCTGGGTGTTGCCATTGGTAAAAGTGAGTCTGACGCGTTGCAAGTTGCTGGCACAGTTAATATTCACGGCTTCGGACTCCCAGCGAACCTGTAGGGCATCTCCCCAATTGGCGCTTGGAATCGTCACCCAATCGGGCTCGAAGGGCATCGTGCCGAACTGCCGATTCTCCAGATCATCCCAGACCTTGCGAATATTGGCTTCGATTTGCGATTGGCTGAGCGTCACGCTCGCTTCGGAGTTAAAGTAGCTGTCAAAGTTCATGGATCGCGAAAAGTCCAGCACGGAAACAATGTCTCTCGACTCGACGGTAGCGATGGCCGAGACAGAAATGTCTGGAGCGGATCTACCCAGAATCGGTGCAAAGAAAGTATGGATGCGGGCATCGGGCGCCGTGCGATCTGGATTGTCTCTACGGCAAGTCACTTTGATGACGTTGGCTGGAGATTCGCCCCAGGTAATTTCAAATTTCTCGGATTGTGAGTTGAAGCTTCTCCTCCCAAATTGCACATCTCGCTGCTCGTCAACATGTTGCGAGTTTAGCGAGGCAACCTGGCTGGCCATAATGCGAGCTTGATTCAAGGAATAAGTCGCCACGTCGCCGACGTTTGCGTCCGCCGTTTCAATGGCATTGGTGATCTCCATAGCGGCTGCAAGTGCCGCAGCATCGCAGGCGATTTGCATACGCTGCTTTTCATAAGCGATGAAACCGATGTCGATACCGAGAGCCACGAAGCCAATAATCGCGATCAGACCGAAACCCGTTAGTACGGAAATTACACCCTTCCGAGGATTTTCTTTATTACACATTGTCTTTTCCTGTTGCGGAATCATGTTGAACTACCACTTTGAACATCACGTCACTCAACCTCAATCGGTGTTTTTCCCCTCCGGAAGACCGTACTGGCAGATATCGAAAGACCTCCCATGAGTTGGATAGGTGTCAGACTCACATTCTCATAAGGCACACTGGTCTGTATGCGGAATAGCTTGAGGTAGTTGGCAGGGTCAGACAGGTCAAAGGTGGTACCCTCCTGCTCGCCTTCGGCGTGTACGATCGACAGCACGACGTTGTCAGTGCTGATGCCTGTTGCGCTCAGCACACTCAAGATATCGTGGGTAATCTTTTGATTCGGTGACTGGCCGGGCTCGAGTTTGCCGGTGAAGTCCATGGAGGCCAATCGACCGCCTTCGCGTATTGCCGATGAGATGCGGGTAGCGCCCGCCAGGGCTTGTCCCATTTCACACAGGCCCAATACAAACACCAGGACGACTGGGGCGATCAATGCAAATTCCGCAGCAACAGCTCCCCGTCGATTGCCTTGCCTATGTTTCCTCGATGACATCTCGTGACCCCTGATTTCTGATAAGCACGACCGACATTAGATAATTTCACTCTTTACGCATGACGGAGTCACCACGCAACGTTATGTTGCGGACCCAAAATGGTGGCAGCAGGGCCACGTCGGCATAGGGCACCTCGATGTGCACTAGAAATAACTGGCGGGATTCAGCAGCATTCAGCTCGATGTCCGGCAGATCTTCGTAGTTCGCCAGGCTGAGGTTCTTACTGCTCGATTCATAGGCTGATGCATCTTTGACAATTACGCTAACGGCGCTGTCTATCAGGAATGCGTTCAGCTTATCCGCTGCAAAGCTCTCCACTTCGGCGGTAGATGTACCGCTAAACGAGCCTTGGTGTGCGGCCTGCTTGGCCACAGCTACCAGCATATTGCTGACCATCAAGGCATGGCCAAATTCGAAAAGCGCGAAAACGAATACCAAGAAGACTGGTAGCACGATGGCGAATTCGACGATCGTCGTGCCTTGACGGTCCGGACGATTGCTTCGCCCCAGACGGTAGTGCCCATATAGTTTCGCTGTGGCACTCGGTTTTCCGAGTGCTTGTCTATCGATGCCAAACATGATTTGCCCCAAATCAACGTGCATCACGATTAGGAATCCAAAAGCACCGTTGCCGGGTTTAAATTCCTATGCCCAATTTGAAACGTAGTTCGATTTCTGGCACCGCGCCGAGCAAATCAAAAAAATTCGCACAGGATTCTATGGCGGAACTACGAAGCTGGGGGACAAGATTCTGATGATTCGCGCCGAAGAAACTTTAGCCAACCTAGCCAAAAAGACGATGAGAGTTCGGAGGTGGCAGTCCTAGCCGTTTTGTCCGCAAATTTTGCCAGGAGGCTTTCTTTTTGGGAGATTGCACATGTTCGGACGGCAGAGTTACCTCGCACTGGCGCTAGTCCTGGGCAGCCTGTCGGGCTCGGCTTCCGGCCAGTTTCTGCTGCCGCAACCGCTCGCTCCAAGTCAATCAGCCCAGTTAGCCAAGCCAACGGACCACAGCTATCCTGCCGTAGGGATCCCCGATTCAACGGGCGAGCCCATTGCGTCCTGGACAGACGACTCCGGTTTGAGTGCTCCCGCTGAGCCGTCTTTGGCTGCCACAGCCGATGGGGAAACGCGTGTCGAGCCCGGTCGACCTCTACTCGAATATCGTGGCTCGGGAATGTTCGGGCCACATGACTATGACGAGGGAGATCGTTGGCTGGATTGGGGATTCGTGGTACAGACTGAGTACCTCAATAACGATCCCGATATTGGCCAGGGGAATCAACAGCTATTCTTTCGCAGGTTGCGTCCAACGATCACCGGGGGAAATGGCGATTGGCAAGGTATCTTGCAAGTTGATTTCGGCGCGGGGGCGAGCGGTGAGGAGTCGAAGACCACGGTGCATTGGGCTAATTTTGCTTATGCAGGCTTCTATCAAACCCATATCAGCTTCGGCAGTTTCAAACCTTGGTTTTCACGTGAGCTGTTAACGTCCGGACCGCATTTGCAGACGATTGAACGCAGCTATGTGGGCAATGCGGACTTTGGCAATCCGGATTACATGCTGGGTCTATCGATCGACAAAATGTCGAACAGCCGCAAGTTTGCTTACTATAGCTCGCTGGGGCTACAAGATCATCAACAGGATGTAACGCAAATCCAAATGCGTTCGCCGGCCAATGCGGCGGAGGGGGCGAACCAAGGTGTGTTGCTCACCGGTCGTGTCGACTACTACCTGTTTGGGCAAATGCCCTACGATCCGCGTCCCACACATGCCCCGGCACAGGTTCTTTACAACCGTGGGGACTTTCGCACCGACCGTTGGCGGATGGTCGTTAGCTCGGCCATCTTTGGATGGTGGAATGATGATAATAGCAATCCCTACACTTCGAATGGAGTGAGCACCAGTACCACCGAAGCGGACTTGAGCGAATCGTTTGGGGTAGAGGTCAGCGGCGGTGTGCGGGGCTTCGGTGTCTCTGCGGACGCGGAATACCAGTCTATTCAGGGCAGGCTGATCGACGCCTCTTTTACGGGCGGTTTATATAGCAACGGAGCCAGCGATTTGAATAAGTTCGCTATCAATGGCGGCTACATGTTGCCTCGCTTTGTCGAACTGGTGAGCAGCTGGAGTATCGTCGAGGCATCGGGTTTTGAAGCCAACCTACAAGAAACCAGCGTGGGCGTTAATTGGTATATCAAAAAGTACGCAGTTCGCTTTTCGGGTACTTATAGTTTCGTCGACAATGTGGACGGGCAGCCCGGGAACGATCTGGGCGTGAGCCGCGTTTTAGCTCAGTTTGTCTGGTAGGTTGCGGGCAGGCCACAAGATTGTCGATGCGCCGGGTCCATTCTGCTGCGTCGGTCAACCGCAAAGTTTATTCAGTTTCGAGTTTTTGTTTGCGATACAGTGTCTTGCGATCCATGCCTAGAATGCGGGCGGCCTGCGTCTGATTGCCGTCAACTGCTTTCAGCACATGGGCGATGTAGCGACGTTCGATCTGTTCCATGCTGACCAGTTCCGTTGGATCCAGGCCTCCGATAAATAGTGAAGCCCCATCAAACTGGCTGATTTTCTTGGGCAGATCTTCGATGGTGATCTTGTCATATCGCGTCAAGGCCACGGCCCGCTCCATCACATTCCGCAATTCGCGAATATTGCCCGGCCAAGAGTAACTGATTAGTTTTTCGGCAACACCATCTGCAAATCCATTGACTGACTTGCGTTCTGACTTGGCGAATTGTTGCAGGAAGTGTTCGGCGATGCGCAAGGTGTCCGTCCCGCGTGAGCGGAGTGGCGGCAATTCGATTCCAATAACGTTAATCCTGTAATACAAATCCTCGCGAAAGCGACCTTCAGCGACCGCGGTTTCCAAATCGCGATTGGTGGCGGATAGCACCCGCACATCGAATCGGCTCTCTTTGTCACTACCCACAGGGCGAACCGAACGTTCTTCGAGAGTCCGTAGCAATTTGACCTGCATGGACATGGGCATTTCCCCCATCTCGTCCAACAGCAAGGTGCCCTGATCGGCTTCCAAGAATAGCCCGCGGCGCTCACTCCGTGCGTCGGTAAAGGCGCCTTTGACATGTCCAAATAGTTCACTTTCAAGCAGCGACTCGCTTAACGCGGCGCAGTTGACGGCGACAAAGGGATGCTCCGCCCGGCGGCTTTGGGTATGTATTGAGCGAGCTACCAACTCCTTGCCCGTCCCACTTTCGCCGGTGATTAGCACAGCCGCATCGGACTGGGCGGTGCGTTCGAGTTGATCGTAGAGTTTGAGCATAACCGGGCTCTTGCCAATCATTCCGCCAAAGCCTTCCGTGGCATCCTGAGAGGCTTTCAGCAGCCTTACTTGCTCCGTCAAGCGGCGATGTTCCATGGCCCTGCGCAGGGTAATGGCCAAGAGGTCCATCTCGATGGGCTTAGTAATAAAGTCGTAGGCACCGGCGCGCATGGCCGCGATGGCTGTTTCCAGCGTACCAAAGGCAGTCATCACTACCACCGGAATGTCTGGCCTGGTTTGGGAGATTTGTTGACAGAGTTGCAGTCCGGAGGTGCCCGGCATTCGAACATCGGTTAACACGACATCAACATCGGCATGATGCAAGGCTTCGATTGCCTGCTGGGCGTCCGTGAACCAGACGGAAGAAATTTTTCTCAGCCGCAAGTCCGTCTCGATCAGCTCGCACATATTCTGTTCGTCATCGACGATCAGAACCTGGCCCTGGCATGAGGAATCGGGCATATTAGAGGACCTCGGTGTGGTTATTGTTTGTCGGAACGCCGTGGGCTGCCTCGGGGCTCAGCGGTAGATGCACGCGAAAGGTCGAGCCCTCTCCTGGTCGGCTGCGAACGTCCATCCACCCACCATGGTCGCGGACGATACCATAGGCGATCGACAATCCCAAGCCGGTGCCAACTCCAACATCCTTGGTGGTATAGAACGGCTCAAAGGCGCGCTGACTGACTTCCTCGCTCATGCCGCAACCCGTATCGGACACGTCGATGGCCGCAAAGCCCTCGCGCGCCGGTGGTACACCTTCCGGTGGTACGGCGTTGTCCAGTTCGAGTGCTATCGTCAACTGGCCGCCGGAAGGCATGGCTTGGATGGCGTTGCTGATGAGGTTGGTAATAACTTGCTGGATTTGTCCTGGATCGCCGCTGATGGCCAATGGCGTTGAACTGCCAGAGCGGTGACTGTCGCTGCGCTGAATTTCCACTCCTGCCTTTTTGGCCAGTGGTTGCATGAGAGCGCAGGTCTGTTCCAGTAGTTGATCGAGATCCAATGTTTCCAGGTGTTTACTGGCTTTTCGAGAGAAGTCGAGCAACTGGCGAACGATATTCGTCATGCGTTCTGCTTCGGACTTGATCGTACGTGCGCGTAAGCGTAACTTCTTCAGGCGTGAGCTCTCCTCCCAGGATCAAACCGGCTCGTCCAGCAATCACATTCAAGGGGGTCCCCAGCTCGTGGGCTACTCCGGCGGAGAGAGTACCGAGTGTACCCAAGCGATCTGCATGACGCAGTTGTTTTTCAGTCAGGATTCGCGAGTCCGTTTCGGTGCGCAGTCGATCGCGTTGTTGGCTGAGTCTCTGGCTCATATCACTGATAGCCAGCGATAGATGTCCCAATTCATCATTGCGGCGCAGGGCAACTGGCTGGTCGAGTTGTCCCGCGCCAATGTCTTGCACCTGCGCGATCAGCCTCTGCAGGGGCTTGCCCACCAGGTGCAAGCCGCCCCAGTAGATCACGACGGCTGACAAGGCAGCCACACCCAGCAGCGACAGCAGTGAGGCCAGCAGCGATTCGCGGAGCCGCCAACCAGTTGTGGTCATGGGTTTGATGACTTCGACGGCACCCGCATGTTCAGCATCCAGGGGCAAAGGCACCCAGGTATGCATGGTGGTCGTTCCATCACTATTGGAAACGGAAATGCTCGATGTCCGCCGCGACTGGATTTGCGTGGCAGGCGAATTTAGTTGGGATGCGTCCTCCGTCAGCTCTCCGTCGAGCCAACGCAGTTTGGGCCCACTGATCGTGCGCTTGGTAATCTCGACCGTCTCCTGAACGCGGACAACACCACCATCTCGATAGGCCTCGGCCAGGGAAGGCTTAAGAGCCTCGACCAGGTCGGCGGCACTCTCTTGGTGCAACTCTTGTGTCCAGCGGCGCTGTTGCTGAATTGTCTGCCAGGAGAACAAGGCGACGACCGCAAACACACCTAGCATGAAAATCAGAATCAGTTTTGCTGCGAGTTTCAACCTCTCACCCCTGCGATTTGCGGACTGCCCTCTTGCAGTGACCGATCCCATGATGGCTCATCGACGAAGAGATGGCCAGCGGCGATGCTAACATCGCTGGCTGGCCTCTATTTCGGCAACTCCATTGTAAGGCATGTTCTAAAAGGAGCTGACCCCTGCCCAAAAACACTCAGTCAGTCATCTTTTTGACAAAGCCTACTTGGCGAAACCGTTTACCTGTTCAAGACGACGAATCGCGAGCCTTGTTCGCCGCGTACTAGCAGAAGCAGCGATCCGTCTTGGTCTGCTTCAACCAGCCTGGAGAATTCCTCGGGCGAAGTCACGGGCTGGCGATTGACCTGTTTGATCAACATCCCCGGCTCCAGACCGGCCTCAGCTGCCAGACTGTTGGCCTGGACTGAGCTGATGAGTACTCCTGTTTGATCCTCGATGCCCAATTGACTGGCAATTTCAGCATTGAGCGGCACGACGACCAAACCCAGCGAATTCAGCTGCATGCTCTTTGTCGCGAGGCGCTACCTGGCTGGAGTTGTCACCAAAGCTCTCCGGCGCGGTGGCTGGCTCATAGGTCAAGACCATCGATTTTCCATTGCGGATGACTTCGACCGGCAGACGCTTTCCAAGCGCCGAACGCTCGACGACCAACTGCAATTGCTGTGGTGATGTCACCGGTTTACCATCGAATTTGACGATGACGTCTCCCGCTTGAAAGCCGGTTTTTGCTGCTGGCGTTTCGGGGAGCACATCGGTAATCGCAACTCCACTACGCGCTGGTACCCCCAATTGAGATGCCAGCTCGAATGAAACGGGCTGGATGCCAACTCCCAAGTAGGCTCGTTGAACTCGTCCATTATCCAGCAGTTGGTCTTTTACCCAGCCGGCTAGATTGGAGGGAACGGCGAAGCCAACTCCCGCGTTGGCGCCAGACTGCGAACTGATGGCGGTATTGATACCGACAATCTCTCCTTGCAAATTCACCAGCGGTCCCCCGCTGTTGCCCGGGTTGATGGCCGCATCGGTTTGAATGAAGCTCTCGCGGGCGGTGATTCCAATCCCACGGTTCTTGGCACTGACGATACCGGCTGTCACCGTACTTTCCAAGCCAAATGGCTGGCCGAGAGCAACCACCCAATCTCCCACTTGCGTCAGGTCGCTATTGGCCAGTTTCGCAAAGGGTAACGACTCGCTGGTATCGACCTTGACGATGGCGATATCGGTTTGCGGGTCACTCAGCACCTGAGTTGCTTCGAATTCGCGACCGTCCTGGGTACGGACAACCACCCGACCACCTCCAGCGACCACGTGGTTATTCGTCAAGATAATCCCCGTGGGTCAATGATAACCCCGGAGCCTATTCCTCCTTGGAGTTGAGGCCGATTGGGCGGCATCATGCCACGCCCCCGGAATAGATCTTCGAAGGGAGTGCCCTGGAGCGGATTTTCACCCGGCATGGGTGCCTGGTTGTTCGCTGAACGCCAAGTGGTTTCCGGTCTGTTCTCGATAGCCACGACGGCTGGGAGAACACTGGTGGCCACTTCGCGGAAAGCATAGGACAGCGCGTTGGCAACACCCAATGTCTCGGGTGAAGTCGCCACGCTTTGCGGTTTGGATGCATCGGTCTTACCAGCCGGGCTGGCGGCTACCAGCATGCCAGCCACCACCACGGCTGGGACTGCAAACAGCGCGTATCGAAATTGTTGCAGGGAAAGTTTCATATTTCGGTTCCTCAATAAATGTACTTGCTGTGGATCGAATTCCAGTTTCAGTGTTGCGTTCGTGCAAAGTCTCCCCAGCACAGAACAGCGGTCTTGCTTGAATCTCTAACGCTAGGAGCAAGCCAGCCTAGAGACAGCAATCAGTTATCTTGCGGATCGCCGGGCGATTCCTTAGTAACATCCGCAGGGTAGCCCAGCTGTATCGGTCCACCAGGCTTCAGCTTGGGTTCCGACTTGCGCACAGGCGTGGCGTTGATGTCGTGGCCAGCTGCGTGCCGTTGAATCTCGAGGATGAGCGCGCCTAGTTCGCGTGGAGTGTCATGGCCCTCGCGTGGGAAGTACTCTGCTTTGGCGATCATCAGATAAGCTCCGTAATGGGTGATTCTGTCCGATGAACGCATCAGCGGACGTCTGGGATCACCTGCCAAGCATGCCGTGTGCCATAAATGAAAACGGTCGCTGGTATTGGAAAAACGCGCGCAAAACTACGCTTGGTGATTAGGTACCCAGGCAATGACTATCAAGCGATTTGCAGCTAATTGCTTGATTGGAGGAGATTCTCTTCCATCGCTGTGTGTTCGACGACGAGCAGGAGCGAACTACCGACTGCGGGAGAAAACGGATGGGGCGAAAGTCGGCGGTGGGGCAGAATGCCCCTGTCGGCCGGCAGCATCAAGATTTGACGGTGCTAGAACTTAGGATTCGTCCGCAATCAAGTTACCTAATTAGCCGAAACGCGTTAGCGTCCGGTTGCCGCAATAACCGGGTGCTCATGCACTCCGCCTGATTTCGAATTGGGTAGTTTAATTGCGGACGAGTCCTTGGGCCGCTGGGCGTTTACCGGTGTGGTAGTGGCTGAGATTGGCGATAGTGCAGCTCTAGCAGGCAGCGCACCTCGTCGATCGAAGCCAAGTTCTTATTCAGCTTGGTGTGGATGTCCGGGACGGTAATTTCAGTGGTTGCACTTGGTTCGTGTGCGCTGTCGACAGGGACGACGCCGTCGGATGGTCCGTGCAGCAGTGAGCGACAGCTATTACCGATGATCGAATGCGATGGCACTCCGGGGCTGACCGGCAAACGGTCGAGTGTCAGCAACATGGGACTGTTCGGATCCAGTAGGTCGATACTGGTCGGAATACGCCGCGTAACCTCCCGACTAAATACGCCGGGATTGTTGGAGATCATGGCGCGATGGGCCTGGACACGCGACTCGGACTCTCTGACCAACGCCGAGCCGATACGGCCGATCAATCGCGTGGCGTCCTGCGATCCGCGATGGGGCGTACCGATGTATATAATGCGGCGGATATCGCTTGAGGGCTCAAAGTAAAAGGAGCGGCGAATCTCCGCTCGCGATTGGTCGCTGATGACAATGTCTTGCAGGGGCCGATTGGAGACACTTTGCCATAGAGCATCCCCGCTACTGGTGATCTGAAGCTTGCCGATCAAGCCTCCCATGCTGTGACCAACGAGAATCATATTCGCGAATTGGGGATCCTGATAATGCGGGTCAAATCGCTGCCGCGCGTAGAGTAGCTGCTTTCTTAAGTTAGCAGCGCTGAACAGGAAGGATTCACCAGTGGGATATTCGAAGACCCAGATCTGATAGTGCTTGACAAACTCCGGATCGGCCTGGAGCTCATTGGTCATTTCCACCCAAGAGAACGCACTTGAAAGCAGCCCGTGTACGAAGATCACGGGGATCTTGCCAGGTTGGTAGGGCTCGATGGTGTGCAGCCGGCTTTCAGTGGCTGTGGCAAAGGGATTGATGAAGCCAGTGAGAATGGTATCAGTCGGAGCATCTCGAAGCCGGTAGACTAGCGGGGCGCTTAGATCCTTGGCAATAGGCTGGGAAGCAATTTCTGAATTCGTTCGATCGCAACGCAGCGGGTCATAAAGCTCGAGTCGGATTTCTACAGGCTGCTGCTGGATATCGTCGCTAATCTGCTTATGGGAATGCCGCGTCATGCATAAAGTGGCAGCAAATATGGGCCGCTTGGCCAATAACGTTTCATCCGGCTGGTCGCAGCCGGTGACGACTAGCGGAATTCCCGCGCCGTCACGACAATGTTTTCGGGTTGGGGAATTACTCCGATACTCACCCACTGGTTTCAAGCTGTGAAAGTACGGCGTTGACCAGACAAATCCATTGCGGGCCAACGGCACCCACTGCGTGCGCCCGGCACGTCGTATTTCCAATCCACGACTGGGGTCCAATCTGCCGAATTGTTGGCCAGCGACCACCAGCCGGACGAGCGCGGATTTATGCAAGCAGCGAAGCGGACAGTCTTCGCACATCGGACCGTCTGCGCGACAGGTGGCCACGGCCACGCGAAAGTACAGGTCAACGCAGCTGGCCTGACAGGCTTGCTCCTGCTCTAAGGCGGCTGCGTATTGATTTTGGAGTGCTTGTAGACTGGGTTCTGTTTCAAACTGGGACGGATTCCGGGAAAGCCCAAGCATCGGCGGGTGCCAGCTGGCAGCAAGCGGGGCTGCTGGGTTTGGCTCGCGCCACACGATGCGCGAAGACAGACAGCCCGATGTGCAGACGATCAGCCCAGCCAACAACAGGCAGTTTGCGGCGGGGCGTCGTAGGGAGCGGGTAAACACGAAACTTGCTGGCTCTTTGAAAACGAAGCAACCAGACATCCGTGCCAAGCTCGAAGCAAGCCTGCATTCCTTGCATCAGCCGAGGCACACAATGGGCGCCCCGAACAACAGGCTGTGCTCTTAGCATCGGCCACTTGCGCCAGCTGCTGAAGCATTAAGCCGAGTTTCCAGTTGTAGAGTTTGTAGTGGCTGCGTGATGCCTGCATTCCCGCCAAGCGAAACAAACGATACTCAAGCATGGACCTATCGACGCCGCTGAAGCGCCTGCCGAAGTGATTAGACGGTCAGCTTGTCAGCCTGGGACTGTGCCTCTCTCCACCAGTCTTTGGCCATGTGTGCATCCCAAAGATCGGCAACACTGCATGCGTCCAACGCCCGCTGCAAGCCGTCGATAGACTGAAAACGATCCGCCGGCGACTTTTCAAGGCACCTACTGACGATGTCATTTACATCGGCCGAGATTTCCGCATTGAGGGCCATGGGTTGGACCAGAGTTGCTTGAGCATGGGCCACGATGACATCCGCCGGATGGTCGCGCGGAAAGGGAGGTTGCCCCGTAAGCATGTAATAGGCTACAGCCCCCAGCGAGTAGATATCGCTGCGGCCATCGATATTCTCGTAGTTCACGAACTGCTCCGGTGACATATAGTCCGGCGTTCCGGCGGTGTAGAATCCTTTGGGCAATTCGGCTAGGAGTGGTTGGCCTCGCTGACGCACCAGGCCAAAATCTAGCAACTTAGCGAAATCGTAAATGCCACCCCTTTCGGCCACAAAAATATTGGCTGGCTTGATATCTCGATGAATGAGTTCTCGCGCGTGGGCCTCGCTCAGGGCGCCGCAAATCTGACGTAAGAAATGAACCGTCCTGGCCGTTGGCAATGGTCCAGCCTGTTTTACCAGGTCGCGCAAATTGACGCCTGGCAGCAACTCCATGACGTAGAAGAACAGGCCTTCATTGGTCTGACCGTAGTCAAAGATCTCGATCGTGTGCGGATGAGTCAGGCTGCAGGTGGCCTGCACTTCGTGTTCAAAGCTCTGCAGCTGCAACGGATCCTGGGCGTAATTCGGCTGGATAATTTTGACGGCACACGGCCTTTTGAGCATCAGGTGCCGCGCCTCATAGACGGTGCCCATCCCGCCGCTGCCGATTTCGCGTAGCAGTTCGTATTGTGCCAAACGCTTGGCTCGGAAAGCCGATAGACGGGCACCGTGAATGACATTTGCGGCGGCGATGGAGATACCCGCAGCGATAAAGGTCAACGGCAGTGGTCGACCAAAAGGATCGGAGCGCAAGGCAGCGTCTACAGTCGGAAATAGCCAGGCTGCGAATGCATCCACCGCGTAGGGGATACTGGCCATGGGCAGCAACAGTATGGCCGCCCGGCGCCAAGTGTTGGGAATGAAGATCCCATAGGTCAGGATGAAGAGGGCCCAAACCACATAATTCCAAGTTGCCGCAGCACTGATGATCGGTAGGTCGCCGGTACGGCTCAGCGCATGCATTTCTTGTAGGTCGATGAGCACCATCAAACTGCCCACGGTTGTGGTGAGAATCAACTCCAGTAAACGCATCTGCCACAGACTCGTCTGCCACTGTCGTCCCAGTCGCCAGAGGCATGCAATGACGATTAACAAGCCTAAGCTGCGGACGGCTACTGCCCAAGCTGGCGCGTCCTCAAGAACTCGAGCCACAATGGCATAGCCCACCACAACGCCAATCGTCGCCGCGAAAATGCGCAAGCGAAGCTGAAGCAGAGCCCGGTTTTCGTTCCACAACTGCGCCAGAACCAGTGTCGATCCTGGCTCGCCAGCTTGGGAATGCCCGAGTGCCGCGTCGCTCACCATGAACGACTTGGCGGGGCTGTGCATGGGAGTTGGACTGGCCGCAGGACTGGGCAGCAAAGTCTCCGCTCGGTGGTGTCGCAGCAAGGACTGGACCTGCTGCAGAAGCTGTGCATCGGCGCCACAGGCGTCCTGGACGAAGGGGCTACGCTGATCGTCAGGCAGCTCGATAGCACGCATGAAGATCGACTTGATGCGCGCGTGCTCGTCTTGATTCACTCCGAATCCTCATCAGATAACTCACGGCGCAACCAGGCTCGAATCATCTCCCATTCGTATTCCACCTTGCGCTTGGAAACTCCCAGCACCTCGGCCACTTCCGCCACGGTCAAGCCGCCAAAGAAACGCATCTCCACGATCTTTGCCTGCTGGGCATCGACCTTCTCCAGTTTCTGCAGGGCTTCGTCCACTGCCAGGACATCGGCGTTGTCTCGAATGGTTAATTCCGCTACGTCGTTCAAGGGCTCGCGGCGAAGGCCAGCGCCGCGTTTGATGCGTCGCTTGCTGCGGGCGTGATCCACCAGAATCCGTCGCATGATGGTGGCCCCAATTGCAAAGAAATGAGATTTGCCTTTCCAATCGACCCGCGTTTGATTGATTAGTTTGAGATAAGCTTCGTTCACCAGGGCCGTTGGCTGTAACGTATTACCGACACTTTCCTTTCTCAGCAGGCTGGAAGCCAAGGCCCGCAACTCGTCGTACACCAAGGGCATCAATTGATCAGCCCTGTCGACTTTGCCTTTCGAAAGTTCGTTCAGGGCGAGGGTAATATCCGTTGGCGGCGTTTCGCTTTTCATAGCTGAAGCGTGCGAGAGGGTTGATCAGGGCGCGGACGTCGCCACACGCACGCCCAGGTGATCCTCGCAGCCAAAACCTTTGCGGGATAAGTCATATCCCAGCAGAGGCAAATACGCTTGGAGACTAGGCATGCCAGGAACCGGCATTCAGTTCCCATGCACAAGGGTGGCACTAGAGACCACTCATTCTAAGGGGCTGCGTTGCGGCCAACAAGCAGATTTTTCTTTCGCGGAACGCTGCTCCTGAAGGGGTCTCTCTCTCGAGAAGGACTGGTGAACCTCCCAGAGTGGCGCTGTCCAACCAGCCAAGGTGCAAATTGCCGGGTTGGACGCCTGCTGCCGACCTTGGCGATGAGTCGCCCCATCGAAGTTCCGAGAAAACCGAAGGAAATTCCGATAATTCCCAAAATTTTGCGGTGCTCAGGGGCGGGCGAGGACGCGTACCCCTTCGACAGCAAGTGGCTGGTGCAGCCACCGCAGGACGACTATCTCTCCCCAAACACGGGCACTGACGAAATCAGCAGGTGAACCATGCAAGCCCTCGAAACTTCGGCAATTCGCAAGTTCGAAAGCGCTACGGAAAATCAACTCATCCTGGCTACCCTTCGCGGCGAGAATGAGGCATATGGCGAATTGGTATCGCGAAACCACACTCGACTCTATGCGACGATGTTGCGCCTAGCACAATCAGCGGATATGGCTGAGGAAATCGTGCAGGATACCTTCGTGCAAGCCTATATGAATCTGAGTAAGTTTGGGCAGCGGGCTGCCTTTTCGACGTGGTTATTTCGCATCGGCTTCAACAAGTACATGAGTCTACGGCGGTCGCGCTTGGTGACCACCTCGCTTGAGGGAGTACAGCTTTTGGACACGCACGAATCGGCGGAAGCCAAATGCGTGCGCGGAGAAATCAGACAGTCGGTGGTCAAAGCCCTGGAGCGATTGGATTCCAAAAGCCGCAAGATTCTCGTGCTCCGCGAGATGAACGGTTTGAGCTATGTCGAAATCGGCGAGGTCCTGGGGCTCAAGCCCGGCACGGTGCGCAGCCAACTCTCACGCGCACGAGGCAAATTGCATCGCGAGCTAACTCGATTGCGCAATGGCGCGGAGGCATTGTTTTAGGTTGCCACGACGACGGCCAGGGTTAGGCCACTGCCTGCCGCGAGCCAGCAGGCTAAGCTAGGGGACAGCTATGTGCTGAAAACAGTGCATGGCGGTTTCTGAGACCCTAACTGCTGAGACCGTAGAGCAATGCCCGAGCGGGACAAGACGCTTGTGAACGCGACTCTGGCGCCCGTCCTGATGGTGGTCGCCAACGTGGCCGCTATCGCCATTGGCTATGCAATTACCGTTGTTTTGGCGCGTCATCTGAGCCACGCTGAATTTGCGCAGTATGTAGGCACGATGGCCACGGTCGGCTTACTTTCTTCCTTGGCTGAGGCAGGCTTTGGCAAGTATGCGCTGAAGATTCTACCGGTGTATCAGGTGCAGCATGCTATGGCGTTGCTCCGCGGCTACGTTTACTTTGCTTTGGTGGGCTGCGTCGGTGTGAGTGTGTTGCTGGGCGCACTCGCTCTGGCTTTCGAGATCCGCATGCAGAGTGGTCAGGCACAGAGTGTTTTCGTGGTGGCTATTTTTTTCTTGCCGGCTATGGCAGTTTTTGGCGTTGCCGTCGATATGCTGCTGTCTTTGCGAATGGTGGCATCCGCCACGCTGTTCGTGCGCGTGCTGGTACCTCTTACTACCCTCGGGTTCATCGGCTGGGGGTTGCAGACGAATAGACTTGACGCGTCTGGTGCGGTGATCTGCTTTGGCATGGGCAGCCTGGGCGGGGCCGGTCTGGCAATGCTGCTGTGTATTTTCATGATAAGAAGTCAAACACGCGGTGTGGGTCTACAACTGGCAGTCAACGATTGGACATGGAATAGCCTGTCATTTCTCGCGGTTGGATTTTTGATTGCATGGCTTTTCAAGGCACCGCTGGTGCTGGTTCACCATTTGCCGCATCAGGCCCTGCAACTGGCACTGTTGGCGCCAGCTTTTGAGACAGGTTGCCTGGTGATACTGCTGTCAAAATCGACCGATAAGTTTTTTCAACCTATGATGTCACTGATCATCGAGTCGAAGGACTGGACGCAGGCGGCCAGGCTGCGCAAGCGCGTTTGGCGGTGGTTGGAGCCGGCGTTGTCATGTTTCTGCTGTGTATCTTTTGGTTTGGCAAACGGATTCTGGGGCTGTACGGCGAGGACTTTGTGATTGCCTATCCCGCTTTGTGCATTATCGCCGTAGGCTCGAGTTGTTGGACCCTGTTCTCGCTTGCACCAACATTCCTACTGTACTCGGACAAGCGTCAGATGCTCATGCTGAATCTGATTGTGCATGGCCTGCTGCTGTCCGGGCTTACGGCGTTGCTGTTTGCTTATCGCGGCGTGATGGGTGCGGCGGTGGCATACGCCGTCGCTATAGGGGCGTTGTCCATCAGCAACTTATTGCTGGCGCTACGCGTTTATAGACAATTCCGGTCGCAGTCAGAGGCCGAAAACTAGCTCGACTGTCCTAGGTGGCGATTTCTTGGTGGAAAGCTTAGGACCCACGTCCGACTCTGGTTTTCAGAGGAATTGCTGCTAGAATCTGTTGCATGCCAACAGAGTTTACAACGACTCCAATGATCCCGTGCCGACCAGCGGTACTTCCATTTCAGAGCTTGGCCAACCAAGGGCATCAGTCGCCCGCATTGAGCATAACCACTATTCAGCGATCACTTCGATTTCCCACATCCATGAGCCACAAGGGGTCATTTATGCAACTCTTTCATCCACTTCGCCTGTCAGTGTTGCTCGGGTTAATCCTGGCCATGGCCACCAGCGGAGTTGCACAGGAAGCAAAACTGTCGGCATTGATCAGCCGGTCGCCGGCTGCTCCCAATGCGATCAGTTATGTACATGCTCCCTCGCTCAAGAAACTGCTGGCAGAAGCCAACATCACCATGGAGCTGTCTGAAAAGGTGCAAGAGTTGTGGATGGTCTCCGATTTGGACATCGATACGCTGGCACCCAATTGGGAAGCCGGTTACGCAGACGTGGGCGATACAATGGATGCAGACACGTTGGCCAAGTCTCTCGGCGGCTACGTGGATATCGTCGGGGACAAGAAAGCCGTGTGGACACCCAACGAGAGCTACCTGCTGCCACTGGCCGATAAAGGTTTGGGCTTTCTGCGACCGGCCAAGCGATCTCTACTTGGCCGAGTGGGTCAACTCAAAAGGCGATCACCCCATTCCAGACTATTTGGCCACCCAGGCCAAGCAGCCAGAACAATACTTGTCCATGATGTTAGCTATCAATCTCAAGAATTCACTTTCCCCCGTCGAGCTGCAAACGCGTGCTGCGAATCTGCCATCCTTGGCTGGCAAGGACATCGCCTCACTGACGAAGCTATTGGCCTCCGCCCAAGGCTTGAGCCTGATAGTCGGACGCAATAGTCTGAATGAGTGTATTCTCTCGCTTGAATTTTCCGAGTCGCCACAAGCTCTGGTCGCCATAGCACCGGCATTGCTGAACGATATCTTAAATCGCAACGGAACCTCAGCCCCGGAAGTCAGCTCATGGAAAGCCAAAGCAGACGGAAATAAGCTTGCGTTGCAGGGACCGATTGCCGCGGATACACTCGACGGCGTATTGGGAATCTTCAGTCTTCGCGATCACGCGGAGCGTGTGGCAGACAGCGTTTCGGCGTCGCAAGACGGCGGGCGATGCGCAGCCCTCCGAACCCAGCCAAAGCCAGGTTGTGGTGGCTTCCAAAGAGTACTTTGGCAAGGTAGAGGCTTACATCGATCGCGTGCGGAGGTATGAAGCTCAGACGACCGGTTATCGCGCCAAGTGGGACGAGCAGCAAGCCCGCCGTATCGATGAATTGCCGACCCTGAACGTCGACCCACAGCTGGTCAACTACGGTGCCGATGTGGCCAATGTCCTGAGAAACAATAGCACGGCCATTCGCAGTGGCAATGTGGCCGCTGGGCAAGTGCAGGCATCCCAAGCCCAAAGCTACGGCTACAGTTTTTATACGGATGGCTACTATGGCGGTTTCTACGGAAACTCGCGGGGTGCAGCCTTGAATAATGCTATGACCACCGGTGCGCAGCAGCGGATGGCTGGTTTTGGCAGCTATCGCGAGGCAATTGCCGCTATCGACAAAATGACCGGTGAGGTCCGCAGGGGGCTGACCGAAAAATACCAAGTCCAGTTTTGAGATCAAATGGAGCGTTCCATGAATAGGTATCGCATGTTTTGCGTTATGGGGGCCATGTTGGCAACCCAATTGTGCACGGGAACCTTGGAAGCCCGAGTGTGGAAAAGCGCCAACGGCCAGTACGAGATTGACGCGGACGCCATCAGTTTTAACGACGAGATGGTCGTCCTCAAGCGTAAGACGGGTGAATTGGTAGCGGTCAGTCTGGAGGATCTGTGCGCGGAGGATCGCGAGTATGTGCTGTCAAAGGAAGCCAAAGCGGCTCACGAGAAGTCGCTGGATGAAATGCAGACCTGGACAGCGGCCAATGGCATGAAGGTCGAGGGCCGCGTGGTGTCTTTTGGCCGCAAAGAATTAGTTGTCCAACGCCGAATGGGCAAGGTTCAAATCAATGGCACGCCCTTCAGCATGCTCGATGAACTGCATCAAAGACTGGTGCTCAGGATCATGTCCGTGCTGGAGAAAACGGAGTTCAAGGACGAGCGAGCGTTGCGCGATTGGGCTCTCAAGATTGGTTCCGCACCAAAGGTCTACGAACTCGAAGGCGTGCTCATGCGACTGGCCAGTGGCGACGAAGTTGGAGTACCCTTTTTCCTGTTTTGTGAAGAGGATCTCAAGGTTCTCCAGCCGGGATGGGAAAATTGGTCAGCCCAGCAAGAGAAAAAGGAGAGTTACGAGCACGAAGATTTTCTGATGCGGCGCAAGCCATGGCCTACCAGCGAGACCGGCAGGAACAGCGTCAAATCGAGCTCCTCAAATTAGACCTGCTGGCCGCAGCTTCCGGTGTGGTCGACATTTGGCAGGTTGGTATGGTGCCAGGTCCTGGCGTTTTCGGGCGTCCGATGGTGGTTATGGTCACGGCACGCGATAGTGGGGTGGCTGGCGGTTTGGCCATGCAACGCTACCCTGGATACGTGGTGGCTGGCATCCAGCGTGCCAACCGCCGAAGATAGTCAATCGCGGCGGCGAGGGCTCTCCCAGCATCCTTTAACCACCCCGCATCCTTTAACCAGGTACCCGTGTCGTGTCTAGAATTCTGTTCTGTGCAGCCATCATGCTCTTTGCGTTGGGCTGCCAAGATGCGGCAGATCTGCGGCTCGATGCCACAGCCGACTCGGGTCCTCGACAACGGGTCCTCGACAACGGGTACCTCGACAACGGGATACCTCGACAACGGGGGCGGCCGCGCCAACGGCCGTCGCGGCCACGGAGGATGCTGATCAGACTGGGTCGGTCGCTGGGTCGCCAGCCGCGGACGTGGCGTCAGCGCCTCCCAAACAGGCCCCGGTCGACGTTTCCGCATTCTTGGATGACGCCCTGAACGGGCGCATTAGTGGCGTGCGCCAGGCAATTGCGGACGGAGTGGATGTGAATGCCCAGGACGAAGAGGGCCGCACGGCTCTACTATTTGCAGCGTTCAACGGCCATTCGGCCATCATGCGAATCTTGTTGGATCATGGCGCCAGTCTGCAGCAACGCGACTCGCTGGGGCGGACGGCGCTGATGTTTGCCTCGACGGGCGACAATCCCAAGGCAGTGGAGATGTTGCTGGAGGCTGGGGCGGACGTGAACGCGGTCGATAGCAGTGAGGGATTCACCTCCCTCATGCATGCGGCCGCGGAGGGGCAGTTGGCCATCGTCGAAATACTTCTGAAAAACGCCGCCAATCCTGCTGTTCGAGACATCGACGGCGACACCGCGCGAGATTTTGCCGCCCGCAATGGTCACGCGGCGGTGGTTGAATTGCTGCCCAAGTAGCGGCGACTTATTCTTCCAGTTGCAGCCGGCGGGTCATCTCTTCCAATTCTGCCAGGTTATCGAGTATTCGCTGCAATTCCTGCCGTTTCTGTCCGGTTTCGAGCTCGAGCTGCTTGAGGGTTGCACCGGCCAGGATGGCTTGCCGCGCGATCAACGAAACTACCTCTTCGCCAACTTGTTTTCGTGATTTTCGGCGGCCGCCCGGCTTCATTAATCAACCTTTACCTGCATTCTCGAGCCGGCCATGGATTGGCGGGAGGGATAAACGATACCTGACAGTATCGGCAGTGCTTGGGAAAAACCTTGGCCCGGGTGGCAGCAGCTGTTGCAATAAATCACGAAAACAGCGACTCTCAGGCTGTCCGTCGCCGTAGCCGAGTTAGAAACGCCCTCCAGCTTTTGCTAAGCCCTAGCTCTTGCCGATTCCGTGAAATCCGAATCCAATTTCCGTCAGCTGATCGCGATTGAGTATATTGCGTCCGTCGAAAATGAAGGCTGGTTGCGCCATGGAATCAAAAACTTTTTGAAAGTCCAGGGTCTTGAATTCGTCCCATTCCGTGAGCACGGCGACCGCATGTGCGTCTGTGGCCGTCGCGTAGCAGTCTTTCGCAAAGCTCAAGTTCTCGTCAATCAGCTTGCGATCGCTGGGTGTCATTTGCCCAGTCTTATCCAGCATGGCGACCTCCAGGTCGGCGATGATTTGTTGCTTTTGCACGCGCGGATCGTAAATGTGTAACCTGGCATGTTCGCGGAGCAGGTCGCGGCAGACATAAATGGCGGCCGATTCGCGTGTGTCGTTGGTATCCTTCTTGAATGCCCAGCCCCAAATTGCCAGTTTCTTGTTCGACACGGTGTTAAACAGCGTTTGGGTGATTTTTTCAGCAAACCTCCGCTTCTGGTAGTCGTTCATGGTGACGACTTGCTCCCAGTATGCGGCGACTTCGGTCAGGCCAAAGTGCTCGCACAGGTAGACCAGATTCAGAATATCCTTCTGGAAGCAGCTACCGCCAAAGCCCACGGAGGCCTTGAGGAATTTGGGGCCAATCCTCGAGTCCGTGCCGATGGCTCGGGCAACTTCATCGACGTCTGCCCCGGTTGCTTCGCAGAGTGCCGAGATAGCATTGATGGAGGAGACGCGCTGAGCCAAGAAAGCGTTGGCGGTAAGTTTGGAGAGTTCGCTGCTCCACAGGTTGGTCGTTAGAATTCTCTCGCTCGGGACCCAGCGTTCGTAGATGCTGGCCAAGGTACGGATAGCTGCCATGGATTCTCCGCCGATCAGCACTCGGTCCGGCTTCAATAAATCCTCGACGGCGGTACCCTCGGCTAAGAACTCAGGATTGCTAAGCACGTCGAATGTAGCTCCGCTGCCAGCACTATGCAGAATGCGCTTGACTGCCTCGGCAGTACGCACAGGCAAAGTGGATTTCTCAACCACAATTTTGTGACCTTTAGAAACGCGGGCTATTTGCCGGGCGCATTTCTCCACGTATTCCAGGTTAGCTGCTCGGCCGGCGCCCACGCCAAAGGTTTTGGTGGGCGTATTGACGGAAATGAAGACGATATCCGACTCGGAAATTGCTTCGTCCACGCGTGTAGAAAACTTGAGATTGCGCCCCCTTGCTTCCACTACCACCGCATCCAATCCCGGTTCATAGACCGGCAGGTTGCTGGAGTTCCAGGCGTCGATGCGGGCTGCATTTAGGTCCACTACGTGGACCGCTACATCAGGGCATTGCTTGGCAATCATTGCCATGGTGGGACCGCCCACGTAGCCGGCACCAATACAACAGATTTTCATAGCAGGTTATCGAATTCTAGAGAAATCAAAGGGTAAGACTCTGTGGCTCACTATCGCGTTGGAGGTCCAGGATAATCAGAGCTGATCCGCAAGTTGCCCAGAAAAAGGAACTCCACCGCTTAGAATCCATAGGCTAGCTTGAGAAACTGGAACTGTGCAGCTCGCGCTGAGCCAATTCCCAGTCGTGCTCGACCATAATCCGCGCCAGTTCGCGAACATCGGTCGAAGGCGTCCAGCCCAGTTCCTGCCGCGCCTTGGAGGCATCGCCCAACAGCAAGTCGACTTCTGCGGGCCGGAAATAGCGTGGATCGATTTCCACGAACTCCTGCCAGTCCAGATCCAGGCGTTCAAAAACCAGATCCAAGAATTCGCGAATGGTATGCGTCTCACCAGTGGCGATGACGAAATCATCTGGCGTGTCCTGTTGGAGCATCAGCCACATGGCTTCCACATAGTCCTTGGCGTAGCCCCAGTCGCGTTTGGCATCCAGGTTTCCCAGGTAGAGTTTCTTCTGCAAGCCGGCTTTAATTCGCGTCGCGGCCCGGGTGATTTTTCGGGTCACAAAGGTCTCGCCGCGTCTTGGGGATTCATGGTTGAACAAGATCCCATTGCAAGCAAAAAGATCATAACTTCGGCGATAATTAATTGTCTGAAAAAAGGCATACACCTTTGCGCAGGCATAAGGCGACTGGGGATTGAAAGGGGTCGTTTCTGTTTGCGGAGATTCCAGCACTTTGCCGTACATCTCCGATGACGACGCCTGGTAAACGCGAACTGGCTTACGCTTATTCAGCAGTCGGGCTGCCTCCAGAACATTCAGGGCGCCCACCCCATCAGTCATCAGGGTATATACGGGCTGGTCAAAGGATACGCGAACGTGGCTTTGGGCCGCCCAAATTGAAAATTTCGTCGGGCTCGATTTCTTGGACTAGATTGGTCAAAGCTTGTCCGTCGGTTAAGTCGCCGTAGTGCAGTAATAACCGCGACTCCTCGTGAACATCTTTGTAAAGATGATCGATGCGGCCCGTGGAAAAACTGCTGCTGCGGCGAACCAGTCCGTGCACCAAATAGCCTTTGTCGAGCAGTAGTTCTGCTAGGTACGATCCATCCTGGCCGGTGATTCCGGTGATAAGAGCAGAACGCATTTTGAGCAACCTTTATCTAGTGAATGCTTGTTATTGGCCCCGACCTGTTGCTGGTTGGTGCACCAGCTGGCTTACAAACTGCGCAGTGTACCGGCGTCGTAGTTCGCAAGAAAATCTTTGTACGTCCATTTGATGCCGGTTTGAAGGTCAATTGTCGGACTCCAGCCCGTGGATTTCAACAGTGAAATATCCGTCAACTTGCGGGGGGTGCCATCCGGCTTGGAGGGGTCGGTTAGAATCTCACCCTGGTAGCCCACTGTTTCCGCGATCAGCGCGGCCAGTTCGAGGATACTCAAGTCCTGCCCCGAGCCGACATTTACCCAATCGGGCGGATTAGCCAGGCTCAGTAGGTGCAGCAAGGCCCCAGCCAGGTCGTCCACATGCAGGAATTCTCGCCTGGGAGAGCCGGTTCCCCAGATGGTTACGCTGTCCGCACCACTTTTTTTGGCCTCATGAAAGCGTCGAATCATGGCGGGCAAAACATGGCTGTGGTCGGGGTGGTAGTTGTCTCCAGGTCCATAAAGATTGGTCGGCATAGCCGAATGGAACATCAGGCCATACTGCTGCCGATAGTATTGACACAGCTTTAGACCGCAAATCTTGGCCAGCGCATAGGCTTCGTTGGTTGGCTCCAAGGGGCTGGCTAACAGCTGGTCTTCCCGGATGGGTTGTTCGGCTAGCCGCGGGTAAATACAAGTACTACCAAGAAACAGCAGTCGTTTAACTCCGGTGCGATAGGCGGCCCGAATCGTTGCTAGTTGGGCAAGCAGGTTTTCGGTCAAGAATTCGACCGGATAGGACTTGTTGGCCTGGATCCCACCCACGCGGGCGGCTGCAAAAATAACGGCTTCCGGCCGTTCGTCCGCAAACAAAGATTCTACGGCCGCCGGATCCTCTAAATCGACTTCCGCACGCGTGCGCGTGATGACTCGCACGCCAGGCTCGCCAGCCAAGCGACGGCAGATTGCCGAGCCAACCATTCCGCGGTGTCCCGCGACAAAGACTGATGAAAACACGGTGATGGTGAGTTTAGGGTGTTGCTTCTCGATCGCAGCACAGGCGATACAGTCTAATTAGATAGCCCCTATTCTCCAATGCCGCTATGGACTTGCTCGGCTCGCCCCCGTTTCGCTTTCAGATCGGCCGGTTACCATACGGTTTTGCAGGCTCCGTGGGGACCTGCCCGCAACCCTCACACCGAGAACCATGAAAAAAATTTAGGCTATGGAAGCTGGAATTGTTGGCCTGCCCAACGTAGGCAAGAGTACGCTTTTTAATGCATTGACCAGTTCGCAGGGGTGCAAGCCGCCAACTATCCCTTTTGCACCATCGAGCCCAATGAGGGAATGGTCAGCGTCCCGGACGATCGATTGGGCAGAATTACAGCCTACATCAAGCCCAAAAAGGTCGTTCCCGCCATCTTAAAGTTGGTCGATATCGCGGGAATTGTCCAAGGCGCCAGCGAAGGCCAGGGCCTGGGCAACAAATTCCTCAGCCATATCCGCCAGGTCGATGCCATCCTGCAGGTCGTGCGATGCTTTCAAGACGATGATGTGATTCACGTCAGCGGACAAGTCGATCCTGTTTCCGACGTTGAAATTATCGAAACAGAATTAATGTTGGCTGATCTGCAGACCCTGGAAAATGCGTTGCCCAAGGCCGAACGCTCCGCCAAAACAGGCGATAAAGAGGCGAAATTGCGGGCCATTGCCATCAAGAAATGTCTGGAACATCTGCAGGCGGAGCAGCCCTTGCGAAAATTGCTACTGCCCGAGCTAGAGGCCAAGGAAATCGCTAGCTTTGGGTTGATGACCGCCAAGCCGGTATTGTATATCGCCAACGTCGACGAAGACGACCTGCATGGTGAGGGAGCAGTGCCGCAGGCTCTCAGGCAGGCCGCAGAAAAAGTCGGTGCTTTGGTGGTTCCCGTATGCGCCAAACTGGAAGCCGAATTGGCGGAACTCGATGAAGCAGACCGAGCCGAGTTGCTAGAATCGGTTGGGTTGGCGGAGCCAGCCCTGTCGGTCGTTGCCCGCGAGACCTATCGCACTCTGGGTTTGCAGAGCTATTTCACCGCTGGTGAAAAAGAGGTCCGCGCCTGGACCGTGCACGTGGGAGCCACGGCGCCGCAGGGTGCAGGCGTCATTCACAGCGATTTCGAACGCGGCTTTATTCGCTGCGAAGTCTATACGCTCGAGGATCTCGAAACCTACAAGTCGGAAAAAGAGATTCGCAATGCGGGAAAGCTGCGAACCGAGGGCAAGACCTATGTCCTGCAGGATGGGGATATCTGCCACTTTCTATTCAACGTTTGAATCATCAGCAAGGCTGGTCAGAATTGGGATTTCGAGGGGCGCCGAATTGGGGCGAATTCCGAGGATGCGGAAGCCAATCTCTCGAACGCGAACAAATACTTGCCGTCGATGCGTGATCAAATATAGAAAGGCGATTCCCCGTCCCAGGCAGGATGTCACAAAGAGCACGTGGTAGGCGGCCTGGGTACTGTTCAGTTGACTCAGTAAAAACGCCCCAAACATGGCCCCACCACACCAGGCGGATGTGTTGGCCAAGTTGTAAATCGTCAGCATCTTGACTCGCCGCTTCAACGGCATGGACTCGAAAAACATCAAAAAGAAGCCTAATTCATAGGCCGCCCAGGCCACCCCATTGATGGACTGAATCAGGGCCAACCAGGCATAGTTATCCGAGACCATCCACATGGGTGCCAAGGGAATGATCAAGCCGCCGCCAAGAATCAACAGCCACTGTGCCCCACGCCGCTTGGCCAGCCGTCCCCAGGCCCCCAACGCAATGACCTTGGCCATAAAGGCTAGAGCGATCAAGCCCGCGTAGGCGACATAGGACAACTCGAGATGAATCAGCATGTAGGGCGTAAAAAAGGGGCCGGATATCTGCACCATGCCCTGTACCAGAACCAGGTACACGATCAGCGGTTTGGCGGCAATGCGTTGGGTAAGCGATGCCACGCTGGTGACCACGTTGGATGCGGTATCCTCGGTCGCTGCTGGACACAATAGCTCGCGCGGCTGTGGCAGACGGTGCAGGGCCAACATCAGTACCGAGAATATTCTGGCCGATAGGGCGACTCCAAACAGGAGCGCGAAGGCCAACACCTCGATGTCTTGGCCTCGGCTGAATTGCAGGATCGCGCCCCCCGCCAGAAACCCAATCAATGTCGCCAGTTGCGAGGCGCGGGTGCGGCAAGCAAAGTAATTGGTTCTGATCTGCCGAGGAAGAATGCGTTCTATCCAACTGTTCCAGGCGGGACCGGTGGCTAGTCCGCCCGACCAGTACAGCGAGGCGCACACCAATAACCAAAATGGCGAAATGCCCCCGGAAAGGGCAGCTAAGATCAAGGGCACAAAGGCCAATGCTTGCAGCATGGCCGTAGTCAGAATCCACGCCCGCTCGCTGACGCCTCGACGTAGGATCCAGGGGGATATGCTCTGGATGATTCCGCCGGCCAACAAAGGAATGCTGGCCACCAAGCCCGCCGTTACTTCCCCAAGCCCCACTGCCAAGGCAAACGCCGGCAAATAGGTCTCGCCGATACCAACCATAAAACCATAGGAAGTGGCGTCCGCGCTGGAAACGCGAATGTTGTGACGCAGGGGTGATGGATGCGGTGACGAATGGAGTAACACGGGACGCAACGTAGAGGGGACGCGATGCCGATAGCCGAGGGGCATGCGAAGTTTCGTGGACGGCCCAGATATCCTACTGCAAAAGGGCTCGGCCTCGGAAGGCCGAGCTGAACAAATGGCCGCAAAGGCTCCGTCCCCAACTCCGCACCTGCCGCTGCTCTCCAAACTTACTAACGGATGGCCTGCAACCCCTCAATTGCCCTGGTGGTCAAGTCTTGGGCCTTGGCCAGAACACGCTGTCGCCAACGCGGCGAGCGTGGACAAAAAACTTCCATCAATTTTTCTTTGGTTTTTCCCACGGCTTCCGCATCGCTAGACGACCAATGATAGCTCTGGTTTTCCGAGCGCAGGGCCAGAGCGACTCGGATCGGCGAGTAGGTACCAAATTCGGCGCAGCAGTACAGGTAGTCCTCCACTGCGGACTGCGAGTGACACCAACGGCCAAAACTGCCTCGGGCTTGGTAGAAGCCTTCTTCATCCCGCACGTCGCGAAAAGCGCGTTCACCGAACCATGCAACCAACTCCGCGCGGTGACGGTCGCTCAAGGGGCTGTCAAGCAATAGCAATGGTTCTGCGTATTTTCCCAAGCCCGTGTGCAGGTCCAAGTGCATGACGCGCTCGCTGTTGGCCACCCAGCCCGCTAGGCGCTCGCCCAGCAAAGTACTCAACTCAGATGGCTGGTGGCCCCCGAAAAAAAGCCCCTGAGGAAAATCATATTGGCCTGAGGCGATCGCCGCTTGGACAGCCTTGAATCCATGCCGCAAAATGTGCCAGGCAAGATGGTGCAGGATAAAGTCAGGCGAGCTGACCGGGCGTTTTGGATTGAGCAGGCTGTCGAGCTGGGCGTATAACGCCGGAGCACCACGATAAGTCTCACCTGGCAGCAGGAAATTTCGGTTCAGGTCCACGTTCGACGCATCAAATCGTCGCACCCAGGCAAAACCATAGGGATTCAGTGCATTCAGGAAAACCATGCGAATCCCTTTCGGTGTTTGAGTTCGCTTCCAAGCGTCGAGCAGGTGCAGCTGTACCGCCGAGCCAAAGAAACCCTCAACCCCATGCAGACCGCTGGAGACAATCAAGCTTGGGCCACCATTCGTCCCGTCGCTCGAGAGCCCAACGTCGACCATCAGCTCTTCGCCTTCCGGCGTTTTGCCAGTAATCGCAAACTCTTCCAGCTGCCAACCGAGTTGCTGTACGGCGGTGCGAAAACGTTGACGGGCCTGGCTGTAGTTTTTTGAGAATGCGTCCACGTTGGTCAACTTAAAAAAATGGCTGCCCATCGACCTGCTCTCAGGGGCCGGTCACTGCTCCCTAGTGCTTTGTCAGGAATAAAAATTGGGCTAGACATGCGTTGGGAAAAAGGGGCCCGACACCAAAAGTGCGAAGCACCCGAAGGGCCGTTCCGGCTTTTGGTGTCCGCCCCCTTTTCCCTTCCATTTGCGAAAAGTGCAATCGATCTGCAAGGCTTGCTTCCATGGCTCATTGCATGACGATTTGCTTCAGTTTTTCGAAACCCTCGTCCCACCGCCCGCCTGATGTTGGCTCATATACGGTGATGTCGCTGGCACTGCGTATCAGCTGGCGAGCCTCTTGGATCGAAGCCAGCTGGCCGGTTCCGATGGCCTGCATCATCATATTGCCGATGGCCGTGGCTTCCACGGGGCCGGCTACCACTCTGCGCTGGCAAGCATCGGCGGTAAATTGGCAGAGCAGCCGGTTTTGAACGCCACCACCTACCATATGGATCGTCGATAGCTGGCAGCCAACAATCTGCTCTAGGTAACCCAGCACCAGGCGATAACGCAATACCAAACTCTCCAAGGCACAGCGAATGGTCTGGCCGGGAGTTTCGGGCGGCTGCTGATTCGTCCGCAGACAAGTTTCGCGAATGGCATCGGGCATATTTTCCGGTGCGGCGAAAATCGGATCGTCGGTGTCGATAATCGAGCACGTGCTGTGAGCTTCTTCTGCCATGTGCGTCAATTGCTCCCAGCTCCAGTCCTGTCCCTCGCGTTTCCACTGTGCGCGACACTGCTGCACAATCCACAATCCGGCGATATTTTTCAACAATCGCACACTGCCTTGGGCGCCTCCTTCGTTGGTAAAGTTGAACATTCGGCAGGCTTCACCCAGATTGGGTCTCGCCAACTCAACACCCATCAAGGACCAGGTGCCGCAACTGATATAGCACCAGTCCGGTTGTGCCGCGGCGAAAGAACTGGCAGGTACGGCCAGGACGGCTGATCCCGTATCGTGCGTGGCTGGAAGAATGATTTCCACCTCGCTGGACAGTCGCGTATGGTTGGCGATGCTCGCAGTCAGTTTGCCCAGGGATTCCCCAGGCTGCAGGGGTGTGGAGAAAATAGCCTCGGGCAATTCAAAGGCTCGCAGCAACGGCTGGCTCCAATTGCAACTCTCAGGGTTGAGCAATTGAGTTGTCGAGGCATTGGTGAACTCATTGCTTTTTTCGCCGCTGAGTAGCCAATGTAGGAAGTCGGGAACCATGAGGAAGCGATCGGCGATGTCCAGTAGCGGGGACTGTTCGAGCCGCATGGCGAGCAGTTGGTAGGCCGTGTTGATTTCCATAAATTGCAGGCCTGTTTCGGCGAAGATCTGATTGCGACTCACCCGCTCAAAGGCCGTTTGCATCACTCCCTGAGTGCGCGCATCGCGATAGCAGAAGCAGGGTCCGACCAGATCATCGTTTGCGTCAAGCAGCACATAGTCAACGCCCCAGGTGTCCGCGCCAATGCTGCGGACCCTGCTGCCAAAAAGCGAGGAGGCCTGATTCAGGCCTTGCAGGATTTGCTCCCACTGTCCCAGTAAATTCCAGACCAGCCGCCGTCCAACCTGCAGCGGGCCATTCGCAAAGCGATGTAGCTCGTGCAGTTCGATACCCGTGGAGTGGACCTGGCCGGCCAGAACGCGCCCGCCCGACGCTCCCAAATCAATGGCAAGGTGTACTGGTCGCGTAGAATCGTGCATCATAAATTCCCGGTTTTAATCGACTGGCCGCGTGTGGCAAAGCTCAGAATGTCCTGGTTTTCCTCTAGGAAATCAACTCCCTGGCAGGCAATACGGTTATTTGGTTTGCCCTCCGGCCCTGGGTGGCATATCCTATGTCCTCCCGCACGCAACGGATTCCTCCCATCGTAGAGTTTATCGACTGTGGCCGCAGCCATTGAACCATCCCGTAAGATCCTCCCACCAGCCAAAACTCGCAGGGGGCGACCAGATAACGCGCCTGCGAAAGATCTGCTATCCAAGCTGACTGGACAGACGATCATATTGCTGGCCCGATTCTTCAGCGGCTACACCGTCCGCTGGGTGGACTGTCAGCCGGAAACCTGTCAGCGGATTTATTTTGCGAATCACACCAGCCATTTGGATGCTGTCGTTTTGTGGTCCGCCCTGCCGCCCGAAATCCGAGCTTTGACTCGGCCCGTGGCTGCCAAGGATTACTGGGGTAAATCCACTTGGAAACGCTTTCTGGCCAGGTCCTTCAATGCGATGTTGATTGATCGCAAGGAAATCAAAGTCCACGAGAGTCCGGTGGACTTGATGATTCGCGAAATGGGCGACATTTACTCCCTGATCGTTTTTCCCGAGGGCAGTCGGGCCGAAGATGGAGCCATGGGCGAATTCAAAAGCGGCATCTATTATCTGGCCAAGAAACGCCCTGACCTGGAGCTTGTGCCGGTCTACATGGAGAACCTGAATCGCATACTTCCGCGTGGCGAGTTCATGCCCGTTCCCTTGCTCAGTAGCATTACGATCGGGCATCCGATATGGCTGGAAGCGGGCGAACCCAAGTCAGAGTTCCTCAGACGGGCTCGTGAAGCCGTGGCCGCTCTCAAGGATGCCTGACGCCAAAACTCAACTCTCTCTTGCTTGGGAGAGTCGCGAGTCACGCCAGCGGAGCGGGAACGTGAGTGTTTCGTAATCACCTCAAGACCCTCTCCTGCGGCTGAGACCGCGAACTCCAAGCCGGAAAGGTAACTGAATTCGTATCTGATACCGCGTTCAGTTGCCCATCGGTGGCGTCGCCAGGGGGGAATTGGAAAAGCCAGCCCGAACATCAAAGTGTTCGTAGTCGCGTACTAGCCAGCGCCCTTCTTGCTTCATCAAGTAGACCCGCAAAAAGCGGGCAGCCTTGCCGTCATAGCCACCTGTTTGGACATTGACCACCACATTGAATTCCGCGATCGCCGTCTCCGGCCGGGTGCCACTGTTCACCGTAATATCCTTGATGCGCGTGATGCGTGCTTCCCTGAACTCGTAACGCGGCAGTTCGGCTCGGGCGCGACGTTCCCCCTCCAAGGCATTGGGATGGATATAGCTGAGTACGCGATCATGGTCATTGGCCTCTACCGCGTTTGCAATCTCAGACAATAGCACTTCGATACTTTCGCGTTCGGTTTCAATGCTGATACTGGTCCATACCAGGATCACCGTCAGGGCAAGAAATGCTATCGCGGCGACCAAGCCTGCCTTGTGTGCAGTCTGCAACCAGATGAAAAACGCGACGATGACCGATGCGAGTCCGCACAGGGCAATCGCCAAAGGATGCTCAAGCAGGATTTCTAGCATGATGCCGTCCATAACGAGAAGAGGGTATTCCTCAATTGTAGCCGTTTCCGTCTGCGCTGAAAAACTGTTTCAAGTGTAGGGACTGATCCGCGTCTGCCACGAATGGCACTGTCATGGACTAAAGCGAATCAGCTGTGGAAAAGGAAAGGAATCCTTGAATCCTGACATCTTTCGATCCTGACATCTTTTCGCTTCCCCAAAACCTACTAGCCAAGTGTGGCGCTGGCTTGCCAGTGTTCTTCCGAGTTAGCAGCTTGCACATGCGGCTAGCGGACTGCCGCTCAGGGGCCGCGTACCACCCTAACAGGCATCTACCCGACGGGCTTTGATTTTAAAGTAAGGTGGGGCGTACAATGCGCGATGTGCGGCACTACCAGGTTGGTCCCAGCCGTCGCCGCGCGGGGGTTCCCGATAGTCTTCGATCACGAATCCTGAGCGACACAGCCCGCCAATCAGCAGGTCGTGCGAGTGGGCGAATTCGATCATTCCCGTCTCGCGCTGTGGTTGATTATTGGCTGGCGGCAGCGCTCGTCCGTCGCGCTGCATCCACGACAATGGATAGCCCATTGCAGCGGCTGCAGCAGTGCGCAAGGAAGTCGAATTCTTGTTTTGGACGATGTACAGTCCGCCAGGTCGCAGCACGCGTGCCAAAGCGTGGAAGACAGGGAGTGGGTCTGGCACATAGCACAGGCTGGTTGGCTGCAGTACGATATCAAAACGCCCGTCCAGATCGCTTGGCAGCGCGTCCATCGCGCAACAAAGGGTCGTGATCTGTAGACCGTGCCGCCGAGCCAGCTGAATGTCCCATTCCAACAAGGCGGCACTAAAATCCACCACGGTGACATGAGCGCCAGCCGCGGCATGTAGCCCCGCGTGCGTTCCTCCGCCCGCGGCCAGGCATAGCAGTTGCTTGCCCGCCACGCCTTCGGCACGCAGCCAAGGATCCATGGCCGCTCGAGCCTGCCGGGCATCAGGTGGAAACCAGTCCGAGTTTACGAACTTTGCTTGCTTGGCCAGCTCATCCCACCGACTTCGATTGGCGACCACGACATCCGCGACTGACGGAGCAGGTTCGTTGGTAGCCTCGGCCAGCAACCGATCGAACAACTCTTGAAGTGATGCTGCCCGGGGATCCGCCAGGCGTCGCGCAACGGCATCAAAGGGACTGTAAGCCACGCCTGCCAAGCAGATGCGGGGAGCTACGGGTTCATCCAGCCCGATCCAGTAGCCTGGCAAACGGTCCAGGACGTACTGCCCAAACCATGCCCCGTAACATGGCACGAGCGCCTCCTGACGTTGGCTCTCGCGCTCGCGAACCAAAATCTGGTCAACGTCGGCTATGTCCAGTTCCCCCGCCACCTGATGCTCATTGGCAGCATGCAGACCTGCGGCTTGGATCCATGGTTCGAGCATCCTGATACCCATGCGAGAATCTAAGGCCGAAAATCGAATCCGCAGATTCGATTCTGCACCGGAGCTAAAATCTCCGCATGCTGTTCATTCAGTTTCGCCAGGCCAGTCTGCCATGAAATAGTCTTCCAGGAATTAGTCTTCCAGGAATTGTTCCGCAAAAGCTGACAGATCGAGACTTCCGTTCAGTATAACCACTAGTTCGGCCAGACTGTTTGATGAGCGACTGCACTCGCTGTGTGGTTCCATTGCTTTCGCTTCGAATTATCTGCGGTTGCTTGCTGGTATGGCTTGTCCCGCGAATGGTACTCAGAGTGTAAAATGCGATCATCATTGGGACTCCTCTTCGATTGTCGTCGCATCCATGAATGAAAAAATGCGTGAAGACTTGCCGGAGGTGACCGCGGAGCGACTGGTTGCCTACCGCTGCGCTTGTGGTGCGGAAATCCAGTTGCCAATGGGCGGAGCAGGCAAGTGCGATGACTGTGGGCGACGCATTTCGCTGGCGGGCCTAGGCGTACTGCAGACAATTTCTTTTTGCGGTGAAGTTGGCAGTGGGACAACGTTCCATTTACCCGATGGACCGGATCGCTCGGGTGAAGAGTTGGGCCACTTCCGACTGCTATCCAAACTTGGTCACGGCGGAATGGGTGCCGTGTATCGCGCGCTCGATGAGTCGCTGCAGCGTTTTGTAGCCGTCAAGGTTATCCGAACCCAAGATGGTTCGGGCAGCAACTCGGCTAAACAGGTTTCGCGATTGCTAGACGAGGCTGTCGCGCAGGCCAGGCTGAACCATCCTAACGTCGTGACCATCTACTATGTCGGCCGCGATAGCCAAGACCCCTTCTTGGCTATGGAATTGCTGCCCGGACCCACCCTGGCCACCATGATCAACGAACACCCCCTGCCCTACAAGGATGTGATCCTGTTCGCCCGACAAGTGGTGAGTGCGCTGACGGCAGGCAAGTATGCTGGGTATCGTGCATGGTGACATTAAACCTAGCAACCTGATCATGGCTGATGAAAGAACGGTCAAGCTCAGCGATTTCGGTTTGGCCCAGACCGACAGCAGTTCGCCCACTCAGGGCATCAGCGGTACGTTGAGTTACATGGCTCCTGAATTATCGCAGGGCCAGGATCCGAGTGACCGCAGCGATATGTATTCCCTGGGCGTGACACTTTTTGAGCTTTCCTTCGGTCGGCGACCCTACGATGTCTGTGGTACAACCCTTCGCCAGCAGATTTCCAGTCAACAGGAAGCAGAGATCAGGTTTCCCGAAAAATGGCCCAACGCAATCCCCGAGCGATGGAGAGCAGTGCTCGCGCGTTTATTGGCCAAGAATCCGGCCGAGCGCTACCCGGATTATGCCGCCCTGGAGCAGGACCTGGATCAATTGGCTCCCGTCGGCGTCACCACCGCAGGCTTGCTCAATCGAGGACTGGCCTGGATCGTCGATTTGGTCGTTCAGGGGACTGTTTTATTGCCTTTTTGGATCGCTGCGATGCTTCCCACCGTGGCCTCGAGCGTCCAGCTGCCGGCCACCATTCAGCCCTTGGTGGAGTCGGTGAAATGGCTGGGGGCCTTTGCCGTGCTGGTGCCGGCTGCATTTGCTTGGATGGAATGGCGTGGCTGGAGGACCGTTGGCCGCTATCTGTTTCAGTTGCGTGTCGCCGACGCTCATGGACTGTGGCTCAGCGGCCGCAAGCGTGCGCTGCGAAGCGTCATTCGAAACCTGCCGATTTGGGTCAGCGCCATCAGCACCATCTTGGTCTTGTTACATTTGGATATTCTGGCCATTCTATTAGCACCTGTTGATGACGTCGTATTGTTGGTTAATATCCTACCTGTCCTGGGGCCACGGCGACTGGCTTTGCACGACCGTTTGTTTGGCAGCCACGTCGTGCTGGATACAGTCCGTAAGTAAACTCTTAACAAGTAAGGCTGACCGCTGGCCTGTCTGCACGGTCTGATGCTGGACCTACTCATGAAGATCAAGTGGAGTGTGCGGTGATTCTGGTTACCGGGGGTACCGGCTTGCTGGGAAATTGCATCGTTCGCGAGCTGTGTAGCCGGCAGCTGCCTACCCGCGTGCTGTGCAGGCCTACGACAACACCTCAGGCTCTCGAGGGCTTGGCGGTAGACGTCGTCTACGGCGATATTAACGCGCAAGGAGCTATCGACCAGGCTGTCGCAGGCTGCTCGGCGGTCATTCATTGTGCGGCCCAAATTCATATTGGCTGGCAGCGTTTGGAGGAATCTAGGCTGGTGAATGTCGAGGGCACGCGCAGGTTGGTCCATGCTTGCCTAACCCATTCAGCGCGGCTGGTGCATGTCTCGACGGTCGACACTCTGCCAACGGCCACCGATGTGTTGCATCCGGTGGACGAAAAGACCTCCGAAGGCATTGCCAACGTCGACTGCAGCTATGTCCGCTCGAAGACTGAAGCCGAGCGGGTGGTGCGCGAGGCTGTTGCCCGTCAGGGCTTGGACGCGGTCATCTTGCACCCGGGCTTTATGCTAGCTCCTTACGATTGGAAGCCGTCGAGTGGTCGGATGATGCTGGAGGTGCATCGCGCGCCGCTGGTCGTCGCGCCCGCTGGAGGCTGCAGCCTGTGCGATGCCCGCGATGTGGCGCGTGCGACCGTCAATAGCATCCAGCTTGGCCGCTGCGGTGAAGCCTACATTTTGGCTGGAGACAATCTGAGCTATCGTCAGTTGTGGCAAGAAATGCTGCGCACCACCGGCCGCCAACGTCAGGTGCTATCCCTGGGGGCCTGGATTAGCGTCTTCGGCCATCTTTTGGATGCGGCCTATCACTGGCTCCCGTTGCGCGAGGGCGATGTCAATGGTGCTGCCATCGCTATGGGAATGCTCAATCACTACTACTGTTCTGCCAAAGCCGAGCGTGAGCTGAACTACCAACGTCGTCCGCGCACGGAAACCTTGACCGATGCCTGGCAATGGCTAAGTCGAAAACGGGAATGAGTGACTCGTGCCACCTCATTTGTTGAAAACAAGCTTCGAGAATTCGTTGGGATGGTAGCCTAAGACTTGATTGGCGGCTAGGATCAGGATTCAGGTCCGGCGAATAGCTCCCCCTCGCCCTGTACTCAGGGAGAGGGGGATGGGGGGTGAGGGGCAAGATCACGAGGAAAGCGTTGAAATTCGAGCATTTCTGTGAGACATGCCCTCATTCAGATGGCCGATTCTTTTAGCCCCCTCAACCCCAGCCCTTCTCCCCCGGAGTACCGGCGGGAGAAGGGAGCCAGATCGATCAAGGTGGTGTTTGGGAACTCAACACCGACCACGATTTTTTTACTGCTTGACGCCGTTTCGTCAGGCCAGGTTCCCCCAGTCGCGGACAGGCATCCGACCGCAAGCCGATTGAAGGGCATTTCAGTTTTCTCAAAGAGTTTGGTCAACCTTTTTGGGAGGATATTTTGTCAGGATTGTTCCGGCACGATTCCTGGGCAAGTGGAGTGTTATGACCACCCAAGAAATGAGGCCTGCGTGGCTGCTTTGGAAAGAATCAGCACGGCGCGATACCCGTCCGTTATATAGGGATCTCCCGTTAGATTGTGGCGCGGAGCATCCGCTGGCGTAGCCCCTACACCTGTGACGTAACCCATCCGCTCCAGGTGTCCCGATCCAAGCAAATCTTCGATCACATAGTCCCGCGCATCGTCGATGCTCGGATCAATACGATGGGTTGTCAGATTCCATGTCGCCCAGGTAAATCGCACACCGATGTCGCGACTGACTTGTCCGACCCACACAGACTTGCCCTCAAATCGCAGCGGTGCCAGCCACAGTCGTAGATGCAACCTTTCGTTGATGGTCAAGCGCGTGCGCTGCAGCGCGAAATCCTGACTTCGGCCTTCCAGGTACAACGGACTGACAGGCGAGTAGCGATATCGCGAGCCAAGCAAAAACGCTTTGGAAGTCTTCCAACACGTTCCCAGGGTGATGGTCTCGGTTTCATCCCAGCGTGTTCCGAAGGAGGTCAGCAGCGTGCTAAAGTCCGAAACGACGACCAGGTTAACGGGATCCCCTTCGCGCGTAGCAAGTCGATTGCGTGTTGCCCGAGGCAACTGGCGCAGTTTTTCACGCAATGCCTGTTCGTCGCAATCCACAATTTCGTGAGCAGCAAACAGGCTTTCAAATGGACGCTTACGATAGTCGACGACGATACCCGGAATGGGAAGCGTCACCACAAATTCGCTGGTCTTTTCCTCACGTGAGGACTCTCAAGTGGGCTATCTTCGTACCATCATCCAGCAAAGTAAACACAAATCCCTTGGCGGTCGTTTCAGGTGCGATGGCTCCGATGGGAAATGCATGGTCGTCAAAAAAATCATTCATACGTCGATTGGCCCGGCGGGCAGCCCATAGCTTGATCGGCAGGAAAACCAGTAGCGGTAGAAAGAACCATGCCAGGGCTCCAATCCTGGCTATCCGCCGCCCCAGGGAAAAATGATTTACCATGGCCGCCTCGAGCGGCGGGTAGTAGTTGGGATCAAGAAAGACGCGATCAAAGAACAGCGGCCCATGCCCGAGGTTGGTCACCTCCAGCCATACCGGCTGGATGCCGCGGCGTCCGAGAGGAACACCGAAGAAATGCTCGCTTTCACGTTTGCTTAAGGCGGCCAACTTGATTTCGACACCCGTATCCTCGACGGTCTTCAATCGCTCGAGGAATGGTCTTTGATCTGGCTGAGGAGTATAGGGCACTCCCAGATAAGAAATAAGCCGCTTCATAACCATGGCCAGCGAACATCCACGAACGAACACTAATTAAACGCTCTTAAACGCTCGACCAACGTGGCGTTTCAAGCTCTTTCCCGTCTGGATTGAAAGTAAAAGAACGCTGCTCCCAGAGCTGCCACCGTGATCATGCACAACCAGAGTACTACTGACCACTGATCAATGTAAGCCATCGTAATCAACATGGCCGTTAAAACCACGCCCACGATCGACCGGCTCCAGTCGGTATGCACGCCCGACATACAGCAGGTCATGGCCAACAACATCAAGGCGAAGTACGAGGCCGATTCACGATTGATGATCTCCTGCTTCTCAAGCAAGAACAGGCTGCCGAGGAACAGTACCAGCGTTCCCCAATGCAACAGTTCGCGAACAATGCTCTTGCTCATAAGGCCGAGATCGCTTCGGGCTCGCACCGCGGTTTGCCAGATGGCCAGCCCGGCGTAGACGACTACCACGAAAATCCAATACTCCCAGGCTCGCTTCTCAGAAGCTTGCGTCAGGCCCATGGCAACCAACCCCAATACCAGCATGGCACACAGAGCCCAGAAGCGAATTCTCCAATTGCGGATACGTCGATTCGGTTCCACGGACTTATTCTTGGAGTCGGAGGCAGCATCCTGGACTGCTGCGGGCGGCGCATCGCTCATGACTAGACCTCACTGATTCGATAGAACTTAAGTCTGAGAACTCAATTCAATCCCCTGTGACGTAGGGGTGTCACGACAAGCATTCCTTCATCGCTGCAAGAATCGAGTAGCCAGCGACAGCGCGACGGCTAATACTAAACTTCCGATGATCGAAATTTGCAGGTGGAAAAAGAAGTTTAACGCGTGCAGAATGGCAATAAAACCACCCAGATGCAAGATCACGTTCTTGTCCATCTCACCAACCTAAAACGAGTTGCTGCGGAACATTCCTCTTTCACCTGAGCCTGGAAATAGGGTGCCATTTTCAAACTCAGAAACTCTTTTCTGCTTGCCCGATGTTCCCACCGATTCGTCAGGCCAGGGGGAGCCGCTTGAACGTCTTACTTCCCGGCCACATCAATGGAGATACCATGCCTCAGGATATCTTGAAGACTTCGCACGGACAGTTTTCCACCAGCGAAAGTTTTTCGGCCAATTCCTCGAGTATGCTTTCCAGTTTGGCGGTTGCCAGCTGACCTTCGGAGACAACCGACACATAATCGGAATCGTCGATGAAGCGCACCTGGATGCCGTCAATGCAAATTCGAGTCGTTCGCCAATCGTTGTCATCGTCTGCCTGAGACTCTAGCTCTCTATTCTCCATCGACGGTTTGAACAGCGACTGAAACGCCGGCAAGTTCGGCTGGGTACCGATCTCTGATTCGATTTCCTGCACAGCGCCCGTACCGGTTTCTGGGAACTGGCGCTCGAAAACCAAATTGCTGTATTCAAAAAGATGCAGGCGTCTTTCATCGGTCCGGCGGACTCTAAATCGAGGCCAATTCCGTTGCGTTAATCGAGTCCAGGTCATGGTCCTCAGGCAAAGTGACCAGTCGTCTATGTTTTCCATGAATCCGTATTCACCGAGTGCCTGACCACCTCGGATTTCCAGGCGTGTCTCGTCTTGGCTCAGTTGGGCATCGTGTTTGTGAATCCAGCCCGGCGATTCGCCCGTGGCCTCAACAGATTCCATGTTGTAGCCCTGGGTGTCTAAGCGAAAGATCGGCGTGTGACCTGGACAACGCGTATCTTGGTAACCGATGCTCCCGATGATCAATATTGATTTTCCATGATCGACCAGGCTTGCCGAATGGAAGTCGGTTGGTGAAAAGACCGCCGGAGGATAACCTAAGATCGTGATCTCTCCATCGACTCTCTCAACAATCACGTCGTTATAGATATAGAAGTCCGGATCATAAAAGTCTTCATGCTCCCCGGCGATCCAAATCACTCTCCCATCTGCAAGAACCGTCTTGGACTGCCCCATTCGGCAGCCAGCCCATCTCGCGACTCCCGGATAGTCGACACCGGTAGTGAAGTGACGATTTGCATGATAAGGGTCGATGCGTCCACGAAAAATCCATCCCCAAACGGGATTTGACATGTCCTCCGGATTTTGCGTGCCTCGTCTGGCAGTCTGCCATTCGAGGAATAAGTCTTCTGAAAAAGTCACCTTGGGTACGCGATCACTATCCTCGGTATCCATTTGGGACTCCATGCTGCAATTTGCGAGAAGAAAGCGGGGTCGCTGGAAGTCGCCGTTCAGATCACTCTCGCCAGTCGACTGCACGGCCACAATCAGGTGGGGATGGAAGGGAAAAAGGGGTCAGACACGAAAAGCCGGAACGGCCCTTCGGGTGCTTCGCACTTTTGGTGTCGGACCCGTGTCGGACCCCTTTTTCCCAACGCATATCTAATCCAATTTTTATTCCTGACAAAGCACTGGGACTCTAAAGGTCTTGCGAAGTGATTTATGCAAGGAGCCTGCGAACGAACTATCCAGATCCGGCTGACATCGCTGTCGCATAACCAAGGCAGCCTATTCGTGCGATTCATCGGCAATGGCCCGCTCGCGATCTGCGGGGTCTTGGCTCTCACGCTTTTGTAAGTACAGCTTTAGTGGTACTTCGCCGAAGGGTAAGTTATCGCGAAACGTATTCAGCAGATACCGGCGGTAACTGGGCGGAAAACCTTGGGGCATGTTGCACATCAGGATAATCGTGGGCGGTGTGGTAGCAATCTGCGATCCGAAGTAGATCTTGGGACGGCGATTAAGGTACAAGGGCGGTTGTTGACGGGTTAAGGCTGCCTGCAGCAGTTTGTTGATCTTTGGCGTGGAAACGCGTGTCTGAGCTTGCTTGAATAGCATCTGAGCGTGATTCAGCAAGGTTTTGACATTCTTGCCGGTTTCGCCAGTGATAAAGGCAATGGGACAATAGGACATGGTAGGGAAGTGTTCGCGCAGGTAACGCACCCAGCGCTCGGTGGGTACACTGCCAGCTACCTTGTCCCACTTGTTAACCACAAAAATGCAGGGCTTGAATTGCTGCTCGATGTAATGCGCCAATTGCTTGTCAACCTTGCTGATCGATTCCATGCAATCGAAGAACAGCAGCGTAACATCCGCACGACGAATACTGCGTTGTGCCCGATGCAATCCGTAAAAGTCGATGTCGGTACGAATGCTCTTGTTGCGCCGCAAACCTGGAGTGTCAATGGCTACGAAGCGATGACCATCCAAATTGAAATGCACATCAACACTATCCCGGGTCGTTCCCGGTACTTCACTGACTATCATCCGCTGGGCTTGAGCTAGTGTGTTGACAAAAGTGCTTTTGCCCACGTTTCGACGCCCGACGATCGTCAGCTTCATCCGCGGTGCATCCGTCTCACCGGCCTCGGGTTCACCCACGGGCAGACGCTCGAGAATCTCGTCGAACAGTTGTTGCCGATTACGATTTTGCAAGGTGCTGACGGGAATCAACCAACCGCGTCCCAAGCGATGGAATTCCAGAGCGCTATTGTCCAGGCCAGCGTGATCGGTTTTATTGGCCAGCAACAAAACGGGCTTCTCAATTTTACGCAGTCGCTCGGCCACCATTTCATCCAGGGCAGTCAAGCCGGCCTTGGTATCCACAACGAACAGGATGATGTCGGCTTCGTCGATGCCCGCGGAAATCTGCAGCTCAACATCCTTGGTCAGGTTATCGACGTCCACATTTCCCATTCCGCCGGTGTCGATTAGTTCGAAGAATCGCTCGTCGTGCTCGATCAGGGTGACCATACGATCACGGGTAACGCCCGCTGTGTCGTCGACAATAGCCAAGCGTCGGCCGTCCAGCCAATTAAAAATGCTGCTCTTACCGACATTGGGGCGGCCGACAATCACGACGCGAGGAATAGCCATACAAGCAAATCAGTACTGAATCGGGGTGAGAGCAGAAGAAACGGTTGCCACGCTTTGGTTCGACGACCATTCTAAGGTGACATTTCAAAATTCGCGAGGCAAATCACCTGCCAAGCCAGTTGGAAACCCGCCAAAAGGCCGCAAGGACTGCAAGCCCAGCTCGAAATCGTCTAATATGGTGCATCACAACGGCTGGGAACGGCACTTTTATTCTGCCAGACAAACCATGGACGCGAAACAGTTCCAGAACGCACTGCGACAAGTCTTGGAAAACTACCAGCGCTGTGGGCTAACGCGGGTGCAAGCCTTGCCGTTGGAGCAGCTAGCTCCGGATTTGCTCGAGCGGCTGCAGGCATGGGGTGCCTGCACGCAGCAGATGGTCGGCGCGGCAGATGTGGATCAACCTAGGGCGGATCAGCATGCGGCGGATCAGCCGGCGGTCTCTGCACGTCCATCGACCAGCGCCCCTCAAGCGGTTCCGGAATCGTCTCCACTCAGCCATGGTCCCCACCTGGTTTCTGCCCAGTGGACTCTGCCGGTCCTGGACGATGTGCAGCGGCAGCAGCATTTAGAGCAACTCGATCAGCAGGTGAGGGCCTGCCGCCAGTGTGTGAACATCGTGGGCTACCGGCAACAGACCGTATTTGGCAGTGGACCGCTTCATCCCCGCTTGTGTTTCGTGGGTGAAGCCCCGGGGGCCGACGAAGACCGTACTGGACAGCCCTTTGTGGGCATGGCTGGGCAGTTGCTGACGAAGATCATTGCCGCCATGAAGCTCAGCCGCGAGGATGTCTATATTCTCAACGGGCTCAAATGCCGCCCGCCACAGAATCGAACCCCCGTGCCGGATGAGATTGCCAATTGCCGAAGCTTTGTCGAGGCCCAGCTGGATATCCTGCAACCACAATACATTGTCTGTTTGGGAGCGGTTGCCGTGCGTTCGGTCTTGCAGTCAACGCTGTCCATCGGCGCCTTGCGTGGCAAATTTCATGCCTATCGCGCGGCCCAGGTCCTGGTAACCTACCACCCCTCTTACCTTTTGCGCAACGAAAGCGCAAAAAGGTTGGTCTGGGCTGATATGCAAATGCTGATGCGCGAAATGGGGACTGGCCAGTAAGTTGCTCAACGCGTGCCAACCGCACTAGTGCGGGTAGCGATGGTTCCTGGACGTTGGGCTTGTTCGCGATTGGTCAACCACAGCAGAACCGGCGCGGCAATGAATATCGAACTGTAGGTACCCACGATGATGCCTACCAGCAAGGCAAACGAGAACGCGTGGATGCCTTCACCACCAAAAATGTATAACAGAAATATAGTTAGTAGCGTGGTGCCGCTGGTCAACAGGGTTCGGCTGAGCGTTTGATTCACGCTGGCATTGACCATCGCGGCATCCAGCTTTGGACTGCGACCGCGGACCTCCCGAATGCGATCGAAGACAACAATCGTGTCGTTCAGGGAGTAACCAATAATGGTCAAGAAGGCGGCGACTTCGGTCAGACCAATTTTGAAATCTTCGATCAACAGGAAGTTAAGCGGTCCCGCCAGCCAATGGCATAGAGCGACGACTCCCAAGGTGATCAGCACGTCATGCACCAGGGCAATCACGGCGGCCAGGCCGTACGAGATCTTTTGAAAGCGGAACCATATGTAGCCTACGATAAAAATCAAACTGACCAAAATGGCCGCCACAGCTCGCTGTTGCATTTCGCCGGCGACTTTGGAGCCAATTTGGCTGAGCGATAACCACAGGGGTTGCTTCGACATTTGCAACTCGAGTTTCGCGACCACCGATGCGGCTGAGGCGTCGTCCACTGGCAGGAAAACGCGCCAATTCGCATAGCCGGTGATATCCCCGGGTTGCCAATCGGCTGGCTTGGGTTCAGGCACGACCTCAACCAGTGCTTCATTCAGTTGGACGTTGGCTGCGTTTGCGGCGTCCAGCAAGAGTTGTTTGAGAGTCGGGCCATCGAATTTGGCAATCTTATCTTTGTCGGAAACTCCGGCGTTGTCTTCGTTACTGCTACCTACGTGCAGAATCAGCTCGGTCATTGCGGTGGGTGCTGCAGCTGCAGCTGCCAATGCATCAGCGGCGGCTGCTTCAGCCAAAGCCGCGTCGGCAATCGCGGCAGCATCCTGAACCTCAGCAGCCGTATCGGATGGGAGCAATACTGCCGCGTCTACTTGGTCCACGCTGGCAGGCGATTCTTGAGCGCCGTTTTCCGCGGGGCCAGCGTTTTCCGCGGGGGAAGGGCTTGCCGATTCTGGCGTGTTACTGGAATCGGGCTGCTGATAACTGACCATTCGCACGGATCGGGGACCGGGGAGCATGCTGGTGGCCGCACTTGAGGACGGCCGGCTGGTGGTGATGCGATAAGTCACCAGGTTGGCGGCGTTATTCTTGGCGAAGCCCTCCAACAGCAATTTCGAGAGGTAATCGCGTGATTTGATCGAAGTGGCCAGGGTATACACCGTATCCATGGGTTCTTTTTCCACGCGCACCAGCGTCGATTGAACAGGCTTGCCATCTTCATCTTCCGCCAGGATTTCCTTGGTCAAGATTCGCAATTTCTCTGGCGGAATTGATTCTTGCAGTTGAAAAGTTACGCTCGTCCCCCCGGTGAAGTCGATATTCAGAATGTCCGGCCCACGGAAGTACACAGCGCCCAAGCCCAGTAAAATCAGGACTGATGAAACAACCAAGCAAACCGGACGCCAACGCATAAAGTCGAAATCGCGGTCATTGAACAAGTGTTTCTTGAAAAAGCCCACTCCATCGGCCATGGATAGATTGACCAGCTTCAGTTTCTCGGCCATTTCAAACACGAGCCGCGAGCAGAAGGTGGCGGTGAACATACTGGTCGCGATACCGATGATCAGCGCGACGGCAAAGCCCCGTACTTGATCGGTGCCAATCCAGTACAAGACCACGGCCGCGATCAAGGTCGTCAAATTCGAGTCAACGATGGTGGAAAATGCGCGGTCGAATCCGTTGCGAATTGCCATCCGCGGCGCAGAGCCCTTTGCTTTTTCCTCGCGAATTCTCTCGAAGATGAGCACGTTGGCGTCGACGGACATACCGACGGTCAAAACCAGGCCGGCCAAACCCGGCAAGGTCAAGGGCTGGCCAATGAAAATCATCACTCCGAAAATCAACAGACCGTTGATAACAAGAGCCATGGCGGCCACCACACCAGCAAAACGATAGTACAGCAGGATGCACACAAAGGTGGCGAGTACAGCCCAAAACGAAGCCCATTTGCCTTTCTGAATTGTCGTCGCGCCCAGACCTGCGCCAACGCGATTCTCGCTGGCGGGCTCCTTGCTCAACGTGGCCGGCAGACGCCCGGAACGCAGAATGTTTACCAGAAAATCGACTTCTTGCTTGGTGAATCGCCCGGTAATCTGGCCGTTGCTGCTGATGGGCGAGTTCAATTGGGGGGCGGACAATACCAGGTCATCCATGATGATCGCCATCCGCCGATGGAAATTCCCATCTGGCTGATTTGCGGCGGTCATCTGTAACATGTTGCTCGATCCGGAGCCGGTCAAGCGAAACGCGACGACCGGCTGGCCAATCTTATCGAATTCCGTGGCGGCGCTGGCCAAGTCATCACCGGCCACTACCGCATAGGGCTTGCCGGCGACCTCCAAGGCCATCAGCACGTCGACTTCTTTTATCCCTTGCTCGGCCAACCATTTCTCGACAGGGTAATCCTCGTCCATATTCAATTGCGGCAAGTTGATAATCTTGCCGGTGAATTTATCGCGAATGATGTCGCCATAGACGGGAGTCTTCAACGGGTAGACGCCCTGCACCTTGTCCTGCTCGCGCTGCACCGTGTACCAACGACCCACCGCTTTGCCTGACGCGTCCAGCACGTCTTTCTGTGGCAGCAGGTTCTTGTTGGCTTGCTGCACAGCCAGTTCCTTAATGTTTTGGTGATCGCGCGTGTTGGCCACGATTCTAAATTGCAATTGCCCAGACTGCACCAGTTTCTTCTTGATTTCCTGCAGTTCCAATTCGTCGACCATGGGTACGGTAATTTCGATTTGAGACTCGCCACGCGGTCGGATCGAGATCTCCTTCGTACCCGATGGATTGATTCGTTCGCTGAGTGCGGTTGCGAGAGCCCCGGCATTGAGCTTCTTGCCCTCGTCGTCCGGCATGATGTCATACACCAGGGTCGTTCCGCCCTTCATGTCTGGACCGAAGGTCAATTGGAATTTCTTGGCATAGCCGAAAAGTAGACCCGCCGAAATCGCCGCCAACATGACCCCCAAGCGAAAGGAGTGCGTCGGCATGCGCAACGCAGCGGTAATGAAATGGCTCAGAATGAATGGCAACACAAAAATGCCAAATACAAACATGGCTCCATAGCCATAGGTCTTCCAGGTTTCCGCCAGCGTTTCCCAATAACCTGGCGTCTTGGCCTGGATTTCAGCTTGGGCCAAAAGCAAGAACTGAGCCGCCGAATGAAACGCGGGAGTGTTCAGAAAACAGGAGCCGTCCATTGATAGTCCTTACGGAGCAATTTTAGTTGCGAGCGATGCAATCACTCTTTGGTGTCTGAATTAATGATCTTGCTGATCGTATCTCGGTTGACCGTCATGCGCGCCCCCGAGGAATCGTCAATACGAATGCTGACGACATCTTCGCCAGCGTTGACCTGGACGATTACGCCATGAATGCCCCCCGTGGTGACCACCCGATCGTTCTTTTTCAGCTCGGCTAGCGCCTTTTGTTTTTCCTTGAGCTGCTTCTGCTGCGGACGAACCACGATGAACATGAACAGAATGGCACTGACCAGGAATAAATTGATCGGATTGGATAGGAATTGCAGGATGGGATTGAGATTTTCCGCAGCTGGCTGACCGTCGGCTGCACCCGCACCTTCCACTGCTCCATCTACCTGCGCCAGTAGAATATGAGCCCGGTCGCGACCGATAACCAACAACTTGCCAACCAAAGCCAAAATCATGAATCCAACCAAAACCGACCCAGGGAGCCTTAAAAACAACCCGAAATGATACGAATCCCAATGAAAACCCACAAGGCCTATGCTGTCAGCTGCAGGTTCCAATTGGCCATCGTCGCTAACACGGGGGCAGCCGTCATGTCGAACATCAGGGGGGTGACGGTAACATGTCCATCCGCCAGGGCAGTTAAGTCGGTGGGGTGGTCCGTTCGCTTGGGTGGTGGATCGTTGGTAGCCCAGTAGTAATCGCGACCTTTGGGATCCTGCCGGCGAATAAACTGCTCGCCATAACGCTCGACACCCATGGGCACTACCTCGACCTGAGGGCACAACCCTTGGCGCAGTCGTTCTACCGCCTTGGTGGGGATATTGATATTGTACAGCTGGGGGTCCGCGTCCTTCTTGGCCAGGATTTGGCAAATTAACTGTACGGCGATTTGGGCTGCTGCCGCAAAGTCAGCATGGGGGTCGTATTCGAGAGAAATGGCAAAGCTATTGAGACGAAAAAAGGCGCCCTCAATGGCCGCGGCGACGGTACCCGAGTAAAGAACGTTGATACCGGCATTCAAACCGCCATTAATGCCGCTGACTACCACGTCCACCGGCTGCCCAATCAGGGCCGAAACCCCCAGCTTAACACAGTCGGCGGGACTGCCCTCCACGGCAATGCCCAATCGCTCGGGGCCTTGGAAGATCTCTTTGCAGACCAGGGGCTCCAAAAAGGTGATGGAGTGCCCAACGCCGCTCTGCTCCGTAGCTGGAGCAATCAAGTGCACATTCCCCAAGCTCATCAGGCCGACTCGCAGGGCCGCGATGCCAGGCGCATGCACACCATCATCATTGGTCAACAGAATCTGCACACCAAGCTCCATTTTCGTCGAAACTTCAAGACAGCCCAGGCAAACCGCCTGGCTTCAATGTCCAATTCCATTGTCCAGGAAGTCAACAAATGGTCCATATGGCTGGTGTGAGAAGGCAATTGACTTGGCGGTTGCTCACGACTTTTCGGCGCGCAGCACAGACACAAAGGCTTCTTGCGGAATATTGACGTTGCCAAACTGCTTCATTTTGGCTTTTCCCTTCTTTTGCTTTTCGAGCAACTTTTTCTTGCGAGTTACGTCGCCCCCGTAGAGTTTCGCCGTGACGTCTTTGCGGAATGGCTGAATGGTGGCGCGAGCAATAATGTCGCCACCGATAGCTCCCTGAATGGGAATCTTAAACTGATGACGCGGAATGGCTTCGGCTAATTGCTCGCAGTAGTGCAATGCGCGGGTTCGCGCCTTTTCGCGATGTACCAAATAAGACAGGGCGTCGATGGGCTCTTTGTTGACGAGAATGTCGACTTTGACGATGTCGGTCTTGCGATATTCAATCTGCACATAATCGAACGATCCATAGCCACGCGTGATCATTTTCAGCTTGCCATAGAACTCGAACAGCACTTCGCCGAGCGGCATTTCGCTGGTGACTTCAACGCGACCGGCGGATAGATAATTCATGGTCTGACTGTCAGAACGATGTTCGCGACACAAATCCATGACGGGGCCGACGTACTCCTCAGGAATCAAGATTTGAGCCTTGATGTAGGGCTCACTGGCGGAATCAATGGACGAGGGATCAGGCCAATTGCATGGATTGTCAACCTCGACCGACTTGCCGTCTTTCAAGGTCAGAATGTACTTCACCGAGGGAGCAGAGATAACCAAGCCAAGATCGAACTCGCGCTGCAGTCGTTCTTGGACCACGTCCAAATGCAATAGTCCCAGAAAACCGCAACGAAAGCCAAAACCGAGGGCCGCCGAGCTGTCTTTTTCGTAGGTCAGTGCGGCGTCGTTGATTGCCAGTTTCGCCAATGCTTTGGTTAGGTCCGGATACTCATCGGTGTTCATCGGGTAGACCGAAGAGAAAACGACCTGTTTGGCCGGCTGGTATCCGGGAATGGGTTCTGCCGTTGGGCGATCCAGGAGGGTAATGGTGTCTCCAATCTCTATGTCCTGGACACTCTTTACCCCCGCGACGATATAACCAACTTCGCCTGCGCTGAGTTTCTCTTTGGGAACGAGTTTGAACTGGTTGTAGCCCAACTCGTCGACTTTGTATTCGTGGCCCGCGTGCATGAAACAAATCACATCGCGTGGTTTCAAGGTGCCCTCCATCACCCGGACTTGTAGGATGACTCCCCGAAATCGATCGAAATATGCGTCGAAGACCAGCGCCTTGAGCGGCGCATCGGGGTTGCCAGTTGGACAGGGCAAATGCGCCACGATGCCGGCCAATACATCGTCGATGCCAGCACCCGTTTTGGCGGACACCGGAATGGCGGCAAAAGGGTCGAGACCAAGGTCCGCATCGATCTCTTCGCGAACTCGCTCTACATCGGCGGCAGGTAAGTCGATCTTGTTAATTACCGGCAGCAATTCGAGATCGTATTCCAGCGCCAAGAAGAGATTGGCAACCGTTTGAGCTTCGACTCCCTGGGAAGCATCGACAACGATCAGGGCTCCCTCACAGGCCATCAGCGAACGTCTGACTTCGTGTGAGAAATCCACATGTCCCGGCGTGTCAATCAAATTCAGTTGATAGTCCTGTCCATCGGGCGCACGATAAGACAGAGTAACGGAATTGCTTTTAATGGTGATGCCGCGTTCACGTTCAATATCCATCGAGTCCAGCATTTGGTCGTGGAATTCACGCTGCGATATGCCGCCGCAAGCTTGTATGAGCCGATCTGCCAGCGTGGATTTGCCGTGATCGATGTGAGCGATGATGCAAAAATTCCGTATGTTTTTCATGCTCAGAGGACTTAGCAGGTAGCGATGTTTCTATGTTGAACAGCGCCACATGGTGGCCTGTCGAAACCCGAAGCGTATGTTTTGAAGTTGCGCCTTGAGCATTTTCCCAGGACTTTCATAACCCGACGCGTGAGTTTTGATGTTGCGCATTGAGCATTTTCCCAACGTTTTTCATAACCCGACGCGTCAGCGAGGAAGTAAATCATTGTAAGAATTCCTCGCTGACGCGTCGGGTTAGGATAATCGCGCAACTTCAAAGAGCGTACGCGAGGCAACGGGTTAGGTGAAGTCCCTAGCGCAACATTATCAGTGTAGTTCTCGAAAACTCGGAGCATCCCATCGGCGCCGGCTGGAACAGCATGCACAGCGCGAACGTCGCCGACCGAAGATTTTCCGCAGTGTTGAATTCAGCGATTCAGGCTGTCGGTCTGGTATTCCAATGACGCGTGAGCTTTCTTTTTCGGTGACAGGGCTATGGCAACCTGGGAGTTTGTGGTCTGGTAAAGGCATGAACTTGGGCGAGTATCTCCTCGAGTTCCAGGTGCTCCCGGCTACTAGGCTGGTGTCTGTCCCAACACTGAATTTTCCGCTGATTCGAAAATGGATCGGTGAGATCGATCATCTGGCCAGCGCTAGGGTTGATAAGATGCGTCCAATCACTTTCCCAGGACTGCCCTTGGAATTCTACGATCGAACGTGCGCGAGCCTCCGCGCGGCCCCCGCATGGCGGATGGTGCATTGCGTGATCAACCGCGTCTGATGGTGCAATGGAGCTAGACACCGAGCTAGCCGCGAGGATTCCGTCAAATTGTCCGCCCAGCTCGTGATAATTCAGTTCTAGAGCTTGCAACCGCGTAGCCACACGCAGGTGCTGGCAGGTGGTTTTGCAAAACTCTCGACTGCTACTTAGCTGTCCAAGGAGAGGAGCCAATTGGGGGCCGATAAATTCTTCATCGCTAGAAAGCAGGGCTAACAAGTGGTCGTCGGGCACGGTTCGACGCAAAAGCTCCAGCGCTTGAAGTGCGCGCCGCAGCATGGCCCAACTCATTCCGGCACGATTAATTATGTGGTCGAAGATCTGCAGTTTCATATAAACGTCCAATCGATCACCCAGACGAGCTGGATCTGTCTGAAGTTGATCGAGGGTCGCCGACCAGTGGACCAACAGTTCGTGGGTCCAATCCGGGTAGTCACCGCTTTCCACGAAAGGACGAGCTTCGTTGAGGTACTGCCGCTGGATGTCAACGGCCGTCGCCGCCTTGCCGCTGGCCAGTTCGACGGTGGTCTGCACCCATGGATCTCGCGCAATGCTATGCATGGCGGCCACGGGGTCGTAGAGCTCAACCTTTCGACCAATGCGATGCCCATCATTGGCGATCATAAACAGCAGCCCGGTAACCCCAAAGGATAAATAGATCCCAAAAGATGATCGCTTGGAAATCGGCGCATAACAAATGCGCCCTAGTCCAGCCTGCGATAGAGCGATCCCATGACTTGCAATTTCGAGTACAAAAAATGGCGCGGTCCTGCGTGGTCTGTTCGCCATGAACCTGCTTGATGTGTGACGCACGCTGCAGAAGTCCCAAACCCATCCCACGTGGATCGGAGGAGAGAAATCCCGCGCCCGCGTAGGGTAGGCGGCTTACCAGATGAGGCGTTATCTGTTCTGCCATGGCCCGCTGCGAAATCCAGCAGGTATAGGATTCATGGTGGCCCCAGCTAGCCACATGGGGACAGGTGAAATTGATGTTGTGCTTAGTGATATACAGCCTTAGGTCAGGGTACTGATTCTGCAGTGCGGCTTTAGCGCTCAACAAAACTTGCTCGCCCGCGCGGTCATACACGGCAACCTGAGACGGGGTTTGTAGCTCGGGTGAACAGAATTCATAGTGATGCCCCACTTCCGAATAACAGCGTGCCCCGTTGTCAAGGTAAGTGCCAAGAGGGTTCTGGATATCCGGTAGCCAACAATGTCGCCTGCGAATCGCTTGCGTTAGCCACTCGGAAAGTCGCTGGGCGCCTGAGTTGGCCAGGGAATACTCGGTTTCGCCGCCCATAAGGAAAGGTTTCGTCGACATGATTGGATGCATGGGGTTGAGGTATCAGCCGTGAGGGAGGTCAAGGGAGGCTGAGCCGTCTCCAGCCCAGAGAGGTCGACTCTGTTATTAAGAGCCCACCGGGAGTGGATTTAAATCGTTGGGAGCAGGAGACTGTAACGCTGGGCGACTCCCGCGCCGGGGATTTTCCCAAGCGCGGTTTAGCACAGACTCGATAGTGCAGCTCATCAAAAAGCATCTGGGGGCTTACTCACCGCTGGACTGAAGATTTAGCTCCAAATATCGCTTTGCCTGAGGACTGGCTGTGGACTCGAACACTTCCTCAGCGGTACCCAGTGTGGCTTTGATCTCAGCCAGTAAGTGGTCAATACGACCGGGAACAGACAAGCCAGCCATCGAAAAACCGTTCGGCGTCGACTAAGCTCTTGCATTCCATCTGAAACTCCTTGGGGCTAGAAAAAAAGTTGGAACAGGTCTTGCTGACTTCAGCCAACGGATGACAGTCGGCATCCAGCAGGCATGGTCGCTATGGACCTTCTCGCTCGACCGCCAGCAAACTGTCGGCGGAAAAAACATTTTGCCGAACTTTTCCACTAACAGAGGGGGCGCCTGGAGAGGGGTGCGATGGCTGCCTTCCGATCTTCAAAGCAAATTTCTTGCGAAAGTTTGGAGAATTTTCGACTCGTTTGAAGGTTGGCAGCGAGTAGTAGTAGAAGGCTCCCATCAATCAGGCAGGGAGCTAACCCAGGCGGGAGGCGGATTGTGCAGACTCAGTTGTTCGGGTGGTCGGTTTCCGCGAAGTTTTTGACGGAGAACGAAAGTATTACTCGCGAGCAAGTTGCCCTGCGAGCGCAATTTGGGTTACGAACTCACTTTGTGACAAGTGCGGAAACGTCCGCGGCGTATTTGAGGCTTTTCAGGTTCAATCGTCGCGAAAGGGGGTTGGCGACTTGGAGTTGAGTGACATTTGGATGAACACTTTGCTGTCGATTATGAAGGATTGTGAGGATGGCGTTTGACCTGGGTGGGAGTCTTAACGCCTATGTGCGCACGATCGCCTATTCGAAGAGCATGTGACTTTCTGCGTGACGTCGCAGGACCCAATTGTTTAATGCGAGGAACCGCGGACGATAACGACTTGCCTGTGACGATGCCATGCATATCCTGATATCAACATCTTCGATTGGATTGGTAAAAACCTGGGTCAAAGATTCTCTTCGCACGAGAGATGCGTCTTAGAGGCGATCTTGCATTCGTCGAAAAGAAACGGAGAAGTCCCTTCGTCCAACAAATTCTATTTCGATCATCTGGCGGGTGATGGGGAAACAATCCGCCCACGCTTAGCGCCGTCACCTCAGCCAGAACGCGGGCCTTTGAAAAAATACGCAGATTACTGAACGGATGTTAAAACGAGGAGAGCGAGCATGAATAAGCACGAAGAGCCGATCCATCCTTCCACTGAGGGCAATCCACATTTGTTCGGTGACAGTCGTGGCGAGTATCAACGGTTACCGCAGACCATGGACGAACTTGAGTTCCTTGTCCCTTGCCGCAGATATGGATATGGAAACGACTGAGCAGGCATTGACCGCTGAAGATCGCGCGGCTTTGGCGGCTCTGGGTAGTCCTCAAGACGTGGTCGCCAGACTCCTTGCCAAACTCCCCGCCAGAATGCCCGAAGTTTCGCTCGGTGAGGGATCCGCTGTGGAGCAAGTCCATCGGTCCACCGTTGTCGAATTAGCGGCGGATGTCAATACGCAAGTCACTGCACAACCGCGCTCGCCTGAATTGACGCAGCAGTTCGACCAACTCCTTGGGCGCCTGCGTGATTGCGAGAGCGTCGAAAAGATGAGCTGGAGTTGTGATTACCACAAGACCAAAAAGATAGGCCAAGGCGGGCAGGGTACAGTATTTCTGGCTGAATGCCTGAATGAGCACAATCTACCCAAAGCCCTAAAGATCTTTTCCCCAGAGCCCTACGGTGATGGGCAGGCCTACAATGAGGACATGCGACGAATGGGCGACGTAGTGTCACTCATTTACCGCATCCAAGTCGACAATCTGGTGATTGTAGAACGCTTCGCCGATCACCATGGCGTCTATGTGATGATCATGCGCTGGATCGATGGTTACGATTTGGCAAAATTATTACAGCCTGGCCTGTTTGCAAGGCTGAGAAAATTGATGGACCCTGCGCTGGCAAGAATTTGATCGCGTGGTGGGTACCCTATCGGGCACCAGCCAAATGCGACTTGAAGCCCTGCATGGCCGTGAACATTGTCGAGAAATGTTTGCAAGCGCTCGATGCGCTGCATTCGCAGGAGATTGTTCACGGAGACATCAAGCCAGCGAATATCATGTTGGACCAATATGGCAGTATTCGGTTAATCGACATAGGTTCAGCCTTTAAGCTTTCCGCTCCACCTCGACATCACTCGTGGACGCCACGCTACGCACCGCCGGAGATCTTGGAAGGAGAGAAATGGACCCCTCAAAGCGATTTGGCCAGCCTGGGCTATGTCTTGATTGAGATGCTCAGTGGTCAACCGCTCGTCTCCAGTTCTCATATCAGCTGCACTCTACCCGTCAGGCCGCAGTCGACTGGGATCGCTCTCTGCTTGAAGAAAAACGACGTCTACCCGGGCGGCTCAGCGAACTCCTGCCCGCCGACGTGCAGGAATCGGAAGATTTGATGAATATGTGCCACCGGCTGATCGATCCCGATCCGCACAAGAGATTCAAAAGTGCCCAGGCCGCTCTGGAAGGCCCCGTTGGCGCTTACCAATTCCTTCAAGATTTGACGCGCATGAATTTGTCCGTGCATTATGCGTCTGAGAGCAAACGCTGGCTGGCGGACGTCAAACGCGTGTTGAAGTGAATAGAAGACACACTGCTGGGCGGCTTTGAAGTTGCGCATAGAGCCTTTTCCCCACGATTTTCCTAACCCGACGCGTCAGCGAGGAAATAAATCATTGTAAGAATTCCTCGCTGACGCGTCGGGTTAGGATAGAGCCGAACATCAAAATTTGCGCGTCGTGCTGGTATTTTCGACCCTCTCGCGGACCCTGGCGGTGTTCAACTATGCAAAGGATGAATCGGTAAAAAATGAATCCTCAAGAGGTCCTTCATTCCACCGTTCTTGCTTTGGCGACGAATGTCGGATCGATGGTGACGCCTAGGCCTGGGCCGCTAGGACAACGCACTCTGCCGGCCTCGCATTTCAATGAAGATGTGTCGCTGTTGACTGGAAATTTGGCGTTGCCCTTGAACTCCATGAAAGGACCGATGTTGGGCGTGAACGATGAGCGTTTCGCTGCGGCCTGGCAGTGAGTCTTCATTGCGACTCATCCTGCCACCCAAGCGAAATTTGACCGCCCGAACACCTGATCCGGCGATCAGGGTCTGCAGATGCTCAATTTCCTGATCGGGCGTGTTGCCTCGATTGCCACTCGCATAGTAGACGTCAATGTCGCGTTTGCGATTGCCTCCAAAAAAGTCGGCAAGCGGCCGTTGCCCTGATAGTCCCATCAATTCTAAGAGCGACATTTCGGCCGCCGCGACACAAACCCAAAATGCCAGCCCCTGCACTTTGTAATTGCTTTGATTGCGGTATAAATCCCACACAAGCGACTCTAACTGCCGCGCGTCCTTGCCGATAAAAAAGGGTGCTACATTTCTCAGGAAGATCGGATAACAAATTGCCATTTTCGATGCGTGCGGGACCGTTAACGCCTCCACGCCATCGGTCGAGCGAGCGCGAACGAAGAAATCATCACCAATATTCAGCAACTCCAGTGACTTTACTTTCACCGCTCGATCCAGTTTCGAGACGTCCAGCATGGGAGTTCGCAGAGCTTGCTCGACCACATCGACCTCTTCCGCCCATGCGCGAGGCCCCAAGCACGCCGCGCCGCCGAGTAGAGCAGTTCGAAATAGGCTTCTGCGATGCATGGTCGCACACCTGAAACGGGACCGGATCGGGAATGCTGTCGCCCCTGCCGGGGCTGCAAGCGACCCAACGGTTGAATACGAATCGGGATCGCCAATTACGTCGCTAAAATGAAAAGCATCCCGGCAGGAATCGAAAGCGATCCACAATCATAACCCGTACGAAGTTCAAACTGGGATCGATTCCGAAAGCGAAGCGGCACGCCGAAAGCAAACCACTTCTCGTTCGGAAGTTTGGCGGCCAGTACAAATTTCTTCAGCAGATCGCGGAAGGAGGGTTCGGTGTGGTTTACATGGCCAAGACACTGCGGAGCAAGGAAACGAATTAGCCGCTAACACTGGCATCAATCGTTCTTGAATTCGGACTCATACTTGCTGTAGCGGACCCGACCTTGGGGGCTCTTCAAGATGGCGTCGGCCACATTCTGAGGAATCGGAGTCCAGAAGGCTGGCATTTTCGCTGCCTCTTTTGGATTGAGCGTATAAAGCAGGGCGAAGTTGGTTAGCCAGATAGAGGGTACCATCGACATCCCAACGTACGTCTTACCGCTCTCTTTGTAGTTGGGGACGAGCTGTGCCGCGCCCGAGATCTGCTGAGAGATTGCACCCAAAAGGCCTCCATGCGGTACGCCGACGACTTGAGCTGTTCCAAGGATTCCCTCGCGCCATTGCGTCGAAACCACATATCGATATAGCCACCAGGTTCCAACAATATGTTCGCCTGTCTCGTCGGCGCATCTTCGTTTGCCAGGCTTTCGAGCCAACCGTCCGGGGTCACGAAAAGTCCGTAGCTGGCGAGAACCGATGGCGTGATCCTGCCCTTGACCTTCGAGTACAAGGGATAACCCGTGGTGTTGGTGAAGATTCGGACGCTCTCATCAGCCAACGTGGCTAATTCTGGGTCGCCGCCGCGTCCCTGGCCAGTGATGAATAGGATGTACTGCTCTTCGGTGAGAACCTTTTCTTTATCCAGTCCGATCTGCTCCGCAATGAAATCGGCAACCTCTTGCCCGATCGCCATGTTGATCTCGTCTTGTGTCGTGGCTTGCGTGGGTGCCAGGTACACTAATTCTGGAGTACCAGCAAACGGTAAGGTAAAACCAGATTCGAGGACAGGTGGCTCGGACACCTGAGCGACGACTTGTGTTCCGGTCACACTGATCAGCGAAGCTATTGCTACAGCGACTGCCGGAAGCGGCCCTGAAGCGACATGTGGTCGATCCGGACGAACTGGCGGATCGTGAACTGGTGCATCGGGCTAAAGGCCGCGCTTCTTCTCACGAGAACGGCCGAAGGCGACGCTCGCCATCAGCAAAGCGCCAATTGAAAGTGCAGGTTGGCCCGGCGAAGTAGACTTCATAGTAGCACCCTCGTCTCGAGAAACAATTCAACCGAATCATGCACCCGGAGGCTCGACTACCAACAGATTGCGGCTGTGAATGACTTTGGCAAGCAGAACCTATTTGAATTTGCCAGGCTTGTCAAATTATTTTTGTCAAAGATCTCTACGCATACGTGGTATCTGGACTCAGCGGTGGGGCAACGCCAAGTGATTCGCAGCCATGCATAGTTTTGAACCACAATCAGTGGATGCTCGGCACCATGGTAAAGCTCGCAATAATCTCGAGAATTTTCAGGGAGGTAAAGGGGACAGTCGCTCTGCATCAAGAATCACTGCTTGTAATGCTGGAGCAGCGGCAACAAACCTCCTAATCAATGCTTGTCCCGATCTGCGCCCCTCCGCCGCGACCCGGCTTCTGCAGCGTGACGAAGTAATAGACACAAATTGAGACAGGCAGCCCGCGTTGGTAGAGGCTCGGCATTCAGTTTTCGTAACGCAGTGCCCTCATTCCTCGCCAGATGAGCAGCCTTCGGATGCCCTGCGTGATTAGTGTCGCCTGCGGCCAGAGTAGCATCGAGAGTAAGCGTGCATTGGCGCAGGTTATTTTTGGGCCGCCTGTTTGGTAATCGGGGCATCGAGAGGTAATCGCGATTTCTCTTCCTGCCAATCATGAACTCTCCTCCGACGACTGTCGAAGTTGATCGCAATCCGGGATTCCGGTTCACCCGCTTTCGGGGATTCAAAACTGAAGCAGTTCGTAATTTTGAAACACAGAGGGCACGGAGTTCACAGAGGATGGCGCGCGGCGACTCTGTGTCCTCTGTGTCCTCCGTGTTTAAACTCTTCCTGCCAATCATGAACTCTGCCCCGACAACTTGTCGAAGTTGTTCGCAATCCGGGATTCCGGTTCACCCGCTTCGGGGATTCAAAACTGAAGCAGTTCGTAATTTTGAAACACAGAGGGCACGGAGTTCACAGAGGATGGCGCACGGCGACTCTGTGTTCTCTGTGTCCTCTGTGTTTAAACTCTTCCTGCCGTCGTCATCTTCTTCCGTTACAAATTCCGGCTTTTGCCCCAGTACAAGGGTCAAATCGGGAGCGATCATCACGATTTTAGCGTAGCCGGATTCGCCAGAATTCGGTTCGTTACCATGATTTCTAGAAGTCTCCGTGTTTAACTCTTCCTGCCGATTGAAAACTCTGCCCCGACAACTTGTCGAAGTTGTTCGCAATCCGGGATTCCGGTTCACCCGCTTCGGGGATTCAAAACTGAAGCAGTTCGTATTTTTGAAACACAGAGGGCACGGAGTTCACAGAGGATGGCGCACGGCGACTCTGTGTCCTCTGTGTCCTCCGTGTTTAACTCTTCCTGCTGATTGAAAACTCTCCCCCGACAACTTGTCGAAGTTGTTCGCAATCCGGGATTCCGGTTCACCCGCTTCGGGATTCAAAACTGAGGCAGTTCGTAATTTTGAAACACAGAGGGCACGGAGTTCACAGAGGATCGCGCACGGCGACTCTGTGTCCTCTGTGTCCTCCGTGTTTAAACTCTTCCTGCCGTCGTCATCTTCTTCCGTTACTAATTCCGGCTTTTGCCCCAGTACAAGGGTCAAATCGGGAGCGATGATCACGATTTTGAGCGCAGCCGGATTTCACAAGGATCATCTTCTTCGTTACAAATGATTTTCAGAAGTCTCGGCGAACTCACGATTTTAGCGTAGCCGGATTCGCCAGAATTCGGTTCGTTACCATGATTTCTAGAAGTCTCCGTGTTTAACTCTTCCTGCCGATTGAAAACTCTGCCCCGACAACTTGTCGAAGTTGTTCGCAATCCGGGATTCCGGTTCACCCGCTTCGGGATTCAAAACTGAAGCAGTTCGTATTTTTGAAACACAGAGGGCACGGAGTTCACAGAGGATGGCGCACACGCGACTCTGTGTCCTCTGTGTCCTCTGTGTTTAAACTCTTCCTGCCGTCGTCATCTTCTTCCGTTACTAATTCCGGCTTTTGCCCCCGAACCAGCCGCCCGATGTTGGCCAGATAGTCGATCTGTCTGGGTTGAGGGTGCAACGGGCCCGGTCCACCGACCGGAAAGATTTGCCGGTCTGAGGGGAGCAGCGTGGCCTTGCCTTGGTGCAGGAACCAGAGCGTGCAAGGGAGGGTCGCCGAGTTCAAAGTTACCCTGGGGCAGCTAACAAGCCTGTCAGCCGGGAAATGGACATGACGGACGCACGTGGCCTGCATCGCCGCTGGTAAGGTGGATTCAAAAAGCGATGCGAAAAGCGCTGCAGCACCGGCGAGAAACCAAAAGGCGAAGAGCCAAATTCAAAAACCCTTGAATGACAAGGGTCAACAAGCGGTCAGCACCGACTCTGGCAGAATACACAAAACTATCAACGCAAAACGGGCGACCAATGATGGTTGCCCGTTAGCTTATTACAAGGCAAGGTGTTGAAACTTACTTTCGGCGACGACGCGCAAGGGTTAGACCGACCAAAGCTACGGACCAGAGAGAAAGGGACGTGGGCTCAGGGATCGTACCGATCGTACCAAGGACCGGGGTGGAGTCGGCAGCGACTCGAGATGGTATTGGTGAAACTGCCAGAATCAGTATTTGCAAAGCCCGTGGTCACCAAAAAGTATTGCGTACCAGAATTGAGCGAGTACGAGAAACCCGATCTTCCAACGGAAGGGAAGTCATCATTGCCGATCAGCACGTTGGTAAATGGTGTCAGCGGATTGAATGAGTTTTGATATAGGAATGTGTAATTATCCCAATTTGAAGGGGACGTTGCCAGCGATAGAAATTCGAACGTCGCGGTCCCAGTGACGTAAAACGGCTGAACATCGTATGCGACAAGTGTTCCGACGCCGCTGAGAGGGGGCGTTGGTGGGTTACCCGATACGGGCCGGTTCCAAGTCGGACTTCCCGCTGTGGTACCGGAGTAGGTAATCGCCCCGGCTTCAGCCGACGGCGTGGTAGTAACAATTGAAATTACGGCAAATATTGCAACCAGAAACTGCCTCATCAAAGACTTCCCGAATTTTGACCGACGAAAACGAGACACGTCCAACTCTTATAGATGCACGCGACACGAATATCAAGTCCATGTGGAGGAATATACAGGCTGCGCAGTCTGCGGGAGGGGGTGCCTCCAGCAATCCAGATCAAAGTTACCCTGGGGCGGCTAACAAGCCTGTCAGCCGAGAAATGGAGCTAATGGACGCGCATGGCCTGCATCGCCGCTGACAAGGTGGTTTCAAAAAGCGATGCGAAAAGCGCTGCAGCATCGGCGAGATACCAAGAGACGACGAACCAAATTCAAAAACCCTTGAATGACAAGGGTCAACAAGCGGTCAGCACCCCCGGCAGGATTCGAACCTGCGACCGATGGATTAGAAATCCATTGCTCTATCCAACTGAGCTACGAGGGCGAGTGTGGGAAGATTGTTTGGGGAATTGCCAACCGAAGTACCTTCAGCATCCGGGGCTTGGGTCAGGCGTTTTCGAATGCAATGGAACGCTGAAGGGCACGATAAGGTCTGCGGGCGTAAATCAGGCGCTGAAAGTTTAATTCCCAGGCGGAACGTTCTTTGTGGAGATTTCAATTCTAATGCAGGAAGTCAATGCGGCAAAGCCTGACAACTCGCCGCTCGACGGGTCGGCAGCGGAGATTCCCCGCTCAGGCCGTTGACCGTCCACGCTGGTGCCCTGCAAGGAATCTCATGAAAAACGGGGTTGGCCCTCGTCCGATAAATCGCTAGGGTGTCATGCGTCCCTGTGACTCTTGGGTAGGGGCCCAAGAGTGCGAGGTAGTCGCTGGCGATGGGAAGGGGCCGGGAAATCGCCGTTCGCAAAGTGGGTAAACGCCGAGAAAGGATGCTCTCATGCTACGCAAGCCAAGCTTTCTGATGCTGGTTTTCATTTGCCTGGCAGGCCTTGCCGATGCTGGAGAACTGCCGTCGCGGATGCAAGCGGGCAAGGTTGAACTGCAGCTGAATGGTTCTGGCGGCCGCAGCGTCGCCCTGGTGCAACTCTACGAAGCTGGTCTGTATCTGCAGAGCGCGAGTGACAATCCAGCGGAAATCATCGCCAGCGAGCAACCCATGGCACTCCGCATCAAGATTACATCGAGCTTTGTTAGCCAGGGAAAACTGGTCGCCTCTTTAGGTGAAGGCTTCGAAGCCTCGACACAGGGAAATACTCAGCCGATTGCACAGGAAATCGCACAGTTTCGCGAATTCTTCAAGGACCGCATCAGCAAGGGAGACACCTTCGACCTGGTCTATGTTCCCGAGTATGGTGTCATCGTCAACAAGAATGGCAAATTTCTGGGGGTGGTCCGCGGCGAAGCATTCAAACGTGCCTTATTCGGCATTTGGCTGTGCGATACTCCTGCCGATAAGAACTTGAAGCAAGCGTTGCTTTCCAACCGCGCCTTTCGATAGTCTTGGCTGATGGTACCGCGAACCCTCAATGGCCCGCGTCAGGATTCGTTTCCGGGCTCTCAGACTGCGGGTTGCTGTCCGTGCTGCTGGTCTGGCTGTCTTGAGACTGGGCTACGGCACTGGGCTCATTTGCGGAAGTCGTTTCGCTGACCGCAGGGCTTTGCTCAGCAGCATGCTCAGCTTCCCTGACTGCTGGGGCTGCCTGCACGATGGGCGGACTGCTGGCAGGTGGCCGATTGGCTGTTGGCTCATCACTACGCTTGGCCTCGTAGAATTGCAGCAGATCGGAGAACGATCGCAGCGGGACTTCGCCTTCCTTCATTGCCTCGGAGATGGGTGCTTTGGGCTTCTTGCTGGTGACCACCACGGTCTTTGCGGTGCGCGGTCCCTGGCCACGTCCTCGACCTCGGGAATCGTGTGGTCCACTGCCCGAACGGGGACCACGTTGCCCTCGACCACGGTCACCGGATGAACTCGCTCCGGACGGAGCCTGTGATTGGCGTGGTCTACCGCCGGCCGGCCGTTCGCCACGGTTGGCAGATGCCTGCTGTGCGGGTGCACCTGCAGGCTGACCACGGCGGGCTGGGCCCTGCCTACGCTCGTCGCGTCGATGTTGAGCTTCAGCTTCGGCGGCGACACGCTCGGCAGGAGAAAGCGCGGTTAAGGCTACGCGATTTTTCTTTTCATCCTTGGATACGACCCAGGTCAGTAACAGGTCGCCCACCTGGACGCATTGATGCGGATCCTCCACGTAGTTGGCCGAGAGACGACTGATGTGCACCAGGCCGCTGCAGTCCGGCGACAACTCGACAAAGGCGCCGAAGTCGGCAACACCTACAACCACGGCCCATACGCACTGTCCGACTTCCAGCGACTGCAGGCTGGGCATCTCGCTGGTCAGGGGCAACGGGGTACCCATCAATCGCGAATCCGCGAAGGGGTCATTCAGGCACTTGGCGATCCAACGCAATTTTTCTCGACCAACTTGCCAGCCTCGAGCCAACTTTTCGATGTCTATGTCCGGCCCATGGGAGGGTTCGGCATTCGATACATCCTCTGGGTATTCAGGTTTAGCCCGCGGCAATGCGTCGCTCGCCGCCTTGCTGGCCGATTTGAAACTCAGCGAGTTTTCGACGTCGCTCGACTGCTGAGGGACGGATTCGGAATCCATCGAAACGCCAGCTTCTTCCGATTTCGCCACCACGGGTGCTGCGCCATCCTCTGCGGGTGGATGGTCCGCGACCGGCGCGGAGTCTACCGTGCTGCTCGGCTGTTGGCGTATCTGCAGCTTCGCTACTTGCGGCCTTCGCCGTCTGACGGTTGCTGGGATTCCGCGTTGGTGGACTCGGGCTGTGCATGGGATTCCGCCTGTTCGTGAGCTTCTAATGGCTCGGCGACTGGGAGAGTTTCCGCCTGTTCGGGCCCGGGAGATGTTTGGCCTGGCTCATCAGCCGCTTGGGCTACGGCCACGGCGGCTCGCGTCTGCTTCGTCCAGGACTCCGGATGTGCGGGAGGGGCTTCGAATTCCGTATGGTCGATCAATCGCTGGGCCAGGCGATAGTCTTCGGGATGGATGGCGGTCGCATCCAAGGGCTGTTCGCTGGCGAACACGCGCAACCAGCCCAGTGCCTGTCGCGACTGCATCTCAGGCCAGTCGTTGATTGCTTCGCAGAGCTGACTGCGGCTCTCCAAACGGCCCTCAGTCGCCAGGGCGACAATTTGTTTGGCCTGGGCCTCTGCGACTCCAGGTACAAACAGCAATTCGTTGATGGCGGCATGGTGCGTATCAATCCCGCGACTACACACGCAGTCAGCAATGATTTCGTGCACCAACTTCTTGAGGGAATCTTGAGGCAGTTCACGTTGGTAACTGCCCAAACGCATGCGATTGATATCGATCTTGAGGATTTCAGCCAGCGGATTTTGCAAGCAGCGGGCAATCCAGATCGCCGCCCGGTCGCGACGATTGAATGCGGAAAGCTCCTTCAGAGCGATTCGGCCGGCGGCATAGGCTTCGGCGCCGCCTCGATCGGCCATCGTCCATCGCAGGCCGCTGTCGATACTCTGCTTCATCAGCTCGCGGACGGTTAGCACCAAGAATCTTCGGGCTGGTCCATTGGTTAGGGCTACCAAGGTAACGCGATATTGATGAGCCAGTTCGCCGAGTTTAACCACGTTCTGATTGACGATTTCCGATTGGGCCGAGCAGGGTAATTCGTCGGTGGCCAGCACCTCGCCCGCAGGTCCAACGATGGCGATCGACGCGGTCTTGGGGCCCACCGTGTCCACCAACAGGATCGTATGCCCGCGGATGGGACGGCGCATCAAATGCTGACGCAATTGGTCGGCCGCATTCTCCAACAGCTTTTCCTGGGCCAACTCTTCCAAGTCCGCCACGGCGTCAGATTCCAACTTGGAACGCAATGCATGATCCAGGGCGCTTTCCACCGACGAGCTAAACCAAGCGGACAGAGGATGTTTGTCCGAGACAAAGGTATCGCGAGCCAAAGAAACCAGCCCACTGGCGTCGTATTCCAAATTCGTCTTGACCAGTTGGCTACGACGACCACGCCCTAGCATCAATTGTTGGTAGGCTGTCAATTTGGTCAGCGGTTGCTTCAGCGATTTCATGGGCTGCAGCATGGCGATCAACCAGCGTCTTCGCCGCTGCCGAGGCGTCAGCTTGGCGTTTCTTTTCGATTTGCCCGCTGGCTGTTCGGTCTCGTGATCATCATGAGCATCGCTGCCAACGTCTTCGTCTTCACTGCCATGTTCGTGATCTGCATCGGCATGCTCTTGGTCTGCGTCGGCATGCTCTTGGTCTGCGTCGGCATGCTCTTGGTCTGCGTCGGCATGCTCTTGGTCCTGCGTCGGTAGGCTCGTGTGCGGCCGCGACAGGCTGTGCGTCATCATGGGCCGCAGTCGACGGCTGCTGATCGCCACCCGTTTCAGCGTCTACTGCGGTGGCAGGGGAAATTTCTGTGGCTACCGAATCGGTTGGCGTGTGGTTCGACTGCGGCATCGCATCTTGGGCAACTTGTTCGGCTACCACGGCTACCTGTTGTGCCTCCGCAGATGTGAGCTGGGGGGTGGCAGGTGCAGGGTGGGTTGTCGCCGGTTCGCAGAATTCGACCGACACGCAGGCCTTGCGTTGAATGGCCCGTCGCAGTTTCTCGTTAAGGAGCGTATCGCACTGAATCAGATTGCCGATTAAACGGCTGGTCTGCTGTAGGGCCTCAGCGCCAGCCTGCTTGTCGACCGACAATTGCTCGGCGACCCAACCAGGCAAATCGTCAATCTTCGGTCCGTCGTAAGCGATCAGCATCTCGAGCAAGTGTCCGGCCTGGCTGTCACGTTCCTGCGACTGCTGCAGCGCGCGGCGGGCGCGAAAGGCGCGCAAGGCGGCTTCGATCTCGACCTCAGTGGTCGCGCGGGCCAGACTCTTTTGACCCTCGTCATCCAACTCCGCATCCTTGGGGAGCTGCTCGCGAGCCTTCTGTCGCGCGGCCTCGAGTCGCATTTGGCGATCGATTTCCAGTTTCAGAGTCCACAGCGTTGTTCGCGGCAAACATCCCGTTTCATCGGCGCGATAACGCTCGATGAAAGCCGGATGATATCCCTGCTGCAGAAGGTCGGCGGCAACACGAAGTTGCTCAACGGAAAGCCGAAGATGACGGGCGACACCGTTAAGATCAATCATACAACTGAAAGCTTCGATTCGTGCGCACTAAATCCTGATAGGACTCAGCGAGCGGTTGTCAGGAAGCCAGACAATCGCATTGCCCTGCCTTCCCAATTGGTTGAAAAAACGTAGTTATGGCTACTCACACACGCAGAAACTCGCGCGAATCTAAGTAAGGCGCAGGGGCTTGTCAAGCGATAGCACCTGGAAAGCCTCGATTTGATAGTGGCTGGCGAGACAATCAGTCTGAGCGATAGACGGCGGATTGGCAAGCAAGTGAGGCTTAAATTCAGGGCTAATCAGAGTTTCCATTTGAGAAGTGAGCCGCGACGCGTAAGCGGCCGGGTTTGCAAGCCACCCGAGGCCTCACGGCCATGCGGCTCACGGAGCCTAGAACCTAACTTGAAACTCGGATTTGCCCTGGGCTTAAATTGCCCAGCTTACTGTTTCGCTGGTCAGCTTAGTCGCGGGCTAATTCACTTGCCACACCAGTCAAAAATCCGTATTGCTCCTGGACCGTTTTTTATCGCCCTGTTTGCGTTTGTTGTCCAGTCTTCGGCGTCGCGAGCCCGCGGTGGGTTTGGTTGCCACGCGCGCCTTGGGGGGCTTGAGCGATGCCAGTACCAGCTTTCGCAGTTTGTCGCGGCAGGCCTCGATATTCTGCGACTGGTCGCGATACTCCTGGGAGGGGATGACCACTTCGTCCTCATTGGTCAGATAACGCTTGGCATTCTTCTTGAAACGCATCCAGGCAGCACCGGAAAGCGTGCCGACTTGTCGCCTCCAGCGCAAGGTAGCTTTGCTGTTGACTTTATTGACATTCTGGCCGCCCGGACCGCTACTGCGCAAAGGACCATTCCAGCTGGTCTTCGGGAATCACAATGTCTTGGTTGATGGAGATGCCGGCCATGTGGGGTTCGCCTTTTTTTGGCTCGTCGGCGAAATGAGTGGGAAACCGGAGTGAAGGAGCCCCTCAAGAACCGAAACAAAAAAGTGCATGTCGATAGCTCGCCTGGGCGTCGGTGTAATCATTCCGGCTTAAAACTATCCTCAATGGAACGCCAAGTTACAAGTCGTTTATTTCGATATGGGAGCTCTTTCGGGTTCTGTCATGGCGAAGTAATGGAATCGATGACAGACTCACCGAGGTCGTTTGAGTTCGCAGACACGAACTTATCGATCTGGCTCCTTTCTCCCCGGCTACTCCAGCATTGGTATTTACACAACTCAGGCTGCTATACTCACCTCCCCTTGGGGAAGATTAGTCAAAATTCCATATGACTTACGCAGATAACTAACGCCGGTACTCCAGGGACGGAGGTTTGGGGAGGAGTGAGCTTGGCATTATCGGGAATCGGGTTGAAGCAGCAGGTAAGTCGTGGCTGGCAGAGGCCACCAGTCGTTTTCCAGCAAAAATTACGAATATCGTTGTCCGCAGTCGTCCCAAAGTGGCCGTAGACCGGTTAATCTGTTGACCGAGTGCAGGTGGCGCTCGGACAGGTTCGCGCATTTCCCCCAAGGCTAACCAAAAATGGTTGAACCCAGCGAGACATCAGACACGAACACTGCGGCCGAGAGGGAGCGGCGTCTCATTTTGGCTGCGCGGAAACATGGTCCGCTGGCTACTTTGGGCACCTATGTCCGCCTGTCGGGTCCCGGATGGTTGCAGGGCGCCATTACTCTGGGCGGCGGATCATTAGCCGGTGCCTTGTACTTGGGAGTTATCACTGGTTACCAAATGTTGTGGTTGCAGCCGGTGGCGATGATCCTGGGAGTGATCATGTTGAGCGCCATCAGCTATGTGGCTCTGTCCACTGGCGAGAGGCCTTTCCAGGCCATTAAGACTCATATCAGCCCTGCCCTTGCCTGGGGCTGGCTAATCGCCACGATGATGGCCAACATCGTTTGGTGTCTTCCACAGTTCGCGTTGGGCACCGCTGCGGTGCAACAGAATCTACTTCCCGAGGCCAGCAGCGGGCCGGCAGGCAAGCTGGTCGCGGCCATGGCGATTTTGATCGTCGCGGTTACGGTGGTTTGGTTCTACAATTCGGGCAGTTGGGGAATCCGCTTGTTCGAACTGATTTTGAAGTTGATGGTGGCCGTGGTCGTTCTCAGCTTCTTTGGCGTGGTGTTGGCGATGACGCTGCATGGGGCATTGGATTGGGGGAAAATCCTGGCGGGCCTCATACCCAGTTTCTCAAACCTATTCAGTCCGGTTTCTTCGCTGAGTACACAGATCGAAGCCACAGGTGAGTATGCCAGCTATTGGCAGAGCTTTATTGCCCGCACGCAGAAGGACAAGATTATCACCGCCTTTGCCACTGCGGTGGGTATCAATATGACTTTCTTGCTGCCCTATTCCATGCTGCGCAAGGGATGGGGAAGCGACCATCGTGGACTGGCCATATTCGATCTTTCGATTGGTTTGATCGTGCCCTACGTGTTGGCGACCGGTTGTGTGGTGATTGCCTCGGCCAGCCAATTCCATGGCCAGCACAAAGACGTGTTGGCCATGGTGGCAGAAGGTAAGGGAAAAGAGGTCGATTCTTTCAACGGTATTGTGGACCAGCGATTGGAAGCCCAGTTTGGCGATGCCTTCTCCGCTGCGCTCAGTGAAGGCAAAAGAGAGGGTGGTGACCCCACGCGATTGAATCAATATCGCGCCGAATTGCCTCAACCCGAGCGGGAGTTGGCGGCAGCATTGGCCGAACGCGATAACCTGGCGCTTGCAAAAACGCTCGAGCCCTTGGTGGGTCCGCAGATTGCACAGCGTCTGTTCGGCGTTGGCGTATTGGGCATGGCTGTTTCCACCATCATTATTCTGATGCTCATCAATGGATTCGCCTTTTGCGAAATGTTGGGTGTGCCCTCTACGAGTAACTGGCATCGCTTGGGTAGCCTGATGCCGGCTATCGGGGTGATTGGTCCATTTGTTTGGGGTAAAGCCGCTCCGGCACTGGCTACGCCCACCTCGGTGATTAGTGGAGCCATGCTGCCTATCGCCTACGTGGCCTTTCTACTGCTGATGAATTCTCCACGCGTGCTGGGCTCGGCAATGCCTCGTGGACTGAATCGCGTGAAATGGAATGTTCTCATGCTGCTGGCTACGGGCGTATCGATGTTCGGATCATGCTGGGGAATGTTTGACAAACAGCTGGCTGGGGTACCGATCGGCAAGTTCGCACTTGGGGGCCTGGCTCTGCTGTTGGTCCTGGGGGTCGTCGGCTTTATGAGTAAGAACAAGAGCCAGGCTTAAAGCGGCGGTTCGCGAAATGGAACATTTTTCATAAGCCACCGCGTGAGTTTTGAAGTTGCGCATGTCTCGTGACCCGACGCGTCAGCCAGGAATTTGGCGTTGAACTGTTTCCTCAACTAACGCAACGGGTTATGGAAGTCGCTGGGCCGGTGGAAGTTCGCTGTTGAGTTATCCGGGAATCAGATGACAGTCTACGTTTTTGGTCACCGCAATCCGGACACGGACGCTATTTGCGCCGCTTTGTCCTATGCCGATTTCTTGCAGCGTACCTCGCGCCCCGATGCGATTGCAGCCTGCTGTGGGCCTCCCAATCAGCGCACCGAGTATGCGCTCAAGCAGGCTCGTCTGGCTGCGCCGCGGATTGTCATGGACGTGCGTCCAGAGGTGGAAGACGTTTGCCGTCGCGAGCCCGTTGTCGCCTACGACGATGAGGTGTTTGCCGAGGTTTATGAGCGCATGAATGAGAACGGAATTGGCGCCGTTCCCGTATTGGACCGCAGCGGAAAATTCATTGGACTGCTGACTCTGCTGGACCTGCTGAAGGTGATTTTTGCGGGAGACGCGGATCCGATTCTGTCACGCCGGATCTGCAGCAGTGTGGGTAAAATCTGTCAAGTTGTACAGGGAAAACTGCAGCACCTGGCCGAGGCTGAGTCAACCGTCGATCTGCTGGTCATGGTGGGAGCCATGAGCGCCGAGGGTTTTACAAAGCGTCTGTATCAATTCCCCGCCGAACAACTGCTGGTGGTCAGTGGCAATCGCCCCACAATCCAGCAGCCCGCTCTGGAGCATGGCGTGCACATCTCTGGTGATCACCGGGGGATATGAACTCTCTCCGCCACTGGTCGAATTAGCCAAGCGCAAAGGGGTCACCGTAATCACTAGCAGTTTTGATACGGCCACCACGACCATGCGTATCAAGTCGGCTCGACGCGTGGATGCGGCGGTGCAGAAAGAGTGTTTGACGCTGTCCTCGAAAATGCCTGTCGAAGAAGCTCGCAGCTTGGTTGCGCGCTCACGCCAAAAGTTATTTCCCGTATTGGACGACAAGGGGAACTTGTTTGGTGTGTTGTCTAAGTCGGATCTGATCAATCCTCCTAAAACCCAGTTGGTATTGGTCGATCATAACGAACTTAGCCAAGCCGTTGTGGGTGCTGCCGAATCAGAAATAATTGAAGTCCTGGATCACCATCGATTGGGCGGTAATCTGAAATCGGATCAACCCATTCGATTCATCAACGAACCTGTGGGCTCGACTTGCACGCTGGTGGCTCGCCAATTCCGCAATGCGGGTATTGCGCCCACGCCAGGTATCGCGTTGTGCATGATTGCCGGCATTATTTCCGACACCTTGTATTTGCGATCTCCCACCACCACCAATGTCGATCGCGACATTCTGGCTTGGCTCGAGGGCTACTCCACGGTCAAAGTGGATGAATTCGTTAAAGAGTTCTTTGAAGTTGGTTCGTCGTTGCGTTCCCATGCAGCTGCCAACGTTGTTCGCGAGGATTGCAAGGAATTCGAAGACCGTGGGCACCATTTTTCCATATCGCAAATCGAAGAGATTGGCTTTGAATTGTTTTGGGAACGCCGCGATGAATTGCTCGAAGCCCTGGTGAGCATGAGCCGGCAGCATGACTTGGATTTTTCTGCCCTGCTGATTACAGATATTGTCAGCAATGGAAGCCTGCTGCTCATGTCCCACGAGCCCGACTTCTGGCAAGAGATCAATTACCCGCGCATTGAACGCTGTCTATACCAATTGGATAATGTGGTCAGTCGCAAAAAGCAGCTATTGCCACTGATATCCCAACTGTTGGAAAACGCTGCAACGCCCCCCAATTGAATAGGTGGCATGCACGGCAAACGGTTGACTGTTCACGCTGGTCGAGTGAAGTCTGGAGTCGAGACTGGGCTCGAGCCAAGGTTATCGCGGGGCGAATCACATCAATAGCGGGGCCGAACCAGGCTGATCATCGCGTCGCTCCCATTCGCGGCGGATTTCGCGCAAGCCATAAGCACACATTTCGAATTGCTCGCTCATCCGCTTGAGCAAATCGTTTGTGGCCGAAGACTCATCGCCTGCGATCGAACTGGCAATGCGATAGGCTCGCTTGCCTTGGGCACAGTAGTCAATGAACTGGTCGGGTGAGTCCTTGCCTTTCAGCTGTCGCAAGGCTTCCGGATAGAGTCCGGACCAGAAAAGAGTGTAATCCCCGATATGCCGATGTACCTCGCGTTTTGCTTCGCCCAAACGCTGCTCAGCCTCGACCACCATCGTTACAACCTCGGTGGCAGGCTTGCCATTGAGCATTCGCACGCGTTGCAGGCTTTCCACGCGTGAGAAGCGAACGAGCAACTGGCTTACATAGTCGACAACTTGCGTGTCGACAACACCCAGCTGTGAATGGAAGACATATTCGCTCAAGCCAATGAAAAAGCTGTTGAGCGACAAGCCTTGATCACCATGTTTCATAAGGCAACTCTCCGCTGTGAGCAATTACCCGCGTGTATCTCTACCGTAATTATAGGTCGAGATTGCTGTCAAGCCAAATTTTTTAAAACTGGCTGGGGCTGGTTGGGTGCAGATCGGGGTTTGCAAGTTAGGCGGCTTTAGCGATTCTCCCGATGCCGAGTTGTGTTCGATGCGGACATTGGGACGGAGGTTGGAGGTGATGCAGCGTGAAAGGAACTATCGTAGGTTTCAATTAATCCCGCGGCCCCCCGCTGGCTCGCCCAGCCGGAGCCAAAGTTTTTTAGTTAGGGCCGTCGCCCAATTGACACCGCCTGCCTCACCTCCCCGGCCCGCTTGTCCAACCGGGAGGCAAGTATCGAGCCAAGTGCGATTCGAGGTGGGAATGAAACTTCGCTTCCTGCCGGGCAAGCCGGCAAGGGGAGCTGTCTTGAAATGGCTCGTTAGCTAACCTCAAAACTTGCGCTCACGTCGGACGAGCCGACATGGGGCGGAGGCGGTCAGGTTGTGGGGTGTTCCTGGGGGGCTCTGCTCAATTTACCCCACCTCTAGATTAAATTGCGATAGCAGTCCGCAAACCCCAATCTGCACCCGGCTGGTTGCCTGGTTGTTCCGTGCTCAATAGGCACTTTGCAGGATTTGTTCCAAATCGTGCTGTGAGGGAGGTCGAGGATTCAGGTCCATCAGCCGCTTGATCTGAAAGGCAGTGGCCGCCACCTGCGGAATCATGGCTCGCTCAAGACCAATCTGGCTCAGTCGAGTACGGATGCCAATACGACCTTGCAGTTGGATAACGGCCGTGATGGCCGCTTCGGCCGCATCTTCGGCCTGCATGCCGTCGAGTTCAACTCCCAGCCAGCCGGCAATGTCAGCTAGTTCGCCGAGCCGCACCGATTTGTTGTAACGCATCACATGAGGCAGCAGCAGACCGTTGCCTTCACCGTGTCCAATATGCGTTAGACCACCAATGGGATATTCCAACGCGTGTACGATGCCCACTCCCGAATTAGAAAATGCCATGCCCGCATAGGTGGCGGCCAGTGCCATTGCATCGCGGGCCCGCGTATCGTGCGGATCATCGCAGGCGGCGCCAGGCTACCGCCGATCAAGCGAATCGCCTCGCCCGCCAACAGTCGAGTCAATGGATAACTGCCCTCATAAGCTCGAGCCTGAGGATCGACGCCAACCATTTCGGAGAAATCGCGATTGGTATAGGCTTCGATGGCATGCACTAATGCATCAATGCCACTATGGGCGGTGACATTGCGTGGACAGCTGTCGCTCAGCTCGGGGTCGACCAAGGCGCAGGTGGGACGCAACCAGGACGAGAGAGTGCTGACCTTGGTCGCGTGCTGCTCATCGGTCAAGACCGCCGAATGCGAGATCTCGCTGCCCGTACCCGCGGTGGTCGGCAGCGCAAAAACTGGCAGCCCTGGACCTGGTACGCGGTCAAAACCGAAGTAATCCTGTGGACTGCCCCTATGCTGGGCAACGACCGCAGCAATCTTGGCCACGTCCAAGTTGCTACCACCACCCAATCCGATGATGCAGTCGGCCCGGGCCCTTTCTGCGGCCTGACAGGCCTGGACAGCCAACGCTACACTTGGCTCCGGCTGGCAACCGTCAAAGATCCGCAGCCCGCTAAATTGAGATTCGAGCTGTCGGACAAAGTGGGCAATGGTTGGCAGACCCATGAGAATTGAATCGGTAACGAGCAGAGGCCGCTGCCATCCGCGCCGCCCGATTTGTTCAGCTAGTTGCCCCCGCGCCCCACGCCCAAACTTTAGGTTGGCAGGCATGGCAAATTGCCAGATCGTATTTGCCGATTGCGTGGCATCGTTGCGCATGACTGCCCAATTTCGTTAGCCAACTTGCAGCTGTGATTCCACGTGGCGAATGGCATCGCGTATACTCAGGCCGCGCCTGAGTTCCAAATTCGTTCCGGCCTCCAGCCACGTTTCGACGGTCTTCTCCGCCGAGATGACCGTACTGTGTCGGCGCTTGCCAAAATAATTTCCGATTTCCTTATAGGCGGCTGGCGTGTATTTGCGCGCCAGAAACATCGCTAGCATGCGAGGTTGGCTAACGCTCCGCGTCTTGCTTGGCGACTGCAGACTATCGGCTGCTAATCCGCACATGCTGCACACGGCCTGTTCTATGTCGTGCAGGCCTACCACGGGTCGAGTGGCTTGCACCAAATCAAATACCGCCTGCCAGCAAACGTCCCAGGTTAATGGGCCCGAATGGTAAGCAGCTACCGCGGTCAGACGGTTGGCAATACCACTAAGCACTCGGCCATCTCCACAGGTTCGCTCGGCCAATTCGATCACCAGCTGCTGATCGACATCTAGCCCGGCCTGCTGTAGGTGCCGGCTGAGCAAACGTTGGCGTATCTCCTGATCCAGCGGATAAAGAGGCGCATTCAAGCCTCCGCGAAGCCGCCCGGTCAATTCGCCTCCCAGTGAACTCAACTCGGCCAGCGGGCGATCCGCCGTTAACAAAACCTGCTTGCCGGTACGCAGCAAGTTGTCGATCGTATGCTTGACTTCCGTGAGCGTGGATTTCTTGCCCACCAGGAATTGCAAGTCCTCCAGTATCAACGCATCAACGTCACGATACTTGCGACGGAACAAGGGCAGGCCACCGTTGCGCATCCCGTCGCCGCGCAGCCCTTCGGTAAAATCATTCGTAAACTGCTCGCTGGTCATGTGGACCACGCGCCGCAGTCGGCGTGCCGTCCGCAGACGTTGCGCGACTGCCGCGACCAACAGCGATTTGCCGCTACCCGCCGGACCATGCAACAATACCGGGCTCAGACGGCCGGGTTCAGAGACCACCAGCCCAGCCGCGGTCCAGGCCAATTGATTTGCTTGGCCGGGGATGTACTGGTTCCACAAATCGGTCTCCAGAGATTCGCCGGCTTGGTGGCTGGGAACATTCACAGGCGTTTCAGATGGAAGCACGGAATCTTCGATAGGCCGCGTTGCTCGCCGCGGGAGAGCCGCTGCCTGACTCTGCCGCTGACCGGCTAGATGGCTGCAAACCTCAAAGGCAACTTGTGCATCCGCCGATTCCATGCTGGTCAACGTTTCGGCCAGTTCGGCGGTCAACATCTTTTTGGCGAGCTGGCAAGAAAATTCGGAATCAAACTTGAGCGTCAGAACGCCGTCCTGCCAGCACCACTGGGTGTTATCTGCTATCCATAGATCGTAGCGCTCTGAACCGATCTTGCTGACCAGAGCAGATTGCACTTGAGCTGCAACTTCCGTTTTGCATTGGTTCACATCGTGTGCCATGCTCGGTGCGCACTCCTATCGGTCAAAACGCTGTGCATATCCTGCACAACTTGGGTTCTTTGACGCTCGTGGCAAACCTTGCCACGCTCCAATTTGAAGTTCGAAAGTTGAAAAGAAAGGCCACTCACTTTCCGACAAACTTCAAAGCCATCGCTGCACGAATGCGGCGGTGCGATCCCGTTCTCGTCGCTGGCGAGGGCCGATTGTAGGTTTGCTAGCATGGGTGTCAAACTGAATCGCATCTGGGCCACAAATTTCGCGCGGGCTGGCGTCTCGAATCGTCGAAAGTCCTTGGACTGCCAGACTATCTGTCCATCGGGCATCCTAGCAAAGAATCTTGTAGCGCACTGCCCAGTTCGTGGAAAATGTGTTGATGACTTCTCGCTGATAGTGCTGACGGAGGCGGCTAATTCAACGCAACTCGAACACTGGGAACAACTTAGGCCTTCATGGGAAACACATTTGGCTGCCTCGCCGCCTTTGCGGCCCATTTGCTATACGTGGGCACGAGAGGCTGCTATCCTGACAAGACTTCATGCCGATCGGCCTTGCCATGCTGGAGCTTTGCCCGCCATGCCCTCGCCCCAACGATTGATGGATTCCTTGGGTCCTCCTCCGCCAGATGTCTGCTTGGATTGGGCGTGGCAACTTCATGAGTTGGTCGACGGCAATCTGCACTACAAATTGGATTGGTGGCAACTGGAAGTTTTGGAATCCGGCGAGTTGCTCCTCAATGCGCCCGACGCCGCCGAACTTCGCGCGAGCCCTGGCTACCCAGCGGCGGCAGCAGCAGCTGAGCCACGCGTCTTGGATTTGATCGACGAGCTGCTGAGCTGGAGCTGTTCTGATTCCTCCAATGCGCTCGCCGCATGCGAGAGCAGCCCCACCACTGCCGAAGATCTGCTCTACCGCCTCGAACAAAGGACTCGCGAAGTGATTCAGCCGGCAGGGTCAGCCAGGCTAGCGATGCCACAGCGAATGGAGGGCGGGCATGCGTCCAGCCCGCAGCCGCTGGCCACTTCCTGCCAGCCCGAACAGCAGGTGTTTCCTGGACAGCCCCCGCAGACCGAAGAGCCTGTTCTGACCAAACAAGGCGGTCCGGCGGAACAAGATCAAATGGAGCAACCGAGTCGGCAGGAACTACCTGGTCTTCGGACCAAGGCAGACAACGGCCACAAGTCGATTAAACGCAAACCGGCTACAGCGGCAGTTTGGCGCGGCGTTTGGCTCGGAGGTGTGGCGGCTATTGGGCTGGGGCTGGCACTGACAGTGGGTTCACTATTTTGGCCCGGCGAGGATGCGGAGCGATTTGCGTCAACTCCAAACGTGATACCTCAGGCAGCCCGCGATATCCCTCACGACTCCGATCTTGACGATGGCAGTACTGCAGACGCCAATCAACCCATCGCGGTCGCCGAACTGAGTACGCTGGCGGAGTCTTGGGATCCTTCAGCGCCTGGAAACCCACGGCGGATCGGAACCATCCGACCGGCCATTGCTGGAACTGGGGGTTCCCGCACTGGGCACATTCGGCTGGGCCTGTTGGCACCAATCGCGTGCTATCTCAAGCTGAGCAAGATTCCACGACTTCCAAGGCGGAGCCATTGCAGCCAGCCGAAGCCGGCGCGGCCAGCGTGAGCGATTCATCGCCCGATACCACCACGCGAGGCATCGATGTGCTCGGCGAGCTGGAGCGAGTTTCCCGGGCTGCGGAAGCCCAACCGCAGCAGCGTGAGGTTGCCGAGTCAGATAGCCAGCTTGGTAAGGAAAAGCCCTTGATGATCGGCACCTCGCCGATGTTGCAACTGCATCGATTGCCGACTGCCGTCGATGCGCGCATTCGACAACCCGAATGGAGCATCCGACTGGCTGGCGTCGAGGGCTGCCGAGTGCAACCTGACGGGAATCAGCGGGTGGCGAGTCGCGATGCTGTGGGCTGGGTGATTGAAGAGGAAGCCATGCAGCCGCCCTTCACCCGCGTGGTGGTACTTGCCAGTTTGCTCAACAACCGCAGCGCCGGGCTGCGTTGGAGGATTGCCGCGGTAGCAGAAGACCTGCCGCAGATCGCCTTTCCCTTGGGTGCGGCTGACCTGGATTCAATGCACGACCATCTGCGCCGGCTTCGCCAAGACTTAAAGACCCAAACCGAGCGGCTGAGGATGCTTGGCGGCACCAGCGGCTTGCCATCCCTTATGCGAACGACCGTTGCGGCCCAGCGTAAGGAGTTCGAGGCTCAAGAGAAACTGGCTGAGCGGATTCAGCAGATATTGGCGGATGCCCAGCGATTGCAGGCACTACTTGATGGCCACATCGAAGTGCATGCCCAAGTTTTTGACGTTTCGAAAAAGGGCTCGACAGCTGTGCTACAATTTGGAACTCCAGACGTTGTCGAGGCCCAAGATCCTGCCGACGTTGTGCCGACGAAGTGAGCGCCAATTAGCCGAAGTGAGGCGGGTATCCCAAATTTGAATTCCGGCATGACATCTACAGTTGCAACTGCCCATCAGGCTGTTTCGGCCGGCATTTCCATTCGGGACTTGCGCGTTGAATATCGGCCTGGGTCGCCTATTCTCAATGAATTGAATGCCGAGATTTCTCCAGGCGAGATCCTCGCGCTGGTCGGTGCTTCGGGTTGTGGTAAAAGTACGCTGCTGCGGGCGATCGCCCAGTTGCTTCCTATATCGTCGGGTCAGATCGTGTTCGAAGCGGATGGGGAAGTCTCGCAGAATGTCGCACCTGGCTTATGTTTTCCAGGATGCAACACTTTTGCCCTGGCGAACGGTGTTTGAAAATGTGCGACTGCCCTGGGAGTTGGCTGGCCAACACGGGGCCGTTGGAGCAGCTGGCAACTCGACGGAAGTTATGCAGCGCATCGCTGAAGCGCTGCAGGCGGTTGGGCTAGCGGAGGAGAGCTGGCAGAAGTTCCCGCGCGAATTATCGGGAGGAATGCGGATGCGAACCAGTATTGCACGTGCGCTGGTGATCGAACCCTAGCATCCTCTTGCTCGACGAGCCCTTTGCAGCGCTGGATGACATTCTTCGCACGAGGCTGAACGATCTGATCCTGGAGATTTGGGAGCGCCGGCTGGCCCACAATTCTGTTTGTAACCCATAATATTGCCGAGGCGGTCACCCTCAGCCATCGTGTAGCCGTGTTTGGCGGAGGCCGGCTTGCTCGAACTCTTGAGAATCGCTTGCCTTGGCCCCGAAGGACTGTGAAGTGCAGCAGCCTGGTTTTCGCCGAGCAGTATGCGGCGATTAGCGAAGCCCTGGCCGAGGTGGCTGAGCAGTGAAACAAGAAAGTTTGCCAACCAGAATGCTGCTGGCCATCGCCGTGTTCCTCGCCTTCGCGCTGCTGTGGCAAGCGATCGTCAGCCTCCGAGATCTGCAACCGATTTTTCTTCCCTCGCCCGTCCGCGTGGCCCAAGCCGCCTGGCTCGAGCGGAGCAAATTGCTGCAGGGCTTTCTGGTCACCGGCGCCGCTTCGCTGCTGGGCTTGCTATTCAGCATTTTTTTCGGATCGATCTTGGCGATCATTTTCAGCCAATCCCGCTGGATCCGTGCCGCTTGCTATCCCTATGTGATCTTTCTTCAAACCGTTCCCATCGTTGCGATCACGCCCTTGTTGATCACTTGGTTTGGCTACGGATTTAAGACCGTGGTCATCGTGGCATGCATCATCAGTTTGTTCCCCATCGTGTCCAACGTCACTGCTGGGCTCATTTCAGTTGATGAAAACCTGAAGGATTTATTTCGTTTGAATTGCGCCTCGCGTTACCAGACGTTGGTGAAACTGCGGATTCCATTTGCCATTGGTCACTTGGTACTGGGCACGCGCATTAGCGCAGGTCTGGCTGTTATCGGGGCCATCGTGGGAGAGTTCTTTGTGGGAACGCAAGCCAAGGGTTTTGTGGGGCTGGGGACATTGATGACCAGTTGGCAGCGGCTAGCACGAACCGATGCCTCGCTGGCAGTGGTCTTCGTTAGCACACTTCTGGGCTTGGCTATGTTAAGCTTGGTGAACTTAATTGCCCTCACGCTACTCAAGCGATGGACCGCTGGCAGTGGCTTTGAAAACGAGTGAAGCACGGAAATATCATCTTGGCATCGTTCGGTAAATAATTGTCGCATCTTGACTGTAGTCATCACGCTCCGTCGTGATGATCGCCGAGAAAATTGGAAAGCAATTTACCCAACGATCCTTACTTCGCCTTCCGCTATAGAGAGACTTGTTGATGCGAGCTGTATGTTTGGGCTGCATTCCATGCTGCCTGTTGATGGGATGTGTGCTGAGTTTGATGGGCTGTGCGTCAAAGCGTGCGCCCACCTCGGAGAAGACTCCCGAGGACTTGGATCGCGTCGTACTCATGCTGAATTGGTATCCCGAGGCAGAGCATGGCGGCTTCTACACGGCCAAAGCAAATGGCATCTATCGGCGCTATGGACTGGATGTTGAGATCCGTCCGGGAGGTCCCAACGCGCCCGTTGCTCAAGAACTGTTAGCCGGAAGGGTGCAGTTTGCCATTGCCAATGCGGATGACGTGTTGCTCTTTCGCCAGCAGGAAGCTTCCCTGGTTGCCTTGATGGCACCGATTCAGAATACTCCGCGGTGCATTCTGGTACGCGAAGAATCGGGCGTAAAGGACTTGCGGGGCCTGGCAGGCATGACCCTGCAAGCCAATGTGGGCCGACCCTTCCTGGATTTTATGAAGAGCGAAGGTCTGCTCGAGGGCGTTCAATTGGTGCCCTACAACGGATCCGTAGTGAGCCTGGTAACGGATCCCAAGACGGCCATCCAAGCCTATTCCTTCAGCGAGCCGCTGTTGGCTGAGCAGCAGGGAATCCAAGTCCGCAAGCTGATGCTCTCGGACATTGGCTTTAATCCTTATGCCTCCTGTTTGATCGCCACCGAAAAGACCATTCAGGATAATCGAGATCTCGTTGGCAGAATGGTTGTTGCCAGTCGCGAGGGCTGGCAGGCGTACTTTGCATCGCCCGAGTCAGCCAATCAGCAGATTTTGGCGGAGAATCCAGAGGGCATGACCATGCCGGCCCTCGAGTTCGGTGCCGAACAACTGCGCGAATTGTGCATGCCAGAGGGCTTGTCGGTGGAGGATCTGGGTGCCATGAGCCTCGTGCGGTGGACTGGATTGACGGAGCAGTTTGCAAAAACTCGGTTTGATCGATCCCAGTCGCGTCCGGGCTGAAGACGTATTCACCACGGAGTTTATCGACCGTTCGTCAACAACCGAATAGAGGCTGCATGACGCGCTCCCTGATTGCATTATGGTCTACTCTCATCGTCGCCATCCTGACGATCGCGGTGCTTTCCCAGTTTTGGTTGTCACAGCGGAGGCAGAGCGCCCAGCAGCGCGTGGCCGAATTCCTGGGCGAGCGCTTGCTGCCTTTCGACGATGCGATTGGGCGAGTTGTTCCGCGCCTATTCCATCGATTTGCAACGTCAAATGCAGTTGTGCGATCTGCATGATCCCAGCAGCTGCGTAGGGCTCACCCGTTCGCCGCTGGTGGGTTCGCTGGTAGTCGTCGATTCCAATTCGCGATTGGTTTTTCCTACCGATTTTTCAAACGCCAACGCTGACCGCCAGGCTTTGATCGCCGAGGCGCAGCAAATGCTCAAAGAAATGGCGGATCCACGGCCGGCGGCGCGGCAGTCCGCTGACATTCAACAGTCCGCTGACATTCAACAGTCCGCTGACGAACCCAGGCCGCAGTCAGCGAACTACCTGGATCCATTTGGTTGGATTACCTGGTACCATCGGCGTGGCATGGTGCTGGGTTTTTGGTGGAAGCAGGGTAACGAGCGTCGCGCTCTGGTCACCATTCCCCGAGGTCGTTGGATGGCCGACATCGTTGCCGCCCTGCCGGATACCGGAAGGCAAGCCTCGAGTCGGCTAAGCGAGGCAAAAGCCACTCGGACGGAAGCCCTACAGCAGTTGATTGATGTCGAAGGCAATGTCATCTACCAGTGGGGCGATTTGCCTAGTGAGCTGTGGAGCGAAGTTTCGCAGCGTCCCGCGGATGCGGTCATATCTGTCAGCCAGCCCTTGGAAGGTTGGCGGCTGCGCATTTATGCGGCGGATACATTCCGGCAAGCGTTGGCTGGTGAAAATGCCGTGCTGCCATTGTGGCTGGCCGTGGCGGGCGTCTCCCTGGCCCTTGTGCTGAGCGGCATTCTGGCAACCAGCAGTCTTCAGCCGTCAGCTGCGACTTGCTGCGCAGACGGGTTTCCTTTGTGAATCAGGTATCGCATGAATTGCGCACGCCGCTAACGAATATTTGCTTGTATGCAGATCTAGTCTCCGATTCCCTGGATTCCGAGTCCGATGAAGACGCACCCAATCGGCAACGCATGGCTGTCATCCAAAGTGAAAGCCAGCGGCTTGGTCGTTTGATCAGCAATGTCTTGCAATATGCCCGAGATGAGTCGCATCCCAGCGATCTCAGAATCCGGGCTGCCGTGGTCGATGACATCGTTCGCGACGTGTTGACCGCTTTTGAGCCCCGGTTGCATGCCGTGGGTTTAACGGTTTCCCAAAAATTGTCCGCTGGTAATGTGCGGTGTGTCGATCCCGATGTGGTCGAGCAGATCCTGGTGAATCTGATAAGTAATGCTGAGAAATACGCGGCCAGCGGCAAGCGATTGGAGGTTGAGACCCAACAGGCTCTCGAACACGTCGACATCTGGGTCCGCGATGAAGGACCAGGCGTAGCGGCGAAGATGAAAGACAAAGTGTTCTTGCCTTTTGTGCGCGCAAGCGACCGACTTGACGCTCCAGCCGGTACCGGCATCGGCTTGACCATTGCCCGCACGCTGGCCAGAAAACACGGAGGCGATTGCCGATTGTTGCCCAGTCCTATTGGGGCAGTTTTTCATTGTCGGCTGCATGCTCCTGTGGCAGCAGAGTCGTCGACTGATTGATGCCCCAAACGAGGATTTGAATAAAATGCACATGAAAGTTTTGGTGGCGGAAGATGATCGGCTGACCCGCCATGGGCTGGGCGAAGTTCTCGAGGGTGAGGGCTTAAGCGCCATCCTGGCGGCTGACGGCCTGCAGGCCTGGGACTTGTTCCAGAAGCATCGTCCCCATTTTGTCTGCCTGGATGTGATGATGCCTGGTCTCAATGGCTTTGAATTGTGTCGACGTATTCGCGGGTTGGATCAGCACGTACCCCTGATCTTCATCACTGCCAAGGGAGAGGAAGTCGATAAAGTCGTCGGCTTGGAATTGGGGGGCGATGATTACATTGTCAAACCCTTTGGGGTCAAGGAGGTGGTGGCTCGCATTCGAGCTGTTGCCCGCCGCTGCCTACTCGACTACGCGCCTGCCACGCCCGACGCCCTGCCCGCGGCTCCCTTTTCCATGCATGACTTGACGGTGCATCCCAAACAGCTCCGAGCCCATCGGGCCACACAAGCCATCGATCTCAGCCTCCGCGAGGTGAAGATCCTGGCCGTGTTGTTTCGGCACGCTGGACATGTTGTTGATCGCAATGCACTCATGAACGTCGCCTGGAACCAGGACTACTTACCCAGCAGTCGCACGCTGGATCAGCATATTTCCCAACTGCGAAAACGCATCGAAATCGATCCCAAACATCCACGCATCATTCAAACCATCCACGGCGTGGGCTATCGCTACGAGCCAGCACCAGAGGGGCAGGCTTGAATGGAACGTTGATTGCTGCTTCGTCCGACTTTGAATTTGGGCTCCATCCAAATTGACCGGCAGGCGTTAGCCCGTCAGCGCATCAACCGCTGAGCGTTAACATGTCAGCGCATCAACCCGTCAGCGCATTTGCATGTCAGCGCATCAGCCGCTGGGCGTTAGCCCACGGTTTTCGCAGGCGTTGTTGCACTTACCCACCTCGCTTTCCTACAGCAGCTCAGTCTGACCAATTACCCACCGCGAAATTGCCACCAGAAACCGGATGGTCCCTGGTGGAACGAGCGTTAGGTCAGCGATTATCCTGCTGTTAGATTCAACGTAGTAGAACCGCAGCTAACGCCGTGCGGCTAATGAAGAGAGCAGCCCATGAAAGCCATCGAAGGAGAAGCATTCCATGGAGACCTGGTTTCGGTCTGCTCGACAAACTGATTCCGAGAGCTAAGAATGCGGAAATGGCACTAGAAAATAACCGAGCTAAGCTCCCTTTGGTAATTGATGCGTCACACGCAGCAGCGGAATTGCACAGCGCATTTGTTATTGATGACCCGCAACTATGCTACTTGGATGGAAATAGTCTGGGTCGATTGCCGCATGCGGCAGCCGCTCGGGTTGCCCAAGTTGTTCACCAAGGATGGGGCAAACAGCTCATCGCGGGCTGGAACGCAGATTGGATCCATTTGCCCAGACGATTGGGTAGCAAGCTCGCTGAACTACTGGGTGGACATGAGGACGAAGCCATTGTGGCTGATTCGACAAGCGTAAATCTCTACAAGCTAGCCACCGCCGCGCTACGCCTGCAGTCTGATCGAGAGACTGTGCTCACCGACTCGGGTAATTTCCCATCGGATCTGTATATATTGGATTCTGCCCTGCAGGCTGCTGGCGCTAAGCAAAGAATGCAAATTATTGGGCAGCCTGACCAGATGATGATAGAGACGGAACAGATCATCGATCAAATCGACAAGCGGACAGCCTTGGTATGCCTAAGCCATGTGGCATTCAAGAGTGGGCAGTTGCACGACATGCACAGCATTACCGCAGCAGCCCACCGGGCGGGAGCGCTCGTGCTGTGGGACCTGAGTCATTCGGTAGGTGCCGTACCCATCGATCTGCGCGGGGCGGACGTAGATCTGGCTGTGGGCTGTACGTACAAATACCTGTGCGGAGGTCCCGGAGCACCCGCATTTCTCTACTGCCGTCGCGGGTTGCAGTCGCAGCTAATCAATCCCATCGCTGGCTGGTTTTCGCATCAGGCGCCTTTCCAATTCGATCCCAGTTATACCGCGGCCAACGGCATTCAGCGATTCTTGACCGGCACTCCGCCAATTCTCAGCTTGGCCGCCATCGAGGCTGGCATCGACCTGGTGTTGAGCGTAGGGATAGATGCGCTGCGAAAAAGATCGATTGAACTGACAACTCGGCTCGTCTCAGGAGTTCAAGCCGAGTTAGTACCCTTGGGCTTTGAACTCCGCAGTCCACCTGCTGCTGAGCAACGCGGATCGCATGTTTCCATCGGGCATCCCAGTGCGCGGCGAATCACCGAAAACCTGATTCGTCGGCACCGGGTCATTCCGGATTTTCGCGAACCCGATAATCTGAGACTTGGGATTGCCCCTCTCTATACAACGGCTGACGAGGTCGACCGCAGTCTGCAGGCCATTGCGCAGACCGTCAAGACGCGTGAATACGAAACCATTTCGCTGCCAGAAACTTGTGTAACCTGAATTCCCTTGCTTGCATCGCCTGCCCCGGTTGGACAGCCCAGCTTTGCGTCGGGTTTTGAAACCAGCGCAACTTCCCAACTTCGCGTCGGTCTTGAAAAATTGCAAATTTTAGATCTATGCAATGGGTTGCGATGACCACGGACAGGCGTGTTTATGGGGTCCTCTAGTTTCAGTTCGGCTTTCAGTCCGGCTTGTGGTCCGTTTCGGCGGAAGTCAGGCTTCGCTTGGCGATTGGCAGGATGAGTTGTGTCCATTCGGCATACATCTCACCGCTTGGGTGCAAAGCATCGTCGACCAGCATCTGTGGCTGCATGCCCTTGGCCCGTGAGAGCGGTGTGATGTCGACCCACTGGGTGTTCAATCTCTCCGCCAGTTTCTTGCCAACCGAGTTGTACTGGTCCAGCTGCTCGGCAATCTGTCGAGGCCGGCGATCCGGCTTGGCTGCGATAAAGGGCGTAACCCCATAGTCTGGGATCGATACCACGATCACACGCTCGGCTCGACCACCCGCGAAGTCAATGGCTTGTTCGACCAGGCTTTTCATTTCCTTCCGATAGGATTCTACATCGCGTCCCCGGTACTGATTGTTGACGCCGATCAACAAGGTGACTAGGTCGTAATTAGACTCCGGCTTGGATTCATCAATCGCCAGCTGCAACTCATCGGTTGTCCAGCCCGACTTGGCGATGATCCGTGGCTCCGCCATGGAGATGCCTTCGCTCTCCAGGTGGCGTACCAATTGCATTGGCCAACGCTGCTTTTCCTCGACGCCCTCCCCGATGGTGTAGCTATCGCCCAAAGCCAGGTAGCGGAGCTTTAATTGCCGCTCCTCCGCCATGCAGGGATTTCCCATGATCAACAATCCGTATAGCAGCCAAGCGAACAGACGGGGGTCTAAGGCTCTTGGTGGTCGGTTCGTTAATTCGCGCACGCTATGTTCCCCGAATATAGTGGCTGTGCATCTTTAGGACTCGCGCGAAAATAAATTAGCGAATCAGCCGCAACGCGTTAGCCGGCTGTTGATTTAGTGGTGGATGCCTATGCGTTGGTTAACCCGCAGCCGTAGGCGAAACCAGGGGACCCGCCGTTGGCTGCGGGCTAAACGACGAAATCAACAGCGTTAGCGTCCGTTCCCGCAAGCTGTACAACGTTCAGTACATGTGCGACTTCGGAAGTGATGTGATTTTGTCGTATGAAGTGTTTCGCAAGAAGAACGACACAGGCACCTTGATCCCGATGATCAACAAGACGCAGTTGATTATCGGCGGACGATTGAAAAAGGTTCATGCTGACAGCGGCTACTGCTCGCTACTAGAAATTACCGACTGTGTTGAGCTGGGCGTGGATTTGTTCGCACCGGTGCCAGAGCGAAAAGGAAGCAAGGGACGCCCGACCGCCAGTGGAGAAATTCAAATATCAGCGGACGAATTTCCGTGGGATGAACCTACCGGTTCACTGAGTTGCCCAGCCGGTCACACGATGCGCCGTGTCAGTCGCAGCAAAGATCCTCGCGCCGATGATCGATATGTTATCGAGCTCCGTTTTGAACAGGAGGAAGAACATTGTGCAGGCTGCGAACTTGCGGCCCGATGTCTGGCAACTGGCTCGCAGCGTCGCACGGTCCGACGTTTGGAGAAACAATCGGTGATTGTCGAGCAAAAACAGAAAATGGCCGGTGAAGGTGGCGTAGAGAGCGGTCGGAATCGCAAGATGAGGATCGAGCGACGCTATGGCGATAGCAAAAAGCACCGGGGTGGTAGGGAGCTGCACGGACGCGGATTATCACGGGCAACCGCAGAGACTGGCTTGATGGTTGTGGCTCAGAACACATTGACACTCTACCTGCTCGTAATACGTGCAAAAACTGAGTAATCAAAGCGGGACGCTCTCTAACGCACTGCGGCTGATTTTGAATCCGGTAACTCATTTAAACGCGGGTACTTGTTGCCTTGCAGAGGTAGACTTTTATAGTTCCTAAAAGGGTATCGAGGTAAAAAAACGCCGCAAGTCGACAGAAGTCGGGACTTGCGGCGTTTAATTTCAGGGTATGCAGATACCCTTGGAGCGGAGGGCACGGGACTCGAACCCGCAACCCCTTACGGGGCACTTCATTTCCAATGAAGCCGCTAGCCATTCGCTTACCCTCCAGTGTCCGCCGTGGATGGTCCACAGCCAGATAGCGAATTGCATGACGGAATGAGCATCGTAACGAGGCTCAAGCGACTGCAAATGATAGCGGCTACCTCCGATTGCGTACATAGCTCATGAGGCCAACGAGGCCGCGTTTTTGGCGGCATATTCGGCCAATCCATGCTCAATTTCCAGATCGGTGATGCCGTAGCGTTTGAGCAATTTGATCATGACTTCCCCCATGCGGACCTGGCCACATCGCTGACTGCCAATCGGCCATGCAGAAGGGGTGGGCGGCTGCAAGCGATCGGGGCGACGGGAGCGGACAGGGCTCCCCTGGCCTAGGCCCGAAAAACCGGCCGTTTCCTGGCTGCCGGCGGCGGGCGATTCGTCCACTTCGGACCAGACAAAGCACAGTTGTGTTGGAGTTTGCAGGGGTGATTCGATTATGGCAGCGGACATGGTAGGTTTAGGCTGTTGCCACTCCGGATTTTGGATTCGAAATTGGGGAAGGACGGTCGCGAGAGCAGTGCTCTTCGACTTGCCAACCAGTTTCGAGCCAGTGCGGACACCTTTGGTCACCGCTGTTGGCGTTTGCCAAAATTTCCCTGTGAGCGACCTTTTTCCCGATATCCTGGGGCCGTGCATTGCGTTTTAGCGACATTGATCGCGGGCATGGTCAGATGCCTTGCTGTTGCGGCGTCGGGCTCTGACTCTGCGAGAGCCGCCCTACCCATCGCATTCCTCCACAACGCTCCTGTGCCACCTTAGAAAGCGAAACATCAGATGAAAGCCGCATTTATTGAGCAGCCGGGCCCGCCAAGTGCCATCCAGTTTGGAGAATTGCCGGACCCACAACCCACTGATGGGCAAGTCTTGGTCCGCGTGTCCGCCGTTTCGGTCAACCCCATCGACACTTACATTCGCAATGGCGCGAACTACTGGGAATTGCCCAAGCCCTTCGTCATTGGCTGCGATCTGGCGGGGACGGTCGTCGCGGTTGGCGTTGGTGTTAAGCACTTGAAGGTGGGTGATCGCGTGTGGGGCAGCAATCAAGGGCTTATGGGACGTCAGGGAAGTTTTTCCGAACTGTGCGCCGTTGACGAGAAGTGGTTGTATCCGACTCCGACTGGAGTGCGTGACGAGGATATGGCTGCCTCGGCCCTGGTTGGCATCACCGCCCATTTGGGACTGTTGGGGCGAGCTCAATTGCGAGGTGGAGAAATTATTTTCGTTCGCGGCGGTGCTGGTGGTGTGGGCTCGATGGTTTTGCAGATTGCCAAGGCGATAGGGGCAACGGTCATTGCTACCGCCGGTGGAGCCAAGAAAGCGGCACTCTGCCGTCAGTTGGGCGCCGATCATGTCATCGACTACACCCAAGAGGATGTTCCCGAGCAATTGGCAGTGCATGCTCCGCAAGGGGTCGATGTATTTTGGGAGACGCTGCGCGAGCCCAATTTTGATTTTGCTGTGAGTGCATTAGCACCCAGGGGTAGGATGGTATTGATGGCGGGTCGCGAGGTGCGCCCCGAGTTCCCGGTGGGGCCTTTCTATGTCAAGGGTTGCGCCCTGCATGGCTTTGCCATGTTCCAGTCCGACGCCGAAACTCAACGCGGCTGCGCCAAGGATCTCAACCATTGGTTTGCATCGCAACAGTTGCGCGCGGTTATTGATCGCGTGCTGCCCCTGAGTGCTGCAGCCCAGGCGCATCAACTACAGGAGGAGCATACGTTGGGAAAGAAGAGTAGCCTATCGGGCAAATTGGTGTTAAAGCCCTAGCTAGTTGATGTTCTCGGCGGACTGTTTGTGATTAGCAGGCTTGCGGATCGAAGAAGGCACCTTCGAGCAGACAGTCTGCCAGCCGTCGGTAGACGCGAGTTAGACTGCCTCGCGAGTAGTCGGCCGCTAGCGCACGCAGGATGCGCTCGGCAAGATTGCCTTGTTCCAGGACGCGAGCGACGTCCTCGGTGGCCGACTGCTGTAGCAGCGGCTGAGTGGACAGTTCCTCCAGCAGCAGGCCCCACAATTCGCCCACGGTGCGTGCGCCGGGGTAGCCGAGCAAGTTTGCCAAGTTCATCGGTACATTGGCATACAAACCGACGCGGGTCGTATCCTGGAGTACGGCCGCCAGAGATTCTGTGGTCAGCTGTGATTGTTGGTTCATCGAACTCCAACGACCCTCCACCAAGGCTTGGAGTACGACGGCGATAAAGCTGCCCAGGGCAATATCCAGCCTGGGACACTCTTGGACGTCCAGCACACGAATTTCAATCGCTCCGCGATCAAATCGGGCAATCGCTCCGCGGGCGTTGAGCCACACATGTTGCAAGATGCCATCGGGGTCCAGAGACGCGATGTCCGCGTACATGGGTTGATAGATTTCGCGGTCGTATTCAGCGAACGAAAACACCGCTTCGGGCACGATCAGGCCGGCGATGGATGGTATGCGTCTTGAGTTTTGTCGGTAGACATCCAGCCGACAATCCAGCTGGCCGTGCGGTATCGAGTCGTAAATGGGTGAGCTGGCGGTTAGTGCCGGGAGCAAGGGCAGGATCACGCGAATGGCCGAATGCAGTCTGGCGAATTCGGCATCTCCCCGGAAGGGAAGATTCCAGTGAGCGCTTTGCAGATTGGCCCAACCGTGTCCGGAACAGTTAAAGATGCGGTCAAAAGCGGCATAAACGGGACTGTAATCATGGGGCCAAAGAACCATTTCCGTGGACGGGTTCATCCACGGGTGCATGGCGGTAGGCATCAGCCGCGCATGAAAGTTCTCCAGCAATTTACTGGCACGGAGAATGTTTTCCTGAAACAGGGCTGCGGCCGTTGTCAGATCCGCAAGCGGTTGGGTGACTTTGAACTCGAGCACATGCAAGGCCAGTTCGTTGCTCCAGCTGATAGGACCAAATTCAACTTCGCCGGTTAATTCGCCTGCGGCAGCCTGCAGCAATTGGTCACAAATCGGTAAGACGTTCAGCGTATCGGCATCGACAATCATCAGCTCCAACTCGATACCAAACGCATCAAAGAGCTTCAAAGGCGATTGCGTCATGATTGATACACGTGGGCTTTCTTCATTTCGATTCGTTTGAGGAAGACGCGCATCACGCGCGAGTAAAGTTCGTCTCGAAGGATGGCATCCTCGACACCACGATCCACGTTGGGATTATCATTGACTTCTATGACGTAGAATTTTCCATTGAGTTCCTTCAGATCCACACCATAAAAACCATCACCGATCAAGTTAGCGGCTTTCAGAGCGGTGCGGACGACGCCGCGTGGTGCGACTTCAACTGGAATGGTTTCTGCTCTTCCGTATCGCTTGGCGGAGTCTTGGCTTTCCTGTTGGATGATCTGCCAATGCTTGGGCGCCATGAAGTACTTGCAGGCGAACAAGGGCTGTCGATCGATAATTCCAATTCGCCAGTCAAACTCGGTAGGCAGGAATTCTTGGGCGACCACCAGGTCCGAATCCGCCAGCATTTCCTTCATGGCCATCTCCAGTTCACCCGCGGTGGAGACCTTGATAACGCCTTTGGAGAAAGCGCTGTCGGGCTTCTTGAGCACTAATGGAATGCCCAGCTGCTCTTGAAGATTTTTCCAGTTATCCTTGTGTGCCACCATCGTTCTGGGCGTCAGGATTTTGTGCCGGGCCATGAGTTCTGCCAGATAAACCTTATTGCTGCACTTGACGATTGATAACGGGTCATCCATGACCACCAGTCCCTCGCTGTGAGCCCGCTGGGCGAAGCGATAGGTGTAGTGGTTCACTGCGGTTGTTTCGCGAATGAATAGGGCATCGAATTCTGCCAGCCGCGCATAGTCATCCTTGGCGATCAACTGAGTTCGCATGCCCAGCGCATTGCCAGCTTTGACAAATCTCTCGACCGCTTTCTCGTCCGATGGTGGATCCCTCTCTTCTGGATTGGTGAGGATAGCCAAATCGAAACGATAGTTTGCCTTGCGGCTCGACTTGGGCGCCTGGCCCTCGAAGTATTTGGTGGCTGACTCAATCACAAAGGGCCAATGTTTTTCCGGCACATCGTTGGCGGAGATGGTACACACATTTTTCAGCGACCATTCACCATCATTCCGCACAAAGTGTGCTCGCAGCAGTGGTGATTGGAATTGATTAAACAATCGCGTGGCCAGACGCTGATAGGATTCGGTCATGTTGCGACCGAAATAGATGCTCAGCTCAAAATGGTCCGAGACAATCCGATGCAGACTTTTCTGCATCAATTCATCCACATCGCTGCCGGCCAGTTTGACGACTGACTGGGATTTCAGGTCCTGGACGGTGGTCACTGCAGGCAGCGGCCGATGCCCCCGGGCCTCGGCTAACAAGGATACGTAGTAACCGGTGGCTTGATAGCGATAAGAACGACAGAGGTTAAAGACGCGCACGTTCTTCAGTTCGCTGTAGTCTGGTTTGGTCAAATAACTACGCGCATCGACCACCTGCACATTGGGAATTTGAAATGGCCAGTCTTTAGAGCTGTTGGCTACAACAATGGTAGGCACTTAGTTTCAATCCTCGGTTGATGGTTGGGGAACGACGGAATGGGCATCCGTGGCTGGTCGAATCACCAGCAAATTAGCATCGAATGTGAGAACACCCAGCAGGATGGCCGTAATCGCGCGTTCGATGGAGACTTCATAGTCCAAGTTCTGGCTCCACGGATTCTTGTGATAGGGATCTGCGACGCGGACGCGTTTGGTTAGTGGGTCATAGCCGCGCAAAACGACAAAGTGGCCTTGTGGCTCGCCGCGCACATCGCTCGGCTCTTGAGTTGGATTGATTTCGCGAGATTCACTGTAAAGGTAGGTCGAGCTCAGGCCGGTCAGGATCGGCACATTCCGCGATAGGTACTTGCGAATTAGCTTGGGGCTCAAATCGCTCATGCGGCACTCACCGCCCCGTTTCAGAAATTCCAGATAGGCCGGTGTCGCTACTTGCAGACGCGCGTGCTCGCGTTTGTACTCCGCTTGCTCGCGCAATTTCCCCGCAATGTCGACGACTCTTTCTCCAAACCAGGTTGGATCGAATACGGTCAGGTTAAAGGTATACATCCGTGCTCGGAATCCATGATCAAGTGCATCGCATCCCAACAGCACGGCCAGCGTTCCACCGCCTTCAAGTTTGGGAACACGTGCGATGAGCGACTGCAAATCGACCTGATAGCCATAGTACCGGTAGACTGCATGCAGGCAGGTTGGACCACAGGTCCAAGCATCGGGTTGTCTCAACATGTTGACCGGCAGGTGGTCCGTCATAGCCAGCCTTTTCTTTTTAAAAGGAGGAATAATCCAAACGCCATCGACAGCATGACGCCCAGTGCGGCAGGATATCCATAGCGCCAACCTAATTCCGGCATGTTGTAGGGCGAAGAGCGGTCAAAATTCATGCCGTAGACGCCGGCCACAAAGCTCATCGGAATAAAGATGGTCGAGACGACGGCCAGTACCTTCATCACGTCGTTGTTGCGTTGCCCCAGCATGGCAAAGTACAGTTCACGGAGTTCTGCGCAGGTTTCGCGATCGGCATCGGCCGCATCGAGCAGCTGGTTGATGTGATCCAGGCAATCGCGGAAATACAATCGAGTTTCGGCAGCGATGACCTCATGTGGCTCTGTGAGCAGTATTTGAAAGGCATCACGATGCTGGCGGACAACGCGTCGCATTCCGAGCAGGCATTCGCGAATCTCGTGCAATCGCAACGGCACGTCATGATGCCCCCTTTCGCCAATGGAGGCCGTCAACGCATCCAAGGCTTCGCCGTAGTTTTGCAACGAGGTGAAATAGCCATCCACAATCGCGTCGACGATGGCGTAAAGCAGGTAGTCCGCACCGGATGTGCGAATACGCCCGAGCCCCAGCCGAATGCGATGTCGCAGTGCATCAAGGCAGTCGCCTGCGCTCTCTTGCAAACTGAGCACGACATTGCCGCACAGGAACAGGCTCACCTGCTCGGTGTGGAATCCGCTTTCGGATTGGACCGGCATCCGCACCACGCAGAACAGCGTTTCCCCATAGATCTCGACCTTGGCCCGCTGATGTACATTGACAACATCCTCCAGAGCCAGAGGGTGTAAGCCAAGCAGATCTCCAATATGTTTGATCAGCCGCGTATCGCTCAGGCCGTCGATATTGATCCATACCACACCGGCGGTTGCTGGAGTTGCTGGAGTCGGTTCCGTCGAGGGCTTGTTGGCTGCACGGCTGGAGGCCGATTGCCCATTGCTACTGCCCAGCCTGTTGGCATGGCCTCCGATCAGCTTGGACAGCGCTGCCAGAGACTCGGACTGCTCATCGGAGAAAGTCTGACTATCGAAGTGGATGATTCGCATAGCCGACGATTGACTGGACTCGTGCACCAGCATGGTGCCGGGGATTGTCCCAATGGTCGAGCGATGTCTAAAACGTCGCTTTCGTCGCGCAATCCGACTTGCGCCCGCCTTTTTCATCCCTGCAAGCCCTTCGGTAAGTCAGTCACGCCGCTTCTCGAAAGCGAGGCAGAGCGCGTACCAAAGCGCATTTAGAACATCGAAACGGCGGTTGGGCAATAGGATCAAGGCAAAATCTGCCGTAGGCGGGGACTAGCCTTTGATTTTGCCATCGGCCAGGTGGATGGTGGCATCGCACTTGCCTGCGATCGATTCATCGTGGGTGACCATCACGATGGTCAAGCCCTGCTCCTGGTTCAATTCTTGCAGCAGGCTCAGGATTTGGCGACCCGTCTGTCGATCCAAATTTCCTGTCGGCTCATCGGCCAACAGCAAATCGGGGGAAGCCACCAAGGCTCGTGCAATGGCCGCACGCTGCATTTCGCCACCGGACATTTCGCGAGGTTTGTGGTGCATACGATGTTCCAGTCCCACGCGCTTCAACAGTCCTACGGCCCGTTCAAGAATGGCTTGGCGATTTTTCAGGTAGCCCATAAAACCCTGCTGAATCATCAATGGCATCAACACATTCTGCAAGGCCGAAACCTCGGGAAGCAGGTGGTAGAACTGGAAGATCATCCCCAGTCTTGCGTTGCGAAAGCGGTCGCGGCGACGGCGTGGCAAATTGTCGATGCGCTCGTTGTCAAAGTAGATTTCGCCTGAGTCGGGAGCGTCGAGAGTACCCAACAGGTGCAACAATGTGCTTTTCCCCGAGCCGCTTTGACCGAGGATTGCTGTCATTTTCCCGGAAACGGCCGCAAAGTCGCAGCCCTTCAACACCGGCACCTCATGCTTGCCCTTGCGGTAGACCTTGACCAATTGCCGCGCTTCGAGCACGTAAGGGCTGGCCAGTTTGAGTGACGCGGGCTCGTCATCTGCCAGATTGGGCTGTGTCCCTGGGGCAGTCTCCTGCAAATTGGGGTCTGTCCCCTGTTCGGCGAATCTGCGGCGGGGCGCAGGCGCGAGCCGTTGTCCAGTGCGTTACTCATAGCGAAGTGCCTCCACAGGATGCATGCGTGCGGCGCGAATCGAGGGCAAAACGCTGGCCATCACGGCGATGAGCACAGCCCCTACAATTACCCAGAAAACCATCAGGGGATGGACGATGGTGGGAATGGTGTCGAAATAGTAGACGGTGGGATCAAAGACTTCTTGACCGGTCAGCGATTCCAAAATGTCGGCGATTGAATTGATATTGGCGACAAATAGCAGGCCGGCGATGGCACCCACACCGGCACCAAATAGACCTAGCAGGACGCCATATCCCAAGAAAATGGAAGCTACCCCTGCCCCGCCGCACCCAAGGACTTGAGCACGCCGATGTCTTTCGTCTTTTCGACGACGATCATGAAAAAGGTCGCCAAGATGCCAAAGCCAGCCACGGCGATGATCAGGAATAGGAGAATATTCAGGATGGTTGTTTCCATCTGCACGGCGGCCAGCAAGGCGCCCTGTAAATCCCGCCAGGTATTGACCTGGATCATCATTTCCAGCGGGAATTGGGCCCGGAGGGAATCGCGGACGGCGTCCAAGTCCGCTCCTTCACGCAATCGCAATTGGATAGAGCTGACCGCGTCTTGCATGCCTCGGAAGTGCTGGAGTCGCTCGAGCGGCACGAAGGCAAAGGTAGCGTCGTATTCGCTCATCTTGCTCTCGTAGAAATCGACGACGGTGAAGCGCTCGTTGATCGCTCGGGGCGTTGTACCCGAGGACGGAAAAGTGACTTGGATGTCGTCCCCGGGCTGGACGTAGTAATAGTCGGTTATCTCATCAAATTGATTGCGGTAGCGTGTGCTGCCAATACTGATGCCCAGTACGATTCCATCGTGTTGCTCCTTTTCAGGATCGAAGATCTTGGCTGTCTGGTCTTCACGCATGGCTACGGCATCAAACTTTGGACGCGTGGTTGAGTCACCAGTCGAAGTGGGACTTGCCACATCCACGGCCGGTTGGTCTGCGTTTCCAAAGGGTGATGATGGAAATGCCAGGCCATTTTCGGCTGGAGTTGTCTGCTGCGTAGACTCTGCTGTGGGCACGTCAGGGCCCGCTGGCTCCAGCCTGCCATCGGCCAGGTGGCTCAAATCGAGCGCGGCGGCTGCCTGCTCCGCTTGCACAGCGTTCTTTCCAACGTCTTGGCTAGCCTCTCGGCTGGCGTCTTGGCTCGCCTGTTGCCCAACGTTCTCCATTTGCTCGCGGAGGAATTCATTGCGTTGCGTTTCGATTTCCAGTTGCCGCTGCAATTCCAAGTAACGTTTCTGCGATGCCATCTTCCGTCGGCGGTATTGCCAACCGGATTCCGGAAAGCCAACGCGGTCAGCTCCGTAGCCGGTTTCACGCAGCAGGAATGAGATCTGCTGCCGGTTTTCGGGGTGCAGCAGGTACTTGCTGAAGTCACTCACACTGGTGTAGGTATCGGAATCAATACCGATCAAGTTAATCTGACGATTGATGGTCTCGCCGCGATGGTTGATCGACACCATGGCTGGCACATGAACCACGGTCGTCAGTCCCTCGAGATCATCGCCCACAATTCGGCGAATGTTCTGTTCGATGGCTTGGTGGTTTTCCAAGTCCATAGGCGCTATGGCTTTCGACAATCACATCCGAGAGGATGCCATGCATCTTCTGCTGCATTTCGGTGGTGAAGCCATTCATCACGCTGTTGACGATGATCAGTGTCGCCACACCCAGGGTTACGCTCACCACAGACGCCAGGGCGATATAGCGTGTGCGCAGGTAACGCCAACATAAAAGCCATCGGTACATTCAGCCATCCTTAGCTGCGAAGACCAGTGAAATCGTTTGGCAGGCGTCCGGCGAGGTGCGTCCCAAACTGTGTTTGCGACCGGAGTCTAGCTAGAAAGCTCGTGCAAGCAAACTGCAATTTGCGAAGCTGCACTAGGCGGGGTTGCTAGCAATCAGGTCAGCAGGGCTTTGATGGGCGTGCCGTTGTTGCAGATGCGAAAGGGCCGGCCATTGGGCGCATAGAATTCTTGTTCCAGGGGCAGTCCCATAGCGGATGCAATGGTGGCATTGAAGTCCTCGGGATAAACCGGATTCTCGGCTACGGCCGTCCCTGTCTCGTCAGATCGTCCATAGACCTGCCCACCCTGGATACCGGCGCCGCACATCAGTCCGGAAAATACGCCGGGATGGTGATCTCGGCCTGCGTTCTCGTTGATCTCGGGTGTTCTACCGAACTCCGTGGCCAACACGACCAGTACCTCACCCAGCATTTGTTTCGACGCAAGATCGCGGATTAACGCATTTAAAGCGTTATCCAACTCGCCGAGCATGTTCGGAACAGACTTAAAGATGTCGTTGTGGTGGTCCCAGCCTCCGTGTTCAACCTCGACGAAACGCACGCCCTTTTCGACCATTCGGCGGGCCAGCAGACAGGCCTGACCAATACGGTTATTGCCATAGTAATCCCGGACCTCTTGCCTTTCTTCCTTGATATCGAAGGCTTTCAGCTCCGATGAGCCCATTAGCCGCACCGCTTCGCGATAGGTCTCGTCGTAGGCATCAATCAGTTGACTGTCGTAAAGGTTCTTAAAGGTTGAGTCGAATTGACTGGCCAGGGACATCCGCCGCTTGAATTGATCTTCGCCCAGGTACTTGGGAGTCTGCGTATTCTGCAGCCCACTGGCGGCATTGGCCACAGGGACTGGCGCGATTGAGGCCGGCAGGAATCCGGAACCGGGGTGTCCGGCCACCGAGCCGATCAGCACATTGCCGGGCAAACTCGGGTTGGCCTTGGATAACACGTGATTGGACCAGGCACCTAGTCCGGGATGTCGAATCGAATTCAGCGGTTTGTAGCTCGTCCGCAAAATATAGCTGCCTTGCTCATGCGCTCCGTCTCGGTAGTCATCGAACGGACCAAGGCAATGCCATTCATCAGATAAGCCAGTTTGGGCAGCTTATCGGAAATGGCAACACCCGGCACACGCGTCTGGGCAGCTTGCGTTTCACCTTGCCCCTGCGTACCAGGCTTGGGGTCGAAGCTGTCCAGGTGGCTCATGGCACCCTGCATGTACAGGTAGATCACGCTCTTGGCCTTTCCGGCTACCGCAGTGTTCTCCGCGGCGCAGGCCAGGGGCTGCAGGGCCCGGCTACCCCAACCACCGGCCAGACTGACGCCCAGCATCGAACGGGCAGCATGTGCCATGAACGAGCGTCGATTGTCAAACCCAGTCTCGACAGCCATGGGTCTCCAGTTCGATTGATCCAGTTTTTGCATAACAGGCTCTCCGGGCTAGCTTTACTGTACGAACATGAATTCGCGGGTATTGATCAGCGCCCAGATCATGTTGCCATAGCCCATCGCCTTGTCGCCACGACTCATTTCACGCATCGCAATCTCTCGATCTTTGGCGGTCGGTGGTCGCTGCAGAATCGACAAGAACATGACATCCATGGCGTCTCGAGCATGCACAGACCTGGTCAGACAATCGTAAATGACCGAACCCTCTTCGAGCATCATGTGAGTGAATGGGCCGTTGAACATGGTCAATATCTGTGGCACCGTTGGGTCCAGACTGTCGCCCTCAATGGTCTCTCGATCGCACTGCCCAAATTGTCGAATGAAATGATCTGCCGGCAATGGCGATGGCAATTCGGAGGCCCGAGCCAGTACCTGTCCACGATAGACGGCCGCACTCATGCGTTGGTTACGGGCCGTGGGGCCTACCGTTTCGTCAAAGCGGGCAGCGCTCGATTCTGCCTGTTGGACAGTCACCTTGGATAGATCCAATTCGGCCACCTCCTGCATGTCGCTGTTGTCGGGCATCGAATATGGATAAGGATTGTAAATGGCGATGGTCAACACCGAGTCCCACATTTGCTCGGCTGTCATTCGCCGCAAACGCGGGCCGGGGAAATGATAAAATTCGGCCAGTGATGGGTCAAAATTACTACTCCTACGCTGGTAGGTCTTGCTATACATCAGCGTGCGCAGAAATTCCTTTTGATCAAATTTCAGGTCAATCATCAGTTGTGTCAGGTACGCCAATAATTCGGGATTTTCGCATGCCGAATCAGCTTTGAGGTCATCCACCGGTTCGATCAGGCCGACCCCCATCACCTTTTTCCACAAGCGGTTGGCAATGGTCTTGCAGAAAAGCGGATTCTCGGGGCTGGTCATCCACTTTGCGTACTGCTCGCGAGGCGATAGTCCCTGTGCCTCAGCTGGAATCGTACCAAACAGAACCTTGGGTTCAACTAACTGTTTGGGTTTGCCATTATCGTATTGATAGTCATGTGGCAGTTTTAGCTTTCGGCTCGCATCAAAGGAGACGCGGAATAAGTTGGCCTGTACCAGCAGGTTGGCTGAACCATTCAATCGCGCATCGGGATCTGACTTTTTCAATTCTTCCCGCAAGCGGTTGACGGGATTGCCATTTGAAAAAGCTGCTGAACCACCTCCGTCACGGGTTTGCGTACCGTGGGTGTAAGCAGCCAATTGGTAAAAGTCCTTTTGGGTCCAATCGTCAAACGGGTGGTCGTGGCATTGGGCACATCCGATTTGCATTCCCAGAAAAACACGCACCGTGTTGTCCACATGAACCAAGGGCATACCATTGTCACGCAAGGTATAACCAACGGCCGGGTTATCCCAGATCTTGCCCTCGGCACAGAGCATCTCGTATACCCAGGCATCAAACGGACGATTGACTCGCAACTGCTCGCGGACGTAATCGCGGTACGAGTAGGCCAATAGATTGGCATCCGGTCTATCGGTGATCCTCAGAATCGAGGCCCAGTAGTTGTACATGTGGCTCGGATAGCCCTGCGAGCTCAGCAACGCGTCAATTAGTTTCTCTGGCTTGGCCGCCTCGTGGCTGCTGACGTAAGCGTTGGTCTCGATCAAGGTTGGGATGGTACCCACCGCATCCAAGAAAACCCGGCGAACGAAGGTATGGTCATCCGCCAAAGGATTGGGATCGAGACCATTTTTCAGCAGATTGGCTTCCACCAACTCGTCTATCTTACGTGCCGCAACCCGACATTCGCCAACTCGTGCCGCGTCAACCTCCGCAACCTGGGCGGGGTTCGACGGGGGCTTACGAACCGCCTCGGGCAGCCCGCCGTAGCCTTTGAAACTCTGGGAAGGCAGCTTGGGTTTCTTCTTTTGCGCCCATGCCGGCAACGAGGGAAAAAAACAGCAGAACGCCAAGCCCAGCAGCGTAATCGTCAGGCGAATAGATCCATGGCGCATCGTCGAAATCCGTAACAGGTGCCAGGGTATTGGGCAGGTAGCCCGATCACCCGAATGGAAGGGGCGAGCCGCAACAAAACCCCGAAAGAGAAAAACAGAAAACAGGAGGCTCAGGAATGGTGACAGAATAAACATGAAGATAAGGAAAGCTAGATGAGATCTTCTAGCGTAGCAGATCGTTGCGGTGTACTCAATCTTCCGCAGCCCTTTGTTGCAAGATTACAACCAAGATTCGGCTGCAGCGGGTACATGGGCCCCCTTGGGAACCGCTCGTATGCTTTAACGCGGGCACCCACTTGGCTTATAATGCTCTGGGCGAGCGGCGTTTGCACGCAGACCCGCGGCTCGCGGGTATTGATCTCAACCCACGGCGTCGCGAGGGAAGGTTTGGGTCCCTCGCATACGCTTTTTGATGTTGCATGCAGCTCGTTCCGAGGCTCAGCCGGCAGTGGCTCCGGGAACGAGGGACTTGCAATGTGGTACGGATTCATCGGACCGGTTCCATGAAAAAGAGAGCGACTTTGAATTTTTGTTGGGCAAGGGGCCTGGGATCATGGAGCAAATGAGCTGGAAATGTGACAGCCGCGGTGGCCCTGGGCTGTGGGTTTGTAGTCTGCTGCTGTGTGTCTGGACAGTTGCCCCGGCAGTAGCCCTCGATTTTGAACGCGATATTTTGCCGATCCTGCAGGCGAATTGTTTCGACTGTCATACGGAGGGAGAAAACGCCGGCGAGTTGCGACTGGACCGCCTGGCCTCGATGCTGCGCGGCGGTAACTCGGGGGAACCAGCCATTGTTCCGGGAAATCCGCAGGCAAGCTTTCTATTGCGACTGCTCAGGCATCAGGAGCCTGGCCTGGAAATGCCCCCGGATTCGCCAGCCCTGAGTGCAGCAGAGATTCTCAAGATTGAAGACTGGATTGCCTCGGGTGCCGAAACACCGGCATCCTACGGTCCGGCCACCGAAGCGATCCCGCTGGAGCATTGGTCATTCCGAGCGATCGAACGTCCCCCACGGCCTGCCAGCCTGGATGGATTCATTGTGGATGAACTGAGTCGACATGGATTGACTCCCGCCCCGAGGGCGGAACGACGCGTGCTGATCCGACGCTTGCACTTGGTGATGCTGGGTTTGCCCCCGCAACCGTCAGAGGTCGAAGCATTTGAGAATGACGATCATCCCTTGGCATGGGAGCATCTGGTTGAGCGCGTGCTGGCTAGCCCACGCTACGGCGAGCGCTTGGCCAGCTTGTGGCTGGACCTGGTACGTTTTGGGGAAACCAATGGTTTCGAGACCAATCGCGAGCGCCCCAACGCCTGGCCCTATCGCGACTGGATTATTGATTGCCTGAACCAGGACCAGGCCTACGATCAATTCGTGCGTCAGCAGCTCGCGGGCGATAGCTTCGATGCGCCGCTGGGGACGGGTTTCCTGGTGGCGGGTCCCTACGATATCGTGCAAGGCCAGGACAAGAAGCTGAAGTTGATGCAGCGCCAAAACGAGCTGGATGACATGATCAACACATGCGGCACCGCGTTTTTGGGTTTGACGACTGGTTGTGCGCGTTGCCACAACCACAAGTTTGATCCGATTAGCCAGCAGGACTACTACGCGCTGCAAGCGGTGTTTGCAGGAGTTACCCACGCTGAGAGCAGCGTGCCCTTGAGTGCTGTGCAGCAAATTAAATTGGCTGAACTCGATCAGCGACTATCCGACACGCGCGAGTCTCTGCAGGAATTCTTTCCCCGGCTTGCAGATCAAGCTGGATGGCAAGAGCCGGTCAACCCCTCGCATAACGTCGAAATCTTTGCGCCTCGCCAAACGCGGCTGGTGAGGTTTACGATTCGGGCGACCAACGGTGGAGCGCCTTGCATCGATGAACTGCAAATCTACGCCGGTGGTGTAAACGTGGCTGCTGCAGAGCGAGGGGCCATGGCCAGTTCATCGGGTGATTTCCAACATCCCAAGCACAAATTGGAGCACATCAACGATGGGCAATTTGGCAATTCGCGGAGCTGGATTTCCGCGGAAGAGCGAGGGGGCTGGGTGCAGATCGAATTACCCGCAGTCACGCGCATCGAGCGCATCGAGTGGGCCCGCGATCGCACGGGTGAGTTTGCCGATCGATTACCCATCGAATACGAGATCGAATACATGAATCAGGACATGCGGTGGGAGACGCTATCGTCTTCGGACCATCGCCGGCCCTACTCGTCTGCCGATTCCATTCCCCAGGCTGGCACTGAGAACTGTCGCACTGGCTGGATTTTCCGCTGTTGACGAGCAGCGGGCGCTGGGCATCTTGCAAGCCTTGGAACAGTTGGAGGCTGAACGGAGGCAGTTGCTGAGCAGCAAATCCGCCTGGATTGGTGCGTTCGGTCCACCGCCAGAAACAAGGCGTCTCTACCGCGGAGAACCCGAATTCCCACGTGAACGCGTTGGCCCCAATGCCCCCGCAGCCTTTGCATCCTTGGGTTTGGACATCGACGCGCCGGAAAAAGAACGCCGCGCCGCGTTGGCCAATTGGATCGCCAGTCCTGAGAATCCTTTGACCGCGCGCGTCATCGTCAATCGTTTATGGCAATTCCACTTTGGCACGGGGCTTGTCAGCACGCCCAGCGATTTTGGCAAGAACGGCAGTCGCCCGACGCATCCCGAACTATTGGATTGGCTGGCCCTGGAGCTGATCGATTCGGGGTGGTCGCTCAAGCACGTGCATCGCTTGATCCTGCATTCGCACACCTGGCAGCAAAGCAGTCTGCCGGATCCGCAAGCACTCCAACAGGACGCGGCCTCGCGACTCATGTGGCGATTTCCGCCCCGACGCCTGGAGGCAGAGGCCATCCGTGATGCAATTTTGGCTACCGCCGGAACCCTGGATCTTCGATCTGGTGGGCCGGGATTCAGTGCCTTTGAGGTCGAGATGGAAAATGTGCGTCACTATCATCCCAAGCAGAACTATGGAACGCAGGAGTGGCGGCGGATGATCTACATGACAAAGGTTCGCCAAGAAAAGGACCATGTTTTTGGCGCCTTCGACTGCCCAGACGCCAGCATGGTCGTGCCCCAACGCAGTCGTTCGACGACACCCCTGCAAGCACTCAATCTGCTGAACAGTGGCTTCGTTGTGCAGCAAGCTGAATTCTTTGCACAGCGTTTGCAGGCGGAAGCCTCGACTACGCAGCAACGCATCGATCGCGCCTGGCAGTTATGTTATCAGCGTCTGCCTACCGCGGAGGAACGGGACGATTGCCAGCAATTCATCGGCGAATTTGGCTTGGTGCAATTTACCCGTGCGCTGCTCAACAGCAATGAATTCGTATTCATCCCCTGAATTAAAAACTGTTTCAATAAGGCGGCTACTAAGCATCGTTCGATACATGACCGTCGCATCATGAATGTACTCATCACGCTCCGCCGTGATGATCGAATGAATGTACTCATCACGCTCCGCCGTGATGATCGAATGAATGTACTCATCACGCTCCGCCGTGATGATCGTTTGACAAGCCGTGATGATCGTCCGACAAATTGGACAGTTATTTATCGAACGATGCTAACCCCTTTCTTCAAAGAGTCATTCCCGCGTCCGCTTCCTCTTGGAAACAGTTTTTGAGCCGAGAGCATAAACCATGCTGCACCATACATCGACGCGTCGACAGTTCTTGCGAGATACGGGCGCAGGCCTAGGCAGTATTGCTCTGGCGAGCATGCAGCAGCCAGCCAACGCTGTGGCTCAGTCGCCGCCACCCATACGGCCAAAGATCGATGCCGGGCATCCCTTTGCGGCCAGAAGTCCACACCATACACCAGCCGCCAAGAATATATTGGTTATTTTCTGCGTGGGCGCTTGCAGCCAGATCGATACCTTTGATTACAAGCCCGATTTGGTGAAGCTTCACGGTCAAGCCATGCCGGGGGCAGAGAATCTGGTGACCTTTCAGGGCGAACAGGGCATGCTCACCAAGAGCCCTTGGCAATTCCGGCCGCGTGGAGAATCGGGAAAGATGATTACCGATTTGCTCCCGAATATGGCGGAGTTAGCCGACGACATGTGTTTCATCCATTCGCTCACGGGCAAGACGAACACACATGGTCCCGGAGAGAATTACATGTCCACCGGCTTTACGCTTGACGGCTTTCCCAGCATGGGCGCCTGGACGACTTGGGCGCTGGGCACCGAAAACGAAGACTTGCCTGCCTATGTGGCCATCTCCGATCCGCGTGGCACGCCCCAGTCGAGTGTTAATAACTGGGGGCCAGGCTTCCTGCCCGCAGCGTTTCAGGGCACGGAATTCAGCGCTCTCAAGCCGCTGAACAATCTGAACATACCGGCTGGTACGCCAAGCAGGACCGATCGAGCGACCCGCGATCTCTTACAGCGTCTGAATCAGCGGCACCTGGCGCAATTCGCCGACGATAGCGAGTTGTCAGCCCGTATTTCCAGCTATCAGTTGGCCGCGCGAATGCAGTTGAGTGTGCCCGAAGTGACCGACATTTCCAGTGAAACGCAACACACCCTGCGCGAGTACGGAGCAGACGACCCACACAATCGACTCAAGAGCCAGTTTGCCAGGAACTGCATCCTGGCGAGGAGATTGCTGGAACAAGGCGTGCGCTTTGTCCAGTTATTCCACGGAGCCTATCAAACCGGTGGCGAAGGCGTTAGCAATTGGGACGGGCACAAGCAGATCCTCGAGCAATACAACCAACATGGGCCGGTATTCGATCAACCCTGTGCCGCCCTGCTCCGCGATCTTAAACGCCGTGGATTGCTGGCAGATACACTGGTGGTGTGGGTCACTGAATTCGGACGCATGCCTACCTTTCAAAAGGGAGCAAGTGGACGCGATCACAATCCCGACGGCTTTACCGCCTGGATGATGGGTGCAGGTGTCAAGGCTCCCTTCAGCTATGGAGCCACGGACGAATTCGGCTATCGGGCTGTCGAGAACGTGGCGACGGTTCATGACTTGCATGCTACGCTATTGCATCTGCTGGGGCTGGACCACGAGCGACTGACGTATTACCACAATGGTCTCGACCGTCGGCTGACCGATGTGCATGGCCATGTCATCCAAGACGTTTTACTCAACCCAACGACTTAGCTTCGAGCCTATCCCAAAAGGGGTCTGACTCATTGGAGGCGAGTCGATTTCATTGGTTTTTTGGCCTCGCCGGAGAGGGTCAGACCCCTTTTCGGAATAGGCTCTTAATTCTCTTGTAATGCAAGATTGAGCCTAGTGAATTCAAAGCCATCCGATCGACTCGCCGACTTCCTGGCCCCGATCATGTTTTGGCTATCTTTTGCCTTTCTGGGGTTGATGGCCTGCAACATGGTGCTGTGGATTGATGTGCCACGCGTGTTGGAGACAACGCTGGCGGCGGCCGACCCAGATGCATCGCTGACCAAGAACTCGCTGGCCGATGCGGTCCGGAACCAAGTCACCGACCAGTACACGCTCAATGCCATCGCCTGGGGCAACGTCGTCTTTCGTTTGCTGATGTTGTTGTGGCCAGTATTTATAGCGGAACAGTTGCTGTATTTTTTCCTGTCCGGCCAGGCAAGAGTCTTCCAGCAGCAGCATCCCTACTGGTGGGCATTTTGTCTCTTTCCTGCGTTGCGGATGTGCGCCCGCCATCGTGGTAGTCGCCAGCGCATATGGCTACCGTGGATGGGCTGGCAAACCGCCGACCGACATTTGCTGCGACGCTTGGAGCACATCTTCAGCGTGCCCATGATCGGTATCGCCCTGCTGATCCTGCCCGTGTTGGGCTTGCAGACTTATTACCAGGATCGCATTGTGGATTTGCCCATTCTGCATTCCGCCTTGCATATCGGTACGGGCGTGATCTGGTTTGCGTTTGCGCTGGAATTCATTGTGATGGTCTCCGTGACGCCGCGCAAGTTGGCCTACTGCCGGAAACACTGGCTGGACCTGTTGATCATTTTACTACCCTTGATTTCCTTTTTGAGAACCTTGCGCATTCTGCGAGCCGCCAAGCTGATGAATGTAGCCAAATTGCAACAGCTATCGCGGCTGATGCGTGTCTACCGCCTGCGCGGTGTCGCCTTGCGCGGCTGGCGGGCGCTGATCTTGCTCGAGTTGGTTCAGCGACTGCTCTTTATATCCCCCGAAAAACGACTCCGCAAACTGGAAGAACAGTTTATTGACAAGCAGCACGAGCTGGAGCACCTGAGGCAGCAGATCGAATCGCTGCGTGCCCGCCTGCCCGAACCGTCCGCTTCCGTGACGAGCGAAGGCGATATTCGCCAGCCCGATTTGAACGGCCAAGAAACGGTGGCGTAGCGCCTCGTCGCTTACTTCAACGGAGGATTCGGAAGGTAAGCCAACACGGCGGCCTTTACCTTGAGGACTGCTTTCGCTACGCCGCAGGTACTCGCCGGTAAGTTTGTCCAACAAAACTGTTGAGTTAGCGTTGATGGTATGACGAACAATGTTCTGGCTTTGATCGTACTCGTAGTCAGGCGCAGCCCGGTACTCGTCCTCGTACTCGAAAGGATCATGATGGACGCTCCAACTTTCGATCACGAACGGCTGGATGTATACCGACTCTCGATTGACTACGTAGCCTTCTCCTATCGGCTCGCCAAAGGTTTGACCGGTATTCATCGTCCTGCTTAGTCGACGCCACTGAACATTGCTGAGGGCAACGGCAAGCGAGGCCTCAAGGATAAGCATCGGTTCTTCGAAATCGCTCGCGGATCTGCGTTAGAATGCGCGTCGATCCACGATGTGCTGCGTGTTTGGGACGCGATCGATGACAAATCCAACCGGCATGGTAAATCGGAATTGAAGCGGATTGTGTCGATGCTCACTCGCTTGATCCAGCGGACACAAACGGTTGCCGAGAACGCATTCGAGTACGAATACCGCGGTGCTACGAGTACGAGGAAAACACGTAAGACCAAGCAGCGAGAACGATACATTGCACGCCAGTTCCGGTGGCGGCGCAACTTTACACAAAAGGTCATGCCCCGGAACGGCGTGAATGCCATCGTTTCTGGATCAAGATCAAACATACTTTACAGGTCAACTATTTGTGCATGAGGGACCAGGGCAGAGGGCCCGGCACATCCTTTGCCGGGGCCGATGCGGCCCCGGTGACGGTTGACATGGCAGCGGAAGGCCTGAAAGGCCGACACATACTTGCTCTGCCAAGCGATTGACTGTGTTGGGGCGACCAAACCGTCTTGCTCGACGACGCCTTCGACAAACCAATCGCCACCGTGACTGATGTTGCGGTTCGAATCATGACAATTGAAATGGCGGCCTAAGCCCTCACCGCCGAACCATTCGCTATCATCACCCCGGGTTACGCTTGGCTCGCTTGGAGCTCGCCACGCTCACCCGGGGCTAAGCAAATGTCGCCACGTTGTGGCTGGACTAGTGCGTGGGAGGATTTGATGGTAGCGCTATGTCTACGACATCGAAGATTCTGGCGACTGTCGATGAATCTTTGTTTCGGAATTATTGGGCGCTGCAAGTCCGCAATGCGTAAACCTCAACACCACGCGAAACCTGATTGCGGGCGCAGTTGCCCGATCGACTACACTGCTGCCTTCGTTGCCCGGTTCGAAAACCAGGAACCAAGCGCTGGCCCGAAGCCGCGGTAGCTGACGTTTTGACGATGGGAAATCAATCACCGCGGCATCGGTCAACGCGGTCGTTCCGGACGCTTGCCTATTGTTTGATTCGCGCATGAACGCGATTGAATTCAATGCCACGATGATCGCGTTTTCTAGTGCTTGGACATGCTCGTGAATTCTTGATCGTAGCGGACCAGTGTTGGCGATGTTATTCGCCTAATTCCTCACCGCGCGGGCTCGTCCCGGCGGGAGGGTGACTGGTGGGCTACCGTTGACCACGACAGCATCGGCGGACGAGTGGTGGTGATGTCTATTAGATGGCGTTTGACCGAGTCCGCAATGAGTGTGAGGCTGGCCGACAAGAATGTGGTGGACTCGAACGAGACCAACGGCTGGCTGATTCAACTGTTCGTCCACGGCGCTGGTGGGCTTGGGTGGGTAGCCAACCAGTCATGCTCCCGCCGGGACGAGCCCGGAACGGTGAGCGACAAGCGGTGAACGATGAGCGAAGGGCGGGGTGGAAACTTACTTGCTTGGCGAATATGCTTCGTGCTAGACTACTTGCATGGCGGGTTCGTTTCGCGGCGGACTCGCTCAGTACCATCCGCGACCGGAACCAAGCGATGAACGGGAGTTCCGGTTCGTCGTTCACTTGGATGTAAAGTCAAACCCCGGAACCGCCGTTATCGCCGTCGTTTCTGGATCAAGACCAGACATACTTTACAGGTCAACTATTTGTGCATGAGGGACCAGGGCAGAGGGCCCGGCACATCCTTTGCCGGGGCCGATGCGGCCCCGGTGACGGTTGACATGGCAGCGGAAGGCCTGAAAGGCCGACACATACTTGCTCTGCCAAGCGATTGACTGTGTTGGGGCGACCAAACCTGCTTGCTCGACGACACCTTCGACAAACCAATCGCCAGTGTAGCTGATGTTGCGGTTCGAATCATGACAATTGAAATGGCGGCCTAAGCCCTCACCGCCGAACCATTCGGCTTCACCACCCCGGGTTACGCTTGTCTCGCTTGGAGCTCGCCACGCTCACCCCGGGGCTAAGCAAATGTCGCCACGTTGTGGCTGGACTCGTGCGTGGGAGGATTTGATGGTAACGCTATGTCTACGACTTCGAAGATTCTGGCGACTGTCGATAAATCTTTGTTTCGGAATTGCAGTGCAGGGCACTGCAAGTCCGCAACGCGTAAACCTCAACACCACGCGAAACCTGATTGCGGGCGCGTTGCCCGATCGACTACACTGCTGCCTTCGTTGCCGGGTTCGAAAACCAGGAACCAAG
>CAVPPY010000058.1:0-10760 GCA_963707245.1 Pirellulaceae bacterium
AGATGGGAGTGGATATCAGCCAGTGCAGACAGCAGTTGCAATTCATCGTCCCGTGAGTTCTCCCTGGTCAGTAGTTGCATGACCTGCTGCTTTGCTGCAGTCAACTGCTGCTGGGCTAGCGAAAAATTTCCGAGCCACAAGTGAATTTCACCTAGTGATGTTTGGGCGATGGCCTGTTCGCGTTGCAACACCGGATCGCCCTGGGCCTCCTCGATGAATTTGTCGTAGTAGCCCAAAGCCTTCTGCAGCAATTCCTGACGGACTGGCTCGATTTGGGGAACATCCCGCAGTTCTTCTTTAGAGACATTGACCAGCAATTCGCGCATGACTTCCTGCCCCAGCTGCAGGCGATTTCGGGCCATGCTAAAGTTATTCTCTGCCTTGGCATAGTTTTTCTCTGACTGTCGCCACTGCACGAAAATCCCCGTGGATCCGGCCAGCACTGAGACCAACAAGGCGGCCAATAAGGATGCCAGGCGGCGATTGCGGCGAACCCATCGCCAACCTTTTTCCAGGCTACCAGCCGGTCGAGCGCTGATCGGGCGATCATCCAAGAAACACTGCAGATCATCAGCCAACGCCAGGGCAGAGGGGTAGCGATGGCTCGGCTCCTTCGCCAGGCACTTCATGCAAATGGTTTCCAGGTCTACTGGCACCGCTGGATTCAGCTTGCGAACTGCTAGCGGATCAGCATGTACCACCTGCTGCAGAGTCTCTGGCACCGAAGCGGCCTGAAAGGGTGGGCGACCGGTGAGTGTGTGGTACAGCGTCGCTCCGATGCCGTACACGTCCGAAGCTTCCTTGGCTCGCGAGGCATCCAAGGCTTGTTCGGGAGCCATGTAAGGTGGTGAGCCGAACACCGCGCCGGCCACCGTCATTTCCTCCGCGCCGTCCATGACTTTGGCCAGACCGAAATCGGCAACCAACGGTCGATTTGTGCCCTCTTCGATCAAAATATTGTGCGGCTTCAAGTCGCGGTGCAAGATGCCCACCTTGTGTGCCGCAGCGATCGCCGAAGCCACGTCGCGAATCATGGCTGCCGCCGTGCGTCCATCGAGCGGTCCATCATTGAGCCGCTGACGTAGAGTTTCGCCAGCCACATAGCGCATGGTATAGAATGGTTGTCCCTGCCATTCACCAACGTCATAGACGTTGACCACATGAGCATGCTCCAGTCGGGCGGCCGCTTTAATCTCGCGTCTAAAGCGAGCTACAACTTGGCTATCAAATTTCCCCCCAGCCACACGATCGGGGCGGATAATCTTGATGGCAACCAATCGGTCAGCCGAATCCTGGCGAGCAAGGTAGACCTCGCCCATACCACCTTGTCCCAAGCGACGGATGATCGTGTAGGCGGGTGGAAGTGCCCCGGCACCCGCGGATTCCATGCTCGAGGACGGAAGATTGCCCCCAAGTTCAAACCGCAACGTACTATCAACGTCTCGGGTGGCTGACCCAAGCGTGGAATCACTCGTCGATGCCTGCTTGGTAATCTCCCTATAAACAGCCTCAACCGTCTGCGCAGCATCTGGGAACCTGGCGATGTATGGTTTTACGCTCAAGAGCCGCGAGTGCTGCTCCAGATGCTCGAATTCTAACGCGAGCAATTCCCGAAATAAAACGGACCGCGCTGCGTCAGGACATGGCTGGAGATAGTCTTCGAGGCGCGGATTCGACTGCGTGCTCAGTGCGGCACTGAAGCGATCACAGGCTGAATCGATAAAGTGCACAAGTCCGGATCATTGATAAAAGGCAAGCTCTCGCCGTGCATTATGCGTTCTCCCACAGCGTTGCAATCACTTTGAGCTTGCGGCGAATCGTCCTGTCCGTCAAGCCAATTTGCTGTGCAATCTCGGGAGTCGAGTAGCCTTCCATCTTGGCAATGGCGATGCGTTGTAAGTCGGATTCTCCAAGCTCACGCAGCAGTTCGTCCACCCGCTCGGTAAGTTCCGCCGCAAATTGCGGTGTGGGCTCGCGTCCGATAATCTCATTGAGAGCCTGGACATGGTCGTCGGACTGACCGCCGGCCGACTCGATCCGCCCGCGGCCACCCCCACGCCGCTGCGACATTTCATAGCGTTGCTTTTGCAGTATTTTGCGGGCCGTGATGGTCACCAGCAAAGCCCACAGGTCTTGGCGATCGTTGAGTTGTGGAAAAGCACTTCGGGCGGCGCGGTGGTAAAAGCTATTGAATGCACTCAGCACGACGTCGTCTTCATCAAAGTCCCGCTTGGGCACGTCTCTGAGTCGACTCCGAGCAAATCCAATCAGGCGTTGGTAGTACGCTTCCCACAATTGCTGGGCTGCGTCATCCCCGCCGGCTTTCAATGCCGGCAGCCAGGCTGTAACGGAAGAAATATCGGGATGTGACATGTTGAGACCGCAGTTTACTTGACGGGTAACTCCGGCACGGTACTGCACCAGTCCACTCAAATGTACCACCCCACTCAGCCAATGGCCAATAGTGCTGCCAGTGTCTCACCCCCGGCAATTGCGGTAGAGCAATAGTTGTAAGCGAAAAATTCATTCAGAAGAAATTCGCTTTTTTTTGACGGGGGGATGTCCGAATTCGGCCTGCGATTGCAATCCACAGTGAGAAGCGGGGGCGGCAGTGGGCCAAACCCCAAACGTTAAGGAACTTCGGCAAACCGTTGGTAGTCATCATCGCTCCGCGTGATGATTTGCAAACAAAACAGGAAGTTAGGGAGCTAAAAAATGTTCAAGCAACTAAGCAAGTACCTGCGTTCTAGAAATCGCAAAAGCGACAGGCGATCCGCAGCTGCATGAGCATTGAATCGCTGGAGAAACGGGAGTTATTTGTAGTCGGGGCAAGCTTCCTGCGCCGGCCGTGGCTGCCGGCACCGGGTTCGACGGCATAGTGCAAGTATTCACACCAACCGGAGCGTGTTCGGGTAGCCTGCTATCGACCGGTCGGCACGTATTGACCGCTGGCCACTGTGTCGACTTCGATGTGGACGCCGATGCCGATGGCAACAATGACGGCGGCAACGGCAGGGTGGACAGCGGGAGCTATCAAGTTGTGTTCGACATGCCTGGCCGCACTGTATCGATGACGGGCATAGCGGCCAGCGAGGTCTCGCTACCGAACGCATGGACGGGTAATTGGCGTCGCGACGACATAGCCATCATTGAATTGCCTCGCCTTGCGCCAATCGATGCCGAACGATTTGACATTTATCGAGACAACCGGGAGCTCGGTCTTACAGCTACGCTGGTGGGCTACGGAAGATCTGGGCAAGGCACGGCACGTCCGGGACAGCCCGCTGGCCATGTCGGTGACAACACCAAGCGAACCGGTAGAAACTCCATTGACACCACGAACAAGTCGCGTCTGCGGATCGACCTGGACAGCTCAGGCGTCTGGCGGGAATCGATCGCGGCACCCGGTGATTCTGGCGGGCCGCTTCTCGTGGGCAATCAAATTGTCGGCGTCGCATCGAGCACCACCCTGCAATCACAATTCAATGCCAGCGGCGTACGGAACTATTCGGGCAATGCATTTGGTACTTGGTCCGACTACACACGCGTCACCGACTACCAAGATTGGATTGACGATGTTCTGGGGGAGCATTACAAGTTGACCATTGATCTCGACGACCAACCGGTTGGCAATGACGGCCGTGGCGATGGCATTGATTTTTCGCTCAATCCTGATTTCAATCTCGAGATTCGCGTCAATGGAACGCTCTACCATAGCGACCACTTCTCCAAGACACGCAGCGTCTATTTCCTGGGAAGCGATTCAGACGAGTTACAGGATCAACAGCCTGGATTTGTGGGAGAACAATCAATATTGACGGCGGGAGAGGAACCGATTCGTTGTTCGGGTATTCTTCGAACTTTGTGAACAATTGGACGATTGACGGTACGGACACGGGCAACTTGACCAATGGATTACAAACGATCGATTTCAAATCGGTTGAGAATCTGCTTGGCGGGTCACGCAACGACAACTTTCGTTTCAAGGGCTGGGCGCAGTTCAGTGGCGCCATCCTTGGCGGCGATGGCACAGACGTATTGGATTTTTCAGGTTCGAATCGGTCCGTTGATGTCAATTTCGAGCAGTTGCGGGCGAACTCAGTGGCCAGCGGCCTGACAAATCGAATTAGCCAGATTGAAAACGTGATCGGCTCACGCTTTTCCGACACGATTGTTGGTGACAGTGGTGTCAACAAAATCTGGGGAGGCGACGGCAATGACCAACTGTACGGCGGAGCGGGGGCGGATTACCTGTACGGCGGAGATGGAGACGACGAGCTGTATGGCCAAAGCGGCGTCGACACCTTGTATGGCCAAGCCGACAACGATTTGCTCGATGGCGGGTGGGATAGTGCAGTAGATCAATTGTATGGCGGCACCGGCGTCGACACCTTCATCGAAGACAACCCACGCCTGGGGGACTTCTACAAGTTCTATGAGGAACGCGTTCGCGATGCCACGGGAGAAGACATTCGGCGCCGCCGAGTGTTCTCGAAGGTACACCTAGGGTTTCATCGAAAGTGCTTTCCAAATTGGCATGACCCAATCTTGGCCAGAGTCCTCGTGTGCATGAAGGGGCTCTGGCAGGAATGGCACAAGCTCATGCATGCTTCACCAATACGCGTCTCTTCGAGACGCGTATTTTTCGTAGCTTCGATGCTGCGTCAGTCTGGGAGAGACTGAACTGACATGTCTGACTTGCATGCCCTTCGACTCTAGCGGTTGTTGGGGCTGCCTGGATATCGCCCAGCCGATTCGCTGGATGGTCGTTCAGGCGATGCAACCTGTGGGCAAGCAGAGGACTGTTTACTCGTCCTTCTCAAACCGATAGATACAGCGGCCACGAGCATCTTCGATCATATAGTAGACCTCGCCCGCAGCGTCTTGACCAAAGGCCAGCACCGGAACGCCGGATGCAACGACCTGCTCGTTCCCTTTTACGCTGCCGCTGGCTTCATCGTAGTCGAGTGCCCAAATGCTGCCGGCCACATAATCAGCGTAGAGGTATTTGCCGTCCAATGCTGGCACACGTCTGGCTGCGCACCACGCGCCCTCCGGTAACGGATTTGCCAACGCCATGGTCATATTCCCATACCGGTTGCACAGGTGGGCCGACGTCATCACGCATCGCGTGATTACCGAAGGCGTGCGTGCCTTCACGGTTGCTCCAACCGTAGTTGCCCCCCTTTTCAATGATATTGATCTCTTCCCAAAGTTCCTGACCAACATCGCCGGTCCACAGTCGGCCGGTTTGGGGGTCAAAGGCGATTCGCCATGGGTTGCGCAAGCCATAAGCAAAGATCTCGGGTCGGGCATCCTTGCTATTGGCGAAGGGATTGTCGGCCGGAATGCCGTAGGCCAGACCAGCCGACTTGCTGTCCACGTCGATCCGCAGAATAGATCCCAATAATTTGCTGCGATCTTGTCCGGCCAAATAGGGGTCGTTGCGCAGCCCGCCGTCGCCCAAACCGATGTACAAGTAACCATCGGGACCAAACTCAATCGAGCCACCGTTGTGATTCTTGAATGGTTGTTCGATGACCATCAGCACCTCCTCCGTGGATGCATCGGCCTTGAGTGGGTCGTCCTTGGAAACATGAAAACGCGAGACGATTCCCGCGTCGTTATCTCGCTTGGTGTAGTACACAAAAAACTGACCATTGTTGACATAGTCTGGATGAAAGGCCAAGCCAAGCAGGCCCTGTTCGTTGGCACCACCATTCTCATCAAACTGATTCACCTTGGACTGGATATCCAAGAAGATCTTAGATTCCTGCGAGTCCGCGTTATTCTCAAAGGAATGGATGACGCCGCGTTGGGTGGCGGCGAATAAACGGCCAGGCATGGACTTGGGTGAAGTCAGTTCCATCAGTCGCAATTTGCGAACCCTGCCACTATCGTCAAGCCCCTCCCAGCCGCTCCACGTCAGGTTAGGAAAAGCAGGTACAGCCTTTACTTTCAGTTTACCGGTAATAGGCTGGGGCACGCTCCCATCCGCGTTGATTCGGCGAATTTTGATATTGCGATACGAAACCAAATTCCCGTGATCCTGCAGACAGATATGTCCTTCGCCAGCACTGCCGAAGCCAGACATTTTGGCGAACTTGCTCTTGGCCACGCGTTCGTTCCACTGCCTGTCACCGAGTTTGAATGTGTAGTAGCGCAAGCCATTCATGTCGACTTCGCAACTCTGTGGAGCAATCCTAAGAAAAATTTGATTCCACTCGCCTGCCGGTCGGGTTGCATCGAGCACTTGCCCATCCACCATGGGCGGTTGATAAAGTTGATAGAGCCAACCGGCCTTCTGCGGATCACTGCCGTCTTGATTATCTTGAACCTGGATTTCCGGACCTGTTTGGTAGGAGGGGCCATCCGTTTCGGCAACGTGAAACATCAATCCGCTGTTGCCGCCTTTGGAAATCTTGTACTCCAGCGACAGTTCGAAGTATTGATACTTGTCTTGGCTGATGATATCTCCCGCGCCATCCGCTGCACGAACCAACGCACCGTCTTCTACCCGCCAACCATCGGAAATGCCGTCTCGTTTGTAGTTGCGCCAGCCATCGGTGGTCTTGCCGTCAAACAGCAGCTGCCACCCACTCAGTTCCTCGGACCTGGAAAGTCCCGGTGTGGTTGATTCAGCATAGCTGCCCAAAGTCAGCCAACTCGTCGCAAACAATGCAGCGCAAAAACCGAAAAGGTATTTCATGATTGAAACTCAAATTAGAGGGGGGATTCGAGAGGGAGTGTTCGACTTCGAGCGCACCCGGAGTTCGGTGCAGTCCACAGGCGAAGGGTCTCAGGTTTGAGCCGCCAGTTTAGCAGAATTTTGGAACCTCAGCTGCATTGCCACTCAAAATCGCTTTGCCAAAGCGGCGGCTTGGGGTAGCAATGGAGCGGCAATCCCCTGCCAACAGGCTGCCCGGTAATCCTTGGTGGCTCGGCTGCCCCGAATAATCCAAAATACAACCGTGAGCACATCAGGGGATGCGCTTGACTGAAAGCCACCAAGAATCCCGAATGAAAGCATTTTCAACCTCGTTTGTACGTTTAGATTATGTTTGTTTATTGGCCGCTCCCATTTCCACTGCGAAGCAACCTTCACCCGATCGCGACAACGCAATCGTCCAAGCGCTGCTTCGAATCCCTGATGCAAAGATAGAGGCCTACCCGCAACATGCCGATGCGATCAAACGTTATTTGAAAAGTGTTTCAGGCACCACACAATACTTACTAGTTGTTGGGCAGTTCGAGCGGGTCGCGCGGGCGGTGTCGCAGGGCATTGGACCGGTGACCTGCGGCTAGGAAACGGGCGTTTCAACCTACATGGAGAGCTTGAATTCCAATGAAACTTGCATGCAAATTCTTGATTTCGTCATTGTTTTTTTGCGGCCCAAGTGTAGCGGCTGAAAAGCCTAACATCATCGTGATCCTGGTCGACGACATGGGATTCTCGGACATTGGTTGTTATGGTTCCGAAATTCCAACGCCTAATCTCGATGCATTGGCCCAAAGTGGCCTTCGTTTCACACAGTTCTATAACACAGGGCGATGTTGCCCCACGCGGGCTTCGCTAATGACTGGCGTGTACGCGCACCAGACTGGTGTGGGGCACATGACCGAAGACCAGGGGGCACCTGGTTTCGAGGGACGCTTGAACGACAAATGCGCTACCTTTGCCGAGATGCTCAAGCCGGCCGGTTACTTTACGGCTATGTCAGGCAAGTGGCATGTTGGACAGAACCATGGCGTTACCCCTTGGGGCCGCGGATTCGATCGCAGCTTGAACGCCGCAGCTGGCGGTTTCTACCAGCCGGAATCACCGAGAGCTAAGTTGTTCCTGAATGGACAACCCATCGAAAACGACGACCCGCGATTGCCAAAGAATTGGTATTCGACAGATCTGTGGACGACTTTCGGACTGAAGTTTATCGATGAGGCCCTTGCGGCCAAGCAGCCTTTCTTTCTTTATCTTGCGCACAACGCACCTCATTTCCCTCTTCAAGCACCTGCAGAAGAAATCGAGAGATTCCGGGGTAAATACAAAGATGGTTGGGACAAATTGCGTTTGCTTCGTCACGCCAGGCAAATCGAGCTGGGAATTGTTGATCCATCATGGAAACCGGCAGGACGGCCTGATGCGATTGCGGCTTGGGATAGTCAACGCAGTCTCCACAGAAAGATCGATTTGATCATCTGATGGCCGTCTACGCGGCAACGGTTTCTCGTATGGACAAAGCCATTGGTGACTTGACGAATGGGCTGAGGGAACGAGGCCAGTTGAAGAACACGTTGATCCTTTTTATGAGCGACAACGGCGGCAACGCCGAAGCAGGTGCCGACGGTCGCGACACTGGCGATCCCACTCAGGCCTCATCAAATTGGTTTTGCGGAGAGAGTTGGGCGTTCCTCCAGAACACACCATTCCGGTTGTACAAGCATTACAATCACGAAGGAGGGATTGCATCTCCCTTGATTGTGCACTGGCCTTCCGGCATTGCTGCCAAGAATGAATTGCGAAAACAACCTGCTCACTTGATCGACATCATGGCCACGTGTATCGATGTTGCGGGAACTGAGCCATTAAGGGCACTCGATGGAATACCATTGACTCCACTCGAGGGTCGCAGTCTGGTACCCGCATTTAACAACGAGCCGCTTGATGCAACGGCTTGTTTTGGGAGCATGAGGGTAACGCAGCTGTGCGTGACGGCGATTGGAAATTGGTTCGCAATGGCCGCGGTGGAAGATGGGAATTGTACGATTTGGCCCTGGACCGCACGGAGCAAAGGGATTTGGCCAGTGAACACCCCGCACGAGTCGAGAGGTTGGAGGCTATGTGGCAGGAATGGGCGACGCGTGCACAAGTCAAACCAGGCCCAAGCGAAATAAATAAGAGAAACAAGAAGAAAGCGGCCACCAAATGATGCTCACTGTTCTGCTGGCAGATTTTAGAGTGCTGTTTTGGTCGGAACGGTCTTTTATTCCGCCGAAAGTCGCGATTCCATTGTTGTAAAGATTTGCTCGTTAATCGCAGATTGCCTCCGACCACCCAACCAGAACCCAAAACCACCCAGCCATTTTTTGTAGGTGTGGCGGCAGCCGGAAGTAGCTCGAGTGAACGATGGTGCGGCAAATCAATAAAGGGAGAATCCCATGACTCGATCGATGTGTGTCTCATTTATCGCGTTGATCATACCGTTGTGCTCGTTTGCGACGGAGGCAATGGCTGAAGCCGACAACACGAAGCTCAACGTGCTGCTGATCTGCTCGGACGACATGCGTCCGCAGCTTGGTTGTTATGGCGATGCGACCGTGCGGTCGCCGAACATCGACCGGCTCGCCCAGCGTGGGCTGTTGTTCGAGCGGAGCTACGTGCAGCAGGCGTTGTGTTCGCCCTCGCGGATTTCGATGCTCAGCGGTCGCTATCCGGCTACGACGGGGATCTTCGAGATTGGACCGCCGCTGCGTTCCACGATGCCGGACATTACGACGGTGCCGCAGCACTTCAAGAATCATGGCTATCATTGCCGCAGTTTCGGCAAGGTCTATCACGTCGGCATCGATGACGACGCTTCGTGGAGCGAGCCCGCTTGGCACAGCAAGAAGCCGCGTACGGGGCGATCGGCCAGGCGGCGATGGCGGCGTGGCGCAAGGAGTACGGGCCGAAGGACCAAGCCGCCGACGCGGGGGCAAGGCAGGGATCTTTTACGCCGGGCCGGCGTTCGAGGCGGCGGATCTGCCGATGACGAACTGCTCGACGGCGACACGGCAGCACGCGGTATCGAGCAACTTCGCGACTACGCCCGGCATCCCGATCAGCCGTTCTTTCTTGGCAGTGGGTTTTTCCAATCCGCATGTGCCGTGGGTCGCTCCGCAGAGGTACTTGGATCTGTACGATCCGGCCGACTGCCATTGGCGAAGAACGAGTTCTTGCCGAAGGCGCACCGTCGTTTGCGGCCACCTCGGGTCAGGATTTTCGCTGGTACGGCAATGTTCCCAGCGGGCCGCTCGATGAACCGTTCAAGCGGGCTTGCCTGCACGGATACCTGGCCGCGATCAGCTACGTCGATGCGCTGGTCGGCCGCCTGCTGGACACGCTCGACGAGACCGGGCTGGCGAACAACACGGTCGTCGTGTTCTGGACCGACCACGGCTATTACATGGGCGAGCACACGTGGTGGGCGCCAAGCACAACAACTACGAAGGCGCGACTCGCAACGCATGATCATCCCGCGCCGGGTCAGAAAACCGCCGGCCAGCAGACGAGGCCCTGGCACAAAGCCTCGACATCGGACCCACGCTGTTCGACTGTGCGGCTTACCGGCGGGCGAGGCTTTGAGGGCCGCAGCCTCAAGCCGGTGCTCGACAATCCGCAGGCGACGGTGAACGACGCCACTTTCAGTTGGTATCCGAAGAGCGGCTATCTGGGCGTCGCCATGCGCACCGACCGTTGGCGCTTCGTCGAATGGACCAAGGCCGGCCAGCCGCCGTCTGTGAACTGTACGACCAGTCGGTCGACCCGCAGAACGACGTCAATCTGGCCGGAAACGCCGAACACACAGAACTGCTCGAAGCGTTGAGCAAGCAACTGCGCAGCGATTTCCAATCTCCAACTGAAAATCCTCGGCCAGGCTAGCGAGAGACGCGTAGACAGCCTTGACCCCAACAGAAGCTTAACGCGCATAAACCGGCAACACGCGATCTTTGCTCCGCATGTTAAACGACGCGGCCGTTGACCAGGGCTTGCTCCACGTAGG
>CAVPPY010000059.1:0-139522 GCA_963707245.1 Pirellulaceae bacterium
ATGTCCAACCATTTTCATCTTGTTCTTCGCTCGCACCGGATGTGGTCAACACATGGGACGATGCGGAGGTAGCTCGCCGTTGGTTCATGCTTTGCCCACAACGCAAGAATGCGGACGGCTCTGCCAAGCAGCCAACCCAAGCGGGAGTCAACTCGATTGCCACCGCCCCGAGACAAACTGTGTAAGATCCGGCGGCGGTTAAGCGATATATCGTGGTGGATGCGTTTGCTGTGCCAGTATGTCGGGCGACCCGCCAGACCGCGAGACGGGGGATTCCGGCAAATTTTGGGAGGCGAGATTTCGTGCCGTGCGTTTGCTGTAGGCTTTTAATTCACGGCCGATGCCTTGCCGCCTGCTTCAGAAATCCTGATCTCGCTAACTTCGAGATCGCATACCCACTGAAGTGCTGTGCCCCCGTTACTGTTCGCCCGTTACGCTGTTCGCCCGTTACTGTTCGATGGAACCGGACGCTAACGAGAGCGTCCCGCTTAGGGCGTGGCTTTTGCTATCAATAAAAAAAGGCTCCCCAGCGGTAGTCATTCGTGCTACAAGCACGAGTTGATTCAACACACCCTCAAGGAAGCCACGGTAAGGATACCACATTGGACGATTTAAAAAAACGGATTTTTCGACGATCCTCTCCAGCCAGGTTCGCACGAACTGCTGGAGCTTCAAGAGCGTTTAGCGTGTGACGACCACGTTCAGGCTGTTGAGCAGTTCATTGCTCAGACGGATCAGCAAGCACTTTATGCGGCTTACCGAGGTAGTGGTTCCAAACCGTATCGCCCCGAGCGCCTCCTGGCCATCGTCATCGTTCTGATCCTGCAAGGCATACGGTCTCCGTCGAAATGGGCAACTACTGCCAAGTACGATGACCGCTGTAGATTGGTGGGGCGCGGCATTGAACCGGGAAGAACGACTTTTTACAACTTTCGCGACCGAGCCGCCAAGTTTATCGAAGCGTTTCACACAAAGATGATTCAAGATGCAATCCAAAACGCAATCATCGATCCAACGGAAGGCTGTCTCGATGGGACATTCGTTGCGGCCGCCGCTTCACGCCACAAGATGTTTCGCTTGCGTCAGGTTTCTCGACGGCTGTCGGTCATCAAGCGGGCGATAGCCCAACTCGATAATCCAGATCAGGTTGCCTCACTTCGGAAGCTCAAAGGGATTCCTTCGTGGTTGGCAAAGACGCCCAGCGGACGCCAAGAACAACTTGAGTCTTTCCGTGCGGCGAAGGCTAAAATCCTCGACGAAATCAAGGTCAATCGCGGTTTGCCAAGCAGCCTTCGCCGTAATGAGGATGAGATCAAGATCAGTCCTGCCGACGTCGACGCCGTGATCGGTAAAGACAAATTCAAAGTAACCAGACCGCTGTACAACGTTCAGTACATGTGCGACTTCGGAAGTGATGTGATTTTGTCGTATGAAGTGTTTCGCAAGAAGAACGACACAGGCACCTTGATCCCGATGATCAACAAGACGCAGTTGATTATCGGCGGACGATTGAAAAAGGTTCATGCTGACAGCGGCTACTGCTCGCTACTAGAAATTACCGACTGTGTTGAGCTGGGCGTGGATTTGTTCGCACCGGTGCCAGAGCGAAAAGGAAGCAAGGGACGCCCGACCGCCAGTGGAGAAATTCAAATATCAGCGGACGAATTTCCGTGGGATGAACCTACCGGTTCACTGAGTTGCCCAGCCGGTCACACGATGCGCCGCGTCAGTCGCAGCAAAGATCCTCGCGCCGATGATCGATATGTTATCGAGCTCCGTTTTGAACAGGAGGAAGAACATTGTGCAGGCTGCGAACTTGCGGCCCGATGTCTGGCAACTGGCTCGCAGCGTCGCACGGTCCGACGTTTGGAGAAACAATCGGTGATTGTCGAGCAAAAACAGAAAATGGCCGGTGAAGGTGGCGTAGAGAGCGGTCGGAATCGCAAGATGAGGATCGAGCGACGCTATGGCGATAGCAAAAAGCACCGGGGTGGTAGGGAGCTGCACGGACGCGGATTATCACGGGCAACCGCAGAGACTGGCTTGATGGTTGTGGCTCAGAACACATTGACACTCTACCTGCTCGTAATACGTGCAAAAACTGAGTAATCTAAGCGGGACGCTCTCTAACGCGTTGCGGCTGATTTGGTAACTTAATTTCGGACGGTCCCTTAGTTTTCGGCCGGGGCTTGTTACCTCTTGCTTGAGGAACAATTAGGATCTGGAAAGAACAACTTCGCGGTATAAAGGCCACCATCACGACGGAGCGTGATGGCTAGCTTGGATTTGCCGAAGTTATTCTCCACAGCTCCTTAGCGCTTGGACGTGGGGCGTGGGCTGCTGGCCGTTTGCTCAGTATCTATCTGCAGCTCTTCAGTGAATTCAGCATCGTAGCGCAACGCGGTGTCTGGCCCGCGGAATCCAACGACCTCGTCACTCCAATCCAGTTTCTTGCTGATTAATCGCCCGCGATCCAAGTCGAATTTGAGCGTGCCCTTGCTCAGTTGTTGAATCAATTGTGATTCCACGGCGGGATCATGAACGGGCGTTAGCGGTTGGGTCTCAATACGAATGGTAGCCACGCCAGCGGAAACTTTTTCCAAGGTATACAACTCACGTACTTTGATGGTCTTAAAAGCACCGCTTTCGAGTTTAACGCGCATCTCCCTGGGCACGCTCCATTGCCCTCCGATCGCTACCAAATCGTCTGGCAGGGGAATGGTCAATTCTCCCATACCTAGCATGGGAGCCTTCTGTTCTTTATCGCGTTTGACGACTTGCCCGCGCGGATTGATGGTGACCACGGCCAGGGGCTTGGCGATTGTCGCGGCAACCTGTTTGAAAATATCCGGTATTTCCGTGTCGACCTGACTGTCATACTTCAACTCTTCGCCTTCGCCGACCGTTTGCGCGAGACTGACGGCATCGATGCGATACTCGAATGTCATGTTGCCTTCGTTATCGACGGATTGTACGTCCCAGGCTTTGGTGCTGACCGTCCGCGAACTACTCGCCTCATCATGCTCGGCCATTCGCGTCTTGGTTTCGGCAAAATGCGTGACCTTGGAGATCAGCGTTTCCCCAGCTTGTAGCTTGTAGCGAATTTCGTATTTGGGCGACTGGACGCTCTCACGGCGATCGGCTTGGGCACAGCAGAGTGTGGCCTGAAGCGCAACGACGCTGATCAGGACGGAGGATAGTAGGTTTTGAGCAAGCATCGGCTGCCTCCTTGCCAAGTGGAACTTTCCGGGCGGTCGTGTTCGGGAAGCCCGTCATAGCAGGAAGCGTCCATCGGATACAAGTCCAGGCTGCAATGCTTGCTATGCACCGTGAGACGAATTCGCCCCGCCAGACGCTTTGGCTGGTCCGCTCGCTAGCAAGTCTTCGATGCGTTGCACAGCCAGCATCAGCGAGCGAGCTGCCATTTTAAAGTTCATGTGGCCTGAAACCTCGGGCTGAATCTCCGTGAACAGCTGACTGGCATTTCGCAATTTACTCAGTTTTTTCTTAGCCAACTTGAGGTAGCTCGCCCCGTCGCCGGCATCCAGCGAGGGGCCGAGGGCCAACATAAAATCATATAAATCCCGATGCACGGAAGCCAATTCCTCATCCTCGGCAGCTTCGTCCGAATGCTTTAAGAAGGTGCGCACCATCCATACGTGAGCTACCTCCGCGTCCAGGCGGTGCATTAAGAGTTGGCAATTATCGTGCGATTCATGCATGCTGGAATTTCCTGCTTGGGAACCTAAACTGCACCATGGCGACATGTGTGCTTGCCCCGCGTGTGCAATGCGTCACACTGAAGGTTATGTACGACACGGGTTGGCACAGCGCGTGACGGGCCCTTGGAATGACCGCGTAACTCCACCTATACCAATCCTCACCGCAAGCTACACGAGCCAAGTATCCGATGCCGGACCTGATCGCTCAAGGCCCACGCCCACAGGACCGCTGGCGAAAGCGATTGCCGGATCCCAGCGTGGTATCAACCCTGGGACGCACCGCGGAGCCGTGGTCGGTGGCATGGGATGAGCGCGTCTCGCGGCAACATGCGAAAATGCGTTGGAATGGCAGCCGACTGGAAGTCCAGCGTTTACAGCAGGCGCGGAATGCAATCTTCTACCAGGGGCGACAGGCCGATCGCTTTGCCGCTGCCGTCGGCGAGCACTTTGTGATCGGCCAAACCACCTTTTCAATTCTCGATCAACGAGTGCACTTTGGACGGGCCGAGACCTCAGAGTTTCAGGAGCAAACCTTCTCGGCCAATCTGCTGCGGCAGAGCAAGTACAAAGACGCGGACCGACGCATCGACGCGTTGGGGAAACTGCCGGATATCATCGCCGGAGCCGCCGGCGATGAAGAACTCTGTATGCGGATCGTTAACCTGCTGTTGCAGGGGGTACCGCAGGCCACCTTCGTAGCCATTCTCAGATTGCGCGATGCGGAAGCGGCCCAACCATCGGTGATCGCTGATGATCTTCAACAATCTGTAGATCGATCTACGGGCAATTTGAGCGCTGGGCTGGATGTGCTGCACTGGGATTGTCGGACACTCAAGCGAGAGCTTTTTACGCCTAGCCAAAGTTTGGTGCGAAGCGCCACGCAAAGCGGGGAAAGCGTCTTGCACGTATGGAATCGCTCTGTGTCGATGCCTCAGTCCTTTACCCAAAGTGAAAATATCGACTGGGCATTTTGCACTCCTGTGGTTTCGGATGCATGCCCTGGCTGGGCAATCTACGTGGCCGGTGATTTTGCGGGCCCCTATCCCAGCTCTGCGCAGGGTGCCGCGGAAACCGATGCTCTCCAGGACGACCTGAAGTTTACCGAACTGACGGCAACCACCCTGGGAGCACTGCGGCAGGTGAGAGCTCTGCAACGCAGGCAGGACAGTCTGCGCAATTTCTTCTCGCCGGTGGTGCTCGATGCTCTGACCGGACGCGATGCAGACGATGTGCTGGCACCCCGCAAGACTGATGTATCGGTGCTGTTCTGCGACCTGCGCGGTTTTTCCAAGAAGAGCGAAAGCGCTGGAGAGCAATTGCTCGAACTGCTGCAACGCGTGAGCGATGCTTTGGGCGTGATGACGCATCATATCCTGGCCGGTGGCGGTGTGGTCGGAGATTTTCATGGTGACGCCGCTATGGGGTTCTGGGGTTGGCCACTACCTGGCCCACAGATCATCCAGCAGGTCTGCCAAGCCGCCTTGGCGATCCGTCGCGAATTTGCTGAAGCCGCCGTACAACCCCATCACCCTCTAGCCGACTTTCGAGCTGGACTGGGAATTGCCTCCGGACCAGCCGTTGCCGGGCGCATTGGAACTACCGATCAGGTCAAGGTCACCGTATTTGGCCCGGTCGTCAACCTGGCATCGCGCCTGGAAGCCATGACCAAACAACTGCATGCGTCCATCCTGGTGGATGAGATCACCGCCAGCTGGATACGTGAACAGGTGAGCCCCAATCTGTTGCGCATCCGCCGGGTGGCCAAGGTCTTGCCCTTCGGTTTTAACACGCCGGTGGTGGTCAGCGAATTGCTACCTCCAGCAGGTTCTGATTGCGTTCTCAGTGACGCTCACGTGCAAGCCTACGAGTCGGCCCTCGAGTTTTTCCAACGGGGCGATTGGGCGGAAGCCTTCCGCTTGTTGCATCAAGTCCCCGCTGAAGATCAGGTCAAGGACTTCTTGACCGTGATAATCGCCCAGCATCACCGCGTCGCACCGCCGGATTGGCAGGGTGTGATCGCCTTGCCCAGCAAATAAACCATGCGATCCCAGAGAGCCTGCAACATGAATCCAATGCGAGATCTACAACACCCACGCGATGCCATTATGCAGACCATGGATCGTATCTATCGCTATCGCATGACCACCACATCCGGAGGCAATATTTCTATCCGCGAAGAGAATGGTGATATATGGATTTCGCCGGCACGCGTGGATAAAGGCAGGTTGAGCCGCAGCGATATCGTGTGTGTTCATCAGGATGGTTCGCTGAGCGGTGCCCATCCACCTTCATCAGAGTTCCCGTTCCATAAGGCCATTTACCAGGCGCGACCCGACATCCGCGCAGTTGTGCATGCGCATCCCATCGCGCTAGTAGCCTTCAGTATCTGTGGGATGGTCCCTAACACGCGTCTATTTCATCAGGCGCACTCGATCAGTGGCAAGACGGGGTTTGCCCCCTACGCTTGCCCCGGCAGCGAACAATTGGGTACGCACATTGCCCAGACATTCAAACAAGGCTGCGACAGTGTGATTCTCGAGAATCATGGGGTAGTCGTCGGCGGTGATTCCTTGTCCAATGCCTTCGAGCGCTTTGAAGCCTTCGAATTCGCCGGCAAGACCTTGATCAAGGCCAGCCAACTGGGCGCCATTCGCTATCTCAGCGACGCGGAATTACAGCAGGCCGGAGAGCGGAGCGTCGACTTCGCTTCCTTCGAAGCTACGACCGCAACCGCCGGCGAACGCGAGCTACGCTTGCAGCTGTGCGAGTTCTTGCGGCGAGGTTGCAGACAGCGTTTGTTGATTAGTACCGAAGGCAGCTTTTCAGCCCGCTTGGATGCCGATTCTTTTTTGATTACGCCGACCAAACAGGATCGCGAACGATTGGAGGTCGACGACCTGGTTCTAGTCCGCGGCCACCAGCGCGAAAACGGCAAACGTGCCAGCCGCGCCGCCAACGCTCACCAGGCAATTTACCGCAAGCATCCCTTGATCCAAGCGGTTGTCTTTGCCCATCCGGTCAACGCAACCGCCTTTAGTGTCACCGATTCGCAATTGGACGTTCGCACCATCCCGGAGAGCTACGTGTTCTTGCGAGATGTGCAACGCGTACCCTACGGAATTCAATACGCAAACAACGCCGCCATTGCCGATTACGTTTCACCAGCCAACCCGGCAGCCATCCTAGAGAACGACGGTGTGCTGGTCATCGGACGCAGTGTGCTGGATACTTTTGACCGCCTGGAGGTCCTGGAAGCAACCGCCGAAGCGGTAATCAATGCCCGGTCGATTGGCAAAGTATGTTCCATGCCAGACGGAGTCATCGACGAACTGCGGCATGCTTTTCAGCTATAGCTTAAGCAAGCAAATCATGCATGACCTGGCCGTGAACATCGGTCAGCCGATAGTCGCGACCTTGGAAGCGATAGGTCAGCCGCGTGTGGTCAAAGCCCAGCAGATGCAGAATCGTGGCTTGCAAGTCGTGCACATGCACTGGGTTTTCGGTCACGCCAAACCCCAGTTCGTCGGTGGCTCCATAGTCGAACCCGCCTTTGACGCCACCGCCAGCCATCCACATCGTGAAGCAGTCCGGATAGTGATCGCGACCTAGGATAGCGCTCTTGGCGGTTCGTCCCTCGCGAAAGGGAGTACGTCCAAATTCACCGCCCCACACGATCAAGGTATCCTCCAGCAGCCCCCGCGCGGCCAAATCGCGAATCAGGGCTGACACGGGACGATCCATGGTCGCACACTTAGTCTTGAGGCCATCGCCGATACCCTCGCCGGCTCCTGTGCCGTGAAAGTCCCAGCCCCAATCAAACAGTTGCACAAAGCGCACTCCGGATTCGAGCAAACGGCGGGCTAGCAGACAATTGTTTGCCAAACTGCTTGCACCTGGTTCGGCGCCATAGTCCTCGAGGATGTGCTCAGGTTCTTTGGAGATATCCATGACCTCGGGCACGCTGGTCTGCATGCGAAAGGCCAGTTCGTACTGAGAAATGCGCGTCTGCGTTTCAGGGTGCCCCATCGACTCGACCTGCAGCTGATTCAATCGATTCAGCGTGTCCAGAGTCTGTGCGTCGCAAGTCCGCACTCATTCCCGGCGGGTTCGAGGCAAACAGTACCGGGTCGCCTTTGGAGCGACATTGCACACCTTGATAAACACTGGGCAAGAAATCCACTACCAAAAGAACTCTTGCCGCCGTTGGGCTGCACGCCACTGGAAATCAGCACGACGAATGCCGGCAGATTTTCGTTTTCGGAACCCAGGCCATAGGTTACCCACGATCCCATCGAGGGTCGCCCGGCTCGCGGCGAACCGGTATAGATCAGCAGTTCGGCTGGGCGCATGGTTGAATTGATCGGTGTGCATCGAATGCACCACGCACATTTCATCGGCCACCTGGTGCAATTCGGGGATAGCGCCGGACATCCAAGTACCGCCACTGCCAACCTGCGAAAATTCTGCGGTGTTCCAAGCAGTGTGGGGTGCCCGAGGTGAACGCGAACTCACGACCCTCGAGAAAAGACTGAGGACAATCCTCGCCGTTGCGGCGCACCAATTCGGGCTTGTAGTCAAATAAGTCCAGATTGGGGGTGAGCCCGTCATGTGCAGATAGACGACGCGTTTGGCCTTGGGGGCAAAATGCGGCTGGCCCAGCTTAGACCAAATTCGTAGGCGCAGCACTGGACTGGGCAATTAGGCTGCCCGCGGCAATCGCCCAGGCCAGCTAGACCGTCCTTGAGAAAGTAGCGGCGTGTACGGAGTTCTAAGTTGTGCAGGTAGGGATCCATGATTTCAGCGCGGCTTTACGGCAAGCTGTCGACGGAGAAGGGCAGCGGCGGAGTGCCCGTAGCACCGCAGCCGCACGGACGACAGGGATTCAAGACGGTCTGCCAGCTAATCCTAACGTTTCATGAGCACTTCATCCAAATTGAGCAACACGTTGCACACACAAGTCCAAGCGGCCATGTCCACGACATCAGCTTCTGCGGGCAGTTCGCCCAGCGGATCGGTAGCCAGACGAGCTGCCTCGGCCGGTATTCTGCGCCAGTTGCTCACGAGCAGCGGCCAGCAATTCCAGTAAGGCCAAAGATTCATCGTTGGCTGGGCGACCTCGCGGTGCACATTCGAAATGCGAGTTCCAGCCGAGCACGATCGTCGGCCACAGCTCAGTGAGTCACCACCCTACGGGCCAGGCCTGAGCAGCTTCGACAAACCCGGGATCGTTCAGCGTTACCAGGGCCTGTAGACGGTGTGTTGGTACTGTCGCGTCGCAGCGTACACACCTCACGACTGGGAGCGTCAAAGGTTGCCATCGACGGATAGGGATTCGATCGACGCCAGCTGGTATACAAGCCTCGTCGGTAGCGATCCTCACCTTGGCTGGTTTTCCAGTCGGTATCGCTCCCGAAATGCCGCCTTGAGTCCCATGCTGGGCTGGGGTGGACGAACCGGAACGCCATACATTTCTCGCGAAAGCAATCCGCCAACGCCAAGGACTGATCGCGAATCATCTCTGCGCTCAACCGCACGCGTGGACCACGGGCCAACCAAATATTGTCGCGATCCTCGTCCAGTAGCTGCAGGCGAAACCTCGCTGGTTTGGCGGTACACTTGACTGGTAACCAACAACCGCAGCAGCTGTTTGTTATCCCAGCCATGTTCCATGAATTCGCATGCCAGCCAATCGAGCAACTGCGGATGCGAGGGGCGATCTCCCTGGGAACCGAATTCTTCGCTGCTGCGAACGAGTCCGATTCCAAACAACGACTCCCAGGCTCGATTAACCCAAACGCGGGCTGTCAATGGGATTGCTGATCGTCGACTAACCAGCGTGCAAAATCCAGGCGGTCGGGCAAGCTGTTTCCGGCCCGACGTGGTTGGAGCGGATGAAAAACCTGCGGCGTGCCGGCCTGCACCTGAGCACCCAAAGATTTGTAATTGCCGCGAATCTGCACAAATGTCTGCCGCTGAGAATTCGATTCCAACTCGCGCAGGATGGGCACGCTCGTCGCCGGCTTGAGGCTGTCAATCCGCTCGGAGAGATCGGCAATTTCGTCGCGGAGGGTGGCTGTAGCTGCAGCCAAGTTTTCATTGAAGAACGCCGCCAAGCCGCGTCTGTTCATCCGCGGTGCGAAGTTCTTTGTCCAGGCTCTGGATACGCCGCAATTCGCCGGGCAGCTGCTCCCAACGCCGCCCATGCATCGCGAGAGACTTGTACAGCAAAGCTGCCCAGTAGATGATGGCGATGCGTGGACTTATGCTCCAGTCTCCAGCTTCAGCGTGGCGGGCCCGCTAAACGAAATGGGTTGTTCCGGTATCAGCGTCAAATGATGCGGACGTTCGACCTGACCGCCCACGGCCCAACCCGATGCCGTCATCCTGATCGAGCGGTTGCAGCAGCCTGGAAAGCCAGCTTGCTCAAAGTCTGCGAAGGCAGCCACAAATTGGATGGGCTGATTGTGAGATTCACACTCCACTCTTGGCTCACCTGCAGGCGCTTTGTCAAGGGTCAGCGACAAATAGTGGCTGGCGATCGGCATCCAGCAACAGTAGTTTTGCACCAGCCAGGCGAGCCTGGAGCTGGTTGTCGGTTCGGTTCCAGATGACCAACTTGTCGATCGACCGGGAGGACTGCAGGTCCAATTCCCACCATGGATCCGAACTGATGTCGGTATGAGTCGTCGATTTCTCGGCTGCGTAGTCGCCGCTGGTATTTCCGTCGATAGCCAGTTGGGCTGGCCCCGCAAAGGCCGTGCTGCTCTGCGAGGCAACACCTTTACCAGCCACGTTCTGATCGGCAGCGAAAACCTGCACTTCGGCCAACGAGAGGATCCTGGCTTCGCCCGGTAGTTCAATCCGCACGAATCGCGCGGCAACCGATTGCGGGTGCTGCGGAACCAGCGTGGCCGAAATCTTGGTAACCACAAAGTTCCCACCTGCCAGACCTGCACCAGCTTGCGGTAGCTCGGCCCGCGGAATCGTTTGCAGACCGATCGCAACGATAGGCGACTGCTGATCGGCATCCAATTCAAAATTCAGCGTGTAAGTATCGCTAACAATATTATTGCCCGTCGGCTTGACCAGGATCGCCCGATCCTCGCTAAACTCGGCATCGCTCTTGCTGGTCGACGCAAAGTCCTGGGGCAGCAGCCTCGACCAACTCGCGGGACGCAACTCTTTATCCCAACTTTCGAATTCAGCCAAGGACGCAGCGGCGGGAGTTGATAATTCTTGCTGCAAGCTCTGCAAGCGACTCTGCCACGCAAGCTTATCCCGCCAATTGCTCGGGCGAATAGAGTTCGATGAACGGGCTTTCATCACGACGATCGGCGTCTTGCGTTTGATTAAAGATCGCAAAAATCTTGAAGTACTCTTCCTGCGTAAAGGGATCGTACTTGTGGGTGTGGCACTGGGCACAGGCCATGGTCACGCCCATCCACACCGCCATGGTCGTATTCACGCGATCGACGACAGCAACGTTGCGAAATTCTTCGTCGTTCGTGCCACCTTCGTTGTTGGTCAGCGTATTCCGATGAAAGGCGGTGGCCACTAACTGGTCTTGCGTCGGTTCGGGCAACAGATCGCCGGCCAGTTGCTCGATGGTAAACTGATCGATCGGCATGTCTTGATTGAGGGCTTTGATGACCCAATCGCGATAGGCCCAAATGGTGCGTTCGGGATCGTCGGCATAGCCCGCCGAGTCAGCATAGCGCGCAAGGTCAAGCCACTTGCGAGCCCAATGCTCTCCAAAGGCTGGCGACGCCAGCAAACGGTCGACCTGCCGCTCATAGGCTCCATCACTCTCATCGGCCTCGAAGGCGCCGACCTCTTCGGTGAGTGTCGGCGGCAGGCCCGATCAAGTCCAGACTCGAGTCGCCTCAGCAATTCAGCCTTTCTGGCTGGCGTCGAAGGCTGCAAGCCACGTTGGAATTGCTGCTGCAGTACAAAGCAATCAACAGGATGCCTGGTCCAATCCGCTGGGCATCAGCTCGATGCGCACGCTCACGTCTGGGAACGCCGGTCGGACAGGCGGCGAGAATGACCAATGCTGCGGCAGTGCCGCCCCGTGATCGATCCACTGGCAATTATACTCTATCTCGGATTGACTGAGTCTGCTACCGAAATCCTCGGGAGGCATCCGTTCTGATTCGTCGTCGTGACCAGTCGCCGTAGCAGTTCGCTAGCTGCGGACTGGCCCGGCACAACCGCTGGCAAGTCCCGAATCGCTCTCCTCAATCAAAGACTCGTAATCATCCAGCCTCAAGCCTGCCTGCCGCTCCTGGTCGTCGGGCCCATGGCAAGCGAAACAGCGATTCGACAGGATGGATCGCACCTGCCCAGACAGTTCACTCGGCGACGTAGGGCCATCGGCGGCAAACAGCAACCGAACAGGATTGCCCAGCAGAACAACGACATCAACAACAGCAAGCGGGCGCATGTTGAATCAACAGCTTGGAGGTAAGGAGTGGAAGGGGACTGGGTAGACTACTTGATTGGCAAATCAAAGTCGCCTTGCATGTCGCGCCACACGCAATGGATGTGGTTGGCCGGGTTGCCAGCGGCGTCGGGCTGAACATTTATGAACTCGATAACAAAGCTGGGGCCTTGGACTACGTAGTAGTGACCGATGCCCGGCTTCTTGGCGCCTGACCAGGCAAATTTGATCTTCTCAAAGCCTGCCTTTTCGATCAATTCCCAACGAGATTTAGCGACCATCGGTTTCATTTTGTTGGTGTAGCTTTCCATCAATCGCTTCAACAGAGCGGTTTGTTCTTCGTTCAGCTGGCTAGCGGCAATTCCACCCAACTCCTCGGTCGGCGGCTGCGGCTCACCCGCACCGCGTATTTCCGATGGCGTGGCTCCCGGCAGCATGACCATGGCCAGTTGTGCCTCAGAGAGATCGTTGACCAGCTCGAAAGCCAGTTGCTCCTCAGTGCCCAGCACCTGCATTCCTTTAGGAAATTTCTCACCATAGGATTCCTTGAGCTCGGCAGGGTTGGAAGCAAAAAACTGCGGAGTCGAATCAACAATGCGATTACCTTGCAATACAAAATTGAGCGACAGGTGGTGACCTTCGATACGCAGTCCCCAATGCTGTTGTGCAGCAGGTTTACCGAACACCGTAAAATAATATTTTTCCGGATTGCGTTCGTTCTGCCCCTTACCGGCTTCCAACTGCTTGAGCACCGTCTCTAGCTGCATGATCGTACTGGCCTTTTCATAGCCGATCTTGCTCACGGTGGCCCGCAGCAATTTCATGGCAGCCTGCTTCTGCTGGGCCTGCATTTGCATCAAAGGCAGCCCCTTGCGCGTAGGCTTGGGGATGAAATGCCAGTTCACGCGCTCGTCCGAATCGTAGTCGAGCATGGCCAGTTCGCGTTGTGGAGCGTCAAGCGTTTCCAAGAAGGCCTGCACCGAGGGCAGTATCTGAAGACGATTGGCCTGCATGCCTTTGCCCTGTGCCGGCTTGTTGCCAGGCTGGGTGGCAGTTTCCTGGCCACTGGAGGTTTGGGCGAGCAATCCCAAGCAGGCGAAGGCACAAATGGCAATCCGATAAATCATTTCTTCACTCCAGGAGGGCGGTCAGGCAGGTAAACTGAGGTTGCAATCGCAGAACAGCGCCACAGGGTGGCCTATCGTAACCAGAAGCGTAAACCAGGGAACGAGTTAGTTAAAATCACTAGCTTGCGAGTCGGGTCAGGAAAAACGATCTTTCCCAGGAAAGTGGAGCTGTCCATTTAGGATAACACAAAGCCCCCGAGCAATCTGCAGACTGCCCAAATTATGAACGCCGTGCGCGAGTGCTGAAACGCGTTATGCAGTGCCGGCCGGCAGCACCCCATTGGCCACTACATCGCAGACTTGGCTTGTGTTTCAAAGAAGCTAGTGCAAAACGCTTTCTGCGCGATCTTGCCCCTCACCCCGCCCCCCAAGCACATGGGCGAAGGGGAGCCATAAAAAAAGCCTTCGCAGTCTGGGTGAACTGCGAAGGCATCTTGGTCCCTGGCATCGGAGTGAAATGGAAAACCAATTCACTCCGGTGCGCAGATTTAAGCTCTGTCGCGAAGCGGCGGTTGGGGTGATTGACCCAGAAACCACGTCCAGCTGCACGAATGCTCCGACCCAGGAGGGAGGCCAGCTATGTTTTCCCGCAAAAGCATAGCCAACGACAGAGCTTCCACTGATCGACTTCCTGTCTGTTTCACAAGCTCGGGACCGCTCCTCCGTGAACGGCTGCTTTCACTCCGACGACTACTGCTCCCGTACGCGGCAGGTGTGCCACGCATCTTGGATCAGCGGGGTTAGCCGCCAAAGTGACACGCTTGTGTAACAGAAGAGATAGTCCATCGTCGAATCCCAGGTCAATGGCGAACTTCAGGATTTTTCTAATTTTCGCAACACTGACCATGCAACGCCCTTGCGACTCAATGTGCGAAGTGCTGATTCGATGCTGGCGGTGGATAAATGCTCAGCTCGGTAGGTGCGGCGGGGGTATTGCGTTGGGCAATGGCCGCCTTGGCAACGCGTTCATCGGTTACCTCACATCCCTCGCGATCGACCCAGCCGGAAACGCCACAGCCGCTGAGCAACATGCAACCGCGGTCGGTATGTTCGACGGCCCAGCGAATCGCGGCGACACGATCGGGAATGATATGGACGCGACCGGGAGCTTGAAAGCCGCCCAGGATATCCATGGCCAAGCGCTGAGCTGCCTCGGGAGAGTGGTCCGCAGCGCTCAGCACGACATGCTCGGCGCACTTGTTCAGCAGCTCGCCCAATTGCTGCCGAAAATTGCAGGCAACGCGAGCACTGATGTCCAGCACGACTGTGGCAGGGCCCAGGTGATGCTGACGCAGGGCATGCAGGGCCACGGCCAGCCGATCCGGCGTTTCCCCGCTGTCGATATAGAGCGGTACCTCCACGGCCTGGATGAATACGCTGCATGCGGCCAGGAATGAACTCCAGGCTTTCGATACCAGCGATGGCCTCCGGCACGGAAAAATCGAACAGCCAACTGGCCGCCAGTGCTGCCAGCGCGGCGCGAGCCATGTGATCGCCAGGCATTTTGAGCGTTAGCGGCATAAGCATGTTTCCTGCCATAGCCAAGAGCTGTTGGCCGCCACCGTCCCGCGACAGACGTTTGCCGCGAACGTGCTCGGCTGCATCCAGACCATAGCTGAGCGTAGCGCAGCCGGTCTTCGCAGCCCAGGCCGCGGTGTTCGCGTCGTCGGCATTGTAAAGCACCATTCCATGTGGCTTGAGATCGCCCAACAGTCGCTCTAGCAACGCAGTGAACTCGCGCGTACTGGGGCTAGCCTGCAGTTGCCCTCCTCGCATGCCCGTCAAAATCACCAAATCAAATTCGACTCCGGCGGTTACCTGGTTTCTAAGCATGGCCGGTGTCAATTCAACAATCACCGCCGGGCTTCCGGCTAGATCCGCGCGCTCCATCCAGGCAGCCAACTTGCCAGCCGCTGGCGCCCGGGTGGCTGTGCGATCGCAATTCGTCGAATCGCTAGCTCCCAGGGAGGTGTAATAAGCCACAGCCCCACCCAGACGTTTGATCATGGCAGCCACAAAGAGCGCCGTGGTTGACTTGCCGTAGGAGCCCACCACACCGATGGTCAACATGCGCTGGGAGGGATTTCCAGCCAAGGCCTGTCGCAGCCTGCCATAGACGACTTGGGTATTCTCAACCAAGCATTGAGGCACTGAGACTGGCAAAATCCGCTCGGCCACAACGGCTACCGCCCCACGACGAATGGCAAGCTCTGCGTGGTCATGTTCATCGCGGGCGGACGTGTGACGCGGCACGAATACGTCTCCCGGCTGGCATTTGTCAGCCCGATCGACGCAGCGCCGAACCTCGATATCCTCAGCGCCAACGAACACCGCTTCGCTGAGAAACTCACGCAAGCCCACAACGCGCGTCCGCGGGCTACCCTGATTGGGAAACGAAGATGTAGACATCGGCGGCCTCCTTGCCACTTTTGCTAGCGAATTTCATTGCATGGGGACGGGCGGCCGACATCCTAGGCGACACGCTGCGTCCCGGGGTTACAGACTGTTCCTAATCTTAGATTCGGTCAATACGAAATCCAATTTTTCCTTGAAAGCCGCTCGAATCAGCCACTTTAAATTCACCATTCCCCCTGGTCCTCCACAATGGCCGTCTGCTCGCAAAAGTGTCCACCCGGCCCGGGGCGAATCGAGATCGGCTCGACAATTCTTGGCAAATCGCTATCGTGAGGGGTAACCTCAAGCTGGACGCAGTCCGCTGCGGCTTGCAGAAAAACCGCTTGTTCATTCAGAGCAGCTCATGGCATCAAAAGATCTCGACGTCGACGAACTCGCCGCCTATTTGCACATTACACCTCAACAAATCCGACGTTTGGCAGATCGCCATCGTTTGCCTGGACGACGCATTGGTGGCGACTGGCGATTCTCCGAGGCAGAGGTACATGCCTGGCTCGAATCTCGCATTGGCGCCAGTGACATCGACGAATTGACCCAGGTCCAAAAGGTAGTCGACCGCTGGAGCGATCGCCAAAGCGATGCCGGTGAATTGGGGGATCTACTGCCTATCGAGGCCATCGAAATCCCTCTAGCCGCACGCACGCGAACCAGCGTCGTCCGCCGCATGTGCGCTTTGGCCGAGCAAACCGGACTGCTGTGGGATGCGGGCAAAATGGTCGAAGCCGTTCTGGCCCGTGAGGATCTCCACCCGACGGCGCTGGACAATGGCGTTGCCCTGCTGCACCCGCGTCGGCCTCAAGTCTCCATCTTGGCAGAGCCCATGTTAGCCTTGGGGGTTTCCTCGCAGCCCCTGCCATTTGGAAATGAGAGCGGGCATCTAACCGATGTCTTTTTTCTGATTTGTTCTACCGACGATCGCGTGCACTTGCAGGTCCTGGCGAAGATTTCCAGACTGCTGTCTGGCACCAATTTCCTTGTAGATTTGCGTAGTTGCGAAACTCCAAAGGAAGCCTACGAGCTGGTGGTCAAACATGAGCTCGTGCTAGACGAGGCGAGTTGACTGGTGGAAACCCAACCGCAGCCACTGCGCATTGGCTGGCTCGGTGCTACCAGCGACGGCCTGGGTTGGCTGCACGCAAGGCTGGGCGCGTTCCATTCACCACGAATCGCGTCGGTGGCCATGACTACCCGACCGCATTGGGAATTACCCGGTTCCAGCTTGGACCAGTTGTTGTCGCAGGGCTTGGATCGGCTGATCTTCGCTTGCTCAAATCGGCTGGACTATCCGCTAGCGCAGCTGGAATGGGTGCAGGCCACCTATCCAGAGCTTCCTTGCGGGCTGGCGATGAGCAGCTACTGGGATGGCGCACGGCGAACTGGCCTGGGGTTGCTACCGCATATCGCGTTTCCCTGGCACCGCTGGTGGGACGGTTGGGTTGCCTGGCTGGAGGCGACCTCGGCCAGTTGGTTCGGTCCTTGTATCGATGCCCGCACAGCCACTCATCCGCAGCCGCAGACCATCGCCCACTCGCTGGGACGGATCATTGCCAACTGCCAGCAAACCGCCCACGCATGGCGACTGGCCGCACAGCAAGCCGGCGCCACGGTCAGCCACTTCAGCCCGTCTGGGCTGGATGCCGATCCCGTGGATCCCGGCGAAATCGATTGGATTCTGTGGGACGACAGTTGCCTGTCCACGCACACGGGCCCTCATGACGAGCTGGCGGTGGATAGTGTGACAGCAGCTTTCCCAGCGATTTCCGCGCGCCCGGCTGGCCTGTGCGTTTTCCATGCCGCGGTGGGAACTTTGGAGGCAACTTCAGCTTCATGCCGCGCACGACTTGCTGTGCAAGCCAAGTGCGGGCAGTGGTCTACAGCGGATGCTGGCGGACTTGCATCACGAAGCGCCAGCAGTGCGTTTCTCTTCTGCCGCGCTTGGCCGCACATAATTGACTTGCAAGTCTGCGGGCGAAACGACGGCTCCGCGTTGTGCAGCCAGCCATCCCAACTGGGCGACCTCAACCGCGCGTGGCATCCATAGGGCCTGATCGACAAGCGTGATTTGCTCGCTGTTCGTAGGCTGGTAGGGGATCAAGCCCGGGCCGGAAGTGTATAACCGCATTTCTGACCAAGGGCAGGGCAGAGGGCGATCCCAATGCAAACTGTGCGCGGGTTGTTCTATCCACGCAGCGGCGTTCACGACTTGGGAGGCAGCCAATGGGATCATGGCGGAAGGTGTCAATTCCCAAGCGGCGGCAAAAAGCTGCTTGCGGTAAGCGTTCATGACGGCAATCAGCACGTGCGTCTGCCCGGAATCTAGGGCTATGCATGGCTTGGCCCGCTGACAGATGCAGGCCAGGCTATCCACGCCCGCTATGGGGATTCCCCAGGCCCAGGCCATCATTTTTGCGGTAGCCAGTCCAACTCGCAGCCCCGTAAACGATCCGGGACCATGGCTAACGCAGATCAGTTGGGGGCGATCAGGGCGAACGCTAGCCGGCGACATTTTCTGAGCGGGACGCGAATTCGCCTGCTTGAAAGCGATCCAAGATGCATCGAATGGTCACTGCCAGGCTCTGTATGCTGTTCTGCTCAGGTGGCAATTCTTGGTAGCACAGCGGGCGATCCTCTTGGAAAAGCGCAACGCTGCCACCAATCCCCGAGCATTCAATGGCTAAAATCAGCATAATTTTCCAAAAACAAGAGCAGCTTTCCGCCAACCAGCGGCCTGCCTTGCGGTTTGGCGAGCGACCAGGACTGAATATTGGACCCTTCGTCAGTCTCTATCCGCTAGACTACATGACTTTTCATTCAGGCATCAGCCACTTCAGCCCAGCCTTTCGGGTAGGTCCATGGCGATTTACAATACCAGAAGCTGTGAGCGCAGTGTCTCAATCGGGGAGTTGTCGTCCAAAGCCAACTCAGTCGCCACCGATTTGTGTTCGAGTTAGTGGGACAGGCTTCCGCTAGGAGTGGAGCCGTCGACGGCATTCCGAGCGCGAAACTCAGTGAGATGACGATGCAGACGACCATCCATACAGACCAGCACCGGAGAAGCCTTTGTGCGACAAGCACTAATTAGCGACATTCATGGTAATTATGAAGCCCTGACGGCGGTCATGGCGGACATTAGGTCGCAGAGCATTGATCGCTTGGTGTGTCTGGGCGACATCGTCGGCTACGGCCCCAATCCCTGCCAGTGTCTGGACGCGGTCATGCAAAAGTGCTCGCTGACCATTCTGGGGAATCACGATCAGGCCGCATTATTTGACCCCGAGGGCTTTAACCCCGTCGCCTTGCGAGCCATTTATTGGACGCGTGACGAACTGGATCGTGGCCCCGGTTCGCCCACGGTCATCAATGGTCGCTGGGATTTCCTGAGCGAGTTGCCCAAATTCCACGCTGAGGGCGACATCTTGTTCGTGCATGGTTCGCCGCGTGACGCTACCAATGAATATGTCTTTCCTGAAACAATTTATGATCAAACACGGATGAAAATCCTGTTCGATCGCGTATCGCGATTGTGCTTCCAGGGGCACACACACATGCCGGGCATCTTTACTACGGACGGCGAATTCATCAAACCCGAGGACTGCGAGAGTAGTTTTATGCTGGGAGACGAGAAATTGATGATTAACGTGGGATCAGTGGGACAACCCCGCGACGAAGATCCCCGTTCATGCTATGTCGTTTTTGATGACCGAAAGCAAGAAATCGAATTCCGCCGCGTCGAGTACGATATAGACACCACGGCCCGTAAGATCTACAACGTGCCCGATCTGGATAATATGCTCGGCGATCGCTTGCGTGGCGGTCGCTAGGGACTCAATGCAGGGGAGTAAGTCTGTGCGCAGGGCAATTCTAAGTGACATTCACGGGAACTTGGAAGCACTGCACAGTGTGCTGGCCGATGTCGCCTCACAGAACTGCGGACAGATCATTTGTTTGGGCGATGTGGTGGGCTATGGTCCTGAACCGCAGGCTTGCATTGATGTCGTCAGAAGCTTTGACGCATGTATCTTGGGAAACCATGACCTGGCTGCGCTCTTCGACCCCGAAGGCTTCAGCAACGCGGCCGAGCAAGCCATCCTCTGGACGCGACGGCAAATGGAATCTGGCGATTCACCGCAGGCCTGCTTTGAACGCCTGGAGTTCATCGCTCATCTGCCGCGCACACGGCGCGAGGGACAAGTCATGTTCGTGCACGGATCGGTCCGCAACCCCATCAATGAATACGTGTTCCCCGAGGATGTCTACAATCGAAGGAAAATGGAAAAACTATTCTCCATGATTCCCCACGCCTGCTTTCAAGGACATACCCATGTTCCCGGCGTATTCACCTCCGATATGGCCTTTCTGCGACCCGAAGAAATGGACTGGCACTACCAATTAGGCGACGAGAAAGTCATGGTGAATGTTGGCTCGGTGGGTCAACCTCGGGACGGCGATTGGCGGAGCTGTTATGTGATCCTGGAGGAGGGCTCGCATCACGTTTCGCCGCGTCGAATACGACGTGGATGTGACGGTCAACAAGATTTACGGAATCCCCGAATTGGATCGCTTCCTGGGGGATCGGCTGCGGGAGGGCCGCTAGTTAGTGGCTGTCAGTTGGTTTTTTATGAACTGAGGCGACTTTGTTTGTTGCATTGCGCAGGCGTTTATTCCACAATCAGCTGACTAGTCCTTTCAGGTAGCAAGGAGCGCAGTACCTGTTCTCCTATCTTTAGCGGTGTCGTGATAAGACCATGCAGACAATTACCCTGCGAGTGCTCCAAGGTGCGGATCGTGGACGCGTATTCGACGAACTCAGAACCCCCATAACGATTGGTCGCGAGGAGGGTAATGTCGTCCAACTCAACGACGAACGTATCAGCCGCTATCATGTCAAAATCCAGGAAGACGACGGTCGTTTGGTGGTCACCGATCTGGACAGTACCAACGGAACTCGTGTTAACGGCCATGTATGTAGTCTGAAGATTTTGCGTAATGGTGACACGATTTCTATCGGTCGCACTATCTTGCTGGTCGGCAATCGCGACCTGGCACCCACGGGTACGGTTTCGGCGGACGATTTGAGTTCCGATGCGGATGCAGATCCATTGGGCAACAGCACGCGCATTCATGCTGTCAGCTCAGTCAGTTCCAGGCACGATGCTTGCCTGCCGCGAGGACTGTCGCCCGGTCAATCCGCCGAGTTGCGGGAGCTTCTCGATCGCATCCATGCCGGAATGCGAGCCGTGATCGAGATGGCCGCCGTAGACGAAAAGGAGAACGTGGTGTCGATCGCTGGCCATGCATGGCAAAACCTGTTGGCTACCCAATGCGAGGTCTCGGAATTGATTCGGGCCATCGAGGATCCTTCCAGCGTCGAGCGTCTGAGCCACGATACCGGTGCCGAATGAGCGTCGGCCGCAGGGCGTTTGGCAGACAACTATCTGCGGTCAATCCCAATGATCAGTAGATATTGGGCCAGGTAGATCGTCAGTGGATATCTGCCCAGCCACTCAAGCCAGCCTGCGCACAACGTGGCTGGTCGGCCTGCCCAAGCCACTATCCAAATTGCCGGTAGCAGCATGACGAGCCCATAGACGGTCGGGGGAGGAACGAAGACCAATCCGAGCATCGACAGGCAACCGCTGGCTGTGGCCACTCGCACGCCATGCTTTCTGAGAATGACGCCCTGGGCTACACAAGTGGCCACGGCGCTGAATGGGTAATCAAAGTAGGCTGGGGATGGGTCAAATTGATAAAACACAACCGCAATGAAAAGGAAGGCGAATCCACTGCGCAACACGAGAAAAAGGGCGTAACACACCAGCAAACTGGCCAAGATCTCTAGCTTGCCATACAAGTTGAAAAACACCAAATTGATGACCAGCGTGGCCACAGCCAGTTGGAAAAAACGATTCCAATTGATTTTTTGGGCGCAGCCAGGAAATAGCCCATCAGCACGCTGAACAATGGCATGCTCAATCGCGTCAGCATCCGCACGTTGTCCACTTCGATAGGCAGGTCGAACAAAATGCCGGCCACGTGATCGACGATCATCAGCACAATGGCCAAGCCGCGCACCGCATCCAAGCCGCGCAGCCGATTGCCGCGGGAAGTTGATCTATCCAAACGCTGGCGGGTCGTCTGAGATTGTCTGACTGTTTTTCTTTTTTTTGCTTTGACCACCAACCCCTCGCCGACTGCTCTTCATGAATACCAGGACTGACGACTTGCACACTATTTTAGGTTGTGGCAGAAGCGTTATGCTGTCTGCTATGCCTACGCACGCCCACACCCCAAGGAAGTCTAATCCATGAGCGGAAAATTCGTTCACTTGCATTGCCATAGTCACTATAGCTTGCTGGATGGTGCCAGTTCGATCAACAAGCTGATTGCCAAGGCTAAACATCATGGAATGAATGCTCTGGCATTGACCGATCACGGCAATCTGCACGGGGCGCTGGAGTTTTATCAGAAAGCCAAGGCAGCGGATATCAATCCGATCATCGGTTACGAGGCCTACGTGGCTCCCAAGAGCCGTTTTTCGCGAGGCGATGCCACCAGTTCCAAGGAAGCCGCTTACCACCTGACACTGCTGGCGCAGAACCGCGTGGGCTTTAAGAATCTGATCAAATTGGCCTCGGCCGCCGCTTTGGAAGGCTTCTATTTCAAGCCGCGCATCGATCGCGAAATCCTGCAGGCGCACAGTGAGGGGATTATTTGTCTGAGCGGCTGTGTTTCCAGCGAGTTCTCGCGGGCGATCCTGCAACAACAAGGATACCGCCCAGGCTGAAAAAGCTGCCATCGAGATTGCCCAGTGGTTTCATGGAGTCTTTGGCGATCGATACTTCATCGAAGTCATGAACAATAACCTGGAGATCCAGCGTCTGCAGCTGGAGGGTGCGGTCGACATCGCCAACAAAATCGGTCTGCCTGTCGTGGCCACCAGCGATGCGCACTACGCGGAACGTGAGGATGCTGAGATCCAGGATGTCCTGCTGTGCATCAACACCGGAAAATTCCGCACCGATTCAGCCCGCATGAAGATGGAGGGCGATCAGTTCTACCTGCGTTCCGCAGCGGAAATGTATGAAAGTTTCGTCGGGCTGGAGGATGCCGTTGGCCGCAGCCAGGAAATCGCCGACACCGTCGATATCGATCTGGAACTTGGTAAACGACACTTCCCGCGCTATACATTGCCCCGGCCTATCAGCCCAGACGAATACCTGCGCGAAGTCTGCTTGCAGGGACTCAAGGAACGTTACCGCGACAACCCAGAGATGTTGCCGGGCGGCGAACTGTCACAAGTGGTCCAGGATCGCTTGGATCGCGAATTGGGCGTCATCGAGCGACTGGGCTTTGCCAATTACTTCTTGATCGTGTGGGACTTCGTGCGGCATTCACGCGAGCAGGGAGTCCCCAATACGGCGCGGGGTAGTGGCGTGGGTGCCTTGGTTTGCTACGCCCTCTATCTGAGCCATGTGTGCCCGATCAAATACGATTTGCTGTTCGAGACGATTTCTGGACGAAAGTCGACTGGAAGCACCCGATATCGATATCGACTTCTGCAAGGAGCGACGGAGCGAAATCATTCAGTACGTGCGCGATAAGTACGGCGAAGACAATGTGGCGCAAATCGGCACCTTTGGCACGATGGCCGCCAAGGCGGCAATCAAGGATGTGGGCCGCGCACTGGGCATTCCGCTGCACGCGTCAACGCAGATTACCGAAATGGTGCCCGACGAACTGAAAATCACGATCGAAAAGGCTCTCGAAAAGAACATCGATCTCAAGGCCCTGTACGAGACCGACCAGGAGGCCCGCGAACTGCTCGATATCGCCATGAAACTCGAAGGCAACGCCCGCAACGTGGGAACGCACGCCGCCGCCGTCGTTATTGCCGACGAAGCCGTTGACCGAATATGTGCCGCTGGGACGAGTCTCGGGCAAGACCGACATCATCACCCAATGGTCGATGAACGACGTCGAAGCCGCCGGCTTGCTGAAAATGGACTTTCTTGGGTCTGCGGAATCTGACCATCCTCTCCAAGGCCGTGCGAGATCATCAAGCAAACCACCGGTCGAGGAACTGGACTTGCTGCGCATTCCCTTGGATGACGCTGCAACCTTTGCACTGTTGCAACGCGGCGAGACCAAGGGCGTCTTTCAGTTGGAAAGCGGCGGCATTCGCGATCTGCTGCAGCGCATGAAGCCCGACCAATTCAGCGATATCATCGCCACCAATGCGCTCTATCGGCCGGGACCGCTCGAGGGCGGCATGGTCGATGACTACGTGGCCGTCAAGCATGGTCGCAAAGAGGCCGTTTACCTGCACCCGGTTTTGAAGGATATCCTGGAGGAGACCAACGGCGTCATGGTCTACCAAGAGCAGGTCATGCGGATCCTCAATCGCTTGGGCGGAATCGAGCTGGCCAGTGCCTACACGTGTATCAAAGCCATCAGCAAGAAGAAGGAAGCCCTGATCGCCCAGAACGAAACCCAGTTTCTTCAGGGCGCTACCGACAAAGGCCTGTCAGCCAAACAAGCTCAAGAGCTGTGGGAAATGATCCTCAAATTCGCGGGCTACGGCTTTAATAAAAGCCACTCGACGGCCTATGCCCTGGTCGCCTACCAGACCGCCTATCTCAAAGCCCACTACCCGGTCGAATTCATGGCGGCTCTGCTGTCCGGCGACATTCCCGGTCGGAATTTCAAACGCAAGGACGCCCTGGTCGAACACCTTGAGGATTGCGAACGCATGGGCATCGATGTCGTCCACCCCGACGTGAATCGCTGCGATGTCGATTTCACGGTGGCCGACAACAAGATCTTCTGGGGCTTGTCAGCGATCAAAGGCTGTGGCGGGACGGCCGGCGAATCCATCGTCAAGAGCCGTCGCCGTGGCCCCTACACCAGCATCTTTGACTTTTGCGAACGTGTGGATCCCAGCGAATGCAATCGGGCAGCCATCGAAACTTTGATCAAAGCTGGCGCCTTCGATACCATCGGTGCCAATCGAGCACAACTCATGGCCGTTGTCGAAAAAGCCATGCAGGCTGGCGCGTCTGCCCTGGCCGATCGCAGAAGCGGGCAGATGAATTTCTTCGAGGACATCGAAGATGAATCCACCGATTCGACCACAGAAAGTCATCGATTGCCGGAGATCCCTGAGTTCCCCAAGAAATCCAAATTGACGATGGAAAAAGAAGTCCTGGGGACGTACCTTTCCGCGCATCCCATGGAAGAATTCAAGCAGTTACTCAATACGCTGTGCTCGCATACCAGCCAACAACTGAAAGACGTCACGCATCGCTCTGAGGTAATCGTGGGAGGCATGATCTCGTCGATCAAGCTGGCAAACACCAAGAATCCCAAACCGGGAGCCTCCAGCCGCTATGCCAACTTTGACCTGGAAGACATGGAAGGCGCAGTGCGCTGCATCTGCTGGCCCGATGGCTACGAGAAAGTCGGGCATCTGATCACCCCTGAATCGGTCGTGATCATGCGCGCCACCTGCGACAAACGCGGCCAAGACGAAGTCAACCTGCTGGCCAATGAAATCATCCCCATCGATGAGGCCAGCCAGCGTTTTACCGCAGGCATGCAAATCCGCATGGACCAGGAACTGCACCCCAGCGAGACCATTCCACTCTTGAACGAAGTGCTCCGCGGATACCCTGGCAACATGGATGTCCACCTGGCTGTCCGCTTGCAGTCAGGCGATACGGTGCAAATGAAAATCAACAAGCATCGCGTTACCATTACCCCCGAATTAAGGGGCAGGCTCGACGATTTGCTGGGCAAAAATAGCCATCGGCTGCTCGTTGCCCCCCCTAAGCCCAAACAGGCCAGCGGTTCCAGGCGATTCAGGCCGGATAAATAGTTCGCCTAAATCTCGCATTTGGACGCACTTTGTTGCCTTTCCGCTAACCAGCAATTATTCTCAATATGAATCTCGCGCACGCTACGTGCACCGTTTGGTGGAAAGTACTTCTCGACCTAAGGCACAAAGACCGATGCAACGCCGTCGCATGATCAGCCAAATTCGTTTGCTAACCCTTGCACTTGCAGGACTTGCGTTGACCGCTATGGCTCCGCGACCAGGGTACGCGAATAACAATAACAACAATAACAACAACAATAATAACAATAACAACAACAATAATAACAATAACAACAACAACATCGGTCAAATCGGCGGTGTCGAAATTGATCCGCAAGGCGTGTTGCGCGTCATGCAATCCGACCCGCGCGTGACGCTGGCCCGTATGCAGGCAGCTCGCCAAGCCCTACCGCCACAGTTGGCTCGCCCGAGCAAGATGAGAAAGATTTCACTGAACCGCCTGGAATCCGAAGTGGCCAAACGCGTGGCCGCAGGCGAAAAGCCCACCGGTGAAATGATCGCTTTAGCCGGTCTGACGCGACTCGAGTATGTTTTCTTTTACCCTGAGTCCGGGGACATCGTCATTGCTGGACCCGCAGAGGGATTCGCCCAGGACTCCATTGGCAGAGTGGTAGGCATTGATACCGGCAAGCCCTGCATTCTGTTGGATGACTTGATCGTTGCCCTGCGCTCCTTCGGTCCCGATGCCAAGGACTCCACGATCATCAGCGTGTCCATTGATCCGACGCAAGAGGGTCTGGCCAATATGCAAAACACTCTGCGTCAGTTGGGAAGCAATTTCCGTGGCGAGGCCGACATTCCATTCATCATGAACAGCTTGCAGCAAAGCCTCGGCCTGAATGAAGTCACGATCAAGGGAGTTCCTGCCGGGACACACTTTGCGCACATCCTAACCGAAGCCGATTATCGAATGAAACTGATCGGCATTGGCCTGGAACGCCCGCCTGTGCCCATGACCACCTACATCTCGCGTTTGACAGCCTCCATGACGTCCTCCAACGCCTTGGTTCGCTGGTACTTTGTGCCGGATTACGAAGCGATCGCGGTCAGTGAAGACGGCCTCGGCCTCAAAATAGTCGGACAGGGTGTGAAATTGATCGGTGCCGACGAGCTGGTCAATAGCGATGGCACGCGCAAGATTTCCGGCGGGCGGGCCAATCTGGCCAGCCGAGCTTTCACTACGGATTTTACCAAGAAGTTCCGGCAGATTGCCGAAGCTAGCGAGACCTACAGCCAACTCAGGAATTTGGTCGATCTGACCATTGCGGCTGCCTTTATCCAGGATCGTGATTTGTACGCCCAAGCCAAGTGGAATTTGGGGATATTTGCCGACGAAGACAAGTTGCCCGTGGAGGTCTTCCCGGCACCTCGTCAAGTCGACACGGCTATCAATGCCGTGATGAAAGGCAATCGGTTGGTAACCCCCATTGGCGGTGGCGTTGCGATCAATGCCAGCAAGGCGCTAGCCCAGGAAAACCTGCAGGCAGACAAGGATGGTGACATCTCCAAGCAACGCACTTCCATCCAACTCGACGCCTTGCAAGCGACCCAATGGTGGTGGGACTGATTCCCTACCCACTTGGCGAAAGACAATTGCCGTTTCTGTCCAGAGCTTTTTCAACATGTGCCATAGGTGATCGCGGTAATCGCAGTCGCCAGGCTTTGAGGAATCGGTGCTTGGACATCGTTTTCAGAACTTCGGAAGCTGGAATCGCCAACATTCATGTATTTGCCACGGGCGAAGCACGCCCTGCCTCCGGGCCAATGCTGATCCGGAGGCAGTCTCGGCAAGCAGCTCCACTACATGTCAATCGCGTAGCCCTTGCGGCTCTCGCGTGAGAGAAAGGCGTTGGCCTGGTCGTCACCGATAATCTCACGCTTGGTCGGATCCCAGTTCAGTTCGCGCCCCAGGCGGATGGCAATGTTCGCCAAGTGACAGGTCTCGAGCATCCGGTTGTGAGACCAAACGTCGGAGATCGGTTGTTCGCGAGAGCCCATGGCCGCGATGAAGTTGGCCGTGTGATTCTCGCTCACTGGACCGCCATACACTTTCTCGATGGCACCCTCGGGCAGTGGATTGCTCGTCAGCTCCTCGACTGGCGTACCTGTCAATTTGCCGCGATTGACGAAGAAGCGACCCTTGGTACCCTCAAACAAAATACCATTGTCGCCTTCACTGGTGATGATCAACGGAATGTCACCAGGCATGTTGGCATGGATCTCAAACTTGGTCGGCGAGTTGTATCGATCGTCGACGGTCGGATATCCATCCTTGTACTCTACCGGCAGTGAGTAGCTGACCGGGGTGATCTTGTTTGGTCCGGTATCGCTGGCGCCCAAGGCCCAGGTGGCAATGTCAACGTGGTGGGCTCCCCAATCGTTCATTTGGCCGCCGGAATATTCATACCAGTTGCGCCAGGCATAGTGGCAATTGGTATAGAGCGGCACACCACCGCCGTAACCTCGACGCATCTCTGGCAATGCGCGGAAGGACACCTTGGGTGCTGGCCCGAGCCACATGTCCCAATCCAAGCCTTCGGGAGGATCGATGGCGGGAATCACCGGTGAACCTGTCGCACCGTTGATTCCACAAGTGACTTTACGAACATCACCAATCCGGCCGTCTCGGATCATCGCGATGGCTGTTAGAAACCGTTGGTCGTTTTCGGTCCGCTGCATCGTTCCAACCTGGAAGACGCGCCCGGTCTGCTTGACAATCTTCTCGATCAATTTGCCTTCGTCGATGGTCAACGTCAGCGGCTTTTCACAGTAGACGTCCTTGCCGGCCAGCATGGCTTCGACCGAGATCTTGGTGTGCCAATGATCCGGTGTAGCAATCATGACCGCATCGATATCGTCGCGATCGAGCACCGCACGGTAATCCTTGTATCCAGCAGCCTGTTTGCCGGTCTTATCTTTGAGCTTCTTGAGATTCTCGCCCAACACATTCGCATCGACATCGGCAAAGGCTGCAAAGTCAGCGAACTTGGTCGATTTGTCAGTGATCGTCCAACCCTGGTTGCGCAGCCCAATAGTGGCGAAAACTGGTCGCCCATTTGGTGAATCTTGGCTACGGGTGACAACACTGGTACCCATATAAACGCCAGCTGCACTGGCTGCGCTTGCGGTCACAAGAAAGCTGCGTCGGTTGAATCTGCGATTGGAATTCATGATCGAGTCTCTTTGGATTGGGGTAGAAACGGGAGTCGTGCATTATAGCGTCAACCCGACCCGTTAACCTCTGAGAATTCATGGGCGCGTGCGCCCTTTTTCCTGATTCATCAAGGGTACTTGGCTGGCAGGGCCCTCTCTCCAGACGGATATCCCAGCAGCTGAGAAGCGGTCGCTAACGCGATGCGGCAGATGAAGACAAAATGTTGCCGTGCTACCGTACCTTCCATGCAGAAATCGATTTCGCGGATTCGATTTCTGCAGGGGAGGTCGCGAAAGCAACGGCAGCTCACTACGATGAACTGCATCGAGACGCACGGCGAGATGCCACGCACGCGTTCGGTTTTCTAGGGATCAAGCGTTTTCAATCGCTTGAACGTGACGACCCACGCCGTACCACCACGGTCGCTTTGGCTGCCGGTCAGAGTCATTTCGTCGTCGCCGACGCGAAGGTACTCCAAGGGTTGAGAGCCGGATACTCCCGAGGAATCCCAAAACTTGCCGCTTCCCTTTATCGATTCAGGGGTGATATCCCCAAGCGGAACGCTCTCTAACGCGTTCCGGCTAATTCGGTAACCCATTTGCGAAGGGTCCCTAACAGCGTACTCGCTATCGCACATCGACCAGCAATGCGACCGGCTCTAATCGCCGATGAGGCCGGTTTTGACTGCCCAAACCGCGGCGGCTGTGCGGTCGGTGGAATCGAGCTTGCGCAAGATGTTTTGCACGTGTTCCTTCACAGTCTCAACACTGATGTTCAAGGAAGTACCGATCTCGCGATTGCTCAACCCCAGGGCGATGTGCCGCAGGACTTGCAATTCGCGATTGGTGAGCGGAATATCCTTGGAGTCCGAGCGATCCTTGCGTTTTTGCATGGTGGCTTGGACGCGCCGCAGAATGCTATTCTCCGATGGCTGCTCTTTAGACGCGGCCCGATGAATCGACTCCAGCACGTCAATCCGGGAGGAGTCTTTGAGGATGTAGTCGGTTGCTCCCAAGGCGATCGCGCGGGCAACATAGGTGGGATTGTCGTAGGTTGACATCATGACCACGGCCACATGCGGAGATTGGGTGCGAATTTGCTCGAGTGCAGTCAACCCATCCTCTTCGCCCAGGCGAACATCCAGCAGCACGACATCCGGTCGAGCGGACGCGGCCAGCGAAACGGTTTCTGACACATTGCCAGCCAACCCAACGATTTCCACGTCGCTACCGCCTAGCAGCGTTCCAATACCACTGCGGACTACCTCATGATCGTCTGCTACGACAAGTCGAATACTCATTCCATCCACCTCTTTGACCTTTGACGAGACCTACGCAAATGACCGTTTATGGGCATCCCTCTGGCAGGCTACAGCTATGTTTTTAGATGCAAAACAACAACTCGAGAGTTGCACCAATTCATCCGGAACGCAAAAACTAGCCCGCCAAAACAAGATAGTCGAGCCCCCCTGCACGAATTGCCACCCCCCCAAAAACCACACCTTCGGGTACACAGCCATCCTCAGTATAGACGGTCACAGGCGGGCGTGATGCGAAAAAACCCCCTGGAATTTGCGTTTTTGCGATTTCCAACCTAGGTATTAGCTAGAGAGTAACGTCATGTTTCCTGGATACCACAAGAAGAAAAATGCGAAATCAAAAACTGCTGCTGGTGGACGACGATCGCTGGCTGTTGGAATCGATGAGTCAGTGGCTGTCCGAGCAGGGGTATTCGGTGTCGGCGGCCAGCAGCGTGGCGGTGGCCAAGGAGGTACTACAGCGTGAGCCTCAGAACGTGTGCCTGGTGGATATCCAGTTGGAGGATGCGGACGGCTTTGAGCTATTAAAGTGGTGCCGCAAAAAGCTTCCAGAGTTGCCGGTAGTGATGATGACCGGCTACGCGGGGCCCGATGCGGGCGCCGAAGCGATATCGGCGGGCGCCTTTGATCTGCTGACCAAGCCAATCATCGACCAGGAATTGTTGACAACACTCAAGCGGGCCTCGGATCAAACCCGCATTTCCAGCGAAAATCAAAGGCTCAAGCAAGAGCTCGATCGTCGCAGTGGTCTCGAATCCATCTTGAGCCACGATCCGCGGATGCTGCGAATTTTTGACATCGTGGATAGCATCGCGGACACCAAGGCGACCGTACTGATTACAGGCGAGAATGGGACCGGCAAGTCCATGATTGCGCGGGCCATCCATCGTCGCAGCGCCCGGAAGCAAGGCCCGTTCGTGGAGGTCGCTTGTGGTGCACTGCCGGACAACCTCTTGGAAAGCGAATTATTCGGGCACACGGCCGGCGCCTTTACGGGCGCGAATCATGCCAAGATAGGCAAGTTTGAATTGTCCGATGGGGGCACCATCTTCCTGGATGAAATCGGCACTGCTTCCACGGCCATGCAAATCAAACTGCTGCGCGTCTTGCAGGAGTTTGAATTCGAGGCAGTGGGCGGCAATCAGACGATCAGTGTTAACGCCCGCTGCGTCCTGGCAACCAACGAAGACCTGGAGCGAGCCGTGGAAGAGGGCAGATTCCGGCAGGACCTGTATTATCGCATCAATGTGATTCATATCGAATTGCCTGCTCTGCGGGAGCGCATCGCGGACATTCCTGTGTTGGTTGAACACTTCATGCAGAAGGTCCTGCAGGATGTACCCAAGGAACTCGAGGGCTTCGCTCCTGAAGCCATGGAAATCATGCTCGGCTATAACTGGCCGGGCAATATTCGAGAACTCGAGAATGTTGTCCAGCGGGCGGTGTTGCTGACAAAATCACCCGTGATTGACGCTGACCTGCTGCCGCCATCCATGTTGGGCAGTGGCCTACCATCACGGACTTTGGCCCGCATCGCCCCAGGCCAAACGCTGCGTGAAGCTCTCGAAGCTCCCGAGCGGCAGATCATCATGGATGTATTGAGAACCAATAGCTTTAGTCGCAATTTGACTGCCGACCAATTGGGAATTAATCGCACGACGCTCTACAAGAAGATGAAGCGACTGGGCCTGGACGACCTGCAATTCCAGGATTAGTGCATGCGAATATAGGGGCACTTCTCGCCTACGGGCTGCCCCTTATAATCAGGGTGTCTCCTGAAAACCTCGGGGTTCTTGTACTCGCTGCGAGTGCTCGCCACGTGCAGAGTGCCAAGGCGGGGCACGCTCGACCCCATGACGCATGCACCATTTTCTGGATTGCCGCCACGATGAAGATTCATGAATATCAAGGCAAAGAACTTTTTCGCCAAGCCTCCGTTCCCGTGCTCGATGGCTTGGTGGCCCGCACGCCCGGCGAAGCCGCCGAGGCCTTCAAGAAGCTCGGTGGTCCCATAGCCGTTGTCAAGGCTCAGGTCCATGCAGGCGGCCGCGGCAAGGGCACCGTAGCCGAAAAGCCCGAGCAACGCGGAGTGCAGTTGGTCAAATCGGCCGCCGAGGCCGAGCAGGTCGCTGCAAACTTACTGGGCAATCATCTGGTCACGATTCAAACCGGACCGGAGGGAGCCCTGGTTAACCAAGTCTTTGTCGAAGCCGGCTGCGATATCGATCGTGAACTGTATTTGGGAATCGTGCTCGATCGCGGACATGCCCTGCCGGTTCTGATGGTCAGCAGCGAGGGCGGCGTAGAAATAGAAAAAGTTGCTGCCGAGACACCAGAGAAAATCTTCCGCGAGAACTTTCACCCCAACGTGGGACTACAAAGTTTTCAAGTTCGCAAGTTGTGCAAGAAGCTGGGGATCAGCGGAGCGGCTGCCCGTTCGGCGGATCACTTCATGAAGCGACTTTGCAAGTTTTATGTGGATCTCGATTGTTCCATGGCCGAGATCAACCCACTGGTCATTACCAAGTCGGGTGAAATGGTCGCCCTGGATGCCAAAGTCACCTTTGATGACAATGCCATGTTCCGGCATCCTCAGCTGAAAGAGCTGCGCGACTTGAGCGAAGAGGATCCCGCCGAGGTACGCGCCGCGGCCGCCGGCCTGTCCTATGTCAAACTCGATGGCACCATTGGATGCCTGGTTAACGGTGCGGGCCTGGCGATGTCGACCATGGATATCATTAAGGTCCACGGCGGCTCGCCAGCGAATTTCCTGGACGTGGGTGGCGGGGCTACGACCGAGCAGGTAGTCGAGGCATTCGGAATTATCCTGTCTGACCCGAATGTCAAAGCGGTACTGGTCAACATATTCGGTGGCATCGCGCGGTGCACGACCATTGCCACCGCGATCATCGAGGCCTCCAAGCAAATAGGGATTAGCATTCCATTGGTGGTGCGACTGGAGGGCACGGAAGTCGAGGAAGGCAAAAAGATGCTGCGAGACAGCGGACTTTCGATGATCACCGCAGACGATTTGACCGATGCCGCCAAGAAGGTTGTCGCCGCCGCCGCGACCGTCTAGCCAATCCCCATTTCAGCAACCACAACCATCCCGCGCGAAATCAGGTGCAAGTTTTCTTACAACAACTCTATTTGATTGAACGAACATGAGCATCCTGATCAATAAAGACACCAAGGTAATTTGTCAGGGGATCACGGGCAGTGCAGGCGCCTTCCATACTCGGGGCTGCGCTGCTTATGGAACCAAGATGGTTGGCGGGGTAACACCCGGCAAAGGTGGCCAGGTGGCCGAGGGCTTGCCAGTGTTTGACACGGTGGAAGAAGCCGTCGCGGCAACGGGCGCCGACGCCAGCATGATTTTTGTTCCCCCGCCCTTCGCGGCCGACGCGATCCTGGAAGCCATCGACGCAGGCATCCGAGTCATCGCCGCTATCACCGAAGGCGTGCCAGCCTTGGACATGGTAGAAGTCTATCGGCAGGTTCGCGCGAGCAATTCGGTGCTCATAGGTCCGAATTGCCCCGGTTTGATCACGCCCGGCGAATGCAAGATTGGAATCATGCCAGGCTACATCCATAATCCAGGCAAGATCGGTATCATCAGCCGCAGCGGTACCTTGACCTACGAAGCAGTTTGGCAAACCAGCACTCTCGGTTTAGGACAGTCGACCTGTGTCGGGCTGGGCGGTGATCCGATCGTCGGCACTTCGTACATCGACCTGCTCAAGTTATATCAAGCCGACGATCAGACCGAAGCCATTTTGATGATCGGCGAGATTGGTGGCGATGCCGAGGAACTGGCCGCTGAATATATCAAGGCACATGTTACCAAGCCTGTTGCCGCCTTCATCGCAGGCGCAACCGCACCTCCCGGAAAGCGCATGGGACACGCCGGTGCCATTATCTCCGGTGGCAAGGGGACGGCTGCGGAAAAGCAGGCCGCCTTGCGCAACGCGGGCATCACGGTTGCCGCTTCACCAGCTGACATGGGCGCCGCCGTCCAAGCCGCCCTAGCCGCCGCCGCTTGAAATTGCCCTGTCGGTAAAATCTAGCCAGGACAGGGCACTAGCTACGAGCCCTGCCGCACAGCCAGTCCGTCAGTAGTACGGATGTCCGCCAGTCGTTTGGCTATGGAGCGTCGATGGCTAGCCCGTCGGCGTCAAGCAAGACTACCAACAAAGCGGCAGCGATTAAATCGGCTGTCGTGCCGGGATTGCGTCGATTGGAATCGCCGCGCAAAAATCTATCCAAGTCTTGGGCGGCCGGCAATTCTGCCAAGGTTCCATGATGTGCCTGCAGCTGTTGCCAAACCCCTTGGGCTTTGGCTTGAACCTGCTGGGCGATGGAAAGTCCGACTTTGCGAACGATCAATCCATCGGGCTCGTAGGCCAGCCAGCGAATCTGCAATCGGCAAATGGCCTGCAACGGATCTTGGCCTGGGCTGGCTGACCATTCCTCACGCAACCAGGGAACCAGCCGCTCAAAAACATCTTCGAAACCGTTGATATACTGGCGAGCGACTGCATCCCACTGGGCAACTTGTTGCATGGCCGCCAGCAGATCGAGCGGCGCCGGCTGGCTGACATCATCGTTTTCTCGCCGCCCAAGTCCACCCGGTTTTGTTAGGCGAATGGCTTCGTACACCAGAGAACAATCGGTGGCAGACAATTCCGCCAAGACCTGCCGCACTCGGAACTGCAATTTCGGCTTGGCCCGCGTTGCTGCGGCCTGCCAATGGGCCACCGCCAAAGGTGCGCTCAGGAGCAAGGTTCCCAGATGGGTGTTTCGGCCGACCTGCTGCCGCACGGCTTGGGCGGCGGCCAGCACGATGGAGCCAACTCCCCAAGGCTGACGTGTCGCAGCAGCGGGTTGGCTGGTTGCACTACGTGGGCCGTCGGCCGCTTGGCAATGCCCTGGCGCTAGGCTGTGCGGTGTTGAATGGTCGCTGCCGTGGTCGATATTTTCCGGTGGACCAAAGGCGGCACGCATGGCCACGGCACTAGCCAAAAAGTGCGCGTAGTGCATATCGTGAAAGGAGGCACCGGGATGGACATTGCCCAGCTTCGGAGCGGATGCTTCCAGCAGGCAGGCCAGCTGCAGCGCCTGGTCAAAGGGCCATGAACGGTCAAAGAGCATGGGGCCACTCACTCACGCAATAAACCGCGCAGTTCTTCAATGACTTCATCCGCAGCTTCTTCCATGACATAGTGCCCCACATCCTCCAGCCGACGGGCGACGGCCTGCGGAAACATGGCCTCCAATCTTTCCAAGCATTCCTCGCGAAAACACCAGTCCCGCATCCCCCATACGATCCGCACGGGAAGCTCCGAGAAGATAGGGGCTCCCTGCTCAATCCGCGTCAGCAATTGCCACGTGGGTTGGCTCTTGCGGCGTGGAATATCCTGGACAAATCTGGCAATGGCAATCCGCGAGGACCAATTGGAATAGGGTGCGATCAGCCCGGCGGCGACGGCCGGCTCCAGGTGCGGCAAGCGATGGAGGGTCATGGACAGGGCGGAGCGTGCAAATAGATTCAAGCGTCGCATCGCCCAGTTGCCGATCCAGGGTAGACGCAGTGCGGCGATTCGCCACGGGATATAGGGTGGAGGGAAGGCGGCAGTGTTCAGCAACATCAAGCGTTTTACTCGCAACGGATGCTTGAGCGCCGCCCCCAGTCCGATAGCACCACCCCAATCATGCACCAGCAAGGTGATATTCCGCAAATCCAATTGCTCGATCAATCGAGCCAGATTGCCGACATGCTGTTCGAGCGAATAATCGTATTTCTGCGGCTTGTCACTCAAACCACAACCAATATGGTCTGGGGCAATCACTCGCGCGCAATCGCTGAGTTCGCTGAGCACCCTACGGAAAGTAAAGGACCAGGTCGGATTGCCGTGTACGCACAGGATGACTTCTCGATCCGAGTCCCCTTGCTGGACATAGTGCATCCGCACTTTGTCGGCCGAGGTCTCGGAGAAGGGGACCTCCAGATACTCGGGGCGAAAGGGATAGAGAGCTTTCCAATCGGCCATGAACGTAGGTTCGCAACATAGTAGCGGATGGGTGGGGTTAAAGGCGCTCGCAAGCCGAGTTACCAGGTCACAGGTCGTCCGGTTCAATGAGCGGCAAGCAGACCGGACGACCTCTACAGTCGGTTCTGCCGGGGCCGAAGTATACTCGCAATGTCCACAATTGTCGCTGGGTTCTCGATCTCCGCGAGCTCCCACGAAACTACAATATTGCCATGCACCACTCACTACTGCATAACGACCTACTCTTGGCCCTATGGCTGAGGACCTGGCTATGCGCCAGCCTACTGGCCACTTACTGGCTGGTTCCGATGGGCCCCTGCCGAGCCCAGGCCAAGGGATCGATCCTGATTGATTTTCTGGAAAAGGGAGTCGATGCGCCCCTGACTTGTCGGGTAAAGGTCAAGGACGAAGGCGGGCGGGCCGCGCGGCCACGGGGTGTTCTGGAAGAGCACGGCTGGTGCCTGGTAGAGGGCGGCATGCAGTTCAAGGGACGCGCCGGCTCGTATTCCTATGAAGCCCATCACGGACCGCAGTTCGCTGCCGCTTCGGGAGGTTTTATACTCGACCGCAACGCGGAGGCGCAGGATGTTGTCTACTTAACCAGGCACGCCAACCTGCTCGACGAAGGCTGGTTTGCGGGCGATATGCTGGCCCACTCGGCTGCCGATGCTACGTTGCGTTGGTTACCAGCGGAGGATCTGACGATGGCTTGCGTGGTCTCCCAACAAGCCCTGGCTAGCGACTTTCCACGCGGGCTGGACGAGGACGGCCGGTGGGTCGACGGCTTTAATTTCCATGACGCCCGACCGGGCAGCGGTTTGGTTTTTCACCACTGGATGCCGCCCGCCCGCGTTCCCGCAGCTCTGCCCTCCAGTCGTCTGATCGTCATGGCCAAACAGGCTCAACCAACCGAGCAATTGCCAGTACATATTGAGATACAAAAACCCTGGGCACGCGACACACCGATCTGGCTCGCCTCCGGACGCATCGATTCCATACAACTCCTGGGCTCGCCATTAACCTGGGATGGTTCGCCGGGTGAAAATGTCCAACCGCTCGAGATTCCGGAAGGAGCTTTCAACGGCCAGCGTGGTTCAGGCAGGCTCGTGGAAAAAATTTACTGGATGATGCTCGAGGCAGGCCTACGCATTCCGCCCTCTGCGGGCAGTGGCTTCGGCAGCGCGGGCTCCCCCCTGGGCTACAATCGCGTCTACGCCGCTACGCGTTCAGCGCCCTCGCCGGCCGAGTGGTGGCGAGCTGTAGGGCAGGGCAGGAGTTTCGTGACCAATGGACCCTTGCTGCGGGTAGCCATCAATCAACAGTTACCAGGCCATGTGTTCGCTCTGCGGCAGGGAGAATCGCTCAAACTGGACATCGATGTCAAACTCACGGTGGCCGACCCCGTGGAATATCTAGACGTGATCTTCAACGGCCAATCGCTCTATCAAGCCAGGCTCGACGAACATGCCCGACAGGGAGGGCGACATTCCGCCGCTGGCGATTCAGCAAAGTGGCTGGCTGGTGGTTCGCGTGTTGACCGAGCGTGAGTTTACCTACCGCATGGCCTGTACCGCACCGTTCTATTTCGAAGTCGACGACCAGCCGCGGATCAGCCGCAATGCCGTCGCCTTTTTCCAGAGCTGGCTGGACAAGTCCGCGGCCAAACTTGCCGACCTGGACCAGGCCGCTCGAGAGGCAGCCCAACCCTACCTGAATGCAGCTAACGCTTTCTGGAATGAGCAGCTGCAAAACAGTAATGCCGAGTAGCGCGTCGGCCATGTATAATTGCCCAAGCCTAGCCTGCAACCGGCGAGACTGGCACTCCTCTTCCAAATTGCCTCGCAAGGTTATAATTCCCTTCGGAGACTCTAGACTGGCTGCCTGGGCCGCGAAGCGATGGGCAGAATACAAGCCTTAAAACCAATCCCGCCTGCATACGAAGACTATGGCTCAGGACTACTACAAGCTGCTCGAAGTTGGCAAGACGGCAAGCCAGGATGAAATCCAAAAGTCCTATCGCAAACTGGCGCACAAATACCATCCGGACATGAATCCGGACGATAAATCTGCCAAACAGAAATTCAAGGATATCCAGCACGCGTATGACGTGCTCAGCGAACCGGAAAAGCGGCAGCTATACGACCAGTACGGGCCGGATTTCGACAAGATGGGACCGGGCGGTGGAGGCAGTCCATTTGCCGGCCGAGGCGGCTTTGAAGACATCTTCGGGGGCGCAGGTCCGGGCGGGTATCAGATGGAAGGAGATTTGGGGGATATCCTCCGCCAATTCGGCGGCGCTGCGGCAGCCGGGCGAGGGCGCGGGCGGACTACCGCAGCCCGCAAGGGACGCGATCTGTCCTCGGAAATAACCGTCCCTTTTAGCACCGCCGTGCTGGGCGGACAAGCATCGATCGCGATCACCAGAGAAGGCAAGCCCGAGTCGCTGCAAGTCAAAATCCCACCGGGCATCGAAAGCGGCAAGAAAATGCGCCTCCGCGGACAGGGAGAACCTTCCCTGGGCGGCGGGACAGCTGGCGACTTGCTACTCACGGTGCATGTGGCCTCACACCCATTCTTCAAACGCTCCGGTAAGAACTTGGAACTGCGGCTACCCATCACGCTGGGGGAGGCCGCCCTGGGAGCCACCGTGGACGTACCTACACCAAACGGCACGGTTGCTCTTAAGATTCCACCGGGAAGCAACAGCGGTCGGCGACTGCGCATCCAGGGCCAGGGTGTACTGAGTCCCAACGAATCACCCGGCGACCTGTTTGTCGAACTGCAAATCAAGCTGCCCGAGTCATTCTCGGATGCCGAAGCCCCGAGCGCGCAGATTCGTCAAGCTGTGGAGAGTATTGAAAACCTGTACCGCCAGCCACCGCGCAGCAATATCATCTGGTAAGCATCCTCTGTGCTCATGCCCGAACGACCCGCCTCTGGCAACTTCCGTTTTTCCGCCCATCTCAGGGTCAAGCGCAAGCGGGAGTTTGACGCAGCCTTTGCGCACGGCAGAGTCTTGGCGGATGAGACGCTGGTCATTCATTCCCTACCGGACGCCGGTCAGCCAACGCGACTGGGATTAAGCATTTCCAAGAAGTCGGGTAACGCGCCAACCCGCAATCGTTGGAAGAGATTGATTCGCGAAGCTTTTCGGCTGAACCAAGCTCAGCTGCCCAGTGGATTCATGTTAGTGATCCGCCCCCGCAAAGGTGCCCAACCGAGTTTCGAGCGAATTCAACATTCGCTTATCAAGTTGGCCAGGCGACTCCCGCGCAACGAAGAGCCTATCCGAAAAGGGGTCTGACCCTTTGGAGGCGAGTCGATTTCATTGGTTTTTTGGCCTCGCCGGAGAGGGTCAGACCCCTTTTCGGATAGGCTCTAAATGTCTCACTCGACGCCGGGACGGTAGCGGGATGTTTGTTTGAAAGTTACAGCGGCAGTTTGCCAAACTGCACTATGGGGATGGCCGCGGTGCGATTTCCTGAATCTCGCCAGCATGACCCGCGATCGGGTGCTTCAGCCGAATGGACCACTTGCCTTGGTAACCGCCGATATCCCAATTGCCGTACAGGGTACCTTCGCCGTCGTATTGTCCCACGTACAACACGGTGTGCCGATCATGGTACTTCTTCAGAATCTCTACGGAGCCATCCGGCGCACGCGACCGCTCATGCGAAACGAGGCGATGACATCGACTCCGCTACCCTCGATAACATTGCCGTCAAAGCGCAACAACAGGTCGTTCATGGGCTGCCTGCCGAAGCCGGCTTGTTGCCACCAGCCGATACAGTTACTGCTCATACAACCCCGTTTTTTGTTGGTTACCGAGAATCTCTTCGTTGCACAATCTCACCGTTGCACAGCCGCCTTCGTCGGAAGCAAGGCTTGTTGCATAACCCGAAGTTGAGGCACTCGCTTCATTCTATGCAACGGGCATGCCGCGGGCAAGTTTTGCGTTTTGGCTGACATGTCGGGCACGCAGGGCCCAAGGACATTCTTCAAGGCCCGATGCAAGTCTTCTCCATGGTAACGTGAGGAATGTTGGCCTCCATGAATTCCTGGCTGCAGACGTGGTAACCCAGGCTTTGGTAGAAGGCGACGGCATGAGTCTGGGCGTGAAACCAGATCTTGGGAGCGGCAGCGGCTGTGGCCACTCCTTCCAGGGCGAGCATGGCTCGACGGCCGATGCCCTGGCGGCGATAGTCTTGGCGGACGGCCAGACGGCCTATTCTGCCGCCTTTTTCCAAGTCGATGCGGCCGGTAGCCACGGCCGTCGTACCGTGCATGACCAGAACGTGTACGCAATGTTCGTCGCGATCGTCATACTCTTCACTCGGCTGGACGCCTTGCTCGGCGATAAAGACTTCATCGCGAACAGCGTGGATGGCCGCTCGCTGCGACCCATAATCGGTAATAATAGTGGTCAACTGCATAGCACTAGCGATCCTAAACCCGCGGAAACAGCCGATGCCCATCCTGCTCGCTTGCTCAAAATCCCATGTCCCAATGTGCCTCGTTTCGGCAACGTGCGCCCGCGTTGCGGGCGTGCTTCATAGCCTGCGATGGCAGGTCATTCTCGCGGCTGTCCTACTCGTCTACCAAGGCCCATGTACCATGCGCCCCGGCTATTCCGATGAACCAGCTCAACCCCAATTTACCAATGAGCTGATACATTCCACGAGCCCCTATCTATTGCAACATGCGCACAATCCGGTGAATTGGCTGCCCTGGGGGCCCGAGGCCTTTGCTAAGGCCAAGCTGGAAAACAAGCCTATTTTTGTTTCCATCGGCTACTCGACCTGCTTTTGGTGCCACGTCATGGAACGCGAATCCTTTGAGGACGAGCAGGTGGCGGCGGTGCTCAACGCACACTACGTCGCCATCAAGGTGGATCGGGAGCAGCGGCCTGACATCGATGAACAGTTGATGCTGGCAACGCAGCTGTTAACCGGACGCGGTGGCTGGCCCAATTCGGTCTGGTTGACTCCAGACGGACGCCCCTGGATGGCCGGAACCTATTTCCCCAAAGCTAGCTTCATGGAAGCCCTGAGCAAGCTGGCCACAGTGTGGACCGAACAACCCGAGGCGGTGGACAAGCAAGCGAATTCTTTCGCCGATGCAATTCGCGAAGCCAGCCGTGTCGCGCCTGTGAGCGTTGTATCCTCGGCCGGTACGCCGATCGAGCGCGCGATGGACGAGGCGCGGCAACTGTACGATGCAGACTTTGCGGGCTTTGGCAGCAAACCGAAATTTCCGCCCCATGGATTGTTGCGGCTGCTTGCTTTCGAAGCTCGCGAAAATCAAAGTCAGGCCGCCCTGGACATGCTCACGCAGACATTGGACGCCATGTGGGCTGGTGGTATCCACGACCATGTTGGCGGCGGCTTTCACCGCTACGCAACCGATGAAAAGTGGTTCCTGCCGCACTTTGAGAAAATGCTATACGACAATGCACAACTCATGCGCTCGTACGCCGAAGCCTACGAAATCACCCACGACGAACTATATCGCCAGGCTGTAGCCGACATCGCCACATGGCTCGAACGCGAAATGACGCACGAACAGGGCGGATTTTATTCCGCCATCGATTCAGAAAGCGATGGTCGGGAAGGCGGCTATTACACCTGGTCCCAAGCCGAATTAGAAAGTCTGCTCACAGCTGATGCCGCCAAGCGATTCAGCCAAGCCTACCACATCAGCGCAGAGGGAAATTACACCGAGGAGGCAAGTGGCGAGCGGACTGGTACGAACATCCTGTATTTGGACTTTGACCGCAATGGAATGCGCATGCAGGCCGCGGACAGTGGACTGACCGAGGTGCGCAAGCAATTGCTGGCCGCTCGCACGAGTCGGGAGTATCCACATCTGGACGACAAGATCCTGACCAGCTGGAATGGGTTGACTATCTCGTCGTTAGCCTTTGCTGGTCGCGTGCTGGACAACCCGCAATATACGCGCATGGCCACGAGGGCCGCCGAATTTGTGCTTGCCGAACTTGTCCGCGAAGATAGTTTACTCAGAAGCTGGCGGGCCGGCCGCGCAGAATTGCCTGGCTACCTGGAAGACTACGCGTTCCTAAACGAAGGACTGCTGGAACTGTTTCGCACAACGCACGAACAACGTTGGCTGGATGCAGCCCAGCAATTGACAACCGACATGCTCAAGCAGTTCGAGGATAGCCAGCATGGCGGTTTTTACTTCACCGGCCCAAAACATGAAACGCTGATTGTCCGCTCCAAGAACTTGAATGGAGGCGGCAACCTGCCTGTCGCCAACGGGGTAGCTGCCTGCGTACTGCTGGAATTGGACCAGCTGACCAAACAACCCCAGTACCGACCGGCTCTCGAACGCACCTTGCAGGGACTTTCAGGCGTGATGGTCCAAGCGCCGCGCCAAGTCGAACATCTTGTGCTAGCCGATGCAATATTTCGTCTGAGAAAGAGCCGTTCTGCTGACCAGACCTCTCTACCAGCAGATGCGAGCTATGCTTCCGAAGCAGTCAAGGCTGAAGTGTTCACATCCCACCAGCAAGTCGCGGCAGGTCAACGAATCCAATTGGCAATTGTGTTGGATATCACGCCAGGCTACCACTTGTACGCTGAAGCTCCAGCCACAACCCAATTAGCTTTGGCCACGAGTATTAAGCTCCGGCCGGCCACGGGTTGCGCCGCGGATGAACTACAGCAGCCCGCGGGGGAGCGTTCATTCGATCCGCTGCTGCAATGTGAAATCAGCCGTTATTCCGGCCGCAATATTTTCATTTTGCCCATAACCATCGCCGCCAATGCCCAACGCGGCAAGCTACCCTTGGAGATAGAACTGCGGTATCAGGCCTGCGATGCAACCCGTTGCCTACAACCGCAAACCGCCGTGCTGCCCTTGCAGATCTTGGTAGCCGAGCAGCCTGGACCGCGCCGACATGGCGAGCTGATTCCGTAGACCATCCGCATCCTTGCGGTATTGTCTTGAACAACACAATCGAACTCGTCGTCGCACTCCTGCACCCCAGGCATCTCCGTGGCAAAAGCATTTATTGTCCCCTTTGTTCTCTACTTGCTGGGCACCAGCTTTGCGGCCCGTTTTAGCGACGCCCAATATCCCTTTGCCTACGCAATGGTGGTCGTGCTCGTAGCCGTCGCCTGCATCTGGCTCAGTCGTGGACAGCAGCTGTTGCGGCCGCATTGGAAGGTTGCCACAGGTGTGGCGGTTGGCGTGCTGGGCATAGTGCTGTGGATTGCCTTGAGTGAACTGCAAATTGAACGCAGTCTAGCGGCACACTTGCCGACCTGGCTGCAGCCTGGCGAGCGAGTGGGCTACAACCCGTTTGAAAAACTCAACGGCAATTTTGCCATTGGATTCTTCATCACCGTGCGGCTGATTGGTTTGGCAATTATCGTCCCTGTAGCAGAAGAGTTATTCTGGCGCGGTTTCTTATTGCGCTGGACGATTGACCCCGAGTGGGAAAAGGTACCCATTGGCGAATACACTTTGTCCTCCTGCATGATTGTGACCGCCCTGTTCACGCTGGCACATCCCGAGTGGCTGGCTGCGGCGGTGTACTGCCTATTGTTGAATGGATTGCTGTATTGGAAACGCGATTTATGGCAATGCGTTATTGCCCATGCAGTCAGCAATTTCCTGCTCGCCATATATGTATTGTGGGCCAAGGCCTGGTGGCTGTGGTGAAGGATGCGTTCATCCATCTCCTCCAAACGCGTCTTGCAATCCGGCCTATCCTCGTCGGCCAAGCGACTCGACTTTCCACTTTTCCGAATTGGTGCAGGTACAAACCGAAAGCGGTCGCATGAGCATTCGAGCCCTTAAATTCGCTTGGCTGATTGGATTGGCAGGCTGTCCGATTGGTACGCCCTACGACCACTATCGCCCCATAGGCCACCAGGACACGACGGTCGCGGTCTCTCCAGACGATGCCCAGTTGGCCTTTAACGCCGCAGGAGTCGGCGGCCGCGATCTATATCTGCTCGACCTGCAAAGCCGCATGGTCTCAAGAATTGCCGAGACATCAGCCTACGAAACCTCGCCAAGCTTCTCTCCCTCAGGGAAGTGGCTTGTGTATGCAGCAGGCGTTCCTGGCGATAGAGCGGATCACATTTTCAAAATTGAGCTTGGCACAAAAGCCCAACTGCAATTAACCGACGTCGATGCTAACGACACTTCGCCAAGCTTCTCGCCAGACGGAGAATTCATCGTTTTTGCTCGCGACAAGTCTTACAACTGGGGTGGATTGGCGGCAAACTGGGAGCCGGGGGGAGTCATCTGTTTAGTCCGGGCCGACGGAAGCAATCTGCAGCAGCTAACTGCCGATGACGAGTTTGCATTCGATCCACATTTTAGTGCTGATGGAGCGTGGATTATTTATTCTACACCTGCAGGGCGGATGTCCATTCCCATCGATGGATCGACCGGTCCCCAGCCGGTCGCCGGTCCAGCGCAAGCCACTCCTTCACACGATGGAAAACTGATCGCGTACTGTGCGGGAAAATACTCGCCCGATTTACAGATTTTCATTGCCAATTCGGATGCAACCGCGGAACGATTGTTGACGTCCAACATGCGTGGCTGCTCCAAACCTGTATTCACGCATGCGGGCGATGCACTATTTTACTTCCAGGAGCATTGGGCGAACGGCCCGTCGGGTGTGCCGAGTTTCAGTCTGTGGAAAGCATCGATCGATGGAGCGGCGGTTGACCGTATTGCTGGTCCTGAACTATTCGATGCCCCTCTCCGTTGGAAACCAGAATGAACAATATTGGGGCACTCCAGTCCAAGAACAATGTCAAGCACCCAAACATTTTCGACTGCAAACTTCCCTTCCGGTTGGACAAGCCAACCGGGGAGGCGGTGACGGGGGGAAAGTAGTTGCTTCGTTAACTGCAAAACTTTGGCACCTGCTGGGCAAGCCAGCCAGGGGCCGCTGGATGAACTGGGCGTTAGATTCATTCATTGCGCAATGGAGCGCATTCCCATATCAAAAAACTCACCACCGTTCTCCTCACTTCATTGCGCCGGTTCTCCGCCCCATGTCGGCTTGCCGACATGAGCGATAGTTTTGAAGTTAGCCAACGCCCAATAAATAACGGCTCCCCTGGCCGGCTTGCCCGGCAGGAGGCAAAGTTTCACGCCCGTCGGGAATTGCAAACGTTCCAAGTCAGTCTCAAGAGTTCCTACCGTCGGGCTACACTCCGCGTGCTATGAACCACGCTCTTGCCGTTACATTCTTGGGGGAAGACGTGATGTTGAGGATGTTTTACCGCGCGTTGGATATTTGGACTGCCGTCGCCGAGCATCTCTTCCACCGCCATCAGGCCCTCCGGTCCTGCGCCCGATAACCTCATTAAAAAGGATTGTATGTGGTGGGCGAGAACACGAGGACAGAGTTTGGTGGAATGTTAATCCGCGCGGTTGCGTTCAAGCCATCTCGGTTCGCCCACCAGGCATCGATGCGCCCGCCGTTACCTCGCGGCGGATAGTCATCAAAGGCGTCGCTGTTGAAAATCTCTCGCCAGCCACCGGCGCTCGGGAAACCGAGTTCGTAGGCTTCGAAGGCAACGTCGTTGAGGCTGGCAACAACCACCAGATCGCGACCCACGCCTGGCAGCCAACGATGGACAGCAAGCACTCGATCGTGGGCATTGGTATGGAACGTATGGATGGCTTCGCCGCGCAGGGCTGGCTGATGGCGGCGCAGCCAAATCAGATTTTCCATGAAGCGGTGGAAGCGCACCATGTGCGGATCCGTGCCAAGCTCGAGACCGTCCCACCAGATGAGCAATTCCGGATGATTGGCCGCGTCGTCGGCCCAACGCTTGTCTTCCAAGAACGATTGTCCCATAAACAGCATCGGAATCCCGGGAGCAGTCAACAGCAGGCCAGCCGCCACCCGCGAACGACTGCGCATACCAGGAACGTGTGTCGTTACCGTCCGCCAGACGCGGCAGTCGCTGGCCGCGATCTCGGTAGACTTCATCGTGACTCTCCACGTACTGCACGGCCCGCCAAGCATTGAGGAATCCGGGCGGCCATAAATGGCTAACCACGCGCCCCAGGTCGACCGGCGATTGCCTGCCGAAACTTGCAGAATGGACGGCATCGCGCAGGCTGGTTCTCAGCCCATCGTGCCAGCAGGCATCGAATCCCGCACCGCCATGCTCGGCAAATCTGACTACGTGTGGATCGACATTCCAGTACTCCGCAATCTGAACAGCCGCGGGATTTACATAGCGGACCGTGTTGGTCATGTCCTGACAGAATTTCCATCCATCATTGGCGTTCTGCGCCACGACCACGCTCACCTGGTCATAGCGAAAGCCGTCCACATGATATTCGTTGATAAAAAAAACGGCATTATCAATCAGGAATTGCCGCACCTCACTCTTCCAGATCGCCCATACCGGTCCCGTGTGATCTTGATCAGTGAAGTACAAGCTGTCATTGGGATCGGAACCGGCTGCGCGATCGAAGAAGTACAAACTCTCAGGATCATCCTTGACCTTAATTCCAGCGTGGTTGTAGACCACGTCCAGCAGAACAGCTATGTCGTTCATATGGAACAGCTCGACCACAACCTTTAATTGGTCGCACTGGCTAAACAAATCAGCGGCATGCAGGGCTGGCAGTCCGTGCCGATGGCGCAAGCCATTGACGAAGGGCATGTAGTCGGGCAGCTCGGCGGCATCGACCGTATAGTCCATCTCCGGCGAGAAAATATCGGTGCCCTCGTAGCCCAAACTGCGCGGGTTCTGAAACTCAACCACCGGCAGCAGTTTTATGGCATTAATCCCAAGCGCCTTGAGGTAGTCCAGCCGGGCTAATAGATCAAAGAATTTGGCGACACGATGTTCTCGATCGGGTCCACTGTATACGCCGACGTGCAACTGGTAGATGATCAGGTCGTTGAAAGCCGGCGGATGATAGGCCTGGTCATGCCAGGTGTACAGCGAAGGATCTCGGACGATGCAATCGCTGTTTGGCCAGTTGCGAGTGAGTTCGCGGGCGTAAGGATCGCGCTTCCAACCCGTCGATCCAGCGCCTTCGATCCAGAACTTGTACCGATCACCATCCTTGGCGCCCGACACGAATCCGACCCAGTAGTCCCCGTGGCGGTGGAGTCGGGCGCAGTCTGGTGGAGGCTGATCCCAGCCATCGTCCCAACCCGCGAAATCGCCTCGCAAGTAAACTGCTGTGGCGTGTGGAGCCCAACAACGAAAGGTGACGCCCGTTTTGTCCGCGACAACATTCGCGCCCATGGGCAACGAATGGCTATCGGTCAAATCCTGAATGTGCATCGCCGCTTTCCCGAATTTCAAGGCATCAACGTTCTAGAGACGCTACGAGGCTTTGTCAAAGTTTCATTTGGGGATGGAAGGGAAAAAGGGGTCGAACACCCAAAGCCGGAACGGCCCTTCGGGTGCTTCGCACTTTTGGTGTCGGACCCGTGCCCCTTTTCCCAACGCATGTCTAACCCAATTTTTATTCCTGACAAAGCACTAGCATAATGCATGCGGTCTCCGTCGATCACATCGAACCTGTGCAGTTTCTTGCAAAAGACATCCGCACAGCGGCCGGCCGCTTGTTAACAGAAACGAGCAGGCCAGCCACATCGATCAAGATGCTGGCCAGCGGCTCTACGCCAACGATGGTGGGCAGCGGGTCTAGGCCATCAATCGGGAATTGATTCCAAGGCAGCAGTGTGCACGTTGGACAAGCGGACGAAGGATACTCCTGCTCTCTGCTGTGGGCTCTTTACAGCATTCGGAATATGCATGTACGTCCGCTTGGATCATTACGTTGGCTGATAACTCTATTCGGCAATTTGAGCCCGGGTTTCGCCCTCGGATGGCTCCTCAGCTAACGGCTCGATGACTTCTGCCAATTCGTTTTCGACTTGGGCGATGCTCTCGAGAATAGCCTTTTCGTCAGCGCTGAGCTTGACGTATCCCAAATCGCGAATGACTTCCAAGACTTCACTGCAGGTGGGAAACATGCGACCGCTGGATCGCTTGTAAGCATCCAAGGCTTGCATAAATAATATCTCGTCACCGTTGTAGTCGCGTTCGCAGGTGGTCGGATCAATTTGGCGACGGCGTTGTACCTTTCGACGAGCTGGCTTGACGGGCGATTGAGATGTATCCTGCATGGAGGCATCTTGCGGGCGACGATCTTTGCGGCGACGGTCCATCTCAACTTGTTGGTCAGCGGTAATGCTCGTTTTCGACATAGGTCTTCCCCTGGCGCGACAATAGTGATCTGTGACTTCGGCAGTCCGGGCATATTTAGTCAAACTTGCCGATTTGATGGGAAAACCTACACCGCGGCAGCCGAGCTGCCGGTCCGAGTGCAGTTTTATAGCCAGATAAGGGCGCTGGGTTAGTGAAAGGCGCTCGGTTGTAGGGCCTGCAACGCCTGCTTGCCTGCGCACCCTTGAAAACGGGCGATTGCGATAGAGTTTAGGCCTGCATGTATCGTAGGCCAGCGTTAGGGCAGGCTACCGGCTGGGCGGATTTCGCTGCCCTGAATCTTGGTCAGCGTATCGCCCAGCTCCTGGCGAATGCCGTCGGCCAGACTTTGCAGTTGGGCAACGATGTCGGGTTGTTGCTCGGCCACATTCGTTGTTTCGCCAATGTCGCTATCCAAGTCATAAAGTTCCAACTCGCAATGCCGCTGGACGTAGCCACCGGGGACTCCGCCCGAGCCAGCCTGGCCCATAAGGCTGCGGTAGGCGTGCGGAAAGTGCAATTTCCATTTGCCGCTGCGTACCGCGTGCAGCTCCTTGCCCCAGTAGTAGAAAAATGCTTCATGTGGACTTTGGGACTGTGCCCCGGACAGCAGGGGCCATATGTTCTTGCCATCAATTTTCTTTTCGGGTAGTGCGGCACCTGCCAAGTGAGCCAGCGTGGGCAGAATGTCGATGGTTCCCGCGACGGCATCCTGAGTGATCCCTGGCGGAATATGTCCTGGCCAGTAAGCGATGGTTGGCTCGCGTTGCCCGCCCTCCCAGGCCGTACCCTTTCCTTCACGCAGCGGTTTGGCCGAGCCGGCGTGATCCCCATAGGACAGCCAGGGACCATTATCCGAGGTAAACAACACCAGGGTGTTCGCCTCTAGACCAAGCTTGCGGAGGGTGGCCACGATTTGGCCCACGCTATCGTCGATCTCGGCCACGACATCGGCGAATAACCCCTGTCCGGTCGTCCCATCGAAATCCTTGGATGCAAAAATCGGTACATGCGGCATGCTGTAGGGAACATACAAGAAAAAGGGTTGGTCCTGGTTGCGCTCGATAAAATCGACAGCGTGTTCGGTCGACCAGCGGGTTAAGAACTGTTGATCTTCGGCGGTGACGTTGGGATTGACTACCTTTTCATTCTCGATGAGGGGCAGGGCGGGGAAGGCCTTGCTCGTGGGATGATAGGGCCACATGTCATTGGAATAGGGCAAGCCAAAGTATTCATCAAAACCGTGGCGCGTGGGCAGTCCGTGCAGTCGATCACCCAAATGCCACTTGCCAAAGATGGCTGTTTGATAACCCTGTGGCTTGAGAATTTCGGCAATGGTCTGCTCCGAGGGATTGAGGCAGGTCTTGGCATTCGGCCCCAGAGCTCCCAGGATACTGATACGCACGTTGTAGCAGCCTGTGAGCAGTGAACTCCGCGATGCACTACACACCGCTTGGGAAGCATAAAAGCTGGTCAGCCGCATGCCGCCCGCTGCCAATTCATCGAGATGAGGAGTGGACATCTTGGTCCCACCAAAGCAGTGCAGGTCGGCGTAGCCCAAGTCGTCGGCAAACAAAACCACGAAATTGGGCTTGGGGGCCGATGCCTCTTCCGCCTGGGCGGCAGCCTCAGGCAGGCTAAACGCATACATACTTACAACAGACAGACCTGCGAACAGGGCCAGCCACATAGGGCGCTCAGGGGATCGAAGCATGCTGCTCTGCTTGTACTAGAGAGTTGGATATCCGCCGGCGCCGCCGGGGGCGCCGGGGAAACCATCAATGATGACGACTCAATGGTGATGGTGCTCGTGAGCTTCCATTTTGGAGCTGTGCTCACCGCTATCGTCGACGACGACCAGTTTGACCGTAGCCGCTTCACCCATGTTGAGATGTGTCAGCAAGGCCTCGCTGGTGACCGTCCAGCCATCATCGCCCCGAGCCAAGGCAAATACCTCTGCGTCGGCGTCGGGGATTTCCACTGTAAACTTGACTTCCGAAACCTTTTGTGCGTCAAAATCATCCAAGTAGACTGTAATTAAGTGCACATCGTCGTCATGTGCCCACTCGGCATGCGCCCCGCTGGGCTGCAGGTCAACCAAGTGGCCACCATGCGGCCCGGGCTCGTCATGATGATGGTGCGCGTGCTCATCCGCGGCGGGCTGACTGGCCACCGGAGGTGCGGGGGCAGGCTGGCAACCGACCAACCCCATTAGGCTCATGGAGCCTAGCCCTGCGGCACACAAGCAGCGTTGAGCAATTCTCTGAAGAAATCTCTGAGCAAATCTCTTTGTTGACAACATGAAATCCTTCCTATCATCCTGAGTAACAACATTGAACTACGAATCCAGTTACGATTCTCAGCCGTAATGAGATTGCAGGCTAGCCCCGGAACATCGCAAAAAAATCGCCAAATTTCTTCTCAATGCCCCACGGACCTTGACCATGACCATGATAACTCAAACAGGCTACGGCCAGATGCGAGGCAGTGGCTCTTGTGCGGGCGACAGCTGGTCCATTCTGCTGTGTCTGCTTGGACTGCTGCTCGCGCTGGTATTCCCTGGCTCTGCTTCGGCCCAGCTGAGCACGTTGTCAGCTGGTAACACCGCACTGGAATGGCAGAAGTCGCAACGCGAACAACTGGAAATGCAGTTGTCTGACGACTCCGTTCAGGCCCTCTGCGAGACGAATTGCAAGCACAGCTCAAATGGCTCGAAGCTTGGCAACCTGGGACGCTTGGCGACCAACCTTTGTGGCCAGCTCCCAAGTCCGTTGCGGCCACGGTTCCAGAACCCATTGTCGATCCTTCGGGGATCTCTCGCCAACTGAGGGCAAGATTGCTCGGCCCCACGGCGCACCCCACCGTGCAAGATACTACTGAGCTGCAGCAAATGCTGGCCACCCATAACGCAGATGTCGGCCTGCGGCAGTTGCATTTGCATTGGCTAGACCAACGTCAATTTCGCAAGCAGTATCCAGATGAAATCGCCGATGCCGCCTTGCGGCTCGCGGGCTTGCTGGAACAGCTCCCCTCCACTGCAGATATTCAGCTGGCCAAAGAGTACTGTTATTACCGCCGCACGCGTGCTCTGGCCTATCGAGAATTGCCCGAGGTGTTGCGTGATAAACCCATCGACGATTTAGCCAAGCATCAAGCCCAACTGCTGGGCGCCTACCAACAATTGATCTCTGTTGCCGGGACGGGTCGCCCTGAATTCGTGCTGGCTGAAATCCGCATGTTAAGACGTGACCAGTTCTACGGTCGAGCGATTAGTAAATTGACCGACTATGCATCCAGCATCGAAAAAGAGTGGTTCTTGAAGAAACAGCGTGATCTACTTCGCGAGTTGGGTTGGGAAGCCCCCGCAGGTGAGGCAGCCAAAATTTACGCCCAAGCATTCCCACAGCAGGTCGAACGCGAATTAGCCGAACAAGCCCTCCAAAACGCAAAGTAGCGGTAGACGCTGCTCTACAATAAGCTCGGTGAAAGTGTTGTTTGGGAGTGCCCGCTGCAACCTTGAATTCACTCCGCAGCCGACTTCCCAATCGGGAGCAAGAAAATGGCCTCGTGCTTGGTCGACATGACGTAGGGTTACTGCAGTAGCCGGAGTCGCCAGACTTCGGGGAACGTTGGAAAGAACCCAGTAGCCGGAGTCGCCAGACTTCGGGGGACGATGGAAAGAACCCCAGTAGCCGGAGTCGCCAGACTTCGGGGAAAAGTGGAAGGAATCGAATTCTGGCGAATCCGACTACGCGAAATCCAATCTGGGCAAAGCGCTGGTTATGTGCCGTTGCCAGATCGGTGAGCGGTCGTCATATTGGTTTGCCAGTAGATCAAGCTGCCAATTTCCAGTCGGTTCAGCGCCCTGTCGTTATCCCGCCCTGTCGCGGGAATATTTTCGGCAGCCGCTTGTGAAACTTTTCACAAAGTCGTCACGCAGAAGTCGAATAGAGAAGACGAATTATGGTCGAGAGGTTTGAGATCAGCCGGGGGCTGACGATTCCGATTGCTGGAGAGCCTGAGCAGAGCATCGTCCGGTCGAAGGATGTCAGCCGCGTGGGTATTGTAGCGGAGGACTATGTCGGCATGCGCCCAACGCTGTTGGTTTCGGAGGGTGATCGCGTCGAGCTTGGCCAGCCAGTCTTCTCGGACAAGAAGACCGCAGGCGTAGTCTTCACTGCGCCGGCCGGCGGAACGGTGGCCTCGATCAATCGCGCCGAGAAGCGTCGATTTGTATCGTTGATCATTGACAAGAGGGTAGCCAAACCAGCCGCAGCTTTGCCAGTTACGATGCTGGCCGCCCTGGCATCTTTGAGTCGCAATCAGATCGTCGAGCAATTGGTTTCTTCGGGTTTGTGGGTTGCCTTGCGGACCCGGCCCTTTAGCAAGGTTGCTGCCCCCGAGGGCCACCCTCCACGCTGCCGATCTTTGTCAATGCCATGGATACCAATCCGTTGGCGGTAGCACCCGAGTTGGTAGTCAAGGATGCCGAGGAAGCCTTCAAGGCTGGGCTGCAGATAGTCGCCAAGCTGACCGAGGGTGACGTCTTCGTTTGTCGCTCGCCGGGCTCGGGCATTCCCGGCGAGACGATTCCGCATGTACGAGTCGCCGAGTTTGGTGGCCCCCACCCGGCAGGTTTGAGTGGAACGCACATGCATTTCTTGCGACCTGCCACGTCCAGCCAAGTCAATTGGTATCTGAATTACCAGGATGTGATTGCATTCGGCACGCTGTTCCTGAACGGCGTGCTGGATCCGGTTCGCATTATCTCGTTGGCGGGGCCGAGCGTTCGCCAGCCGGCGACTGATTCGCACGCAACTGGGCGCCTGCATTAGGCTGACTTGGTCGAGGGTGAGTTGACCGACGAGGGTGACATCCGCGTCATTTCCGGATCGGTTTTGAATGGGCGACAAGTCGCAACCCCTGTCAGATTTCCTAGGCCGCTATCACTTGCAGATTTCCTGCTTGCCCGAGGGTCACCAGCGCAGAGTTCCTGGGCTGGCAAATGCCAGGCTTTGACAAATTCTCGGTGACCCGAGCTTTCGCTGCGGCCTGGAGCGGCAAGAAGTACCTGCCACTGACGACCAGTACTGGTGGCAGCGAGCGGGCGATGGTGCCTATCGGCACCTACGAAAAAGTGATGCCGCTGGACTTGATGGCCACTCCCCTGCTGCGCTCGCTGATTACGCGCGACACAGCAACCGCCCAGCAATTGGGCTGCTTGGAGTTGGACGAAGAAGACCTGAGCTTGTGCACCGTGGTTTGCCCAGGCAAGTACGAATACGGCGAAATACTACGAGACAATTTGCTCAAGATTGAGAAAGAGGGTTAGCCTTTCCTATGAAATTCTTGCGTAACACGCTCGACAAAATGCACCCGCTGTTCGACAAGGGCGGGAAGCTGGAATTGATGTATCCGCTCTACGAAGCGGCGGATACGTTCCTGTATACGCCTGGCTATGTAGCCAAGGGGTTGACGCACATCCGCGATTCGCTGGATCTGAAGCGGATGATGACGATGGTCGTCGTGGCCTTGATTCCCTGCGTGCTTGATGGCCATGTGGAACACGGGCTACCAAGCCAACCTGGCCATCGAACGCATGCTGGCGGCCGGCTTGGAGCCGGCCTTCGACTGGCACAACCGCATTCACACGGCTGCTCGGGCTTGGCCACAATCCGGCCAGTTTCCTGGACAACTTTGTGTATGGGGCCATCTTTTTCCTGCCGATTTACATCACCTGCATGGCCGCCGGTGGAACCGCTGAAGTGATTTTCAGCACGATTCGCAAGCACGAGGTCAATGAAGGCTTTCTGGTCACTGGTCTGCTGTTTCCATTGACCTTGCCGCCAGACATTCCGCTTGTGGCAAGTTGCCATGGGAATCATTTTTGGTGTGGTGGTCGGCAAAGAGATATTTGGCGGCACGGGCCGCAACTTCTTGAATCCCGCTCTGACCGCTCGCGCATTTTTGTATTTCAATAACGCTCCTCAGATCAGTGGCGACAAAGTGTGGACTGCAGCCAAAGTGGCCAGCGATGGTGGCGTTGACGGCTATTCGGGGGCGACCGCCCTTGGGTTGGCTTGGACAATTGACGATCAAAGATGTCGATCAATATCAAAATGTGATGGAAGCCGTCGCAGGCAATCCCCGTAACGGGCGGCGGCACGCAGGGATTCACCTGGATGCAGTCCTTTCTGGGTACGATCCCAGGTTCGATGGGTGAAACCAGTACGCTCGCCTGCTTGATTGGTGCGGCAATTTTGATTGCGACGGGCATCGGCTCTTGGCGAATCATGGCAGGTGTTTGCCTCGGAGCACTCGGCCTGTCGTGCCTGCTATACGTTTTGAAGGACACGGCCACCAATCCCATGTTCCAGGTGCCACCCTGGTGGCATTTTGTGCTTGGTGGCTTTGCCTTTGGAACGGTGTTTATGGCTACCGACCCGGTGAGTGCTTCGATGACCGAGACCGGCAAATGGTTCTACGGAGGTCTGATTGGCGCCATGACCATTCTGATTCGAGCCATCAATCCGGCCTTCCCGGAAGGCATCATGTTGGCCATTTTGTTTGGCAATGTGTTTGCACCACTGATCGATTACTTTGTCGTGCAGGCTAACATCAAACGGAGGGCTGTACGTTATGCCACCTAAAGACTCGATCGCCAATACGTTCTTGGTATCCATTGTGCTTTGCGTGGTATGCTCCTTGCTGGTCAGTGGAGCGGCGGTCGCGCTTGCGTCCGCTGCAGCAAAAAAACAAGCTGCTTGATCGTCAAAAGAACATTATTGCCGCGGCTTCTCTGACCGATTCACTTGGTAGTCTGAGCAAGAAAGAGATCGAAAGTCTGTTCGATTCCCGAGTGACCCGCAAGCTTGGTCGATTTGGCGACAGGCGAGTACGTGGAAGAATCTGATAGTTACGATCCCAGGAAAGCGGCCAAGGATTCGGCGACCAACACGCCTATCGAGGGCTTCGATATCGGGCTAGCCAATCGCGAGACCAAGACCTGGGTGTATTTGGTGCAAGATGCAAGCGGCAAAATCGAAAAGGTCGTTCTGCCGATCTATGGCATGGGACTTTGGTCGACGCTGTATGGTTTCGTCGCTGTCGATGGCGATCTGGAGACGATCGCCGGTTTGACTTACTACGAGCACGGCGAGACACCCGGTTTGGGTGGCGAGGTCGAGAATCCGGCATGGAAGGCCAAATGGGTCGGAAAGAAGATCTGGCGTGAAGGAGTCGACGTGGCGGACGCCACCAACGACGATCTGCGAATCGGGGTTGCCAAGGGTGCCCCGGTTGGCGAGAACGCCAAGTACATGGTCGACGGTTTGTCGGGAGCAACGATTACCAGCCGCGGCGTAGACTCGATGCTCAAATACTGGTTTAGCAACCAGGGCTTTGGCCCCTATTTGAAAAAGCTGGCCGCTCAAAAAGGAGCCACCGATGGCGAAAGAAACAGCTAAAGACGTTTTGCTAAAGCCGATCTTTGACAACAACCCGATCGGCCTGCAAGTGCTGGGCATTTGTTCGGCTTTGGCCGTCACCACGCAAATGTCCACCGCCGTGGTGATGAGCATTGCGGTCACATTGGTCACCGGGTTTTCCAGTGCCTCGGTGAGCGCCATTCGACACCGTATCCCCAGTAGCATTCGGATTATCGTGCAAATGGTGGTCATCGCCTCGCTGGTGATCCTGGTCGATCAAATCCTCAAGGCCTATCTATTCGACGTCAGCAAGCGACTAAGCGTGTTTGTAGGCTTGATTATCACCAATTGCATCGTGATGGGACGAGCCGAAGGCTTTGCCATGAAGAACAATCCCAAGATGAGTTTTCTGGATGGCATCGGCAACGGTCTGGGCTACAGTTTCATCCTGATCGTCGTCGCCTTCTTTCGAGAGTTACTCGGATCCGGCAGCCTGTTCGGCTCACGTGATTCTCAATCCAGTCACCAACCCTGGCGGTTGGTTCACACCCAATGGTCTGATGTTGCTCTCGCCGAGCGCCTTTTTCATTATTGGCATCATCATTTGGGTGATTCGCACCTTCAAGCCCAACCAGATCGAGGAGGCTTAAGTCATGGAACTTTGGAACATTATCTGAGTTTGTTCTTAAAAGCGGTTTTCGTCGAAAACCTGGCCTTGGCCTTCTTTCTGGGAATGTGCACATTTCTGGCGGTGTCCAAGAATGTGAAGACGGCCATTGGCTTGAGCATGGCGGTGGTCGTGGTGCAATCAATTACGATCCCGGTCAATAACCTGTTGTATCAGTACATCCTCAAGGACGGAGCCCTGGCCAATTGGTTGGGATCGTCTTATGCCAACGTCGATCTGTCATTCCTAGGTTTGATTACCTATATCGGAGTGATCGCCGCCTGCGTGCAGATACTGGAAATGATTCTCGATCGCTTTTTCCCGGCGCTGTACAGCGCCCTGGGAATTTTTCTTCCGCTGATTACCGTCAACTGCGCCATCCTGGGTGGTTCCTTGTTGATGGAGCAGCGCGATTTAGATTTTGGTGAAAGCGTCGTGTTTGGCTTCGGTTCCGGTTTCGGCTGGGGCCTGGCGATTGTGGCCTTGGCGGCTGTCCGCGAAAAAATGCGTTACAGCGACGTGCCTGCCGGTCTGCGTGGACTGGGCATCACCTTTATCACCGTTGGTCTGATTGCCATGGCCTTCATGGCCTTCTCCGGAATCAAGCTGTAAACAGAAACTTGGGGTCACTCTCGGAGCTGACAATTCATGTTCGAAATATTTGTGGTTGCCCTCGGTGTAGTCGTTTTCACGCTGGTCATTCTGGCGCTGGTGATGATCATCTTGGGAGCCAAGAAAGCCTTCGTGCCTTCGGGCGATGTGCATCTGTCGATCAATGATTCCAAGGAATTGACGATCCCGGCTGGTGGCAAGCTGTTGGGTGCTTTGGCGGACAACGGGATCTTTGTATCCAGCGCCTGCGGTGGTGGTGGAACCTGCGCACAGTGCAAGGTCCGCATTCTGTCTGGCGGTGGCGAGATCCTGGAAACCGAAACCGCGCACATCAACCGCGGCGAGGCGCGCGAGGGCTATCGCCTGAGCTGCCAGGTGGCGGTCAAGCAGGATATGAAGATCGAAGTTCCACCAGAGGTGTTTGAAACCAAGAAATGGGAATGCACCGTCCGCTCCAATGACAACGTGGCGACCTTTATCAAGGAGCTGGTGCTGGAATTGCCGGCCGGCGAGGAAGTAGGCTTCAAGGCGGGCGGCTACATCCAAATCGAGGCTCCGCCGCATACGGTGTATTACAAAGACTTCGATATCAACGAAAAGTATCACGCCGACTGGGACCAGTACAACGTTTGGCGCTATGTATCGAAAGTGGACGAGCCCACCATTCGCGCCTATTCGATGGCTAACTATCCCGGTGAGCAAGGCATCATCATGCTCAATGTGCGGGTTGCCTCACCGCCACCGCGGGCCCCGGAAGGCACACCGCCCGGAAAGATGAGCTCGTATATCTTCAACCTCAAGCCAGGTGATAAAGTCACCATTTCTGGACCCTATGGCGAGTTCTTTATCAAGGACAGCAAGGCCGAAATGGTCTACATCGGCGGTGGTGCCGGTATGGCTCCGCTCCGCAGCCATATTTTCGAACTGTTCAAGCGCCAAGCCACCGATCGCAAAGTTTCCTACTGGTACGGCGGCCGCAGCCTCAAGGAATTGTTCTACATCGACCACTTCCGACAAATCGAAAAAGACTTTCCCAACTTCCAATTCAATATCGCCTTGTCGGAACCCCAACCAGAGGACAATTGGGACGGCTACGTGGGCTTTATCCACCAGGTCGTGTTGGATAACTACCTGAAGAACCATCCAGCACCAGAGGATATCGAGTACTACTTGTGCGGACCTCCGATGATGAACTCGGCAGTGTTCAAGATGCTCGATGATTTAGGTGTCGAACCCGAGAATATCGCCTACGACGATTTCGGTGGTTAAGAGCCTATCCGAAAAGGGGTCTGACCCTTTGGAGGCGAGTCGATTTCATTGGTTTTTTGGCCTCGCCGGAGAGGGTCAGACCCCTTTTCGGATAGGCTCTAAGCTCTCTCGGGACTGAGAGTCTCGCTCATGATCCTCAAGTATTGTCTGGCGACGCATTGGCTGGCAGGCCTGCCTGTTGTCCTTCGTTTGTATGCTCGCAGGCGTATTAGCTTTGGGGCTCAGCGGCTGCGAGGCTCGGCCTAAGCTGGTGCAGCAGACGCTCAGCGGGCCAACGATGGGGACGCGCTACAGCATCACGCTCGTCCCCTGGCCGGGAATGCCCGCGATGGAGCTCGTGGGCGAGCGAGTCAGCCAAGAGCTGAACGAAGTCAATGCTGCAGATGTCGACCTACATCCCCGATTCGGAGCTGTCGCGATTTAATGACTCAAGCTCTCTAGACTGGTTTGAGGTTTCGCCCGAAACGGCCCAAGTGGTTCAACTGGCCCTAGACCTTAACCAGACCTGCCTCGGGGCCTTTGATGTTACGGTTGGGCCGCTGGTGGATCTATGGGGCTTTGGCCCCGGGGGACGCGAGGATTCCCTGCCCACTCAGGATGCCATCGACCACGCATTGCGGGCGATCGGATCCGATAAATTGCAGGTGCGGAGCGATCCACCGGCAATAAAAAAGGCACCGCCGATCTGCGGATCGATCTGTCGGCGATCGCCAAAGGGCATGGAGTGGATCGTGTCGCGACAGTCCTGGATCAGCTGCAGTTTGCCAACTATTTTATTGAAATTGGTGGAGAAGTTCGCACGCGAGGTTGGCGACTCGATGGCGGACAGCTGGCGGATTGGCATCGAAAAGCCCACGGAAAACGAACGCGCTTTGCAGACCGTGGTTCAGCTTCGCGACCTTTCGTTAGCCACCAGCGGCGACTACCGCAACTATTTTGACCTCGCGGGGAAGCGCTATTCGCACTGCATCGACCCCAGGACGGGACAACCGACCACCAGCGATGTTGCATCGGCCTCGGTGATTGCCAGAGGACTGTGCAACCGCCGACGCCCTGGCCACGGGCTTGATGGCCCTTGGCAGCGAGCAGGGAATGGCTCTGGCGGAACGGAATAACTGGGCGGTGATGCTCATCGCCCGCAAACAGGGCGAATTCCTGATCAAGTCTTCTGCTGGCTTTGAACAACTCGTGCTTTCCCCAGTGGATCCCCAAACCGCATTGACCAGCGAATAAAGACATGCTTAATAACTTGGCAATTTTCGGAATTACGTTAGCCGTGTTTCTGGTGGTTATCGTCGCCATGGCCGTGGGCGTACTCTTTGGCCGGCGACAAATCAGCGGTAGTTGCGGCGGCTTGGCCAATCAAACTGACGCCGATGGCCAATCCTCCTGTTCTCTGTGCTCGAATCCTGATGCGGCCTGTCGAGAATTGAGTGCCCGCAGGCAGAACCATCGCCGAATCGAAGCTCGTCGGACAGCGGCCAGCACATCGCCGGGCTGGATTGCGAGTTGGACTGTGAGGCCGAAGGCTGCAGTCAGGAAAAAATCGACTCCTGCAAAGGCACAGGGGGCTCAACGGTACACTTTAGAACACAGGCACCCAACCGCAGATCCATTTGCCACTCGAGAAATCAGCTGCGATAACCGTCTAGGCAAAAGCTAAGGGCAACTTGCCCCGCTTTGCACTGCATGTTAGCTTATGCACTCGATATCGCCGCTTGAATTCGTCCATGGAGCATGGTTGGCCCTGCGATTGGGCGAAGGAGCTGCGTCGCCAGCATCTTGGGTAGGGATGTCAGGCGGTTCGCGACATTCATGCGGTAGGCGAATGGAGTTTTTAGTTCGCGAGGTTACCTCGAGTGTGACGGGGTGGCTGCATGTCGTTCCGGTTAAGTGGTTTTTTTAAGAATGGATCCGCATGTCATCAGAAAGCAAATACAAACTAGAGTATGTTTGGCTTGATGGTTATCTACCCGAACCCAACCTCCGTGCAAAGACTAAGATTGTCAACAAGGCTCCCAAGACGCTCGCTGATTGCGATCTGTGGGGCTTCGACGGCAGTTCGACTCAACAGGCTGAGGGTAAGAGTTCGGACTGTGTGCTCAAGCCTGTAGGGCTGTATCCGGACTCGACCCGCAAGAATGGCTTCATCGTCATGTGCGAAGTGCTGCATGCCGGACCTGACTCCTCATCCATCCAATTTCCGTGCCACCGTTGGAGGATGCGGATGATCTGTGGATTGGACTGGAACAAGAGTATTTCTTCTTCGAGGGTGGCCGCCCACTTGGATTCCCAGAGGATGGATATCCAGCACCGCAGGGCAAGTATTATTGCGGCGTGGGCTACTCCGAGATGGGTGATATTGCTCGACAAGTCGTGGAAGAGCATATGGACGCAGTGCTCGATGCCGGCATTAACTTTGAAGGCATCAACGCGGAAGTTGCCAAGGGCCAGTGGGAATTTCAGATTTTCGCCAAGGGCTCTAAGAAGATCGGCGACGACATGTGGATTGCCCGTTATCTGATGCTCCGGATCGCCGAGAAGTATGGACTGGAGATCGAGTGGCATTGCAAGCCGGTCAAGGGCGATTGGAATGGCTCTGGCATGCACTGCAACTTCTCCACCAAGCAATTGCGTGAAGTCGGTGGCGAAGAGTACTTCACGAAGCTGATGGAGCGCCTTTGAGAAGTATGCAAATGAGCACATCGCGGCCTACGGTCCGGATAACCACTTGCGACTCACCGGATTGCATGAAACGCAATCGATCGACAAATTCAACTGGGGCGTGGCCAATCGCGGCGCTTCCGTCCGCGTTCCTCATGCGTTTATGAACAATGGTTACAAGGGTTATTTGGAAGATCGCCGACCCAATTCGCAGGCGGACCCATATAAGATTGTTTCACGCCTTCTGAAAACCATTCAGACGGTCAGCTAGGCCTGCTGACGGCACTGGTCAACAGGCCGAATTTGACAACCTTGTTTCGCTACGCCGCATCGCGTTGATGCGGCGTAGCTTTTTAGAAGAGCGGTGGCCTGTCATTCGAAAGGCTAGGCTTTGTCCGCAAAGGGGTCTGACCCTCTCCGGCGAGGCCAAAACAGGTTTAAATTCGCATCACCCTCGTAACTGCAGACAGGCCATGCACGAAGCCAAAAACACGCAGCGTGCTCTGGTTCGCATTGGCTTTGATGGGCGCGTACATAAGCTTTTTCGAGGCCCCGAAGCCGAAAATCGCTTTGCCAACGAAGTCCGCGTGTTGCAGTATCTTGAAGCCCGCAAGTGCCCCTTTGTACCTCGCCTGCTGGATAGCAATCCGGACACATTGGAAATAGTCACCTCCAATTGTGGAGCCCGCGTGCAGCACATTAGCGATGACCGCGTGGCGGAGCTTTTTGCAGAGTTAGAAAAGTACGGTGTGCGGCACGATGACCCCTTTCTGCGGAACATCACCTATCGCGCGAGCGATGGCCGTTTCTGCGCCATCGACTTTGAATTTGCCCAGATTATTGGTGAGCCAGCGGCGGTCGAGAATCAGACGCAGCATCCGCGTTCGACGGCAACCCGGCTGAGTTGGTCTGGCAAAACCGATCGAGGTCACTTTCGTTCCAATAACGAAGACGCATTCTTGAATCTAATGCTGGACCAGCGCGGCATCCGCTATCTGGGTAAGACGGGTGAAGCAACGCTCGAAAACGCCGATTTTATCTTTGCGGTCAGCGATGGCATGGGTGGCCAGCGGTCTGGCGAATTTGCCAGTCGCATTGCGATCGACAAGATTACCCTGCAATTGCCCAAACAATTCGGCCTTGGCGAAGAACGGTTCAGCCACTACAGCGATGAAATTCTGCAGAGCCTTTTTAGTAGCATCCATGAAGACATGTTGCGACTGGGGCGTTTTGACCCCAATTGTAAGGACATGGGGGCTACGTTGACGCTGGCCTGGTTCCGACGCGGTCGTGTCTATTTTGGTCATATCGGCGATAGCCGACTGTACCATATTCCTGCTACCCAACCGATGCAGCAAATCACCGAAGACCACACGCATGTCGGCTGGCTGCGCCGCAAGGGACAATTGAACGAACGCGAGGCTCGCACCCACCCCAGAAAGAATGTCTTGGCACAGGCCTTGGGCGCTGGCCATCGTTACTTGAATCCGCACATTGGCGTGATCGATTACCAGCCTGGGGATAGCTTTGTTCTATGCACCGACGGTGTTAACGAGGGCATTTGGGATCGAGGGATTGAGGAGATGGTCCGGCAGGGAGTGGTGCAGAGCGCGGCCCATCGGTAGCTGATTGCTTGGTTTCGACCGCCGTGAACGAATCGGGACGCGATAATGCGACCGCCGTGGTTGTGGCGGCCTTGCCATAAGGGCCGTGCCTGTCTTTTCCATGGCCATGGTTTATTGCCGCAATTGTTGCATGACTTCTCGCACGACCTGCTCGATGAAATCGTCGCTTGGCGCGTCGGCCTGTTGTGCGCGTATCGCTTGTGGGCTCGATGTCGGGCAGCCATTGACTGAGCTCACTTAGTATTTGTGCGAGCTGGCTCTGCGTGTGTTTGGCAGTTTCGATTTGCTCACGCGAGAGTGGTTGTCGACTCTGCCCTAGATCCCAGCCACGTGCCAGTGCACCGCGGCGAAAGCCCTCGGGGAACTCGGGTTGCCCGATCATGGCGTCAAACAAAGGGAGCAGCCGATACTGCAACTGCATCGCGCGATCCCACTGGCCGCGGGTACAGGCTTCGTAGATCGCCCGCGTCAATTCCGGTACCACGCCACTGGTCGCATTGGTGCCGCCATTGCAGCCGATTAACAACATCGGCAGCCAGGGCCGCATCCCAGCCGGTCAGGAAGGAGAAATTCGGACGCTGAGGACGCACGGCGGCGATCATCCGCATCATGTGCGGAATGTCTCCCGAACTGTCCTTGATGCCCACCACGCGCGGACAGTCGAGGGCCAGTCGTCGCACGGTAGTGACCTCAATCGGCGACGCAAACAGTGGAATGTTGTACAGGGTGACGTCGACCGAGACGTGATCGGCAATCTCCTTGAAGTACTGATAAACGGCTTCCTGACCGAGCTTGTAGTAGAAGGGAGCTACGATCGCCACTGCCCGCACGCCCATGGCGCCGTAGGTCTCGCAAGCGTCGATCGTCTCGCGGACATTGGCTTCGGCCGCGCCGGCCAGAATGGGCACGCGCGTGCCAACGTGCTGGGTCAGCACTTCGATGATTCGGCGCCGTTCCGGGGCCGTGAAGCGAGTGAACTCGCCGGTCGAGCCATTGGGGTATAATCCATGCACACCGCGGTCGATCAGCCAGTCGACGTAACCGCACAACTTGTCCTCGTCGACCTGCCCACGGGCATTAACGGGAGTGATATTGGGAGTGTAAATGCCATCCATCGGTTGATTCATAGTCTGTCCAGGTCTGATGTGCATCGAATTGGCGACGGTTGGCTACAGGCAGGACGCCCGCCGATCGCGTCCAATATCTCCCTGCGAAAAACCCTCCGCAAGCTCACAGTCTAATTGTAGGTTGTGCCTTGGCGCTCGTCTCATGCAACTTCATGCCAAACAATCGCCAAAATCAAAACAACCCTCCCCCCAAGATAACCTGGCTGCTGGCCGTTAGCCTGCTGGGGCTGTTGCTCTACAGCATTGCCTATTTCAATCAGCCCTCCACGTTGGGTTTCACCAACGAACTAGGCAATCCGCTGCCGCGTTGGTTTGACCTGAGCCTGTTCGTGCTATGGGATGAACTGGCGGCTGGCATGACGGGCCAGGGTCGCTTTGAAGTCGCGATATTGGATCGTCTGCCGATCGCCGCTGCCGGGCTAAGCTGGCTGGCGCTGGCTGGCGGAATAGGCTGGCCTATCATCGCCCGCTTCGTCTGCCGGCCTGCTCTCAACTTATGCGAAAGGGCCGCACTGTCCACCTTGGCTGGATTGGCGTTGCTTTCTAGTCTGACACTCCTGATCGGCTTGGCCGGTGGTCTCGGCTCGCGCTGGCCATTGGCGATAGCCAGCGGACTGCTGTTCATAGCCCTGCACGCTTGCCATCGTTGGCTGCTGCGTCAGCGAGCTAGCCCGGGCAGCACTCAGGGCAATAGCCTGGACAGTAGTTCGAAGCCACAGCCAACAACAAAAACGGCAACGGCAACGACAACTGCCTTTTGCGAACCACGCCCGCGCAGCCAGAGCGGAGTGTGGGCCGCTCGCTTGCTGCCGCCGGCGGTAATCGGCATGGCCATGATCTTTCTATGGGGCAGCCTGGTTACTCCCTTTGAGTTTGATGTCGTGGAGTATCACTTGCAAGCTCCCAAAGAGTTTTGGCAGGCGGGCGAAATCCGTTTCAATGCACACAATGTTTATGCGAATATGCCGCTGGGTGTCGAGATGCACAGCCTGGCGGCGATGACTTTGGTCGGCGGCCCGCAGGGCTGGTGGTGGGGTGGTTTAATCGGCAAGTTCATGACTGGCATGTTTGCCATTCTGGCCGCCTTGCTGCTCGGTGGATTTGTGTCGCGATGGCTCGGCAGCAATATGGGCTGGGCGGCGGCTGGACTGCTGCTGTCTACTCCTGGCAATGCACAGGTCTCGATGGCGGGCCTGGTTGACTCCGCCCTGGGAGCTTATGTGCTGGCAATGATCGTGGTGTGGAATCTGCTCAAGTCTACGACTGACCACGACTCGCTGATCGTTGGCGTGTTTCTCAGTAGCCTCTTCGCGGGCGCAGCGGCGGCGTGTAAGTACCCAGGGTTGGTGTTTGCCATGTTCCCCTTGCTGGCGATGACCGCCCGAGTTCTGGCGAGCCCGGCGGCGCGGCCGAGTATGCAGCAAAAAATTGGAATCGCACTCGCCCTCTGTTTAGGCTTGAGCCTGACCTGTGCTCCGTGGCTGATCAAAAATGCCTGGCAGACGGGCAATCCAGTCTACCCCTTGGCGGCATCGATCTTCGGTGCACCGGGGCTTTCGCCTCCGCAGATCGCACAATGGAACGCTGCACATCGCGTCCCGAGCCATACAGGCTCCACACATGGGCTGTCTGCCGCCATGGCGGCTGCCGACCAGTTATGGTTGCGATCTGCCTTCCTTGGGCCTGTTTTGATTCCCTTGGCTGCCATTGGATTGCTCTGGGGCTGCTGTGGATCGTGGCCGACAGGCCCCGGGGCAAGCCTGTTCAGCCGGGGCAAGCCGCAGAGCGGAGATACACCAAACGAAGGTGCACAGGAATCGATGGCGGGCAACGCCAGCCGCCCATGGATCTTCAGCTGGCTTTGGCTTGGATTGTGGATCTTGGCTGTGTGGTGGGCTGCCACGCATCGCATCGACCGCTTTTGGCTTCCCGTGTTGCCCCTATACGCAGGTCTGGCCGCCTGGGGCCTGGCTGCAATTGCCTGGACAGTTTCCTTTCGTTTGGCCGCCGCACTGGTTCTGTTCAGTATCGCCTACGGTGGGTTACAGGCCACATCAGGAGCGTTGGGCGACAACCGCTTTTTTGTGAAACTCTCCGCACTGCGCGTGGACGCCGGCGACGATTCGTGGCCGGGGCGAATGAGTCCCGCCACATTATGGATCAACCAGCACTTGAACCAGCCAGACGCGAAAATCCTGTTGATCGGCGAAGCCCGCGTTTTCGATTTCGAGCCCGAGATAAGCTATGCAACCTGTTTCAACGAAAACATCGGCCAGATTCTGTTGGCCGGAAAACCTGGCGAGCAGCAGAGGACCAATTTGCGGTCTGCCGGGATCACCCATATCATGATTCACTGGGCAGAGATCGCTCGCTACCGCAGCCCGGGCAATTACGGCTTCAGCGATTGGCCTCAGCCTGCGGACATTGATGAAATGCTGGAGCAATCCGTCGTCGAGCGCGTCGACTGGCCGATTGCCAGCGAGCAAGTTGAATTGTTGAGAGTCCTACCATGAATACTCGGCAGGGCCTGTTGGAACGCTTGTGGCGTATACCAGAAGTAACGCTCGTGCTCATGGTGCGATTCTATCAGCGGGCCATTTCGCCGCTGTTACCGGCCTCCTGTCGCTATCAGCCGACATGCAGCGAGTACATGATTGGCGCGATTCGCAAGCATGGGGCCATCAAAGGCAGCCTGCGGGGAATCGGCCGCATCCTCCGCTGCCATCCATTCAGCCCAGGCGGCTTCGATCCACCATGATTTATTACCTCCCAGTGCGAATTCTCGGTGGCCAGTCCCAAGCGCGAGCCTTGGCCCTAACATCTGCAGCAGATCCGCCTACAATTTAAGGCGATACTCCCATCCAAGGCCCTTCGCTCTGGCCATCGGCGAATCAAGGACTCAGGCATATGCACCCGAAACACTGCACCGATTCTAGACATTCCGGCCGCCCTGTGGCTTATGGCCTGATTCTTGTCCTGAGCATGGTTGGCTTGGGTTGCCAACCAAGCGCCTCCAAGCCGTCGGTGCAGAATGTGGTTCCCAAGACGGCCAATCAGGATCTAGCCGCAGATACCGGCGGCTCGCCTGCAACAGTCAGCCCAAGCGCATCGAACGAGAGCAGAGCGAATTCCACTCCCGCAGCGCCGCGCAAGCGGGTGATGCAGTAGAGAGTGGCGTTGCGCAGGACTCCCAGCCTGAAAGCACGCAAACCGCCGCTGAAGTGCTGGACCCCAACCAGTATCGCGAGCAGTTGCTGGGCGGCCTGGCGAATGTTGATATCCAGGACCCGCAGCAGTTGATCGGTCAGCTTCAAAAAATCGACATGGCCATCCAAGATCTAATGTCCGCTTCGGCCAATAATGTCATTAACGAAAATACTTTCATCGACAACGGCTTGGCCTTGGGAAAGCTCAAGCTGGCCTCCGCCGAGCAACTCGCTGGCCTGGCAGGAGCGACTGCGGAGCAACGCAAAACAGGACAGCTCGCGCAGTTGGTCGCGCTCTCCCACCTGAGCGGCTTTCGCGATGTTGAATCGGCTAAACAGCTGGAGAAATACGCCCTCGAATTGTCACAATCCCAGGACTTGGATTTGGCCCACCAAAGTCGGATCGTGTTGATGGGTTTTCAGCTGCAGGCTTTGCAGAACGGCTTGACGACGGACCCCAACGAATTGCTGGCTCAGGCCGAGGGACTCTTCCAGAGAGCCGAGGACCGGAACTTTCCAGAACTGATGATGCTCATGCAGGCCAACCAGGTGCTCGGGCAGATGGGGTACACCGATGCCGCCCAACGCATGAATGAGATTCTTGTGCAAGAGTTTGCGGATTCGGCGGATCCGCAACTGAGGACTGAGGCTTGGAATATTCAGACGCGTGGCAGCCAGGCGCTCGACAACTACCTCACCGCATTTCGCAGCCTGGGTAGTCCCCAATTCGATCCAACATCGGCCATTGCTGCCGCGCGTGGATTGTATGAAGCCTTTCCCAGCGTTCAGACCTTGGAGCAATTAGCGGGCACGGTAACGAACATCGAGTACAGTGGTAATATCGAGCTCAGCCGCATGCTGGTGGAGTTGATCGCCGGGTATCAATCGCAACTGCCGGCCGAGGCATCGACCACCGGTATCAGCTCCGTGCTGTCAGGACATAGCGCACGGCTGAGCTTGTTGGGACAGCCCCTGTCGTTGAATGGAATCGTTGGGTTTGATGGTACTCCCTTTGATGCTTCCAGCTATGCGGGCAAAGTAGTGCTCGTGGATTTCTGGGCGACCTGGTGCGTACCCTGCCTGCGCGAGATTCCGGAAATCCGTAAGGCCTACGAAAATCTCCATGGCGAAGGTTTTGAAGTCATTAGTATCAACATGGATGAGGATCTACAGCAGGCCCGCAAATTCTTGGACAAACAACGTTTTCCATGGGCTACCTATCACAGCAACGATCTGGAAGCGCTCGGATTCAAGGCAGCCTATGCGCAACGTTTGGGGATTAGTGCCATCCCATTCATGCTGCTCGTCGATCGCGAGGGCAAGGTGGCGGCCATTCACGTCCGCGGTGAAAAACTGACCCCCACCATTCGCCAAATGCTGGGACTGCCGACCAGCCTGATTCCCGAGGAATAGGGCACCCGGTTATTGCGGGAACCGAACGCTAACGCGTTCCGGCGAATGAGTAATCTTCATTGCGAACGATGCTTAGCGGTACATCTGCATCTCGCCGACGGCTTCAAAGGCGTGCTTGAAGTGGCGAATTTGAGGAGTGGGGCTGGCGCTTGGCCAAACCACCGAGACGACGTCAAAGCGTGCGGGCTGATCGAGCAGTCGCCGCTGTTTTAAGTACACCAAGGCAGCCCGCGTCAGCTTTTCCTGCTTGCGCCGATCGACGGCTTGCGAGGGATCGCCGGCAACGTCGCTGGCCCATGACTTGACTTCCACAAAGACGATGCATGGTCCATCGAGGGCAATGATGTCGATTTCACCAAGCCGCTGACGATGACCGCGCTCGAGTATTTGGTATCCCAAGTGCCTCAGGTGGGCCGTGGCGACTTGTTCACCGGCCGGTCCGAGTCCTTGGCCGGTTTGCCGGGCAGAGATCTTGGGAATCGGGCCCGGCAGACGTTGATAAAAAAAACGGCCCGTGGATTGAAACCACTGGCCGATGCGTTGTAACCGATGGAGCATGCTGCTGCTCGCGGGTGGAGTGCGTTTAAACGCGGCGTTCGCGGAGGCGAACCGCCTTGCCGCTGCGTTCGCGCAAGAAGTACAGTTTGGCGCGACGCACGACGCTGCTGCGCTTTACCTCGACCTTTTCAATACGTGGCGAATGCACAGGGAATTTTCGCTCGACGCCCTCGCCACCGACGATCCGCCGCACGACGAACATCTCGCGGGTGCCGCTACCATTCCGAGCGATCACCACACCGGAGAACACCTGGATTCGCTCTTTATTGCCTTCCAGGATCTTGGTGTGAACATCAACCGTGTCACCAATGTCAAAGGTTGGTACGTCAGACCTCATTGAGGCCTTTTCGACCAGGTCCATGATTTTCTGACTCATTTTGCCTGCTCCAAGAACGATCTTTGTCCAATGTATATGCCCATTCCCCACTGTGCCGCGATACGTGCCGCTTTGGAGCCACACCAGGCAGGAGAATCATTGAGAGTTTGAGAGTCCCATATAGTCTCCAATCCGTGCCAATTTGCCTAGGGCAAATCCCACTAGCCCGCCAAGATTTCGGTGCCCGGCAAGGCGAAATCTCGATTGGGACAAGCCAGCTGCGTTTACTTGCCCCCTGAGCGGCTTCGACACCCGACGCTCTCTTGCTACAATCGCCTGCCTGACAGGTAGCACCGAACCGACAGGACCTGTACAAAAAACCAGTAACTCGGCCTTCTCAGGGCTAATTTTGGCAGCAGACCTTACAGTCGACTTTCATGAGGCCGGTCCTTGTCGGAAGCCAGAAACGCTTTTTACAACGAGACAGCAAAGCCCACTCCCATGAGCAGCCTGATCAGCAACTCACCCACTGAGCCGCCGAGTCCGAGAAAGATCTTGGTGACGGCTGCCTTACCCTATGCCAACGGACCGATACACATCGGCCACTTGGTGGAGTACATCCAAACCGACATTTGGGTTCGCTTTCAAAAGTTGCGCGGCCATCGCTGCATTTTTGTATGCGCAGATGACACCCATGGCACGGCCATTTCCATTCGCGCCGGAAGGAAGGTCGTTCGGAAACCGAGGTTATTGCGGCCTCACAAGTCAGCCACGAGCGTGATTTTGCTGGCTTCGGTATCGAATTCGACAATTACGGGAGTACGAATTCGGCTGAGAACTATGAGTTGTGCAAGCTGTTTTGGGCCGGGCTGCGCCGATCCGGATTAATTGTGGAGCGCGAGGTAAGCCAGCTGTACGATCCGTTGGCGGAGACATTCCTGGCAGATCGCTTTGTCAAAGGCACTTGTCCCAAATGCAAGTCGCCCGATCAGTACGGTGACAACTGCGACAAGTGCGGTGCTACCTACTCCCCAGCGGACTTGATCGATCCGAAGAGTACCATCTCGGGGGCCACGCCAGAAATCCGCAGCGCACTGCACTTGTTTGTCGAATTGGAGCAGTTGCACCCATTTCTCGAGCAATGGACGCAGTGCGGTGAGCACTTGCAGACCGAGGTGGCCAACTATCTCAAGGGCCATTTTCTCGGCGAGCCATTGCGGGATTGGGATATCTCTCGGCCAGCACCCTATTTTGGATTTGAAATCCCCGATGCGCCCGGCAACTACTGGTACGTCTGGTTCGATGCACCGATTGGCTATATCGCCAGTACACAGCAGTGGTGCGACCGCAATCAAGAGCAACTGGACGATTGGTGGCGAGACCCAAACACCGAGATTCACCATTTCATCGGCAAGGACATCACCTATTTCCATACGTTGTTCTGGCCGGGCATGTTAGCCAAGGCGGGTTTCAACCTGCCCAAGAAAGTCCACATCCACGGCTTCTTGACGGTCGATGGCGAAAAGATGAGCAAGACCAAGGGCACCTTCATCAAAGCCGAAACCTATCTCCGACATCTTGATCCGACCTACTTACGCTATTACTTCGCCAGCAAGCTGGGTCCGCGATTGGACGATCTGGATCTGAACCTTGATGAGTTCGTTGCCAAGGTCAACGCCGACCTGGTGGGCAAAGTCGTTAATTTGGCTAGCCGTACCGCCAGGTTCGCCGCCGCAACGGGTTTGGCACAACGCTATCCGGACGACGGCGGTTTGTTCGCCTTCGGCGCGCAAGCCGCAGAGCCGATCGCCGCGGCCTATGAGAATTGCGATTATGCCAAGGCCATGCGGCTGATCATTGAATTGGCCGACCGAGCCAACCCTTACGTTGAAAACGCACAGCCCTGGGTACTCAATAAGTCCGCGGAAAAGCGCGACGAGTTGCATGACGTATGTACCGTGGCCCTGAATTTATTCCGGCAATTGGTGGTGTATTTGGCGCCCGTGTTGCCCAGCTTGGCCCAGCAATGCGGTCAGCTGTTGGGTCAGCCGATCACCGACTGGCAGCAGAGCCAAACCCCAGTTCTTGGAATCCGTGTTAATCCCTTTGAGCATATGCTCGCGCGCGTCAAGAAAGAGGATGTCGAAGCCATGATGGATGAAAGCAAAGAAGAGCAAGCTGACAAACCTGAACAGTCGGCCGATGATCCGTGGAACGACTCGGCTGCCGCATTGCAGGCCGAGCCCTTGGCCGAGGTGTGCAACATCGATGACTTTATGAAAGTCGATCTGCGAGTGGCCCGGATCCTGGCCGCAGAGCATGTCCCGGATGCCAGAAAACTACTGCGGCTCACGCTCAGCCTGGGTGGTGACGTACGCAAGAACGTGTTCGCGGGTATCAAGGCCGCCTACGAGCCCGAGCAATTAGTGGGTCGGCTGGTGATTTGCGTGGCCAACTTGGCACCACGACAAATGAAATTCGGGCTCAGCGAGGGCATGGTTGCTGCGGCTGGCTCCGGTGGCGCCGAGGTATTCTTGCTCTCCCCAGACTCCGGTGCCCAACCTGGCCAGCGCGTGCATTAAGGCGAGCTGCGGATAGGAATCTCTTTGCACTCACGACAGCGTCTCGGAGAGACGCTGCCACGTGGTAGGAACTCATCCGCCGGTCGCTTCAGCGTGGGTAGCCCATGTTGCTGCGATAGGACTGCTCGACATTATGATCGCGGACCGGTTCGGCTTGGGGCTGCATGAAGTCCCGCGGACGACCTCCGATCACCTCGGGAGCAATGTCGTTCAGCGGATAGGGGTCATGCACCACGGCACGCGCCTTTTGCCGCGCGACGGTTCCTTGGCCCGCGGGAAATCCCCAACCGGGACGGCTGGCGCAGCCGACACAGCTGACCAACAACGCACAAGCCAACATCCGTGACATGAGAATTCCCTTTCCGAGCTTCCATGCGCTCGCCATTTTTTTGAACAATCTTGGCATCCTAGACGGAACTCTGCTGGCGTAGCTAGGCCGAATCCCACCATTGCTAGCTATCGGCAGGCCAATTGCCTTTCCTCAGCTGGATTGTCGCCTCCCGCATATTCGTTATCCCACTCAATTCAACTCATATCAGGGAGACAAACGCTGTCGCAGCCAGTGGGCATCCGACTGGGGCACGTATTCGATACGATCGTGCAAGCGTTTTGCTCCACCCTGCCAGAATTCGAAACGCGTGGGCTGGATGCGATAACCGCCCCAGAAACCGGGCAAGGGGATCTCTCCGTCGCCAAATTTCCGCTTGAGCTCCTCCCATTTGGATTCGAGCACGCTGCGACTGGAAACGACTTGGCTTTGCTGGGAAACCCAGGCGCCCAGTTGACTGCCTCGTGGTCGTAGCGCGAAATCGCGCATTGATTCGGCCGTCGAAATCTGTTGCACGCTGCCTGATATCTCGACTTGGCGATGCAAAAGGTACCAGGGGAATAGAACCGATACCTGCGGGTTGGTTGACATCTGCTTGGATTTGCGACTGCTGTAATTGGTGAAGAACACGAACCCCTGTTTGTCAAAGTACTTGAGCAGGACGGTTCGTTGGCTCGGAATTCCACCACTGGCATTGGTGGCCAGGACCATGGCATTGGGTTCCGGCAGTTCGGCCTCCCGCGCCTGCTCAAACCATGTTTGAAACTGCTCAAAGGGACATTCAGCCGTGGTGCTGATGTCGTGCTCTTGGTTGGCATATTCTTCGCGTAGGGCGGAAAGGTCCATCATCGACTCACTGTGCAGCGGAAGGTCCATTACGAAGCCACAAAACTATGGGGGCTGCTCGCCAAGCTGGTGGGTACTACGCGGAGTACGCCGACTTGGGCAGCAAACTCAATATCGGCATGATAACCATTGTCGAGCAGTTGGCGTCCGCCGCGGAATTTCATGAACGCGTCGTACAGCTCACGCTGGCGCTGGCCCGAGTTCGACGCTGCGAACGGTTGGTAGCTGTCTCGGGCCAGCCGCGCCGCGTCATTTCCCAGCTCGACCGTTGGGTCTATCGCCTGGGCGGCGGCAATCATCGCTCCGGCAGCCAGCACGTCTTCTCCAGCCACTTCGCCATCCGTACCCGAACAGAGAATCCACACCGACTCACCCGCAATGGCTTGGGCTACGGCCTCGCAATTCACCAGCCCACCCAGCAGCATGCGCTTGGCAGGACGTGCCGCCTCGACCGCCAGCGTTCCATTGGTCGTGGTGAAAACCAGGTCTCGGCCACCGACGATTGCCGCCTGGTATTCCGACGGACTGTTTCCCAAGTCAAATCCGGCAATGGGTCGACAGTGCCTCTCGCCGCATAACAGCCCGGCAGGCTGACTGCAGGCAGACAGACTACGGGCAACCTCCACGCTCGCCGCCACGCTCAACCGAGCTGCCCCAGCGGCCAGCGCCTGGCAAGCCGTAGTCGTGAAGCGCAACGCATCGACGACGACCGCTGTGTCGGTCGCCTGCTGCCAATTCTCAGGCAGCAAACTGGGAAGCAGAGCCACGCGAATGCTGTTGGGCATGGTAAAGGGCAATCAAATAGCGAGCGGTTTCAAGAGTCTATTGATAATGTATACTGCCAGCCAAGTTGGCGAAGCACCCTTCATGACTGCGATTCCTGGCACCTTGAACGAAGAACAAAAATCAGTCGCACCCGTCTGGAGTACTTGGTTTGCCGATGGCGTCTTGCTAACGACAGCCCTGCTGTGGGGCGCCAACATTCTGGTCTTCAAGGGCACTATCCAGGATTTTGACCCCTGGATCTTCAATGCGTTTCGGCTGGTGTTCGCCACGCTGACCTTAGGTTTTCTGGCCGCTTTGGAACATCTCTATTGGCCTCAACAAGCGAGACAGACTAAACCCGTCTCCTGGCCTCGCGTGTTGGCCTTCTGCTTGCTAAACGGCTTCTTCTACTTGATTATCTTCGTCAGGGGAATTGAGCTCACCACGGCTGGCAACACAGCCTTGATTCTGGCATCGATGCCGATGTGGACGGCAATCTTGTCGTTCTTCCTGTTGTCGGAACGTCTGCCGCGGATTACCTGGATTGGTTTGTTCATCACCCTTGTGGGCACGGCGATTGTCACCACGCAAAGCAGCGGAACAGTAAGTCTCTCGAGCGAATACTTCCTTGGCAATCTGTGCATGCTGCTCGCCGCCTTGGCCTGGGCTTGGGGCACCGTGCTCAGCCGCCCGATATTGGAGACGATGAGTCCCTTGCGTCTGGCCTTTTTGAGCGCACTGCTGACCACACCCTTGCACATTCTGCTAGTCCTGCGAGAAATCCCCGCAGCGATCCCAGACGCCCTGCAGCCAGCTCACCTGGCTGCCATCATTTATTCAGGTGTCTTTTCCACCGGTGTGGCCTATGCGACCTGGCATGCCGGTGTCCGCGCCTTGGGCGGCTCGCATGCGGCGGTCTACCAAAATGTGGTTACCCTGGTAGCGGTTGTTGGTGGCTGGATTTTCCTGCACGAACAGCCCTTGGTGGCCCAATTGATTGGCGGCGGGCTGACCATCGCTGGTCTGTTGCTCATGCGCCGCGGTCGCGCGTAGCCCCTGTTTTATTGACCGCTGCGCGAGCAAAGTTCCTGTTGTCGGCCATTTTCTCACGGGGAACAGGGCCTTTTGCGTCGCAATGCTTGCGCAGCGGTCAATAAGTTTCATCCTTCTGGCATGGCAGCAGCCCTAGGCCCGGAAGACTTCAAGACGACTTCAAGACCTGCGAATCGCCGAGCAAGCCGGAGCCGCCAGAGCGGTAGCCAGTTCCGCTACAATAGCGGGATGATCAAAGGGTACTGCAATTGAAGACGAATTCTCATGACCGATCCATCCATTGCGGCTGTCAGCAGCTATCGACCTGATCTGCCCGACTGGGGCGCATTTCTCCGACCGCCGGCCTCGGGGGTCGACTGGATTCACCCCGATGACATGGACCAGGCATTGCCGATGATTCCCAGCCGCCGCGTTTTTCGTCGCTACCGGTGGGATGGCGAATTCTACTGGTTTAATTACGGGGATACACAATTCCGCCTGCGCCCCTGCATGTGGTGTCGCTTGCCAGATGTCGATCTCGAAGTCGGACAAAGGGTTGAACTCTTATCGCATCACCAGCGCCACGACGCGGGCATTTATCATATTGCCGAGATCGTGGTAAGCCGGCCACAAACGGCCCTTACGTTTTACCTGCGACGCGGTGCGTTGCAGATCGAGAAGGCTTTTGAAAGGTCCGATCTACGTCCCACCGAGGTGCGACATGCTCTGCGCATCGGCACCTACCCACACCCCCGCCCGAGCTGCAGCCTGCCGCCAGACTATCCCTGGCTGGATGTCGGCGATTTGCTAAGCGAATAGACTTATGCTGGAATGGTCGATGTATCAGGCGTCTACCTGGGCCTGTATCCACTCCGCGTAAGCTGGCGAGGCCCGCACGCGACCGACGATGATCTGCGGACATTCATAGGGATGGTGCTGGTGGATAAAATCGATCAATTTGGATTCCAGTTCGACAAGTGACTTAACCGTCAGCCCAAATTCGCTGGCTTGGCACAGTTCACCCTGCCAGAAATAAACGCTGTGCAGGGGTCCCTCGATTTGGACGCATGCCGCCAACCGTCCTTCGACCAGCGTACGTGCAAGCAATTGGGCCTGTGGTTGGGTCTCGACGGTCGTACTCAGTTCAAGTATTTCTTTCAACATTAAATTTCCCTTTGCGCACTGTCTGGTGCCCAGCGCAGGAACAGGAGTTGGTTATGTGCGGCCGTTTTACGCTCAAGACGCCTCCCGAGCAGTGGGTGCAGGCGCTGCTGCCCCTGACGGATCTCAGTGCTGTTTCCTCGGCTTGGAAACCGCGTTACAACATCGCTCCGACACAGAATATCATTGCCATCGCGGCTACCGAAGGCGCGATGCATTGGGCGGCTGACTATTTTCGCTGGGGGCTGCTTCCCGGTTGGGCTACCGATTTGTCCATAGGAAACCGCATGATCAATGCCCGCGCCGAGACGCTGGCCGAGAAACGTTCTTTCAAAGGGCCGCTCGAGCGGCGTCGTTGCTGGTATTGGCGGACGGTTATTATGAATGGCAACGGCAGGCAGATGGTGGCAAGCAGCCCTACTGGATCACTTCGGTCGACCAGTCGCTCATGCTATTCGCGGGCCTGTGGGAGTCCAACTCGCGGGCCACGGGCAAAGCCATCCGCTCCTGTACGATCATCACCACGGCCGCCAATACAGGCCTACGTTCGATTCATGATCGCATGCCCGCCATACTCGAGCCGGCGGCTGCCGCAGAATGGATGGCTGAAGCTTGCTCGGCGAGCCAGGCTCAAGCCTTGCTGTGCCCAGCTAAAGAAGAGTGCTTGACCTTTCGAGCGGTAAGCAAACATGTCAATCATGTACAGCATGAAGATGCGGATTGCATACAGCCCATCGAATAACCCCCGCGCTACATCTCGCCCGCGCGGCGTACCAATTGGTCGATCAGGGAATCCAGCTCGGCTTTCTCGATACCCATCTTGGCAGCAGCCAATGCAAACAATCGTTTTTCCACCTCGGATAGCTTGCCATCGGCGGCCATCATGCGAATCAAATCGGCCAGCATTTGATTTTGCTCTGCACGATCGATCGGAAAGGTTAATTTGGCGTCGCCAGAGAGTGCAAAGGCAATTGCCTTTTCCAGGTCTTCCTCCTCCAACCCCAGTGCCGAACTGCGGTCGACGAGCAACGCAATTTCCTGCTCGGAGAGGCTTCCGTCTGCTGCGGCCATGATGACCAGGTTCTTCAGATGATCTAAACGCTTCACACTAGGCTCCAACAAACAGACGTTTTCAGGCAATTCGCGATTACAGGAACTGCGGAACAACAACTTCGGCCAAGCCAACCTGGACCTCACCTTCCGCCGCAATGCGGGCGATACCAGCATCGAAGTGATGATTCCAGAACCTGAAAGCCTCGAATTGTCCAGTGTTTATCGCTCGAGTCAAGCAGCCAGCCCGTCCACCACGCGAACAGCTTCGGGGTGCTGAGCAACACAAAACCGTATCAGTCGCAGCGGGCTTTAGGCCTTACGGATAAAGTGTTCTGCGAATGAACGTACCTGATGTCCATTCAAAACATGTACCATTCTCAACTGTTGTACCATCGCATCATTGAATTTGCTGAGAGGTATGTGCACCAATTGTCGATGGAATCTGCGGGCAATTTGCCGCCAGCGGGCCCCGGGGGCCTGGTGGCAGAGTAACGCAATCTGTCGCTCGCGCGAGTGCAAGCAGGCGGCTGAAATCAGGCGATCCTCCAGATCGTCGGCAAAGTCCAGTCGAGGATCCTGCCAAATGTCGGGAATGGAAACGGGCGGGAATAGAAACATGGCACCTCCGTAGGTTGCCAGCGCAATACCCGGACCAACCATTTCCTTATTGAAATCGGTCGCAAAAAAGGCGAGCGTAGATTCCTCCTCGTGCTCGGCGAACCAGGTTGTGCGCCAAGCATATTCGCGCGGATCGGCCGGGGTGTCGAACAGCATCACGCAGCAGTCCAAGGTTCCCATGCTGGGCGGCATGACTTTGACATAGATATCTCCGTCGTACCAGTGTCGCAACGTCTCACGAATATCGATGCCATCTTTGATGCTCGTCGAGAATTTCTCGCTCCGCGCAAGATCGGCTCCGATGATATCTTTTGCTCGTTCAAACACTCGCGTTCGAAAGCTCTCGATCAGATTGTCTTCCGGTGGCCACGAGCACTGCGAATAGGGATTCCATTGCGTTTTCCATTTTTCCATCTCTTGCTTTTCCGGCTTGCGCCGCAACTGCAAGGAGCGCCACGATACCGGTTGTCCAGGCAAGCGACTGACGACGCTCACCGTTTCGCCGTCGGGTAGACGAGCCTGGTCGATACCGAGGACGACCCGCGGAGGGCCGTCATCTTGTGCAAAGGGATAGTGCCGCGCGGTTTCGATCAAGTGAATCGCGTATTGATCGCCAAGAATCTGCTGCGCGGCGACGGTCATGGTATACAAGTCCGGCGACATGCGATGCTCGAGCAAGGTCAGATTGCGGATGTACTTCAAGCACTGCGATAGCAGCAGCGGAGTTATTCTACGCGCCCTCCGCCCAAGATCTTGCAGGTAGCTACTCCGGGCTGACATCAACAGTTGCTTGACGCCATCGATGGCCAGATTCGCATCATCATCCAACTCTGCCCGAGCCTGTTCATACAAACCGGTGATGTAAGGCAATTCGCCAAACAGGAACATCAGCGACTTGGGGTGTACGCCGTGCAGCACAGGCGGATCCACCGAGTCATGCAGGGGTAATTCACTGGGGGGTTGCCGGTAGGCCTCTCGTAACCAGGGCCATTCCAGGATGGAACATACGCAGACAATGTTCTCCTGTTCTTGCTCCAATTGCCGGAGACGCCAGGCCATGTACTGCACTCGCTGTTGCGGCTGTTCTTGGAAGGGTCGCGAGATGCTCGGCAAAATAGCGGTGGCAAAACGCTCCAGCGAGACGGTTTTTAGGGCGTAGGGGTCAGGCATCACCGCTGCCACAGGTTGAAAGGCATTGGTCTCCAGATCACAGAACTCGATCCGCCAATGCTCGCCTAGCCCGATGCGCAGCGCCATAATCACCGGCTGGCAGGGGTCGATGGGCACATAGCTCCAGGCATCCAGACTGCCCTCGTCTTCGTCGGATGTCTCATTACCAGGGCTCCACGGCGCTCCATAATTGGCCAGGTAACGCTGTAGCACCATCCCCGCAGCAGGCAGACGTTGAACCGCGTCCACGACACTCGATTTAAAGGACTCGGGCAGGCCAACCGCCAAACAATCGCATTCATGCTCCAACAACCATTGGCGAAGCGCCAAGGCGCAATTCCCGCTGCCATGCACGACCGGCAGGAGGGTAATCCGCTTGCTCAAACGCAGGGGGGACAGGGATTCACGTGACTTGGACATGATCAGATTTCGTTGTTTTTAGCTTTCCCGCTTCCTGGTGACGGCCGTGGCGGCTGTATCTATCTTAGCATCGTTCGATAAGTAACTGTCGCATCTTTCATGTGGCCACCACGCTCCGTCGTGATGATCGCCGGACAAATTACATTGATTGATCGAACGATGCTTAGCGTTATCTTGGTGACTGCTGTTCATCTGTTGCTAGCACGGGGGCCATTTGGCGGGATCCCAGGGCCACGCAGATGGTTCAATTTGGAAGACTCCGACTCCGGCAACTCACCCTCCCTTTCCGAGTTTTGCGAGGAATTTTGGGAGGGTCGAGCTTCAAGCGAGGGGAGGGCTCGTTGTTCAAAGTAAAAAACTGCGTGGCCCTGGGCGGGATCCACCCGATATTGAGCGAATCGAGGGCGAGACCTATACTGACGCGATTACCATTGCCTCGAGCTACAACCCGCCTATCCATCGGCTGGGACATGTTGGCGGGCTGCAGGACCAAGGAATCACGATGAAAAGCGAGCGACGTCACGAGCTGGAGAAAAATGTTTTGGCGGATCGTTTGGGTGGGGGAATCCAAGCAGCCCAGCCGATCATGCCGCTCATCCTTGGCGGGTTGGCTCTGTTAATCGTTGGTTCGCTGGGCTGGGCCATCTACAGCGCCAGCACCAAGAGCCGTGCGGCAGCAGCCTGGACCGACTATTATTTTAATTTGACCGCCGACGATCCAAGCAAATTGGTGGGTGTCGCCGATGATTTCCCCTCGAGTACCGCCGCTGGATGGGCTCGGCAAACCGCCGGAGCCAGTTACTTGCAACAGGGACTGCAAGCCATCTATCGCAATCGCGCCGAGGGCGAAAAGCTGCTCAATCAGGCAATCGAGGCCTTCGAAGATGCCAGCGTCTCCACCCAACCAGAATTAAAATTCAAAGCTATCTACTGTTTGGCCCAGGCCCAGGAGGCACTGGGACAACTCGACAAGGCCGCCGAGAATTTCGAGCTGGTCAGCAAGTCCGCGGTGTTTCCCGCCCTAGCTGACGACGCAAAGAAGCGCTTAGACTTTATTTCCAGCGATTCGGGCCGCAATTTTTATCGATGGTTTGACAAGTTAGACCCCAAGCCCGATGCGCCCATCGAACTGCCGAGCAATCTCGCATTCCCGCCGACTTCGCCCGGCGATATGCAATTCGATCCCATTGTTGGTGGCCTGGCCCCTGCAGACGGAACACCGACCACGGAATTGGATCCGGCCAACCTGCCACCTTTGCCTGGCTCAAGCACGCAGCCCCCGAGCGGCGGCGAGCCACCAGCGTCCCCCGACGCCAGCGTTGTGCCTCCGGTCGACGACCCGCAGGCCCCCGCCGAATCCTCGCCGCAATCCCGCCGTCGGCGGCGAGCCGCAATAAAAGTCCATGCTGGTGCAACGCCCCTCAATCAATCCCACAACCAGCCTTTTCGAACACTGCGTTTCTGAATCCGAGCATGGACAAAGAATCGACGCCGTGCTAGCCCTGCTGCTGAATGCCTATAGCCGCGTTTTTCTGCGCAAGGTCGTGCAGGAGGGTGGCGCCTCAGTGGACGGCATGGTGGTCAAACCAAGCTTCCGTGTACGCGCCGGACAGCGCATAGCACTGCAACTGCCTCCTCCGCCGGACGACGGGCCACGTCCCGAAAACATACCGCTGAGCATCCTCTTCGAGGACGAATCGCTGATCGCTATCGACAAGCCGCCAGGTATGGTGGTCCATCCAGCCAAGGGTAATTGGAGCGGTACGCTGGCCAGTGCCTTGGCCTTCCATTTTGGACAGTTGAGCGACGTTGGTGGCCCTACACGACCGGGCATTATCCACCGCCTCGACCGCGATACCAGCGGTGTGATCCTGGTCGCGAAAAGCAATGCGGTGCATATGCTGCTGGCCGAACAGTTTGAAAAACGCAGCGTACAAAAAGAGTACTTGGCTATCGTGGTCGGCAAACTGCAGCTCGATCGCGACGTGATCCGGCAACCCATCGGCCCGCATCCCTACCAACGTGATAAGATGGCCATCCGTCGCGATCATCCGGAAAGTCGCGATGCGGAAACTCGCTATGAAGTACTCGAACGATACGCGGGCTTTGCATTGGTCAGGCTCGAGCCCAAAACCGGCCGCACCCACCAGATTCGCGTGCACTTGGATCACATCGGCGCACCCGTCTTGTGCGATCGTCTTTATGGCGGGCATGCCAGGATCACACGTGGTGAAATGCGACGCAGACTGGCTTTGGGACTTCCCCCGCTGGAGGACGATGACGAAGTTATCCTCGAGCGGCAAGCCTTGCATGCGCGGCGGATCGAATTCACACACCCAGTCAAAGGCACGAAGTTGATTCTCGAAAGCCCCGTGCCTGCGGATATACAGGCCGCGTTGGATTGTCTTGTTGCCGCTAATTTCCGCCACTGGTCACGTCTTAGTGAACGTCCGCAATGAAAGTGCGTTAGCACACAGTTCTGATGGAACCGACGCTAACGCGTTGCGACTGATAGGAAACGAAACTAGCAATCTACTACCCAAGCGGGACACTCGCTAACGCGTTGCGACTGATTCGGTAGCAATTTCGGACGGTCCTTAGAGCGTATCCTGCGGATCGATGTCAATCACGAATTGAACATCTTTGGGAGGCTTGATGTCGGCCATGGCTTTAACGATCAGCCGATTCAATGGCTCGGCTTCGGTGGCTTGCAGCAGCGCGTGAAAGCGATACTTACCGCGAAGTTTCGACAATGGCGGTGGCGCCGGACCGAGGATCCGGCATTCAATAGCTAGCCGCTCGCGAGTCGCCTGCAATCTTCGCACGCAGGATTCTGCAAAACCTTCGGCTTCTACCAGGTCTGGACCGCGCATGATGATGTGCGCCAGATAACCATGCGGCGGGTAGCCATACTGGGCCCGCTTGATCAATTCTTGACTTGCAAAACTGGCATAGTCATGCTTTGCGGCAGCCATGATCGCGGGATGGTCTGGGGAAAAGGTCTGCACCAGCACCTGTCCAGCCTTGGCGCCGCGGCCCGTTCGACCGGCTACTTGGGTCACAATTTGAAAGGTTTTCTCAGCTGCACGAAAGTCGGGGAAGTGCAGGGCGGTATCAGCGTTGATCACTCCTACCAAAAGCACGTTCGGAAAGTCCAATCCCTTGGCAATCATCTGTGTACCAAGCAGAATCTGAATCTGTTCATTGCGAAACTCGCTAAGAACTCGCTCGTGGCTACCTGGCTTGCGCATGGTATCGCTGTCCATGCGCGCCACGTGCGCCTGCGGAAAACGGCGCTGCACCTCGACCTCCAGTCTCTGTGTGCCCATCCCACTAAAACGAATTCCATCGAATTTGCATGCCGGACACACTGGCGGCGTAGGAATTTGATAATCGCAGTAATGGCAACAGGCCTTGGCCCCATCGCGGTGATGTGTCAGCGGCAGATCACAATCGGGACAGGCCGCTACGTGCCCGCATTGCGGACATTGAATAGCCGTCGCAAAGCCTCGTCGATTGAGCAACAGAATGATCTGTCCCTGTTCGGCGAGTGCCTCCTGCATCGCCTGATGCAAAGGCCGCGTGATGGCTCCCTGCTGCGGCTCTTGCTTTAGGGTTCTCAGGTCGAGTGTGGTGACTTCTGGCAACGGACGATTGTGGATCCTGCGAGGCAGAGTGGCCAGGCAATAAACGCCATCCACGGCCCGCTTCCAACTTTCCAGACTCGGCGTGGCGGAACCCAAAACCAACGGTATCTGCTCCAGAAAGGAACGATGCAGGGCCACATCGCGGGCATGATATCTGGGCAGCGAATCCTGTTTGAACGAGGCCTCATGCTCTTCGTCCAAGACAATCAAACCCAATCTCGGCAGCGGGGCGAATATCGCGCTCCGCGGCCCGATCACTACCGGTGTATGGCCGGCAGCAATCCTCCGCCATTGATGGTGCCGTTCAACATGACTCATGTGACTATGCAACACAGCCACCTGTCCAAATCTCTGCAGAAAGCGCTGCCGAGTCTGTGGGGTGAGGCTGATCTCGGGTACCAAGACAATGGCCTGCCGACCATAGGAGATAACCTCATGAATCGCCTGCATGTAGACTTCCGTCTTGCCGCTGCCGGTCACACCATGTAGCAGTATGGTTTGCTGCCTATGCGAATCCAGGGCCTGCAGAATATGATTGAGTGCCTGGCGTTGGTCGGCGCTCAGGGCCAGCGGCGGCAGAGCGGGCAACGGCACATTCTGCTCCAGTTCGCCCAGCACGCGTTCGCGACGCGTTTCGACAAAACCCGCCTGTCGCAATGCACCAATGGGCGCCGAGGAACAGCCAGCCAGCTTTTGCAATTGGTCGGCGGTCAACCCTCCGCCGCTCTCGATCAGTCGCCGCAGGACCTGCTGTTGCTTGGGCGAAAGTCCATCCACCCGCGACTCATCACCAGCCAGCTCGGTTGGGTAAAGCATTAACCGTTGACGACTGCCCGCCGAAGCGCGGCACCCCAGCCGGTACCGCGGCATCGAAAACCTGCCCCAGCGGCGTGATATAGTAGCGACTCATCCATTGCAGTAGCTCGAGGACCCGCGGCGTGCATAATGGTTCCAGGTCAACAACTTCTAACACCGGCTTGAAAGCATCGGGCGATTGTTGCAAATTGTCGATGGCAATGCAGTAGCCAAGCATTTCGCGATTGCCACGCCCCAAGGGAACTTTGACGCGAACGCCGGGCTTGATCTCATCGAGCAGTTGGTCTGGAATGCGATAATGCAGCGGTCCATGCGGGGCTTCGGCGAAAACAATCCTGGCCGCCCGGCACTCGCCTTGTGCATCCAGCTCCCAGGGAGGGACATCGGTCGCAAACAGTTCGGGCTGATGGGCACTCATTGCAATTTAATTTACTCGACACCAATTTCCTTAGAAGCATGTAGTTATATGTCGAAAAACGGCCCTCGTCAGCGGATCGGACTTTATGGCGGCACATTTGACCCAATTCACATTGGACACTTGTTAATTGCCGAGCAGGTTCGTGAACAATTGCAACTCGCTCAAGTGCGCTTCATTCCCGCCGCCACCGCCCCCCACAAACAGGATCAACGGGCGAGCCAAGCCAAGCATCGCTTGGAAATGCTGCGTCTCGCAACGTGTGGTAACCCAAGCTTCGTGGTCGATGATTGCGAACTGCAACGCGGGGGAACCTCCTACACCGTGGATACCTTGGAAGCCCTTCACCGAGAATCGCCCGACGTGGACTGGGTGTTGATTATCGGCGGTGATTCTTTGGACGAATTTCATACCTGGCGCGATCCAGCCCGGATCTGTGAACTGGCCTTTGTGGCTGTTGTCGCCCGCGGCGGACGGGCTGCCTTGGACATGCAACAGCTCCAACGATACTTGCCCGAACACGAGCGGCCCCACGTGCAACGTCATCGGATCGCCATGCCCCAGATTGAAATCAGCTCGTCGGACATCCGAACGCGGCTAGCCCAGTCCCGCTCGGTGCGCTACCAGGTTCATCCGGCCGTCGAAGCCTACATCGCCGCCGAACAAATCTACGTAGGCGTCGATCGATGAATTGCTGTCCCCTTGGAACAGCAAGAGTTGTCCAGCCGCTTCAAGGCTTGCTCAGGCTCGGCGTTGGCGGCGGGCGGCCAGCCCGATCAGACACAATCCCAGCAAGCAGGCGCTGCCGGGCTCGGGCACCGCTGATAGATTGCTCTGCAAGAATATCGGGCCGAGCAGGACGCTCGCGCGAGCGCTGGACGTGTTATCCCCCAAGAACATGAAATTCGGCAGCGCATAGGGTAGAGCCGGCTGCATGTAATCCTGAACCTCGCCATCCAACAATATTGAATTCCCTCCGAACAGCTGAAAATGGTCGTTGCGGATGGCCAGGCGATAATTTCGCTGAAGCGTTGTGTCGATGGAAACGCCCTGTCCGTGAGTAAACGCCGGGGAACTGGTTTGTGCCCAAATCTCGTCTTCCCAAAATCCCAGTTCGATGCCCTTGCGATCCGAGCCTAGCAGAATAACGCTGAACCCGGCACGATCATTACTCGCATGACTCTCGCTGGCGACAGTAGCGGTAAAACTCAGCTCAAATCCTTGGGCTCGATCCAGCGTGGGAAAAGCCGGAGTTCTTTAAGCCCAAGGGGGCCGTAATTGCTGTATCCCGCGCTAACAGCATTGTCGGTGACCAGCGACACGCCACCGGAGACCGGAGTTTGACTCGCGTTGCCATTGCTCAGGCCCGCATCGTCGGCGTAGGCCAGCCACGTCTGATTCGCTGGCAGACCGTTGCCGTCGTACAGCAAAATCAGGCTAGCCTGCAGTGTAGCAGGCAACACAAAACTCACCGTACACACGGCCAGCAGAGGCAGCACAAGACGGATGCAAGCTCGCAAGTTCAGCATATTTGATAGACTCCCAGTTCGTAACTAATGTAATCGGGCTCAGCCCTGATTCCAGTCAAATATCCAGCAGCTATCGCCAGTTCGTAGTTTGTAGTCCGGTTTGTCCCAGTTCGTAGTTCCGCCTATAGGCGGCCAAGCCACTTTCTTCCCTTCCCCAACCTCCACCAATTTCCCGCCCTCCATCGGAATCGTCTACCAGCGTGTGCCTACGGACCCACGATCCAGGGGCATCAAGGGTCTTCTCTCTAGTTCGCTTGTCTGGTCGCCTGCGGTGAAATGAATACCCGAGGGCAGGGGGATGCCCAAGGATTTACCATGCATGCGATTATCTTCCCAGGCGATGCCCGATAATTCGCAACGAGCTTCAATGATGGAGACCTGGGCACAGATCACTTGATTGCCGCTAAAGAGAGTCTCCTGCGGCGACAACACTGCACGTGGGTGATCGGCGAGACCAATCAAGATCGAGTGCTGGCAATCAATGATCGTATTGTTCTCGATGCGAGCCCGTTTGACTTGAAAGTACTCATTCGGTGCCGAGTCAGGCACGCCAATCATCAGGCAGATTGCCGCCCGAGCATCATCCCCGGTCAACCGCTCGAGTTGGTTGCCGCGGACAATATGATCTTCGCCAATCACGCGGATACCGCCCGTCCCCTTGGCAGCCTTTCCTAAGAAGAGATTGCGTTCCACCAAGCATGAGTTTCCATGTCGCAGGGTGAGCGTGCCGCTGACTTCCAGAAAGGTATTATCGCGATAGATGTTATCGCAAGACTTATTGGAGATACATTCTGTCTCCCCATTGCATCTTTCAAACAGGTTGCTCTCCACCGTACAGCGGCTACTCAGCATCGATGTCTGGCTATCTCCAATGCGAATCGTCTCGCCTCCATTCTCGCCAAGTCGTTCACGTGGTCCAAAGTAGTTGTGATCAATCCGGTGTTCACCAACCTGTTCACCACCGAGCCACACGACAAACGTCGCCCCCTTGCCAGACTTGCCTTGAAAACTGCAGTGATCGACGCGATGGCCCGTACCATACAGACCAACCCATCGCGACTCGCGGGCGGCATTTGGCGAATCGTGCGGACGTGGCGACCTGTTAACCACGCTGCAATTCGTCAGGCGGCAAGCATGGGACAGCCGTTTAGAATTCTGCCGAAACTGGATCAGGTCGCTGATCGCAGGATCTGGATCTTCAAAGCACAGCCCATCGACCACCAAATAATCGCCGGCAATATTCAGCCGGCTCGATCCGGTGAAGACCGACTGTCCTGGCTTTGCGGCTTGCAAGTGTATCGGTGCTTGCTGGCTACCGCTGCCGATGAAATCAATCTGCACATCATGCCAGCGACCTTCACCAACGATAATCCGATCGCCTGCTTGAGCCTTGGCCAATGGCGGCTTTTAGTTCCGCTTCATCGGCGACGGGAAAATCGGCCCCAAGGCTGGGAACACTCAGCACGAAAAAAAACAAAACGATCCACCTGGTAGTTCGATAGTGCATAGCACTCACAGAGGTTAGTGATAGGGGCATGGCGTTCATTTGGGGTCATTGATAGGGGAAGGCTAGCTTCTTACCGACTTGTCGAAATACGGCCGCTGGCTTGCTGATCCAAGCGCTACTTTCGCGGAATGGTAGAGGCCCTGCCGAGCACGGCGCGGCTCGCGCATCCGTCGGGAGCCTGACTGACGGTTTCTGCGAATTCGGCCAAGTAACCGCGCTCGTAGGTCAATGATGGTGGCTGCCAGGCTTGGCGACGTTGGCTCAATTCTTGATCACTGACATGCAGTTCAACCCGACCTGCTAAAAGATCGAAACTGATTTCGTCATTATCCTGGACAAAGGCAATCGGGCCGCCGAGGGCCGCTTCGGGGCTGCAATGGATGCCGATGGCCCCATGCGAGATACCCGAAATTCGCGTGTCCGACACCACAGCGACTCGACCAACCAATTCTGAAATGCTGAGCGCAGAAGTAGCCAGCACAATTTCTGGCATGCCTGCGGCGACTGGACCAAGGTCTCGAATGACGACCACATGACCCGGTCTAATGCGGCGTGCCTGCACGGCGTCAACAACCGCCTTGCCGGAGCTGAAGCAGATGGCGGGTCCACGAAAATGTGGTGTGCTCAAGCTGGATACTTTGAAGACCATGCCATCGGGAGCCAGATTACCAAAACAAATCTGCATGTCAGCAAAGGGTTTGAAAGGCGCCTCCGAGGGGGCAATCAACGCATGTCCAGTTGGTGGCGCGTTCGCATGGCGAACATTCTCCGCCAGGCTACACCCGGTCAGGGTGGGCTGAGAGCCATCCAGCAGGCCAACTTGCAATAAATGTTTGATCAGCACGGACGTACCTCCCAAGCGATGCAGGTCGACCATGGTGTGGCTGCCGCGCGGTGCAAAATTGCAGTACACCGGAGTACTGCGGAAGATCGACTGCATGTCGCGCAGTCCAAAATCGACGCCTGCCTCACGGGCCACGGCAGTCAGATGCAGTACTGCGTTGGTCGAACCTCCTGCAGCAGCGACCAGGGTAGCCGCATTGCGGAAGGCCTGCAGAGTCAAGATATCGCGCGGCCGCATTCCCGATTCCAGCAGACGGCGCACGAGTTGCCCAATCAGCAAGCATTCGTTCTTTTTTTCCGGGCTGACAGCGGGATGGGAACTGCTTTGTGGAGGCATTAGACCGATGGCCTCCATGGCTAGCCCCCAGGTATTGAATGAGGCGGCAATGCCGCAACCGCCGGGTCCAGGGCAAGCCACCCGCCGAATTGCCTCCGCCTGTTCCTGAGGCACCAAACCCGCATCGGCGGCCGCCTGGACATCGTAGACATCCAGAATCGAGACCTCGCGACCTTGATAGCAACCCGGATGAATACTGCCGCCACTGACGATCAAACCTGGATAGTTGGTACGGGCCAGCGCCATGGCAAATCCAGGGCCATTCTTGTCGCAGTGATGCAAGCCGATCATGGCATCATAGCAATGGGCGGTAATCACGCATTCCGCCGAGGTGGCAATCAAATTGCGAGACACCAGGCTTGCGCCGCCACCTTCCAGCCCCTGCGTGAGATTGTCGCTGACTGCCGGAGTTCCAAAGGGAAAGCCCAGCAGGCCCGCAGCCCGGCATCCCTCCGCTATATCAGTCGCCAATTGATAGGCGTGCACATTGCACAAATTGCCCTCCAACAAGGGCACCCCAATCCCAATCTGTGGTTTGGCAAAATCGCTATCGCTCAAACCCAGTCCATGAAAGAACGCCCGCACTCCGGGTTGCCAGCCAGCGGTCAATTGCCGGCTATTCCAATTGGTTACGCGCTTCGAACTGGTATCCATGCTTGTCCTTTTTCGGGAATGCTGTCAATTCGCTTACGGTTATAGCCTAGGCGTATGATATTGCGGCCAATACTCAGAACGCCTATAGGGGAAACTTCTACTGCTTAAATGGTTCCGCTGGCGTTTCATTGTATGCTGCACCTTGTCAATCCAGTCCTGACCGTCCGCGATGCCCGCCTGGCATATGGAGCGGTGCCGGCCCTAAACGGGCTATCGCTGGAGTTGCATGCTGGCGAATTGCTAGGATTGCTGGGGCCCAATGGCGCCGGGAAAACGACGTTAATTCGTTGCATTTCCAGACGTTGCGCACTGGACAGTGGCAGCATTCGCTTTAATATTCCCGGTCAATTAGCCGATTGCCTGGGCATCGTCCCGCAGGAAATCGCGCTCTACCCGGATTTGACGGTACGGCAAAACCTAGTTGCCTTTGGACGGCTGCACGGGCTGTCGGGCGGACTCTTGCGTCGACGCGTTGCCGAGGCCATGCGTTGGGCGAGTCTCGAAGAGCGGAAGCATGCTTTTGCCGCCAAGCTCTCGGGCGGCATGCAACGTCGTTTGAATATTGCCTGCGGGGTACTGCATCGCCCGCCAATTCTTCTGCTGGACGAGCCCACCGTCGGTGTGGACCCACAGAGCCGCGAACGCATCTACGGCATGCTCGATAAACTGCTCGAGGACGGGACGTCCATCCTGATGACGACACATCATTTGGACGAAGCCCAATCGCGATGCGATCGGATCGCCATCGTGGACGCTGGCCGGGTCCTCGATACAGGCAGCTTTGACGAATTGCTGCGCAGAACAATCGGCACGGCACAACAAATCAACGTGCGTTTCGCAACCCCCACAGCACACGTACCACCACCCCTTCAATTGCATCCTTCAGGCTTGGAGGCCGTGGGCTTTCTGGATGAAGCTTCGGTCAAACTACCGGATCTATTGCGGGCACTGGAAAGCTCGGATGCCAAGATTGATCACTTGACACTCCGCGAGCCCACATTGCAAGACATGTTCCTGCACCTGACCGGCAAGGAACTGCGAGAATGATTTGGACCGTCTGCAAGATTTCCACCTTACGACTGTGGAACAACAAGCATGAATTCGCGTTGGCCTTTATCGTGCCGGTCGTTTTCTTCAGCATCTTCGCGCTGATCTTCAGCCGCGGTGTAGGGCAGACGGTATCCCAGGTACGAGTATCCTTTGTGGACGATGACCAAACACCCGAGTCGCTGGCGATCATCCATGCCGCCTGCCAGCACCCGGAGATCAAACCCAGCACGGGAATTGGTCGCACGAATCCAGCCTGGCCCATCGACAGTTTGGCGCGTTGGTTAATCACCCATAAATCGGTAGAGGTTGTCGTCCATATTCCAGCCGGTTTCACCGGACAGGACCCGGATGCGCCCAGCCTGTCGATCGCGCTGCACAACGAGGGGCTGAATCCAATTGGACATCGTTTGGTGCAAGCCAGTTTGGCGGAGTCCATCGCCATGCAGTTTGCGGAAATGAATTTAAAACTTGCGCGGAGTCAACAGCCATCGGTGCGATCCGCATCGACCGGTCCATTAAGTCCAGCCGAAACTCCTGCGAGAATTGCATCAGTGCGAGTACCAGAGGTTGAATCGACCTCGGAGGAACCGTCCGTCTTTCGCTCGGTCGATGCCTTTGGCAGCAATAAACATCAGCCCAAAGTAGCCATGTATGCGGCTGGCATTGCAGTCATGTTTCTCCTGTTTTCAGCCAGTGGCGCCGGGGCAAGTCTGCTGGAGGAGCGCGAGGCGGGTACCTTGGGACGCCTACTGAATAGTCGCTTGAATCTAACACAGTTGCTGGTTGGCAAGTGGTTGTTCATGAGCGGCCTGGGATGCTTGCAGTTGAGCGTCATGTTTGCCTGGGGCGAGCTGGTGTTTCAGGTCGCGCTCAGGCAGCACCTCGCCGGTTTCTTATGCATGACGCTGGTCACCTCGGCGGCCTCAGCCAGTTTCGCATTATTCTTGGCAGCCCTGTGCCGCAGCCGACAGCAGTTGCAAGCCGCGTCGATCGTGTTGGTGCTGAGTATGTCCGCCGTCGGCGGAAGTATGGTACCCAGATATGTGATGAGCGAGCGGATGCGCGAGCTAGGCAAGTTCACTTTCAACGGCTGGGCCTTGGATGGATTCCAGAAGATTTTCTGGTACGACCTGCCACTGAGCTCGGTTCGCGTCGAAATGTGTGTGCTGCTCGGTGCCGCATTGACATTGGGTTTGGCGGCCCGCGTCTTGGCACGAGGCTGGAGCTTGGCGTGACCACCATGAGCAATGTTTGGCTGCGACACACGCTACTGGGGTGTCTAGGAACCCTAAGCATCCTGCCGCTTGGCGCATGCCGCTCGGGAAAGCCCTTGGATCCGCCATCCCAGGTGGACCTATTTCCTCGCCTTCGACGGCCCGGCCCGCCCCAGGCCGCATTGGGGCAAGGCGACCAGGCTCAAGCTCCGATGCCCACCGAAGCCCGCAGCGACGAATCCCAGTCTCCAGCGACGCTGTTCCAGGGCACCTCACCCTTGGAGAACGCGAATCTGCCCGCGACTGCCAGCAGTGACGTGGCCCTCAGCTCTGACGCGTTGGAAACACCAACAGCCCTCGCAATGGCCACCGCCGGTCTACCCCAGGAGACCGCAGGCAGCCTATCCGCCGCGGCAATGGACCTGCTCCCGACAACTCCCGCCCCGCTTCAGCCAACGCCTGCGATGCAGTCCGCTACCATTCCCGTACTTGCGCAAACAGCAACTCAGATAGCAACTCCGGCAGCAACTCCGACAGCCGAGCGGGTAGGTCCCGTGAAGGAGTCACATGCACCAGCGACCAATTTGCGAGTTCGAGTCACCAATATTCGCCCAGGAAAGGGATCCATCAAGATCGCCGTCTTTCAGTCCGCTGCGGCCTTTCCCAACGGAATGGCCAGCCTGGCGGCGGAATTGACTCCCTCCCAGCCAGTGCTCGAACACGGGTTTGTAGCCAACCCAGGCTCATTGGCTGTCGGCGTGTATCAAGATGTGGACGGCAACGGCCAGCTGACTCGAAATCGCCTCGGGATCCCCGTAGAACCATTTGGCTTTTCCAATAATCCCCCGCTCCAACGTGGGCCGCCAGCCTTTGAGGCCGCCAAGCTGGAATTGTCCGCTGGCCAAGCGAACTCCGAAATACTAACTCAAATTGATCTCCCCTAGTGCCCACGCTCCACAACGCCCCGGACCAAGCAGGCATGTGCGCGAGGTGCTGAGCCTACCCACGATGAAACAGCAACGCCACCACCAGTCAAAGAGCGACACAGCGGGTCGTCGCTGCGCCGCATCGCTGTCGGGCGATTGGGTAATCTTATTGCATGGCCTGTTTGCCACGCGGGGCAGTATGAGCAAGTTGGAATCTCGCTTGCTCAGCCTGGGATTCAATGTTTTAAATTGCGGCTATCGAACTTTCTGGCGCTCCACCGAACAGCATGTGCAGCAATTGCTCAAGACTTTGGCAGCTCTACAAGACAACCCGCGGGTCCACTCGATCCACTTCGTCACGCACAGTATGGGTGGCATCCTGGCTCGTGGAGCCCTGCATTATGGCAGCGTGGATAAGGTCAGGCGCCTGGTTATGCTCGCCCCTCCCAATAGCGGCTCGCAGTTGACCCGCTTCCCGCTGGGGCCCTTTGCCTACTGCGTACCCAGCATTGCCGATCTGATAGAAACCGCAGACAGCCTGCCCAATCGCTTCAAGACGCCAGCACATATTGAGGTGGGTATCATCGCGGCTGCGCGTGATCCCATTGTGCCAATTGCCAACACCATCCTGGCTGGTCAACGCGATCACCGCATTGTTCCCACCACGCATTTTCGCTTACCGCGTGACGAAACCACTCTCAGCATGGTGGCTTGCTTTCTGGAACACGGTCTGTTCAGCGCACCAGCGGCCAGTCGGCAGGCGGCCTGAGGTCGAGCCTCATCCAAGGCTGTCAACCGGTCCAATGTGCAATCAAGACTCGTCGGCTTGGTCTGCGGTGGCGTTCGACGCGACTGCCGTTTTGTGCGGAGTGTCCGGGGGAGTGGGGCTAGCCAACAGATAGTAAAACACCGGAGTCAGGAAGATGCCGAAAAAGGTAACTCCCAGCATTCCCGAGAAAACGGCAATACCCAAAGTGGAACGCATTTCGGCTCCCGCACCGCTGGCCAACGCTAGCGGAACGACACCAAAGATAAATGCCAGGGAGGTCATGATGATGGGCCGCAATCTCAGTCGGCAAGCATCGATAGTCGCGTCGAGCTTACTCATGCCCTTGGCTTGCTGCTCCTTGGCAAATTCGACAATCAGAATAGCATTCTTACTCGCGAGACCAACCAGAACCACAAAGCCAATCTGTACAAATATATTGATATCCATGCCGGCTAGAGCCACGCCTATCACAGCGCACAACAAGCACATGGGCACCACCAAAACGACGGCCAAGGGCAGCTTCCAACTCTCATATTGAGCCGCCAGCACCAAGAAGACCAAGACGACCGCCAAACCAAATACGGCCAAGGCGGTATTACCGGCCCGGATCTGTAGATAGGTCAACTCGGTCCACTGGGTATCAAAGCCAAAGGTCAAATTCTGTTGCACTACCTGGTCAACGGTCTTGATCGCTTCACCGGAACTGACGCCCGGGTAGGCCAGCCCGTTAACGGCCGCCGCCGCAACGCCATTGTAGCGCATGACCGCTGCGGGACCCGTGGTGTCGGACACTTTGACCACCGAACCGAGGGGCAGCATATTGCCTTGATCATTGCGGACATACAACTGCGTAACATGCTCGGGGGTCAAACGAAACACGGGGTCGGCCTGCAAGTTAACTTGCCACGTGCGTCCAAAGGCATTGAAATCGTTAACGTAGAATCCGCCCAGATAAGTCTGAAGGGCGGTAAACACCTCGCGCAGGGGAACCCCCATCGATTTACATTTTTCGCGATCGACGTCGATAAATAACTGCGGTGTATTGGCCCGAAAGCCGCTCTGCATCCCCAGAATATCTGGTTCTTGAGAACCAGCTTGGGATAGCTTCGCGGCCGCCTTTTCCAGGTTGGACACCCCCAGCCCCCCAACATCGCGCACGATGATTTTAAAACCACTGCCACTACCCAGTCCATCGACCGGGGGTGGACCAAACACCGACAGCCGAGCATCGAGAATGTTGTCTGCAGCAGCAGCCCTGACACGTTGCGCTATGCGCTCCGAATAGAGGGCTGCGTCTTGTCTTGAATGGAAGGGTTCTAGGATAGCGAAGACCGTGGCGAAATTAGAGCCCACGGCGTTCTGCACAAAAGACTGCCCCACGATCTCGAGCGTATGTTCAACGCCTGCGATTCCGCCTGCATGGGTCGAGGCATGCTCAGCGACATGCCCAGATTCACGGGCGGCGGTTACGGTCGCGGCCAGTTGTTGACTGTTGCCGCTGCGTTCCCCCAACAGAATTTGACTGAGCTGCTGCACCACGCGATCGGTCCTGTCCAGCGAGGCCGAATCGGGTAATTGGATATCGATCAGCAGATAGCCTTTATCCTGTGAGGGTACGAATCCAGTCGGCACCCGCGTCATGGCTTGGTAGGTTGCCCACAGCAGGGCAACGTAGACCAGAGCCACCAAACCGGATCTGCGAACCAGCCACCCGGCCGAATGAGCGTAGGCTCCTGACAATCGTCCGAAGAAGCGATTGAAGAGCCTGAAGAACCAACCAAAAAGCAGGTTGATCAGGCGTGACAAGGGATCTTTCTGCTGAGACTTGGGACGCAACAAGAGCGCACTCAATGCCGGGCTTAGCGTCAAAGAATTTACGGCGCTGAAAAAGGTTGACACGGCGATGGTAGCTGCGAATTGCTTGAAGAACTGGCCGGTGATGCCTGAGATGAACAGGCAGGGGATGAAGACGCACATCAGCACAAGTGAAATGGCTATGATCGGCGTCGTGACCTCATGCATGGCCTGTTCAGCTGCCTCGATAGGACTTAGGCCATGCTCTAGCTTATGTTCAATTGCCTCAACCACCACGATCGCATCATCGACCACAATACCGATCGCCAACACCAGACCAAACAAAGATAAGTTATTCAGGCTGAATCCAATGCCGGCCATCACGGCAAAGGTGCCAACGATGGCTACCGGGACAGCAATCAGAGGAATGATGGCAGCCCGCCAAGACTGCAGGAATACGAGCACGACAATGGCTACCAGCACGATCGCATCGCTCAGCGCATTGAAGACCTCGTGAATGGATTCGCTGATGAAGGGCGTCGTATCATAGCTGATCGAATACTCGACGCCTCCCGGAAAGCCCTTACGCAGCTCGCTCATCTTGGCCCGGACAGCATCGGCAGTATTCAATGCATTGGAACCAGGTAGTTGAAAAACCATCAAGCCCGAGGCGGGAACACCGCTCAGGTTACAACGCGTATCTTCAAAGGCTGCACCAAAGTCGATACCGCCAAAGGTCCTGTCTTGGGCATCGGTGCGTTGCTCGGTCACCACATCTCGGAGTTTGACAACCTGGGCATTCTCGCCTCGCTTGATGACGATCTCGGAAAATTCATCTGCGGTTGCCAGCCGCCCGAGGGTCTTCAAGGTGTACTGGAAATCCTGGCCTTGGGGTACGGGCGGACGTCCCAAGGCGCCTGCCGGCAACCTGAATATTTTGCTCACGCAGTGCGCTGATGACGTCGCCGGCGGTCAACCCCAACGAGGCCATGCGCGGCGGGTCCAGCCAAATCCGCATGCTGTAGTCACGCTGGCCAAACATGCTGATACTGCCCACACCGTCAATGCGGGCCAATTCATCTTTGATGCGGATGGTGGCATAGTTGCTCAGGTACAATTGATCGCGCGACATATCCGGCGAGAACAAGTTGACGGCCAACAAAGCACCCGGAGAACTCTTGACCACGCTGACACCAATGCTCTTTACCTCGTCAGGCAATACCGGGGCAGCCAGATTTACACGATTCTGGACCAGCACTTGAGCCATATTCAGGTCCGTGCCAACATCAAAGGTCACCACCAAGGAGTAACCACCGTCGTTGGTGGACTGGCTGGACATATACAGCATGTTTTCCACACCATTGACCTGCTGTTCAATCGGTGCGGCTACCGTTTGGGCTACGACCTCACTACTTGCCCCCGGGTACTTGGCGGTCACCTGCACCGATGGCGGCGTAATCTCCGGATACTGCGCGATGGGCAGCGTCCACACAAAAATACCTCCCGCCAACACGACCAAGATCGATATGACGGAAGCAAAGATGGGACGATGGATAAAAAAATGGGACATGCGGCTGGGCGCTCGACGTTAGTTAGGGATGTGCATCAGTTAGTGAACGCTGTTAATCCGGCGTAACCATCTGAGGATCGACTTTCATGCCCTGTTGGATCAACTGCAGTCCCGCTACGACCACCGACTCGCTCGGCTCCAGGCCCGATTTAACGACTCGCATGTTGCGTCGAAGATCACCTATTTCGACCGGACGTTGCTGAATCTCGTTGGAAGAGTCGACGACATATACATATTTGGTAGCCTGATCGGTCCCAATGGCCGTGTCGGGCACCAGCACAGCGGAATAGGGCGCGGAGACGGGAACGCGTAAGCGCACAAACATGCCAACGTTTAATAGACTGTCGCTATTGTCAAACACCGCCCGAATCTGCGAGGTCCCCGTTTGAACGTCCACGTCAATTTGCGCGTATTCCAGCAGGCCCTCATGTGGAAAATCCTCTTCATCGGGCAACTGGAGAAAACAAGGAATATTGAGCTCGATCAACTTGTCGGGTTCCACGAATTGGCCATCAGCCGCCTCGCGCTGCCGGCGCATGAATTTCAGCCGTAGATTCTCGTCGACATCAGCTACCGCCTTGATGGGTACGTCGTTGATGACGGTCGTCAGCGTCGTGCCACCCACAAGTCCACCGGTAACGTAGTTGCCATCGTCCAGGCGAGCCCGGTCGACGCGGCCCGAAATGGGCGACTTGATAGCAGTGTAATCCACATCCAATTTCACGCGGGCTGCGTTGGCTTCCGCAGCAATCAGGGCGGCATGGGCCTCGGCCACCGCAGATTGATTCTCGTCAAACTCAGCTTTGGAAATAGCCGCTGAAGCGATCAGATCTTGCGAGCGGGTAAATGTCTTCTCGGAAAGATCCAGCTTGGCTCGAGCAACGTCTACCTCCGCCTCGGCTTGGTTATAGATCGCCTGATAGGAATCCGGCTCTATTGAAAATAGCAAATCGCCTGCAGAGACACGTTGGCCATCCTGGAAATGCGTTTTCAGTAGAAACCCCGATACACGCGATCGGATATCGACGCGTTCAAAGGCTGTCGTTCGTCCAACCAAATCCACGTATTCGGTAACTTGCTCCTCGACGGCGGAGAAGGTGGCCACCTTTTGTAGGGGACGCTCGCTACCCTCAGGGGCTCGCGAACTCGGTCGGCAGCCTACAGCCGCCAAGCACGTGGTGCACAACCAAAGGAAGATCAAAGTTTGCAACTTCATCGGGGTTTCATCTTTCAATAGCCGCAAGGGCAATAGCGACTAGCTGTTAGTTCGCGCAGCAACACCTTCGACCAAATTGTATAGCATGCCAGCCACGCAGACATCCTCAGCAACGCGCGCTACAATCTAAGCCAGATCCTGGCAGGCTCTGTCTGAAAAAGCGGTCGGACCATCTCCAACGGTTCAGCCCCCATTTCAAAAGACCGCCCAGTTTGGACAGCGCCAGTTTCCACTCAAAGGTCGAAAAACCCAGCGCGACGCGTAAGCGAGGGATTCTTACAATGATTTACGTCCTCGCTGAGGGGCTTGTTGATTTAGTGGTAGGATGCCTGCTCGTTGTTTAACCCGCAGCCGTAGGCGAGGATAAAGGGTGCGAACCTCGCCGTTGGCTGCGGGTTAAACTATTAAATCAACAGCTGACGCGTCGGGTTATGAAGAACGTTGGGAAAATGTTCAATGCGCAACTTCAAAACTGACGCTTCGTGCTTGGTGAACATTCCAGAGCGGCGCTGTCCAACTTAGTTTTTAAATATGGCCAGATGCGGAGAGGAAAATGCCCGGTCAGCCTGCGGTGAATCCTTTTGCAACACGCTATGTCAGTCCCGGCAAACTTCCGTGGCTGGGCACGGGCCAGCAGTCGCTGGCTTGTTTGGCTGAGACGCTTCGATGAAGAACTCAACTCTCGGGCAGCTATCGTCGGCCCACATGGCAGCGGCAAGTCAACGCTGATGGCCCACTTACTGCCCAAATTGGGAATCGTACGCTATCGCGAAATCCTTGGTCAGCCCGTCGAACTGCCCCCCGCCATGGCAGCCAACGAGACTGGCCGCGAAATTCTGTGGTTCTCCATCCGCCGCGATTGCACACCCAGCCGTCAATTGTGGGCCAGCCGTCCGCTATGGCAGCCCGGCGGTTTATTGGCCATCGATGGTTTTGAACAGCTTCCACTGCTCAGTCGCTGGTTGATTTTGGCCAGCACTCGCCTTCGCGGCATCGGATTGCTGGTGACTGCCCACCGCAATCCAGGATTAAAACCTCTGCTGCACACGGGCTGCTCGCCCCAATTGGCCCAAGAAATTGTGATGCGGGTATTGGAACACCCCTCTGGCGACCCGTCGAACAGCTCGCAAGAATCCTGCGCAGCTCTGACCAGCAACCTGACTAGCGCGACCCTATTGAGCCAATTATTGGACGAAGAGAAGGGAAATATGCGAGAAGTTCTCATGAGGCTGTACGATATGTTTGCCGAGAGCTTGCCAAATGCTAGGCTTGAGGGGACAGTATCCAACTCGGCCGGTGAGCCGTCGCCATCCACGGCAGTCGCACCCCAAGCTCCATCCAAGCCCGGCTGTGACGGATGAAAACCGCGACTGCGGCGCATAATTTGACCGTGTTCCCTAACTCCGCTTGTAAGGCAGATAGATCGTGGCCAGCCGCCTAACGGTAATTGTTTCGCAATCGTCATCCCGCGATAGCCAGCAGGCGGACCTTGAAGAAACGCTCATTGCCGAGCTGATGATGGCTCCGGGACTGGACGCAACGCTCATTGGTCCACTGGAATCAATCCGTGCCGACAGCACGGACTTGCTATGCCTGAAAAGTTTCAACCATACCGTCAGTCTTGTGTCTTGGCTGGACGCACAATCCGTGGCTGAGCACTGGAGCCGCCTGGGTTTGCCTGGAAGCTTGGTGTTTCAGCGAGACCAGCTGGATAACGGTTCGTCCGGCCAATCAAGCCTACGAGTTCATAGCTTTCAAATCCGTATCCAGGACGGCCACCAGGCAATTCTCGAACAACTGCGACAATTGCAAAAAGATCGGGCTGTACGAACGGTTACAATATCATTGGATCCACCCGTCCAAGCTCGACCTTTTCTGTCCGTGGACGCGCCGTCTGTCGAGAGCCCAAGACTGCCGATCGACCATCCCAAATCCGTGGTACCGGCAGATCAACAGCACGAGACCTCGGCCGTCAGTCACGCGGTGGATCACGAACACGTAGACAGCGATGAGGATCAAGATTGGCAGCAACTCGATCGACTGGTCGACGACTTAGAGGCCTTCGATCGATGATTGTGTCGTACTAGGTGTCAAGCACGGTGTGTTTTTTCGTACGCGCGGTGTAGGCGGTGCCTCATGAGCAACAAAGATTCGGCAGCTTCTTCCAGGTGGGTCGGCTATGAAATGCACGACGGTCTGCTGCAATGGGTAATTGCCGCCCGCATGAATTTAGAGACCACGCTGGCTCTAACGCGAGATCCCGCTCTGCGCAAGAAGATCAAACAGTCGATGCGTTATATCGAACTGGCCATCGACGAAGGACGCGAATTAATTGGATTCTTGGATGAACTGCCCGAGCACACGCAGTGTGAATTCCAGGCAATCATGCAGCAGTTCAGCTCCTCGATTGCAATCCTCATCGAAGAGCACGCGCAGACCATCGAATTGATTCCATCGCAGCCACCATGGCCAGAGTTGCGACAGTCTTTATTGTGGAACCTATTGCGTATTGCGCAGCAGGCCGTGCGGAATGCGGTGCAACATGCCGGGCCCGCTGCAATCCAGGTCGCATCGGGATGGCAAGACGACCAGCACTTGTGGCTCAGCATTTCAGATACTGGCAAGGGATTTGATCCCCAGTCGCAGCAGGCCAAGTGCAGTTCAACCAGTCACTTCGGTGTTTCCAGCATACGCCATCGAGCTCAGCTGATTGGCGCGCGGTTGACCATCGACTCGTCACCCGGCAATGGATGCCGGATTCGCTTGGTGATCCCGCTGCATGGCTCTGCGCAAGAATAGCCGCCCAGCGCCGTCCACTAGGCGCATCAGGCGGGATCGCTACCAATGTCCTTGAGCGATCGACCGAGGCGTTTGCGACTCTTCGCAGCGGAACTCGGATTGCCGGGTAGCTTGGGGGAGGATGGTGCCGCATGGTCCAGCTGTAGCAAGCCTGCCACGCTGGGGTGTATTTCTTCCGCTTGGGCCGGTGTACCGAGCTGTTCAACAGCATCGCTTACGCCCAACAGCACCGACTGCCGCACGCCATCGCGGATCCAGCCGAAAAAGTTCATATTATTCATTGGTTATCGCTCCATGGAATAGCTGCTGCTGACAGCGCTCCCCCGAGGGCCACGCCGCCAGGGACTCACCTCTTGTACCGCAGGCTTGATGGGCGCGTCCAGGTCGATTTACCAGCTAGATTGCTGATTCATCCCCATCCCCATTTCCCCAGTCGCCCATCATCTATCGCCAATCCCCAACCGTTGCTTGGCCAGCTGGAAAGGGTTAGAACGGTAGGTCTGCTGAACCCGTTTCAGGCCCCCATTACCCCCTGAGGAAATCCCCCCATGCTTCCCCGACGCAAATTTCTGTTTGCCGGAGCTGCGTTATCCGCCGTGCCGGCCTTGCAACGCTCATCCCATGCTCAACAAGATCAGCCCAACGACCGATTGATTCGCGTCGGAGTCATGGGCCTCAGCCGTGGTCAGTCGCTGGCCTATGATCTGGCCAAGCAGGAGAATGTAAAGGTGGCCGCCCTGTGCGACGTGGATGGGGTTCGAGCGTCGAGTGCTGCCAAGCAGTTCCAAGAAAAGCTGGGCTACGCGCCAGAAGTGGTGAGCGATTTTCGCAGGATCCTGGATGATCCCCAGATTGATGCGTTGGTCTGCGCCGCGCCCAACCATTGGCATGCACCAGCAACGATCATGGCCTGCAAAGCGGGCAAGCATGTGTACGTGGAAAAGCCCTGCAGCCACAATCCTCAAGAGGGTGAGTGGATGGTGGCAGCCGCCGAAAAATTTGGTCGCTGCGTGCAGATGGGAACCCAGCGGCGCAGCTCGCCGGGAACCCAAGATGCCATACAAAAATTGCACCAGGGAGCGATCGGGCAGGTGCATTTGGCCCGCTGTTACTACAACAATCTGCGAGGCTCGATCGGTCGGGGTAGCGAAACAACTCCTCCCGAATCACTCGACTTTGAGCTGTGGCAAGGACCCGCGCCCCACGTCCCCTATCGCAGCAACATCGTGCACTACAACTGGCACTGGTTCTGGCACTGGGGTGGTGGTGAATTGGCTAATAATGGCGTGCACGGACTCGATCTTTGCCGCTGGGGTTTGCAAGTCGATTTCCCGCAACGCGTGGTCAGCTCGGGAGGCCGCTACTGGTTTGATGACGATCAAGAGACGCCCGATACCCAGACCGCCTGCTTCGAATTCGAGGGCGGCAAGCAAATGACATGGAACGCTCTTTCATGCAACAAGCACGGCAAGCAACCCTTCTGCTCCTTCTATGGCGATCAAGGCAGCCTGGAATTGCAGTCCGACGGCAGTTACTCCATCTATAATCGCAACGACGAGCTGCTTGAAGAGATCCCCGTTTCCAGCCAAGGACAACCAGAGCACCTGCAAAACTTCATCGACTGCGTTCGCGCTAACGACTCCAGTCGACTGAATCAGCCGATTACCGAAGGCCACAAAAGTACCCTGCTTTGCCATCTGGGCAACATCGCCCATCGCAGCGGAGAAACGGTGCACTGCGACCCCGCCAATGGCCACATCCTGAACAACGCAGCCCAACAGGCGCTTTGGCAGCGTGAGTACGAGCCCAGTTGGAAGTCAGATGTGACGTTGTAAACAGCCTCAATCAGGCGACGCTCGATTCTTTTTCGAGCTCTCAAGAGATGTCGCCTAACCCTCCCAAGCAACAATCGAATCAACAGAATCGATGGCGGCCAGGGAGGGTCGGAGGCAATAATTTCGCGATCAGGCGAGCCACAACCAGGGACACAGCACGGCCAAGCCCTAAAACTGCCTCTAGATGCTGCATTCGGTCTGGGGCAGGGGCTGGCGACTTGGCCGGCTGTAGCCAATCTTTTCCAGTGCAGCGTAAACTTCTTCCAAAGTCTTCTCGCCAAAATTGGAAATACTCAACAATTCCTTTGGCGTGCTGTGCAGCAGATCACGGACAGTAAAAATGCCTTTTTCCTCAAGGCAATTGGTTGTCCGCACGGTCAATCCTATCTCAGCCGTACTCAAATCCAGTTGCTCGCGCATTTGGCGAGCCTTTTCTTCAGCTTGACTAATCGGAATGCGTGTTCGCGCCATGTTTGGTTAACTCCTATCCTTGGGCCAGAATGCGCGGCAGGCTTCGGCTCGTTCCGAAGATCCGGTGGCGAGAGTATAACGTAGACATTCCCATCCGTGCAACTAATCGAGCATTGCTAGCAACCGAGATGAGCGCTGACCTATTCCACGGACTCAACCCATCGCAGATCAACGCGGTGCGCCACGTCGATGGCCCACTGTTGATGCTGGCTGGACCCGGCAGTGGTAAGACGCGGGTCATCACCCATCGCATCGCTCACATGATGCAACAAGGTATTCGCCCGGAGAGCGTGCTGGCGCTAACCTTTACCAATAAAGCCGCCGATGAGATGCGCAAGCGTTTGGAACGGCTGGTAGGACCCAGTCCCATTTGGATGGGTACCTTCCATGGCTTCTGCGTGCGTCTCCTCAGACGCTATGCGCGACTGGTGGGATTGCCAGAGAACTTCAGCATCTACGATGTCGATGACGCGACGACCACCCTCAAGGCCGCGGCCAAAGAGGTCGATTTTGAATTGACGCATGCCAGCATCAGCGGCCTGGCCCATCGGATCAGCTACTTCAAGAATCGCCTGGTAACACCGGAGATCCTGCTGGGCGAAAGTTTGTCGAGCGAGGAATATCAAGTAGGGCAGGTATACCCGGCCTACCAGAAACTGTTGCTGAAGAATGCCGCAGTGGACTTTGATGACCTGTTAATGCATACGGCCATGCTGCTGCGGTCTTATCCCGAATTGCGCCAGGAACTCGATGAACGATATCAGTATGTGATGGTCGACGAGTACCAGGATACGAATTTGGCGCAGTATGTCATCGTGCGGCATTTGAGTGTCGACTTTCCCAATCTGGCGGCGACGGGAGACCCCGATCAATCGATCTATGGCTGGCGGGGTGCCAACCTCAAGAATATCAGCTATCTGGAACGTGACTTTCCGGATTTGCTGGTACTGCGATTGGAAGAAAATTACCGCAGTACACCCGAGATTTTGTCGGTCGCCGATTGCCTGATCCAAAATAACAGCTTGCGTAAATCTAAAGTCCTGCTGCCCTCACGCGACAGTGGCGCGGCAGTGCGCCTGGCCATCTATCCGACAGCCAACAGCGAAGCCGAAGATGTGATTGAGCAAATCGTGGCCCTGCATCAAGAGGGCAATTACCAGCTGAGCGATTTTGGCATTCTGGTACGGACCAACGCGCACTCGCGTCTGGTCGAAAGATCGCTGCTCAGGCGGCAACTGCCCTATCAGTTGATCGGTGGCTTTCGCTTCTATCTCCGCAAGGAGATCAAGGATTTGATTTCCTATTTGCTGCTGGTCAACAACCCCGATGACGGAGTGGCCCTGCAGCGTGCTATCAACACACCGCCCCGGGGAATTGGCAAGCAGACCATCGCCAAACTGGATAGCTATGCGCGTTCGCACAACATCTCGTTGCTCGAAGCCTGCCGCAGCGCCACCTCCCAACCCATAGTCTCCAAGCGTGCTACCACGGCCATCCGGAGTTTCTTGAAAATCTTCGACGGATTGTGTGACATCGTTCACGGCCCTCTGCTCGATTTATTGCTCAGCACCATCGAGCAAATCCACTATCGCGAGTATCTGCTGAAACAGAATCGCGACGAAGATGAACACGATGTGCTTCGAAACCTGGACGAGCTGCTCGCCGAGGCCCGCGAGTTGGACGCGGAGGACGACGAACAGCCTGCTTTGGAACGCTTTCTCGAGTTTGCGGCCCTGCAGGCCGATACCGATCGGCTTGACTGCGTGAAAGATGTGGTGACGGTCATGACCTTGCATGCTGCCAAAGGCCTTGAGTTTGCATGCGTGTTTATCATCGCCGTGGAAGAGAATATCCTGCCCCATGTGCGCAGCAAGGATGACCCGCAGCAATTGGAGGAGGAACGGCGATTGCTATTCGTAGGGATCACGCGCGCCAAGGACCACTTGCAATTGAGCTATGCCAAGAATCGCGGTTTTTCCTCGCAGGGCTCGGGCGTCGCCAGCTCTTTCCTGCTGGAATTACCCCGTAGTGAAATGCAGATCTTGGACAGGACCGACGTTTATGGGCAGGCTGACTTCGACGCTGGCTCCACGGGCTTTGATGAGTACTTTGATGCGCCCCACAGCTCGGCCGACGAGCACCAGAGTTGGCAAGCCGAGGACGACAGCTCCTACGCGGATTTCACCGCCGATGATGACTGCCAGCTACCGGCTGAAGAAATCCAGCAGCGGCTGCAGCGTTCGATGAAAAACAAGGCATCTGCCAGTCGCTTGCTACGCGGCTCGCAACTTGCCCATGCAGACTCAAGCAGCAGTCAGGGGCGGGGGCTAGCCAAATGGGCTGCCTACAAGGAGGGCTGTATCGTCATCCACGAGCGCTTTGGCAGCGGCGAGATCATCGCCGCCAGTGGCTTTGGTCCCAAGCGGGCGATTACCATCAACTTTGCCAACGACGGCTCCCGAAGAACCTTTCGCTTATCCCATGTTCAATTACAACTGGTGGACATGGACAAGGCCGACTCCGCCAGCGACGAAGATTACCCATAGAATCCTGCCACCAAGGGCAGCCGCATGCCACCGATGATCACATCGTTAGTCAAGTTCCACTCCCCCTATGCATCGTTCGATGAATTACTGTCCAATTTGTCCAGCAATCATCACGGCGGAGCGTGATGGCTACATTGAATTTGTTGGGCAATCATCACGGCGGAGCGTGATGGCTACATTGAATTTGTTGGGCAATCATCACGGCGGAGCGTGATGGCTACATTGAATTTGTTCGCAATCATCACGGCGGAGCGTGATGGCTGCATTAAAGATGCGACAGTTATTTATTGAACGATGCCAACCCTAGCCAAGAAAATTGCAAATGGCTGCTACCGCTTTTCCCAAGATTGCACAATTGAAAACCGTGGCTCGACTGCGCGACCGATTAGCGGAACTGGGTATTTCAATACCCTGCGATGAGCAATTGCTGCCGGCCGATTCGGGTTCGCCGATGGCGACTCGACTGCCCATGGGCAATTTGACAATTGGCAATCGCTGGTGCATTCACCCCATGGAAGGCTGGGATGCCCATCGTGACGGTAGTCCTTCAGAACTGACGCTGCGCAGATGGGAGCGATTCGGTGCAAGCGGTGCAAAATTGATCTGGGGCGGCGAAGCGGCCGCCGTGCAACCAACCGGCAGAGCCAACCCCAATCAAACTCTGGCCACGCCCGGCAACGAAGCTGGCCTGCGGCGACTGTTGGACGCTTTGCGCAGCGAGCATATTCGGCAATTCGGCAGTGCGGACTATTTGGTGGTTGGCTTGCAACTGACACACTCCGGCCGATTCTGTAAGCCCAACGACCACCTCCGCTGGGAGCCGCGGATCGCATTCCACCACCCGCTGCTGGACGCCAAGTTCAAGATTGATGCCAACGATCAGTCTGTTGTCCTCAGCGACGATGAACTCGAGAGGCTGGCCGATGACTATGTGGTCTCCGCCAAACTGGCCTATCGCGTGGGCTTTCAATTTGTCGACGTCAAAGCCTGTCACGGATACCTGTTGCATGAACTGCTGAGCGCTAGGCAGCGACCTGGAAAATACGGAGGCGATCTGCAGGGTCGCTCGCTGCTCATGCGAAACATCATCGGCCGCATACGCGACGAGTGCCCGGGATTGGAGGTCGGCGTTCGCCTCAGCTTATTTGACACCTTGCCCTACCAACCGGGCCCCGAGGGTGGTGTACCGGTGGCCTGGGAACAGCACCGGCAGTACGACTGTGGCTTTGGCGTTGACTGCTCCCAACCACTGAAGATGGACCTGGCCGAACCCCTGCAACTGATCCGCATGCTCAGCCAAGCTGGGGTGGCCATGCTGAACTTGACTTGCGGCAGCCCGTACTACAACCCGCACATTCAACGACCCGCCATCTTTCCACCCAGCGATGGTTATCAGCCCCCTGAGGATCCGCTGGTCGGCGTCGCGCGGCACATCTCAGCTGTCGCCCAAGTAAAACGCGAGCTGCCCGACGTGCCGCTGGTTGGCTCGGGTTACACCTATTTGCAAGAGTTCTTGCCACTGGTCGCCCAGGCGGTGGTAGGGCAGGGCTTGGTCGATTCGGTCGGTCTGGGCAGGATGGTGCTGTCCTATCCCACGTTGCCCCGCGATGCGCTCGAAGGCAAGGCTCCGGTTCGCAAACTGGTGTGCCGTACATTCAGCGACTGCACCTCCGCCCCACGCAGCGGATGGGTCAGCGGCTGTTATCCCTTGGACGAAGCCTACAAATCGCGACCCGAGCGGGACATGCTGCGCGGCAAAAATGCAGCAAACGACTCCCAGGCCGGGGAATAGCGCTAGAAAGCAGGGCTGCTGCAAACTATACTGAACAGGATATCACGTATATACTTTTGCTCAGTTTGCTCGATCCGATCTGCTGAAGACGATGAACCGCCCCCTCACCAGCCAACAGCAAGCCGTTTACGACTTCATTCGCGATAAGATCGTGAGCCGTGGATATGGTCCCACGGTTCGAGAAATTGGCGAGCACATGCACATCAAATCGCCCAACGGCGTGATGTGCCACTTGCGTGCCTTGGAACGCAAGGGAATGTTGACCCGCACAGCCAATAAGAGCCGAGCGATCGAGCTGACCGAACCCGTTTCGCGTTTGATGGGAGGCAGCCTGCCCATCGGTGCCCGATTCTCGGGTGGCATATGCCGCTTGAACAGCAGCACTGCACAGAGTTTTGATCTGGGCCAGTTGGTAGCCCCGGATCGTTACCTGCTGGAGGTTGTCGACGACTCTCTACTGGTGGCCAATATTCAATCGGGTGACGGGCTGGTCATCCAAAAACAGGATACGGCCAGCAGTGGACAAATGGTGTTGATCCGCAACAACGAATTGGAATCCAGTTTGTGCATTTGGCATTCCGAGTCAGGCAAGGTACGGCTGCAATCCCTACAGGGCTCAGCCGTCTTGAGAGCGATGGACGAAGTTCAGATTCTGGGTGTGGTGGTAGGCTTGGTGCGACTTTACGCGGATTTCGGCAAAGTCTCGGCTGCCTGCTGATTGAGTTTGTTGTACAGCGTCTTGAGACTGATGCCTAACTCCTCTGCCGCAGCCTGCTTGTTGCCCCCATGCCGCGTGACGGCCTCTTGAATGGCGGTGAATTCAAGTTCCTTCAGGGAGATCGGCCCGAAGGAGCGGAGTTCTTTGCGCAACCGGCGATCGGTGAAATGCCGCGGCAGGTGCTCGAGCAATATGGGCGGTTTCTCACACAGGATGGACGCATGTTCGATCACATTCGCCAACTCGCGGACGTTGCCTGGCCAAACATGGTTGGTCAGCAATTCCATGGCTTCGCTGCTGAACAGTTGATCGTCGGCAATCGCATCTTGGCAGACGCGGCGGAATAGATGGCGAGCGAGGAGCGGAATATCGCTAATCCGCTCGCGCAGGGATGGCAGATGGATTTCAAAGGTATTGATGCGGAACATGAGGTCCTCACGGAAATCACCGTCCTCAACCATCTGTTCCAAATTGCGGTGCGTAGCGCACACCGCGCACACATCGACTTTGAATGGCTCGTTATCACCCACGCGACGAATCTCACCACTCTCCAGCACGCGCAGCAGTTTGGCTTGCATCCCCAGCGGCAATTCACCGATTTCATCCAGGAAGATTGTGCCTTGGTTGGCGACTTCAAAGAGACCTTGTCGCTGTGAATCGGCGCCGGTGAATGCACCCTTCTTGTGTCCGAATAGTTCACTCTCGATGAGATTCTCCGGCAGAGCTCCGCAATTGATAGCCACAAAGGGCTGCTCCTTGCGCAGGCTTTGATCATGCAGGCTGCGGGCGACCAGCTCTTTGCCGCAGCCGGTTTCGCCGCGGATCAAGACCGTTGAGTTGGTGGGAGCCACCTTGGTTACCAGCTTGCGCACAACCGCCATGAGGCTGTGCTCGCCGATCAGCTGTGCGCCGCCCTGTTGTTTCTCGATCTGTCGCTTGGAGGCGTGATACTGCTTGACCATATCGCGCCGCTGCAGAATCCGTGATAGCAGAGTTTGCAGTTCCGTCAGACGGCAGGGCTTGGTGAGGTAATCGCAGGCTCCGTAGCGCATGGCTGCCACGGCGGTCTCCAGCGACTCCTTGCCGGTCAAGACGATCGACTCGGTATCGGGCGAACGTTCTTTCACCCGGCGAATCACTTCGATACCGCTGATACCGGGCATGTCCAGGTCGACCAGCACGCAATCAAAGCTATGCTGCTGGATTTCACGAACGGCCGACTCGCCGTCGGGACAGACCGTGACGCGATGGCCCATCCGCGGCAGTTCCATGCTCATCAGTTCTTGCAGGGATTCTTCGTCGTCCGCAAACAATATGCTCAGGCCCTTAGGCGGCTGCTGCGAGTCTTTCATGATCTTGCTTGTCAAGGAGTTTAAGGGGCATCGTCAGCACAAAAGTCGAACCCAGGCCGGGACCGTCGCTCAGCGGCGTTAGTCTGCCACCATGGTCTTCCACAATGCGATAGGTAATCGACAATCCAAGGCCGGTTCCACGGCCATCTCGGCGACGGGTGAAAAAGGGTTCAAATAAATGCGATATAACTTCCGCCGTCATTCCACAGCCGGTATCGCTGACGGTCAAAACAAATTCATCTTCCGAAGCACTCAGAACTACCGTGACTAGTCCACCATCCTCACTGGCGTCAAGTGAGTTTGTCAAAAGGTTGAGCACAACCTGCTTGAATTCAGTTGGACTGACCCAGGCGGTTACATCGGGTAAGCCCGAATATTCGACCGTTCTATTGCGGTATTGTCCCAAATGCTTTACCAGGGCGATCACATCCGTAACCGATTCATCAATATTGGTCTCTTGCTTGCGCTGCGATTCACCGAGACGAGAAAAGTCCAGCAGCCTCTCGGTAATCCCCTTGCAGCGAAACGCTTCATCTTGAATGCGACGCAGATATTTTCTGAGCACTTCGACTTCATCATTTGCCGGCGGTTCGGTCTGGCTGTTGTCGGCTTGGGTAGCATGCAAGATTTCGTGTAGGCGACTTTCCAGTGCCTCGGCGCTCCAGGCGATCGAGGCCAAGGGATTGTTGATCTCGTGTGCCACCCCGGCGGCCAAAAAGCCCACCGAGGCGAGTTGCTCGCTGCGGACAACCTCTCGCGTGCGTTGTTGCACCTTCTGATTCAGATGGTCGCGAATGGCCAGGAAGCGGGCCGTCATCTTATTCTGCGCCTCAGCCAGCTCCGACAATTCATCGCGCGAATTCAAGTAGATTTGGTGCTCAAAATCCCCTCGGGCAATGCGCCGACTACCCTCCAACAATTGTTTGAAAGGCTGGACAACGTTTCGACGAAAGAACCAAAACGAAAACATGACAATCATCAGGGCCGCGGTTGACGAAGCCACGATCACGGCAATCCACAAGCGATAGCGAACACGCCGGTCTGCACGTAGATTTCGCATGCGGTCGGCCATGAATCCATTCAACGATCGAGCGTCCATATCCAGATCTTCCAGCTCTCTGGTTATCCGTGCCGAACGCGGAAAGGCGTCTACCTGAAAGTCATTGGCAATGACTTCAATGGCTGCCAGACGAGCGAATAAGTCCTCAATCAGTTGAATTTCAGCCGCGCTGGCCTTTAGCAACGGATCGGTGCCCGCCTGCCTGTCAATCCGTTGGCGATGCGAGCTGAGCCCCGCACGTACAATGTCAAGCTGCAACAGGAAATTGATGCGGTCCTCGTTGTGCTGCGCCAAAATGTCACGCGATTCATCCGCACCAGTAGTCATCAACGTAAAAGCAACCGGAGACTTGGAGGCCGTTACCAACGGCTGTCGAAAGTAGGCTCGCAGCTCAGCAACCTCCTGCCCAAAGCTCCACATATCTTGGGATTCGTATGACAGTGAGCCGATGCTCTTGGTTAGCTCGCGATAGGCAAGCGCGCTTTGCAGGCTAATGGCCATCAACAGCAACAGCGTGCCCACCAATAAGATGGTCGTGCATAGAATTTTCTTGCGAATTAGCATGCGCGAAAACATCCCGACCTCCCTGTCGAATTCTGCTTGAGCAATTAAAGTCGCATCAGCAGCTCGTATGTCGCAAAAGAGCCTCGAGATCGCCATTTGCGTATCGAGTGCAATGTCGATGGCCGCATCTCCCCGAGGTGCTTGCAATGAACATCAGCCCACCTATCACAGCCCACGGCCTACGATACCAGGCTATTCCAGATATAGACTCCCAGCAGGCCTAGCCCACAACCCGCCAAGGCATTGTACTCGCGATTGCGGAGCCACTCTGCGACTGACCAGCCCTGAAAGAGGGTCGGCCGCCAAGATCGGACGCGCATCAAGTTGGGAAAAAAACGAGGCACGCTGCCCGCATAGTCCGGCCACTGCGTTGGAAACAAACTGGCCAAACGCTTTTCTTCGAATCGAACTTGAACCCAATACAACAACGACATCGGACCGGCCACGAACAACAGTGTAGGAACATCCCGGCACAGTACGCAGAAGCCGATCATCAATAGGAACGAGCCGCAGTACAGCGGATTCCTAACGAGTGCATAGGGGCCCACCGTCGTCAATTCTCGCGATTTGTTAAGTGTCCCCGCCGACCAACTGCGTATCGCCAAACCCAGCGCTATCAGCAGCAGAGCTGTGCATACCCAGGGTTGCGTGACCTGCAGAGGATTGAGGGGCACCGTTCGCACAATCACAACATTCAACAGCACCAAGCCCGCGAATCCGAGCAGGCTAATCGCAATGCGTCGACGGGTTAACCAATGCACAAACAGTTGGAGAAAGCCATGTAGCGTTGCCGGACGGCCAGTTGGTAGCGACAGGGGATGAAATCGGAGGGTTCCTTTTGAATTGATACTAAGTTCCTCGGAAACTCAATTCCACCTCAAGCCATCACCTGCGGTTGACCTTGCGCATCCACCACCATCCGACAGCCAGTAAAACCAGGTTTCCGAGCCACACCGATACGGGCAGCCAACTGCCGTCTTTTGCATGCGACTGTCCAATTGCAAACACCGGGTAGTAGATCAGGAGAATAGGCAAAAAGCAGGTGCCAAAGCTAGTCCAATGATCGGCCGAGCGCATCCATACGGCTAAGGGGATGCCAACCCACACGAAGAAAAAGCAGCTGAAGCCGCTGGCCCAACGACGCCAGGGTTCAAAATTCAAGCGAGCTGCACGACTCTTTCCCTGGCTGATATTATTGAGCGCCTCATGTGCCGTCGCATCGTCCAGCCACTCGTACTTGCCCGCCGTTAGCCCCAAACCCACGCGGGCCGCCAGAATCTCTTCGCTGTGCGTGATGGCTTGGCGCTGGTTGCGGATCTCCGCTCCAATCTGCCGCATGGGGAATTCGGTAGGATGCCCTGAGCCTGTGCCCTTGCGGGTTGCGTCCGATAGGGGAATGCTGAATTGCGAGTTCCCAGGCTGGCTACTATTGGTCTCGCCATAGCTGATCTCGGTATCCACCAGTTCGATGCGGAGCATGATCGTTTACCGGATCCATCTTCAGTCGCGCCGACTTGGCAGAGATGCTGAACGGCTCCCCGCCAGCGGTTTGCGGTGGCGTGATGGTCGGCATGATCAGCTCTCGTCCATCGGGTCCAATCCCATGCACGTGGATGGAAAAACCCTGCGCCGAACTGTAGGACCCTTGGCTGGAGAGATAGCTATAGGCAACTTGCTCAAGCGAATGCATGACGACGCGATTGATGCCTGGACGACCCCAGGAGAATGCAATGTCATTCAGCCACACGGCAAACAAACTCAGTAGAAAGCTCAAGATCAAGGTGGGCGTCATGATCCTCATTGGCGGCACGCCCGCTGCCATGATAGCTAGCACTTCGTTGTCGGCGCTGATCCGCCCATAAACGCTACAGGCCGCGAACAACAGCGTTGCTGGCAGGGCAAATTGCAAGGAGATAGGCAGCACATAGGGCAGCAGTTCCATGATCGCCATGATGCCCAGGCCTTGACTGACCAGTTGTTGCACCACTCCGGCCAACATGATCACCGTCGTAAAGGCAGTCAGGGCCACTGCAAATAGCTTGCCGACCTCCCACAATATGTATCGATTGAATCTCCGCAGCATAGTCGCGGGAGTCTAGCAATTGCCGCCGTGGGAAAACTATGGCGAAATCAGCACACTTACAAGTCAACCGAGGAATCGCTTGCATTTCCCTTGCGTTGAGCGCGAATCTGAGCCATCAATTCAATGACATCTTCAGACTGCAGCCGTACCGCATTGGCAAATTTGCGATTGTCGGCAGCGGCACAAGCCGTTTCGAAGCGAGCGTCGATCTTTTCCCACTGGATCTTCCACCCGCGCTCGCCAGCCGCCTCGCGGAGAGAATTCACGGTGCCGGATAGATGATCAAATAAACTTTGGCCGGGCGTGGCATCATACTGCCGGTAAGGACCACCACCGTATCGCTCGGCGCTGGATGAGCCCTCACCGGCCGGTCCAAAAAACCTGCGTCAGACCGGTAATGAGCGCGATGGCCCCTAAGACCGCAGCCACGATGGCAATGGGCGACATTGCCCAACAGGTACAGGATCAAAGCGGCCGACAAACAGACCGCTGTCACCACGCCCAAGGCCACCGAAAAAGGCCTCCGCTGACCGTTGCGGCGGACGGCAATCGTGCCATCGCTGGAGGTGGCAATGCTATCCCCTACCACCTCAACCACGATGGCCGTGATGTTATCGGGGCCACCTCGCAGGTTAGCCAAGTCCACATAGATCTGCGCCGCCTGGCTGGGCGGCAAGGCTGATAGCAATGCGCCGATTTCTTCATCCGATATCTGTCCGCTTAAACCATCGGAGCACAGCAAAAATCGATCGCCAACCTGGATCGGAAACGGCCCCTCCAAATCGATCTGCACATTGGCATTTGGCCCCAGCGAGCGAGTAATCACATTCTTGGGTATGACGCCGCTGCGGGCGGTTTCGTCGGTCAACTCGCCAGCGGCCTGCATCTCCCATACCAACGAGTGATCAAAGGTCAATTGAAACAACTGGTTACCGCGCAGCTGATAGACTCGGCTGTCGCCCACGTGCGCTACAACCGCCCCCTCGGGCAGCAAGGACAGGACGCTGCACGTCGTTCCCATACTGCGAAACTCGATATTCGCCTGCCCTCGGCGAAATATTTCCGCATTGGTCTCCGCAATGGCCTTGTGCATCGCTTCCGCCGGCGACATGTCGGCCTGCTTGCGGTAGTGATGCGGAATCAACTCCACCGCCAACTTGGACGCCAACTCACCTGCCGCGTGAGCTCCCATCCCATCGGCCACAATGAATACATGCCCAAGCTTTTCCCAGCTAGACGGGGACTCAGCCAACATGACCGTCGCGGCATCCTGATTCGTCGCGCGGCGCATTCCCACGTCAGAGATCACTGTGTGTTGGACAGTGCTCTTCCACGAATCCTTATTTTCCTTGCGCTGCACAGAATCAGTCAATTGGTTTGCTAGCTAGTTGGGCATTGGTTTGGAAAAAGGTGAATGGTCAGTTCAGCCACCGCCAGTTGGCGAAAGAGGAATCATGCCTGTGGGGGCCATGCTCAGCCAGGCAGTCATTGTACTTATCGTCGGATTGCATTTATACCCTAGGCATTCTTTCCTGGCATTTCGCGGTGAACTGCACTAGCGGTTGTTACCCCATCCTTTCTATGCTCGACCGGACGAACACAGGGAGGTTGGACCGCAATTGAGGCTCTGCCATGTTTCTTGGCCCCACACTCACACGCCTGAGCATCTGCTTGATCATCGCTTTGACGACGGCCGGCTGCGTGCGACGCAGGCTGACCGTGCGCACCAATCCTCCTGGTGCGAGCGTTTTCGTTGACAAGCAGTTGATTGGTACCAGTCCGGCTGCCACCTCGTTTGTGTACTATGGCACGCGCGAGATCGAGGTCGTACGCGATGGTTACCGCACCGAGAAAGTCCTGCGCACGATCAGCAAGCCTTGGTACCAGGTTCCGCCGCTGGACTTCTTTAGCGAAACGCTGTGGCCTTGGGAAATCCGCGACGAAGAGATAATTGATATTTCCATGCTGCCTGCTCAGACCATGGCCAGTGAGGAACTCCAGCTGCGCGCCGACACCATGCGACTGCAGGCCTCCCAGGGCTTGGCAACGCCGCTACCTCCCCCGGCGGCTGACTCCGGATTGTACCCGGTGCTTCCCCCCGGCACGGTCTATCCACCCGCACCGATCGACCCAACCTATCCTCCGCCATCACCACCGCTGGTGAGCACGCCACCGCCAGCACCCTGGCGGCCAGGTCAATACCTGTGGGATTTCCTGCTGCCTAGTGGCCAGCCTCCTACGCGGATTCCCGAGGGTCAAGTGCTTCCCAGCTATCGGCCGGACATCGAATAGCATTCGGGCTATTTGATACCCCCGCTGGGCCTGCCTGTGATAACGCCACGCAAATCGATGGCTCTGGCCGGGTCGCGGGCAACTTTATCGGTAAAGATCCGCGCATCGGCGATGATCGGCTCCAATCGCCGCGTGATCTGTTCGACATTCTGCAGGGTATTGATGATTTCGTAATACATTCGGTCATCATCCAACAATTTACCCACGGTGCCTTGACTGCTGTTGACGCGCGCAGCCAGCTGCCGCAAGTCCATCAACAGACCGTCCAGGTTATTGAGGGAACGCAGGGCGTCGGCCACAATTTGGTCCCCCTGTTCGGCTAAAGGTTTGGTCAGCACCGACACATTCCTCATGGTCTGCTCCGCCTCGCGACCCGCCCCCTCAAAAGCCGCCAGGGTCTGCTTGGCCTGCACTACCACGCCTTGCGTATCGTCAACCAAATCCGGCAGGCGGGTAGCGATGGTCTCCAGCGCCGACTGCAAATTGGGATCGCTAAACAGCCCCTCTACAGAATCCAGGGTCTCGTTAAAGTTGAGGATCGTCGCTTCAACTTGCCGGGACAACTTCTGAATCTCACTGTCGCTGCTACCCAGCAGTCGCCGCACGTCTTGGGTCAGCCCCGTGATCTGTGTGCCTGCCTGATCCAGCGTATTGAGAGTCCTCGCAAACGAGTTCTGCATGTCGAGCAAGGAATCTAGCGGGTTGGGGGCTACCCGGCCACCAGACATAAAATCGCCAGCCTTGAGCTGCGCAGAGGCCAATAAGGCTTCATTTTCGTCCAGCATTCCATTGGCGGGTGAGCCGCCAGCACCATCAAAGCGGACCAACAATTGCTCGGGAGTGGGCGACATGAATTCGACCACAGCATCCCCAGTAATTAACGAACCGACATCAATCACGGGTTGTTCACCGGCGCGAACGCGATGCTCGGCATTCAGTTCCAGTGTCAGATCAACACCATTCTCGTCGAGCAACTTGATAGCCTTGACACGACCAATTTGCACACCGTTCTTGCGGACTGGCGTATCGGTCGCGACACCGGGCGCCTCATCAAAGCGAATGGTGACTTCGTATCGCTGGGCAAAGAAGTTTGGCAGCCGCTCCGAAAAACATAACGAGAATGATGGCGATCACCAACGAGGCAACCACCAGAACGCCGACTCCGAATCGATAACCTTGTTCGTCCATGTCAGGTTCCTTAGGGATACCCCTGTTTCTCGTGCAATTTCTCGGCAATTTCTCGGCGTAGTGATCGGCCAGCATCGGCGTCTCCTCAAAGCCCTCAAGGCTCGACTGACGCATTTCCATCAAGCGTTCCCCGGCCTCGCCCTCCACAAATTGCCGCACGCGGCGATCTTGGCTGCGATCTAAGTTCACTCCGGAGAGCCATCGAAAATGATCTGATTCTCGCCCCTTTCCAATCGCGAATAGGGGTAGAGCATGACCACGCGATCGGCTACCTTGCGGGCCGTCCGCATGTCATGGGTAACCACGATGCTGGTCACCCCCGCCGTCGAACGCGTCCTCAAAATCAATTCGTTGATGACATCGCTCATGATCGGATCGAGGCCGGTGGTCGGTTCGTCGTAGAGCATCAATTCCGGTTCCAGAACCAAGGCCCGCGCCAGTCCGACCCGTTTGCGCATGCCACCGGACAGTTGAGATGGTCGTTTAGCCAAGACCGTATCCGGCAATCCAACTTCGGCCAGTCGATCGGATACGATCCGAGTCACATTTACGGCCCTCCGGCTATGTTGTGCTGAATGAGCGGGAAAGCCACGTTTTGGCCAATCGTCATGCTGTCAAACAGGGCGGCATTTTGGAATACAAAGCCAAATTTTCGTCGCAGTTGAGTCATCTCTAGATCGTTGAGTCGATTGATGTCATTGCCCCCGTAGAGCACCGCACCGCTGGTGGGACTGCACAAGCCCCACCACGGACTTGAGCAACATCGTTTTACCGCAGCCACTCTCACCAATCACCGCCACCGTCTGCCCACGCGGAATCTCCAGATTGATGTGCTCCAGAATCGTCTGCTTGGCGAACTGCAGAGTCATATCCCGCAGTTGGACCAAGGGCTTGGCCCGCCCACCGCTCTCTCGTCGCTTCTCGCTTGCAGCTCAACACGTCACAGCAACTTTGCTCCATTTGGCCAAAGCGAAGTGTAGAATGCGTCCAGCACGATATTGAGCATCAGATCCACACCCAGAATCAATACAAAACTAAATACAAAGGCGGCCGTCGCAGCTCGCCCAACCCCTTCGGCACCTGCCTGACAATTGAATCCGCGATAGCAGCTGACCAGGGCGATGATGCCACCAAAAAAGAAACTCTTGAAAATGCCCATGAAGAAATCCCAGCCACCCACGAACTGACGACTGTTGTTCAAGTACTGGTAGTGGTCGATGTCCAGCATCACCACGCTGTAGAAGTACCCGCCGACAATTCCCATGAAATCCGCCATGATGGTCAACGCCGGGATCAGCATGATGCACGCCAGGAAGCGGGGCACAACCAGATAGTGTATGGGATTGGCACCCATACTGGTGAGGCATCGATTTGCTCGGTAACCCGCATCGTACCCAAGCACGGCTGCCATGGCACTGCCCACGCGACCGGCCAACATCGTCGCGGCCAATACTGGCCCCAATTCGCGGACCAGTGACATGTTGATCACGGCCCCCATGCGACTCTCCAGCCCCAAGTCCTTGAATTGAGCAAAACTCTGAACCGCCAGTACCATGCCGATAAATGTTCCCGTCAACGCCACCACGGGCAAACTAAGCACGCCCACATGATAGAAATTTGGGCAGAATCGTTCCTTTCCGCGGCCAGGCACTAAACAACCAGATCATGACCTTGGCACTGAAGATCGCCATGTCTCCCAAGGTCACTAGCGTCTCGACGACCATCTCGCCCCAGTCGCTGAATCCAACGATACAGCGCATCCCGCCACTCGAAAGCGGCGTTAAATCGTTGATTCGAGAGGAGGGACTCGAGGACACCGAAACACTCCGAGCGAGGAAGCTGAGTAAAAATAAACCGTCGGGATTTACCGCTGAATACGCCCCATGGCAGCCGTCTAGCATGGCAACGGCTGTGCAACCCAGTCCGAAAGCTGTCTGCTAACCCGCTAGCAATTCGTCCAACTGCGAAACCCGCACACGGACGCTGCTAAACTGTATCGGTTGCGCAAGCTCTCGGGCTCCAGTCTGCATGGCTTCAATTCTGGTCGCAGACCGTGCCGTCAAACTATTGGCAAGTTGCCAGTGAGCCAACGGGGCACTCATTTCTGAGACCGCGGGTTCGGTATTGTGCCGCAGACGGGGCTTGCCCGGCTTATTCACAACCCGAACACCTACAATTCTACTGACGCATTCTATCCGCTTTGATATTCTCACGCTCTTTCCCCAGATCTTTCCAAGTTATCTTGGCGAGAGTTTGCTATCAAAGGCGATCGACAACCAGCTGGTGGAAGTCCACACGCATGACATACGCGAATGGACGCGGGACAAGCACCACAAGGTCGATGCCAAGCCATTTGGTGGTGGGCCGGGCATGCTGATTCAGGTGCAGCCGGTGGTGGAATGCGTCGAAGCCGTGCGGGCGATGTGCTCTGATCCTGGCCAGTTGATTCTGCTCAGCCCCCAAGGGGAAACCCTCAAGCAATCTTTGGTAGCCGAGTTTTCCCAATGCCGACGGCTGCTGCTGCTGTGCGGCCGCTATGAGGGCTTTGATCAACGCGTGGTGGATATCCTCCAGCCGCGCGAGGTCAGCCTCGGTGATTTCATTCTCAACGGTGGCGAGGTGGCGGCCATGGCCATCATCGAGTCGGCGATTCGACTGATCCCGGGAGTGCTGGGCGACGAGCGCAGCAGCCAGGAGGATTCGTTCTCGGATCAAGCTTTATTGGAATTTCCGCAGTATACGCGTCCCCGCGAATACCGCGGCCTGAGCGTTCCTGACGTTTTATTAAGCGGTAATCATCAGGAAATTGCGGCTTGGCGCGCCGCCCAAAGGCAGCAGCGGACCAGCGAGCGACGCCAAGATCTGCTGTAATGCTTTCCTCGATGATTGCCCTTGCGGCCGTCGCCCATCGCCTGCGAAACTCGCCTCGGCAACGCAGGATGCACCGCCACCTAACACCCCCATCAACGCCCACCTTTGGAAGGGACTCCAATGGTCAGTTGGATCTTATCGACTCTCCTGGTAACCGCCGTAGCCGGACAAGCCGACTGTACGATCGTGTACTTTGGTGCACCTCAATGCGGGCCATGCGAACAACTCGCGCCCGTCCTCTCCCAACTGATGCGCGAAGGCTGGGATATTCGCGCGTCGATGCCACGCAAGACTCCGCCCTCGCCCAGCAGTACCGGATCCAGAACCTGCCAACCGTGGTCATTCTCCATCAACGACGCGAGGTGGATCGCATCGTCGGCGCGGTTCCCTACGAACAACTCCACAGCCGCTTTGCACGCGCCGCGGCGCGGGGCCAAAGCTCGAGCGGCACTGCCTTGGCCAGAGCGCAATCCAACGCAGCCGAGCCAACGGCGGCACCGCCCATGGCATCCCCCGCTGCCTCGAGCCTGGTAGTTCGAGGGCAATCGCCCGCCGCCGCCGGTTTCCCTCTGCTGGCAGCCGGCTCACTGGCCTCCAGCGCCTCCAGCCAGTCAACCGGCTGAGCCCTCGCCAGCCGCCAACGCCGCGACACCTGCCATGAACCTGCCGATTCCATCTCAGCTTGCACAGGCCAGCCTCGCCAGCAAATCTGTTTCGCTAAATGTCGAGCAAGCCATCGCCCGGGCATCGGCGGCAACGGTCAGAATTATTGTCGAGGAAGCGAATACGAAAGCCTTTGGTACCGGAACGATTATCGATGTTCATGGTAGCGGAAGCACTCGTTCTGACTTGCGGCCATATCTTTCGCGATATGAAGCCCGGGTCACGATTGAGCGTCGACCTTTTCGCGGGTACGGACCAGGAAGTGAATATCGCCGCACAACTGGTGGATTTCAAAGCCACAGAGGAAGACATTGGCCTGCTGTCTATTCAATTGCCAACGCCCATCGAACCGGTCACAATTTTGCCACGCACTGAAAAACTGCAGGTTGGACAGCGAGTTTTTAGTTTTGGTTGCGACCATGGCAGTGATCCCAGTCGTCGCGACACGCAAATCAGCCATATCGATCGCTTCTTCGGTGCCAGCCAATGTCGAGATTATTGGCGCTCCAGCACTCGGTCGCAGTGGTGGCGGTTTGTTCGATCAGCAGGGACAATTGATTGGCGTCTGCAATGCGGCCGACACTACCGACAACGAAGGAATCTATGCGGCAGCCGAGGTGGTCTACGCACAAATCGAACGCTTGGGAATGACGCACCTGTTTGATTCACAAACGGCCGCCCCTAACACGCAGCTGGCAGCGGTCGACCGAGCCGAGCACCGCGTTCGGGATGGATTCCGTCCAAGCGGCCAGCTTCGCGCAACCAAATAGTGCATCCACTAACTTGGTCCAAGCCAACCCGGAAAGAACGCAGCCGCAGGCAGCCAACCCAACGGCACTGGAGATTATTTGCATCGTCCGCGGACAGCGGCAAGAGCCATGTGGTAAACATTCCCAATCCCTCGGCGGATCTCTTGCAGGCCATTCAACAACATTCAGCTACTGACAAACTCTAACAGTTCCTATAATCTGGCCAAAGCGTGGGGTGCGAACGACCACCCCGGACGGCAACCGCGTCCCTCAGCCCGGCGGTTGGGTATCCTAGTCCTCAGACCTATTGCATTGTCCAGGCAAACAAGACCATGACATCGACGCCGTCCAACACGATCCGCATCTACAATACGCTGACTCGGCAGAAAGAACCCTTTCGAACCATTCAAGCCTGGCCAGGTCGGCATGTATCTGTGCGGACCGACCGTCTACGCCGAAGCACATATCGGTCACATGGTCGGGCCGGTTATCTTCGACACCATCAAACGCTATCTGGTTTACTGCGGTTATCAAGTCACCTGGGTCGTGAACATTACCGATGTCGACGACAAACTAATCGGTGCCGCTCAGCGGCGTGGGATTGGCATGTCTCAGGTGGCTACCGAAATGACCATGGATTACCTGGCCAACCTGCAATCCCTGGGCGTTAATCAGATCGATCAATTGCCTCGGGCCACGGATTACATGGATGAGATCATCCAGTTCATCCAGGAATTGATGGCTGGCGGCTTCGCCTACGAGAATGCTGGCGATGTATTCTTCGACGTTACCCGCGACCCGAGCTATGGACAACTCAGCAATCGCTCGGCCGATAGCCAACAGGGCGAAGGCGGTGATGCGGCCGCCAAAAAACGCTCCTCGGGCGACTTTGCACTATGGAAATCCGCCAAGGCAGGCGAACCCAGCTGGGATAGTCCCTGGGGCGCCGGTCGTCCTGGCTGGCACATCGAGTGCTCGGCCATGAGTCGCCGTATTTTGGGCAAGACCTTTGATATCCACGGTGGTGGATTGGACCTGATTTTCCCTCACCACGAAAATGAGCTCGCGCAGAGCCGCTGCTGCCACGGCCAGCCGATGGTCACCTACTGGATGCACAACGGCCTGATGCGCGCAGGCAACGCTGGAAAGGTTGGCGGCAAGAGCGACCGAAGTCGACCGCTGCCGGCCAGGAGGCCGAGGCCGTGGAAGGGAAAATCAGTCGCAGCAAGGGTGCAGGCGGCCTGGCAAAACAAATCGAACAGCAAACGGGCGAACGAATTCGCTTTTTCCTGCTGCGCTCCCAATATCGCAGCACGATTGTCTTCGGCGACGATGGGCTCGAGGAAGCTGGCCAAGCCCTGAACGCTTTTTATCGATTGATTCAACGCTTTGAACGCATCGCCGAACAGCCCTTCTATCGCAACTCGCCGATGCCAGCACTCACGCAAGAGCTGAGCTTACGCCAAAACGCGCGCTGAAGGCGATGCTCAACTGGCCACCGCAAGAGGGCGAATTCTTGGGCGAGATCGCCAAGCTTCGCGGATCGTATCTGGACAAAATGGACGATGACTTCAATACCGCTGGTGCCGTCAGCGATCTATTCGAAATGTCGCGGGCCATCAATCGCTTTATCGATCAACATCAATTCGAAGATACGGCCAAACAGCGTACACCCGAGAATCTGGCCTCGTTACGGTTGGCGCATGAGCGTACTCCGTGAATTGGCCGCTATCCTCGGCTTGTTCCTCAAACCACCCAAGAAATCCGAGCCAGCCGGCGGCGGCGAAGTGATTGACGGATTGATGCAATTGATCATCCAGATCCGTGCCAATGCTCGCAAGAACAAAGACTTTGCCACCTCCGATACCATTCGCGACGGCCTGACCACCGTCGGCATTACGCTGCAAGATATGAAGGATGGCACGACCTGGGAAAAGACCTAGGCGTTTATTCCACGGATGAAAACATGAGCGAGCATACGATACTGGGGATCGACCCGGCTCTGGGTACGACCGGCTACGGCTTCATTCGTTGTTCGGGGAATCAGGTGCAACTGCTCGACGCAGGCATCGTGAAATGCCGTCGCGACCGTCCCCTGGCCTGAACGATTGGACGAACTCTACCAAGGTCTGACTGAAATCCTGGAAGAACTCAAACCAGACTGCTTTGCTGTCGAGCAACTCTATTCCCACTATGATCGGCCAACCACCGCCATCCTCATGGGCCATGCCCGCGGAGTGATTCTCCTAGCCGCCGCGCATGCCCAGCTGCAGGTTTGTTCGTATGCCGCCACGCAGATCAAGAAGACGCTCACCGGCAACGGCCGCGCCCCCAAGTCGCAAATGCAGATGGCCGTCAAATATCAGCTTGGACTGTCCTGCATACCCGAACCCGCCGACGTGGCTGACGCCCTGGCCATTGCCCTGACACACCACCACTGCAGTCAATCCACGGCAATCCTTGGTTAGCATCGTTCGACAAATAACTGTCGCATCATGAATGTACTCATCACGCTCCGCCGTGATGCTCGCCAAACAACTCAATGTACTCATCACGCTCCGTCGTGATGCTCCCCAAACAATTCAATGTACTCATCACGCTCCGCCGTGATGCTCGCCAAGCAACTCAATGTACTCATCACGCTCCGCCGTGATGCTCGCCAAGACAACTCAATGTACTCATCACGCTCCGCCGTGATGCTCCCCAAACAACTAATGTACTCATCACGCTCCGCCGTGATGCTCCCCAAACAAATCGAACAGTAATTTATCGAATGATGTTTAATCACCCAGGTTGGCACGGCCCTACGCTGCTGTCTCCCGCTGGCGAGTCCGCCAGGCAGCAGACAAAGCATCGGTCGGCGATGGTAAACGCCCCTGCGCAAGTTTCGAATCCCGAGTAAAATGTGCGGCAACTGAAAGCGGGGCCACCACCAAGTGATCACAAAAATTACCGGCAAACTGGTTGCAGTCAGCGACGATGATGCCACGCTGTCCATTCCTCCCATGGAATATCAAGTGCTGATTGCGGAATACACCCGCCGGCACTTGCAGTCCCTGCTCAAGAAGGACGTTACGCTGCACACGATTCACTACCTCGACGGCAACGTGACCGCCGGCGGTCGGCTGACGCCGCGCTTGGTCGGTTTTCTCAGCACGCCCGAGCGCGATTTCTTCGAGCTATTTTGTTCGGTCGATGGTGTAGGAGTCAAAAAGGCTCTGCGCGCCATGACGCAGCCAGTGCAGGACATTGCCATCATGATCGAGCAGCAGGAAACCAAGGGACTGTCCAGCCTGCCGGGTATAGGGCCAGCTACGTCCGAGCGTATCATCGCCAAACTGCGGCGCAAAATGCCCAAGTTTGCGTTGATGGTACGCCGCGAAACACCGGCCAACGAGCAGCTCAAAGACGGTGTCGTCGAGGACACCTACCACGCCTTGATCGCCCTCGGCCACAGTGAGGCAGATGCTCGCCAGTTGATCGAATCCACCCTCGCCAGCGGCGAGAAATTCAAGGACACCGAGGGTCTCATCCAGGCCATCTACAAACGGAAATTCGGCTGATCGGCAGGCCACACCCCGCACCGTGCATTCGCAGACGCGGCCACAGTGGAAGAGCATTTTTGCCATCCCCAACTACGCAGGATGCGAAGCCCTGATAGATTTCTGCTTCATGAATCCCTGACTTTTTTTCCAGCCTTCGTGCCTTTCGTGTTCTTCGTGGTAATCAAATCCGGCCACGACTGACTCTGTTGTGGTACCACGCCGCCACTTTGGTCCATGCCCTTGGCTCCACCTTCTTCATAGCATTGTGCGGGCAGGGGAAAGATGTGAACCGACGAAGAGCATGCAGGCGCAAGGGAAAACAGGACGAATCGCTTGATCGACGTCATTGAGCTTGTTCACGCTAAAGTTGATGAGCAAGCCCGTATTGACGCGGGAGCTCAACAACTTTTAGATCGCCTCTACCTTTGAATCGGAGGGCGGCTGGGGATTTCGGGCTTGAGCGTAGGCTTGCAACACTTTTTCGATATGCGCGTTGAGAAGCTCCAACTCATCAAGAACTTGAGTATGCCGCGTCTCGAGGCCATGCAGGAACTCGAGCGCCGATTCACTTTTGGTATCCATTCCAACCACCGAAGCGAGATAGTGAACATATGCACCCAAGGGGCCAGTCCATCACAGCCCATCTGCTCCATACATCGAGCCGCCTTGCCGCTGAGCGTAGGAACAATGAAAAAGTCCCACCTGCGGAAACTGCGGAAACTATGGCAATTAGGAAAACCATTCGCCCTTGAGCCGTTCCCGCTCCATAGCTGTCATTCTGGGGACAAGAAAAGGCGGTTTGTTTAGGCAAACGCGGCTGGACGAAAACCCTGCAGGCTAGTAAACTTCCGGGTTTGGTACTGAATTGGGATTTTGGAGCATTTGCATGGTCAGGTTGTTGGTCCGTGACCGGGAAACGATTCAAGAAGCGGTCCGGCGTTTCCGAAAGTTGGTAGAGCGAAGTGGCATCAAGAAAGAGATGCGTCGTCGTGAGTACTACGAAAAGCCCAGCGAGGTGAAGCGTCGCAGTCGCCTGCGAGCCGAACGTCGCGCCCGTCGCACCCGTCAGCTTTCCAATGGCTAGGCAACCTGGCTTGCCCACCACGCTGGGTAGCTTCCACGAGTTCGCTGCCAAGGGGTGTTGTTCCTTCAGCAGGCTGACGACACACCCGAGTTAGTCCAAGCACAAACAGGTTCCTCCGAGGAACACTGCATTCCCTGAAACCTATTTCTGGCACATTTTGCGGAAGATCTCCTATCGAGCGGATCGCTTGTTGAGAGATCAGGTAGCCACAATTCGGGCGAGTAGCTCAGCTGGTTAGAGCGCCACGCTTACAACGTGGATGTCGGGGGTTCGAATCCCTCCTCGCCCACTCTCTTTCCCTATCAGCGGCCGAGTTGCTATGTGTGGCCGAGTTGCTCCGCAACTCGCCTCAGAGTCGCGGAGCGACTCCGCTACGTGGACACCGTCGAAGTGGAGCAAGGCATCCGCGACAATCTGCGCTGCGACAGGATCACGCAGCGGACAGCTTCCGTGTCCCTTATCCAATGCCGACTCGAATTGCCTGGCGATCTCGCGATGAAACTCACGCTGTTGTGCGAGCGGTTGCTGACACAAAAGTGCCGACCAGTTTTCCGAGTCGGAATTGATTCCATGCCGTCGCAGCCAGTCGTCCCGTTGACGGCGAATCAGGTCAAGCGCTACGGCGGGGATAGAATCGGCCGTCCGGAAAGTAATGAAGTAACTCGCACCTTCCTGTTCCCAATGTGGCAATTCGCCATAGGTAACCACGTAGGGCAGCTTAGGATCGAAGAAGCCAAAACGTTCCGCAAATGGCGGAAGGTTCATGGATTGCTGCTTTCCGACTGCGTTGTGTCTGTTTCCTTGTGATGCTTGATGAAGGCGATCGGCAGTTGAGATATTACCAAGTAAGCCGAAGCGTAAAAGCGCAAGCAAGAGAGAAGTTCAACACAAGAATTCCTCGCTGACGCTCTTTGAAGTTGCGCAATATCCTAACCCGACGCGTCAGCGAGGAATTCTTACATTGATCTACGTCCTCGCTGACGCGTCGGGTCATGAAAAACGTTGGCAAAATGCGCTACGTGCAACATCAAAACTTACGTTTCGGGTTATGAAGCATGTTCAACTTGCCAAAAGCCCTAGCGAGGGGCAGGGCGGGTCTATTGCCTCAGCCCACAAGTCGCTCGATGCAGTCGATTTCACTTGGCTCCAGCCGCATGTCCAACACATCCAGATCCGCTTTCCTATGCACTGCGTCGCTCCATCCCTCGATCGTCGCGAAAAACGGGCACATTCGGCGAAAGTATCGCCCAGTGGCTGGCGTCCGCCCACAGCTCGTGCTGGCGATGGAATTCGTACATCGGATCATCGACCAGCGTTGCATCGAGACCGCTCGATCGACACAATGCCTCTTCCTGTGCCGTCGCGCCTCGCAGAAAACCTCCGCCAGTCTCGATAGCATTGACAAAATTTAGCGCCATGGGTCGCAATCCAGCATCCACCAACCGCCGTCCCTATCCATAAAGTGCCCAAGTATAGCCTTGTCCCTCGCGGGGCGACGGCCTTGCTGGACGCGGTCGGTCGGGCCATCAACGAAACTGGAGAAAGAATAGCCAAGCTGGCTGAGGCCAAACGTCCGGGACTGGTCGTCTTCGTGGTCATGACGGATGGATTCGAAAACTCAAGCCGAGAATTCTCAAAATCGCGCATCAAGGAAATGATCCAGCACCAGCAGGAAAAGTATGGCTGGCAGTTTACCTTCCTCGGGGCCGATCAGGACGCCTTCGCCGAAGCCGACGCCATGGGCATCAACTCTGCCGGCGCAGCCAACTTCGCCAAGCACAAAGTGGCCGCCGCCTACGGTGCCACCGCGGCGAAGGTCGGCGCATGCGCAAACAACGCCGAGAAGGCCAAACGGTGGATAACGCATTTACGCTCGAGGAACGCGAGGATATGAGCTGAGGGCACGTTCGCAAATAAAGCACCGGTTAGGCGAGCGGCAGATAAGAATCTACCTGTAGTGGACGAGGTAACGAGTCCCTGCGGCAAGGACTCGTTACCTCGTCCACTACGATTGGGTAGGAAATCATCTGCCGCTCGCCTGAACATCTTTTCGTCAGACCAGAGCCCTCCCTTGGGCTGACGAATCGTAGGGAAAACATGCAACTAGGGAAGAATCTCTCAGTGTGAAAATGTCACTTCCTTTTAGGATTCCAAGCTTAAGAAAAATGGCTCCCCATCGCCCCGTACTCGGGGAGAGGGGGATGGGGGGTGAGGGGCAAAATCGCGCGGAAAGCGTGGAAATTCGAGCATTTTTATGAAACATGCCTTGCTTCGAATGGCCGACTCTTCCCGCCTCAATTCTGCTTCATCCCCGTTCCGCCATCCAGTCCTGTATAAAGCTGAATCCAATTCATCACCGGCATCGGACACGAGCTACACTCCCTACGCTCTTTCAACGTCAATCCGTTGGCAGCATAATCCACAATTCGGGTCGACCTACATTGCAGTGCACGGCGTGGGACAACAAGCCAGCACAGCAACACGAAAGAAAAAGTGTCATGCGTGCTGCGTGCCACGCGGCAGGACGGCCCAGCGCATTACTCGACCCCCGTTTTGTAATGCTTGGAACAGGGTGAAATATGGTCTCGACGAGCGCGGTTCTCGATGCTTCGTCATCCTGCTCTCGATCAACTGGATCAGCTTCAGTAGGGGAACTAGCCAAGCATTCACACTTTTCCTCATTTGCCATGCTGATTTAAAGCTATCGACCCTCAATAAAATCTTGCTACCATCGGCTTCGATTTTGACCAACCGACCCATCAATGTACCCTCCAGTCGGCCGGTCAGAGCTAGTTTGGGGGCGTAACTGCATCGCGTGTGCGAATCTTCATCGTACCGCTCAGGATCCATTCCGCATGCTCAGATTTGTCACCGGTGCCACTCGGCACCTTCACATGCATCTCGTCGAATTCCTAAGTGATCTCTGCGTTTCTTCCAGTCAACCTGTCGTAAAGCCCGATCGCCAGATCAGGCCAATTTGTTGTGTGATCCGAGTCAGCCATTTGGTCTCTCCCTCAAGAATTTATTGGAACCGCTCGAGTATAGTGCGCGGTCTATGCCCACTCCGTATGATTGTGTGGCCACTGGCGCTTCTTATTGAGATGACAGTAGATGAGGATGTTTGGATTGACATTCTCGCCTTCTCTAGGCCCAACACGGCATTGGCCCGGATTGGCAACCCGTTGATGAGGCTTGCTCAGAGCAGGTTCGGTAAAGAGTCGGTAGATAGGATGCAGTCGGCAGTGGACCGCGGAAGTGGGCTGTTACGTGGCAAAGCGTCAACTGGCAATAGCCGGTCGGATAGAAGACAAGTGCAATGTTCCATTTAGAGTTAAAGTCATGAGCAATTCACGGGAGTGCGACGCAACTTGCCCCGTGAACCTAGCCTCGCTGCGATGGGCAGCGGAACCGACCAACCATGAAACTCCTTTGCCTAGAATGCTTTGTTTTGCGTCCTTGGGTTCGCTGACGCCACAAGCGAAACGAGGAGGGCTTGAGTTCCGCTCTCATGAGTTTGATGATGTCGCCCGGTGAGATATCAAACTGCTCTTTAATGGTATCAAACGTTGTGCGATCTTCCCAAGCCATCTGAATGATGCGATCGATGTCTGCCGGCTTTAGACTTAGATTCTTCATCTAGGAATCACTTCTTTTTGTACGTTGCCTTGCTTGTCTGCATCGATCGCTGCAGTACTTGACCGAATCCCAGACTTTGCGACCACTTTTTTCGCCACATAAAAGGGCGATTGCAGATCACGCATACCTTAGAAGCCAAGTTACTCTTTTTGCGATTCATATTGCTATTGCTCGTCGAATCTTCCACTTGCAAGGAAGCCGCTCACAAGCCGAAGAGTCTTTGGATGCCAAGGAAGCGTTCCATGTCGGCTATTCACCACAGCATGATCTACCTGGCCGGAAAGCCGAACGCTTTCCGCCGTGACCACTGCATCCCGTTGGGCCTCGATAATGCCGAGCTCAGTGGTCTTGTGACTAAGAAAACTCGGGAGCTGATTCACATAGCTCTCTGGAGCATCGGAAAGTTGCCGGAGTGGTTTCCACAGCCAACTGAAAACGGGCGCGGCGATTCGCGCCGCATGAGAGCCTCGATTGGGCGGAGCAAGCATCACAATGCGATCTAACTTTGCAAAGGTATTTTTCAATAGAGCGGCTCTCGCGAGAATGCCGCCCATACTATGGGTTACGAGGTGAAGGCTGGTCACAGACCGATCCTCTGAGATCGCATGAAGCGTTTCCGAAAGGAACTCCGCGTGCGACTCGATACGGTGTCGAGTACTTGAATAGCCCCAGTTCATCGTTCGGTAGCCAGCCTTGTCCAATTTCCAATTCACGGCACTCATGGCAAACTTCGGTGCACCCAAACCATGCACCAGAACGACGAGTTGTGAGGCTCGCGGCACTGCCTGCTGGCCTCCGGTAATATTCGAATGCACCTCGCCGGGCAAAACCTCACCCGCCTGCGCAGAATCAAGCGGATTCTCTTGGACGATGCTCATGACGACTTTCTTGAGGCGGCCAAAATATTGGAAGTGAACTTACTCGTCAGGGCACCTGCAATTGCAATCACCAGCGGCGTCGCAAATGCTGCCGAAACCACCAAAATCCAGCCTGAGAGCAGGGTAATATCACTTCGTGCTCGGCCCGACATGGTTTGCACGATACTGAAACATAGCAGGCATGCAAGGGACATGTTCGCGGAACGCAGGGAAGCAATCCGCGTTGGGATTCGGGGGGGGGGCACTGCACTTCACTAGGACCCGACAAGGCACCGTTAGCATTCCAGTACCCCCGTATTTGGTTAGGCTTTGAAGCAATGCGGTAAATCGAAGGCCAGGTCATCTCTTAAATACAATGGATGGCGGATCTTTCGCCAAAGGAAATTGGTACGAAGCCTAGGATGCACTTTATTGGCGATTTATTCAGGCGCGAACGCGACTTCTTCAGCGGCAATCCACGCATGCGAGTCATGGTCGGACAATTTGATCGGATGGGTGCAAAACTCGACCATCATCGAAATACGGCAGATCGCTTTTTAGAGAAACTTCATGGCTAGTAAAAAAGCAATGCTAAGCCTCTCTCCTCCGTATTCGCTCTTGCCGCTGGCGTGCTGCCAGTCTTATGTTTTCGGGCAAGTCGGGTATGCTTGACGCTAATGCCAGATCTTCGGCAGCTTTTTCGTTTTCGTGCATAGAGGAGTAGGCAAGTGCTCGGTTGTAAAGTGCCATTCCTCGTACATCATTTGATAATCCCTCTATGTTTAAAACCGTTGTGTAGTCCGAGACAGCCCCGACAAAGTCTCCCTTTTTCGCCTTTAACATTCCGTGTCGGTAAAGCGCAATGTGTTTAGCGCGACGCGAGAACCGACCTTTCAGCCAAGTAAGAATACCCATTTGAGGCAATCCGAAGGAAATGTAATTTTGGAATCCGCTATTTCAAATTATCAGATCCCGAACTCGAAAGGAACTGTGTGAGCAAGTTTGGCAAACTGGCGGCGCGTACCCAATCGGGATGTAAAGTCGGCATGTACTCGTACACTGTGCTCTCCAACTCCATTGACGCAGACGTGATCGCCGTCGCTGTCGTCGGTACCCACGTTGTACAGTACGCCGTTGTTGATGTGCCACACCGGTAATCATCGCCAGTGTCGTCCACTGGTCGCTGCCGGTGTCATCGTCGGTCAGCGTAACCGTAACGGTATAAACTCCGCCAGCAGCATATATGTGGCTTCTCGACAAACTGCCGTGCCCGTGAAGATTTCGGTGCTGACTCCCAATGCTGGATCACTGAACGCGCCGCTAAGGGTGACCACCTGAGCTTCATCGATCGAGTTCGAGCTCAGTAAAATTGGTTGCACCGTCGGACGAACGTTATCGACACGCACCTGGCTTTCCCATTCATCGAGATCGCACCCATCCAGCGGTGGTCTGCGTCAGGGGCAACGGGCATCCGGAAGTGCGAGCCTGAGGCCGCATATCATCGTGTAGAAAGAGCTAGGAAGATTACCAAGCCCACCGAGTGGGTCACCCATCGCTGAATCGAGTCCGACCGACCACAGTATCAAATCCGGGTTGAATTCCAACACTTTGGGAAGTGCTTCCCCAAGAAATCGCTCCATGATCGCATCAGGCTGCTACTCCCTGCTGACCAATCATGCTCCTGAGCTTGCGCATCCGTTCCATTCTCCGCCTTCGATGGTAGAGCATGGATGCGCTCGAGGCTACAGCTGAACAGCAAGGTCCAGGTAACCTGGACGCTGTATCTTCGTTACTTTCCCAATAGCAATGCGTCGGGATGGCAGTAGCAACTGGCGATGGGCTTGACGTCGGCTCGAGCCCAGGCTGCGGTCACTCGCGGTGTCAAATCCTGGGCGGCTGCGAGATTGCCTTGCAGGCCTAGCGCTTGTTGCAGACCCAGCAGAGACCAGGCGTTGTTAGGATGCCGCTGCAAGTCGGCACGGTAAACCGCCTCCGCTTCGGCGTGTCGCCCGTCGGCGAGTAGCAAGGCGCCGAGTGCGTGGCGAACCGGCTGCATCCATCCCGGCGGCTCGTCGTAGCTTAGCTGCTCTTCCATCTTTACCGCCTCGCGCAGTTTCAAGAAAGCTAATTCGGGTTTACCTTCGCGAAAAGCGAGTTCACCTTCGGCCATGGCTTGGGCCACGGCGACGACATCAGCTGCCGCGTTATTACCAACAGCCCATTCGCCGTCCAATTCCTTGGCAAGCTCGGACATCACATTCAGTTCGCGCCTTGCCGCTGACAGATTCCCGGTGGCCGAATAGGCAATCGAGCGCGCGAAGTGACGCTCGGCTCGGCTGAATAAACGCCACGAGGCAGGCGCAGGTTCATTCAGAATTTCCTCCCACTTTCCAAAGCGAATCATGACATGCAGGGCTGTCGGCATGAATCCGTCAGCGATTTTCACATAGTTTTTCAGGAACTCTGGTGGGACTTGTTCTTCGATTTTGCGCGCCGCCTGGATGGCGATTTCATAACGTCCCTCCATCATGGCGGCATAGGCTAAGAAGTGAATGTTGTGCAGAAAGTACAGGCTGTAGAAATCTGGCCGTGGAGCAAGCTGGAAGTATTTTTCATCCGCAGCGATGGCTCGCGAATTAGCCTCGACAGCTTCGGCGTAGCGACCGGTCCGAATGAAAATGTGAGATGGCATATGGACCAAGTGCCCCGATCCAGGTACCAGTGACTGTAGACGCTCTGCCGCGTGGGTCCCCAATTCGGGCCAGGGTGATGCTTCGATAGCGTGAATGTAGAAGTGATTGGCTCCCGGATGCTTGGCGTCGATACTCAACGTATGCTCGAGAACGGCTAGAACCTCCAATACTCGACCCTTGGGTTGTGCTGCAGCGGTCCACAGGTCCCATGGCTGCAGATCCATCAGCGATTCAGCGTACAGGGCTCCCACATCCGGGTCGTCGGGGAACTGGTGCCAAGCCGATTCCATAGCCGCCGCATAGGCCTGGTCCAGCGGGCTGCGATCTTCGGGAGGTTCCGCCGCGTAGCGTTTAGAAACCGCCTGTACCAGTGTGCGCTCGACAGGACTTTCTGTGTCCAAGGCCGCCACGGCGCGCTGGGCGGCCTGGAACGCCAACAGGCTTTGTTCCGCTGACATCTCCGGCCGATTGATATGCAATCCGCGAGCGTAGGCCGATCCCCACCACGCCATCGCACACCCCGGATCCAGCTCCGCACATCGCTCAAACGAGCGGATCGCCTCGTCGTGGTTGTAGCCATACAGCAACTGCATGCCTTGCCCGTTCCTCTGTTTGTCTGGCTTAGGTTCCTGACGATACAAAAGCTGTCCCAATTTCATCGGCGGCATCTTGGAGTGCAGGCACGCGATGTATCACGCGAAGTCTCGCTCTACCATGGTCAACGCTGCGAGGCCTCTTCAGCGATTCTGGCTGAACAGTTAATGGGTAACCTAACTACGCCCAGTCAAGCAGCAGTTCGCGAGGAGACCAAACTGCAATTAGAGCAAGCCTTGATCTCGATGGACGAGATGGATCGTGAAGTGCTTGCCCTGCGACATTTTGAGCAACTTTCCAACGTGGAGGCCGCACAGGTGCTTGATATCTCCGCGTCGGCGGCGAGCAACCGCTATGTTCGAGCGATTAAACGACTCAAAGATATCCTTGGCCACCTGAGAGGACATGGCGCTGGGCGCGGCGAAATCCGCAGCTAGCATCGTTGGTCCTGTGCGTAAGCCTCCTGATCATGATCGTGGTCGCAGGATCGTTGCGTTTCGGCTACCTGACCGCCCAGCAATCCCGAGCGCTGTTGGCCAGCCAACAGACCGCCACAGAAAGACTGTACGATGCGTACCGGCAAAGCGCGGAGGCGCACCGCTCAAGCGGACGGCCTGGTCAACGTTTCAAGAGTTTGGAGGAGATCTCCAATGCACGGGATCTGTTGCCGCAGCTTTCTTGGAGCGGGTCCCGGCTGCAAGAGTCAATCATCGATCTGCGGAATGCTGCCGTTGCGGGCATTGCCTTGACCGATTTGCGACCTGTCCAAAACTGGCGAACAGCCCTGCAAGACTCGGAGCAGACATTTTTCAACGCCCAATATTCGCAAGTGGCTCAGTCCCAGAGCGACGGCAGCATCGTCATCTTGGACTTGGACACAGGAAATTCCGTGCAACAACTTCCCGCACCGCGCTGATGCGCAGGATCGCGCAAGCCGTCTTCAGTCCAGACAGTCGTTACCTGGCCGCGGCATACGTTACTCAGTCTCGGTCTCTGTTCCGATTGTGGGAATTAGCTACCGCGCATGCCATCGTTGATAGGGAGTTTGCACATGAAGGCGTTGCCGTTTTTGATTTTGACGCTGCAAGCTCGCATCTATTCGTTGCATCGCGTTTGAGCTTGCAGGCATTTGATGTTCGCTCTGGCGAGTTACTCGACCGAATCCAAGTGGCGGAGCCTGTACAGGCGTTATGGGGGCCGTGTCCCGGGGGCAGTGCACTCACATGGGGCGATTCCCGAGCTGGTGACATGGAGTGCTCCCGAGCACCCGCAACACTTCGCTCGCTACTGGGCCGAGTCAATGAAGCAAATACTGCAGAGTAAGTGGGCTGCGGACCTAGGCCAGTAACGTGGCCGCGGCATCAGTCTTCGCGAAGCAAGTGTCGATTTCCGAACGAGGCACGCCCCGCCGACGACCCACTGGCGAATGTGGTCAAAGTGATACACCGCGATTTGCCCAACTCACTCGTGAGGGCGTGACATTACGTACGAAGACTTGTGCGAAATGACGGTTTGGGCATTTGGCCGATAGGCGAAGCGATCTGTACTCGATTGGTGTCATACTGTTTGAATTACTCACGGGAGAACTTCCGTTTCGCGGCAATCAACGTATGCTCCTGCACCAGGTGATTCACGAAGAGCCGCCGCGGCCCCGCTCTCTAAATAACAATGTCCCGCGCAATTTGGAGACTATCTGCCTTCATTGCCTGGAAAAGGACCCGGATCGTCGGTATCAAAGCGCTGCTGAACTTGCGCAGGACTTGCAACGGTTTCTTTCCGGGCAGCCGGTAACGGCGAGGCCCATCACTGTATTTGGGAGATCCATTCGCTGGATCAAGCGTGAGCCAAAGGTTGCGGGCCTTATTGCTTTATCAGCCTTGATTCTTGTCTTGGGAACGATTGTCTCCGCATATTTCGCAGCAGCACCGGTTGGGCCGACCAGCTTTAACCATGCTTCATGCACCAGAGCCGTGGCCTGCAGTGTCTGCCCCGGCTTTTCCTGTGCCAGCCTTGCGGCAGCCAGCTTTCGCAGTTCGTCATACACCAGCGGCAATAACTGATCTGCTGCAGACGGATCACCGGATTCGATTTGCGTTAGGATGCGGGTGATGTCGGACATAAGCATGCGCTGTTAGACAGAGTGGTAGGCGCCGATGATTGTAGCGTCCCGATATCGCATTTTCCACAAATTGCTTTCTCAGAGACGATTTGGTTCGAGTAACCTGCACTATGACGAAAGGGAATCACTGCCATAGCCTGGAGTCATCTCGACCCCTTGCATTTCGACTGGCAACTCTCAAGCCGTCGGAAAAGTCGTGAGCTAAGCCAGCTATAACTAGCGACGGACATGGGACACACCGCCAACATTCTTGGCTACTCACGACTCGCAGTGACTGCATCGGCTTCGGCGTCCCAGTCGTCAGAAATATGGCTCTCTAAAATGCACCGGTCACCCTCTACCGGAGCAGCTGTGATTCCAAGATAAGGTGCTGTGGTTCGACACATCGACGCGAGTAAAACTCTATCTCAGGTACAAAGAAAATCCACACGGTTGCGGAGTCAATTTGACAACAACCACTATTCGCGAGCGCACACATGTGGGCGTGTCATGAGCAGCGCCAAGCGGTGGCGTGCCGGGGGCCTATTTTGCGAATTTTCCGGTGTGCGGGGGGACGAATCGAATGTCGGGAGAGAAAGCTTCGCTCCTTGCCGGAACGCGGCCCGATCGGGGTATGAGGAGCCCACCCCCAGCACATCACGATTCATTCCTTATTGAATGACGGATGGCATCTTCAATCCTGCGTGGGAGTTCCACGAGCTGGTAGCTAAAGAAAATGTCGCCAAGCAAGGACTTAGTTTGCCGGCAGCCAGGGCTGCCGGCAGGTTAGCTGACATTACTCTATGCAACTATGCACAGACGTTGCGGGCTACGGATGATAGTTGCAGTTGGGCCCAGTCGCAGCAAGCAGACTCGTATGCTACGTGGCGGGCAGCAATCTTGGTTCCTCCCATCATCATTGATTATTCGGGGCACATTACGATAGGCGTTTGAAGTGCCACGTGACGTCAGGCTGAGGCTTTCCGTCCAGAGTCAGCTCTGTCTCGGTCATAGTGTAATGATCGGCGTCTTCAAATGTTTGACCCACTTCCCCGTACCTTTCTTGCCGTCGAGGAATTTCACCTACGTACGAGAAGACCCACTTGTCGCCATCTCTTTCCACAGTGCCGTTCCAAACCCCTTTGTGTGTAGTGAATTGAGTCGTTGTGATCTGTTTTTTGATTTGGTCCCAACCAAAAAGCGTTGTACCAAGAATCGTCTCCGATCCGTCAATCCTGTAGGAAACATCAACCACTTGAGCGCACTTACCTGGTGCCCAGCGAGTTGTTTCTACGATGGTGACTTTCTTACCCTGGACTTCGCCGAGTCTTTCCGAATCTGTCGTTCCCGTAGGTATGACTGTCGTGCCCTCAAAGGTACCGGTGAATACATCCAGTGCCGCCAGAAAAGGTGCGGCCTTAAGGTTTTCCTGGGCAGAAATTTGCGAATTGATGAACAGGATTGCGAAAATGGAAATGATAAATTGGAACTTCATGATTGGGCTCTTTTTTGTTTAAGGAAGATTCTCTACTACGCCGTGTTTCCCGGCGGTGTATTGGTGCGGTTCCAATGATGTTTCTCGGAGCCGCACGCAAACTCAACGCTTAAGCACTTCCGCTCTTAAGTGACGTGAAGTTTACTTTCCATCTGCTTTGGGGCTAAGCCGCGTGTAAACATCCTTGTAGGGATCTAGTTTTTCTCCCGCGAGCGTGATCTCACCTTGCATCGTTAGTACTTTGCCGTCTTCAGAAAAAACCCACTCGCCTGACCCTGCATTTTCGCGACCATCCGCTAACCCACCTCCAGTAATACGAAAGCCGTAGACATTCTCTGACTTTGGCCACATTTCAGCTTCGACTAGACCACCGTCCGTTCCTCCGATGACAATCTTTATCTTCTTCAATACCGGATCTCTTAGGACGGTCCAACAACCACTTCCGTTTCCGGCGTTCTCAACCCCCTGAATAACATTCTTGTCGGCTTTCCAAGAGTACTCTGCGAAACCAACAACACGCTCGCCACGCCCCTTATCTTCGCCTGGCCAATCGGCGATGAACTTAACATCTGATTTCCACCGCCCAACCAAGCGATCCCCAAATGCACGAAATTGTTCTGTGGTGCAAGTCTCATGATCCTGGCCACTGGAAGGTGAGGCAATGCGAGTGAACTTGAAGGTCCCGTCTACTTGGTTACCCTCTGCATCTTTTCCTTTGTATTTCCAAATAGAGGCGTCATCGGTCAGCTGTAGCGAGAGTTGCGCGTTCAGGTCGGCGGTGCTGGTGGTCGCTCTCAAAACGGAAAAAGTGAACTTGCCGCTCTCGCCTCAGCGGGCTCACTTTATAAATGACAGTTCCCGCGCTCGCACCCTCGTAATTAGGCTGAACCGCTAAATGCTCAATGTGTCCTTCCTTTTCGTTCCAGTAGAAGAATGAGCGATTATGCCAAATGTTTCTTTCGGTATCTGGGCTTGCATCTGCGGCTCTGGCATGATTTTCCAAAACGATCATCTTCTTGTCCCCGATCCATTTGTTCTTTGCGAGAACATCCCAATTTCCAAAGGCATCTTCAGGCGGAGCAAAGGTGCCGACTAGCGGCTCCAATATTCTGAGATGCTCGTAATGGGCATTCGTCTGAGATTCTGCGACTTGCGCAAACGCTACTCCACATAAGCAGACGGCGATCAACAAGGCCCCGTAGGCAACAACTCTTTTCATCATGTAGCTCCTGGTTTTCGTAGTGGCGTGATGGATGCTAGAAAAAGAGTACTAGTGGGATACTCGTAGGATGCTGCCTCAGCCCGCCAGGATTTGGCCTGATCGGGTGGGGCGATCACCTTACGGGTGCCCGACAAGAATAGTGGATTTCTTCTCCGCTGACTATCGACCATTTGCTAGGGTTAGAGAGCTCGCCCTTTGCGAACGCAAAAGCGGTGACGACCGCAGTTCAAACTGGATTTGGCTCGGCCAGGGATGGGACGCCGCTGGCGCAAACTGCAGCGAAGCAGGAGGCCGATAGCCGCCGCTCACGATCATACCAATGTGGCATTCTCCTCCCTAGAGCTGCGGAAGTCCAATGGACGAATTCCGGCCTTTACGGCTGATACAATCGCCTAAACCCGGAAAGGTTATTCCGCCGCGGTAAGCGTGAATTGGCGATGATGCCGTCGCGACCAGTCATGGGCTTCGCGAGTCCAGCTGAGCCACCATTTCGATGGTTGCCGCGATTTGGTCAACCGCAATGTGGGCGTGTCATTACGCAGTTGCTCAGGTGCAAATGTCGGTTCGACCTGGGTTACTTCAAGCAGACTCAACTGTGGGTGGATACGACCATCCGCGAAGTCAAGATGACATCTGCGACGAGTTTCTTTCGCTGACTCCTTCGCTCGCAAACTAGGCCTGTTTGGGGGCTTCGATGGTCGATGCTATTCCAACGAATAGGTACTCCGAGGAAGAACAATGCATTTACGATTCGGCGTGAGCCCATATGTTCGGACAGTAGGGATTCAGCACTGCCCAGATTGGAGGCTGGACAACGACCAGCGGCCCGACTTGATTAACTTCGGGCATTGACTTTGTTAGACTGACGTTTATTCGGATCCTAGATCGTACCTCGGCCCGCCCCATGTGATAAATGTCGGCTGAGATCAAATTGATGTTGCATAGAGCAACGAATCGGCCCCGGCCACTCTCTGAATCCAATTTTGGCAGTCAAGATCAAGGACCATCGCTATGTCTCTAGGGAACAAACATGATCCACAAAGCGACTCAGGAAAACCTCTATATCCCCTGTCAGCACATGCTGATGGGCAACAACCACCGCATCCCTCGTCTAGCGGACTGGACCTGCCGCTGGTGGCCTTGGCGTTAATTGCAATTCTCGGTGGGTGTGTGTTGTTCATCGTTGAACCATCCACCACGATGCAGCAGTACCAGCCCTGGAGTGGGCCCTTGCAGGTATTCGTCTGTATTTTCTTTGTGGGACTTGTTATGCTGTTATTCGGCATTCTCTCGGGTAGCAGCACCGACGCGGATGCCACGCAATTCAGTTACGAGCTTGTAAAGTCGGGTAGTCGAATAAACGGCTATCTTGTGGACCAAGCGGAGTCACACGAGGTGGCTGGTAGCGATTTCGCGGTCATATATCGACAACCCATTTCCTCTCATCGTTCTGGTAGATTTCCTTCTTCGTTAGTCATTAGTGTATCAACCCAGGTGCCCGCGTCGCTGGGTTTCACGAAAGAGAGTTCATTCGATCGTTTCTGCAAACGATTTGGTCTCGCCAACGAGCACGTTACGGGAGACACCGAATTCGATGACTTCGTCTACATCCGCAGCCGTTCGGATGGCTACGCAGATGTCTATTTGAAGGATGAGCACAAGCGGCAGGCGATCCGCGAATTGTTGGAGTCTGGCTTCGATTCTGTCGGATTGCATCCACAAGGGGTCTCTGCAAGCTGGACCGGCTTTAATCCGGCAAAGCGTCATCAAACTGATTTTTGTGTACATGCTGCCAAATGCCTGATGACCTTG